>NZ_FOFP01000021.1:47491-87256 GCF_900110925.1 Pseudomonas cuatrocienegasensis | reverse complement strand
GCGCCAACCGCCACCGGGTCTGATCGCTCACTCGGATCGCGGCAGCCAATACGCCAGCGCGAGCTATAGAGCACTGTTGGCCAGAAACGATATGCAGCAGAGCATGAGTCGTAAAGGTAACTGCTGGGATAACTCAGTGATGGAGCGCTTCTTCCTGAGCTTGAAAATGGAGCGGGTATGGCGGCGCGATTATGCCAACCATGCCGAAGCGACACGCGACATCACTGAATATATCGCTGGGTTTTACAATAACGAGCGACTGCATTCGAAACTGGGATATCTGCCACCGACCGTTTACGAACAAACGATGGCGTCGGAACGACCTATCGAGGTGTCCGGGATTAGTTGACCACTACATGCGACCTGTTTGCACGCAAGAGAATCAATGGGGTCAGCGTTTCCTCGTCGGGTTGATCTCCGACGAGGCGATGTACCGTTTTGATCGTTCCCACGCTCCGCGTGGGCATGCAGCCAGAGACGCTCTGCGTCTCGCTACAACGGACGCAGAGCGCCCAAGCGGGGTTCCCACGCAGAGCGTGGCATGGCCCTAAAGCGGTGTGCCGCCCAACCCCTCCCACAATTAGCCGGCATCGCTGGCTAACAGTACAAGCCTCAACTCCACAACTTCCCCACCGGCGTATCCAGCGCATAGTGCGTCGCCACCTGTGCCTGCAGCAGCTCTGCCGTGGCCAGTGCATCAGTCAGCGCGTGGTGCGCCTGGTACAGCGGCAGGTTGTAGCGCAGGCGGCTGTCGGCCAGGCGGATGGAGGTGGGTTGGCGGCCGAGCAGTTTGGCCAGCCAGCCGGGTTGGCGTGTGCGGTGCAGGCGGGCTTCCAGTTGCATGGTGTCGATCACCGGGAAGTGCAGGCCTTCGCCGAGTTGCTGGCGTACGGCCTGGTCGATAAAGCCACGTTCGATGTTGCGGTAGTGCACCACCATGACGTGGCCCTGCATGGCTGCCAGCAGCTCGTCGAGGATGTGGGTCAGGCGCGGGGCGTGGCGGATGTCGGAGTGGGTGATGCGGTGGAAGGGCACGGACTCGCCACTCAGTTCGCTGGTGGGTTTGACCACCCAGTAGCGCGCCTCGCCGCAGCGGATGCGCTGCAAACTCAGGGGCACCAAACCGAGGCTGATGATGGCGTGCTGGCGGGCGTCGAGGCCGGTGGTTTCGACATCCAGGGCGAGCAGCGGCACGGCCTCGATGGGCGTGTCCATGGCCACCACGCCCGCCTGGTAGAAGGCTTTCAGGCGCGGGTCGCGGCTTTGTTCGGCAAGTTGCGCGTAGAGCGCTGGCCAGTCGGGCGCCTGATCCTGGCGCTGGCCTTTCATGGGTTGCGCACCGCATGGGGTGGATAGCGAAAGCGCAGGAATTTCTGCGCGTTGCTGAGCACCTGGAAGGCTTCCTTGAGGTTGTAGCGTTCGCTGGCCGAGACCTGTTCGGGTTCGATGTAGTTGTTCGGCTCGCGCTCGGCCTCAACCGCTGAGGCCTGGTGGCGGATGCGCACCAGGGAGAGGAATTCCAGGGCGTAGCGCAGCTGGCTGATGGCTTCGGGCGGCATCAGTTTGGTGGCGGCGATGGCGTCCAGGCGCTCGAAGGAGTTTTGCGCCTTGCTGCCGCAGGCCAGGGCGTGCACGCGGATCAGGTCGGTGAGCGGTGCGGTGCCGCGGCCCTTGAGGTTGATGATGTTCTTCTGCTGGCCGTCGGTTTCCATCACGAAGGTGCGGAAGAAGCCCAGCGGCGGGGTGCGGTTCAGGGCATTGCGCGCCATGGCAGCGAGGAACGCCGGGTTGGCGCTGGCGCGGGTGGCGACCAGGTCCTTGAGCTGCTCGACCAGCTCGCTTTCGCCGTAGACGCTGTCCAGGTCGAAGAAGATGCAGCTATTGAGCAGGGTGGTCGGGTTGGGGCGGTCGATCCACTCGCGAAAATAACCCTGCCAGACCCGCAGCGGCTGGCGCCACTGTGGGTTGCTGGCCATGATCCCGCCCTTGCAGTAGGCATAGCCGCAGGCCGCCAGACCCTTGCTGACGAAGCGGGCGAGCTTGAGAAAGTAGTCATCGTGCACCGCGGGGTCGAAGCGGTCGTCGAGCACCAGGGCGTTGTCCTGATCGGTGACCAGCAGTTGCTCGTCGCGCGCCATGGAGCCCAGGGCCATAAAGCTGTAGGGCACCGGTGGCGGGCCGAGCTCGGCCTCGGCCAGTTCCAGCAGGCGCTGGGTAAAGGCGCGACCGAGGCCGGCGGTGGCGCTGCCAATCATGTGTGCGCTGGCCTCGTCGCGCACCATGCGCACGAAGGTCGCGCGCAGATCCGGCAGCAGTGCCTGCAAGCCGCTGACCTGGGTCTGGTTGAACAGGGTGTTGACCAGGTGCAGGCTGCTTTGTGATTCGTAGCGGATGATGTCCGACAGGTTGAGCATGCCCACCGGCCGCCGGCGCTGCACCACGGGCAGGTGGTGGATGTTGTTGCGCAGCATGCACAGCATGGCCTCGAACACTGAGTCGTCGGCCTGCACGGTGATCGGGTTGGGCGACATCACCTGGCTGACTGGGGTATCGGCGCCCAGGCCCTCGGCCACCACGCGGGTGCGCATGTCGCGGTCGGTGAGGATGCCGACCATCACCTGGGTCTGCTGGTCGAGCACCGAAACCTGCTCGGGGTTGGGCCAGCGCGCGTTGGGGTCGACGATCACCAGGGAGGACACGCTCTGCTCGGTCATCACCCGCGCCGCCTCGCGCACCGGGGTGTCGAGGGTGACGCTGACCGGTGCGCGGGCGATCAACTGGCGCACCTTGATCTTCATCAGGTCGCGCGCCTTGCCCTGGCTGTCCACCGCGCTCTTGAGGCGCGACTGGCCCTCGGCTTCGACGAAGTCGGCAAAGCTGTCGAAGGCCTCGCAGAGCTGGGCGAATACGGCGGCGGGGATGAAGTAGATCAGGCTGTCTTCGATGGCCCGCGCCGGGAAGCGCACCTTGTTGCTGCGCAGCAGGCCGGCCTGGCCGAAGATATCGCCCTCGCTCAGGCGGTTGTACAGCTCACCGTTGCGCCGATAGATCTCCACCGCGCCGCTGCGCACGTAGTGCAGCTCGTGGATGTCGGCGCCGTACAGGAGGATGTCGCTGCCGGCCTTGAAGTAGGCCACCTGCACCTGGCTGGCGATGGCATCGAGACGGTCTTCGGGCAGGGCGTCGAAGGGCGGGAAGCGGTTCAGGTGATCGCGGATCTCGATCAACTCGATCTGCATGGTGGCCTCGTTCGCGAGCGGGCGGTACAGGATACGGGTATCGCCGGGTGAATGTCCGCCTTGCTGGCGTTACCGGGTGTGCCGGTCCACACATCGGCGTCTGCCAGGCTATGCCATGATGAGTGCTGGCGCAGGCGATCCAGCAGTTTCAGACAAGGAGTGGTTATGCACGGGGCGGGTTTCTGGGCAGGGCTGGCGCTGCTGGTGGCGCTCACTGGTTTAACGATTTATTTCTACAACCGCCTGGTGTTCAACCGTGCGCGGGTGGCCGAGGCGTGGAGCGGTATCGATGTGCAGCTCAAGCGTCGCGCCAGCCTGATTCCTGCGCTGGTCGAGTGCGTGCGCCAGTACATGAATTACGAGCAGGGCACGCTACAGGCGCTGGTGCAGGAGCGCCTGCGCGCGGTGCAGTTGGCTGATTCGCCGCTGGGCGAGCGGGCGCCGGTGGAGGCGCAGTTGAGCCTGCAGCTGCGCCAGCTGTTTGCCCTGATTGAGGATTACCCGACGCTCAAGGCCGACGGCCAGTTTCTCGACCTGCAGCGCACCATCACAGAGGTCGAGGCGCATATTCAGATGGCTCGGCGTTACTACAATGGCGCAGTGCGCGAACTGAATGTGCTGATTGAGTCAGTGCCGAGCAACCTGGTTGCGCGGTTGTTTGCTTTCACCCAGGCGGAGTATTTCAGTCTGGACGACCCCCGTGATGCCCAGCCGCCAAAAATGGAGTTTTGACATGCTGTCAGTGCTGCGTTCAGTGCTGTTGTGTTTATGCCTGCTGCCGCTGTGGGCAACGGCCGCTGAGGTGATCGAGAACTTTGCCGTCACCTTGCAGGTGCAGCGTGACGGCAGCCTGCTGGTCACGGAGCGTATTGCCGTGCAGGCCGAGGGTAAGCAGATCAAGCGCGGCATCTACCGTGATCTGCCGGTCAGTTACAGCTTGCCGAGCGGGTTGCAGCAGAGCAGCCCGATTACCTTGCTCGACGTATTGCGTGACGGCCAGACGGAACGGGTGCGGGTTGAGGAGAATGGCACCTGGGTGCGCTATTACCTCGGTTCACCCGAGCGACTGCTGCAACCGGGGCGCTATGACTACGAGTTGCGCTATCGGGTTGAGCGGCAGTTGCTGCACCACGCCACGACCGATGAGCTGTACTGGAATGTGACGGGTAATGGTTGGGCGTTTCCGATTCAGCAGGCGTCGGTCGAGGTGCAACTGCCGACGGGCGCGCGGATCGGCCAGTTTGCCGCCTACACCGGTCGCTGGGGCAGCCAGAACAAGGGCTACGAGGTGCTGGAGCAGCGCGATGATTACCTGCGCCTGACCACCACCCAGGCATTGCCAGCCTATCAGGGGCTGACGGTGGCGGTGGACTGGCCAGCCGGGTTGGTCGCACGGCCGGGTTTTATCGAGCGTAGCGTCGCCTTGGCGCGCGATAACGTCGGCCTGTTGCTTGGCGTGCTGCTGTTGATCGGCGTGCTGCTGTTTTATCTGCGCACCTGGGATCGGGTCGGTCGTGACCCTGCAAAAAGCATCATCATCGCGTTATTCGGCGCCCCGCCAGGCATGAGCGCGGTGCAAGCCGGCTACCTCTGGCACCGCGGGTTTAACGGCGCGTATCAGGATGCACGGGCGTTCAGTGTGTGGCTCACCGACATGGCCATCCGCAAGCACCTGCACATTGAGGATAAACCGCAGGGTGGCGGCTTTACCCTGGCCCGTGGCACGGGTGAGCGAGAAGACTTCAGCGAGGCCGATCGTGAGCTGCGCAAGCGCTTGTTCCCGGCCAACAAGGCCGGTATCGCCCTGGAGATTGGCGGCGATTACGAGCCGCGCCTGGGCGATGCTGTCGCCGGGCTGACCACCCAGCTTAAAACACAAGGCAAGGCCTGGTTCAGTAACAACCGGGGGCTCTGGGCGTGGGGGCTGGTGTTGGTCCTTGTCGGCTGTGTGGTCATGGTGCTGACTGGCGCGCGTAACAGCACCGCGATGGGCGCCGGCCTGGCGGGTTTGGTCTTTTCACTGGTCTTTGCCGGGCCAGCACTGTGGGTGCTTTGCCTCGCGTGGCGGGGGCCGGGCTGGGGCCGTCGCATCGTCCTGGGTTTTTTCGGCTTGATGTTTTTCGTGCCGGTGCCAGTGGGGGTGTGGATGCTGGTTGATGCTTTGCCCCTACTGAACGTGCTGGTGCTGGGCGCCTACGCGGCCGTGGTGGTGGTGTTCTATATGCTGCTGCCGGCACCTACGCCGCTTGGGCGGCAACTGCTTGACCACCTGGAAGGCTACCGCGACTACCTGCAACTGGCGGAAAGCGATGTGCTGGCCCTGGCCGGTGATGCTCCAGCAATGAGTATCGCGCTGTATGAGCAGCATTTGCCCTACGCCATGGCCTTGGGTGTGGAAGACAAGTGGAGTGCGCGCTTCAGTGAAGCGCTGGCCAAGGGTTTGATCGACCCGGCGCAGCGTGACTATCAACCCGACTGGTATCACAGCCGCAGCACGTTCAGCTCGCCGGTGGCCATGAGCAGCGCGTTGGCGGCTGGCCTCAGCAGTGCCACGGCGCTGGCTGCGTCAGCACCTGCGAGCAGTTCATCAGGTGGAGGCGGCTCTTCCGGGGGTGGGTCTTCAGGTGGCGGTGGTGGCGGCGGGGGCGGAGGCGGCTGGTGATAGGCCCGGTCATGCCGCCTGGTCTTCGCTAGATGCAGAGCCTGTGTCCCCGAGCGGAAGCCTGATGCGGCGCGTCATGATGGCTGCCAATGCTGCTGGCTTTCAGCCACGGCATCGTGGGCATGCAGGCTTTCGGCGTGCACCACCCGCAGGTGAAAACCCGCTACCAGTGGCAGCGCCGCCAGGCAGCGATGCAGGCGCCGGGCGGCGTCTTCGCAGAACATCAGGTTCTGCCCGTTGGCCAGGGCGAAGGCCTGTTCGTCGGCGCGCTTGACCGCGGTTTGCAATGCGGTACCCAGGGCGCGCTCGGCATCATCAATCAACGTCAGCAATGGCAGCTCGGCGGCGCTGGCGTCGAGGCGCACCTGCAGGGTCGCGGTGCTGCGCTGGCTGTGTGGGGTGGCGAGGATGCCTTGGGTAGAGCCGAGCCAGGCGAGTACATCGGCGTGGTCCAGCGGCTGGTCGGCGAAGTCGGCGCTAAAGCGCTGCTGGATCAACCGGCGGGCCAGGGCGGCAGAGCAGGGGCAGGTCGAGGAATAGCCGACGCTGACCTGCAGTTCCACGTGAAACCCCCTTGTATCCTGGCGTGCGCGGATTTCCAGCGGGTAACTCTTCCAACCACTGAGCGGGCTGACCAGCGCCGGTCGGTTGAGCAGCACCTCGCCGCGTAGGGTCAGATAAGCGCTGTTGGACAGCTGCAGGTGGCTGTCGAGGAAATGCCCCAGCACCTGCTGCAGCAGTGCCGGGGTCACGGGCTGCTGCTCGAAGGCGTGCAGCGCCAGGTACAGGCGCGACATATGAATACCCCGCGCTTCGCCGTCATCCAGGCTGACGCCGGCATCGGCGCGCCCGGCGATGCGTTGCTCGGCCAGGTGCAGCGGCAGGGCGATATCGGCCATGCCCACCCAAGTCAGGGCTTGGGCGTGGTGGGTGGCCTGGGCGGCGATGTCTGGCAGGGTCAGAGCGTTCATCGGAATTCCAGAGGTTGGTTTGCGTGATTAATGTTATGTTATAACAATTAAATCACCTTGCCAGCGAATCCATCGCCATGTCCACACCCCTGAATGACGCGCAGCTGCTTGCCCAGCCCGCCGACGACTACATGAACGAGGCCCAGCAGGCGTTTTTCCGCGAGCGTCTGCTGGTGCAACGCAGCGAGCTGCATGCGCGCATCGCCGAGGAATTCGCCGGCCTGCGTGAGCAGGAGGTCGGCAGCGACCCGGCCGATATTGGCGCCGCCGAAGAGCAGCGCCAATGGCAACTGCGCCTGCTGGAGCGGGAAAAGAAGCTGCTCGACAAGATCGACGAAGCACTCACTCGCCTTGCCCGCGGTGAGTACGGCTGGTGCCGTGAAACCGGCGAACCGATTGGCCTGCAACGCCTGCTCCTGCGACCCACCGCCGACCTGTGCATCGAAGCCAAAGAGCGCCAGGAGCTGCGCGAAAGACATCAGAAGCGGGTCGTCTGAACCCGCCCTTCAATAACCGTGAACCCTGAGGGACTCGCCATGCCCACCCGCCTTCCCGTTACCGTGCTGTCCGGCTTTCTCGGCGCCGGTAAAAGCACGCTGCTCAACGCCATCCTGAAGAACCGCCAAGGCTTGAAAGTGGCGGTAATCGTCAACGATATGAGCGAAATCAATATCGATGGCAGCGAAGTTCAGCGTGATGTCACCCTCAACCGCGCCGAAGAAAAGCTCGTGGAAATGAGCAACGGCTGCATCTGCTGCACCTTGCGCGAAGACCTGCTGGAAGAGGTCAGCCGCCTGGCCGATGAGGGCCGCTTCGACTACCTGCTGATCGAGTCGACCGGCATCAGCGAGCCGCTGCCGGTGGCCGAGACTTTCACCTTCCGCGACGAGCAGGGCCAGAGTTTGGCCGACAAGGCACGCCTGGACACCCTGGTGACCGTGGTCGATGGGGTCAACTTCCTGCGTGACTTTCACGAGGCTGAAAGCCTGGCCAGCCGTGGCGAAACCCTGGGCGAGGGCGACGAGCGCTCGATCACCGACCTGCTGATCGAGCAGGTCGAGTTCGCCGACGTGCTGCTGATCAGCAAGATCGACCTGATCAGCAGCGCCGAGCGCGAGGAGCTGAGTGCCATCCTGCGTGGCCTCAATACCCACGCCGAGATCGTGCCGATGGCCATGGGTGCAGTGCCGCTGGAAAAAATCCTCAATACCGGGCGTTTCGACTTCGAGCGCGCGGCCCAGGCGCCCGGCTGGCTCAAGGAGCTGCGCGGCGAGCACATTCCGGAAACCGAGGAGTACGGCATTGCCTCCAGCGCCTACCGCGCGCGTCGGCCGTTTCACCCTGAGCGCTTCTTTGCCTTCCTCAACCGTGAATGGAGCAACGGCCGCCTGCTGCGCTCCAAGGGTTTCTTCTGGCTGGCCAGCAAGTACCAGGAAGCCGGCAGTTGGTCCCAGGCCGGCGGGCTGATGCGCCATGGCTTTGCCGGGCGCTGGTGGCGTTTTGTGCCGAAAAGCCAGTGGCCGCAGGACGAAGAGGGGCTGCAGACGATCATGAAACACTGGCAGGCGCAGACCGGCGATTGCCGTCAGGAGCTGGTGTTTATCGGCCAGAACATCGATTTTTCCCGCCTGACCGGCGAGCTGGATGCCTGCCTGCTCGACGACGCGGAAATGGCCCTGGGCGTCGAAGGCTGGCGGATGCTGCCCGACCCGTTCGGCGCCTGGACCGAGGAGTCTGCATGAGCCTGGCCCACGCCATAAAACTGCGCGCGCCGGCGCGGCAGCTGTGCAGTGCGCAGATCGACGTGCTCGGCGAGGTACTGCGCGACGACGTCAACCTGGCCTGTTGGCAGCGGCAACTGCCGGTGCAGATCAGCGATTTCTGCCACGCCCTGCTGGCCCAGGGCGATCCCCTGGCGGCCTCCGTAGTGCTGGAGTTGGCCAACCCGGAAGAGCCGCCGAAGCTGCACGGCCTGGTCGACCAGTACAGCGACCTACCCGGCCAGGCTGCGTTTCTGGCGGA
The DNA here is from genome assembly GCF_900110925.1 of Pseudomonas cuatrocienegasensis. Taxonomy (GTDB): domain Bacteria; phylum Pseudomonadota; class Gammaproteobacteria; order Pseudomonadales; family Pseudomonadaceae; genus Aquipseudomonas; species Aquipseudomonas cuatrocienegasensis. Next base: position 78,362 of record NZ_FOFP01000021.1, on the reverse strand, counting down.
TGTCGCCTGGCTGGTGAGCGCCTTTGTCTACCTGGTCGATGCGCGGCGCATCGGCCTGCGTCTGCGCGTGCTGGACAAAGCCATGTGCCCGCGCTTTCACGTCGACCATGTGCCGCTGCGGCTGATCACCAGTTACGCCGGCATCGGCAGCCAATGGCTGGATGAGGGCGTGATCCCCCGCCAGCGCCTAGGCGACCCTGCCGCCGAACCCCAGGACGCGACGCGGATCCACCAGGCGCAAGCCGGTGACGTGCTGCTCGCCAAGGGGGAAAAGTGGGTGGGTAACGAAGGGCACGGGCTGATCCACCGCTCGCCGCAACCGCCTGCGGGTGAGCAGCGTTTGCTGCTGACGCTGGATTGGTTGGGGTAGTGAATCACAGCCTGTAGGAGCGCCGCCCCGGCGCGAAGCGGTTGGGTGCCTGTGGGATTGTGCGATGGCTTCTATTCGTCGCGGGGCGCGACTCCTACGGGATTGTGGCAAGGCCACTGCCTTGTAGGAGCGCCGCCCCGGCGCGAAGCGGTTGGCTGTCTGTGGATTGTGCGATGGCTTCTATTCGTTGCGGGACGCGACTCCCACGGGATTGTGGCAAGGCCACTGCCTTGTAGGAGCGCCGCCCCGGCGCGAAGCGGTTGGGTGTGTGTGGATTGTGCGATGGCGTCTATTCGTCGCGGGGCGCGACTCCTACGGGATTGTGGCAAGGCCACTGCTTTGTAGGAGCGCCGCCCCGGCGCGAAGCGGTTGGCTGTCTGTGGGATTGTGCGATGGCTTCTATTCGTCGCGGGGCGCGACTCCCACGGGATTGTGGCAAGGCTACTGTCTTGTAGGAGCGCCGCCCCGGCGCGAAGCGTTCGCCTATTAGCGCGCCATCCACACGCCTTTGCTTTGCTGCTCGCAGTAGGCCTTGAGGTAGGTCGCGTCGCTGGCGACGCCGTAGTAATGCACATCCTGCTGGTAGGGCGTGCCGCCGACGCGGGCGTTGCGGCACACGCCGTAGGCGCCGATTGGGCATTGCTCGACGAACTCCACGGCGACGGTCTGGCCCTTGAGCTGCGGCTGGCAAAAGCCGCTGCGAAACAGGTTCGGTGGGATGCTGCGGTTCTGTTGGCAGACCTTCACATCCAGTCGCTCGGCCTGGCTGCGCACCACGCAGGCTTCGCCCCAGGCCAGCCCGGACAACAGGAACATCCCCAACAGCAGAACGGCGCGCATCGTGACAAACCTCGATCAACAGGCAGTGGCATCAAACAGGTCGACGACTCTAGCACGCAGCTTTTCCAGCGTCAGCGGCTTCTCTCTCAGCCGGCAAACCCGCACCATAGGCTTATGTTGAAGAATATTCCGACTCACCTGATTGCCGGGCCGTTGGGCGCCGGCAAGACCAGCCTGATCCGCCACCTCCTGGCGCAACGGCCGGCCCATGAGCGCTGGGCGGTGCTGATCAACGAGTTCGGCCGGGTCGGCCTGGACGCCGCGCTGCTGACTACGCACGACGATGGCGTGGCCTTGGGTGAAGTGGCCGGTGGCTGCCTGTGTTGCGTCAACGGTGTGCCGTTTCAGGTCGGCCTGAGCCGCCTGTTGCGCCAGGCCAAGCCCCATCGTCTGCTGATCGAGCCGTCCGGCCTCGGCCATCCGCTGCAACTGCTGGCGCAACTGGGCGAAGCGCCCTGGGCCGGCGTGCTGGCGGTGCAGGCGCCGCTGCTGGTGTTGGATGCCCAGGCGGTAGCCCGTGGCGAAGCCCTGGCGCAGAGCCAGCAAGCGACACTGGAGCACGCCGGGCTGGTGCTGCTGAACAAGGCCGAAGGGCTGGACGCTGCGGCCAAGGCACGCATCCTGGCGCAACTGCCCGCGCGACCGATGTACTGGGCCAGCCAGGGGGCATTGCCCTTGGTGGCGCTGCCCGGTTTCAGCGCCCAGGGCGACAGCGGCGGCACCCTGGATAACCTGCCCAAGGCCGCCGCGCCCTTGCCCCACCTGTGGCGTAACCCGGCCGAGCCGATCTGCCAGGTGCAGCAGCAGGCCGAAGGCTGGAGTATCGGCTGGCGCTGGCACCCCAGCCAGCAGTTCGCGTTGCCGCGTATCGAGCACTGGCTTGCCAGCCTGCCCTGGCGCCGCGCCAAGCTGGTGCTGCACAGCAACATCGGTTGGCGCTCGGCCAATGCCCTGAATGGCCAGGCATTGCAGTGGCAGCCCAGTGAGTGGCGCAAGGATTCGCGGCTGGAGCTGATTTTTGCCGAAGCACAGGATCAGACTGCTCTGGTTGCCAGCATGACGGCCTGCCGGGTAGCAGGTCGTTGAAAGCCCTAGGCGAGGCCGGCACGCCGCGTTGCCACAAATGCTCTTGGATGACTGCCTGCATTTATCAAGGAAGGCAGCGGGCTGTAGGGTGCGCCGCGCGCACCGGGAATCTGCATCTGACCCTGGTACGCACAGCGCACCCTACCTGGCGACGGCGAGTCCTATCGATTGACGCGAATGCGGCTGGCGAGTCGATGCCGGCCTGCTAAGCTGCAGCGCCGTTTGTTCACTGGTCACCGCCTATGCAGTTGCTTCCCTGGTCCCACGCCTGTTCCGCCGGCTTCACCCTGCGCGGTTGGTATTCGCCTCCGTCCGGCAAGCCGGTGCTGCATATGCTGCACGGCAATGGCTATTGCGGCCGGGTGTATACGCCGATGCTGCGCGAGCTGGCCGAGGCGTTCGACCTCTGGTTGTGCGATGTGCAGGGGCACGGCGAGAGTGACCACGGCGGTCGTTTTCACGGTTGGAACCGCAGCGCCGAACTGGCCCTGGAGGCCTTCGATGCTGGCCGCGAGCGGTTTACCGATGCGCCGCTGTTTGCCCTGGGGCACAGCTTTGGCGGGGTGCTCACCAGCCTGATGCTGGCGCAGCGCCCGACTCTGTTCGGTCGCGCGGTGTTGCTCGATCCGGTGCTGTTCGGCCCGGCGATGATCGGGGTGATGGCGCTGTCCGATGTCGTCGGCCTGAGCCGGCGTACCACCCTGGCGAGCAGAGCGCTCAAGCGCCGCAGCAACTGGCCGGACCGCGCCGCGGCGCATAAGGCGCTGTATGGCCGCGGGATGTTTCGTGGCTGGACGGACGAAGCCTTCGACGCCTATATCGAACATGCGTTGAAAGACAGCGACGCCGGTGTCGAGCTGCGTTGCCGGCCGAGCCGCGAGGCCGATATTTTCAGTTCCTACCCACGCCGTTTGTGGCCGTCGCTGGCCAAGGTCACGACGCCGAGCCTGGTGCTCTACGGCCAGCACAGCTACCCCTTCGTCGCCCGCTCCGTGGCACGCTGGTGCGCCGGCAACCCGCATGTGCGCGCGCAGGTGGTGCCGGGTGGGCATTGTTTTATGCAGGAATATCCACAGGACAGTGCGCAGCGGGTGGCCGAGTTTCTGTTGCCGCAATCCTGACAGTAGCCTGGGTTGAGCGCAGCGATACCCGGGTGTCGCCAAGCTCGACCCAGGCTACTCGGCTGTCTTACTCGGCCTTGCGCCGCCAGTCGTCGAGCTGGATCACCTTGGCGTCATGCTGCACAGCGACGGGTTCGGGCTGTGGCTCCTGCACCGGGTGCGGGGCCAGCTCGATACGCCCCAGGTGGCGGCCGAACATGATGATGATGCCGTCGTGGCGCTGCTCGCCGGTTACCGTGAACTCGAAGCCATAGACCCGCGCCAGGCGCTTGCGCCCGCGGGCGTCGGGCAGCAGGGCCAGGCGGCGCAGGGCGACGGCGCCGTCGAGCAGTTCGACATCGGCGCGTTTGCAATGCTGCTGTACCAGTTTCAGCGCCTGCTCGCGCAGGCCGTGGGCGTGCCACAGCCAGGCGCCGGCGGTAGCCAGCAGCATCAGGACGAACAGGTTGCCAAGGGTCAGCATCAGGGGCACGCCGGGCGAAAGAGACGCTCCAGCTTACCTGAGCACTGCGGAAAAAACGCCCACCGCCCGTACCTATCCGATGCGCCGCCGGGTGGCTCAGGCTTTCTCGCTGGCCATGCCCAGGCGGGCGAACATCACCCGGGCGATTTCCCGTTCGCCCATCACCACCAGGTCGGCGTCGTGGGCCTTGAGGTAGTCGACATCGTCGTCGAAATGCGCGCGAGCGATGATGTCCAGCGCGGCATTGGCCTCGCGGCCGTGTTTGGCGATCTGCCCGGCTTCCAGGCAATTGGGGATGGCGATCATCAGCCAGCGCGCCTGGGCCACGTTGGCCAATTGCAAGACGTGGGTACTGGCCGCGTTGCCGAGCACCACGCTGTAACCCTCCTCGCGCAGGTCCTGAGCGTTGCTGCGGTTGTCGTCGATGATCACCAGCGGTATGCCCTCGGCACGCAGGCGCCGGCTGATGCGACTGCCGACCCGGCCATGGCCGATGATGATGGCATGGCCGGTTTCGCTGATCGGATGGCGGTCGTTGTCTTCGCTTTCGGCGCGGCTGCTGCCGTCCACCGGAACCGTGTCTTCGCGGCGGTCGAGCCAGGGCTGCAAACGGTCGATCAGCAGGAACAGCAGAGGGTTGAGCAGGATCGACAGGATTGCACCGGCCAGTACCAGGTCGCGCCCGGCAGGTGGCAGCAGCTCCAGGCTGACGCCCAGGCCGACGAGGATAAAACTGAATTCGCCGATCTGCGCCAGGCTGACCGAAATGGTCAGGGCGGTGCTCAGTGGCTTGCGGAAGGCCAGCACGATCAACATCGCCGCGAGGGATTTACCGACCACGATAACCAGCACCGTGCCCAGCACCAGCAAGGGCTGCTGCACCAGAATTGCCGGGTTGAACAGCATGCCCACGGAGACGAAAAACAGCACGGCGAAAGCGTCGCGCAGCGGCAGCGAATCTTCCGCTGCGCGGTGGCTGTACTTCGACTCGTTGAGGATCATGCCGGCGAAGAAGGCGCCGAGGGCGAAAGACACGCCGAACAGCTTGGCCGAGCCGTAGGCAATGCCCATGGCAATGGCCAGCACGGCCAGGGTGAACAGCTCACGCGAGCCGGTGCCGGCGCTGCGTTCGAGCAACCAGGGAATGACCCGGCGACCGACCACGACCATTAGCGCGACGAAGGCCATGACCTTACCGAGGGTCAACGCCAACTGCAGGCCAACGCTGCTGTCCGCGGCCATGCCCAGCGGCAGGCCGCCGAGGACTCCGGACAGCGCTGGCAGCAGGACCAGGGCCACGACCATCACCAGGTCTTCGACGATCAGCCAGCCCACGGCGATCTTGCCGCGCCGGCTGTCGAGCAACTGGCGCTCCTCCAGCGCGCGCAAAAGTACCACGGTGCTGGCCACCGACAATGCCAGGCCGAACACCAGGCCAGCGCCCCAACCCCAGCCAATCGCCCAGGCCAGGCCCATGCCGAGCAGGGTGGCGACGGTGATCTGCACCAGTGCGCCGGGAATGGCGATGTGCTTTACCGACATCAGGTCTTTCAGCGAGAAGTGCAGGCCCACGCCGAACATCAGCAGGATCACGCCGATTTCGGAAATCTCGTGGGACAGCTCCTTGTCGGCGACGAAGCCAGGCGTGAACGGGCCGACGATAACCCCGGCCAGCAGGTAGCCGACCAGGGGCGACAGGCGCAGGCGATGGGCCAGGCTGCCAAAGATGTAGGCCAGCACGAAGCCGGCGGCAATGGTGGCGATCAGGGGTGTGTGGTGCGGCATGGCGGCTCCCGATTTGCAGACGACGGCCGGAGCCGCACGCGGCTGGAGGGGAGGCAGCCGGTGCGGCGGCAGGGCATCGCCTGCTGCGGCCAAATAGACCTGGGAGTTTACATGGTCGGCTTTCTTATAACCAAAAAATATTTAAGCAGTATGTGTTCAGCACTCAGCCATCGGTTTTCAAGGCGCGGTAACGGGCGTCAAGCTCCTGGCGAATGCCGCGGCGTTGCTCACCCTGAACAAAGCGGCGGCGCTCGTCGGCAGTTTGCGGCTGGCGCGGCGGAATGGGGATGGGCTTGCGCGCCTCATCCACTGCCACCATGGTGAAGAAGCAGCTATTGGTATGACGCACCGAACGCTCGCGGATGTTCTCGGTGACCACCTTGATGCCGATCTCCATGGAGGTGCGGCCGGTGTAGTTGACCGAAGCGAGAAAGGTCACCAGTTCACCGACATGGATCGGCTCGCGGAAGATCACCTGGTCCACCGACAGGGTCACCACGTAACTGCCGGCATAGCGGCTGGCGCAGGCGTAGGCCACTTCATCCAGGTACTTGAGCAGGGTGCCACCGTGGACGTTGCCGGCAAAGTTGGCCATATCCGGGGTCATCAACACGGTCATCGTCAGTTGGGCGTTTCCGGGTTCCATGCAGGCTCCAGACTTTGGGCTTCGGGGGGATAGGCAGTGGACGTTCGCCACAGCCTATCAGACACCTCAGATCCCCGCCGACAAGCCCATGTCGATGGCCATGTCAGCTCCGGTGATGGCGGCCGCACCTGGCTGGCAGAGGAAGTACACCAGTTCAGCCACTTCCGCCGGCTGGATAAAGCGCGCCCGCTCGCCCTGGGGGTATTTGCTCAGCAGGCTGCGGTAATAGCCGACGGGGTCGCCGTTACCAAAGCGCTCGGCCTGGAAGGCCAGCATCGGGGTGTCGATATCGCCGGGCGAAACCGTGTTGCAGCGCACGCCGAAGGGGGCCAGATCCAGCGCCAGGGTTTTGCTGAGCAGGGTCAGGCCGCCCTTGCTGGCGCAGTAGGCCGCGGCGTTCTGATTGCCCTGGTGCCCCGCGTCGCTGGAGATATTGACGATGCAGCCGCGGCTCTCCTTGAGGTGGGGAATGGCCGCCGAGCACATAAAGAACGGGGCCTTGAGGTTGACCGCCATCAGCAGGTCATAGTCGGCCTCGCTGAAGCTTTCCACCGGCCCTTCGCGCCAGATGCCGGCGGCGTTGACCAAGGCATCCAGGCGGCCACAACCGGCGACCACTTGGTCTACCACATCCCGGCAGGCATTGGCGCTGCCCAGGTCGGCGCTGATCGAGGCGGCCAGGGGCAGCTCTTGGCCGAGCGCGATCAGCCCGGCGGCGTTGCAGTCGGTTACTGCCACCCGCCAGTTGCCCTGGTGGAAACGTTGCGCCAGGGCGCGGCCGACACCGCCGGCGGCACCGGTGATCAATACGACAGGTTGCATGACACATCTCCGTAAAGTTGTTGGCGCTATTGGGTGGAGACGCTGCTGCGCGGCGTTACCGGTAAAGCTGCAGGGTGACGCACCCAAGAGCGGCTCAGGCGTGGGTCAGGTACCAGCGCCAGTCCTGCTCGCCGACCTCGCCCATAAACTGGCGGAATTCGGCCCACTTGATCGCCAGGAACACTTTTAGGAAGTCCTCGCCCAGGGCGTCCTTGGCCCAGGCCGATTGCTCCAGTGTACGCAGGGCGGTCAGCCAGTCGGTGGGCAGGGTTTCGCGGGCCTGTTCGTAGCCGTTGCCGATGATTTCCTCACCCGGGTCGACCTGGTTTTTGATGCCGTGATGGATGCCGGAAAGGATCGCCGCCGCCGCCAGGTACGGGTTGGCGTCGGCGCCGCAGATGCGGTGCTCGACATGCCGGCTATTGGCCGGGCCGCCCGGCACGCGGAACGACACGGTGCGGTTGTTCACCCCCCAGCTTTTGGCCAGCGGCGCGTAGCTGTTGGCCTGGAAGCGGCGGAAGGAGTTGGCGTTGGGGCAGAAGATCGCCAGGGCGTCGTTGAGCGTGGCCATCATGCCGCCGATGGCGTGCTTGAGCAGCGGGGTGCCATGGGGGTCTTCGGAGGCCATCAGGTTATTGCCATGCTCGTCGGCCAGGCTGACGTGCATATGCATCCCGCTGCCGGCCTGGTCGCTAAACGGTTTGGCCATAAAGCAGGCCTGCAGCCCGTGCTTGTTGGCCACGCCTTTGACCAGGCGCTTGTAGCGCACGCCTTCGTCGATGGCCTGCAGCGCGTCGAAACGGTGCTCCAGGGTCAGCTCCAACTGGCCGGGGGCGTACTCGGAAATCGCCGTGCGCACCGGCAGGCCCTGCACTTCGCAGGCGGCGTAGAGGTCATCGAGGAACGGTTGCACTTGCTCCAGCTCGTACACGCCATAGACCTGCGGCGCCTGTGGACGCACGCCGTTGCTTTGCAGCGCCGGCTGTGGGCGGCCGTTGGCATCGCGCTGCTTGTCCAGCAGATAGAACTCCAGTTCCACCGCCATCACCGGGTGGTAACCGTCGGCCTTGAGCCGGTCGATGGCGCGCACCAGCACATGCCGTGGGTCGGCTGGGGCGGCGGGCATGCCCTGGGTTGGGTGCATGCTCACCTGCAGCTGGCCGGTGGGCGTGCTGCGCCAGGGTTGCAGGGTCAGGCTGCCGGGCAGCGGGTAAGTCCAGCAGTCGGCATCGGCGACTTCCCAGACCAGGCCGCTTTCTTCGACGTCTTCGCCCTGAATGGTCAGTGCCAGGATCGAGCTGGGCAGCGGCCGGCCGTTTTCATAGATGGCCAGCAGTTCGTCGCGGTGCAGCAGCTTGCCGCGTGGGATGCCGTTGGCGTCGATCAGCATGAGTTCGATCAGGCGCACGTCGGGGTGGGCGGCGAGGAAGTCGTGGGCTTCCTGGATCTCGGCAAATGGCATGGTGATTCTCACAGTGAGTCGTCATTTCGTGGGAGGCGCTTTAGCGGCGATTGTCGCGGCTAAAGCCCCTCCCACAGGCTGATCGATGGATTACTCGCGGGCGCCGGGAATGGCCAGCAGCTCGGTCAGGGCTTGGTCGAGCGTTGCGATCAACTTATCCACATCGTCTGCCGTGGTGCTCGGACAGCACAGGGTCATGTTGTGGAACGGGGTGATGAGGATGCCGCGGTTGATCAGGTACAGGTGCAGGGCCATTTGCAGCTCGTCGTGGAACGCCGCTTCGGCTTCTGCACCGGTCTTCGGCGACACCGGACAGAACTGGAACTCGCTGCGCGCGCCCAGCTCGGTCACCGACCACTTCAATCCGTGCTTACCAATCAATGTGCGAAAGCCATCAGCCAGACGCTTGGCCAGCGGCAGCATGTGCGCGTAGGCGGCCTCGGTCATCACCTGTTCCAGGTTGGCGCGCATGCAGTGCATGGCCAGGGCATTGGCTGAAAGTGTGGTGCCCATGCCGCTGTGACCGTGGCCGTGGCTGCCTTCGCTGGCGCGTTTGCGCGCGGCAGTCATGGCCTCGGCCATCGCCGCGCTGCAACCGAAGATGCCACACGGCACACCGCCGGCAATCGGTTTGCCGACCACGAAGAAGTCTGGGTCGAGGTTCCACAACTTGGTGCAGCCACCCATATCGGTGGAGATGGTGTGGGTCTCGTCGATGATCAGCAGCGCGCCGTATTTGCGCGTCAGCTCGCGGCATTGCTGCATAAAGCCCGGCTCGGGCAGGACCATGCCGATGTTGGTCATCGCCGGTTCGCAGATCAGGGCGCAGACGTCGCCCTGGGCCAGTGCGGCGTCCAACGCAGCCACGTCATTGAATGGAATTGAACGGCTGTACTGGGTCAGGTCGTAGGCCTGGCCGACCAAACCGCTGCGCGGCACGGTTTCGCCGTCGATGCAGCGCACCATCACGTCGTCCACGGTGCCGTGGTAGCAACCGTCGAACACCAGCAGCGTCTTGCGCTGAGTAATGGCGCGGGCCCAACGCAACACATAGCGATTGGAGTCGGTGGCGGTTGCCGTGACCTGCCAGAACGGCAGGCCGAAGCGCGCGGCCAGCAGCTCACCGCAGACCACCGCGTCCTCGCCGGGCAGCATGCTGGTCAGGCCGTTGTTGCCCTGTTCGGCGATGGCCTTGGCGATCGGGGCCGGCGAGTGGCCGAACATGGTGCCGGTGTCGCCCAGGCAGAAGTCGATGTATTCGTGGCCGTCGACGTCATAGAAGCGCGCGCCCTTGGCCCGTTCGACGAACAGCGGCACCGGGGTCGACCAGTCCGCCATCCAGTGCATCGGTACGCCGCCGTATAACGAATGGCGCGCGCGTTCGGCCAGGGCCACGGATTTCGGATTACGCGCGATAAAATGCTCACGCTCGCGTTGGGCGAAAGCTTCTACTGCGGCTGGGCTTATTCCACTGGCAGTCATGTTGAACACCTCGTTCGAATTTCTGCACATGCTATTTTGTGATCACAAAAAACTCAAGCATTGGTTTGATCAGGCTTTATTGCTAGATTATCGCTACATTTGTGATCACAGGTTGGTGTGAGATGAACTTTCAGCAAGAGGTAGCGCTGATCAGCGGCGCGGGCAGTGAATCGGGTATCGGCCTGGCCATCGCCCGTCGTCTGGGCCATGCCGGCGCACGGGTACTGTTGACCGCCAGCAGTGCGCGGGTCGAGCAACGGGTTGCCGAACTCTGCGCTGAGGGCATTCAAGCGCGTGGCCGCGCCGCTGACCTGACCGATGAACGGCAGGTCGCCGAATTGCTCGACTGGGCGCAGGCGCAGTGGGGGCAGATCGATATTCTGGTGAACAACGCCGGCATGGCCATGCAAGGCAGCCCCGAGCCATTTGCTGAGCTGGCGGACATGGACCTGGCGACCTGGAACCTGTCCATTGCGCGCAACCTGGGAACAGCCTTTTTACTTACCCGTGCGGTGCTGCCGGGTATGCGCGCGCGCGGTTATGGGCGCATCGTCAATATCAGCTCGACCACCGGCACCCGTGGCAGCAACCCTGGTGAGGCGGCCTACAGCGCGGCCAAGGCCGGTATGCTTGGCCTGTCCATGGGCCTGGCGCTGGAAGTGGCCAAGCAGGGCATTACGGTCAATAGCGTGGCGCCGGGCTGGATCGCCACCGGGTCCAGCACCGAAGAAGAGCACCACGCCGCCGAGCACACGCCACTGGGTCGCGCGGGCCGCCCTGAGGAAGTGGCGGCGGCGGTGGCCTTTCTGGCATCCCGCGAAGCCAGCTATATCACTGGCGAAGTCTTGGTGGTTGACGGCGGTAACTGCCTGATCGAGAACAAAGCCCCGTGAGCGTCTACGGCGCTCATTTCGTTTTACCGTCTGCCTTTTGCAGACCCTAGATGTTCCATGTTTTGGAGAACCCTATGCATAACTGCTCACTGACCCTTGCTCAGCTCCCCGCACCGCCGGTTAGAGGCTTGCGCTGAGTTATGGCTGAGAACTTACAGGACCATCTTTATCAGAACATTCGCGCGGGTTTGTTGGCAGGCCATTTCCAGCCAGGCGAACGCTTGAAGATCCGTGAACTGGCCAGCCAATGGGGCACCAGTCCCATGCCGGTGCGTGCCGCGTTGCAGCGTCTGGTGGCCGAAGGTGCCCTGGAGGGCGAACCGCAGCGCTCGGTGCGCGTCCCGCCGATGACCCGCGAACGCTATGAGCAGATTTTTCAGGTGCGCATGGGCCTGGAGGGGCTGGCCGTGGAGCTGGCCGCGCCGCGCTTAAACGATGCTGACATCGCCACCCTGCGCGCCTGCGTGCAGCAGATGGACCAGGCCATCGAGCAGCGCCAGGTGCAGGGCTACCTGACGGCCAATAGCCAGTTCCATCTGCACCTGTACGCGGCCTGCGGTAACCCGGTGCTGGTGCGCACAATCGAGTCGCTCTGGCTGCAGGTCGGGCCGTTTTTCAATCGCCTGTTTACCAACGCCGACCTGTCACTGCGGCTCAACGACTTTCATGAGGACACCTTTGCCGCCCTTGAGGCGCGTGACGCCAAGGCCGCACGTCAGGCGCTGGAGCAGGACCTGACCTACTTCGCGCGCTTTCTGCTCAATCTGCTCGACCTGGAGCAAGGCGTGCGCTGATTGGTACTCAGCTCTCCAGCCAGATTTCGCGCACCCAGTGCCAGACCGAATCCCAGCTGTCGTCGGTCAGCTCGCATTCGTCGCCGTCCCACAGCACCACGGTGCCGTCCTGCTCCACGCAGTAGTAGTTGCCGTGGTCTTCACAGATCGGCACCAGCTCGCGGGGCACGCCCAGGGACCAGGCCACCGAGGCGACTTCCGGCAGGTAGGTGTGCGATTGCGGGTCGGTAACGGTCACTGGCTCCAGACGCCCGTAGACCACATCGCTGACCTTGAGCAGAAATTCGCGCAGCTCGAACGGCAGGTTGATCAGCAGCTGTTCCTCGATCTCGACCAGCAGCTCTTCTTCAGGCAGCTCCAGCGGAACCGGGACGGGTTCGTTGAGTTCGCGCAGTTGTTCGATGACTTCTTCCACGGTGACAGGTCCTCGAGTGGTGGGATCGGCTTTATACAGTAGCTGGCCTGCAGAATGAAAACCCCTGTGGACATATACTGACGCTTTTGCGGAGCGCTCTTATGTCGGTCACCTGGACCTGCCTGCACCATTGCGAACTCGACATCGCCACCCTGTACGCGCTGCTTGCGCTGCGTACTCAGGTGTTTGTGGTGGAGCAGCGGTGCCCTTACCTGGAGACCGACGGCCAGGACCTGCTTGGCGATACCTGCCACCTGCTGGCTCATGATGCACAGGGGCTGGTGGCCTATCTGCGCCTGCTCGACCCGCAGCGTATGCAGGGCGAGGTGGTGATTGGCCGGGTGGTGATCGCCGAGTCGGTGCGGGGTACGGGTTTGGGCCATGCGCTGATGGAGCAGGCGCTCGCCGAATGCCGCCAGCGCTGGCCGGGTGTGCCGCTGTATCTGTCGGCCCAGGTGCACTTGCAAGGGTATTACGGGCGCTATGGCTTCGCGCCGGTTACCGAGCTGTATCTGGAGGACGATATTCCGCATATCGGCATGCGTCGGGCTGCTGGCGCATAGGTGTGGGAACGGCTCGGTTGATAGCGGTGTTTGGGTAGGTAAAGCACTAGACCGCGAAAAGTCGTCCCAGCTGAAACCGGATGTGGCCATGTTTCGGCTTTCGTCCATTGTCACGATCAAGTCCGAACAGGCTGTTCGGGTCTGAGCAGAAATGATCGCCGAGTGCTATCTTTTGCGTAGGCGCATGTCAATTTGCCAGCGTCATAAAATGAGCTTCCTATGAAAAGCCATACGCAGGATTCCGGCGATACGGTGCTCAGTGAGGACGAGCGACTGCAATTGCTGACCAAGGCCGGTCAGCGCAATCGCTTGTTTATTTTGGCCCTGGCCGGCGTGCTGGGCAGCCTGATGTTGGTATCGAGCGGGCTGAACCTCTACAGCCTGTTCAGCGCCGCTGATGAGCCGCGCATCCAGGCGCTGGAGCAGCAGGTACGCCAGCTTGAACAGCAACTAGTGGTGCAGCAGGGTGCCTTGAGCCATCAGGAAGCGCTATTGGCCAGCCAGCAGGCATCCCAGTTGAGCGGTTTTTTCACGCGCGCGGAAAACCCGGACAGCATCGCCGAAGTGAGCAAGGTGCTGCAGGACCAGGAGCGCGATTATCAGCAGGTGATGCAGGGCTTGAAGGCGGGTATGCGCGACCTGGCAAATATGCTGCCGGGTTCGCGCAGTTGGTTGGCGTATTACAACGAAGCGATTGATCGTGCCCAACTCAGCAGCCGTAAACGCAGTGAAGACATCCGCGCCTGGAATGATAAAGCCCAGCAACCCAGTGCGACAGTCAAGCCGCCGGATCCGGGCGGCGCCGGCAAATGACGGACAACAAAAAACCGGGCATGCCCGGTTTTTTGTTGTCCGCTGTTATCAGCCGTTCTGGCGGATACCGGCGACCAGCCACGGCTGGTTCTCGCCAGCAGCACGCTCCAGGCGCCAGCTTTCGCTGAAAGCTTCGCCCTGGTCGAAACGCGAGGTCTTCGACAGGCCGCTGAAGGTCAGGGTGGCGATGGTCTTCTCGGCCTGGTCGTCGACACCGTCCAGTTGTACCTCGAGGTCGTCGATGTAGGTGGACTGGAAGCCGTCACCCAGGTCGGCGCGCTCGCGCTTGAGGAATTCCAGCAGTTGCGGGGTGACGAACTCGGCGATCTTGTCCATCTCGTCGGCGTCCCAGTGTTGCTGCAGGCTGAGGAAGTGCTCACGGCCGGCGGCCACAAAGCTCTGCTCATTGAACCAGGCCGGGGCGTTGATCACCGGCTTGATCGCTGCGGCGCTGGCGCCACTGCCGAAGATCGAGGTCGGCGCAGGCTGGCCATGAGCTTCACGCTGGAAGGGTGCACCACCGGCAGTCGCAACGGTCGGGTTCTGCTTCTGGCGGCGCGCGGCGAGGAAGCGGAACAGCAGGAAGGCGATCAGGCCGAAAATCAGCATGTCCATGATCTGCAGGCCTTCAAAGCCGTCACCCATAAACATCGAGGCCAGCAGGCCACCGGCGGCCAGACCAGCCAGGGGGCCGAGCCAGCGCGAAGCACCGCTCGCGGCGGCAGGTGCACGACCGGCTGCGGCAGCGCCGGCAGCAGGCTGCGAAGGCGGTGCGGCCTGGCGGCTCTGGTGGCTAGGCGCCGAGCCGAAGGATTTACCGCCGCCGAAGCGCTTGGCTTCGGCATCGAAACTGAGGGTCAACGCCAGGCACATGGCCATGGCGACACTGAGGAAACGCTGCATAAGGGGCCATCTCTTGTGATTGGAACTTTGCGCGGCATCTTGCCCCGCCTTTGGGGCGCAAGGCCAGCCGGAGAATGTATCCAGCTTTTGCCTGAGCGCATGGTTGACGCTATGCAAGGTTGGACTCGTACTGCGTCGCACCGTGCGCGGGGTCCGATGGGCGGTGCCGGTGGGGCCGGCACCACGGCGGATCAGCGCCAGTTGTAGAGTTCTTTCTCGGACAGCTGGTGCATCTGGCTGACCTGGTCCTGGAAGGCTTTCATCGAGGCCCAGATGCGCCCGTTGAGTTCGCTCTGCGCGGCCAGCTCACCGAGTACGACGTCGGATTCACGCTGCATCGCGCTCAGTACCTCGTCGGGGAAGCGCTTGAGCTGGGTGCCGCTTTTCTTCAGTTCTTCCAGGGCGATGGCGTTGTGGTAGACGTAGTCGTCCATCATGTCCTGGCTGGCGGCACGCGCGGCCTCGGTGAGGATCGCCTGCAGGTCGGCAGGCAGGCTGTCCAGGGCCTTCTGGTTGACCAGCAGCTCCAGCACCGCTTGCGGCTCCTGCCAGCCGGGGTAGTAGTAATACTTGGCCGCCTGCTGCAGGCCAAAGGCCTGGTCGTTATACGGGCTGACCCAGTCGGTGGCGTCGATGGCGCCGGTCTGCAGGGAGGTGAACACCTCGCCGCCCGGCAGGTTGACGGTGATCGCGCCGAGCTTGGTCAGCACTTCGCCGCCCAGGCCCGGGGTGCGGATCTTCAGGCCTTTGAGGTCATCCAGGGAGTTGATTTCCTTGTTGAACCAGCCGCCCATCTGCATGCCGGTGTTGCCGACCACAAAGGGTTTCACGCCGAACGGGGCGTAAGCTTCATCCCACAGGGCCTGACCACCGCCCTTGCTCAACCAGGCATTCATTTCGCTGGTCGACAGGCCGAACGGCACGGAGGTGAAGAACTGCGCGGTGCTGACCTTGCCCTTCCAGTAATAGGCGGCGCCATGGCCCAGTTCGGCGGTGCCGCGCGAGACGGCATCGAAGACTTCCAGCGGCGGTACCAGTTCACCACCGGCATACACCTTGATGGTCAGGCGGCCGCCGCTCATGGTGGCGACGCGTTCGGCCAGGCGCTCGGCAGCAGTGCCCAGGCCGGGGTAGTTCTTCGGCCAGGCGGTGACCATCTTCCAGTGGAAGCTTTGCGCTTGCGCGGCGCTGGCGTCTTGCTGGGCAGCAGCTTTTTCGTCCTTGCAGCCGGCCAGGCCGATGGCAGCAAACAGCGCCATAGCGGCGCCGAACAGGTTACGGCGGTTCATCGAGTCGTCTCCAGAGTTAAGGGGCCGGCAGCTGTGGGAGGCACTTGAGCGGCGACTGTCGCGGCTAAAGCCCCTCCCACGCGCCAGATTGTTACAGTGCTTCCAGCTTGGCGTAGGCCAGCATCAGCCACTTGCTGCCTTCGTTCTCAAAGTTCACCTGCACCCGTGCTTGCGCCCCGGAACCCTCGAAGTTGAGGATGGTGCCTTCGCCGAACAGCGAATGTTGCACGCGCTGGCCGAGGCTGAACGGGGTGTCCGGTACGGCGCTGCCGGCGAACAGGCTGCTGCCGCCCATGCTGCGGTTATCGCTGCCGTAGGGGCGCGTGACGCTGTTCGACAGGCGCACTTCCTGCAGCAGGTGCGCCGGCACTTCGCGGACAAAACGCGAGACCTTGTTGTAGGTTTCGTTGCCATACAGGCGGCGGGTTTCCGCGTAGCTGATCACCAGGTGGCGCATGGCGCGGGTGATGCCGACGTAGGCCAGGCGGCGTTCCTCTTCCAGGCGGCCGGGTTCTTCCAGGCTCATCTTGTGCGGGAACAGGCCTTCTTCCATGCCAACCAAAAACACCCGCGGGAACTCCAGGCCCTTGGCGCTGTGCAGGGTCATCAACTGGATGCTGTCTTCGTTCTCGGCGGCCTGGGTGTCGCCGGCCTCCAGGGAGGCGTGGCTGAGGAAAGCGCCCAGCGGGGTCTGCTCTTCGTCGCCTTCTTCGCCTTCGTAGGAGTCAAACGCGCGGGCGGCAGAGACCAGTTCCTCAAGGTTTTCCACCCGTGCCTGGGCCTTCTCGCCTTTTTCGTCGCGGTGGTAGGCGAGCAGGCCGGATTGCTCGATGACCAGCTGCGCCATGCTGTGCAGCTGCAGGCCTTCAACCTTCAGGGCCAGGGTGTCGATCAGCTCGACAAAACCATTCAGCGCCCCGGCGGCGCGCCCACCGATCACCTTGGTGCCGACGGCTTCGTGCAGCGCGGCCCACATCGACAGCTCATTGGCCCGAGCGAACTGGCGCAGGGTTTCCACGGTTTTTTCGCCAATGCCACGCACCGGCAGGTTGATCACCCGCTCCAGCGCCGCGTCGTTATGGCGCTGGTGGATCAGGCGCAGGTAGGCCATGGCGTTCTTGATTTCCGCCCGCTCGAAGAAGCGCTGACCGCCGTAGATGCGGTAGGGGATCTTCTCGCGCAGCAGGGCTTCTTCGAGCACCCGCGACTGGGCGTTGGAGCGGTAGAGGATGGCAATTTCGCTGCGCTTGAGGCCGTCCTTGCGCAGGGCGTCCTCGATGGTTTCGACCACATAGCGCGCTTCGTCGTGCTCGTTGAAGGCGGCGTACAGGCTGATCAGATCGCCATCGCCGACATCGGTGCGCAGCTCTTTACCCAGGCGCCCCTGGTTGTTGGCGATCAGCGCGTTGGCGGCGTTGAGGATGTTCGCCGTGGAGCGGTAGTTCTGCTCCAGGCGGATGATTTCGGCGCCGGCAAAATCGCTGTCGAACTGCTGGATGTTCTCGATCTTCGCCCCGCGCCAGCCGTAGATCGACTGGTCGTCGTCGCCCACCACCATCAGGCTCTCGCCGCCTTTGGCCAGGTAGCGCAGCCAGGCGTACTGCACGGCGTTGGTGTCCTGGAACTCGTCCACCAGAATGTGTCGGAAGCGCTTCTGATAGTGCTCCAGCAGGCCGGCGTTGTTGCGCCACAGGTCGAGGGCGCGCAGCAGCAGCTCGGCAAAGTCGATGACCCCGGCGCGGGCGCAGGCGGCCTCGTAGGCCTCGTAGATGCCTCGCATGGTCGCCAGGAACAGATCACCGCTGGCCTGGATGCCCTGCGGGCGAACGCCTTCGTCCTTCTGCCCGTTGATAAACCACTGCGCCTGCTTGGCCGGCCAGCGTTGCTCGTCCAGGCCCAGCTCGCGAATCACCCGCTTGACCAGGCGCTGCTGGTCGTCGGAGTCGAGAATCTGGAAGTTCTCCGCCAGATTGGCCTCGCGCCAATGGGCGCGCAACAAACGGTGGGCCAGGCCATGGAAGGTGCCAACCCACATGCCGGCCGGGCTCTGCCCGAGCACGTCTTCGATGCGGTGGCGCATCTCGGCGGCGGCTTTGTTGGTAAAGGTCACCGACAGAATGCTGTGGGGCGAGACGCCCAGCCGCTGGATCAAGAACGCAATGCGGTGCACCAGCACGCGGGTCTTGCCGGAGCCGGCACCGGCCAGCACCAACTGATGCCCAGGCGGCGTGGTAACCGCATGGTGCTGGGCTGGATTGAGGGAGGTGAGTCGCTGATCGAGGTCGTTTTGCATCGCGGCATTCTAGGGGGGCACTGGCGCCATCACAAGCCAAGAGCGGCGCCGCCTGCGCGGTATCCGCACAGGCGGCGCCCGGCTCGTGTCTACAGCAGGGCTTTGCCTTGCGCGTAGTAGGCCTGCCTCTCGGCCTCCGGCACCATGCTACCGCCCGTGGCCCAGATCAGGTGGGTGGCATCGCGCATCAGGTCGATGCTGGCCAGCTCCGTTGGCAGTTCGGCCTGTTGCGCCAAGAGGCGCGCGAAGCCGCTGGCGCCGGCCACGGCTGAAGGCTCCAGCGCCAGGCTCTCGCTGTCGCGCAGTTGCGCCAGGCAGGCGAACAGATGCTCGTCACGCACCGTGTAGATACCATCGAGCAACGGCTCCATGACTTTACCGACAAACGCCGACGCGCGGCCCACGGCCAGGCCGTCGGCGCAGGTCAGGTTGTCCAGGCCGATGTCCTGCACGCTGATGCCGTTGTGCAGGCCGCTGTGCATGCCCAGCAACATGCACGGCGAGTGGGTGGGCTCGACGAAGAAGCAGTGTACCGCGTCGCCGAACACCTGCTTGAGGCCGAAGGCCACGCCACCGGGGCCGCCGCCGACGCCACAGGGCAGGTAGACGATCAATGGATGCGCGGCATCCACCGTCACGCCTTGCACCTGGAACTGCGCCTGCAGCCGCTGCGCCGCGACCGCGTAGCCCAGGAACAGCGCGCTGGAATCCTCATCGTCGACGAAGTGGCAGCGTGGCAGGTTAGCCGCTTCGGCGCGCCCCTGGGTCACGGCCACGCTGTAGTCGGAGGCGTATTCGATGACCGTCACGCCCTTGCTGCGCAGCAGCGCCTTCTTCCATTCGCGGGCGTCGGCGGACATGTGCACGGTGACGCGAAAACCCAGTTGCGCGCTGAGGATGCCGATGCTGAGGCCGAGGTTGCCGGTGGAGCCGACCATGATCGCGTGTTCGGCGAACAGCGCGCGAAAGGGCGGGCTGGCGAAGCAGGCGTAATCCTCACCCGGCTGTAGCAGGCCATGCTCCAGGGCCAGGCGCTCGGCGTGCAGCAGTACCTCGTAGAAGCCGCCGCGGGCCTTGATCGAGCCGGAGATTGGCAGTTCGCTGTCGCACTTTATCCACAGATGCTGCGGCACCTCCGTGCCTAGCCATTGCGCCAAAGTGCGTGCACCCTGTGGGATGCAGCGCAGCGGCGATTCGATGATGCCGTCGCTGGCGGCGGTTTGCGGGTACACGGTGCGCAAGTAGGCGGCGAAGCGCTGCAGACGCTGGCTGGCGTCTTCGATGTCCGCAGGACCCAGCGGCAGCGTATTGCGTACCTCGGCGAAAGCTTGGCGCAAGGGGTTGATCCAGAGCGTTTCGCGCGCCTCGCGTAGTCGCTCGAGTTGCACATCTTGGCGTGCGGCGGCATCGGCCAACCAGCGTTGTTCAGGGGAATCGGTCATGTCCCGCTCCTGTGGATAAGTTGACTCAGGCGAAACCGAGGAATCCTTCGGCTTCGCGCAGCGGCCTGGCCCGGGTTAGGTAGTCCAGATCCACTTGTGGGCGGCGCAGCTCGGCGTCGCCTACGAACAGCGTTTCCAGCTCGGCGGCGAAGGCCAGGGTCTGTAGGTCGCTGCCGCGTCGACCGATGATCTGCAGGCCGAAGGGCATGCCGTTGCGGTCGCGTCCGGCGGGCAGGGTCACCGAGGGATGGCCGGCCAGGGTCGAAGCGTACGCCAGCGACAGCCAGTGGTAGTAACTCTGCGTCGGGCGGCCGTCGATCTGCTCGGGGTAGAGCTCGTGCCAGTCGCGCGGGCTGATGGTGGTGGTCGGCGCGAGGATGAAGTCGTGCTCTTCGAAGAATGCCTGCCAGCGGCGGTACAGCTGGGTCTGGTGGCCCAGCGCGCGCACCACGTCGAGGGCCGAGTAGCTTTCGCCTTCGCGGATGTTGTCGGTGATGTTCGGGCCCATCTGCTCCGGGTGACGGTAGAGCAGGTCGCGGTGATGGCCGGAGAAGCCCAGAGCGCGGATCACCGCGAAAGTGTCGTCGGCATCGCTGCAGTCCGGGTGAGTGTGCTCGCACCGGGCGAAGACATGAGCGAAGCGCGCCAGCTTGTCGGCAAAACTGTCGGCCACCAGGCGTTCGGTGAGGGTGAAGCCGAAGTCGCTGGTCACCGCGACCTTGGCGCTGGACAAGTCCAGCGGCGGCAACTGGCGGTAGGCGGCAGCGTCGTGGGCCAGAGCGCCGTCGATCACCGGCACCCAGGGATCGCGGCGGTCAGCGCGAATCATCGACGACAGCATCAGGCCGACATCGCCGACCGTGCGCGCCATCGGCCCGTTGATCGACATGGGCAGCAAGCCCAGTGGCCGGCTGTGTCCAGGCACCAGGCCCGGGGTGGCGCGAAAGCCGACCACGGCGTTGAAGGCGGCCGGGCTGCGCAGGCTGCCGCCGGTGTCCGAGCCGGTGGCCAGCGGCGCCATGCCACAGGCCAGAGCTACCGCCGATCCACCGGACGAGCCCGCCGCCGAGCGGGTCAGGTCGAAGGGGTTGGCAGTCACCCCGTAGACCGCGTTGCGGGTATTGCCGCCGGCGCTCCATTCGGGGTTGTTGGCCTTGGCCATGATCAGTGCACCAGCGCTGCGCAGTTGGGCGACCATCGGGTCGTCGCCACGGGCGATGTTGTCGGCGTAGATCGTGCTACCGAAGGTGGTCGGCAGGCCGCTGACGTCGACCATGTCCTTTACGCACAGCGGCAGGCCGTGCAGGGCGCCGAGCGCTTCGCCGCGGTCGATGGCGCGTTGCGCGGTGACGGCCGCCTGGCGCATGTTCGTGTAGTCGTCGGCGACCAGGGCGTTGACGGCTGGGTTGACCGCTTCGGCGCGGGCGATGCAGCTATCGGCGAGTTCCACGGCGGAGAGTTGCTTGCTTGCCAGCAGGCGGCGCGCCTGTTGAGCACTCAGATCGCAGGGTTGCATGGGCAGATTCTCTTCAAACGAAATAAAAAGGCGCGGCACCGCTGGCGCCGCGTGGCATCACAGGGCCGGGGCGAAGGCGGCAAAGTCCCAGGAGCGACCGGGGGCGACCTCGATCAACTGGCGGGTGTAGTCCGCCTTGGGCGCGCCCAGCACCTGCTGAGCGGGGCCGTACTCGACCACCTGACCGCGTTGCATCACCAGCACGTCATCGCAGATCTGCGCGGCCACACGCAGGTCGTGGGTGATAAACAGCACGGCGATGCCCAGGCGTTTCTGGATATCATCGAGCAGGGCCAGCACCTGCGCCTGTACCGAAACATCGAGGGCCGAGACCGCCTCGTCGGCGACGATCACCGAGGGCTCCATGGCCAGCGCGCGGGCGATGGCGATGCGCTGGCGCTGACCGCCGGAGAACTGGTGCGGGAAGCGCTGCAAAGAATCTTCCGGCAGCCCGACCAGGCTCAGCAGCTCGGCGGCGCGGGCCATTGCCTGCTCACGTGGCACGCCATAGTTCATCGGCCCTTCGATCAGGCTCTGGGCAACGCTGCGGCGTGGGTTGAGCGAGCGATAGGGATCCTGAAAGATCATCTGGATGCGCTGGCGGTGTGGCTTGAGCGCCGCTGCGCTGAGGTCGGAGATGTCCTGGCCTCTGACGCGGATGGCGCCTGAGGTCGGGTCGATCAGGCGCATCACGCATCGCGCCACGGTCGACTTGCCCGACCCCGACTCGCCGACGATGCCCAGGGTGCGGCCTTCATACAGCTGGAAGCTGACGTTCTGCACCGCTGCGGTGCTGCTGCGCTTGCGCCACCACAGGCGCCGTGGCCCGGCGTAGACCTTGTGCAGTTCGGCCACGTCGAGCACCAGGCGTGGCCCGCTGGCGGGCCGTGGGGCGCGTGGCGTCAGGCTCGGCACAGCGGCCAGCAGGTCGCGTGTATAGGCCTGTTGCGGGGTGCTCAGTACTTCGCGCAGCGGGCCCTGCTCGACGAGGGTGCCGAGGTGCATGACGCAGACACGGTCGGCGATGTCCGCCACCACGCCCATGTCATGGGTGATGAACAGCACCGCCGTGCCGTGCTTCTCCTGCAGCTCGCGGATCAGCTTGAGAATCTGGTGCTGGGTGGTGACGTCCAGCGCGGTGGTCGGCTCATCCGCGATCAGCAGGCGCGGTTCCAGCAGCAGCGCCATGGCGATCATGATGCGCTGGCGTTGGCCGCCGGACAGCTGGTGTGGATAACTCGCGTAGATGCGCTCGATATCCGGCAGGTGCACCTGCTCCAGCGCTGCCAGCACGCGCTGGCGGCGCGTGGCGGCGTTGTCGTCGGTGTGCTGGGCGAGCACTTCGTCCAGCTGCCGGCCGACGCTCAGCACCGGGTTGAGCGCGGTCATCGGCTCCTGGAAGATCATCGCCATACGGCTGCCGCGCAGCTCGGCCAGGCGGGCCGGGGAAGCCTGCAGCAGGTCTTCGCCATCGAGCAGGATGCGCCCGCCGCTGGCGCGCAATGCGCCCTGCGGCAGTAGATCCATGGTGGCCAGCGAGGACACCGACTTGCCTGAGCCGCTTTCGCCAACCAGGCACAGGGTTTCGCCGGCATGAATCTCGAAGGAGATGCCCTTGAGGATTGACCGTGGCTTACCGCCGACGGTCTCTACTTGGAGGTTTTCCACTTTAAGTACGGCGTTCATGTTCAGCCCTCCCGGCGCTGCATCTTCGGATCGAGGGCGTCGCGCGCCGCGTCACCGAGCAGGTTGATCGACAGAATGCACAGCGATAGCAGCAGACCGGCCCAGAAAATCAGCGACGGCTTGAGCTGAAAGAAGGTGCGTCCGTCGGCCATGATGTTGCCCCAGGTCGGCGTCTCCGAACTCAGGCCGACACCAAGGAACGACAGGGTGGCCTCGGTGAGGATCGCCGCCGCGCAGATGTAGGTGCACTGCACGATCAGCGGCGCCAGGGTGTTAGGCATCAGGTGGCGCCAGATGATGGTCAGCGTCGGTGTGCCCATCAGTTGCGCGGCCTCGACATAGGCCTCTTCGCGGATCGACAGCACCTGTGAGCGGATCAGCCGCACCACCTGGGGAATCTCCGGAATCATGATGGCGATCATCAGCGTCCACAGGTTGGCACTGGTCAGCGAGACGATGGCGATTGCCGCGAGAATCCCGGGAATGGCCATCAGGCCGTCCATGAAGCGCATCAACACGGCATCGATGCTGCGGAAGTAACCCGCCAGCAAGCCCAGGGGAAGGCCCACCAGAAGCGTGGCCAGGGCGACGCCGACACCGACCGTCAGCGACACCTGGGCGCCGTAGATCACCCGGGCGAAGAGGTCGCGGCCGTAGGCATCGGTGCCCAGCCAGTGTTCCGCGCTCATGCCTTGCAGGCGCTGCGCCGGGGCGATTTCACTGGGGTCGTGCTGGGTTAGCCAGGGGGCGAAGATCGCCATCGCCACGATCAACAGCAGCACGATAGCGGCCACCAGCGTGGCGCCGCGTGGGCGCTTGCGGCTGATCCCGCTAAGCAGGCGCGGCAGGGTCCGCGCACCGCTGAGCGGTGAATAGGGGGTCTGGCTCATCAGTAGCGGATCCTCGGGTCGGTGATCGCGTAGGACAGGTCGATCAGCAGGTTGATGACCACGTAGAGGCCGGCGGTGAGCAGGATCAGCGCCTGGATCACCGGGTAGTCGCGGGCCAGTACGGCATCCACGATCAGGCGGCCGAGGCCGGGGATGTTGAACACGCTCTCGGTGACCACCACGCCGGACACCATCATGGCGAAGCCTGCGCCGACCACGGTGAGAATCGGCACGGCGGCATTGCGCAGGGCATGGCGGAACAGCACCACGCGCTGGCTGAGACCCTTGGCGCGAGCGGTGCGGATGTAATCCTCACGCAGCACTTCGAGCATGCTGGCGCGGGTCATGCGGGCGATCAGCGCGATGTACACCGACGACAGCGTCAGCGCCGGCAGGATCAGCCGCGAGAGGAACTCGCCCAAGCCCTTGTCAAGGCCGCGAAAGCCCTGCACCGGCAGCCAGCGCAGTTCGATGGCGAACACCTGGATCAGCAGGTAGGCGATGACGAATACCGGCACCGAGAAACCCACCACCGAGACGGACATCACCAGATTGTCGATCCAGCTGCCCTGACGCCAGGCGGCGATTACACCCAGCGGTACGGCGATCAGCACGGTGATCAGGATGGCCGCCAGGGCCAGGCTGACGGTGGGCTCCAGACGCTGAGCGATCATCGATGACACTGTGGTCTGCGAGATCAGCGAGGTGCCGAGATCGCCTTGCAGCAGGTTGCCGATCCAGAGCAGGAACTGCGTCAGGATCGGTTCGTCCAGACCCAGGGCGCGACGGATGTTGGCCACCTGCTCGGGGTTGGCCATGTCGCCGGCGATGATGGTCGCCGGATCACCGGGTGACAGGCGCAGCAGCAGGAACACGCTGAGCGCCACCACCAGCATGACCGGGATGGCGGTCAGTAGGCGGCGGATGAAGTAACTGAACATGGGAATCTCCCGGAGGGTGCATGCAAGCATGGGCGCCCCGCGCGGGGCACCTGTTGCTCTAGTCGGCTTTTTTCATGCCCCAGAAGGCGGTAACCGTGCCCTGGACGATATCGCTGAGCTCATTGCGCCAGCTGGTGACGTTCTGGAACTGACCCAACGGAACCACGATCACCTGATCCATCGCCTCTTTCTGTACGGCTGCGGACAGCGACTTGCGCTGCGCCGGGTCGGTGGACAGGGAGAACTCGCTGCGCAGTTGCTCCATGCGCTCGTCCTTCGGCCAGCCGAACCAGGCGTCATCGTTGCCGGTGGCGATCAGCGTCGGGTTCACCGCCGGGCTCCAGATGCTGTCCACCGCGAAGTTGGTGAACATCATGTTCCAGCCACCCTCGGCCGGAGACTTCTTGCTGGCGCGTTGGCTGACCAGGGTTTGCCAGTCCATCTGCTTGAGCTCGACATTGAAGCCGGCCTTGCGCAGTTGCTGGGCCACGACCATGGGTTGCGGCGCCAGGGTGCCGACATCGGAGGGCTGCAGGATGACCACCGGGGTGTTCTGGTAGCCGGCCTCCTTGAGTAGGCGCTGAGCTTCGCCGAGGTCGCCGTCCTTGATCAGCGTTTCGGCGCCTACTTCGCTGCTTTGCGCGGTGTTGCAGCCGAACACCGATCCGCACAGCTGGTAGTAACGCGGGTCGCCGACCAGTGCGGCGAGTACGTCCTTCTGCTTGATCGCCAGCAACGCGGCTCGGCGGATTCGTAGGTCGTCGAACGGTGGTTGCAGGAAGTTCATGCGTCCCAGGGTCTGCATGCCGAGTTTGTCGAGCACTTCGCTGGTGATCTCGGGGTTGCCCTCGAGCAGCGGCAACAGATCGAAGGGTGTGCGCTCGATGTAGTCGATATCGCCGCTGTTGATGGCGTTCACCGTGGTCTGCATGTCCGGCATGTTGATCCACTCGACGCGGTCGACATAGACCTGCTTGCTGCCGGCGGTGCCGCTGGGCGCTTCGCTGCGCGGTTGGTAGTCGGCGAATTTCTCGAACACCGCCTTCACGCCCGGTTGGAATTCGGCATCGACGAAGCGGAACGGCCCGGAACCGATATGGTTGGCCAGCGGCTCGCCCGGCGCGGCCGAGGCGACTTGCTCGGGCATGATGAAGGGGGCCACCGACGAGGGTTTGGCGATCAGTTCGAGCACGTCACCGAAGGGGCGTGCGAGCTTGAGCACGAACTGCTTGTCGTTGACCGCTTGCAGGCTGTCGACGTTGGCCATCAGCAACTTGCCACCGGTATCGAACACCCCCCAGCGCTTGAGCGAAGCCACGCAGTCACGCGAGGTCACTGGTGTGCCGTCGTGCCAGAGCAGGCCGTCGCGCAGGGTGAAGGTGTAGCTCAGGCCATCGTCGGAAACCGTCCAGTCAGCCATCTGCGGCTGCAGCTGGTTGTTGCCGTCCAGGCCGATCAGGGTGTCGTAGACCATGTAGCCGTAGTTGCGCGCGATGGTGGCGCTACTGGCGACCGGATCCAGTGCTCGCAGTGCCGCATGCATGACGGCATGCACGGTGGTTTCGGCCTGGGCCTGCGCGGTCAGCGACAGGCTGCCGGCGATTGCCAGCATGGCGAACAGCTTGTGGCTTCGTGACGTGCGGCGCGTGACGGTCGACTCGTGCATTGTATGGTCCCCTTCAACTGGTCTTCGGTGGCGAGTCGGGCTCGAGGGCCGCAATGACTCATGGGTCGGGTTCGATACTAGCGCTCGTGCCAATCATGTCGTTAGATGCATTTTTAGAAGGAGGTATTGCCATTACGGCAATACACGGGACGACTCCTTGGGAGCCAGAAAATGACTGAACGGGTGTTGGTGGACAGTGCGCTACGCTACTTCCTGGCGGTGGTGCGATATGGCTCGATCAACAAGGCCTCGGTGCAGTTGCACGTCGCCCCTTCTGCCGTCAGCCGGCAGATCGCCAGGCTCGAGGCGGAACTGGGATCCCAGCTCTTCGAGCGCACCAAGACCGGCATGCGTCTGTCTGCCTCGGGCGAGTTGCTCGCCGACCATGCGCGCAAGGCGCGCCTGGAGGCATTGCGAGTGGTCAACGAGATCACCGGGCTGGAGGGCATTCAGAAAGGCATGGTACGCATCGCCAGCATCGAGGGCCTGGCGACCTATTTCCTACCACAGCTGATCAGCCGCTTCCGTGAGCGCTACAGCGGTATCCACTTTGAATTGATCGCCTGCTCCAACAGTAATGTCACCCGACGAGTGCAGGAGGGCGTTGCGGATATCGGCCTGACCCTGACTCCCCCGCCGATGCGCGGCATTCGCGTGGAAAAACGCATCATGGCGCCGGTGCATGCGGTGATGAGCATCGACCACCCGTTGGCGTCCAAGCGTCAAGTCACGCTTGCGCAACTGGCAGGCTATCCGCTCGGTCTGCCGCAGGAGAACACCAACCTGCGCAACCTGTTCGACATCGCCTGCAGTCGTCAGGGGTTGTTGATAGAGCCTGTGCTGGTCAGCAACTACGTCAATGCCCTGATCGCCTTTTCCGCCAGTGGTGGCGGCGTAACCCTGTTCGGCGAACTCTCCGTGCGTCACCACAGCTATCGCGAGCGCCTGGCGGTGCTGCCCGTCAAGGATCGCGAGATGAGCTCGCGAACCATTGAGGTGCAAACCCTGGCCGGGCGTACATTGCCCAAGGGCGTTGCTGCCTTTCTCGAAATGTTATGTCAGGAGCTGGATTAGAGGTATTGGATACTTGAGCTCAGTGGAATTCTGGGTCGTTCGTAAGAGTCGGGTAGTCTTAGCGGCCGACTATATGTTGCTGTCGCTCAATGCGCGTAGGACGCTTCCTGGCGTTGAATTACAGACGAAACTGCCTGCATCCATGCTGGGAACAGCGTCTATCCCGGTCTTCTCCCGCGATGTCATGGCTGGGCTTGCCGAAAAAGCACCGAAGCCCCTTGCCAGGCCGCTGAAAAACTACCTGCGTTGCCATTGCCTCGGCCACCAACGAGTACCACTTTGATGCCAAGCGCAGAGGTGGCGGCAAGACAGTCGAAGCCATGCCGGACAGCGTCATCGGCAGCGAGCTGAGTGCTGGCGGCGACTTGCGCGCGGTGTCTGGAGGCGATATGACCCTGAGCAGCGCTACCCGCTCGTAGGACGTGGAGAAAACCGGACGACCGGCCAGTCATCCAGGCAGGCTCGGCCGCATCGTCCATGCCTGCCAGACGTTGCCCCGAAAACTGCGCAAAACCCCACGCCAGACAGTTGGGCGACGGGTTTTCGTGGGGTATGCTGCGCCGACTTTAGGCACCCTCGAATAAGAATATCGCCTATGACCGCTCTATCAGCAGATGCCCCTGCTCCGCTGACACTGGACACTTCGCGCGACATTGCTCGGCATTTCGCCTCGGACATCGAGGCTGAACGCACGCGCCTGCTGTACCTCGGCTCCCGTGTGCCCACCCTGTTCATGCTGCTCAACGGCCTGGCCTGTGCCTGCCTGCTGTGGGGGCCGGATAACGGTTGGCTGCTGATTGGCTGGCTGGTCTGGCTGGTGCTGCTGGCGGTGCTGCGTTTGGTCCAGGTCTCGGCCTTCAATGCGGCGCCGCCCAGTAGCCAGGCCAGCACGCACTGGCGCCGGCGTTTTCTGCTCGGCGCCGGCGCCTCGGGGCTGACCCTGGCCTTTGGCGCGGTACTGCTGGTGCCCAGTGATGTGTTCTACCAGCAGGCGCTGGTCTATGGGCTGATTGCCACAGCGATTCTCTCGGCCAGTGTGGCCTATGCGGTGAGCCGTGCCGCTTTCCTCGCCTTTGCGCTGCCCTGTCTGCTGCCGACCCTCACCTACCTGCTGTTCAGCGGTGATCCGCTGCTGCGTGGCTGGGGTTTGCTGGGCTGCATCCTGCTCGTGGCCCTGATGGTGGTGGCCTGGCAGGTGCACCGGTTGGTGCAGCGCAGCCTGTTGCAGCGCTTCCAGAATCAGGCGCTGATCGCCAACCTGGAGTCTGCCAAGCAGCAGGCCGAAGGCCTCAACCATGAGCTGGCGCGTGAGGTGGAGCAGCGCCGCCGTGCCGAGCGCGAGCTGCGCCAGGCCCACGGCGAACTGGAGCTGCGTGTGGCCGAGCGCACCCTGGAACTGGACGAAGCGACCCATGCCCTGGGCAAGAGCCAGGCGCGTCTGGCCCTTGCCTTGGAGGCCAGCGAACTGGGCCTGTGGGACTGGGACCTGCAGAGCGATGAGGTGCACCACAGCCACCTGCACGAGTTGTTCGGTCTGCCGCCGGAAGCGGTACAGGTGATGCTGCGCGACCTCAAGCCGCGCCTGCATCCTGATGACCTGCCGGCGCTGCGCCGGGCGCTGGTCGAGCACATGCAAGGGCAAAGCGACGGTTACCAGATCGAATACCGGGTGCGCCATGCCGACGGCCACTGGGTATGGATCGAAGACCGTGGCCGGGCGGTCGAGCGCGATGGCCGTGGCCGGGTGCGGCGTATGCTCGGCACGCGCCGCGACATCAGTGCGCGCAAGCAGCATGAAGAGCAGCAGCGCCTTGCCGCGATGGTCTTCGAAGCGGCCAGCGAAGGCATCGTCATTCTCGATGCCGACTACCGCCTGCTGGCGATCAACCAGGCGTTCAGCGCGCTGTCCGGCTACAGCCGCGAAGAGGTCCTTGGTCAGCGCGCCATTCGCCTGGTCAGCCAGCCTGAGACCCAGCGCCAGTATCAGTCGATCCGCCTGGAGCTGGAGCAGCATGGCAGCTGGCAGGGTGAGCTGATGGAGACCCGCAAGAACGGCGAACTCTACCCGCAGTGGCTGCAACTCAATGTGGTGCGTGATGCCCGCGGCGGCGTCAGCCATGTCGTCGGTTTTTTCGCCGACCTGTCTTCGCGGCGCGCGGCCGAGGAGCGCCTGCGCTACCTCTCGCACTACGACGAGTTGACCGGCCTGGCCAACCGTAGCCTGTTCCGCGAGCGCCTGCACGACGCCGGCCAGCGTGCCCGCCAGCGCGGTGGCAGCATTGCGCTGCTGCATATCGACCTGGACCGTTTCAAGCTGCTCAACGACAGCCTGGGTCACGACGTGGCCGACGAGTTGTTGCGGCAAATGAGCCGGCGCCTGACCCAGGCATTGCCCGAGGCCGACACCCTGGCACGGCTGTCCGGTGATGAATTCGCCGTGCTGCTCGATGCCTACGGCAGCCTCTCCGCCCTGGCGCGTACAGCCAGCCGCCTGCTCGACACGCTGCGCCTGCCGGTCATCGTCGGTGGGCAGGAGTTGGTGGTGAGCGCCTCATTGGGCATCAGTTTGTTGCCGGATAACGCCCGGGAAATCGCTTCGCTGATCAGCCAGGCGAACATGGCCATGCAGCACGCCAAGCACCTGGGTGGTAATACCTTCCAGTTCTTCACCGATAACCTGCAGGCCTGCACCCTGGAGCGCCTGCAACTGGAAACCCAACTGCGCAAGGCCATCGACGAAGGTCAGCTGGAGGTCTTCTACCAGCCCAAACTGTGCATGACCGAAGACCGCCTGAGCGCCGCCGAGGCGCTGGTGCGTTGGCGCCACCCCGAACGCGGCCTGGTAGCGCCGGGCGAGTTTATCGGTCTGGCCGAGGAAACCGGGCTGATTGCCGCCATTGGCGAATTCGTCCTGCGTCGCGCGTGTCAGCAGGCGCGCAGCTGGCAATTGCAGGGGCTGGCGGATATTCGCGTGTCGGTCAACCTGTCGGTGCACCAACTGCGCCAGGGCAATCTGGTCAGCCTGGTGCGCCGGGTGCTGGAGGAAACCGACCTGGCAGCGCAGTGGCTGGAACTGGAACTGACCGAAAGCCAGCTGCTGGATAACGTCGAGAATGTCATCAGCACCTTCCAGCAACTGCGCGGGCTGGGCGTCAAACTGGCTATCGACGACTTCGGCACTGGCTATTCCTCGCTCAGCTACCTGAAACGCTTCCCGGTGGATTACGTGAAGATCGACCAGAGTTTTATCCGCGACCTGGCGGCGGGTGGCGAAGACGCCGCTATCACCCGCGCGATCATCGTCATGGCCCACAGCCTGGGCCTCAAGGTGGTGGCCGAGGGCGTGGAAACCCAGGCGCAGATGGACTTTCTCAAGGAGCAGCGCTGCGACGAGCTGCAGGGCTACCTGATCAGCCGGCCTATCGAAGCCGAGGCCTTTGCCGCGCTCCTGCGCGAACAAGCGCGGTTGGCGTAGCGGCTCCTGCGCGCTGGTACACAGATCGCACAGTGGTGCAGGTCGGTAGCCTGGGTTGAGCCGCGTGATACCCGGGGATAAGTGTCCCGGGTGTCGCTTCGCTCGACCCAGGCTACGTGCTGCGAAAGCGGAGTTCCGGGG
>NZ_FOFP01000021.1:0-47016 GCF_900110925.1 Pseudomonas cuatrocienegasensis | reverse complement strand
CCGGTAGGCGCGGCGCGCCGTGGCCGAATAAAAGACACAACCCCTCGCGCTACGAGCGCGGCAGGCCAAACAGGCTATGCAGCGCCTCGCGGTATTCGCGCTGGCCCGCGCGCAGGCCGTTGTTGTGGTTGGCGCCGTCGATCAGCAACAGACGCTTGGGCTCCGGGGCAGCGGCGTAGAGCTGTTCGCTAAAGCGCGCGGGGATGTAGCGGTCACCGGTGCCGTGGGCAATCAGCACCGGCACCTTGATGTGTTCGATCTTGCTCAGTGAGTCGAACTTCTGCGACAGCAGCCAGTGCACCGGCAGCGAGGTGTGCTCACGCACCACGGCCGTGGCTGCATCGGCCAGGTTGGTGAAGCTCGACTCAACGATCAACCCACCCAGCGCCGGCTCGTCCGTGCCTGTGGATAACTGCTCGGCGAGGTTCACCGCCACCGCGCCACCCAGGGAATGGCCGTAGATAAAGCGCTTGCTCGCCTGGGGCTGCAGCTCGGTCAGGTGCGCCCAGGCCGCTTCGGCGTCTTCGTATACCGTGCGCTCGGACGGCAGCTCGCCGCGGCTCTCGCCAAAGCCGCGGTAGTCGATGGCCAGCACGGCAAAGCCCAGTGCATGCAGCTGCTCGATGCGAAACAACTGGCCGGTGAGGTTCCAGCGCGAGCCGTGCAGGTAGAGCAGGGTGGGCGCATCGGCCCTGACGGCCGGCCACCACCAGGCATGCAGGCTCTGGTCGGGGCCGAAAGTCGGCACATTCAGCTGGCGTTCTTCCACACCAGCCGGCAGGCCGCCGAACCAGCGGGCGGTGCCCGGCTCAATGCGAAAGACCAGCTCGCGCTCCTTGCGCTCCAGTTGCGCGCAGCCTATCGGCAAGCCAAGGCACAGGCATGCCAGCAAACTCATGCTCAGCCAGCGACGGCGCAACAGCGCGGCAAGGGAGGTCATCATGTGCAGATCCTGATCGAAGAGGGCGGTACTGGGGACCGGCAATAGACCCGTCCGGGAGTACGATGTTTGGCATTTTCCGGCGAATTGACGCGATACAGGCCGCCGCTTTGTTAACGGATATGTAACGCTACGCCCGCGCCATCTTGCACGCAGCGCGCCAGGCTGGCTCAATTCGCACCTTGCCCAGGCCCGTGCCCCAGAGGTCGTGATGCCGCTCAACCGCTTCGCCCCTGACCGCCCGGCCACTGCCACCCTGGTGCTGCTGGCATCGTTATATTGCGCCCAGGGCCTGCCCTCGGGGCTGATCGCCCATTCCCTGCCGGTGCTGCTGCGTCAGCACGGCGTCGACCTGACGTGGATCGGCCTGCTCAAGCTGCTGGCGCTGCCCTGGTTGCTCAAGGTGCTCTGGGCACCCTGGGTCGACCGCATTGGCTCCCGCCGCCTGGGCCACCACCGTGGCTGGATTCTGCCACTGCAGGGCGGGGTCACCCTTGGCGTCGCCGGCCTGGCCCTGATGGCGCCGCAGAGCCTGTTTGGCAGTGGGCTGGTCTGGCTGTTGGGCGTGCTCCTGCTGATCAACTTCGCTGCCGCGACCCAGGACATCGCCACCGATGGCCTTACCGTGCGCCTGTTGCCCGAGCGCTGGCGTGGCCTGGGCAACAGCCTGCAAGTGGGCGGCTACAAAGTCGGTATGCTGGTCAGCGGCAGCGGCCTGTTATTGGTGATCGACCCTTTGGGCTGGAACCTGGCCATGGGCCTGGTTGCCGGTTTACTGCTGCTGATGAGCGTACCTATCTGGCTATTCGCCGAGTCGCGCCAGGCACCGCAGCAGCCCGCCCTGGCTGAAACCACGCTGGGTCCAGGCCTGTTGTTGGCCCATTACCGCGGCCTGCTGTTGCAGCCCGGCATGCTCGCCTGGCTGCTGGTGGTGCTGACCTTCAAGCTGGGCGATGCGCTCGGCTCGCCGATGATCAAACCCATGCTGGTCGACCAAGGCTGGAGCACCACCGAACTGGGCCAACTGACCCTGATTAGCAGCCTGGTCGGCATCGCCGGCGCGCTGCTCGGCGGCCTGCTCTACGCGCGCCTCGGTGCCTTGCGGGCGCTGCTGCTGTTCGGTGCGCTGCAGGCAGCCGGCATCGCCGCCATGGCCCTGCTGGTGAGTGCGGGTGCCGATCGTCCGCTGGTGTATGCCATCGCCCTGTTCGAGCAGGCCGCCGACGGCATGTCCACGGTCGCCCTGTTCGCCGCCATGATGCGCATGTGCCGGCCCGAGCATGAAGGCGCCGACTTTACCCTGCAGGCCTCTGCCCAATTGCTGCTTGCCGGCGTGGTCGGCGCCAGCAGCGGCGCCCTGGCCAAATGGCTGGGTTACGACGGCCTGTTTTTGCTGGCCGGTGCTCTCGGCGCGCTGGTCCTCGTGGCGGTGTTACCAGGGCTGCAGCGGGTGCGCCATTGAGTGAGAAAAAGGCTTTGCGAAACAGGCAGTTAGTTTTTTATCCACATTTTCCACAGACTTGTCTGCGGTCTCTGCAAATAACCTGACGGGCGCGCCAGGAAAGGCCGGGCGGATAAAAGCAGAGGCTCTAGAGAGGCGGATTGCGCGACTTTTTCACCGGCTTTTCAACAGAGTTATCCACAGACTGAGGGTTGCTGCTCCAGTCCCGCCCAAGCGCATAACGCTTGGGGTATTAATGATCACCACTCCTGTTGAGTTTTATTCAGGCTGCCCCGCTGATGGCAACGTGGATGAGCTTTGAGCCAGATCTAGCCGGAAGCTATAGCCGACGAAGTTCTCGTGATGGTGCTGGCGCTAATCATCTGGAATGAGGCCCTTTTAAAGCCCTGTAGCGCTTTGTACACGAACCTATTCCCCCCTCAACTGCACAAAAAGTTGTGCAGTTTTCAGTTGGTATCCCGGTCAGCGTGCCAATGACGGCGATGTCGCTCCAACAGTGCCTCGGCCTGTTCCGGGCCATCGCTGCCGGCCGGGTAGGGGCGTGGGCGCTGATAGTGCTGGTGCCAGCCTTGGAGAATAGGGTCGACCCATTGCCAGGCGGCGTCTACTTCGTCGCGGCGCATAAACAGCGTCGAGTCGCCTTCGATCACGTCGAGCAGCAGGCGCTCGTAGGCGGCCCAGCGGCGCTGCGTGCTGAAGGCATTGGCCAGGTTGAGGTCCAGTTCTACCGGCTTGAGGTGCATGCCCTTGCCGGGGTTTTTGGCCATCAGTTGCAGGCTGATGCGCTCTTCGGGTTGCAGGCGAATCAGTAACTGGTTGGCTTCGCCGTCGCCGAACAGTTGATGGGGTACGGGTTTGAACTGGATAAGGATTTCCGAGGTTTTCTTCGCCAGGCGCTTGCCGGTGCGCAGGTAGAAGGGCACGCCGGCCCAGCGCCAGTTCTCGATCTCGGCCTGCACGGCGACGAAGGTTTCGGTGTCGCTGTCGTTGTCGACGTTCTTCTCGAAGTAGTAGGCCGGCACTTCCTGGCCGCCGATCTGCCCGTTGGTGTATTGGCCGCGTACGGTTTTGTCGCGCACATCAAGGCCGGTGATGGGCTTGAGCGCTTCGAGAATCTTGACCTTTTCGTTGCGCACCGACTCGGCGTCGAAGCGTACCGGTGCTTCCATGGCCACCAGGCAGAGCAGTTGCAGCAGGTGGTTCTGCAGCATGTCGCGCATGGCGCCGGCGTTATCGTAGTAGGCGCCACGGTTTTCCACGCCGAGGGTTTCGCAGACGCTGATCTGCACATGGTCGATGTGTGCGGCGCGCCATACCGGCTCGAACAGAGCGTTGGCGAAGCGCAGCGCCATGAGGTTCTGCACGGTTTCCTTGCCCAGGTAGTGATCGATGCGAAACACCCGCGACTCATCGAAGACCGCGCCCAGGGTGGCATTGATTTCCCGTGCCGATTCCAGCGAATGGCCGATAGGTTTTTCCAGCACGATGCGCGCTTTCGGCCCGGCCAGGCCGGCGACGCTCAGGTAGGTGGCGATGTCAGCGAACAGGTCCGGGGCGGTGGCAAGGTAGTAGACGCGCACACGCTTGTCGTCGTTGCCCAGGTGGCGTGCCAGGCGACCGTAGTCGGCACTCTGGCTGGCATCCATGGCCAGGTAATCGAGGCGTTCGGCAAAGCTGGCCCAGAGCGTATCGCTGAAGTTAGCGCGGGCCACCTGGGCGCGGCAATGGCGCTCGGCCAGGGCCTGAAAGGCCGCGCGGCTATGGGGGCTGCGGGCCAGGGCGATGATGCGCTGGTCGGTGTGTAGACGCCCGTCGCGGTGCAGGTAGTAGAGCGCTGGCAGCAGTTTGTGCAGGGCCAGATCGCCCGTTCCGCCAAAGACCAGCATGTCGCAGGGAATGCTCAAATCAGGAACTCCGACTCGGTTTGGCCGTGCGAGCCGAGCGTCCATGTAGTATAACTACAAGGTCACTACAACCCGGTGTGCCTTCGATAATAACCGAGTACCCGTACCGGCAACGGGCCACCGACGGATTCGTTACCTTTCAATCGAGCCTAATCTTGTGAATTTGTTGCAGCACATCGCCCAGTCGCGTCATCTGTTACGCAAGTCGGAGTTGAAGGTGGCCGATTACGTGCTTCTCGACCCTGCGGCGGTGATGCACAGCTCCATGGCCGATCTGGCGCACAGCGTCGGGATCAGCGAGCCGACCATCGTGCGCTTCTGCCGCGCCATCGGCTGCAGCGGCTTTCAGGACCTCAAGTTGAAGCTGGCCCAGAGCCTGGCCGCCGGTGCCAGTTTTGGCCAGTTTGCGATCCATGAAAACGACTCGGTCGCCGACTTCAGCCTGAAGATTTTCGACACCACCCTGCACACCCTGATCGAGGTGCGCGAGAAGCTCGACCCTGCAGCGCTGCAACGCGCCATTGGCCTCTGCTCGCAGGCGCAACGCGTCGAGTTTTATGGCTTCGGCGCCTCCGGCGCGGTGGCGGCGGATGCGCAGCACAAGTTCTTCCGCCTGCTGCTCAACGCCGCGGCCTATTCCGATCCGCACATGCAGGCGATGTCCGCCGTGACCCTCAAGCCGGGTGATGTAGCGGTGTGCATCTCGCAGTCCGGGCGCTCCAAGGACCTGCTGATCACCGCCAACCTGGTGCGTGAGGCCGGTGCTTCGCTGATCGCGTTGTGCCCGGGGCAGACGCCGCTGGCCGACCTGGCCACGGTCAACCTGGCCATCGACGTGCAGGAAGACACCGAGATCTACACTCCGCTGACCTCGCGCATCGCCCACCTGGTGGTGATCGACGTGCTGGCCATGGGCGTGGCCATGGCGCGTGGCCCAAGCCTGGTCAACCACCTCAAGAGCGTGAAACGCAGCTTGCGCAGCCTGCGCCTGTCGCCCAAGTCGTTGCGCAACGCCGAGGAGTGAGGCACTAGGAGCCTGTCGGGCTTGACCGTTCGTAGCGAGGGAAAGATCGGTTTGCGACAGTTTTGCTGCTTTACCGAGGCGAATAGCGAGCTATTTAACGAGGGAAAGCAGCAAAAATGGCCAAATTCGGCTTTCCCGCAGTAGAACAGTGTTAAGTCCGACAGGCTCCTAGGCCTTGCATGTTCATCGGTCGGTCATGTCGACGCCGTGAAACCGTCATCTACCCGGGGGATGCTGAGGGCTCCAGTCCTCGCTCCGGGAGAACCGAGATGCCTCGTATCTTCGATGACCTGCATGAACAGAACGACGCCAAAACCCGTCGCAAACTGCTGGACCAACGGCGCATGGCTTACCGCCGGGCCATTGAGTCCTACACCGAGCAGTACCGGCTAGAACGTGAGTTGGCCGATTACCCCGATCTGCTCAGCGCCAGTAGCCAACAGACCAAGCAGGGTCAGCGGCACCGCGCGGCCTGAGTTGCGCGCCAGTGTGCTGAATTCGGCATGCTGAATACGCAAAGCGATCAAGCTTAAGGCGCCGGCAGGGGCCACTGTAACGGGCTACCGTTACCTGTGCGTTTATGCCGGAGCCTGTTATGACCCGCCTGACCCTGAGCGAAGCCCATCAGCTGTCCGCCTCTATTCTGCGCCACGCCGGTTTTAGTGAGGCCTTTGTACAGGCCATCGCCGCCACTGTGGTGGCCGGTGAGCGCGACGGTTGCACGTCCCACGGTTTGTGGCGCTTGTTGGGCATCGTGCGCACGCTCAAGTCAGGCAAGGCGGTGGCAGACGCTGAGCCGCTGGTGAGTGAGCCGGCGCCCGCGCTGGTGCGTGTGGATGCGCGGGGTGGTTTCTCCCAGTTGGCGTTTGCCGCCGGTTTGCCGCTGTTGGCCGAGAAGGCCCGCAGCAACGGTATCGCCGCCATGGCGATCAATCATTGCGTGCACTTTTCCGCGCTCTGGGTGGAAATGGAGGCGCTTACCGAGCTGGGGCTGGTGGCCATGGCGTGCAACCCGACCCAGGCCTATGTGGCGCCGGCGGGGGGCAGCCGACCGCTGTTCGGCACTAACCCGATAGCCTTTGGCTGGCCACGTGCCGGTGCCCAGCCGTTCGTTTTTGACTTTGCCACCAGCGCTGTCGCCCGCGGTGAGATTGAGCTGCATCGCCGCTCCGGCCAGCCGTTGCCGCCCGGTTGGGGTGTGGATCGACACGGCCAACCGTGCAGCGACGCGGCCGAGGTGCTCGACCAGGGTGCCATGCTGACGTTCGGCGGGCACAAGGGCTCGGCTCTCTCGGCGATGATCGAGCTGATCGCCGGGCCGCTGATCGGCGACCTGACCAGCCTTGAGTCGGCGGTCTTCGACGAGGGCCATAATGCCTTGCCGTATCACGGTGAGCTGATCATCGCCCTCGACCCACAGCGGTTTCTCGGCGAGCAGGCGGATCAGCATTTGGCGCGTGCCGAGTTGTTGTTCGAGACGATTCAAGGGCAGGGTGCGCGTCTGCCTTCGCAGCGCCGTTATACCGCTCGGGCAAACAGCCTGGCGAACGGCGTGGAGATCGCCGACAGTCTGTATCAGGACCTGATGGCCCTGCGGGGTTGAGGTTCGCTGCAGTCAATTAGGGGGTTGTGTTCGCCATGGGTAAAGGCTCTGTCCTGCATACCTGTAGGAGCGAATTTATTCGCGATGGTGTGGCATCTTGCATCAACTGTCGGTCAATGCCAGGCCAGGCGGCGATCCGCTTTAGCCGCGACGTCTGCAGCGCCTTAACGATTTATCGCGAATAAAGGCTAGGCGCCCCTTCGCTTCTACAAAAGCAAAAAAGCCCCGGCGGACCGGGGCTCAAGGATCAAGCGATAGCGGTGTGGCTTAGCTCAGCGCTTCCTTCGAGCTAACACCATCGACCAGGCGGGCAATGCCCAGCGGGTTGGCGTTTTTCAGGGCGTCGGGCAGCAGGGCGTCCGGGCAGTTCTGGTAGCACACCGGGCGCAGGAAGCGGTCGATGGCCAGGGTGCCAACCGAGGTACCACGGGCGTCGGACGTCGCCGGGTACGGGCCGCCGTGGACCATGGAGTCGCAGACTTCCACACCGGTCGGGTAGCCGTTGAACAGCACGCGGCCGACCTTCTGCTCAAGCAGGGCGAACAGCGCTTCGCTGCCAGCCAGGTCGCCCGGCTCGGTAATCAGGGTAGCGGTCAGTTGGCCGTGCAGACCGTTGATTGCAGCCAACAGCTCAGCCTTGTCTGCCACTTCGACGACGATGGTGGTCGGGCCGAAGACTTCTTCCTGCAGCAGTTCGTCGCCGTTGAGCAGCAGGCTGACATCAGCCTTGAACAGCTGCGGGCGAGCCTGGTTGCCTTCCTGATTCGCGCCGGTCAGGTGGGTGATGCCGGCGTGCGCGTTAAGCGCTTGCAGGCCTTTCACGTAGCTTTTCAGGGTGCCGGCGTTGAGCATGGTCTGCGGCTGTTGCTCGGCCATCTTCGCGGTGAAGGCGGTCAGGAAAGCGCTGAACTCCGGCGAGCGGATACCGATCACCAGGCCTGGGTTGGTGCAGAACTGACCACAGCCCATGACCACCGAACCGGCCAGCTCACCGGCAACCTTCTCGCCGCGCGCCTTGAGGGCTTCGGGCAGCAGGATGACCGGGTTGATGCTGCTCATCTCGGCGAACACCGGGATCGGCTGCGGGCGTGCCGCGGCCATGTCGCACAGGGCACGGCCGCCTTTCAGCGAACCGGTGAAGCCGACCGCCTGGATGGCCGGGTGCTTGACCAGCGCTTCACCGACACCGCTGCCGTAGATCATGTTGAACACGCCTTTGGGCATGCCGGTCTTGTCGGCGGCGCGCAGCAGGGCTTCGCCCACGAACGCCGCAGTGGCCATGTGGCCGCTGTGGGCTTTGAACACCACCGGGCAACCGGCCGCGAGTGCGGCGGCAGTGTCGCCACCGGCGGTGGAGAAGGCCAATGGGAAGTTGCTGGCGCCGAACACGGCGACCGGGCCGAGGCCGATACGGTACTGGCGCAGGTCCGGACGTGGCAGCGGCTGGCGGTCTGGCAGTGCGCGGTCGATGCGTGCACCGAAGAAGTCACCGCGGCGCAGGACCTTGGCGAACAGGCGCATCTGGCCGCTGGTGCGGCCACGTTCACCCTGGATACGGGCGGTCGGCAGGGCGGTTTCGCGGCAAACGGTGGCGACGAATTCGTCACCCAGGGCATCCAGCTCGTCAGCAATGGCGTCGAGGAAATCGGCGCGCTTGGCGGCCGACAGGCTGCGGTAAGCGGGGTAGGCGTCAGCGGCAGCGTTGGCAGCGGCATCGACTTCGTCAGGGGTGGCCTGGATGAAGTCGTAAGGCAGGGCTTCGCCGGTGCTGGCGTCGTGGCTTTTGTGAGTGACGGAGCCGGCTGCGCTGAACGCGCCGCCGATGATGTTGTGGCCGATGGTAGCGGGCATTGTTAGCTCCTGTTGCGGGTGTATGGACACGTACGGAAAGACTTTGATTGTACGATGTCTGATGAGTTGCGCAAACCTGCAGTGATGCACGGGAATATTCGACTGATGGCAGCGGCCGTTCCGTCTTTATCTGGCAGTGGTTGCACTTCACCGCCCGCGCTGTGGAGCGGCGCCTGGAAGGCGGGAGGTTCGTCTCTCGCTCACCGCGTGTCTACGACGAAATATTGGTTTGTGGGAGGGGCTTTAGCCGCGAACTCTTCGCGGCATAGCCAAAGCTTCGCGGCTAAAGCGGAGCGCCGCCCGGCCCCTCCTACAATAGCGAGCCCCGTGCGCTATAGCCCCACATCCGGCAGGGTTGGACGGTTGGCCAGGGCTTTGGCCATGATGCGTTCGACGTGGGCGCGGTCTTCGCCGCGCAGCAGCAGGCGCGGTGGGCGGGTCAGCTCGCCGCCGCGACCGGCGATGGCTTCGCAGAGTTTGATGCACTGCACCAGGTCGGCACGGGCATCGAGGTGAAGGATCGGCATCAGCCATTCGTAGATCGGCATGGCTTCGGCGAAGCGCCCGGCCTTGCACAGGCGGAAGATGGTTTCGCCTTCTTTCGGGAACACGTTGCTCATCCCCGAGACCCAGCCCTCGGCGCCGACGGCCAGGCTTTCCAGGACCACGTCATCGAGGCCGGCGAAGAGAACAAAACGGTCACCGACTTCGTTGCGCACGTCGATAAAGCGGCGGGTATCGCCGGAGGAGTCCTTGAAGCACACCACGTTGTCGCAGTCGGCCAGGGAGATAAGGATGTCCGGGGTGACGTCGTTCTTGTAGATCGGCGGGTTGTTGTAAACCATCAACGGCACGTCGGCGTGCTTGGCCACGTAGCGGTAGTGCTCGGCGGTTTCGTAGGGTTTGGAGCCATACACCAGCGCAGGCATCAGCATCACCCCGTCGACCCCGGCCTTGCGTACCAGGTTGGCGGTCTTGGCGGCGGCCACGCTGGTGAACTCGGCGACCCCGCAGATCACCGGTACCCGGCCCTTGGCGGCATCCACGGCGACTTCGGTAACAGCAATCTTCTCTTCGGCGCTCAGCGAAGTGTTTTCACCGACCGAACCGCACACCACCAGACCCGAGACGCCGTCGCGGATCACGTTGGAGATGACCTTGTGGGTCTCTTCCAGGTTGATGGAGAAGTCATCGTTGAATTGGGTGGTGACGGCGGGGAACACGCCGCTCCAGTTGACTGCTCTGCTCATGCATTTTCTCCGTTTGGATTAATGTATTTCGTATACGAAAGCAAATGGCCACAATAAGCCGTCTGTTTTCCGTTGTTGGGCGTTAGGCCCGGTTCATTGCGCCGGCGAACCGGCAGTTCTAAATCTTCAACCCGTCTTACAGCTTCAGCCCCAGCGGCCAGGTATCCGACAGGCGATAGCCCGTCGGCCAGGGGTCGCTGGGGTCGAGCAGGTGCTGGTGAGTGCCGGTGATCCACGCGCGGCCGGAGAGGCAGGGATAGATCGCCGGGCGGCCGGCCACCTCGGTCAGTGAGTCGATGCGGCAGTGGAATTCCGAGCCGATGATCGAGCGGCCGATAAAGCGCTCGCCCACGGCCAGTTGGCCTTTGGCGTGCAGCACCGCCATGCGCGCAGAGCAGCCGGTGCCGCAGGGCGAGCGGTCGATCTTGCCGGGGCGAATGACCACCGCATTGGCACCCGTGGCGATGCCGTTCTCACGCACCAGCGGCGCGGCGATCTGGCAGAAGGAGATATGGCTCCAGTCCGGGTTCAGCGGATGCTGGAAGCCAAGCTGTTCGTTGGCGGCCTGGGTGATGCGCAGGCCCATGGCGACCAGGTCGGCCGCTTCATCGGCCTGGATGGCGAAGCCCAGGCGCTGGGCGTCGGCGATGACGAAGCTGTCGCCGCCATAAGCGGTATCGACCTGCAGCGAACCCAGGCCTTCGATTTCTATCCAGGCGTCGAGCTGGTCGGCGAACGACGCCAGATTCTTCACCTCGACCCGCTCGACCTTGCCGTCACGGCACTCGGCGATCACCTCCACCAGGCCGCCGGGCGCTTCCAGGGTCAGCCGGGTCTGCGGCTCGCTCATCGGCAGGATGCCGCTCTCCAGCAACACGGTGGCCACGCACAGCGAATTGGAGCCGGACATCGGCGGTACGTCGGCCGGCTCCATGATGATCCAGCCCATCTGCGCCTTGGGGTTCTTCGCCGGCACCAGCAGGTTGACGTGGCGGAACACCCCGCCGCGCGGCTCGTTGAGCACGAAGTTGCGCAGGAAATCGTCCTGTTCGATCCAGCGCGATTGCTGCCACAGGGTCTCGCCAGGCGGTGGCGCGACACCGCCGACGATGACGTCGCCGACTTCCCCTTCTGCATGGCAGCTGACCACATGAATGATTTTGCTGGAGCGCACGCGACTGTCCCCTCAGTTGATCGACTTGAGAAAATCGATGGTTTCCGGCTGCTGCGGGTTGCCGATCACCTGCTCGGGGGTGCCGATCTCGTGCACCAGACCGTTGCGGAAGAACGCCACCCGGTCGGACACATCGCGGGCAAAGCGGATCTCGTGGGTCACCAGGACCATGGTCATGCCGTCTTCGGCGAGCAGGCGCATGGTGTCCAGCACCTCACCGACCAGTTGTGGGTCGAGGGCGCTGGTGGCTTCGTCGAACAGCATGTAGTCGGGGCTCATGGCCAGGGCGCGGGCAATCGCCATGCGCTGTTGCTGGCCGCCGGAGAGCTTGCCGGGGAACACCTTGAGCTTGTCGGCCAGGCCCACATGGGTGAGCTGTTTCACCGCCATGGCTTCGGCGTCCTGCTTGCTCAGGCCGAGCACTTTGCGCGGCGCGAGCATGACGTTTTCCAGCACGGTCAGGTGCGGGAAGGCGTTCCATTGCTGGAACACGATGCCGATCTTCTGCCGCAGTTTGTTGATGTTGGTGCCCGGCGCGTGCACCTCGGTACCGTCGACGCGAATGCTGCCGCTGTTGATCGACTCCAGGCCGTTGATGCACATCAGCAGGGTCGACTTGCCGGAGCCCGAGCCGCCGATGATCGACACCACCTCGCCCTTGTTCACCGTCAGGCTGACGCCCTTGATCACCTCGAGCGCGCCGAAGGATTTGTATACGTTATCGATCTCAATCATTTTCCTGCCACCTTCTTTCCAGACGGGCGCCCAGGCGGGCGACCACCAGGCTCATGACGTAGTAGATGAGGCCGGCGATGCACAGCACCAGCAGCGGCTCTTGAATGCGGGTGACGATGGTTTGCGAGGCGCGCAGCAGCTCGACGATGCCGATCCACATGACCAGCGCGCTGTCCTTCATCACGCTCAGCACCAGGTTCAGCCAGCCGGGAAAGGCCACCCGCGTGGCCATCGGCAGGACGATGTAGCGCAAATCCTGCAGGTAGCTCAGGCCCAGGGAGCGGCTGGCGCGGCGCAAGTTGAACGGCACCGAAAGCACGCCTGAGCGCACGATCTCGGTGAAGTAGGCGGCGGCGTAGATGCCGAGCACAATGCAGCCCACGGCGAAGGCGCTGATATCGATGCCGGCGATGCTCTTGAACGAGTTGAACAGCACGAACTGGATCAGCAGGGGCACGCTGCGAAACACGTCCAGCACCCAGGACAGGGGCAAGGTAGCGCGCGGCAGCAAGGCGCGCAGCAGGCCGCACAGCAGGCCCACGCAAGAACCCAGCAGGATGGCCCAGAAGGTCAGTTGCAGGGTGACCCAGGCGCCGTCGAGCAGGTAGAGGAAATCGTTCCAGGTGAAGCTGGTATCGAACATGGTGAGCGCTTCCTCAGTAACGGAACAGGCGCCAGGCCAACAGCCGGGCTACCGCTACGATCGCCTTGGCGATCAGGTAATACAGCACCGCCGCGATGGCGAAGAACTCGAAGGTGCGGAAGGTCTTTACGTTGTAGTCCTGGGTAACGCCGGTGAGGTCGTTGTTGAGGCCGACGATCACCCCCAGCGAGGTCATCAGCACGGCCCAGACCATCTGGTTGGTCAGCGGGTAGAAGACGATGCGCAGCAACTGCGGCACGACGATCATCCGGTAGGCCTGGAAGGCGCTCATGCCCAGGGAGCGCGCGGCGCGCACCTGGGTGTCGGGCACCGCCTTGAGGCCACCGCGAAAGTTTTCTGCCAGGTAGCCGGCATTGTTGAAGGTGATGCCGGCCAGCAGCGCGATCCAGGAGCTGACATGCAGGCCCAGCGAGCCGAGGCCGAAATACAGGATGTAGATCTGGAACAGCGACGGCGTATTGCGCGCGATGGACACCCAGGTATTGGCGAAGCCGCGGGCCAGCGGGTTTTTCACTTCACGCATCACCGTCAGGGCGAGGGCGATCAGTACGCCGAAGATCATCGACAGGGCGGCCGTCTCGAAGGTGACCCAGGCGCCGCCGAGCATATCGGGCAGGGCTTTGAACGCCTGGCGCCACTGGAAGGTGTAGTCAAACATGCGTGGGGTTCTCCACAGGGGCAGCCGGTTGCAGCCAGCGCGGCAGGCGACCGCTGGCCTGGCCCGAACAGGCGGCGTCGACGCACTCGGCCAGGCTGGCGAAGTGCACCGAGCGGCCGACCAGCCCAGGCGCGTAATGGGCGTATTTGCCGGAATTCGTCATCAGGCTGCGGCAGTGGGTCGGCACCACCGGCTCGCCGAGCATGCACCAGCAGGTGTCGGTTATCAGGGTCGCGCCAAAGGCCTCCAGCACGGCAATGTGGCCTGCGGCGCGGGCCTGTTCGAGAATCGCCCGGCCGCAGGTAATCGCCAGGCTGACCGCCGCATGTTTATGGCGACCCTGGCAGAGCGCCGCGAGGCTGGCG
This sequence comes from Pseudomonas cuatrocienegasensis, assembly GCF_900110925.1. Classification (GTDB taxonomy): domain Bacteria; phylum Pseudomonadota; class Gammaproteobacteria; order Pseudomonadales; family Pseudomonadaceae; genus Aquipseudomonas; species Aquipseudomonas cuatrocienegasensis. The sequence goes on along the minus strand of NZ_FOFP01000021.1, from coordinate 33,386 downwards.
AACTCGCTGAGCGAGAAATGCGGGTTGCCAAGGGCGATCAGTCCTACTTCGGCGTCGCGGGCGCTGTTCAGCTCGTCCCAACTGCGGCGCAGGTCGTCGAGGCTGATGCGCTCCGTCGGCGTCGTCTGGTCGCTGTGGATAACTTTTTCCGGGGCCAGGGCTTCCGGGGTCACCCCGGCGATATGGAACAGCGGCGCGGCCGAGCTGGTGGCGAAGGCGGCGCCGAAGGCCTTGAGGTCGTCCAGCGTCGGTTGGGCGTGCTCCAGGCCGCGCACCAGCGGGATGCGGCTGCCGCAGAGCAGGCCGATGTGATAGCCGAGCAGCGGGTAGAAGGCATCGTCCAGCTCGCCGAGCGTTGGCAGCTCGATCTGCAGGCTGGCCAGGCGGTGTGCGTCCAGGTGGCAGCCGACCTTGGGCGCGCGGCCAGTGAGGGCAATGCAGATATCCAGGTAGTCGGGATATTTCAGGGTGCGCGCGCCAAGCACGCTGTTGGCATAGACCACGGCGTTGGACTCGGCCCAGACGATCTGCTCGCCCGCCGCCGGCGCGCTATCCAGCAGGTAGGGCGCGCAGGTGAAGCTGAGCTGCGCGCCCATGGCCATATAGGCATCACCGAGAGCACTGGCCGGTTCGCCGAATGCGGCATCAATGCCCAGCGCACGCCAGCGGCGCTGGTCCACAGAAATCGAGTTGAGGGTGGTCGGCACCCGCACCTTGGCGCCCCAGGCCACCAACTGTTCGGCGAAGCGCAAGCTGGCCGGGCCGGTGTAGATGCAGCCGTCGATATGCGCCTGGGTCACGTCGAGCAACTCAGTGGCGCCCTGCAGCTCGGCCATGCGCAGCACCAGTTGCATGGCCACCTGGGCGGCCTGGCCCTGGCTGCCGTCGAGCAGCGCGCGGTCGCCCTCGCTCAGCGCTAATGCCGTGCTGAAGGCGGGCTGTTGGTGCACGGAGGCCACGCGGGTCGGCTGGGCATCGGCGGGACGCTGCGGGTACAGCGTCAGTTGTTCACCCTCCAGACGGGCATAGGCCTGACCGCGCAGGCGGGCGAAGGCCTCATGACCGATGCACAGCACGGCAATCGAGCGTTGGAACAGCCGTTCGGCCACCAGTACGCCGAGGGTGAGAATCTCATCGGCCTCGGCCATGACCAGGGCCGTGGGCGCGTGTTCGCCGCTGAGCAGCTCCATCATCACGCTGCTGCCGGTGCAGGAGCCACGACCGCTGGGGATCGCCAGCACGCGCCCGGCCAGGCACTGACCGTTGAGCGGGTGATGACGGTCGATCACCTCACCGGTGAACGGGTCGACGCCGCCCCAGAAGCTCAGGCCCATGTCGGCGAACAGCAACTCCCCCTCGGCATGGCCGGCAACCAGGCTGCGGCCTTGGAGTACGCAGCTAGCGGCGCTGAGTGAGGAGAATTCCATGGCGGCGGGCATCAATGGGCTCCACGGGGGCAGCAATGCTCGGAGCCACGGGGGCTCGCGAGCGCAAAGGAGGAAAAGTGCGCCGCCAATGGGCGGCGCGGTAGGGCCTGGATCAGTAATACACGCCCGGCACGGTCAGGTTGGCCGGTTTGATTTCGTCGCCCACCCACTTCAGCCACAGTTCTTCGTAACGGCCGGTGCGCACCTGCTGGTTGACGAACAGGTTGAGGTAGTTGAGCAGGCCGTATTCGTCGCGCTTGGCCGCCAGGGACACGTAGTCGACGACATAGGGTGCATCACCGACCACTTTCAGGCCCTTGTACTTGCCGGACTTGAGGGTGGCGGCGGCGACGGTGTTGGTCACCACGGTGGCGGCGATGTGGCCCTGGGCGACGGCGAGGATGGTGTCGTTCTGCGACTGGTAGGCGCGGAAACTGCCGCCGCCCCAGGCTTTGACGTCCTTCTCCAGGGCGATGGCCTCGTAGGTGCCGCTGGTGTTACCGACCGGCTTGCCCTTGAGGTCTGCGTAGCTGTTGATGCCGGTGTCATCGCGGGTCAGCACGACCATCTGAAAGGCGAAGTAGGGCATGGTCATGCCCACGGTCTTGGCCCGCTCCAGGGTGTCGGAGGTGGAGGCGACGATCACGTCGGCACGGCCGGAAACCAGCGCCGGGATACGATCGGGGAAGGGGGTTTCGACCACTTCGGCGGTGACGCCGAGGACCTTCGCCAGGTCGTTGCAATAGTCGACGTCGAAGCCGACGGGCTCGTTCTTCTCGTCGCGCGAACCCATGGGCGGAAAGTCCAGGGTCACGGCGCAACGCAACTTGCCGGACTCGATGATCGAATCGAGTTTGTCGGCGTGAGCAGTCCCGATCAGGGTGCTGCCGAGTACTGCGCTGAGGGCTACGGCAAAAGCGGTGTTTTTCATAGGGGCCTCGAAAGTGTGCAGACGATAGTTATAGGAAATTTCGTATACGATATTTGATATGCAACGGCTGTGCCTGTTCTTCGGGCTGCTGCTGCAGGCCCCATGGGCTGAGGGATCGAGCTAAAGCACAAAGGATAGTGGAAACGCTGATGCGCGCCCTGGTGTTACAGATTGGAGCGATACGCTATGGCGCACGCCTCGTTTCGGAACACAGCTAAGCGTCAGCCCTTGTGCGATTCGCGGAACTGGCTCGGGGTCAGCCCGGTCAGTGCGCGAAACTGGCGGCTGAAGGCGCTGTGGTCGGTGTAACCGCAACGCAGGGCGATCTCGGTGATCGGCAGGTCCTGCAGCAGCAGGCGGCTGGCCTCGCCGAGGCGCGCCTTGTGGATCATCTGCCGCGGGGTGAGCTGGAAGATGCGCTTGCAGTGGCGCTCCAGTTGCGCCACCGATAGGCCAGCCAGTTCGGTGAGCTCGGCCAGGCTGATCGGCCGGGCGAAGTGCTGGCGAATATGCGCGTCCACCGCTGCCAGCTTTGGGTAAGCCGGGTGGTTCGATTGCGGCAACTGCACGTCCCGGGAAATACCGGCCAGGCCAATGATCTCGCCCGCCGCATTGCGCAGCGCCAGCTTGTGGGTCAGGCACCAGACAGGCTGGTTAGCGTAATAGAGGTGCAGCTCCAACTGGTCGGTCAGCTGTGTGCCGTCCTTGAGCACCCGTCGATCCTGCGCGGTGTAGGACGGCCCGAAGCTGGCTGGGAACACCTGTTCAGCGGTCATGCCAAGCAGCTTGTCCTTGCTTTTGCAGCCCAGGCGGTGCGCCAGGGTCTGGTTGATCAGGGCGTAGCGGGTCTGCGTATCCTTGATGAAAAACACCACCTCGGGCATGGCATCGAGCAGCGGCTCGATCTGCCGAAGGCTGCTGATCAAGGTCGGCAGGTCAGGGTGGTGCGCGGTGGGTAACAGGCTGTGCATAGGGGCTGCGAGCTGATCGAAAGGGACAGCCTAGCAGGCTGTTGAAAAACTACCTACGTTGCCAGCGCAGCGTTAAAAACAGGGCTCACAGCCAGAGGCTGAGCGTGCTTTAGCACGGCCCCGAAGGGGTGAGCGAAGCGAATCAAATGCTCATTTACAACTCGTAAACTCGCGTGCGAGCCCAGTCAGTTTTTCGCCTGTTTTTGTGGGGCCGCCTAGGTGGGGCCGCCATCGGTCTAGCGCTGACTGCCTCGCCTGCGTTTTTAACGGCCTGCTAGTGTCGCAACACGAATCATTTGTCGCTTTCTGTAGGAGCGAAGGGGGCGCCTAGCTTTTATTCGCGATAGATCTTGAAAACGCTGAAAGCGTCGCGGCTAAAGCCCCTCCCACAGACCGACATTTGATGCTTGAGACGACATTAGGGTCTGTTGGCGTCTTGTCGCAAGCCGCGTTGCTGCGAACGAAAGGCTACTGAACCTGACAGGTTGCGTGCGCATGAAAAACCGCGACCTCTCTGGGGGGGGCAAGCGGTGCAAGATGCTGGGAGAGCTGAATGCCAGAAAGCAGAAAGGGGAGCCTAAACTCCCCCAATCGTATCTGCATCATCGTTCTTGTTAGTGCTACCGGCCTGTTGTTCTTGTTTTAGCCGCGGCCTCCAACGGAGGCCAGGAGCGAACGGATTTGTTTGGACGCTGATGTTGCCTTGATCCTGAGATCCAACCCGACTGTCGTTGCGTTAAAACGCGATTTTATTGTTATCGACCCGGTTGCGGTACAAGCCCGCTGGCGTTCCTCTCCAAAGAAATCAGTTAGCTGCGTCTCTGCGATTATTGTCTTTCTTATGCTAGAGCCGTGGTGTTGTTCTTGTCATGGGGTGCGTCTTGTTATTTTTGTTGTGCGAAACATAGAGCATATCCTGTGCCAATTTTTTAATTGCTATATTTTTCAATGGGTTAGTTTTTTTGGCCGTGCGGGTGTGCGCTGGCGTCACAGAAAACGTTACCGCTCTACCCGCCTTATCGCCCTGGGGTTGTCACTGGAACACACCGGGGCTGCGCGTCAGTGCTCGCTTTGTGCGGCGCTTTCCAGCTGTATCAGCGTTTCAATGCGCGTTGGTGTAAACGGCGGGCGGGGGGCTACCGGCGGCCAGTCGAACAGGTAGTGCGCTGCTGCGCCGCATACCTTGCCCTGGCAGGCCCCCATGCCGCAGCGGGTCGACAGCTTCGCTTCGCGCCAGTTGGCGTGGGCGGCCACGGCGGCATAGGGCACGTCTTCGCAGCGACACAGCAGCGTATCCGGCGCGGCCAGGTGCTTGAGGGTGGGGTCAAGCGCGAAGTGCTGGTTCAGCGAGCCGGCAAAGCGCTGCCAGCGTTGGCGTTCGCCCCACAAGCGTTGCGCCGCCTCGCGATTCCCCGCAGCCACATGCCCAGCGATACGGCCCTCGACCAGTGCCAGCTCGCTGCCGCCGAAGCCGGTGCACTCGCCCGCGGCGTAGACGCCCGCCACATCGGTCGCCTGCCAGGCATCCACCTGGATGGCGTTGTTACCCAGCGCACAGCCGAGGGCCTGCCCTAACTGCACGTTGGGTATCAGACCGAAACCGCAGGCCAGGCGCTCGCACGCCAGTTCCTCGACCTTATTACCCCGCTGCAGGCGCACGCCTTCCAGGTGATCCTGACCCAGCGCAGCGACGATTCGCGTGCCGGTGCGGTAACCCGCGTCGAACAGGCTGAAAGACTGCAACAGCTTGTGCGGCCAGCGCGGTAACTGCATGGCGAAGGTAGCGACCGCGCCCAGCGGCGCCTGCTCGGCGATGCGCACCACCTGGGCGCCGTGGTGCTTGGCCGTGTCCGCGCTGGCCAGCAGCAGCGGACCACTGCCGGCGATGACGATGCGCTCATCGACTACCGGCATGCCGCCTTTGATCAGGGCCTGCAGGCCACCGGCACCGGTAACACCGGGCAATGTCCAGCCGGGAAACGGCAGTAGCAGCTCGCGCGCGCCGGTACACAAAATCAGCGAGCGATAGGTGATAACCCAGCCGCGCTCAGGATTCTCTACCAGCAGCGCCTGGCTGCCGGCTTTCGCTACTACACGCGTGGCGGCGTGGCGCTGAATATGCGTGTGCGCCTCCACGCTATCGCGCAGGTGGCGCGCCTGGCTGGGGATGTTGGCCTGAGCGCCATCACGCCAGATCTGCCCGCCAGGCAGTGGGTTGTCATCGAGCAGTACGACCTGCGCGCCATCGTTGGCGGCCGCCAGCGCCGCCGACAGCCCAGCCGGGCCGGCACCGATGATCAATACGTCAGCGTGTTCGCTCATGCTTGTGTCTCCACTTGCATGCCGTCTTGGCACAGGGTCTGGCAGGCCAGCCGCCGTACGCCGTCGATGCTCACCCGGCATTCCTGGCAGATACCCATGCCGCACAGCGGCGCACGGCGCTGGCCGCTGATCGAGGTGCGGCTGCTGCCGTCGCCACCCAGGGCCAGGGCGGCAGCGACCGTGGTTCCTGGCGCTACGCAGAGCGGACGGCCGTCGAGGTGCAGATCAGGCATGGGTCGGTTCTCCCAGGTAACGGCCAGGCGCGTAGGCGGCAGCCGGTATCGGCTCCGCCTCGTTGAACAGCAGCGCGGCCAGCAGATCAGCCGTCGCCGGGGCGGTAGTGACCCCCAGGCCTTCGTGGCCGACTGCCAGCCACAGGCCAGGCTGTGCAGGGTGCTCGCCAATCAGCGGCATGCCATCCGGCGTAGCGGCGCGAAAGCCCGCCCAGGCGCGGATGCCGTTGAGTTTCGCCAGGCCCGGCGCATAGCTCGCGGCATGCTTGAGCATGCGTGCTAGCAGCCAGCCTTCGACCTCGGGGTCGAGCGTATCGAACTGCCGCGAGGTGCCGATAAATAGCTGGCCCGTCGGCCGCGGCTGGATATTGCAGGCCACCGAGGCGCCGCTGCTGTTGTGCACGCTGGTCAGGTAGCTCAGCTCGGTGATGGTGTGGGTGACCGGATGGGGATAGCGGTCGGTGATCAGCAGATGGCCTTTCTTCGGCGCGATGGGCAGCTCCGGGCACAGGTCCACCGCCTGGATGCCGTTGGCCAGCACCACGGCCTCGCTGCTTAGCCACTCGCCGCTGTCGAGGCGCACGCGGTTGCCGTCCAGCTCAGTGACCCGCGCGCGGCGTTGCCTGATACGTGGGTTATCGAGCATCCAGCGTGCTGTATTCGGCGCGTAGAGAATGCCGTCGTCCGGCAGGCGCAGGGCACCGTGCAGGCCATCACGCAGAATCGGCTCCATTTCCTGCAGGGAATGGCCGGGGATCATTTCGCAGCGGATGCCTTCGCCGCGCAGGTTGATGCTTTTGGCTTCCGCTGCCGCCAGCTCCTGCTCGTTGGCGGCCAGCCACAGGGTGCCGTTGCTGCGGTAGGCGCAGTCGTCCGGCAGCTGTGGGCCCAGCTCGCGCCAGCGGCGCAGCGAGTAGCGGCTGATATCAAGCTCGGCCTGGTTGTCATCGAGCACCAGCAGGTGACCCATGCCGGCGGCGGTGGCGCTGTGCAGGCCAGCGTCGATCACCAGCACCTGCTGGCCGCAGCGGGCCAGTTCACGGGCGCAGGCCGCGCCGATAATGCCGGCGCCGATGACGATGACATCGGCGACCCGCGTGGGCTTCACGGGCGGATGCCCCAGGCGAAGGGGTCGTCCTGTTCGAGCAGCAAGGTGGCTTCGGCGCTGATATGGGCGCGGCCGCGAATGGTCGGAATCACCTTGTCGCCCTGCCATTCGAACGAGCCTTCGAACAGACTGCCGATCACGCTGGCCTGATGCCAGATCTCGCCAGGCTGCAGTTTGCCGTCGGCTGCCAGACACGCCAGCTTGGCGCTGGTGCCGGTGCCGCAAGGCGAGCGGTCGTAGGCCTTGCCCGGGCAGAGCACGAAATTCCGGCTGTCGGCTCGCAGCGAAGCTGCTGCGCTCGATGATGCTGCGTTGGGAACTGGCTGTTCATCTTCGGCAAACAACTCGATATGGTCGATCAGGCCGCCGTCCTCACCGCGAATGCCTTGCTCCTCCAGCGCTTTCTGCACCGCGTAGGTGTAAGCGGTGAGAGCCTCGACATTGTCGCCGGCGATGCGTTGGCCGTGGTCGGCGATCAGGAAGAACCAGTTGCCGCCCCAGGCGATATCGCCCAGCACCGGGCCACAGCCCGGCACCTGCAGTTCGACAGCCTTGCGGTAACGGTAGGACGGCACGTTGCGCACGCTGACCGAGCGATCTTCATGCAAGGTCGCCTCGACCGTGCCCACCGGCGTTTCGATCTTGTGCACGCCAGCACCGATGCGGCCCATGTGCGCCAGCGAGACCACCAGGCCGATGGTGCCGTGGCCACACATGCCGAGATAGCCGGTGTTATTGAAGAAGATCACCCCGGCACAGGCGCTGGGGTCAACCGGCTCGCAGAGCAGGGCGCCGACCAATACGTCGTTGCCCCGTGGTTCGAGAATGCAGGCGGCACGCCAGGCGTCATGGGCGTAGGCCAGGTGTTGCCGACGCTCGGTCATGCTGCCGTTGCCCAGGTCAGGAAAGCCGCTGATCACCAGGCGGGTCGGCTCACCGCCGGTGTGGGAGTCGATAACCTCGATGCGTTTCATGGGGCTGCGCCTGTAAACCGGTGGAGTGGCTGACAGAGTGCCGCGCGTGCGGCCTGCCCGGCTTGAGGGATTTGCTCGGTGGTGATGCCGAAATCGGCACAGCCACGCCACCTTCACGTAGGGTGGATGACGCTTTTCTCATCCACCATTGCGATCGCAGAGCGGTAGACGGGGCGGGTCGTGATCGCTTTGCGGCGTCTTAGCCTTCTTTAGCGCTGATGATGCCGGCCACCAGCCGTGGCTGGCAGTTGATAAACGCTGAGGATTGCAGCCAGCGTGGGTCCGGGTAGTAGGAAAACATGAATTGCCCGCCTTTGAGGCTGTCCACCACCATGCGGGCGACCTCCGGGCGCACGGCTGGGCAACCCTGGCTGCGACCGATACGGCCTTGGGCGGTAATCCACGCTGGGTCCACGTAATCGGCTGGGTGAATGACGATGGCGCGTTCCCGGGCGCGGTCGTTGATCCCGGGCTCCAGGCCGTCCATGCGCAGCGAGTAGCCATGTTTGCCGGTATAGCTTTCCTGGGTGCGAAACAGCCCCAGGCTGGATTGATGGCTACCTTCGCGATTGGAGAACTGCGTGGCGAAGTTCTCGCCGGACTGTTGGCCGTGGGCGACCAGGTCGTGCAGCAGCAGACGCTGGCTGGTCAGGTCGAAGATCCACAGGCGGCGTTCGCTGGAGGGCTTGGAGAAGTCGATGACCGCCAGCCGTTTTGCTGGCTGGGCGCCGTTGTTGATCGCGCAGCGCATGGCGCTGATGGCATGGCCGAGCACCTTGCGTTGCAGTGCCGGCGCTTCGGCGGCGAGGTTCTCCAGCAGTGCATCAGGCGCCAGGTTGGCGGCCAGTAACGAAGGGGTTGGCAGTGCCAGGCAAAAAATGGCGAAGCAAATCCGCTGGATCATTGTCATCATTCAGTCTCTGGGGAGCGGCCAGCAAGCCTCACACTGACGCCAGGCAATGCGTAGTCAAGCCTGCGAGTCTAGCAGCCCATCTGGCCGATTCCCCTGAGCCATGGACGAATCCGACAGGCTGTCATCTAGCAGGCTAGCGTCGCAACACAGGTCATCTCTCTGTAGGAGCGAATTTATTCGCGATATATCTTGAAAGCGCTACAGAAGTCGCGGCTAAAGCGGAACGCCGCCCGGCCCCTCCCACGTGACCTGGCATTACCGACATTTGATTCGTGTCGCGACACTAGTCGGTCTTATATCTGGAGCAGTGCTGTGTTTTATCGCGACTTATCCATTGTCTGGGCGCTGGCCTTGATTGCACCTCTGGCGCTGGCCGAAGACCAGCCGCTCAGCCCCCTTGAGCAACAGCTTGCCGCGCCCAGCCTGGCCTGTGTGTCGCCTGCGTTGAGTCTGTCGGCGAGCGACCTGGAGTGGTTGCAGCCCTTTTATTTGCTGCGCGGCGCTCAGCCGGCATGGAACGAGCCCAGCCTGCAGGCACTGCTGGTGCAGCTTGAGGACCTGGCAGACGACGGGCTGGAGCCGCGCGCCTATCACCTGGAGCCGCTGCGAACGCTGGCGGCGGTCGAGCAGCCCTCGGCCACCTTGTCGGCCTGCATCGAGGTGTTGGCGTCCACGGCGTATTTGCAGGCCTTGCGCGACCTGGCCTACGGCCGTCTGGAGCAGGCCCGTGTCGAGCCACTCTGGCAACCGCAAGACAGTGTCGAGGCGCCGAATCACGCGCCCTTGCTGGCTATCGCCCATGCCGGACTGGCCGCGCCGGCCGACGCCTTCGAGCAGGCGCGCCCGACCTTCGCGCCTTATCGCGAGCTGCGCCAGCGCTATGCCGCGTTGCGCCGCCAGCCGCTGCCGCAATGGCTGGCGATACCCAGTGGCAGCTTGTTGCGCCCCGGTGCGGTGGATGCTCGGGTGCCGCTGCTGGAGCAGCGTCTGCAGGTGCGCGGTGATCTGTCCCAGGGCTCGGCGCTGTTCCTCGGCGAGGACGGCCCGGTGTACGGCACGGCTCTGGTGGAGGCGGTCAAGGCCTTCCAGCGCGATCACCTGCTCAAGCCCGATGGCGTGGTCGGCCCGGCCACCCTGGCGGAGTTGAACCACTCGGCAAGCGAGCGTATGCAGCAGATCCGCATCAACCTCGAGCGCATGCGCTGGCTGGCGCGGACACTCGAACCCACCAGTGTGCTGATCGATGTAGCGGGGGCCGAGGTGATGTTTTTGCGCGACGGCGTGGCGGTCTGGCAGGCGCGCACCCAGGTCGGTCGCCCAGCCCGGCCGACACCGCTGCTGCGCTCATCGATTACCCACCTGACCCTGAACCCGACCTGGACGATTCCGCCGACCATCCTGCGCGAAGACAAACTGCCGGAACTGCGCCGTGATGCGCTCGGCTATCTGGCGGCCAACCATATGCGGGTGATCGACTACGACGGCAACCCGGTCGACCCGCGCAGCGTCGACTGGGAGCGCCCCGGCCGGGTGATGATCCGCCAGGATGCGGGCGCCCACAGCCCGCTGGGCAAGGTGGCAATCCGCTTCCCCAATCCGTTCTCGGTGTACCTGCACGACACCCCGAGCCAGCGCCTGTTCGACAACCTGCCACGGTTGTTCAGCTCCGGTTGCGTGCGCATCGAGCGCGTCACCGAACTGGTCGAGCACCTGCTTGCCGAGGCCACGCCGGGTGAGCGCGCGCGTATTGCCCGGCAATGGGAGAGCGGGCGAACCCTGCGGGCGAACCTGCCGCGGCCGGTGCCGATTCTGATGGCCTACTGGACCGCCCAGGTCGGCGCTGATGGTCAGGTGCAGTTCCGCCCGGATATCTACGGCCATGACGCGCGCCTGCTCAAGGCGCTGGAGGCGTCCAACCGGATCTAGATGAGCAGAGTAGGGTGCGCCGCACCAAGAGCCGCCGCTGAGCTGGTGCGCACGGCGCACCCTACAAGGCCCTAACGGTGTTCCGGCAGGTGCTCGTAGAGGGTGCGACAGACGCCGATGATGTGCTCGTCGAGCAGCGTTACGGCGCGCTCGATGTCGCGGGCGCGGCAGGCGGCGATGATCTCGCGGTGCTCGTGGTCGGCGCGGTCCTTGCCCTCCGACAGGCTCATCTGCAGGCGCAGGTAGCGCTCCAGCTTGTCGTGGATGGAGCGAATCAGCCCGACCAGAAACGGCCGTTGCGCCGGCTCGTAAAGGCAGGCATGCAGTTCCCAGTTGAGCTCGGCCCAGCGCCCGATGTTGTTTTCGCCAATGAATTCGTCGCAGATGCGTTCGGCACGGGTGAAGGTTTCTTCGCTCATGTTGGGGATGGCCAGGCGCAGCACTTTGTCCTCGAGGAGGATGCGTACCTCGAACATCTGCGCCAGTTCCGGTTCGGAAATCCGCGTGACCACCGCGCCCTTGTTGCGCTGGAACATCACCAGGCCTTCGGCCTCCAGGCGTTTCAGGGCTTCGCGCACAGGGATCTTGCTGACGTTGAACAGCTTGGCGATGTCGTCCTGGCGAATAGGCTCGTCTTCAGCGAAGTGGCCGGCGACGATGGCCTCACGCAAATGCTTGGTGATGACCTCCGAGGCAGAGGGCGCGATGCCCAGGTTGGGCGCATTGAATCGAGGTAAAGGCACGCGGGTGTACCGAGTCAGGACAGGTTTTGGATATCTTATACGAAATTATTGCGGTGAATTTCCTGCGCCGCCGAAATGCTCGGCAAGCGCGCCAATCTGCGTGCGCTGGTTACGCACGAAGGTAAAAAACGCCTGGGCCACGGGTGACAGGTACTTGCCGCGCGGGTGCACCACGCACCAGCTGCGCAGCAGCGGCAGCTCGACCACCGGCAGCTCGCGCAATACCCCCGTCTGCAGCTCGCGGCGCACCGCATGACGGGGCAGCAGGGCCAGGCCCAGGCCGGCGATCACGCCTTCGCAGAGCCCTTCCATGGAACCGACTTCCTGGGTCTGGGCGAAGTGCGCGCGTTTTTGGTGGCAGTACTCTTCGCAGGCCCGGCGTGTGCCGGAGCCGGGCTCGCGGACCAGCAGCGGCCAGCCGGTCAGGTCCTGCAGGTGCAGGCTTGGCTGGCTGCACAGGGGGTGGTCGGCAGGCGCCACGGCAATGATCGGGTTGTTGAGAAAGGGCAGAAACTCCAGGTCCATGTCGGACGGCACCTGGGAGATGATCAGCAGGTCGTCGCGGTTGGCGCTCAAGCGCCTGATGGCCTGGGTATGGTTGACCACCGTCAGTTGCAGGCTGACTTCCGGGTACTCGCGGCGGAACGCGGCGAACAGGTGCGGCACGAAATACTTGGCGCTGGACTCCACCGCCAGGCTCAGCTGGCCCTGCAGCGAGCCCTGCAGGTCGGTCAACTGCATGTCCAGGCTCTCCAGGCGACCGAAGATATCGGCGCTGGCCCGTTGCAGCACTTCGGCGGCATCGGTGAGGTAGAGCTTCTTGCCGACATAGTCGAACAGCGGCTGGCCCACCAGCTCTTCAAGCTGACGAATCTGCAGGCTTACGGCCGGCTGGGTCAGGGCCATTTCCTCGGCTGCGCGGCTGTACGAGCGGTTATCGCACACCGCGCGAAAAATCTGCAGCTGACGAAATGTCATGCGTAACAACGACTTGCGCATTGCCTGGAATCTCGCCGGGGAGGTTTGCGCACAACTATAAGTCTTTACTTATGGCTAGCCCAATAAATATTGATTTTGGTTAATCCATGCCCCGGCGTAGGGTAGGCCCCACGCCCTGGTACTGCAGCGGGGCGCGACTGGCCGGAGGGTTCGGCCGCCTGTTCATGTGATCAAGGACTTTAGGCTCGTGATCAAGAAAATCCTGATCGCCAACCGCGGCGAGATTGCAGTGCGCATCGTGCGTGCCTGTGCCGAGATGGGCGTGCGCTCGGTGGCGGTGTACGCCGATGCCGACCGCCATGCCCTGCACGTCAAGCGTGCCGACGAAGCTTACGGCCTGGGCGACGATCCGCTGGCCGGCTACCTCAACCCGCGCAAACTGGTGAACCTGGCGGTCGAGACCGGTTGCGACGCGCTGCACCCCGGTTATGGCTTTCTCTCGGAGAACGCCGAGCTGGCGGATATCTGCGCCGAGCGCGGGATCAAGTTTATTGGTCCGTCGGCCGAAGTGATCCGCCGCATGGGCGACAAGACCGAAGCGCGGCGCAGCATGATCAAGGCCGGCGTACCGGTCACGCCGGGCACCGAAGGCAACGTCGTCGACATCGCTGAAGCCCTCACCGAAGGCGACCGCATCGGTTACCCGGTGATGCTCAAGGCCACCTCCGGTGGCGGCGGGCGCGGTATTCGCCGCTGCAACTCGCGCGAGGAGCTGGAGCAGAATTTCCCACGGGTGATCTCCGAGGCGACCAAGGCCTTCGGCAGTGCCGAAGTCTTCCTGGAGAAGTGCATCGTCAACCCCAAGCATATCGAGGCGCAGATTCTCGCCGACAGCTTTGGCAACACCGTGCATCTGTACGAGCGTGACTGCTCGATCCAGCGGCGTAACCAGAAGCTCATCGAGATCGCCCCCAGCCCGCAGCTGACCCCCGAGCAGCGCGCCTATATCGGCGACCTGGCGGTGCGCGCCGCCAAAGCGGTGGGCTACGAGAACGCCGGCACCGTGGAGTTTCTCCTGGCCGAGGATGGCGAGCTGTACTTTATGGAGATGAATACCCGGGTGCAGGTGGAACACACCATCACCGAAGAAATCACCGGCATCGACATCGTCCGCGAGCAGATCCGCATCGCCAGCGGCCTGCCGCTGTCGGTCAAGCAGGAAGACATCCAGTACCGCGGTTTCGCCCTGCAGTTCCGGATCAACGCCGAGGACCCGAAGAACAACTTCCTGCCCTCGTTCGGCAAGATCACCCGTTACTACGCCCCTGGCGGGCCTGGCGTGCGCACCGACACGGCGATCTACACCGGCTACACCATCCCGCCGTATTACGACTCCATGTGCCTGAAGCTGATCGTCTGGGCGCTGACCTGGGAGGAAGCGATGGACCGTGGCCTGCGCGCGCTGGACGACATGCGCGTGCAGGGGGTGAAGACCACGGCCGCCTATTACCAGGAAATTCTGCGCGACCCGGAATTTCGCAGTGGCCGCTTCAACACCAGCTTCGTGGAAAGCCACCCGGAACTGACCCAGTACTCGATCAAGCGCAACCCGTCGCATTTGGCCATCGCCATCGCCACGGCCATTGCCGCCTACGCCAACCTTTGACGAATCGTGCACCGTGCGCCCCGGATTGACACCGGGTCAGGAGAACAACAGATGAGCCAGAAGATTCACGTCACCGACACCATCCTGCGCGATGCCCACCAATCGCTGCTGGCCACGCGCATGCGCACCGAAGACATGCTGCCGATCTGCGACAAGCTCGACCGCGTGGGTTACTGGTCCCTGGAAGTCTGGGGCGGGGCGACCTTCGATGCTTGCGTGCGCTTCCTCAAGGAAGACCCCTGGGAGCGCCTGCGCCAGCTCAAGGCGGCGCTGCCCAACACTCGCCTGCAGATGCTTCTGCGCGGGCAGAACCTGCTCGGCTATCGCCATTACAGCGATGACGTAGTCGAAGCCTTCGTCGCCAAGGCGGCGGCCAACGGCATCGACGTGTTCCGCATCTTCGACGCGATGAACGATGTGCGTAACCTGGAAACCGCTATCCGCGCGGTGAAAAAATCCGGCAAGCACGCCCAGGGCACCATCGCCTACACCACCAGCCCGGTGCACACCACCGATGCCTTTGTCGCCCAGGGCAAGGCCATGGCCGCGCTCGGTGTCGACTCCATCGCGATCAAGGACATGGCCGGGCTGCTCACGCCCTATGCCACTGCCGAGCTGGTCAAGGCGCTTAAGGCCGAGATCAAGCTGCCGGTGTTTATCCACAGCCACGACACCGCTGGGGTGGCCAGCATGTGCCAGCTCAAGGCCATCGAGAGCGGCGCCGAGCATATCGACACCGCCATCTCCAGTCTGGCCTGGGGCACCAGCCACCCGGGCACCGAGTCGATGGTCGCGGCCCTGCGCGGCACGCCCTACGACACTGGCCTGGACTTGGAGCTGCTGCAGGAAATCGGCGTGTACTTCTACGCCGTACGCAAGAAGTACCACCAGTTCGAGAGTGAGTTCACCGGCGTCGACACCCGCGTGCAGGTCAACCAGGTGCCGGGCGGGATGATTTCCAACCTGGCCAACCAGCTCAAGGAGCAGGGCGCGCTGAACCGCATCAACGAAGTGTTCGCCGAGATCCCCAAGGTCCGTGCCGACCTCGGCTACCCGCCGCTGGTCACGCCGACCTCGCAGATCGTCGGTACCCAGGCGGTGTTCAACGTACTCGCCGGCGAGCGTTACAAGACCATCACCAACGAGGTGAAGCTCTACCTGCAGGGTCGTTATGGCCTGGCGCCGGGCCAGATCAACGCCGAGCTGCGCAAACAGGCGATCGGCAGCGAAGAGGTCATCGATGTGCGCCCCGCTGACCTGCTCAAGCCGGAGCTTGAGCGCCTGCGTGCCGAGGTTGGCGCCCTGGCCGCCAGCGAAGAAGACGTGCTGACCTACGCCATGTTCCCGGATATCGGCCGTAAATTCCTTGAGGAGCGCGCCGCCGGCACCCTGACCCCTGAAGCCCTGCTGCCGATCCCCGAGGCCGGTGGTGTGGCGCCGGTGGGTGGCGAAGGCGTGCCGACCGAGTTCGTCATCGACGTGCACGGCGAGAGCTATCGCGTGGACATCACCGGCGTGGGTGTCAAAGGCAACGGCAAGCGCCACTTCTATCTGTCGATCGACGGCATGCCCGAAGAGGTGGTGTTCGAGGCGCTCAACGATTACGTCGGCGGCGCTGGGGGCAGCCAGCGCAAGAGCGCCAGTGCGCCGGGTGATGTCAGCACCAGCATGCCGGGCAATATCGTCGAGGTGCTGGTCAAGGTTGGCGACCCGGTCAAGGCCGGCCAGGCGGTGCTGATCAGCGAAGCAATGAAGATGGAAACCGAAGTCCAGGCGCCGATTGCCGGTACGGTCAAAGCGGTGCACGTGGCCAAGGGCGACCGGGTCAACCCGGGCGAGGTGCTGGTGGAAATCGAAGGTTAACCTCATGGGGCGTCAACCCGGCTTATGGCCGGTGTTGGCGCCTCTTTTTTAGGTTATTTCCCAATTAAATGTTGCAGTCGCATGCAGACCATAAACGCGAATCCCGTAGGAGCGCCGCCCTCGGCGCGAAGCTTGTGGGCTATCTGATAGACCGCTGAATGGCCGCTATTCGCCGCGAGGCGCGGCTCCTACGAGAAGCAGCGGCGCCGTGCAACACCGAACTGGGACATAGCCCAATTAATAAATGTTGCAGACGCTTGCGCCGGTGCGCACGGCGCACCCTACGAGCTCAGGCTCCCCCGTAGTGTTTGCAACAGCTTGTCACCAGTGGCGGGTGCAACGATTGTGACTGCGTTGCGAATTTGGGTTTCCAAGGTCAACGCTTAACGCTGCGGAGAGTGAGATGGGCCTGGATCCGGTTGTGCTGTTCTTTGTCTTCGGCGTGTGCGCGGGGCTGCTGAAAAGCGAGCTGAAGCTGCCGCCGGCACTCTATGAAACCCTGTCGATCATCCTCCTGCTCGCCATCGGCCTGCACGGCGGGGTGGAGCTGGCCGCTCAAGCCAGCCTGCAATTGCTCGGCCAGGCAGCCTGGGTGCTGGCCCTGGGTATCGGCTTGCCGGTGCTGGCGTTTGCCGTGTTGCGCCTGCTGCGCTTCGACCGGGTCAACGCGGCGGCGGTGGCGGCGCACTACGGCTCGGTGAGCGCCGGGACCTTCGCCGTGGTGGTGGCCTATATGCTGGCCAAGGGCATCACCTTCGAGAGCTATATGCCGCTGTTTGTGGCGATTCTGGAAATTCCAGCGATTCTGGTCGGCATCCTCCTGGCCAAGGGCATTGCCCGCGACACCCATTGGGGCGAGCTGGGCCGTGAGATCTTCCTGGGCAAGAGCATCATGCTGCTGATCGGCGGTTTGATCATCGGTGCGGTGGCCGGCAAGGAGGCGATCAAACCGCTGGAGCCGTTCTACACCAGCATGTTCAAACCGGTGCTGGCGCTGTTTCTGCTGGAGATGGGCCTGATCGCCTCCGGTCAGCTCGGCGCGCTGCGCCAGTTTGGCCTGCGCCTGCTCGGCTTTGCCTTGCTGATGCCGCTGCTGGGCGCCTTGATCGGCGCGCTGCTGGGGCGCTTTATCGGCCTGTCCCTGGGCGGCACGGCGGTACTCGCCACCCTCGCGGCCAGCGCCTCCTATATCGCCGTACCAGCGGCCATGCGCCTGGCGCTGCCCCAGGCCAACCCGTCACTGTCGTTGACGGCTTCGCTGGGCATTACCTTTCCCTTCAACATACTGGTCGGCATACCGCTGTACCTGGCGCTGAGCGAGCGCCTGATCGCCTGGGGGCTTTGAGATGAACGCACACACCCGCAGCCTGTTGACCGTGATCGCCGAAGCGGCGCTGGAGAAGAAGCTGGTCACCGACCTGGAACAGCTCGGCGCCCCTGGCTGGACCATTTCCGACGCCCGTGGCCGCGGCGGCCGTGGCGTGCGCAGCGCCGGCTGGGAGGCCGAGGGCAATATCCGCCTGGAGATCATCTGCAACCGTGAGCTGGCCGAGCGCATCGCCAGCCATCTGCAGGCGCAGTATTACGCGGACTACGCGATGGTCTGTTACCTGTCGCAGGTGGAAGTGCTGCGCCCGGAGAAGTTCTAGCGGGCTGAGCGCTACGCGCGACTGTAGGAGCGAATTTATTCGCGATGCTGTCACGCATTTCGCGGGTATAAGGCTGGACACCTTTTTTAGCGCCTACATACCTGCAATTGCTCGTTTATGCCTACACAGCAAAAGCATCGCGAATAAATTCGCTCCTACGGATTCGGTATGTGGGCCGCTATGTTAACGCGCGTTCAGGTAGGCCTTGCCGTAATGCCGCTCGAGGCGGGCCTGGAGCAGTTCCAGGCCAATCGACAGCAGCCAGTAGATCACCGCTGCGGTGGTCAGCATCTCGATATAGCGGTACGAGGAACGGCCGTAGGACTGCGCCAGGAACATCACTTCCCAGACGCCCATCACCGAGATCAGCGAAGAGTCCTTGAGCATCGAAATGAACTGGTTGGCCGACGGCGGGATGATGGTGCGCATGGCTTGCGGCAGGGTCACCCGCCAGAAGATTACCGCCGGTTTCAGGCCCAGCGCCAGGGAGGCTTCGTGCTGGCCCTTGGGTACGCCGATGATGCCGGCGCGGAAGATCTCGCTCAGGTAAGCGCCGTAGTTCAGCGACAGGGCAATCACCCCGGCGGTGATCGCGCCTGGCACCACGCCCAACTGCGGCAGGCCGAGGTAGATCAGCATGATCTGGATCAGCAGCGGCGTGCCGCGAAAGAACGAAGCGTAGAAGCTGGCGATGCCAAAGGCCACCGCGCTGCTCGACAGCCGCGCCAGGGCGGTGGCAAAGCCCAGGGCCAGGGAGGCGAAGATTGAGCAGACGCAGACGAACAGGGTCAGCGCCGCACCCTGCAGGAAGCCGTTGGGCGCCAGTTGCAGGCCGAGCAGGAACGGCAGCTTTTCCTGAATGATCGAGAACTTCAGGTCGAAGGTCAGGAAGAACGCCACACACAGGGCGAGCATCAGCGCCCAGGTCAGGTACAGGCGGGTGCGAAAGCCGAACAGGCGGGCCAGCGGGGCCTCGCGCGGTTCGGCCGGGCGAGGCGACTGTGGGGTGGGGCTCATTGAGTGATGTCGGCGCCGATCCATTTCTGCGACAGGGCGCTGAGGGTGCCGTCGGCTTTCAGCTCGGCGAATACCGCACGGACCTTGGCGTCCCACTCGGCATCGCCTTTCTCGATCGCCACCGAGTTGGGCTCGGCATACAGCGGCGCGCCGGCCAGCTTGAAGCGGCCGTCCTGATCCAGGCGCGGCTGGGCGCTGACCAGGTTGGTGATCATCGCGTCCAGGCGTACGCCGGCGCCCAGGGCCAGGTCCTGGAAGGCCACGTTATCGGAGTCGTAAGGCGCGGCCTGGACGTTGTCGAAGGGGAATTCCAGCTGGGTGTCTTCAGCGCCTTCGATGACCAGGTTCTTGTTCACGTAGCTTTCGTAGCTGGACGCGCTGACCAGGCCAACTTTCTTGCCGCTGAGGTCTTTGGCCGAGTTGATGGCCTGCTGGTCCTTGTGCACCACGATCACTGCCGGCGAGGCGTAGTACTGCACCGGGAAGTCGAAGACTTCGGCGCGCGCCTTGCTCGGGGTCATCGAGCAGATGCAGATGTCATAACGGCCACCCCAGCGGCCGGCGGCGATCACGTCCCAGGACGGTGTCTCGAAGCGCACCTTGACGCCCAGCTTTTCGGCGAAGGCCTTGGCCACGTCAACGTCGAAACCGTCGAGCTGGTTCTGCTCGTTGAGGAAGGAAAACGGCGGGTAGCTCTCCATCAGCACGCTGACCACTTCCTGGTTTTTTTCGACGCGATCCAGGGTGGCGCCGGCCAGGGCCTGGGTGGATGCAGCCAGTACGGTGAGGCCCAAGGCCAGTAGCGTGTGCAGTTTCATGGGAATCCCTGGTACGAAAGTGGTTGTGGAGCGCCGAGGCGGGCGTATTAAATAGTTATAGAGAACGCTCTGATAGTGAGTTTTTTTCATAAACATATAAGCAGGCAGCATATGAGCGCAAATTCGGTAGTCATTCTCGACGGTGGCATGGGCCGTGAACTGCAACGCCGTGGGGCGCCTTTTCGCCAGCCCGAGTGGTCGGCCCTGGCCCTGAGCGAGGCCCCTGAGCAGGTGGTGGCGGTGCATGCGGCCTATATCGCCGCGGGTGCCCAGGTGATCACCAGCAACAGTTATGCGGTGGTGCCGTTCCACATTGGCGAGGCGCGCTTTGCCGCTGAAGGCCAAGGTTTGGCTGACACCGCCGGGCGCCTGGCGCGTCAGGCCGCCGATGCCGCGGATGGTCAGGTGCGGGTCGCCGGCTCGCTGCCGCCGCTGTTCGGCTCCTACCGCCCGGACCTGTTCGACGCGGCCCGGGTGAATGAAGTGCTCGCTCCGTTGGTGGCCGGCCTGGCGCCCCACGTTGACCTGTGGCTGGCGGAAACCCAGAGCGCCACGGCCGAAGCACGGGCCATCCGCGCCGGCTTGCCGGCCGATGGCAAACCCTTCTGGCTGTCGTTCACCCTGCAGGATGAAGACACTGACGAGGTGCCACGCCTGCGCTCCGGCGAGCCGGTGGCCGAGGCTGCGGCGGTGGCTGCTGAGCTGGGTGTCGAGGTGCTGCTGTTCAACTGCAGCCAGCCGGAAGTGATCGGCGGGGCCATCGATGCAGCGCGTGAGACCTTCGCCCGCCTGGGCGTGCAGGTCGCCATCGGCGCCTACGCCAACGCCTTCCCGCCGCAACCGAAAGAAGCCACCGCCAACGACGGCCTCGACCCGCTGCGCGACGACCTCGACCCGCCCGGCTACCTGCAGTGGGCCGCCGACTGGCGTGCGCGCGGCGCCAGCCACCTGGGCGGCTGCTGTGGCATCGGTCCGGAGCATATAACGGTGTTGGCCGAGCGCCTGCGCTAAGCAGTGCGCGGCGCTGTGCTTTGTCGCCGGCGCCGTGCGTCTAGCAGGCACTGCCCGGACGCCGTCCGGGGTTGCTCGCGAGCCTGAACATGCAAGCACTGTTGACTGAAATTCTTGACCAGGTCCGCCCGCTGATCGGGCAGGGCAAGGTGGCCGATTACATCCCGGCGCTGGCCGACGTGCCGGCCAACCAGCTGGGCATTGCGGTGTACAGCAACGACGGCGAGCTGTACTGCGCCGGTGATGCGCACACGCCGTTTTCCGTGCAGAGCATCTCCAAGGTGTTCAGCCTGGTGCAGGCCATCGAGCATTCCGGTGAAGACATCTGGCAGCGCCTGGGGCATGAGCCTTCCGGTCAGCCGTTCAACTCCCTGGTGCAGCTGGAATTCGAGCGTGGCAAGCCGCGCAATCCGTTTATCAATGCCGGTGCCTTGGTGATCTGCGACATCAACCAGTCGCGCTTTGCCGCGCCGGTATTATCGATGCGCGATTTTGTCCGGCGCCTGGCCGGTAACCCGCAGATCGTAGTGGACCGGCGCGTGGCCGAGTCGGAATACCAGCACCGCGCGCGCAATGCCGCGGCGGCCTACCTGATGCAGTCGTTCGGCAATTTCCACAACGATGTGGAAGCGGTGCTGCGTAGTTACTTCAGTTACTGCGCGCTGCGCATGAGCTGCGCCGACCTGGCGCGGGCGTTCTGCTTTCTGGCCAACGACGGCTTCTGCAAGCACAGCGGCCAGCAGATACTCAGCGCGCGGCAGAGCAAGCAAGTCAACGCGATCATGGCCACCAGCGGGCTGTACGACGAGGCCGGTAACTTCGCCTACCGCGTCGGCCTGCCGGGCAAGAGTGGCGTGGGCGGCGGAATTATCGCGGTGGTGCCGGGGCAGTTCAGCGTCTGCGTGTGGTCGCCGGAGCTGAACGCAGCGGGCAACTCCCTGGCGGGGATCAAGGCGCTGGAATTGCTCAGCGAACGCATTGGCTGGTCGGTATTCTGAGGTATGGTCACAGGGGCCGGTGCAGTGCTGCGCCGATGCCCGTTGATCAGCCCTGGAGTGCTTATGTCGTTGCCTGAATACCACATGTTCGCCGCTGCCCCGGCGCCGGTTGCACCCTTTTCCCACGCTTGCGAAGCCGACGGCTGGGTGTTTGTCACCGGGCAGTTGCCCATCGATCCGGGTAACGAGTCCGCGCCCCTGCCCGAGGGTATCGAGGCGCAAACCCACAAGACCTTCGACAACCTGCTGGTGGTCTTGAAAGGTCTCGGTCTGGGTTTGGAAAACGTGGTCTCGGCGCGGGCGTTTCTCACCGATTTCTATGGCGACTACGAGCGCTTCAATGCGGTCTACGCCAGCTATTTCCCCGAAGGCAAACGCCCGGCGCGCACCTGCATTGGCACCACCGGGCTGGCGCGCCATGCCCTGGTGGAAATCGACTTTATTGCGCGTCGGCCATAGGGCCTGTTGTAGGAGTCGCGCCCCGCGACGAATGCGGTGTACACCATCGGTTTCACTGAATGGCTGCAATCGCTTCGCCCCGAGGCGGGGCTCCTACAGGTGTGCGTTATGGCTCGCACAGGGTTTTTACAAACCGCAAACGCTGCCATCGCTGCGCGGGTCCGCCGCGCCTTCGAGCACGCCGCTGGGGTGGCGCAGCAGCGCGCCGGCGTGGCCCATGGTGTCGCTGAAGGCTTCGTCGAGCACCTCGATCACATGGCCGGCGGCGCGCAGTTGCTCGACCAGCTCGGCCGGGAAGCGGTTCTCTAGCTTGAGGCTGGTGCTGACGTCGCCCCAGGTGCGCCCCAGCAGCCAGCGCGGTGCGGTGATGGCGGCCTGCAGGTCGCTGCCCAGGCGGTAGCGGCTGAACACCGCCGCCTGGGTTTGCGGCTGGCCTTCGCCGCCCATGGTGCCGTAGCTCAGCACGCGGCCGTCGTCGAACAGCGCCAGGGCCGGGTTGAGGGTGTGGAACGGCTTGCGTCCCGGTTCCAGCGCCTGCAGCGCGGTCGGGTCTAGGGAGAAGCTGATGCCACGGTTCTGCCAGGCCACGCCGCTGGACGGCAGCACCACGCCGGAGCCGAACTCCCAGTACACGCTCTGGATAAAGCTCACCGCGCGGCCCTGGTTGTCGATGCAGCCCATCCAGATGGTGTCGCCGGGCGAAGTCGGGCGCGGCCATTCCAGGGCGCGGTCAGGGTCGACCGCCGCCGCCAGGGCGTCGAGGTTGTCGGGGGCGAGAAAACCTTGCGGGTCAGCCGGTACGCGGCGCGGGTCGGTGACCACCCGATCGCGGATCATAAAGGCCTGCTTGGTCGATTCGACCAGGCCATGCACATGGGCGAAGCCTTCGGCCTCGGCGACCTTGAGGCGCTCGAACACGCCAAGGATCAACAGCGAAGCCAGGCCCTGGGTTGGCGGCGGCATGTTGTACAGCGTGGCGTCGCCCAGGCGCACCTGCAGCGGGGTGACCACTTGGGCCTGGTAGCCCTGCAGGTCGGCCAGGCGCAGCGGGCTGCCCAGTTGCTCCAGCTCGGCGGCCATGCGCGTGGCCAGCTCGCCGCGATAGAAGTCATCCAGGCCTTTTTCTGCCAGGTGCGCCAGGGTGTCGCCCAGGGCGGTCTGCTGCATCAGGCTGCCTTCGGCGGGCACTTGGCCGTCGCTCAGGTAGACGTCGGCAAAGCCTGGCACGTCCTTGAGTTCCTCGAACTTGACCCGCGTCAGGTGCGCCTGGCTGCGGCTGACGACGATGCCGTTGCGCGCCTGGCCGATGGCCTCGGCGAGCAGGTCGCGCAGCGGCAGCGGCGTGCCCCATGCGGATGCGACTTCCAGCGCCTTGGCCCAGCCGCCGATGGTCCCGGCGACGGTCAACGCTGCCGTTGGGCCCCGGCTGGGGATGGTCTCCAGGCCTGCGTAGAAGCTGCGATCAGCCAGGGCTGCGCTGCTGCCGCAGGCGTCGATGGCCACCGGCGCTTTGCCCGGCTCGTGGATCAGCCAGAAGCCGTCACCGCCAATGGCGTTCATGTGCGGGTAGACCACAGCGATGCTGGCGGCGGCGGCCACCATGGCCTCGACGGCGTTACCACCGGCCTTGAGCACGTCACGGCCGGCCTGGGCGGCCAGGTGATGGGGCGCGACGAACATGCCGCGGGTGGCGTGGGTACTTTTCAGCATGGTCGATCCTCAGAGGGCAAAGGCGCCAAACAGCATACGAATTGCTGTGAGGGCCAGAAACAGGGCGAACAGACGGCGCAACAGGCGCGCGTTGATGGCATGGGCGATGCGCGCGCCCCAGGGTGCAGTGAGCATGGTCACCGGCACGATCATGGCCAGGCCGAGCAGGTTGACGTAGCCCAGGGTGGCCGGTGGCAGGTTGTCCGCGCCCAGGCCGTTGATCAGGTAGGCCAGGGCGCCGGGCAGGCTGATCACCACGCCCAGCGCGGCACCGGTGCCCACGGCAATGTGCATGGGCGTGCGGCAGGCGTTGAGGATCGGCACGCTGAGGGTGCCGCCGCCAATGCCCATCAGGGTCGACAGGCTGCCGATAAACACCCCGAGCACACCGGTGCCGGCTTTACCGGGCAGGCCGTCACGCAGGCTCAGGTTGCGCTCGACCGCCATGTTCAGCGCCACCAATAGGGCGATCACGGCGAAGATCGCCGCCAGCACCTGACCGCTCAGGTAGCCGCTGAGCAGCGCACCGATCAGCACGCCGACCAGGGTGCCGGGGATAAGCGGCTTGAGCAGTTCCGGCTTGAGCCCGCCGCGTTTGTAGTGCGCCCTGGCGGAGATGATCGAGGTCGGCACGATGGCCGCCAGCGAGGTGCCGACCGCGACGTGCATGCGCACCTCGGGGTCGATACCGAGCAGGGTGAACAGGTGGTACAGCACCGGCACGATGACGATACCGCCACCGACACCGAGCAGGCCGGCGAGGATGCCAGCCACCGCGCCGGTCAGCAGCAGGGCGCAGACCAGCCCGGCCAGCCACAGCGGGCTGTAGGCAGAGAAAAATTCCATAAGCGTTCTCTTATGTAAGGGTTACCAGCCGATGGCGTTGGGCAGCCAGGTCGCCAGGGTGGGGAAGGCGAATACCAGGGCCACCGCGAGCATTTGCAGGCCGACGAACGGCAGTGCACCGATGTAGATGTCCTTGGTGCTGATACCTGGCGGCGCGACGCCCTTGAGGAAGAACAGCGCCCAGCCGAACGGCGGCGTGAGGAACGACATCTGCAGGTTCAGCGCGACCAGAATCGCCAGCCAGACCATGTCGGTGCCGTAGCCCATGAATACCGGCAGGAACATCGGCAGGGCGATGTAGGAAATCTCGATCCACTCCAGGAAGAAACCCAGCACGAACAGCAGCACCATCAGGAACAGGATTGCCCCCAACTCACCGCCCGGCAGCAGGCTGAACAGGTCATGCACCAGCGCTTCGCCGCCCAGGCCGCGAAAGGCCAGGGAGAACGGCTGCGAGCAGAGCAGGATGAGGAAGATCATCGCGCTGATGCTCAGGGTGCCGTGCAGGGTCTGCTTGAGCGTGTCGCGGTTCAGGCGCCCGGCGCAGCCGGCGATAAGCAGCGCGCCCAGCGCACCGATTGAGGCTGCTTCGGTGGGTGCGGCCAGGCCGCCGATGATCGAGCCGAGCACGCAGACCACCAGCAGCAGCGGCGGCAGGACCGATTTGGCGATGTTCTTCCACAGTTGTTTGCGGCTCAGCAGGGCACGCTCTGCGGCTGGAATCGCCGGTACCCACTGCGGGCGCAGCCAGCCGAGCAGCAGCATATAGACGACGTAGACGCCAGCGAGCATCAGGCTGGGGATAAAAGCCGCGGCGAAGATCGAACCGACCGATTCGCCGAGGATATCGGCCAGGAGGATCAGCACCAGGCTCGGCGGAATGATCTGCCCCAGGGTGCCGGATGCGCAGATGGTGCCGCAGGCCACGCTGGGTTTGTAGCCGCGGCGCAGTAGCACCGGCAGGGTCAGCAGGCCGATAGTCACCACGGTGGCGCCGACGATACCGGTGGAGGCACCGAGCAACACGCCGACCAACACGATAGCCAGGCCCATGCCGCCGTTCAGGCCGCCCATGGCCTGGCCGACCGTCTCCAGCATGTCTTCGGCGACTTTGGATTTCTCCAGCATCACCCCCATAAAGGTAAACAGCGGTATCGCCAGCAGTGTGTAGTTGCTGACCACACCGAACATGCGCGCCGGCAGCAGGCTGAAGAGCATAGGGCCGAAGCCGATCAGGCCGGCAGCGAAACCGGACACGGCCAGGGAAATGGCCACCGGTACGCCGACCATCATCATCGAGAAAAAGGCGAAGACCATCAGGATAGCCAGCCATTCATTGGGGCTCATGGCAAGACCTCCTCAGGTGTGGGGTTGGGCGTGCGCAAGCCCTTGATAGCGCGCAGGGTGTCGGCGATGCCTTGCAAGGCGAACAGGGCAAAGCCCAGCGGCAAGAAGGCCTTGACCAGAAAGCGATGGGGCAGGCCGCCGGGGTCCGGTGAGCCTTCGCCGATGGCGTAGGACTGCATCATGTAATGCCAGCAGACCCAGGCCAGGAACGCGCCGATCAGGCAGGTCGCCAGGGCGCTGAACAGGTCCACCGCCGCTTGGGTGCGCGGCTGGAATTTCTCGTAGATAAAGTCCACCCGCACATCGGCGCGGTGTTTCAGCACGTAGGAAATACCGAGCATGGCGATGGGCGAAATCAGGAACCACTCCAGCTCCTGCAAGGCCACCGGGCTCACGGAAAAGCCATAGCGGATCAGCACATTGGCCGACACCAACAGGACCAGCACCAGCACGCATCCGCGTGCCAGGCCGCCCAGGGTCTCGACCAACTGCTCAAGGCGGTTGATCACAGCAGACATCGCCTCAAACCCCCAGGTCCATAAAGCCTTTCTCGCCGGTGGCCGACCAGGTGCTGTACTTCTTGCGGAACGCCATAAAGTGGTCGTGCACCTTGCGTGTCGCCGGGTCGGCGGCGGCCATGCTGGCCAGGGTGTCGTTGGTCACTTCGCGCAGGCGGGTGACGATATCGCCCGGCAGCGGCTTGGCGATCACGCCTTCATTGGTCACCAGGTCTTCCAGAGCATCGGCATTGACTGCGTCGGACCAGGCCAGGCTCTCGGCATTGCAGGCCTGGGCGCAGATGCGCACGATGGCTTGCAGGTCGGCCGGCAGGGTTTCCCAGGCCTTCTTGTTGATGATCAGTTCGGTGACGTTGGTCGGCTCGTGCCAGCCGGTGGTGTAGTAATTCTTCGCCGCCTTGTGCAGGCCCATGCGGCGGTCCTGGAACGGGCCGACGAACTCGGCCGCATCGATCACCCCACGCTCCAGCGCCGGGAAAATCTCGCCACCGGGCAGCAAACGCACCGCCACGCCCAGCTCGCTGTAGACCTTGCCGGCCAGGCCAGGCACACGCATTTTCAGGCCTTTGAGGCTGTCGACGTTTTCCAGTGGTTGGCGGAACCAGCCGGTCATCTGCGTGCCGGTGTTGCCCATGGGCATCGGCACCAGGCCGTGGGGCTCGTAGAGTTCTTCCCAGAGTTGCAGGGCGCCGCCGTTGTACAGCCAGGCGTTCATGCCCTGGGTGTTCATGCCGAACGGTACGGCGGTGAAGAACTGCGCAGCGGGGATCTTGCCGGCCCAGAAGAAGGCGTTGGCCGCGTTCATTTCGACCATGCCGCTGGACACCGCATCGAAGCCTTCCAGCGCCGGGATCAGCTCGCCGGCGGCGAAGTGCTGGATCTTCAGGCGGCCATTGGACATGGCCTCGACACGTTTGCAGAAGTCGGTCGGGCTGCCTGGCCCCTGCACATAGAATGGCGAGCCGGGCGCGTAGGCGTTGGTCATCTTCCAGTTGAAGGTTTTCTCGCTGGCCGACGCGATGCCCGAGGCACCCAGGGTCAGGCCTGCACCTGCGGCAATGGCTCCAGCACCGAGGAATTTACGACGGTTAAGGCTCATGGGGCGGTCTCCAGTTACACAGTGGCTCCGATCAGCGGGATGGCCTATCGGATGTAAAGTGGTCTGGAAGCCTTAGAGCAACACGCGTGCCAGGCAAAATTTATATTTAAGCTAATGATTTATATGGGTTTATTTTTAATTGTCGATTTTTAGTCAGTGACCCGGTTGCACAAAAATTAAGCGCCTCCAGGGTTTTTCTGGCGACGAATCGTCAATCAGCGCGGGGTAATGAATACATTTGTCAGCAGTGCCAAACCATTTGCATACGATCGGTCCGCTGAGCTTGCTCTGAGCTGACGAATGTCAGCTGTGCACCATGAGGACGCGCAGGGCGCTGTTTTAAGGCACCCTCGTCCCGTGCTCGGTTATAGACGCGCGCCGCCGCGTCTGTGTTTAACCCGGGTCATCAGTGCCTTGCAGTCGACCGTAAGGATCTCCGGGTGGTTGAAAATGTGCTCACGTACGAAGGCGTCGAAGGTCTCGTAGCTGTCGGTCAAGGTGTGGATGTGCAGGCTTTTCAGGTCGCTCATGATGTACAGGCTGACCACCTCCATGGTCGAGGCCAGGCGCTCGGCCACGGCTTCGATGGCATGGGGCGCGACGGTCAGGTCGACGAAGGTGGAGATGCCCTTGCCGAGCTTTTCCGGGTTGACCACTGCGGTAAATTTCTCGATCACGCCACTGTCGACCAGCGCCTGCACGCGGGTGCGCGCGTGGGCGCGAGAGATGTCGAGTTGGCGGGCGATGTCGGCGAAGGAGGTGCGTGAGTCCTTGATCAGGATGCTCAGCAGGGCGTGGTCGAGCTTGTTCATGGCGGCAGTTTTCGCGGAGGAAGATACCGCCAGGGATGCGGGTTGCATGCCAAGCGCTGGGGGCTGTTGCTGTTGCGTTCGCGGCAACGCGGCTTGCGACAACCTCTGTAGGCGCGAAGGGGGCGCCTAGTATCGCGACACACATAATTTGTAGGAGCGAATTTATTCGCGATAATCCTTGAAAGCGCTGAAAGCATCGCGGCTAAAGCGGGATGCCGCCCAGCGGAACGCCGCCCGGCCCCTCCCACGCGACATGACATCGACCGACATCCGATTCGTGACGCGCCCCTAGAACAGCTTGCGGTACTGCACGAAGCCCGAGCGTTCGGCGATGCGCTCATAGAGCAGCATGGCCCGGCTGTTACTCTCGTGGGTCAGCCAATACACCCGCGCGCAGTCGGCGGCGCGCGCCTCGGCATAGACATGCTCGATCAACCGACGACCCACACCGCCGCTGCGTACCGCCTTGTCGATAAACAGGTCCTGCAGGTAGCAGTAGTCGCCGACCGTCCAGGTCGAGCGGTGATAGAGGTAGTGCACCAGACCAATCGCCTTGCCCTCGTGCCAGGCCAGGGCGCCGTGCATTGGCTCGTCGGCATCCAGCAGGCGTTGCCAGGTCATGGCGCTGACCTCGGCCGGGATCTCGGTCATATAGAAGCGCTGATAGCCCTGCCACAGCGGCAGCCAGGCGGCCTCGTCAGCGGCGGTAAGTGGACGGATCTCGACGGGGATGCGTACGGGCATGGCAGTCACTCCTTAAAGTAGGCACTGTCCCAGTGCTGTGTTGCACGGCGTCGATGCTTCTCGTAGGAGCCGCGCCCCGCGGCGAATGCCATGGGCGCAGCCGATTTTGCGCAAGGGCTACAATCGCTTCGCCCCGAGGTGGGGCTCCTACGTGAAGTTGCGTTATGGCCTGCGCATGGGGGCAACAGCCAACGTGGGACATCGCCTTAAATTACAGGCTTCAGCCTGTAGCGCACAGCGCGGCGCTGCAAGGGCTGTCAGTCGACGCGCTCGCCACACAGATCTAGGGCCAGCCAGTGTTCCACGGCAGCCTGGTCTAGGCCGGCACCGAGCAGGGCGAACAGCTTGCCCAGGGCGGCTTCGCGGGTCATGCCGCCCGCCGAGATCAGGCCTGCCTGGCTGAGCCGGCTACCGGCCGCGTAGACGCCAAAGGATACCGCGCCGTGGGGGCACTGGCTGATCGCCGCGAGCACCACGCCCTGGGCATGGGCGCCTTCGAGCGCAGCCATCAGCGCCTCATCGTCGGCCGGCCCGGTGCCGCTGCCATAGCATTCCAATAGCAGGCCCTGCACGCCACTGGCCAGCAGCGCGCTGACGTGGGTGGACTGGATGCCGGGGTAGAACGGTAGCACGGCCAGGTTCACTGGCTGGCGCGGCTGGCGATAGTCCAGCGCGGCGGGAATCGCCGTGGCCCGTTCACCTTCGCGCGGGCGGGGCAGTACGGCGAAGGCATCGGCGGCGTCGCTGCGCAGCTTGCTGACGCGCGCGCCGTGCATCAACGCGCCGTTGAAGAACAGGTGCACGCCATTGCTCACACCGTCATGCAGCGCCTGCATGGCGCCGAACAGGTTGCTCCAGGCATCGCTGCCTGGCACGCCGGCCGGCTGCATCGAACCGCTGAGCACCACCGGCACCGGCAGGCCGAGCAGCAGAAAGCTCAAGGCCGCAGCGCTGTAGGCCAGGGTGTCGGTGCCGTGCAGCACCAGCACGGCATCGCAGCCGTCCTCTTCGACTGCCGCGCGGATGCTGGCGGCCATGGCCAGCCAGTGGCTCTGGTTCATGTTGGCGCTGTCGAGCGGCGGCAGCAGCTCACGGAAGGTCCACTGCGGCAGGCGCGGCGGGTTCTCCAGATTCTGCTGCGCGCGCAGCCGGGCCTCGAAGCCGGACGCCGGGGCCAGGCCCTCGGCCGTGGCTTGCATGCCGATGGTGCCGCCGGTGTAGAGCACCAGCAGTTTTGTGATTGCCGACATGGGCAGGTCTCCAGAAACAAGTAGGGGCATGGTGCCGGCTCGGCGCCTGGCTGTCATCCCGTGCCGATCTGTTGCCCAGGCGCACCCAGGCACGCCGGCGCCTAGGCGTCAGCGGCTGGGTGAGGGCAGAAGGGGGTTACGCGCCGGGTGTGCCCCGGCGCGGCATCACTCAGCGCTGGCTGGTGACGGTGTGCGGCATGTCTTGGGCGGCCGCTGCAGGGCGGTCGGTCGAGGCCCAGGCCTTGGCATCCAGATCGAGATCCGCGAACTGACGGGCATCGAATACCGGCGACTCGACACCGGCCTTGATCTGCGCATCGTAGTCGCGCATCAGGCGCAGGCCGACCTTGAACAGCAGCGCCAGGGCGACCAGGTTGCAGATCGCCAGCAGGCCCATGGTGACGTCGGCGAAGGCGAACACCGTGCCCAGGTCCTGCATCGAGCCCCAGAGCACCAGGCCGACCACCAGCACGCGGTAGACCATCACCGGGCCGCGTTTTTCGCTGAAGAAGCCGAGGGCGTTTTCACCCAGGTAGTAGTTGTAGATCAGCGTGGTGAAGACGAACAGCAGCAGCGCCACGCTGATAAATACCCGGCCCCACTCGCCGACGACGGCCGCCACGGCGGTCTGGGTCAGCACCACGCCAGCCAATTCGGTGCCGGGCTGGTACACGCCCGAGAGCAGGATGATCAGCGCGGTGCAGCTGCACAGGATCAGGGTGTCGATAAACACGCTGAGCGACTGCACGATGCCCTGGGCGGCCGGGTGCTTGACCTCGGCAACAGCGGCGACGTTCGGCGCACTACCCAGGCCGGCTTCGTTGGAGAACAGGCCGCGCTTCACGCCCATGATGATGGCCGCGCCGATGCCGCCGGCAAAGGCTGGCTCCAGACCGAAGGCGCTCTTGAAGATCAGCGCAAACACGGCCGGCACTTCGCCCAGGTTCAGGCCGATTACCACCAGCGCCATGGCGATGTAGGAGAACGCCATGATCGGCACCAGTACATCGGCGAACTTGGCGATGCGCTTGATGCCGCCGAAGATGATCAGGCCGATGACCACGGCCAGGATCAGGCCGCTGGCGTAGGTCGGCAGGCCGAAGGTGTCGTGCAGCGAGCTGGCCACGGTGTAGGACTGCACGGCATTGAAGCCGAAGCCGAAGGTCACCAGCAGCAGGATCGACACGACGATACCCAGCCAGCGCTGGCCGAGGCCGTGCTGGATGTAGAACGCCGGGCCGCCACGGTAGCTGCCATCGGGCTCACGGCGCTTGTACAGCTGGGCCAGGGAGCACTCGAAGTAGCTGGTGGCCATACCGACCAGGGCCACGACCCACATCCAGAAGATCGCGCCTGGGCCACCGAGCATGATCGCGACCGAAACCCCGGCGATGTTGCCGGCGCCGACGCGGCCGGCGACCGAGAGCATCAAGGCCTGGAACGAGCTGAGCTGGCCGGGCTGGCGCTGGAAGGCTTCGCCGAAGATGCGGAACATGCTGCCGAAGTAGCGGAACTGCACGAAGCGCGAGGCGATGGTGAAGTACAGACCAAGGCCGATCAGCATGACGATCAGCAACTTGCTCCAGATAAGGTCGTTAAGGAGGTCGAGCATAGGAGGGCGTCTCTCTCTTGTTGTTTTGGTTGGAAAGCGGACCGTCGTGCGGTTGGCGAATGGTTCGCGATCAGGCCTCGCGGGGCAATTTCGCAGGTCGCATCGTTTTGGTGCGAGTTGCTGCTAGAATCGCGTCACGCGCATCACCTGGAGCGGTCCTATGTCCGATTCCCTCGGCACCAACCTGAAACTGCTGTGCAGCCACTACCGCTCGATTGCCGAGGTCTGCCGCAAGCTCGGCCTCAACCGCGCGCAATTCAACCGCTACCTGGCCGGGCAGAGCCGGCCGACGGTACACAACCTCAAGCGCATCTGCGATTTTTTCGGCGTCGAGGCCCACGAGCTGGCATTGCCGGCCGATGCCTTTGCGCGCCTGGTCGGCGCCCGCGGCAACGACCAGCAGACAGTCGCGGCGGGTGATCCGTTACTCGAGCTGTTCGCCCCGTTGCGTGAGCACGCCAGCTCGCTGTCGCGCTACTGCGGCTACTACTTCGAGTACTCCAACTGCATGTCGGTGCCGGGGCAGGTGTTGCTGTCGCTGGTGCACCTGCGCGAGGACCGCGGCAGCTATGTATTCGAACGCCAGGAGCGGCAGGAGCGTGCCCGTGGCGGCACCGCCGAGGACTGGGTGCGCTGCCGCTACCTGGGCGCGGCGTTCTACCTGCAGGACCGGCTGTTTCTTATCGACTATGAGTCGCTGACCGGCAACGAGATGAGCCAGACCATCCTCATCCCCAGCTTCAAAAGCCGCATCACCCGCCTCAACGGCCTGAAAACCGGGGTCTCCAGCGGCGACCGACGTACCCCGGCCTGCACCCGCGTGGTCTGGCAGTACCTGGGCGCGGAGATCAACCGGGTCAACGCCTATCGCCAGGTGATGCTCTACCCACCGGACGATCCGCGCATCGACGACGACATCCGCCAACGCCTGAGCGGCGCGCAGTTGCGTGATGGCTTGTTCGAGATCGAGTGAGACACCTAGTGCCGCCAGACGAATCATCTGTCGCTTTTTGTAGGAGCGCCGCCTCGGCGCGAAGCGGTTGGGTGCTTGTGGGATTGTGCGATGGTTTCTATTCGTCGCGGGGCGCGACTCCTGATATGGATTGACCTGTCAACTATGGGTCTATTCTTTCGCTTTGCTCTTTTCCATCAATGGCTTCGGTTCAGGGGGTGGAGGGCGATTTGGCGACGGTGGATCACTCTGATATGCGTGGGTTGGTTACCGACCTGACTTCACTTCGTCGCGGAGCTGCCCTTCTCTACGGTCGTGGGTCTGTCCTCCCGGAAGAGGACGCCACATAGGAGCGCCAGGGGTTCTCCTCACCGGCCCTCCACCCCCTGAACCGAAGCCACTGAGACGTGGTCATGCCACTGCCTTACTGCCGTGTGCCTTGCCCGCAACCTCGCAGGCGATGGCCCAGATGAACCCTGCCAGTTCCCGTGCGACGGCGGTTACCACTTGCTGCTTGATCTTGCCCGC
>NZ_FOFP01000003.1 GCF_900110925.1 Pseudomonas cuatrocienegasensis | reverse complement strand
TATCGCCGTGATGTTTATGTACAGCGGCTGGCTGACCCTGGTGGTGATCCTGTCGCTGCCGCTGTACTTCATCGTTTCCCTGCTGATTACCCCGGTGCTGCGCGCGCGCCTTAACGAGAGCTTTGCCCGTGGCGCAGAGAACCAGGCGTTTCTGGTGGAGACGGTCAACGGCATCGATACCCTCAAATCCATGGCGGTCGAGCCACAGATCAACCGCAAGTGGGATAACCAGCTCGCCGGCTATGTGGCAGCGAGTTTCAAGACGCAAAATCTGTCCAACCTGGCCAATGAAAGTGTTGGTTTCATCGGCAAGCTGGTGACGGTGGTAACCCTTTGGCTGGGGGCGCGTTTGGTCATCGACGGTGACCTGAGCGTAGGCCAATTGATCGCCTTCAACATGCTCGCCGGTCGGGTGTCGCAGCCGATCATGCGCCTGGCTCAACTGTGGACCAACTTCCAGCAAACCGGCGTCTCGGTGCAGCGCCTGGGCGACATCCTCAACACCCGTACCGAGGTTTCCCAGGCCTCGCGCAGCGCGCTGCCGCCGATCAAGGGCAATGTCGAGTTCGACCAGGTGCAGTTTCGCTATCGCCCGGATGGATCCGAGGTGCTGCGTGGGGTCAGCCTGAGCATTCAGGCGGGGGAGGTGATTGGCGTCGTGGGTCGCTCAGGCTCGGGTAAAAGCACGCTGACGCGCCTGCTCCAGCGCCTCTATACCCCCGAGCGGGGCCGGGTACTGGTCGATGGCATGGACCTGGCCCTGGCCGATGTCTCCTCGCTGCGTCGGCAGATTGGTGTGGTCCTGCAAGACAACATGTTGTTTGCCCGTAGCATTCGCGAAAACATTGCCCTGACCGATCCTGGCGCGCCCATCGAGCTGGTCATGCAAGCGGCCAAGCTGGCGGGTGCCCACGAGTTCATCCTGGAACTGCCGGAAGGCTACGACACCGTGGTGGGGGAACACGGCGCCTCGCTCTCCGGCGGCC
Source organism: Pseudomonas cuatrocienegasensis (assembly GCF_900110925.1). Classification (GTDB taxonomy): domain Bacteria; phylum Pseudomonadota; class Gammaproteobacteria; order Pseudomonadales; family Pseudomonadaceae; genus Aquipseudomonas; species Aquipseudomonas cuatrocienegasensis. Next base: position 431,109 of record NZ_FOFP01000003.1, on the reverse strand, counting down.
AGCGCCAGCGCATCGCCATCGCCCGGGCCTTGATCGGCAACCCACGCATCCTGATATTCGACGAAGCGACCAGCGCCCTGGACTACGAGTCCGAGCGGGTGATCCAGCAGAACATGCAAGCCATCTGCAAGGGCCGCACAGTCATCATCATTGCCCATCGGCTGTCTGCCGTGCGCGATGCCAACCGCATCCTGGTCATGGACCGCGGACAGATCGTCGAGCAAGGTACGCATGCCGAACTGCTTACCCATCAAGCCGGCCACTACTCGCGCCTGCACCGCCTGCAACACGGTGGTGCCGCATGAGCGCCAAACGCGACCTGATCAACCGTTACCGTCAGGCCTGGCGGCATTCCTGGCAACAGCGTAAAGCCATGGATGCACCGCCACGCTTGAGCCATGAAGTGCAGTTCTTGCCTGCCGCCCTGGCGCTGCAGGAAAAACCCGTACACCCCGCACCGCGCTATATCCAATGGACCCTCATGCTGTTTGCGGCCCTGACCTTGCTCTGGGCCTGCATCGGCGAAATCGACGTGGTGGCCACCGCCAGCGGCAAGATCGTCCCCAGCGGCAAGACCAAGATCATCCAGCCCAGCGAAGTGGCGGTGGTCAAAGCGATTCATGTCTACGACGGCCAGCACGTCAAAGCCGGCGAACTGCTGGTCGAGCTGGACGCGCAAATCACCGGCGCCGACGTCGACCGCCTGAAAAGCGACCTGCTGGCAGCCCAGGTCGACCGGGCTCGGGCCAGTGCCTTACTCGCTGCCATCGAGCAGCGCAGCGAGCCGCCCAACCTGGCCGCGCTGATCCCCGACGCCAGCCCCGAGGTCCAGCAGGCGGCGCAGCGTTGGGTGCAGGGGCAATACCTGGAACTGCGCAGCACCCTCGACCAAAGCGACGCGGAGATCGAGCAGCGCAGCGCGGAAATCCAGTCGGTGCGCACCAGCATCGCCTCCTTGAACCAGACCCTGCCCATCACCCGCGAACTGGCCGCCGACTACAAACGCCTGCTGGATAAACAGTTCATCGCCAAGCACGCCTACCTGGAGCGGGAACAAGCCCGCCTCGACCAAGAGCGCGAACTGGCCCTGCAACAAGCGCGCATCGCCGAACTCAGCGCCGCGAAAAAAGCCGCCGAAAGCCAACAAAACAGCGTACTCGCGCAAACCCGCCGGACCATGCTCGACCTGCAGCATGAGGCAGAGCAACGCGCCGCCGGGCTGGCCCAGGAGCTTAAAAAGGCCGAACAGCGCAACCGCCTGATGCACCTCACCGCCCCGGTAGACGGCACCGTGCAACAACTGGCCATCCACACCCACGGCGGCGTGGTGACCGAGGCCCAACCGCTGATGGTGATCGTGCCGAGCGACCAGCCGGTGGAAGTGGAAGCCATGCTGGAGAACAAAGACATCGGCTTTGTCCGCCCCGGCCAGCAAGTAGAGATCAAGGTCGAGACCTTCAGCTTCACCAAATACGGCGTCGTCGACGGTGTGGTGCAAAGCATCTCCAACGATGCGATTGAAGATGAAAAGCTTGGTCTGGTGTACAGCGCACGAATACAGCTTAAGAAGAACACAATTCAAGTGGGCGAGAACCTGATTGCGTTGTCGCCGGGGATGGCAGTAAGGGCGGAAGTGAAGACCGATAAGCGGAAGGTGATTGATTATTTCTTGAGTCCGCTTAAACAGCATGCGGCGGAGAGTTTGGCTGAGCGTTGAGATATATATAGTCTTCGGAGTTGGTTGGTTTGTCGAGCTTTCATGCCGGTAACTTCGCACTGTTAAGTTAATTTTCGATACTGTCTGGGTAAGGCGATAATGTGTCAGGAGTGTGCTTCGTGGGTAGGTGGTAATTTATTTCTTAGTTTGGTGCGCATAAGTATTATTAGATGTGGAGATATCAGATGTGTAGGCGATGCTTTGTGGGGCTGATGGCTTGTTTTATATCTTCATGTATGTATTTTCCGGTGCTGCGTGATGATTTTTCAATGCTGAAAGATGATGTATTTACTAAGACGGTAAAGGCAGTCAGAAAGGCAGATGGCCCTCATTTGTTAATCGACAAATATAGTGGTTGGTATATTGGAAGTGAGTATTTTCGCTGGATGACAGTCAGTCAGCTTGAAAGCTATTTTTTGAGCGCGGGTGGAATATGCCACACGAGTGATCTGGATTCCACGGTGTTGTTTTGTAAGATAAATAGAGAGTGGAGCTATAAAAATGTTGGCGCGTACTCTGATCCTAGAGAGTGGTGTACGCCCAGTATGGTTTTTACATATAAATTCCATCTTCTTGAACGTTTTAAAGATAGCACGGCATGGTCTGAATTAGAGTTTGATGCGGTTGATGTAGGAACCTGCCCTGTCCGTGATAAGTAGTCAGTAGGGATGTTTAGAACATAAATAAGTGCAGGTCGAGACGTTCAGCATCACCAAATGTGGCGTCGTCGACGGCGTGGTGCAAAGCTTTTCTAACGATGCCATTGAAGATGAAAAACTTGGCCTGGTGTACAGCGCATGAATACAGCTTAAGACGAACAGGATTCAGGTGGGTGAGTACCTGATTGCGTTGTCGCCGGGGGTGTCGGAAAGGGCGGATGAATAATCGTGGACGAATCTTTAGTGAGTTTATTAGGTATGGTTGCTGGAGTTCGCGGCTGGATTCTAGTCGTAGCTTTATTTTCTACTTTATGCTCATGCATGTATGTACCTGCGCTTCGTGATGATTATTCTGATATGCGAGATGATGTGTTTACGGAGACGATAATAAAGGTTAGGGGAATTGTTGATAGTAGGTTTGTGATAGACGAGTTTGCTGGATGGGTGGTTGGTAAAGATTTTTTTGAAAATAAAGAAATTGATTATATATGGATTTACTTTTCTGAGGCCGGCGGAGAGTGTAGAAAGAACGAGCCTGGCTCAGGGGAGTTGATGTGCGAGCTAGATCGGAAATGGAAATATAAAAATATTGGTGCAGATTCAGACCCGGTTACATGGTGTGTGCCTGGATTAAAGCTCATGTATAAATTTAAATTCTCGACTGAGCGTGATGGTAAGGATTATTGGTCGGATTTAGAGTTTGGCACTGAGAGCTCTACGATATGTCCTGAATTATTCATAGAATAAGTGCAACGCTTGAAACGATAGGCAGAGGCCCCGCCACCGGTAGAATCCAGGCTCTCACATCAAAGGATTCATCGCAGATGACTACATATTACCTTTCGAGGGAAATGACCCCCGCGAGGTGTTATTAGGTCAATTAGACAGGAGGTTTTGAGTGGATAAGTACAGCATTGAAGCACGCTCGTTGAATATTCTCGGGGGTTGGAGTCATAACTATTGGGTTATGCGAGACCCCGATGGAAAAATTATTGCAGAGTTGCATGGTCTGGCAACGGAAAGGGACACAGGGCAGCCAGTAGCAATTGGGACATCAGATCGCCACTCTTTGAGGGCATGGAGCTACGTCGATGGTAGTCAGGCAAGTGCTATTGGTATTCCTCAGGAAAAATTCGCAAGGAGCGGGTACGTTAAAGAGGGGCAAAGAAGTAAAGTCGTATATTCAGGGGATTCGGCCGATGTATTTGCCCGGTGGGCAACCGCTGTTCGAGCAATCGATGTAATAAATAGGCAGGATCTTGACTATCCTGTGGGTGGAGTAAATGTCTTTTCGGCGACAGTGAATAGTAATTCAATGTTTGCCACTTTTGGGGAGCTAATGTCTCTGCCGGTTACTAATTTCTCTGGGCTAATTGAACCTGGTATTAATAACTTGGCGCTTCCAGAGGGTGTAATTGATGCTATCAGGTCTACTCCTTTGGGAACGTTTGATTGGTCTAGTGCTTTTAATGCTGTGGGCGCTCAGAGTGGAGCCAATTTTTTCGAGCTAAATATTAACAATGTATCAGTTTTGGCGGAAAAAAGTCCTAGTGATAAGGACGTGGAGGAAGCGCAGATCAGGAACGGAATGGTCCTGGGAAATGCCAGCTGGCATATTGGATATGATCCAAATAAATTAAATCTTAATCAGCATAGTAATGGTTGGATAAATAACACTTTCACTGCTGCAGCCACACAAATATTAGCCGACGGTTATCGGCCTGGTAATGGTAATACTGTAAAAGAGGTTTTTGATTTCAGCCTGCGTAACGCTAGCCAAGGCATTTCCTACGGCAGTGCCCTAGGAGCCCTGTTGAACTCCGGTGACGCCCGCGCGCGGCTGACGTTGCCAACCGATCCGCTGGTGTTGGATCTCAATGGCGATGGCGTACGTTTGACCGACTACCTGACGTCGCCGGTATTCTTCGACGCCGACAACGACGGCGGTAGTCTTGAAGAGACCGGTTGGGTCAGCCCCGAGGATGGCATCGTGGTCGTCGACGGCAATACCAACGGCAAGATCGACAATATTAGCGAGACACTTTCTGAGTATTTTGGCGGGACGGCGGGTACCAATGGCGAAGCCGGGCAAAAGCGTTTCGCTAATGGCTTTGCCGCGCTTGCGAGTCTAGACAGTAATGCCGATGGCGTGTTCGACAAGCAGGATGCTGCCTGGTCGAATGTCAAGGTCTGGGTAGATGCCAATCACGATGGCAAGAGCTGGAACGATCTCAACGGTAACGATGCGATCGATGCCGGTGAAACCAGTGAACTCAAATCACTCGCAGATCTGGGGATTACCCAGGTCAACCTGGGTAATCAGATACAAAGTGGCGAAGTGCGTGACGGCAATGAAGTGCTGGCACGCGGTACTTTCGTGCAGAACGGTATCAGCAAGGAAGCCATCGCCGCGAACTTCCTGGCTAACCCCAACGGTCATGTTTTTACCGCAAGTGGCACAGGTACCGTGGTTTCGACCCAAGGTTCGGGAGAAGTCTCGGCCGTGAAAGGTTATGTTTCTTCGTCGGCTACGGGAGAAACTATCGATGTCGCCCAGAAAGGCGTCAATAACGCTACCGGTGGTTCCGGTAATGATGTGTTACAGGGCGATGCCCAGACCAACTGGCTTGCCGGTGGTCAAGGCAGTGATACCTTCAATGGCGGCGCGGGTGACGATGTTCTGTTGATCGATGGGGACGACCTATCTGCGAATATTCACGGTGGAGAAGGCACCGATATCGTACAGGTGCTGGGCGATAATAGTGTTTACCTCAATCTGGCGGACGCCAGTGTTGAAATTGCCCAGGGTGGTCGAGGAAACGACACTTTCATTGGCGGCGGGCTTAGTACGGTCTACATGCGCGGTGGCGATGGCGACGACGTACTCATCGGTGGGTCAGCCAATGACGCGCTATCGGGTGAGAACGGCAACGACACGATTATAGGCGGAGCGGGCAACGACGTATTACGCGGTCATCGCGGCAATGACCGTATTCAGGGCGGTTCGGGCAATGACTTGATCGATGGCGGTCAGGATGACGATAACCTTGGCGGCGGTGTTGGTGACGACATCCTCACCGGTGGTGCCGGCGATGATCAGATTGATGGCGGCGCCGGTGTAGACGTCATCGAGTTGTCCGGCGAGTTTAGCGATTACCGCATCACCCGAACCGCCGAAGGCATCTGGATCAGCGATACCGTGGCAGGCCGCGATGGCACGGACTTCCTGCAGAACGTCGAGAAAGCCAACTTCAAGAACCTGAAGCTGGTTGAGATTCCAACTGCTATCAGCGAGGGGCTGGAGAATGCGCTGCTGGTCAAGGATGTCCTGGGCAAGGACAAGAACGGTGTGGCGTTCGAGCGCACCCGCGCGCACCTGATCGGCAAGGAGCAATTGCTGCAGAACGACATCGATTGGCAGCATGACGCGTTGCACATCACGGGCTTGTTCGATGTGGTGGGCGGAAAGGCTGTCGTGACCCAGGCCGGTGACGTGCTGTTCACGCCGGACGCCACTTTCACCGGCATCATGGGCTTCAAGTACAGCGTCGCCGACGCCAAGGGCAACGAGGCCAGTACGATCGTCAATATGGGCACCGGCGAAAGCGCGACGATGCGTGCTGCTGTGTATCTGAAGACGTCGGACCTGCCCGACGATCCGCTGGTGACCGATCAGTGGTACCTGTCCCAGGCCAATATCCTGCCGGTATGGAAGGACTACACGGGTAAAGGGGTGAGGATCGGGCAGTTCGAGACCAATGGCGCCTTTGGCACAACTAAAGAGATTCTCGATTACCGGCACGCCGACCTGAAGGACAACATCGACCAAAACTGGCTGGCCAATGCCACGCCGGGGCAGATGGCGGGCGAGGGCAGCGGTGGCAAGTTCAGCGACCACGCGACCCTGGTCGCCGGGGTGATGGTCGCCGCGCGCAATGGCGAGGGTAGCGTCGGTGTCGCCTACGACGCCACGGTGGCCGGTTACTGGGTCAATAAAGACGACTTCAGCACCATGTCCCACATGTATGAATACGATGTGGTGAACCACAGCTGGGGCAGCAGCTTTCACTTCGACCTGAAGTTCAGCCCCGCCGAGCTGGGGATATTGCCGACGGCCTATTACCAGGCCATCGACGAAGGACGCCACGGTTTGGGGACGGTAATTGTCACGGCGGGCGGCAACGATCGGGAAAAGGGCGGTAACACCAACTACTCGAACGTCTCCAATACCCGCAGCAGCATCGTGGTCGGCGCGATCAACGCCATCACCGATCTGGGGGCGTTGCAGCTGGGCGACAAGCCATTTTCCAGCCCTGGCGCCAGCATCCTGGTCAGTGCGCCAGGCTCCAACGTGACCTCGACCTCACGTCTTGTGCAGAACGACAACGGGTCCACGTTCGGTGGTGATACCAGCGTTTCCCAAGGCACCAGTTTTGCAGCTCCCATCGTCTCCGGCATCGTGGCTTTGATGCTGGAAGCCAACCCGGAGTTGGGGTATCGCGATGTGCAGCAAATCCTGGCGATTTCGGCCCGCAAGGTAAACGACCCCACGACCTCGTGGCAGACCAACGGTAGCGAGAATTGGAACGGCGGCGGCATGCACGTCAGCCACGACTACGGTTATGGCGAGGTCGATGCCCGTGCCGCCGTGCGTTTGGCGGAAACCTGGAACACCCAGCAGACACTGGGTAACGAGTTCCGCCTGACGAGCCCGCTGGAGTCCGGCGCGCTCAACCGCGCGATTACCGACGGACAGGGCGCGGGCATCAGCCATTCGCTGACGATGGGTGCCGTCGACATTCTGGCCGAGCATGTCGAGGTCAAGGTCAACCTGAGCCATGCGCGGCCAGGGGACCTGATTCTCAAGCTGATCTCGCCGTCGGGAACTGAATCCATCCTGATGAATCGTCCGGGCAAAGCCCCGGGCAGCGCGGCGACTGATCGTGGGAATGCCGATTTTAACGGTCAGAACACCTTGAACTATGTCTTTGGCACGGCTCTGCTGCGTGGCGAGGCGGTGCAAGGAAACTGGACGCTGCAAGTGATCGACAGCGTGACCGGCGATACCGGGACGCTCAACAGTTGGAGTCTGAATGTCTACGGCAAGGGCGACACTATTGACGACCAGTATGTGTACACCAACGAGTACGCCCAACTGGCCGCTTCGGGCGGGCGCAATGCGCTTAACGACACCGACGGTGGCCAGGACACGATCAACGCGGCGGCAATCTCCAGCGCCAGTGTGATCGATTTGTCCAAAGGCGAGGCCACCCTGGCCGGCGCTCGTTTGGCGATCACCCATGCCGCGCAGATCGAGAACCTGATCGGGGGTGAGTTCGCCGACACGTTGATTGGTAACGCTGCGGACAACCAGCTCTCCGGTGGTCGTGGTGGTGATGTGCTGGCGGGTGGTGCCGGCGTCGACACGCTCATCGGCGGCAAGGGCAGCGACACCTTGACCGGCGGCGCTGGCACGGATTATTTCGTGATCGACCAGGCCGCGGGAGACATCGACACCATCACTGATTTCGTGATCGATACCGATCGAATCGTGCTGTCCGGCTTTGATGCCGAGGTCTATACGGCAGCGACCATTACCCAGCAAGGCGCCGATACTCGGTTGAGCCTCGCGGATGGGCAAGTTCTGCTACTCAAGAACGTTCAGTCCGAAGGCTTGACGCTACGTAATTTCGTCAATATTCCGGACGGTGTGCGCCTGAGTCAGTTGGCGCAGGCCTCGGGTTACGGTTTCGGCGTCAGCGGTGCCAATACCGAGCGCAATTTGCCGGATGTGACCGGTGGCTTCCTGTATTGGACCAACGATAGCGGCGAACGCGTGTTTGGCGGCACCGGTGCCGATACGATCGTGGGTGGCCAGGGTGACGATGTACTGGTTGGAGAGTCTTCGACGGCCTCGACCGTAGGTGGCAATGACATTATCAGCGGAGGCGAAGGCTACGATGTCATCCGTGGTGGCGCTGGCGATGATGTATTGCGTGGCGATATCGGGCTGGATTACCTGGGAGGTGACGCCGGTAACGATGTGCTCTACCTAGAGGGTGACCAGGCCATCGAGGACCATGCCTTCACCACCTTGCTCTCACCGAATATCAACCTGAGCGGGGCCGCCACGCACACCGGTGCCTCTGTTGCGGGCGGTGCCGGTAATGACCGCTTTGTGCTGGTCGAAGACCTTCTGGCCTGTGCCTCGCAGGGAGTCATGGGTAACCTGATCGACGACTTCGAAATCGCCAATCCCAACGAGAAAATCGATCTTTCGCAGATTCGTGCGGTACACAGCTTTGCTGAGTTGAACTTCAGCACCGTGACGGTCGATGGTGAGCAATATCTGAGGGTCTGGTTGGGCACGATGGCCAGCGGTACTCAGTACATCACGCTTAAAGGCGTGACTGCCGGCCAGCTCTCGGCGGCCAATTTCATTTTCGGCCAAGCGGTCACACAACCCAAGGTGCTGCTGAGCGGTACCGGTGCGAATGATCTGTTGGTCGGCGATGCCGGAGGCAACACGCTCGACGGTGGCGCAGGCGCCGATGTCCTTGAAGGGCGAATGGGGGACGATACCTACATCGTCGATAACGCAGGGGATGTCATCAAGGAAGTCGTAGGCGGAGGCTATGACGTGGTCAAGTCCAGCGTCAGCCATGTCCTGGCCAATGAGGTGGAGTCTCTGCAGTTGCTGGGCAGTGCCGCCATCAATGGCACCGGTAATGAGCTCTCCAACCGTTTGGTTGGCAACAGTGCAAACAACATCCTCAATGGCGCCGGCGGCTCCGACGTGATGATCGGTGGTTTGGGCGACGATACCTATGGGGTGGATGACGGTTCCGACCGGATCGTCGAATCCGAAGGCGCGGGCACCGATACCGTCAATTCCGCGGTCTCCTTTACGCTGGCCAACCACCTGGAAAACCTGAGCCTGACCGGTACCGCGGCGATCAATGCCACGGGCAACGCGGCCAACAATATCTTGCGTGGCAACGTCGCCGATAACCGTCTCGACGGCGGCCAAGGCGCAGACCGGATGAGCGGCGGCCTGGGGAACGACACTTACTTCGTGGATAACGCCGGTGACGCAGTCGTGGAGGATCTCAATGGTGGTAATGACACGGTTATTTCCACCCTCGACTACACCCTGGCGGCCAATGTCGAGGCATTGACCTTGTCCGGTTCTGCCTTGAATGCCAGCGGTAACGAGCTGGCGAATGAACTGATCGGCAACGAGCGCAATAACCGTTTGTATGGGGCTGCGGGCAATGACTTCCTGCAAGGTGGCAGGGGGGACGACCGCTACGTATTCGGCGTTGGCCAGGGTCAGGATCACATCAATGAAGACCTGGAGGCGGCTGGCGGTATTGACACCATTGTGTTCGAAGCGGGTATCAAGGAAAGCGATGTCGCTGTCGACCATTCCGCCCAGGGCATGCTGCTGCGCCTGAATGACGGCCAGCAAATCATCTCCGGCTGGACGGCCGCTCGCGGTCATAGCATCGAGCGTATCGAGTTCGCCAACGGGACGGTCTGGAATACCGCGACGCTGTCTACGCTAATCAATCGCGCGCCAACCCTATCGACAGTGATTGCCGACCAGAAGGCTGCTGAGGACAGCGCTTTTGTCCTGACGCTCGCGGCCAATGCCTTTGTCGATGCGGACACGGGCGATACTCTCCAGCTGAGCGCAACCCTTGCCGACGGCAAGCCATTGCCTGCCTGGTTGAGTTTTGATGCCAAGACTCGCACGTTCAGCGGTACGCCCAATAATGACGCGGTGGGTAATATGGCGATCCGAGTCACGGCAACCGACAAGGCGGGGTTGTCTGTCAGCGATAGCTTTGAAGTCCAGGTCAGTAATACCAACGATGCACCGGTCTTGGTCAAGGCCATTGCCGACCAAGCCGTCGTCGAGGGAGCGCCTTTGACATTCGCGCTGCCGACAACCACGTTCACGGATAGCGATGCCGGGGACCGGCTGAGCTACCAGGCGACATTGGCCAACGGTTCGGCGCTTCCTGCGTGGCTGGTCTTCGATGCGGCCACTCGAACCTTCAGCGGCACGCCCACGCAGACCGGAACCGTCTCGGTCAAGGTTTCAGCCGTGGACCTGTCTGCAGCCGTGGCAAGTGACGTGTTCGATATCGTGGTCAATGCCCAAGCCGTCACCAATGGCACCGCGGCTGCCGATAGACTCAACGGCGATGCCTCGGACAACGTCATCAACGGGCTGGGCGGTAACGACTCGATTTACGGTCGGGATGGAAACGATGTGCTGAACGGCGGCGATGGCGCCGACTGGATTTACGGTGGGGACGGTAACGATACCTTGGACGGTGGTGCCGGTAATGACAGTCTGCGTGGCGATTTCGGCAATGACACCTATCGGTTCTACCGGGGTATGGGCCAGGACAGCGTCACCGATTTTGACTGGACGGTTGGCAACATCGACACCATCCAGGTCGCGGCTGATATTGCCCCTGCCGATGTGATCGTCAGCCGGGACCAGACTTACCTCACGCTGGCGATCAAAGGTACGACCGATAAATTGTCGATCACCTTCTTCAATCGTTCGAATTACATCGTGGAGCGCGTCGAGTTCGCCGATGGAACGGTCTGGGGGATCGATGCCCTCAAGCAAATGACCAAAGGCGTCGCCAGCAACGCTGCCGATACCTTGTTCGGCGACATCGGCGCCGATGTCCTCGATGGGCTGGAGGGGAACGACAAGGTCTACGGCGACGCAGGTGACGACAGGCTGGAAGGCGGCGCCGGTAACGACTCGCTGGGAGGCGGGGATGGCAATGACATCCTCAATGGGGGGGCGGGTAACGATTATCTGAGCGGCAATAACGGCAATGATCGCCTCGATGGCGGTATCGGCAACGATCAATTGTCGGGGGACGCAGGCAACGATACCTATCTGTTCTACAGGGGCATGGGTCAGGACACGATCAGCGAGTTCGATTCGACCGCCGGAAACAGCGATACGATCAAGGTCGCCGCCGACATTAAACCCGGCGATGTCATGGTCAAGCGCGAGGGGCGCGATGTTTACCTCGCCATTAAAAACACCACCGACCGGATGACGATCTACAGCTACACCGACACCAACTACCAGGTTGAACGAGTCGAGTTTGCTGACGGGACCGTCTGGTCTCTCAGTGATCTCAAGCGTCTGTCGTTTGAGGTGGCAACCAATGGAGCCGATACGCTGTACGGCGACGAAGCCAATGATCGGTTGGACGGGCTTGACGGTAATGACAAGTTGTCTGGCCTGGCCGGTAACGATGTGCTCAACGGCGGAGCGGGCGAGGATACGCTTGATGGTGGAATGGGGCGGGATACGCTGGATGGTGGGGCGGGCAATGACTCGCTGTACGGCGGTTCCGGCAATGACATCTATCTCTTCCAGCGCGGTGGTGGCCAGGACGTGATTTCCGATCGCGACTGGACCAGGGGCAATCTTGACGTGATCAAGTTGGCACAGGGGATCAGCCCAGGTGATATCAAGGCTTCTCGAGTGGATGGCAATCTCGAGCTTGCGATCCTCGGCACGTCCGACAAGCTGATCATTCGCAACTGGTTCTATTCCACTGACTCGCAGATCGAACAGGTTCAGTTCGCCGATGGCACACTCTGGGACGTGGCAACGCTGAAGACCCTGTCCAAGGGCGTGGCGAGTGAGGGCAACGATGTTTTGTACGGCGACGAGTCCAGTGCCGATACCCTCAACGGCTTGGGGGGTGATGATTCGCTCTACGGACTGTCGGGCAATGACACACTGAATGGCGGCTCCGGCAACGACAAACTGTTTGGTGGCGCGGGTATGGACACGCTCGATGGTGGTGCCGGCAAGGACTCCCTTTACGGTAATGCCGGTAACGATACCTATCTGTTCTACCGCGGGGTTGGGCAGGATTGGATAAGTGACTACGACTCTTCGGTGGGTAACCTCGATACGATCAAGGTAGCCGCAGGTCTGAAACCGTCCGATATCCAACTCAGTCGTGACGCCAGCCACCTCTATTTGGGCATTGCAGGCACAACCGACAAGCTGACCGCTTACAGTTGGTTCTCCAACAGCGCGCAGCGGATCGAGCAGATCCAATTCGACGACGGAACCCTCTGGAATACCGACACCATCAAGCGCATGACCAAGGGCACTGCTACCTCGGGTAGCGATACATTGTTTGGTGAGGATGCACTGGCCGACTCGTTAAGTGGCCTTGACGGCGATGACACACTTTACGGGTTGGGCGGTAACGACAGGCTGTCGGGTGGCAACGGGGCCGATGAGCTGAACGGTGGCGACGGTTCGGATACCTTGCTGGGTGGGGCAGGCGATGACCGGTTGTATGGTGATGCAGGCTCCGACACCCTGATAGGTGGAGCAGGCAATGATCAGTTGAGTGGGAGTCGCGGTAATGATCTTTATCGATACGAGCGTGGGGATGGCCAGGATGATATTGACGATTTCGACCCGGACGCCAACACCGATGTATTGCAGTTCGGTGCCGGTATTTCCGCCAATCAACTCTGGTTCAGCAAGAGCGGCTGGGACCTGGAGGTGAGTGTCATTGGTACTGCCGATAAAGTCACGATCTCCAGTTGGTCTTTCTGGAGCTCAGACAGTTGGGAGAAAGCCCAGCACATCGAGCAATTCCGTACCGCCGATGGCAAAGTCCTGTTGGACAATCAGGTCGATCAACTGGTGAGCGCCATGGCCGCTTTCTCGCCACCTGCACCAGGTGAGACTTCGTTGCCGAAGAACTATCAAACGTCGTTGAATGCAGTGATTGCCAGCAACTGGCAATAGTATTCCTAACTGCCGCACCTTTAAGCGCGGCAGTTCGATGGCTACGCTCTGCGTGGGAACGATCAATCTCCAGGTAGGAGGGGCTTCAGCGGCGACCTGCGGATGTGGATAGGTCGCCGCTGAAGCGCCTCCCACACTCGGCCTAAGCCCATGCAAAAAGGGATGGCCGTGGCCATCCCTTTGGGTACCGCCGAGGCGGGTTTATTCCTTGTTGCTGCTGTTGTAGATGTCGCGGTCCAGCTCGTTCTCGCTGCTGCCGACCAGGGTGGTGGTCATCAGGTCGCCGGCGACGTTGACCGTGGTGCGGGCCATGTCGAGGATGCGGTCGATACCGGCGATCAGCGCCACGCCTTCGAGCGGCAGGCCGACCGAGGTCAGCACCAGGCCGAGCATGATCAGGCCTGCGCCGGGTACGCCAGCGGTGCCGATTGAAGCCAGGGTGGCGGTGAGGATGATCATCAGGTACTGGCCGGCGCTGAGGTCAATACCGAACGCCTGGGCAATAAACAGCGCCAGCACGCCCTGGTAGATCGCGGTGCCGTCCATGTTGATGGTCGCGCCCACCGGCAGCACGAAGCCGGCCACGCCTTCGGACACGCCAAGGTTCTTGCGTGCACATTCGATGGAAACCGGCAGGGTGCCCGAGCTGCTCGAGGTGCTGAATGCCACGGCCAGCGCCGGGGCGATGCTCTGGAAGAAGCGCAGCGGGCTGAGCCGGGCAAACAGGCCGAGCAGGCCGCCGTAGACCAGCAGCAGGTGGGCGATGCTCGCCAGGTAGATGACGCCGATAACCCCGGCCAGTGGCAGCAGCACTTCAATGCCGTGGGCTGAGACCACACCGGCGATCAGCGCGAATACGCCAATCGGTGCGAAGCGCATCACCAGGTCGGTGAGCTTGTAGAAAACCTCGGCCAGGCTGTTGAACAGCTTGACCGCCGGCGCGGCTTTTTCCCCGACCAGGTTCATGCTCACGCCCAGGGCGATGGCGAACACGATGATCTGCAGGATGTTGCCTTCGGCGAACGCGGCCACCGGGTTGGCCGGCACCAGGCCGACGAGGATCTGCATCAGAGACGGCGCCTGCTTGGCCTCGGTGGTGGCGCTGGCGACCATATTCATGCCTTCGCCTGGGGTGAACAGGGCGCCGAACAGCAGGCCGATGCTCACCGCAAACGCGGTGGTGACCAGGTAGATGGCGATGGTCTTGGCGCTGATGCGGCCCAGCTTGGCGGTGTCCTGCATGCAGGTGATACCGGCCACCAGGGAGACGAATACCAGGGGCACGATGAGCATTTTGATCGCGTTGAGGAACAGCGCGCCCAGCGGCGCGAGCAGCGGTGCGACATCCTTGAACAGCAGGCCGACCAGCACGCCGAGGGCGAGGCCGATAAGGATCTGCTGCCAGAGGGGCATGCCCCCTAGAAAGCGGCGGGAACGGGTGGGGCTCTGACTCATGAATTTCACCTGGATTGTCGTTTTTGTGATGACCGCGATGGCGGCCTTTTCGGGTGGTGCCCGGCAGGCGAGGGCACAAATGAAAGCGCCGCTCTCGGGGAGGCGGCGCGGGTAAGGCGGTGGATCAGTCCTGCAGCGGCACCAGACGTGGCGCGATCATATTTTCGGGGCGCAGGATATCGGCCAGCGTGGCTTCGTCAAGCAGTTGCTCCTCGCGCACCAGCTCCAGCACTCCGCGGCCCGTGTCCAGGGCGATCTTGGCGATGCGCGTGGCGTTTTCGTAGCCGATGTAGGGGTTGAGCGCGGTAATCAGGCCGATGGAGTTTTCCATCAGGGCGCGGCAATGGGCTTCGTTGGCGGTGATGCCGTCGATGCACAGCTCGCGCAGCATATCCATGGCGCGGGTCAGCAGGCGGATCGAGTCGAAGATCTTGTAGGCGATCAGCGGCTCCATGACGTTGAGCTGCAGCTGGCCACCTTCGGCGGCCATGGTCAGCGCCAGGTCGTTGCCGATCACCTCGAAGGCCACCTGGTTGACCGCTTCCGGGATCACCGGGTTGACCTTGCCGGGCATGATCGAGCTGCCCGGCTGGCGCGCCGGCAGGTTGATTTCGTTGATCCCGGTGCGCGGGCCGCTGGAGAGCAGGCGCAGGTCGTTGCAGATCTTCGACAGCTTGACCGCGGTGCGCTTGAGCATGCCGGAGAACAGCACGAAGGCGCCCATGTCGCTGGTGGCTTCGATCAGGTCGGCGGCCGGGGTCAGCGGGTGGCCGCTGATGATCGCCAGGCGTTTGACCGCCAGGTATTGGTAAGCCGGGTCGGCGTTGATCCCGGTGCCGATCGCGGTGCCGCCCAGGTTGACCTCGGTGAGCAGGGTCGGGGCAAATTTCTTCAGGTGCTGCAGGTCTTCGCCCAGGGTCACGGCGAAGGCGCGAAATTCCTGGCCCAGGGTCATGGGCACAGCGTCCTGCAACTGGGTGCGGCCCATTTTCAGCACGTGGCCGAAGGCCAGGCCCTTGGCCGCCAGTGACTGGATCAGCTTGTCCAGGGCGGTCAGCAGGCTTTCGTGGCCGAGCAGCAGGCCCAGGCGAATGGCCGTCGGGTAGGCGTCATTGGTCGACTGCGCCATGTTCACGTCGTTGTTCGGGTGCAGGTGCTTGTAGTCACCTTTCTCGAAGCCCATGGCCTCCAGGGCGATGTTGGCGATCACCTCGTTGGCGTTCATGTTGGTCGAGGTGCCGGCGCCGCCCTGGATCATGTCGACCACGAACTGGTCGTGGAACTCGCCCTGAATGATGCGTGCACAGGCGGTGCTGATCGCCGTGTGCTTGGCCGCGCTCAGATGGCCCAACTCGCGGTTGGCATCGGCCGAGGCCTGCTTGACCATCGCCAGGCCGATTACCAGTTTCGGGTAGTGCGACAGCGGCACGCCGGACAGGCGGAAGTTCTGCACGGCGCGCAGGGTCTGGATGCCGTAATAGGCGTCAGCAGGGACATCGAGGGTGCCGAGCAGGTCTTTTTCGAGGCGAGTTGATGCAGCAACGGACATGATAGCGAGGGCTCTTGGGAAGTACGGCAAACGCCGCGATGCCCATAGAATATGGGCTTGGCCGTTATGTCGGCCAATGCCGTTGCTTGCTGGGTCATGCACAATCGGCATACTGTGTGCGTGACGTCCCGCGTTGTTCGGACGTACAGCGTCCTTGTGAGAGTAGTAGGGTGGGAGGGGCTTTAGCCGCGACCATCGCCGCTGAAGCGCCTCCCACAGTGCCTTGCCTCGATATCGACTTTGCGGAGAAGAGATGAACCTGGAAACCAAATGGCTGGAAGACTTCGTCACCCTGGCCGCCACCCGCAGTTTTTCCCAGGCGGCGCAAAAGCGCTTTGTCACCCAGCCGGCCTTCAGCCGACGCATCCGCAGCCTGGAGAGCGCCCTGGGGCTGACCCTGGTC
Source organism: Pseudomonas cuatrocienegasensis (assembly GCF_900110925.1). Classification (GTDB taxonomy): domain Bacteria; phylum Pseudomonadota; class Gammaproteobacteria; order Pseudomonadales; family Pseudomonadaceae; genus Aquipseudomonas; species Aquipseudomonas cuatrocienegasensis. The sequence goes on along the minus strand of NZ_FOFP01000003.1, from coordinate 414,498 downwards.
AACCGCACCCACACGCCGATCGAGCTGACCGAGTCGGGCCAGCTGTTTCTGGTGACCGCGCGCAGCCTGGTCGACCAGTTGGGTGAGGTGGTGCGCCATCTGCACCACCTGGAGGGTCAACAGGGCGAGGTGCTGCAGATTGCCGCCGCGCATTCGCTGACCCTGGGCTTCTTTCCGGAGTGGATCGCGCGCCTGCGTCACGAGGGCCTGCCGCTGACCACCCGGCTGGTGGCGACCAACGTCGGCGAGGCCGTGCATGCCCTGCGCGACGGTGCCTGCGACCTGATGCTGGCCTATTACGACCCCGACGCCTCCCTGCAAATGGACCCCGAACTGTTCCCCTCGCTGCACCTGGGGCGCACCGAAATGCTCCCGGTGTGTGCGGTGGATGAAAGCGGCCGGCCGATGTTCGAGCTGGAAGGCAGCCACAGCCTGCCGTTGCTGGCCTACAGCGCCGGGGCCTTTCTTGGTCGCTCGGTCAATTTGCTGTTGCGCCAGCGGGGGCTACGCTCCACCACAGTGTATGAAACCGCCATGGCCGACAGCCTCAAGAGCATGGCGCTGCAGGGCATGGGTGTGGCCTGGGTACCGCGCCTGTCGGTAACCGCCGAACTGGCCCGTGGTGAGCTGGCGATCTGTGGCGGTGAGCAGTGGCAGGTGCCGCTGGAAATCCGCCTGTACCGCTGCGCGCTGCTGCGCAAGGCTACCGTCACCCAACTCTGGGACAAGCTGGAAACTGGTGTGGGTAAGGTCTGAGCGCAGGGCTGGCCCCTACCAAGGGTGGAGATACGGGAAAAGTTCCGGGTGATATTATTTTGATATCGCACTGAGGGCAGGCCTAGGGCTGCTCTAATCAACACTGGAGAGCTGTCATCATGCCCCCCACCCCTGCTCACGGCCTGCGCCAATGGATCTGGCGAGCCTTCGTCCGCAGCGCCCTGATTCCCTTGGTGTTGGTGGAGGCTGGCCTGGTCGCCATTTACCTGCTGAGCAACAGTGCCATCCGCGATGCGCAGATCGATTACCTGCGCCAGACCGCACTCGCTGACTTGAAAGCTGCCGCTGCCCTGGAAACTCGCGTGGTCGACGAGCAGTTACTGGGGGTCAGCCGCCTGGCTGACGCTTATCGCAACCTCACCACGGGCGCCCTGCTGGGCGCCCAGCCTGAGCAGTCTGTCGAACTGGCGTTGACCGACTCCGGGGTGCGCCACAGCCCGCGCGATAACGGTGGCGCCGCCTCCTTCTACTCCAACACCACGCCAGCCGCACGCCAGGATCTGCGCAAAGTCGCGCGTCTGGCCAGACTCGATCCGCTGATGAAGGAGCTCAAGGGCAGCAACCCGCTGATTGCCAGCCTCTACTTCAACAGCTGGGACAGCTACAACCATATCTACCCCTGGTTCCTGACCCCGGATCAGTACCCGCACGACATGGTCATCCCCGACTACAACTTCTATTACCTCGCGGATGCGACGCACAACCCCGAGCGCAAAGTGGTCTGGACCGACGTGTACCTGGACCCGGCAGGGCAGGGCTGGATGATGTCGGCCATCGCCCCGGTGTACCGCGAACAGTTCCTCGAAGGGGTGATCGGCGTCGACATCACCGTGGGCGGCATTCTGGCGCAGATCGGCCAGCTTGAAGTGCCTTGGAACGGCTACGCCATGCTGGTCAGCAGCACCCTGGACATCATGGCGCTGCCGGAGCCGGGCGAAGACGATTTCGGCCTGGACGAACTGACCAGCCACTCCTACGAGGAAGCGATCCGCCAGGAAACCTTCAAACCGGCCGACTTCAACCTCGCCAAGCGCAGCGAAACCCAGTCCCTGGCCAGCGCCATCGCCGCGGCCCCGCAGGGCGTGCATGCGCTAATGCTTGGCGATCGCCCGCACCTGGTGGCCTGGACCACCATCGCCCAGACCGGCTGGCACCTGCTGACCGTGGTGGACGAAGCCGCCGTGTTCAGCCAGACCGAAGCCCTGGCCAGCCGCTACCAGCAGATTGGCTACCTGCTGATCGCCGGGTTATTCGGTTTCTACCTGCTGTTTTTCGCCTTTATGTGGGCGCGTGCCCGCCAGTTGAGTCAGCATCTGCTCGGCCCCATCGATGGCATCTCCGCGATGATGCGGGAGATTGGCAACGGCCGCTGGCGCCCAGCGGCGGTCCACTCGGATATTCATGAGCTGGACGTCATGGCAGACAAGACCGCCGATATGGGTGTGCAGCTGGAAACCAGCGAGGTGCAGCGTTCGGCCTCGCAGCAGCGCTTGGAACTGGTGCTGGAAAGTGCCACCGAGAGCCTGTGGGAACACCGCCTCGATACGGCGCAGATCCATCTGCGCGGGCGCCTGAGCAGCCGCTTTGGCCTGGCAAGCGAAACGCTGGATGAAAAAACCTTTCTCGCCCACGTTCACCCCGATGACGTGCCCGCCCTGCGTACTGCCGTACAGCGAGTACGCGACGGCCTGAGCGCGCGCTATGAAGTGGAATTCCGTATGCGTGACGCGGCTGGCGTCTATCACTGGCTGTTGGGGCGAGGGCGCGTTCTCGAGCATGACCCGCACAGCGGTCAGTCGGCGTTGCTGGCCGGTACCCTGGTCGACATCAATGCCCTCAAGTGCAGTGAGGCGGCGTTGCGCGATGCCAGCGAGCAGGCCCAGGCGGCGGATAAGGCCAAGGCGCGGTTTATCTCCAGCATGAGCCACGAGCTGCGTACCCCGCTCAATGCCATCCAGGGCTTCGCGCAACTGATGCGCATGGAGCATCAAGGCGAGGGGCGCGACGGCGCACCGGAGTATGTCGAGGAAATCCTCAGCGCCAGCCGCCACCTCAATCATCTGGTCAGTGACATCCTCGACTGGTCGAGCATTCAGGCCGATTCAGCGCGGCTGGAGCTGCAATGGGTGGACGTTGGCGACATCCTGACCGAGTGCGCCGAACTGGTTCGCGTGGAGGTCGCCGAACGCGGCCTGAACCTGGTGCTGCACACGCCTGAACACCCCCTGCAGGTTCAGGCCGACCCGCGCCGCTTGCGCCAGGTGCTGCTCAATCTGCTGTCCAATGCCACCAAGTACAACAGCCCGGCCGGGCGCATCAGCCTCGGTTATCAGCGGGTGGCTGGCCAGGTGCGCTTGCTGGTCGAGGACACCGGCCTGGGGCTGAGCGATGCCCAGCAGGAGAAACTCTTCGAGCCCTTCCAGCGCCTGGGTCGGGAAAACACCACCATTCAGGGCACGGGCATCGGCCTGGCGCTGTGCCGCGAGTTCGCCACGCAGATGCGCGGGCGCATGGGCCTGCGCAGCGAGCCCGGAGTGGGTAGCTGCTTCTGGATCGAGCTGCCGCTGGTGGGCAACGACAGCGTGGTTACGCAGGGTGCGCACACGCAGCCCCATGTGTTTTACGTTGAGGACAACCCGGCCAGCCAGTTTCTGGTGCGTCAGGCCCTTGAAGACATCGCGCGGGTCAGCCTCGCCAGCAACGGCAGTACTGCCCTCGAACGTTTGCTCGCCGAGCCCCCGGACCTGCTGCTGCTCGACCTCAACCTGCCAGGCCTGAGTGGTGGCGAGCTGTTGGCGCGCTTGCGGCAGAACCCGGCAACTCAGCACTTACCGGTGGTGGTGCTCAGCGCCGCAGCGGCAGACGACATCGCCCGGGCCATGGCGCTTAACTGTCAGGGCCTGTTGGGCAAACCTATTGATATCGACGAGCTGCGGCGCCTGGTCAGCGCACTGCTGCAGGAGGTAACCGGCCATGCTGTGTGAGTCCTTACGTTTTGCCAGTGTGGTGGTCATCGATGATGTGGCCGCCAACCTGCGTCTGCTCGAATCCAGCCTGCGTGCGCTGGGCCTGCGCCAGGTACGCGCCTTCAGCGACTCGGCGGCGGGCCTCGACTGGTTGCTGAACAATCCCTGGGATTTGCTGCTGCTCGACCTGGACATGCCGGCCCCGGATGGTTTCGAGATTCTTCGGCAACTGGGTGGGCGCAAGCGCTGCTCATCGCCGGTGATTCTGGTCACTGCCCTGAGCGATGCCGAGAATCGCCGGCGTGGCCTGGAGCTGGGCGCCAACGATTACGTCAGCAAGCCCCTCGACCTGCCGGAGTTGCTCCTGCGGGTGTGCAACAACCTTGAGCTGAGCCAGGCCAGCAAGGCGCTGCAGCACGAGCGCGACAGCCTGGAGGAGAAAGTACGTGAGCGCACCCAGGCCCTCGACCAGAGCTTTCAGTCGGTGATCCGCAGCCTGGCTCGGGCGGCGGATTACAAGGACAACGAAACCGGCAACCACATCATGCGCATCGGCGAATCGGCCGCACTGATCGGTCGCGCCCTGGGCCTGGAACCCGAGTGGGTCGAGCTGTTGCGCCAGGCCGCGCCCATGCACGATGTTGGCAAGATCGGTATCCCCGATGCCATCCTGCTCAAGCCTGGGCGGCTGACGGATGAAGAGCGCACGCTGATGAGCCGGCATGCACGCATCGGCCACGACATCCTGCGCGACGAGCAGTATTCACCGTTGCTGGAACTGGCCGCCGAAATCGCCCTGAACCACCATGAGAAATGGGATGGCAGCGGTTATCCACAGGGCCTGAGTGGTGAAGAGATTCCGCTCTCGGCGCGCATCGTGGCGCTCTGTGATGTCTACGATGCCTTACGCTCGAGCAGACCCTACAAGCCGGCCTGGACTGCCGAAAATGCCCAGGCCTACATCCTTGAGCAGGCCGGCCAGCATTTCGACCCGCAACTGGTCGCGATCATGCGCCTGCTGTTCGACGACCTCGAGGCCATGCAGCAGTGCCTGGCGGATGTGCAGCCGAGCGGTTAAAGCCCGTACTTCTTCACTTTGTCGAACAGCGTGGTCTTGGCCATGCCCAGGGCCAGGGCCGCTTGGCTGAGGTTGCCGGCGTTGCGGTCGATGGCGTCGGTAAGCAGGTTGCGCTCGAAGGCCTCCACCGCTTCGGCGAAGCTGGGGCTGCTGGCGTTGCCCAGATCGCTGTCTTTGAACGCGGGCAGGCCGAGGGCGAAGCGTTCGGCGACATTGCGCAGCTCGCGTACATTGCCGGGCCAGTCATACGCCATCAGGCGGGTCAGGGTCCGGCGGTCGAGGGTTGGCGCCGGGCGGTCGAAGCGCAGGGCGGCCAGTTGCAGGAAGTGTTCGAACAGCAGGGCGATGTCTTCGCGCCGCTCGCGCAGCGGGGGCAGGGCCAGGGTGACCACGTTGAGGCGGTAGTAGAGGTCGCTGCGAAATTGCCCGGCCTTGCCTTGCTGCTCCAGGTCGGACTTGGTGGCGGCGATGATCCGGCAGTCCACCGCTACGCTCTGGTTCGAGCCGAGGCGTTCCAGGCTGTGCTCTTGCAGCACGCGCAGCAGTTTGATCTGCAGGTTGAGCGGCATGCTCTCGACCTCGTCGAGAAACAGGGTGCCGCCGTTGGCGTGTTCGATCTTGCCAATGCGCCGTTTGCCGGCCCCGGTGAAGGCATGGGCCTCGTGGCCGAAGATTTCGCTCTCGAACAGGTTTTCCGGCAGGCCGCCGCAGTTGAGTGCAACGAAGGGTTTGGCCTGGCGGCGGCTGAAGTCGTGCAGGCAGCGTGCGACCATTTCCTTGCCGGTGCCGGTTTCACCTTCGATCAGCACGTTGGCTGAGGTATCACCGACATTGGCGATGAGTTCGCGCAGTTTGTGCATGGCGGGCGAGCGGCCGATCAGGCGTTGCTCCAAGGTTTGGCGGCCGGCCAGTTGGCGGCGCAGGGCGCTTACTTCGCGGGCCAGGCTGCGCTGCTCCAGGGCGCGGCGCACGGCGTCGACCAGGCGCTCGGGGGAGAAAGGTTTTTCCATGAAGTCGTAGGCGCCGTCGCGCATGGCACTGACCGCCATGCTGATGTCGCCGTGGCCGGTGATCAGCACCACGGGCAGGCCGGCGTCACGCTGTTTCAGGCGGGCGAGCAGCTCCAGGCCATCGATGCCGGGTAGGCGGATATCGCTGACGACGATACCGGCGAAGTTCGCGTCGATGCGTTGCAGGGCTTCTTCGGCGCTGCCGACGCCGATGCTGTGGATATCTTCCAGAGCCAGGGCTTGCTGGCAACCGAGCAGGACCAGGGGGTCGTCTTCGACGATCAGAACGCTCAGCGGTTCATGCATGGGGGCTGCTCTCCGGGCGGATGACGGCTTTCGGCAGGTTGAGCTCAAAGGCTGTGCCGCCCTCAGGTGGGTGGTGCACGGTCAGGCTACCGGAGGCGGCAGCGGCGAGGCTGGCGGACAGCGTCAGGCCCAGGCCCAGGCCTTTTTCGCCGGGTTTGGTGGTGAAGAATGGCTCGAACAGGTGCTCACGCACCGGCGCGGGGATGCCAGGACCGTTGTCGCGCACGCAGAGCAGGTAGCGGGTGTCGTCGTCGCGGCCGCTGAGCCAGAGCTGGCGGTCGGGTTGTGCGCTCATGGCATCCAGGGCGTTGGCGATCAGGTTGACCAGGATCTGCTCCAGGCGCGTTTGCTCGATGGCCAGGCGCACGTCTGCATGCCCTTGGGGGTAGTCGCGGTGCAGGATGAGGGTGTTGAAGCCTGGGTGGCCCTGGACCAGCAGCAGGGCGGCGTCCACCGCTTGTTCCAGGCTGGCTTCGCCCTGATCGCCGCCGCGGCGGGCAAAGGCGCGCAGGCTGGCAGTGATTCTGCCCATGCGGTCGACCAGTTCGCCGATGGTGTGCAGGTTGCTGCTGGCCACATCCAGGGCGCCGCGTGCGAGGAAGCGCACGGTGTTGCCCGACAGGGTGCGCAGCGCGGCCAGGGGCTGGTTGAGTTCGTGGGCGATGCTGGTCGACATTTGCCCAATCACCGCCAGTTTGCCGGCCTGCACCAGTTCGTCCTGGGCCTGGCGCAGGGTGGTTTCGGCCTGTTGGCGCTCGCGGACTTCGGCTTGCAGGCGCTGGTTGCTGGCCTGCAGGTCGGCGGTGCGCTCGGCGATGCGTTGTTCCAGTTCGTTGTTGGCTTTTTCCAGCGCTTCGCGAGCCGCCAGGCGGGTGGCAATGACTTTGCGCCGTTGGTTGAGTGCCAGGCCGAGGACGATCAGCAGGGTGCAGGCGCCAGCGGCCAGCAGTGCGTGGCTGAATGTGGCGCGCTTTTGGTCGTGCAGCGGGGTGAGCAGGGTCAGGTGCCAGGGGGTGTCGTCGAGCGGGCGGGTTTGCTCCAGGTAGGTGCTCGGCCCGGTCAGGGGCTGAGTCTGGGGGTTGGCGGCAAAGCTGACCTGCTCCAGGCCGTTGCCCAGGGAGCGGCGGCTCAGTGGTTGCAGTTCTTCCAGCGCCCACCAGTGGTACTGCAGGCTGCGCGCCAGGCGCTCGCGGGTGTTCGGCCCCAGGGGGTGGATGGCCTTGAGCAGCCGGCTGGGGTTGCTGGACAGGATGATGATGCCGTTTTCGTCACTGACGTAGGCCTCCAGGCGGGCGCGTTGCCAGCGTTGTTCGAGGCTGTCCAGGCGCACTTTGACCACCGCCACGCCGATGATCTGCTCGCCTCTTTTCAGGCCGTGGGCCAGGTAATAGCCGGGCTCGCCGGTGGTGCTGCCGATGCCGTAGAAGCGCCCCGGTTTCCCCTGCACGGCATCTTGAAAGTAGGCGCGAAACGACAGGTCTTCACCGAGGTAGCTGCTCGCCTGGCGCCAGTTGCTGGTGGCCAGCACCCGGCCGCTGCGGTCGAGCACGTAGATCGCCAGGCTGCCGCTGCGCTGGTTGAGGCCTTCGAGGAAGTCGTTGACCAACTGGCGACGATAGGGGGTAGGGGTTTGCAGCAGGCGTGTGACGTTGTAATCCAGCTCCAGCAGGCTGGGCAGGTAGGTGTATTTGGTGATCTCGCTTTCTACCGCGCGGGCGTTCAGTTCAAGCTGGCGTTCGCCATTTTCGGCCAGGTCTCGGATGCCGCTGCGTTCGCTGAGGTAATAGCCGGCATAACCGCAGCCCAGCACCAGCAGGAGCAGCAAGAGGATCAGCAGGAGCAGGCGAGCAAGGCGTGGCTTCACGGTCAGGGCTGGCGGCAGGTGGCGTAGGCGTATGACGGGGCATTGCATCACAGTCATCCGTGGCTGGGTAGCTGCCGGGGGATCTGTGGGAGGGGCCTGAGCCGCGACAAGCGCCGCTCCGTCGCCGCTCAAGGGCACCTCTAAAAACTACCTGCGTTGGCAATACTGCGTTAAAAACGGCCTCGGAATGCTCATTTACAACTCGTAAACTCCGCTTCCTCGGCCGTTTTTGCCTTGTCTTGCCTGCCTCGCTTACGTTTTTAGAGGTGCCCTCAAGCGCCTCCCACCGTTCTGATCAGTGCTGGAGGATCTTGGCGAGGAACTGCTGGGCGCGCTCGGAGCGCTGGCTGACATCACCGAAGAATGCCTGCTTGGGACAGTCCTCGACGATTTGCCCGGCATCCATGAAGATCACCCGGTCGGCCACCTTGCGGGCAAAGCCCATTTCGTGGGTGACGCACATCATGGTCATGCCCTCCTGGGCCAACTGCACCATGACGTCGAGCACTTCGTTGACCATTTCCGGGTCAAGCGCCGAGGTTGGTTCGTCAAACAGCATCACCACCGGGTCCATGGCCAGCGCGCGGGCAATCGCCACGCGCTGCTGCTGGCCGCCGGAGAGTTGGCCGGGGTGCTTGTTGGCGTGGGCCAGCAGGCCGACACGGTCGAGCAGTTTGAGGCCCTTTTCGATGGCTTCATCCTTGCTGCGACCCAGCACCTTGACCTGTGCGATGGTCAGGTTTTCGCTGATCGACAGGTGCGGGAACAGCTCGAAGTGCTGGAACACCATGCCAACCCGCGAGCGCAGTTTCGGCAGGTTGGTCCTGGGATCGGCGATGGAGGTGTTATCGACCACGATGTCGCCCTGCTGGAACGGCTCCAGGGCGTTGACGCACTTGATCAGGGTGGACTTGCCGGAGCCGGACGGGCCGCACACCACCACCACTTCACCTTTCTTCACTTCGGTGCTGCAGTCGGTCAGCACTTGGAAGCTTCCGTACCACTTGTTGACGTTTTTGATGGAAATCATACGGCTAACCTTTTTTGCAGAAGTTTCACCACTTGCGCAGCGGCGAAGCTGATCGTGAAGTAGACGAGGCCGGCGAAGATCAGGAACTCGTGGGGCTGACCGATGATGTCGCCGCGCGAGCGGGCGGCGTTGAGGAAGTCCATCAGGCCCACGGTGTACACCAGCGAGGTGTCTTGAAACAGGATGATGCTTTGCTGCAGCAGCAGCGGGGTCATCTTGCGGAACGCCTGCGGCAGGATGATCAGGCGCATGGTCTGCCCGTAGCTCATCCCCAGGGCCTGGGCGGCGCCCATCTGGCCACGGGGAATGGCCTGGATGCCGGCGCGCACGATCTCGCAAAAGTACGCCGCCTCGAACATCACAAAGGCCACCAGGCAGGAGGCAAAGGCGCCTACCGGGGTGTCTTCGCCGGTGATCCAGCGCAGGATGAACGGCACCGCAAAGTAGAACCAGGTGATCACCAGCAGCAGCGGGATCGAGCGGAAGTAGTTGACGTAGGTGGCGGCGATAGTGGCCAGCAGGCGGTTGTGCGACAGGCGCATCAAGGCCAGCAGGGTGCCCAGTACCACGCCACCGAGCACGCCCATGACCATCAGTTGCAGGGTCATCAGCAGGCCGTCCCACAGCCCTGGCAGGGCCGGCACGATTGCACTGAAATCCATCATTTACCCCCCACGGCAATCAGCCCCGGCACGGCGACTTTCTTCTCGACCGCGCGCATCAGCAGCATCAAACCCATGTTCAGCGTGAAGTAGATCAGCGTGGCCAGGGTAAAGGCCTCAAACAGGTTGGCGCTGAACTCGGCGGTTTGCTTGGTTTGCGCCAGCAGCTCCATCAGGCCGATCAACGAGGCCACCGAGGAGTTTTTGAAGATGTTGAGAAACTCGCTGGTCAACGGCGGAATGATGATCCGGTAGGCCTGGGGTAGCAGCACGTTGCTGTAGATCTGCGGCAGTCTGAAACCCATGGCATAGGCGGCAGCAGTCTGCCCTGCAGGCAGCGCCTGGATCCCGGTACGCACTTGTTCGCACACCCGGGCGGCGGTGAACAGGCCCAGGCACACGACCACGCTCAGGTAGGCCGAAGTGGCGGGGTTGAGGTCTTGCTTGAACCAGATTTGCAGCGGCTCGGGCAGCAGGTCAGGCACCAGGAAATACCAGAGAAACAGCTGCACCAGCAGCGGTACATTGCGGAAAATCTCTACGTAGGCTGTGGCCGCGCCGGCGATCCAGCGGTTCGGCACGGTACGCATGACACCGAGCAGCGAGCCCAGTGCCAGGGCGATGATCCAGCCAACGATGGCGATGGCGATGGTCCAGCCCAGGCCGGTGATAAACCAGTCCAGGTAGATTTCACTGCCAATACCGGTGGGCTTGAAGAAGATGGCCCAGTCCCAGTTGTAATTCATACGGGTTGCCCCTCGGGTGGTGCGAATAGGCCGTGGGTTGGAGGGGGCCGGGCACGCGTGTGCCTGCCCCGTCCGCGGGTAGCGGACGTGCCCCTGGTCCATTCAGGTTGAAAGAGGAAGCGGCGCACGGCCGCTTCCGGTTCCCCGTCTGGCGCTGCTCTTGTGAAGCGGCGCCAGGTGTACCGTCAGATCTGCTCGGCAGATTTGTCGGTGGGGTTGGCGATCAGCTTTTTCAGCTCATCGCTCATGGGGAAGTTCAGGTTGAGGTTTTTCGGCGGGATCGGTTGCATGAACCACTTGTCGTAGATGGCGTTGATCTCGCCCGAGGCGAAGGTGGCGCTGATGGCCTGGTCGACCACTTGTTTAAAGCCTTCGTCCCCCTTGCGCATCATGCAGCCGTAAATCTCGAAGGATTGCGGCGTGCCGACCACGGCCCAATCCGCCGGCTGCTTGGCTTTGGCCATTTCGCCGTAGAGCAGGGCGTCGTCCATCATGAAGGCCAGGGCGCGGCCGGATTCGAGCATCAGGAAGGACTCGCCGTGGTCCTTGGCCGAGATGATGTTCATGCCCATCTGCTTGTCGGCGTTCATGATTTTCAGCAGGCGCTCGGAGGTGGTGCCGGCGGTGGTCACCACGTTCTTGCCCTTGAGGTCAGCGAAGTCGCTGACGCCGGAGGTCTTCTTGGCCAGCAGGCGGGTGCCGACTTCAAAGATGCCGACGGAGAAATCTACTTGGCGCTGACGCTCGACGTTGTTGGTGGTGGAGCCGCACTCCAGGTCAACGGTACCGTTCTGTACCAGCGGGATACGGGTCTGTGAGGTGACCAGGTTGTAGCGCACCTTGAGGTCCGGCATGCCCAGCTCTTGCTTGATCGCCTCAACCACTTTCAGTTGCAGGTCGTGGGAGTAGCCCACCGGCTGCTGCGGGTTGTCGCCGAAATAGGAGAAGGGGATGGAGGCGTCGCGGTGGCCCAGGGTGATGGTGCCGGAGTCTTTGATTTTTTTCAGGGTGCCGGTCAGCTCGGCGGCGAAGGCCGGGCTGCAGATCAGCGCGGCGGCAATGGCGGTGCTCAGTATGCGGGGGATAAAACGCATGAATCGGTTCCTCGATGTTGTTCTTATTTGGGCGGCAGGAGCCTGTCGGGCTTGACCGTTCGTCGCGAGGGGAAGCATGGGTTGAGCCAGTTTTGTTGGTCTTTCGAGGCGGATGGCCGCCCCGCGAATAGCGAGCTATTTAACGAGAAAGAGCAGCAAAAATGGCCAAGTCCGGCTTTTCCGCAGTAGAACAGCGTCAAGTTCGACAGGCTCCTAGGCCGCTGGCCTGGAAGAGCTATCGCATTCCTGCCGTGACAGGGAGCAGGATGCATGCCAGGCCATCGAGGTTTTGCTTGTCTGTTTAACTCATTGAAATTATTAAAATAATTTTAGTGTTGAACGAACCAAAGACGCCCAGCCGTTCGGCTGGGCGTCTTTATGCGCGCGGGCTAATCGGAAAACCGAACGCGTTGCCGCGATCACGTCCCGGACTTGATGGTGTTCCACACCCGAGTACGCACGCGTTCGATCTTCTGCGGCAGCGGTTGCAGCACGTAGAGGCTTTTTTGCGCTTCGGCGGTGGGGGTCAGGCCGGGGTTGTCGCGGATTTCCGGACCGACCAGGGGCATGGCGTCCTTGTTCGGGTTGGGGTAGCCGAGGAAGTCGCTGATCGGCGCCACCACTGTCGGTTCGAGCAGGTTGTTGAGGAACTCGTGGGCCTCACTGACGTTCTTCGCGCTTTTCGGGATAGCGAAGGAGTCGTACCACAGCGGCGCGCCTTCTTTCGGCAAGCGCCAGTCGACCACCACGCCGTTACCGGCTTCCTTGGCGCGGTTGGCGAACTGATAGAAGCTGCCCGAATAGCCGATGGCCACGCAGATGTCGCCGTTGGCGATGTCGGTCATGTACTTGGCGGAGTGGAAGTAGGCCACGTAGGGGCGGATCTTCAGCATCAGTGCGCTGGCTTTTTCGTAGTCTTCAGGCTTGGTGCTGTTGGGGTCCAGGCCCAGGTAGTGCAGGGCGATCGGCAGGATATCGCCGGGTGAGTCGAGCATGGCCACGCCGCACTGCTTGAGCTTGCTGATGTTCTCTTCCTTGAAGATCAGGTCCCAGCTGTCCACCGGCGCATCGGCGCCGAGGGCGGCCTTGACCTTGTCCGGGTTGAAGCCGATCAGCACGGTGCCGTACATGTAGGGCACGGCGTACTGGTTGCCGGGGTCGTTGGCGGTCATCAGTTCGAGCAGGCCGGGGTCCAGGTGCTGCCAGTTGGGCAGCTTGCTCTTGTCCAGGGGCTGGAACACACCAGCCTTGATCTGGGTGTCGAGGAAGGTGTTGGTCGGCACCACCAGGTCGTAGCCGGAGTTGCCGGTGAGCAACTTGGCTTCCAGGGCCTCGTTGGTATCGAACACGTCCCAGGTCAGCTTGATGCCGGTTTTCTCGGCGAAGTCTTTGGGGACCTCGGGCAGCATGTAGTCGGCCCAGTTATAGACACGCAGTTCGCGCGGCTTGTCTGGCGTTTGCGCCTGGGCCGCAGTGGCCAGCAGGGTTGCGCCGCAGATGGCGACGGCGAGTAGGTGTTTCATTGTTGTCATTGTTTCGCACCCCTGTGTGATTGTTGATCTTGCGTAGGGTGGATGGCGCTTTATCCATCCACCACGGGTATGTGGCACCTAACGGTGGACGAAAACAGCGTCGTCCACCCTACGAATTGGCTGCTTCGAACCCTTCCAGGACGTTGACCGCGTTGACGCCGATGGCCTCGACCGCGTAGCCGCCTTCCATGACGAACAGGGTTGGTTTGCCGAGGGCGGCGATGCGCCGGCCCATGGCCAGGTAATCCGGGCTGTCGAGTTTGAACTGGGAAATCGGGTCGTCCTTGAAGGTATCCACGCCCAGCGAGACGACGATGACCTCGGCGTCGTATTCGGCAATCCGCTGGCAGGCGTCATCCAGCGCCGCGCTCCACACCATCCAGGGGCTGCCCATGGCCAGCGGGTAGTTGAGGTTATAGCCCTCACCGGCGCCTGTGCCGCGCTCGTCGGCATAGCCGAGGAAGAACGGAAACTCCTCGGCCGGGTCGCCGTGGATCGAGGTGAACAGCACGTCATTGCGGGCGTAGAAAATGTCCTGGGTGCCGTTGCCGTGGTGGTAATCGACATCGAGAATCGCCACCCGCTGGCGGCCCTGGTCGATAAAGGCCTGGGCGGCGATGGCGGCGTTGTTCAGGTAGCAGTAGCCGCCCATCAGGTCACCGGCAGCATGGTGGCCGGGCGGGCGGCAGAGGGCGAAGGCGCTGTGGGCGCCCGCGGCGATCTCGGCCTGGGCGCTGAGGGCGACTTGCGCGGCGCTGTAGGCCGCTTGCCAGGTGCCGGCGGTGATCGGCGCGCCGCCGTCGAAGCTGTAATAGCCGAGCTGGCCGTGCAAATCCCTGGGGATGACTCGGCGCAGGGTGCGCGCTGGCCAGGTGAACGGCAGCAGGTCGCCGCTACCGTTCTGCGCCTTCCAGCGCTCCCAGGCGCCTTTGAAGAAATCCAGGTAAGCAGCGCTGTGAATGCGCTCGATCGGCGCGCGGCCGAAATCACGGGGCGGGCGCACCTCACCGAGCTGGCGGTCCTTGACCCGTTGCAGGATATGGTCGGCGCGCTGCGGTTTTTCGAAGCAGGGCATCAGTTGCCCGTCGATCAGCTCGCAGTTGCCGTGGTGCAGGTGATGGTCGTCGCTGTAGTAGGTGCGCATCGCACAGCGCTCCGGCGGTGGGTGTACTGCATTGTTGGCCTCGCCGCGGGCTTAGAAAACGCTGGCAACGGCCAAAAGGGGATCGATATGGCCAAATTCCTTGCGTGACACGAATCAAATGTCTGTAAATGCCAGGCTGCGTGGGAGGGGCTTTAGCCGCGACGCTTTCAGCGCTTTCGAGGATTATCGCGAATAAATTCGCTCCTACAGATAGCGACCAATTATTTGTGTCGTGACCCTAGGCGCCCGTCGAACCTGTTACAGGGCGTGTGCCTTAAGCTTCCCTTAAGCCTCAGATTCCCATTGTGGCGCCCTGTCGGGGCTGTGCCCCTTACCAGCTTTACAGGGTGCTGCCATGTTCGACCCCCGCTTGACCCTCTCATCCTCCGTGCTGGCGCTGAGCCTCGGGCTGCTGGCGCTGCCGGCGCAGGCCGATGTCGATTGCCCAGCGAGCGCGCGTGCGAGCTGGATGCCCGAGTCGAGTTTTCGCGAGCACTTGAAGCGTCAGGGCGTGCAGATCACCAAGTTCCGCATCACTCCGGGCAACTGCTACGAAATCTATGGTTTCGACGCCCAGGGCCAGCGCCTTGAGGTGTATTACGACCCGGTGACGGCGACCCCGGTCACGGCGACCCCGGTGGCCGAGGTGCCCGGTGCGTTACGGGCTGCGCAAACACCATGAGGCCGCTCACTGCATTACCGCTGCTGCGCCCCGTGGTGGTGTTGGTTCTGGTTGCGGTGTTCGTAATCGCCTGGCTGGGCGCTGGTACTCGGCCAGTGGCCGGTTTCGCTCTGCAGACGCCCGCACTCGCCACGCCAGCGCCGCGCCTGGCGGCGAGCTTCGCCTCCTCGACCCTGGATGACTTCGTCCATTCGGCCTCGATCACCGGCCTGCCGGAGGGTGATCTACTGGCCACCTGGTTTGCCGGCACCCGTGAAGGCGCAGCGGATGTGCAGATCCGCGCGGCGCGTTTCGATGCCGCCAGCGGCGAGTGGGGGCCGGAACAGGTCCTGGCGACCCGCGAGTCCACCGAGCAGGCGGTCGGCAAGCGCATCCGCAAGCTCGGCAACCCAGTGATCAGCCTGGCGCCGGATAATCGCCTGTGGCTGTTCTATGTCTCGGTGTCGCTGGGCGGTTGGGCCGGTAGTGCGATCAACGCCATGGTCTCCGACGACCTCGGCGCCACCTGGTCGGCACCCCGGCAACTGGTCACCACGCCGTTCCTCAATATCAGCACCCTGGTGCGCGGGGCGCCGGTGTTTCACGCCGACGGCAGCATCGGCTTGCCGGTGTACCACGAGTTTCTCGGCAAGTTTCCCGAGTACCTGCTGCTCAGTGCCAATGCCGAGGTGCTCGGCAAATACCGCATTGGCAAAGGGCGCGACTCGCTGCAGCCGACCGTGGTGCCGCTGGATGAGCGCCGCGCGGTGGCGCTGCTGCGCTATGCCGGCGAGACCCACCACCGCGTGCTGGCCAGCCGCACCGAGGACGCCGGACGCACCTGGAGCACCCCGCAGCCGCTGGAGCCGAGCAACCCCAACTCCTCCCTGGCTGCAGTCGGCCGCCCGGATGGCAGCTTGCTGGTGGCGATGAATGACCTGGAAGACGGGCGCTTTCGCCTGACCCTCTACGGCACCGATGCCAACCTGACGAACTGGCGCAGCTACGGCGAGCTGGACGAAACCCCCAACCCTTGGGGCGAGGCGGTTGCGCGCGAGGATTTCCCGGCGCTGATCGCCGAGAAATTCCGCGCCAGCGGCGGCCGCCCAGCGCATGAGGCGGCGTTTCTCGAGCGGGTGCAGACGCGCATGTGTGCCGAGGACGGCTGCGGCTTCGAGTACGAATACCCCTACTTCACGCGGGACCGGGCGGGCACCTATCACCTGGTCTATTCGTGGAACGACATGTTCATCAAGCACCTGGCCTTCAATGAAGCCTGGTTGTCGGAGCGCCGCCCCCATGACTGAGTTCTGGCTCGCGCACCTGGCCTTTACCCTGCTGGCCTTTCTGTGTATCGCCCGTTGGGGTCGTGGCCCTGGCGCGCAGCTCGGCAAGCTACTGGCCTGCGCCCTGCTCGGAAGCCTGCCGGTGGCTGGGCTGAGCCTGGCGCTGCACCTGCGTACCTATACCGATGATCTGGCGATCAGCAGCCTGGTGCTGTTGGCCTGCGCGGTGTTGCAGCGCTTTGGCCTGCCGCTAGCTGCGGCTCGTGACCGCTTGTTGAGTCTGGGGCTGCTGTTCGGCCTGGCGGTGCTGCTCTATCCGGCGGCGCTGGGCCTGAGCTACAGCGACCCCTACCAGCTCGGCTACGCACCGCGACCCATGCTGCTGGTGCTGGGTCTGCTCAGCCTGATGCTGGCGCTGGGACGTTGCTGGCTGGGTGCCGCGCTCCTGCTGCTGGCGACCCTGGCCTTCACCTTGCGCCTGAAAGCCTCGACAAATTATTGGGATTACCTGCTCGACCCGTTCCTCGCGCTTTACTGCCTGGGCGCCTTGGCGCGGGCGGGCGTGGACTGGCTGCGGGCACGGCGTCCCGCCTTTCACTCGACGATCACAAGGAATCACCCATGAGCTGGCTGGGATCACGCCGCCTGCAGTATCTGGCCGGCGTCACCGTGCTGTTGTTGCTGCTGTTCGTCGCCTTGCGCGTGCTGTTCCTGTTCGGCTTCTCCGGGCTGGACCTGGCGGCATTGCGCGATAACCCGGCGGTACTGCGCACCCTGGGTATCGGCGTGCGCTTCGACCTGCGCCTGGCACTGCTGCTGGTGCTGCCGATTGCGCTGCTGCTGGCGCTGCCGAAGCTGCGCCTGGCCCGGTTCAGCGGCTTTCGCTGGCTCGTGCGCGGCTACCTGGGCCTGGTACTGGCGGTGCTGGGGCTGCTCTACATTGTCGACTTCGGCCACTACGCCTACCTGGGCGTGCGCCTCAACGCCACGGTGCTGCGCTTTGCCGAGGACGCGCACATCTCCAGCGGCATGCTCTGGCAGACCTACCCGGTGCTGTGGATAACCCTGGCCTGGCTGGCGGGTGTAGCGTTCTGGCTGTGGGCGCTGTTGCGCCTGGAGCGACGTACCCTGGACCGCGAGCCGGGTGTGCGGGTCAGCCGTGTTGCGGCCTGCAGCGGGGGCGTCGTGGTGTTTATCGCGCTGCTGTTCGGCCTGCTGGGCCGGGTCGCCAGCCTGAACCTGGAAAACCCCGTGCCGCTGCGCTGGAGCGATGCCTTCTACAGTGGCGACAGCCAGGTCGCGGCCATCGGCCTGAACCCGGTGCTGTTTCTGGTCGACACGCTCAAGCTCGAGCCCAGTGCCTACGACGAGGCGGCGACGCGGGCGCACTATGCCCAGGTTGCGGATTACCTGGGCGTTACCCAGCGCGACCCTACCGCGCTGAACTTCGTCCGTGAGCAAGGGCCCCACGCCCAGCGGTTGACTACACAGCGCCCGCCGAACGTGGTTTTCGTCATGCTCGAATCCCTCGGCGCCAGTGCCGTGGGTGCCTATGGCAACCCGCTCAATCCAACGCCGAACCTCGACAAGCTCGCCAGCGAGAGCTGGTTCTTCAAGCACTTCTATGTGCCGGTCACCGGCACCGCCAAAACGGTCTGGGCGAGCATCACCGGCATTCCCGATGTCTCCCGCCAGGAAACGGCCACGCGCAACCCGCTGATCGCCCGTCAGCACAGCCTGATCAACGCGTTCGAGGGCTACGAGAAGTTCTACATGATTGGTGGCAATGCTGGCTGGGCCAACATCAACGCGATGATCCGCCAGAGCATCGATGGCGTGCAGCTGTATGAGGAGCGAGACTGGCAAGCGCCCCAGGTGGACGTGTGGGGCATCTCCGACCTGGACTTCTTCAAGGAGAGCAGCCAGATCCTCGCCGCGTTGCCCAAGGACCAGCCGTTCTTCGCCTACCTGCAGACTTCCGGCAACCACCGGCCCTTCACCATTCCCAAGGATAACGACGGCTTCGAGGCCCTTGACCTGCCCCTGGAGCAGGTGCAGCAATACGGCTCGCGCAGCCTGGCTCAGTACAACGCGGTGCGCCTGCTGGACTTCAACATCGGCCGACTGATGGCGCTGGCCAAGGCCGGTGGCTTCTACCACAACACGGTGTTCGTGTTCTTTGGTGACCACAACACACGCATCAGCCAGCTGCCGCACATGCCGCCGGCCTTCGAGCAACTGGGCCTGGAAAGCAACCATGTACCGCTGATTATCCATGCGCCTGGTCTGTTGCAGCCGAGGGTTTTCGAGCAGGCCACTGGGTTGGCCGATCTGCTGCCGACCGTCGCCGGCCTGCTTGGAGTCAGCTACCGCAACGGCGGTTTGGGTCGTGACATTCAACTGCCGGCTGGCGAAGGTGAGCGAGTGGTGCCGCTGGTGCTGCAGGAAGGCAGCTTCCCGGTGATCGGCGCGGTGACCCGCGACTTTTTACTGCAGATGCAGCACGACGGCAGCTCGCCGACCCTGCACGCCCTGGCCTCGGCCATCCCGCGCGACGATGTGGCGGCCCAACACCCCGAGGAATTCCAGCGCCTGCTCGGCCTCAGCCGTGGCCTGCACGAGGCGGCGCGGCTGCAGATGTACCGCAACGTAAAGGCGCAAGAGTGAGCAGCACAGCGTGCGCGTAGGGTGGAGGGCGCTCTGAGCCCCGTCTGTGGGAGGCGCTTCAGCGGCGAGCCTTTATCGCGGCTGAAGCCGCTGCCACGGTAATCGCTCAGGCCCGAAAGCGGCTCGGCGCCACGCCGCTCCAGCGCTGGAAGGCGTGGCGAAAGCTGGCGCTCTCGCTAAAGCCCAGGTCCTCGGCGATCCGGCAGATCGGCCAGCCCTGGTCGTTCAACAGGGCCTTGGCGCGCTCGAAACGCAATTCGTCGAGCAACTCCTGATAGCTGGTACCCAACGCCTGGAGATGGCGGCGCAGGGTGCGTGGCGAGCAGTGCAGCTGTTGCGCCAGCTTCTCCAGCCCCGGCGGTGTAGCCAGGTGTGCGGCGAGCAACTGGCGAACTCGCTCCAGCCAGGCCTGGCGGCTGCTGAATTCGGCATTCAGGCGGCGGCAACGCTCAACCATCTCGCCATGGGTGACGCGGTCGGCCAGCGGCAGGCGTTGCTCCAGCAGCGCGGCGGGAAAGGCGAAGGCATTGCGCTGGGCCTCGAACGTGAGCGGGCAGGGGAAGCTCTGCCCGTAGCGCGCCACGTATTCAGGTTGGGCATGGCAGAACTCGGCCTGCTGCAGCGGCAGGGGCTGGCCGAGCAGCTCGTCGCCGATCAGCTTGAGCGAGGCCAGGCACATTTGCACATTGAAGACTTCCAGCGCCGCGGCGCTGCGATAACCGCTGGCGCAGACCCAGGCCTGCTCGCCCTCGATCTGCAGCTCCAGGTGGAAGTAGGTACCCAGCAGCGCCGGGTACTGCAGCAACAGGCGCCAGGCGTCACCAAAGGTGGCAGCCGACAGGGCGGCGTAACCAAGCATCCCATAAGACGACACGTGCAGGCTGCGGCCCAGCTCCAGGCCGATATCGGCGCACAGGTGCAGGGCATTGGCACACACCTGCAGCTCCTGCTCGCGGGTGATGCGGGTATCGGGGCACGTCAGGTCAGCGCTGCTGATGCCGCTCGCGGCGAGCAATTGTGGCCTGAGCGCCGGCTGCTCGGCGAAGCGTTGCAGGATCAGCGTCACCACATGCAGGGTGGTCAGAGGGGCGTGCAACATGGGGCGTTCCGGTTGGTCCAGGTGGCCGTTAGAACGCAAGAAATATGCCGCGGCGCGCAGGTTCTGCGGCCGCGGCAACAGCCATCAGCGATTGCGCAGGATGGCGTTGATGAAATCGCCCTGATTGGCTTCATCCTGGCGCGTGCTGAAGCGCAGGGTGCCGTCTTTCTCGTGCAGTTTCATGGCATCGCCGAACTGGCAGTCGACGCCCTTGATGGTGCGGGCCTCGGCTTTGTAGGTGTCGGCACGCCCACAGAGGTTGGCCATCTGGCTGACCACTTCGCCGCAGAAGCTCGGCACGCTCAGGCTGATCAGTTGCTCGTCGGTGACGGCGCTCCAATCCACGCGGGTGACCAGGGGCGTGTCGCAAGCCTCGGAGGCTTCGCTGTCCATCTGGTGCAGGCGGCTGCTGTACTGCGCCACGCGTTTCTCGCGGTCAAAGGTGGCCAGCCGTGCTTGTACGCCGGCACTTTCCTGGCGTTGATAGAGCGCCAGCAGATCGCTTTGCTTGAGTGCCTTGGTCTTTTCTTCGTTGTAGCCCAACTCAACCCCTTGGGTATCTGGCAGGTTGAGCTGGAAGCTCTCGCCACTCCACGCACGGCGCTTGTTCAGCAGGTTGTAGGCGCGGCCGTCGAGCAGGATGCTGTAGTCGCGCTGTTCGTTACCCAATTCGCGAACCTGGGTGAGGAACACCACTTCGTCGAGCGGATGGTTGATGCCGCTGACCTGGACTAAGGCCTGGCTACCATCGGCGGTGGGCGCAAGGGCCAGGCTGACGCCCTGACCGGCATCGAATACTTGCGAGTGTTTGGCCAGCTCCACGGCAGCGGCCTGAAAGGAGAGCAGGGCAAGAGCGGCGAGCGAAAGGTATTGTTTCATGACAACACGTCCTTGTTTGGATGAAGACCGCAGAGTATAGACCGCAGCCAGGCTGCGGTCTGTGGTGTGGTCCTCGGTTCATTAGGGTCTGTTGCCGTTTCGGCGCGGCCGCGAACGAAATGGCAGCAGACCCTAGGGTCTGTTCCCGTTTCGTCGCAAGCCGCGTTGCCGCGAAAAATCTCGCCAGGCTAGGCGGAGGACGCCGGTAATGGTTGTTCCCTTGCCAAGTCCTCCAACAACGCATGGCGAGATTTTGCGCGCAACCCGAAGGGCCGGGCCCGTTTTAGCGCGATGCGGCGTTTCTCGATGGCTCATTTAGCCCACTAAACTTCGCATCTCGTGCCTTGCTCCGCGCTAAAACTGGCTCCGGCGCGGCCGCGAACGAAATGGCAACAGACCCTAGAGCTGCATGACCACCCGACCTTCGATCTGCCCGGCGCGCATCTGGTCAAGGATGCTGTTGATATTCTCCAGTTTGTCGGTGTGGTAGGTGGTCTTGACCAGGCCCTCGGCGGCGAAGTCCAGCGCCTCCTGCAGGTCGGCGCGGGTGCCGACGATGGAGCCGGTGATGCTGATGGCCTTGAGCACCACGTCGAAGATCGGCGTAGGGAAATCACCTGGCGGCAGGCCGACCAGGGCCACGGTGCCATGCCGGCGCGCCATGCCGATGGCCTGGCCGAACGCGCTGTTGGACACCGCAGTGACCAACACGCCATGGGCGCCGCCGATGTCGCGCTGGATCACCTCGACCGGGTTTTCCTTCAGGGCGTTGATGGTCAGGCTGGCGCCGAGCTTTTTCGCCAGGGCCAGTTTGCTGTCATCGACGTCGATGGCCGCCACGTGCAGGCCCATGGCCTTGGCGTACTGCACCGCAACATGACCCAGCCCGCCGATGCCGGAGATCGCCACCCACTGGCCGGGGCGTGCGCCTGTGACTTTCAGGCCTTTGTAGACGGTGACGCCGGCACAGAGAATCGGCGCAATCTCGGCGAATTCGATATTTTTCGGCAGGATGCCGACGAAGTTCGGGTCAGCCAGCACGTATTCGGCGTAGCCGCCGTTGATCGAGTAGCCGGTGTTCTGCTGGTCTGCGCAGAGGGTTTCCCAGCCGGTCAGGCAGTGCTCGCAGCAGCCGCAGGCGGTGTACAGCCAGGGCACACCGACGCGGTCGCCTTCCTTGACGCGGGTTACGCCGCTGCCGACTGCGGCGACATAGCCGACACCTTCATGACCGGGAATAAACGGCAGGCTCGGTTTGACCGGCCAGTCGCCTTCGGCGGCGTGCAGGTCGGTGTGGCACACGCCACTGGCTTCGATCTTCACCAGAATCTGGCCGTGGCCGGGCAGCGGCACCTTGACCTCTTCGATGCGCAGCGGCTGGCCAAAGGCGTGAACGACGGCGGCTTTCATGGTCCGGTGCATGGGGTGATCCTCGCAGTGGATGAACACCCACTGTGCGCTTATGCGCGCGGCCGGTGTTGTCGCAGGTCAACCTCAGCGCAGATGCTGGACGAACGGTGCAGGGGGCTGCGCGTCTTACGTAGCTTTACGGTATACTGCGCGGCCTTTTTCGCACACAAGCCACGCCGGTCCTCCCGCGTGGCTTGTTGGTTTTTGCCGCGCCCGCAGGCGCATGATCGAGATGGCGCCCTGCGCCCCACAGAGAGGCACGACGATGAGCGTACTGGTTGGCGTGATCATGGGCTCCAAGTCCGATTGGTCCACCCTGAGTCACACCGCGGAGATGCTCGACAAGCTCGGCATCCCCCACGAGGTCAAGGTGGTCTCGGCGCACCGCACCCCGGACCTGCTCTTTCAGTATGCCGAAGAGGCCGAAGGCCGCGGCATTCAGGTGATCATCGCGGGTGCCGGCGGCGCCGCGCACCTGCCGGGTATGTGCGCCGCCAAGACCCACCTGCCGGTGCTCGGCGTGCCGGTGCAGTCGTCCATGCTCTCGGGCGTCGACTCGCTGCTGTCGATCGTGCAGATGCCGGCCGGTATTCCGGTCGCCACCCTGGCCATCGGCAAGGCCGGTGCGATCAACGCGGCCCTGCTGGCCGCCAGTATCCTCGGCCACCAGCACCCGCAGTTCCACGCCGCGCTCAAACAGTTCCGCCAGGAGCAAACCGAGACCGTGCTGGATAACCCGGACCCGCGCGGCTGAGCGCGCTCGCCGCAGCCCCCCGTGCATCAGGAGCAGATCGACCCATGAAAATCGGTGTAATCGGTGGCGGCCAACTGGGCCGCATGCTGGCCCTGGCGGGTACTCCGCTGGGCATGGACTTCGCCTTTCTCGACCCGGCGCCGGATGCCTGCGCCCAGGCGTTGGGTGAGCATATCCGCGCCGATTACGGCGACCAGGCGCACCTGCGCCAACTGGCTGATGAAGTCGACCTGGTGACCTTCGAGTTCGAGAGCGTGCCGGCCGAGACGGTGGCATTCCTCTCGCAGTTCGTGCCGGTCTATCCGTCGGCTGAAGCCCTGCGCATCGCTCGTGACCGCTGGTTCGAGAAGTCGATGTTCAAGGCCCTGGGCATTCCCACGCCGGAATTCGCTGACATCCAGTCCCAGGCCGACCTGGACGCCGCGGTGGCCAGCATCGGCCTGCCGGCGGTGATGAAGACCCGTACCCTGGGCTATGACGGCAAGGGCCAGAAGGTCCTGCGCAAGCCCGAAGACGTGACCGGCGCCTTCGCCGAGCTGGGCAGCGTGCCCTGCATTCTTGAAGGCTTCGTGCCCTTTAGTGGTGAAGTGTCGCTGATCGCCGTGCGTGGCCGTAATGGCGAAACGCGCTTCTACCCGCTGGTGCACAACACCCACGACAGCGGCATTCTCAGCCTGTCCGTGGCCAGCACCGCGCACCCGCTGCAGGGCCTGGCCGAAGACTACGTTGGCCGGGTGCTGCGCGAGCTCGACTATGTCGGCGTGCTGGCGTTCGAGTTCTTCGAGGTCGACGGTGGCCTGAAGGCCAACGAGATCGCCCCGCGTGTGCACAACTCCGGGCACTGGACCATCGAAGGCGCGGTCTGCAGTCAGTTCGACAATCACCTGCGTGCCATCGCCGGCTTGCCGCTGGGCTCCACGGCCAAGGTGGGCGAGAGCGCCATGCTCAACTTCATCGGCAGTGTGCCACCAGTGAATCAGGTGGTGGCCATCGAGGATTGCTACCTGCACCACTACGGCAAGGCCTTCAAGGCTGGACGCAAGGTCGGCCACGCCACCCTGCGCTGTGCTGACCGGGCCACCCTGGATAGCCGTATTGCCGCTGTGCAAGCGTTGATCGCTTCCACTTAAGTTCAGCATCACGGGGGACGAATTGCAGCTACGCTCTAGCCTATGGGCCACCACAAGAGCCTACTGCCATGAGTCCTCTGTTTGCTCTGCCACTACTGCTGGTTGTCGCCTGGGCCAATGCCGAGACCGTTCTGCGCGCCGATTACCGTGATCGGCCACCGGAAATGCAAAGCGTCGACGGCACGCCCGTTGGCCCACTGATCGATATTCTCAACCAGGCCGCCCGGCATGTTGGTGCTCGCGTCGAATGGCGCCATGCGCCCTTTATCCGCAGTATCGAAGACCTCAAGAGCGGGCGCATCGACCTGGTGCCGCGGGTGCTCGATACGGCAGAGCGGCATGCCTATATCCACTACTTGCCGAGCATCGGTGTGCAACAGCTGTCCGTGCGCTTTATCGTGCCGCCGGGGCAAGAGCAGCGTATTGGTGACTATGCCGATCTGCAGGGCCTGACCATCGGTACCAAGCGGGGTACTGCCTACTTCGAGCCGTTTGACAGCGATGGGCTGCTCAGCAAGGTCGTCGTGACCGACGATTACCTGCTCGCTGGGATGTTCCGCGCCGGGCGCCTGGATGTGATGGCCGTGCTCGACGCACCGGCGATAGAAGTACAGTTCAAGGCCCTGGGTTTCGACGACTATCGTTACGCGGCCTATCGGCACGATCAGTCGATCCTCAATTACTACGGCGCATCCCTGGCGCTGTACCAAGGCGAGCGCGGCCTACTCTACGAGCGCCTGGGGCAAGAGCTGGCGCGTATGCGCGACAGTGGCGAAATCGCGGCCATCTACCGCCAGCATGAGCTGCCATCCCCTGTGCCCTCGGTACCTTGAAGGCTGTCACCGGCACGGCTTGTTACAGCCCGCCGAATATCCCAGGCGAACCCTTGGGCACTTTGCCAGTCCGATAAACCAGGCGTTTTTGCCTGTCCCATTCGTATTCAAGGAGTCATACCCATGGGCATTATCGGAACTATCTTCATCGGCCTGATCGTCGGCCTGCTGGCGCGCTTTCTCAAACCCGGCGATGACAGCATGGGCTGGATCATGACCATCCTGCTCGGCATCGGCGGCTCCATTGCAGCCACCTACGGCGGCCAGGCGTTGGGTATCTACGAGGCCGGCGAAGCCGCCGGTTTCATCGGCGCAGTGATCGGCGCCATCGTCCTGCTGGTACTCTATGGCCTGATCGCCAAGAAGGCCTGATCCGTCAGGGGCGAGGTGCACACCGCACCTCGTCGCGCGTATCGGCCTGCCGTTTTTCTTCTCTGCGAGTGTGCCGATGCGTTACTGGTTGTTGTCCCTGTGCTTGCTGTGCGGCCTGGCCCGCGCCGAATTACCCGAAACCGACTGGCTCGAACTGATGCCCGAAGAGGACCGCCAGGCCCTCGAAGCCATGCCGGAAATCAGCCACGACACCCCCGAGCAGGACAGCGGCTTCTACTCCCCCGGCGGCCTGCGCCAGCAAGATGCCGACTTGCCGGCGGTGATGTACTCAAGCAAGACCGTTCCCGGCCTGGATGGCAAACAACTGCGCCTGGGCGGCTACCCGGTGCCGCTGGAAACCGACAACAGTGGCCGCAGTACGCTGTTCTTTCTGGTGCCCTATCCCGGTGCCTGCATCCACGTCCCACCACCGCCGCCGAACCAGCTGGTGCTGGTGCGCTACCCCAAGGGCCTGGCCATCGATGACATCTACACGCCGCTGTGGGTCAGTGGTCAGCTCAAGGTCGAGCCCGTAAGCAACGACCTCGCCGACGCCGCCTATGCCCTCGATGCCGCCGACGTGCGTGTGGTGACCGAGGACGATCTCTAAGTCGCCGTTAGCCTGTTTACCCTGGAGCCTTAGCCGTGAAGAAAACCCTGACTGCCTTGCTGCTCTGCCTGCTGGCCAGCAGCGCTTTGGCTCTGGAACCAGGCGAACGCCTGGCACCCTGGACCTTGCTCGACCAGTACGATCAGCCCTACACCCTGGACAACCAACTGCAGGTCCTGCTGGTAGCCCGCGACATGGACGGCGCCAAACTGCTCGACGCCGCCCTGCAAGGCAAACCCAAGGGCTACCTGGAACAACGCCAGGCCATCTTTCTCGCCGATATCAGCCGCATGCCGAGCCTCATCGGCAAACTCTTCGCCCTCCCCAAAATGCGCGACTACAACTACCGCGTCCTGCTCGACCGCGATGCGCGTATCGCACCGCGTTATGCGGCGGGTGAGGGGGAAGTGGTATGGCTGCAGTTGAAGGATGGGCGGTTGGAGCAGAAGCGCGTATTTACCGAGGCGGGGGATTTGGCGCGAGCTCTGGAGGCGCCGGGGCGTTAGGCGGTGAGCGTGCCGGGGTCGCCGAAGGCGCTCTGATCATCGCCGAAGATCAGCACATGGCCCTGAACGATGATTTGCGGCGCCGTCATGTACTGGAAGATGCGCTGAGTAGTTGCGGCACGATGCTCGGGGTGTAGCGGGTCAGGCGCTTGCCGAATTCGCCTTGGGCGACCTGGAAGATCAGCCCGTGAGTCTCCGGCCCATAGGGGCTGAAGGCGAGAAACGCCGACTGTTGCAACAGGCGTTGCAGGTCGAGGTCGGGGCGCTCGCCGACCAGCTCCGGCTCGAAGCGGTAGGGCTACTTAAGCGCCTCGCTCCACAGACTCACTTCCAGCCGATGCTGCTCACCTGGGGCGAGGCTGATGCAGTCGTCGAGCACATTGGCGTGCTCGATGCACAGCATGCCGGTCCAGGCGTCATCGGCGAACTGCGACAAGCGCTGCGCTTTGTCGATCCAGGGGTTCCACACTACCGCCGAGCGTGAGCCGCTGCTGTGCAGTTGCAGGCGGCGCTGCCAGAGGGGGTCGACGATGCTCAGGCTCGGCGGGGTGTCCAGGTAGATACGATCCGTTTCGCCACTGAAGGTCAGATCACCGTGCTGCTCGCGCTGCTGCCAGTCTTCGAGGGTTTCCACATAGCGGCAACCCGCTAGCCCCTCAACCTGTACCTGACGAATATCGCTGACGGCGAAGTAGCTGTGCAGTGCCTGGCTGAAGGGCAGCGGCTGATGGCCCGGATTATCAGTACACAGGCTCAGGTGCAGGCGGTCGTCCAGGCGCACGCGAAGGTTGAGCTGGGCCTCATGGGGCCAATCGGGTAGCGGTTGTTCGCGGGTGTCGAGGGCGAACTGGATAACCACGGCGTCGTCCTGGTTATCGATACCCAGCAGTTGCCAGTCGAGGCCGCGTACGCCGCCGTGGGCAGGGGCTGATGACGGCGAGTTGTGCAGCGCCTGCACGGCCTGCGGGTTGCGCTCCAGGGCGCCGAACCAGGGCCAGCAGATGGGGACACCGCCACGCACGCTTTGTCCGCGCGCGTAGGCAGCTTGTTCGCTGAGCCAGATCAGCGGTGGCTGGTCATCCTGACGGTAACTGAGCACCTGGGCGCCCTGCTGGGTGATCACCAGCTCATGGGCGCCACGGCGGATGCGCCAGGCGGTCAGGGCATCCAGGTCGATTCGTTCGATATGGGCAGTGGTCATGGGGCGGACTCTTGAAAAGGGGTTTCGCTATTGGAGCCTGTCAGGGGGAACAGTTCCATGGGGGCTAATGCAAAACGCCCGTCACAAGGACGGGCGTTTGCTTGGTTCACGGCAGTGTTACTTGCCGTACACCTGCTCCGGTAGCCAGGTAATCAACCCGGGGAACTGGTAGGCGATGACCAGCAAGGCCAGCTGGATCAGGATAAACGGCACCACGCCCTTGTAAATGGTGCTGGTGGGCACCGACTTGGGCGTTACGCCGCGCAAGTAGAACAGGGCGAAGCCGAATGGCGGTGTGAGAAAGGACGTCTGCAGGTTGAGTGCGATCATCACGCCCAGCCAGATCGGGTCCAGGCCCATGGCCAGCAGCACCGGCCCGACAATCGGCACCACCACGAAGGTGATCTCGATAAAGTCGAGGATAAAGCCGAGCAGGAAGATCACCAGCATCACCAGGAAGAACGCGCCGAGCACGCCGCCCGGCAACTGAGCGAATACGTCCTCGATCAGCACTTCACCGCCAAAACCACGGAACACCAAGGAGAACAGCGAGGCGCCAATCAGGATCATGAACACCATGGCGCTGATTTCAGTGGTGCCGTAAGCCACTTCGCGCAGTTGGCCGAAGTTCAGCTTGCGCTTGCTCAGGGCCAGCAGCATGGCGCCGAGGGCGCCGAGGGCTGCGGCTTCGGTCGGTGTGGCATAGCCGGCGAGAATCGAGCCGAGCACGGCGGCGATCAGGATCAGCGGCGGGATCAGGGCATTGAACAGCTTGCCCCATTCGATCGGTCCCAGCTCCTCTTGCGGCAGCGCCGGCAGTTTCTTCGGTTGGAAGATCGCCACGGCAATGATGTAGACGATGTACAGCCCAACCAGCAGCAAGCCCGGCAGTAAGGCGCCGACGAACAGGTCACCGACCGAGACGGTCTTGGGCGAGAAAATACCCATCTTCAACTGCGCCTGCTGATAGGCGCTGGACATCACGTCCCCCAGCAATACCAGCACGATGGACGGCGGAATGATCTGCCCCAGGGTGCCGGTGGCGGCCAGGGTACCGGTGGCGATAGCTGGGTCATAACCGCGGCGCAGCATGGTCGGCAGGGCCAGCAGGCCCATGGTCACCACAGTGGCGCCGACGATGCCGGTGGAGGCGGCGAGCAAGGCACCGACCACGCACACCGAGATTGCCAGGCCACCGCGCAGGGTGCCGAACAGTCGCGACATGGACTCGAGCAGGTCCTCGGCAACCCGGGATTTCTCCAGCATCACGCCCATGAACACGAACAGCGGCACCGCCAGCATGGTCTGGTTGTTCATGATGCCGAACAGGCGATTGGGCAGGGCGCTCAGGTAACCTGCATCGAAGGTATTGGTCAGAATCCCGATGCCGGCGAACAGCAGCGAGACGCCGCCCAGGGTGAAGGCAACGGGGAAGCCGGCCATAAGTGCGGCACAGATGCTGATAAACAGCAGGATCGCCATCAACTCAGCCATGCTTCACCTCCGGCTCGGGCAGGCGGCCGGTGAACAGCAGTACGGATTTGATCACGTCGGAGACCCCTTGCAAGACCAGGCTGACCACCAGCACCAGAATGATGCTTTTTTGCAGATAAACGAATTTAAGGCCGCCGGACTCGCTGGAGCCTTCCAGCGTGGACCAGGAGTTGGTCACGTAATCCCAGCTCGCCCAGCCCAGGAACAGGCACAGCGGCAGCAGGAAAAACAGGGTGCCGAGGATTTCGACCAGGGCCTGGCGGCGTGCGCTGAAGCCTTGGTAGAAAATGTCTACGCGGACATGCCCGTTACGTTGCAAGACCCAGGCAGCGGCGCCCATGAAAACCAAGGCGTGGGCATAGAGCACGGCCTCTTGCAGCGCGGTGGCGCCGATACCGAAGCCATAGCGCAGGACCACCACGACAGCGGTACCCAGGACCAGGAACAGCGTGAGCCAGGCGCAGGCCTGGCCGAACCGGGCATTGAGCGCATCGATCAGATGCGCAATGCTCAGGGCGATTGAAGGTTTGTCGGACATGGTGAGTCCTTTATCGTTATTTAGGGTCTGTTGACGTTTCGTCGCACGCCGCGTTGCTGCGAAAAATTTCGCCAGGCAAGGCGGAGGACGCCGGTAATGGTGTTCCCTTGCCAAGTCCTCCAACACCGCATGGCGAGATTTTGCGCGCAACCCGTAGGGCCGGGCCCGTTTTAGCGCGATGCAGCGTTTCTCGATGACTCATTTAGCCAGCTAAACTTCGCATCTCGTGCCTTGCCTCGCGCTAAAACTGGCTCCGGCGCGGCCGCGGACGAAGCGTCAGCAGACCCTACAGTGGCAGGCAAGCCGGCGATTTTAGGCAGGCCGTGTCAATTGCAGCAATGGCACTACAACTTTAGTCGTATCCGCTAGGCTTGGGAGTCACTTCCCCCTATGTTACGCAGGCACGGTTCGTCCGCAGTGATCCTGTGGTCAGACCAATACAACAAGAAGGAGCATTGCATGAAACGTCGTCAGATTCTCGCCGCAGCAGGTGTTGGCCTGGCTGCCACCGCACTGGCCGGCTGCAACAAGGAAGCCGAAACGGCCGCCAAGCCCCAACAGGGCGGAGGCGGTGGCGAAACCTTCAACTGGAAAATGGTCACCTCCTGGCCGAAGAACTTCCCGGGTGTGGGCGTGGGCGCCGAGCGCTTCGCTACCCTGGTCAACGAGATGAGCAATGGTCGTCTGAAGGTCAAGGTCTACGCCGCTGGGGAGCTGGTGCCGGCACTTGAGGTTTTCGACGCTGTCTCGCGCGGCACCGCTGAAATGGGCCACGGCGCGCCTTACTACTGGAAGGGCAAAGTGCCGGCGGCGCAGTTCTTCTGTGCCCTGCCGTTTGGCCCCAACGCCCAGGAAATGAACGCCTGGTTGCACCGTGGTGGTGGCATGCAGCTGTGGGAAGAGGTGTACAAACCCTTCGGCGTGCTGCCGATGGCTTGCGGCGCCACGGGCGTGCAGACCGCGGGTTGGTTCAACAAGGAAATCAACGGCGTTGACGACTTCAATGGCCTGAAGATGCGTACCCCGGGTCTGGGCGGTGAAGTACTGACCAAGATGGGCGGTACCGTGGTCAACATGCCAGCGGGTGAAATTTTCACTGCACTGCAGACTGGCGCGATCGATGCGACCGAGTGGATCGGCCCGTATAACGACCAGGCCCTGGGCCTGCACAAAGCCGCCAAGTATTACTACACCCCGGGCTGGCAAGAGCCGAACGTGACCTTCGAGTTGGACATCAATATCAAGGCCTGGGAAACCCTGCCGGCCGACCTGCAGGCTATCGTCCGCGCTGCGGCCCGCGACGTGAACGCCGACATGCTCGACGACTACAACGCGCGCAACATGGAAGCCATGGAGCAGCTCAAGGCCGAAGGCGTGGAAGTACGTCGCCTGCCGGACGAGGTGCTGACCAAACTCAAGGGTGTGGCTGCCGAGGTGGTCGATGCCGCCGCTGCTGCCGACCCGGCGGCAACCAAGGTATGGGCGCAGCAGCGTGCCTACCTCGATCGTCTCTATGAGTACGCAGAGATGAACGAGAAGGATATCTACAACATCCGCGGCTGATTCAAGCGCACAGCAAAACGCCGGCCCTTGGGCCGGCGTTTTTGTTTTTACGTCGCGCTGTTGGTTAGCTGCGCTCTAACGGCGTGCGGGCACCGGACGGGTGCGGCCGCTGCCGTCGATGGCGACAAACACGAACACCGCCTCGGTGACCTTGCGCCATTCGCTGGACAACGGATCATCGCTCCACACCTCGACCAGCATCTGGATCGAGCTGCGGCCCACTTCCACGGTTTGCGTATAGAACGACAGTTGCGCGCCGACCGGCACCGGCACCAGAAAGGCCATGCGGTCGATCGCCACCGTGGCCACACGCCCGCCGGCCACCTTGCTGGCCATGGCCGTGCCGGCCAGGTCCATCTGCGAGACCAGCCAGCCGCCGAAAATATCGCCAAAACCGTTGGTTTCACGCGGCAGTGCGGTGATCTGCAGGGCCAGATCGCCTTGAGGTATCGGGTCTTCCTGTTCGAATTCGTTCATCGGCTCTGAGCTCGCGGCGCGGTTGTTGTGGCGCGGGACCCGCAAGGGTGCGGGTTGCGGCGAGTATAGCGACTGAACGGTCGGCGGGCGACTATGGCGCTTTGCCCACCTAGGGTCTGTTGACGTTTCGCCGCGGCCGCGAACGAAACGTCAACAGACCCTACCTGGCAATGTGCCGGCGTTCATCGAACTGTCACATTGGTTTCATAGAGTGATCACAAGGGCCGACAATACTTGGCCTGTTCCATCCAACACTACATTCTGCTAGGAGCAAAGCATGAAACTTAAGCGTTTGATGGCGGCCATGACTTTTGTCGCCGCTGGCGTCGCCACTGCCAATGCGGTTGCCGCTGTCGACCCGGCTCTGCCGACCTACGAAAAGACCTCGGGCGTATCCGGTAACCTGTCCAGCGTCGGTTCCGACTCGCTGGCCAACCTGATGACCCTGTGGGCCGAAGAATTCAAGAAGAACTACCCGAACGTCAACATCCAGATTCAGGCCGCGGGTTCCTCCACTGCGCCACCCGCAATGACCGAGGGCACTGCCAACATGGGCCCGATGAGCCGCGCCATGAAGGACAGCGAAATCCAGGCGTTCGAGCAGAAGTACGGCTACAAGCCGACTGCCGTACCGGTCGCAATCGACGCCCTGGCCGTGTTCGTGCACAAGGACAACCCGATCAAGAGCCTGTCGATCGAGCAGGTTGACGCCATCTTCTCCAGCACCCGCCTGTGCGGTGGCGCTAGCGATATCAAAACCTGGGGCGATGTAGGCCTGACCGGTGAGTGGGCGAGCAAGCCGCTGCAGCTGTTCGGCCGTAACTCGGTATCCGGCACTTACGGCTACTTCAAAGAAGAAGCGCTGTGTAAGGGCGACTTCAAATCCAACGTCAACGAGCAGCCGGGTTCGGCTTCGGTTGTGCAGTCGATCTCCAGCACCCTGAACGCCATCGGCTACTCGGGTATTGGCTACCGCACCTCCAGCGTCAAGGCTGTTCCGCTGTCGAAGAAAGGCGGCGAAGCCTTTGAAGCGAACGAAGATAACGCCATCGCTGGCAAGTTCCCGCTGGCTCGCTTCTTCTACGTCTATGTCAACAAGGCGCCGAACAAGCCGCTGAGCCCGCTGGACACCGAGTTCCTCAAGCTGGTGCTGTCCAAGCAAGGCCAGGACGTGGTCGTGAAAGACGGCTACATCCCGCTGCCGAAGAAGGTCGTCGACAAGACCATGCAGGAACTGGGTCTCTAAACACCCGGCGCCCAACCGGGCGCCAACTGGCAGGGATGCCATGGGTTGGCCAAACCCGCTTCTCGTTGCGAGGGGCGGGTTTGGTTTTGTCAGCGTGCTGTAACTTTTCTGTCACATAGGCGTACTACAGTGGCCGCCTGAACCCGGACCTGAAAAACGGCGCGCGCATGGCCGTGCAGAGATGCCTTCTACTATGAACGACTTGGCTAGTGAAACCATGACCGCGTCTTCCAAATCCCTGGGGTTGGACTTCAACACGCCGGCCCTGCAACGCAAGCGGCGCATTCGTGCATTCAAGGATCGCCTGGCCCGCTGGTGCGTATCCGTGGGCGGCATGGCGGTGTTGGGTGCAATCACCCTGATTTTCTTTTACCTGGCCTACATCGTTTTTCCGATGTTCCAGGGCGCCGACCTGGAGGCGCGCGAGCCTGTGCAGCCGGCCTGGCTGGCAGACGCCGGCGCCCCGCTGCTGATGGCAGTGGAGGAGCAGAACGAAGTGGGCATGCGCCTCGATGCGCGTGGCCAGGTGCAATTTTTCAATGCTCAGGATATGAGCCTGATGAGCGCGGTGACCCTGCCGCTGCCAGCGGGCACGCAGATCGTCTCGGTCGGCCGCGATCAGCCGGGCAGCAACCGCGTGGCGGTGGGTTTGTCCAACGGTCAGGTGATGGTGTTCGAGCACCGCTATGCCGTGACTTACCCCAACGATGTGCGGGTCATCAGCCCGAGCCTGGCCTATCCCTTCGGTGAAACACCGATCACCCTCGATGAACAGGGTGCTGCGCTGGACCACATCGCCGTAAGCCTGAACAGCGGCACTTTGATGCTGACCGGCTCCACCGGCCGTGACCTGCACGTGCTGAGCCTGGGCCGCGAAGAAAACATGATGACCGGCGAGGTCACCCTTAGCGAAGAGCGCATTGCCCTGGCGCAGATCGCCGAGCCGATCAAAGAGCTGCTGATCGACCCGCGTCATCAGTGGTTGTACGTGATCAACGGGCGCGCCACCGCCGATGTGTTCAGCCTGCGTACCAAAGAGCTCAACGGCCGCTACAAACTGCTTGCCGACGGCGGCACCGAAGTCACCCATGCCTCGACGCTGCTGGGCGGCATTTCGCTGATGATCGGCGACAGCAAAGGCGGCATCCAGCAGTGGTTCATGGTGCGTGACGAAGACGGCAAGCAACTGCTCAAGTCGATCCGCAGCTTCCAGATGGGCAACAGCCCGATCACCCAGATTCTCCCGGAAGAGCGTCGCAAGGGCTTTATTGCGTTGGACGCCAGCGGCCAGCTTGGCGTGTTCCACAGCACCGCTCACCGCACGCTGCTCGTGCAGTCGGTCAGCGATGGCGCGGCAAGCCAGATTGCCATGTCGCCGCGTGCCGACCAGATTCTGGTGCAGGCCAACGGGCAACTGCAGGGCTGGACACTCGACAACCCGCACCCGGAAGTA
Source organism: Pseudomonas cuatrocienegasensis (assembly GCF_900110925.1). Classification (GTDB taxonomy): domain Bacteria; phylum Pseudomonadota; class Gammaproteobacteria; order Pseudomonadales; family Pseudomonadaceae; genus Aquipseudomonas; species Aquipseudomonas cuatrocienegasensis. The sequence goes on along the minus strand of NZ_FOFP01000003.1, from coordinate 380,110 downwards.
TCCTGGAGCTCGCTGTGGAGCAAGGTCTGGTACGAGAACTATGACCAGCCGGATTACATCTGGCAGTCCACCTCCGCCAATACCGATGCCGAGCCCAAGCTGAGCCTCGCACCACTGGCGTTCGGTACACTCAAGGCGGCGTTCTACGCCATGCTGCTGGCTGCCCCGTTGGCGATTGCGGCGGCCATCTACACCGCTTACTTCATGGCGCCGGCGATGCGCGGCAAGATCAAACCAGTGATCGAGCTGATGGAGGCATTGCCGACGGTGATCCTCGGCTTCTTCGCCGGTCTGTTCCTCGCGCCTTATGTCGAAGGGCATTTGCCGGGCATCTTCAGCCTGCTGATATTCACGCCTGTCGGCATTCTGTTGGCCGGTTTCGCCTGGAGCCGCCTGCCTGAGTCGATCCGCCTGATGGTGCCGGATGGTTGGGAAGCGGCGCTGCTGATCCCGGTGATCCTGCTGGTGGGCTTTGTCTCCCTGAGCATGAGTGGCCACCTGGAAGTCTGGTTGTTCGACGGCAACATGCGCGCCTGGCTGAGCAATGACCTGGGCATTCCCTTCGACCAGCGCAACGCTCTGGTGGTTGGCCTGGCCATGGGCTTTGCGGTGATCCCGAACATCTACTCGATTGCCGAAGACGCCGTGTTCAGCGTGCCCAAGAGCCTGACCTTTGGCTCTCTGGCGCTCGGTGCCACGCCCTGGCAGACGCTGACCCGCGTGGTCATCCTGACTGCCAGCCCAGGCATCTTCTCGGCGGTGATGATCGGCATGGGCCGTGCTGTCGGCGAGACCATGATCGTGCTGATGGCCACCGGTAACACCGCGATCATGGACATGAACATCTTCGAGGGCCTGCGCACCCTGGCTGCCAACGTGGCGGTGGAAATGCCCGAGTCGGCAGTGGGCGGTACGCACTACCGCGTGCTGTTCCTCTCGGCCCTGGTGTTGCTGTCCTTCACCTTCGTCATGAACACGCTCGCGGAGCTGGTGCGCCAGCGTCTGCGCGTCAAGTACGCGTCGCTCTAAGGGCCTGGAAGGTATATGTCCGTGAAAAAGAATTCCGTTAAAGCCTGGTTCAAAAGCGGTTCGCCGTGGATCTGGATGAACGCCGGGGCGGTCTCCATTGCGGTGATCATGACCCTGGGTCTGCTGGCGGTGATCGCTACCCGTGGTCTGGGGCACTTCTGGCCGGCTGACATCATCGAAGCCGACTACCAGGTGCCTGGCCAGGAAGTCCGCGTCATGGCCGGCGAAGTCACCCAGATCGAGGAAATCCCTCGTGCTCGTCTGGCTGCCTCCGGTTTGCCGGTTGCCGCCGAAGGTGGCGAGTTCATGACCCGCGAGCTGCTCAAGGTCGGTAACCGTGATCTCTACGGTGCCGACTTCAGCTGGGTCGTCGGCGAGTGGCTGAGCAACCCGCGCACCCCGGAAACCCTGACCGCTTTCGAGCGCCGCGAGTGGGGCAACCTTTATGGTTACCTGCTCAACGTCAAAGAGAATGGCCAGCTGGTTGCCGAGGGTGACGCTGCCTGGCCTGCACTGCAGGAGCGCCTGGAGCGCGTCGATGAGCTGCATGCTCAGGTGGTGCGTCTCGAGAAGCGTGACATCGGCCGCATCAACGCCGGCCTGGAGCGTATCCGTCTGCAAACCCGCAAGCTGGAACTGCAGGGCAAGCTGGACGCCGTTGCCCAGGCTGATCTGGACGCCGAGCGCGCCCGCTGGGACGCTGAATACAAGGTCCTGGAAACCGAGCTGAATGGTCTGTACCAGGCCTTCAACCGCGACAGCATCACCGTGCGCTCGGTCGACGGCCGCGAAGTGGACGTAACCCTGGGCAAGGTGGTCCGTGCCTATCGGCCGAACGCCATGTCGACCATGGGCAAGCTGCAGTTCTACGGCGCCAAGCTGTGGGAGTTCGTCAGCGACGAGCCGCGTGAAGCGAACACCGAGGGCGGGATCTTCCCGGCGATCTTCGGTACCGTGATGATGACCCTGATCATGGCTGTGATCGTCACCCCGTTCGGTGTCATCGCCGCTATCTACCTGCGTGAGTACGCCAAGCAGGGGCCGCTGACGCGGGTCATCCGCATCGCGGTGAACAACCTGGCTGGTGTACCGGCGATCGTTTACGGCGTATTCGGCCTGGGCTTCTTCGTCTATGTACTGGGTGGCTCGATCGATGCGCTGTTCTTCCCGGAAGCCGCACCGGCGCCCACCTTTGGTACGCCAGGCCTGCTCTGGGCCTCGCTGACCCTGGCGATCCTCGCCGTACCTGTGGTCATCGTTGCCACCGAAGAAGGCCTGGCGCGGATTCCGCGGGCCCTGCGTGAAGGCTCTTTGGCGCTTGGCGCGACCAAGATCGAGACGCTCTGGCGCGTGGTGCTGCCGATGGCCAGCCCAGCGATGATGACCGGGCTGATCCTCGCCGTAGCCCGTGCTGCCGGTGAAGTGGCGCCGCTGATGCTGGTGGGCGTGGTCAAGCTGGCGCCGAGCCTGCCGGTAGACGGTAACTACCCCTACCTGCACCTGGACCAGAAGATCATGCACCTGGGCTTCCATATCTACGACGTCGGCTTCCAGAGCCCCAACGTCGAGGCGGCGCGGCCGTTGGTATACGCCACTGCGTTGTTGCTGGTGCTGGTAATTGCGGTGCTCAACCTCACCGCCGTTTACCTGCGTAACCGCCTGCGGGAAAAGTACAAAGCCCTGGATCATTGAATCTGAGCCGCACGCCTGCAACACAGGCGTGCGATTCTTGACTTATAGCCTGTAGCTTGCAGCTTGCAGCTGTGAACGGGAGTGAAGCCATGCAACATGAAGCACATACCCACGGCATCGATATTTCGGCCCTGGGCCGCGAAAAGCAGAGCCTGGACCTGAGTACCGAAACGGTGGCGATCCAGGTGCCCGGCCTGAACCTGTATTACGGTGAAAAGCAGGCGCTGTTCGACGTCAAACTGAACATCCCCAAGCAGCGCGTGACCGCCTTTATCGGCCCGTCCGGCTGTGGCAAGTCGACCCTGCTGCGTACCTTCAACCGGATGAACGATCTGGTCGACGGTTGCCGCGTGGACGGCGAAATCAACATCGACGGCACCAACATCTACCGCAAGGGCGAAGACGTCGCCGAGCTGCGTCGCCGCGTGGGCATGGTGTTCCAGAAGCCCAACCCGTTCCCCAAGAGCATCTACGAGAACGTGGTGTACGGCCTGCGCATCCAGGGCATCAACCAGAAGCGCGTGCTTGATGAGGCCGTGGAATGGGGCCTGAAAAGCGCGGCCCTGTGGGATGAGGTCAAGGACCGTCTGCACGAGTCAGCCCTGGGCCTGTCCGGCGGTCAGCAGCAGCGTCTGGTGATTGCCCGTACCGTGGCGGTGCAGCCTGAAGTGCTGCTGCTCGACGAACCCTGCTCGGCACTCGACCCGATCTCCACGCTGAAAGTCGAAGAGCTGATCTACGAACTGAAATCCAAATACACCATCGTGATCGTGACCCACAACATGCAGCAGGCGGCACGGGTCTCCGACTACACCGCGTTCATGTATATGGGCAAACTGATCGAGTTCGGTGACACCGATACGCTGTTCACCAACCCGGCGATGAAGCAGACCGAAGACTACATCACTGGCCGCTACGGTTGATCAAACTTCGTAGGGTGTCGCGGGGCCGCCTAGGCCGCGCGCACCAAAGGGCCGGTGCGCATGGCGCACCCTACATGCAGCGTTCGCGGAGCGAATTGGAATGATCAACAAAGATAACCTTACCCAGCACATCTCCCAGCAGTTCAATGCCGAGCTTGAAGAGGTGCGCAGCCACCTTCTGGCCATGGGCGGCCTGGTCGAGAAGCAGGTCAACGACGCCGTGACGGCGCTGATCGACGCCGACTCCGGTCTGGCCCAGCAAGTGCGTGAGATCGACGACCAGATCAACCAGATGGAGCGCAACATCGACGAGGAGTGCGTGCGCATTCTTGCCCGTCGTCAGCCGGCTGCCTCCGACCTGCGCCTGATCATCAGCATCTCCAAATCGGTGATCGACCTGGAGCGCATCGGCGACGAAGCGACCAAGATCGCCAAGCGTGCCATCCTCCTTACCGAAGAAGGTGAAGCGCCGCGTGGTTACGTCGAAGTGCGGCATATCGGCGACCAGGTACGCAAGATGGTGCAACAGGCGCTGGACGCCTTCGCCCGCTTTGACGCCGATCTGGCGCTGTCGGTGGCGCAGTACGACAAGACCGTCGACCGCGAATACAAAACCGCTCTGCGTGAGTTGGTGACCTTCATGATGGAAGACCCGCGTTCGATCTCGCGCGTGCTGAACATCATCTGGGCCCTGCGCTCGCTGGAGCGCATTGGCGATCATGCACGCAACATCGCCGAACTGGTGATCTACCTCGTGCGTGGCACCGATGTTAAGCACATCGGCCTGACCCGCATGCAGGAAGAAGTGCAGGGTGGCAACAAGGCCGAGTGATCGGTTTTAACGCCGGGTTGATGCATTTCGGTTGGCCTTTGCCCGGGTGCCGCGACTATGCTTATGGCCATTCGAGGGGAGTGGCCGATGAGTAAAGTCAGTGTGTTGGTGGTGGATGACGCGAACTTTATCCGGGACCTGGTGAAAAAGGGCCTGCGTGATAATTTTCCCGGCGTGCAGATCGAAGAAGCCATCAACGGGCGCAAGGCCCAGCAGTTGTTAGGCAAGCAGAGCATCGACCTGATTCTCTGCGACTGGGAAATGCCCGAGATGTCGGGGCTGGAGCTGCTCAGCTGGTGCCGCTCTCAGGACGCGCTCAAAACAGTGCCCTTCATCATGGTCACCAGCCGCGGTGACAAGGAAAACGTCGTCCAGGCCATCCAGGCCGGCGTTTCCGACTTTATCGGCAAGCCGTTTTCCAACGAACAACTGGTCACCAAGGTCAAAAAGGCCCTGAGCCGTGCAGGCAAGCTGCAGGCGCTGATGTCCGGTGCGCCACCAAAAATGCTCAGCAGCGGTGGTTTTGCCAACGACTCGCTGGCCGCGTTGACCGGCGGTAAACCCCAGGTACATGCGCCCGCTGCCGCCGTTAGCTCGCCACTGTTCGCGGCGCCTGCAGCGAGTGCTGCTCCGGCCGCTGCGGCCAAACCGCCGGCTGGCCGAGGCCAGGGTCAACTGCGCCTGCCGGGCGGTAGCATGGCCTGCATCATCAAGGCGCTGAGCCTCAAAGAGGCGCTACTGGTGGTCAAGCGCGGCGAGCTGCTGCCCCAGGTGCTGGAAAGCGCCGTGCTCGACCTGGAACAAGGCGAGGGCGGTGAGGAAGTCGCACGGCTCAATGGCTACCTGCATTCCGTTGCCGCCTTCGAGCCCAAACCCGACAGCGAGTGGCTGCAACTGAGCTTCCGCTTTGTCGACCGCGACCCGCAAAAACTCGATTACCTGTCCCGGCTGATCGCCCGCGGCACGGCGCAAAAGCACTTCAGCCCCGGTGCTTGAGCTCCAGGCTAACGCCATACGCGTACGTTCGGCGATTGTCGCCGGCCTGCTCCTGGCGTTACTCGCCGGTTGCAGTGGGCGGGTGCAGGAACAACCTCCGACCCGCCATCCTGATGTGGTCCGCGCGCAACTGCTGCGCCTGATGCCAGCGACGGTGACAGACCGCCAGGGCTGGGCCAACGATATCTATGTAGCCTTTGCCGACCGCGAGCTGGAGGCCAGCGACAGCCAGCTCTGTGCGGTGCTGGCGGTGATCGAGCAAGAGTCCACTTATCGCGCCGATCCCCCGGTGGCCGGCCTGGCGACCCTGGCCCGACGCGAGATCGACCAGCGTGCCGAGAAGCTGCATATCCCGGCCTTTCTCGTCGATACCGCGTTGCGGCTCAAGTCGCCGACCGGCGAGCGCTATGCCGAGCGCCTGGCTAAGGTGCGCACGGAAAAAGCCCTGAGCGCGATCTTCGACGATTTCATCGGCATGGTGCCCATGGGGCAGCAACTGTTCGGTGGCCTCAACCCGGTGCGTACCGGCGGGCCGATGCAGGTCAGCATCGAGTTTGCCGAACGCCTGGCCGACGACTATCCCTACGTGATCGACGGCAGCCTGCGCCAGGAGGTGTTCACCCGCCGAGGTGGTCTGTATTTCGGCATCGCCCACCTGCTCGATTACCCGGCGTCCTACAGCAGCCCGGTGTATCGCTTCGCCGACTTCAATGCCGGCTGGTACGCCAGCCGCAACGCCGCGTTTCAGCATGCGGTAAGCCGGTTGTCGGGCATCACCCTGGCTCTGGACGGCGACCTGATCATCCACGGCTCGCGCCAGGCCGGGCAGACCGAACGGGCAGTGCGCAGCCTGAGCGCTCGCCTGGACCTCAGTGATGTGGCCATCCGCCGAGATCTGGAGCGCGGTGACCGCCAGGACTTTGAGGACAGTCGACTATACGATCGCGTCTTCGCCCTGGCCGACCAGCTTGAAGGCCGCAGCGTGCCGCGTGCGCGGCTACCGGGCATCGTCCTGAAGAGCCCGAAAATCACCCGCAACCTCACCACCGCCTGGTTTGCCGAGCGGGTCGAGGCGCGCTGGAAAAACTGCCTAGGCCGCGCCAAGACCGGCTAAAAGAATCGCGACACGAATCTCTGTCGCTCTTTTGTAGGAGCGAAGGGGGCGCCTAGCCTTTATTCGCGATAGATCTTGAGAACGCTGCAGAAGCCGCGGCTAAAACGGGCACCGCCCGCCCCCCTTGATGCTTGAGATGCCCACAGGCTCTGTGTCTCCAGTCGCAAAGCCGAGAAGCGCGACTCGCCTGCCTGTGCACAGGCTGCTACGCTGACTCTCCCGGATACTCATAAACCCATAAATCCGAATGAACAGGCTAGGGCTCGCTTCTACTCCATTCACCATTGCGCAGGCCTGCGCCGTGTTGCTTCGCCACGCCGGTACCAACCTGGCGCTGCTGCTGGGCCTGCTCTGCACCGCGCCTGCGGCCATGGCGCTGACCATCTACAAATACACCGATGCCAACGGCGTGGTCACCTACACCGACCAGGCGGCGCCTGGTGCGCAGGTCTTCGTGTTTCGTGATCGCATGGTCGAGCGCCTGGATACCCAGGTGAAGCTGGAAACCAAAAAGCATGAAGCCGGCGAAACCCTGCTGGTGCGCAACGACCTGTTCGCGCCTGTGCAGGTGGAGCTGCGCCTGGAGCAACTGAGCAACGTCAGTGGCGCGCCGAGCAAACCGATCACCTGGGTGCTGCCACCGCGCAGCCAGATTCGCCTCGCCACCCTGGCTCCGCGCGACCCTTCACAGCCCCTGAGTTACACGCCCAAGCTGCGCTACGCCCTGGGTGACCCGCGCCTGGTGCCGACGCAGAAGCGCTACCCGCTGCCATGGCGCGGCGGCCCGTTCCGCCTGACCCAGGGCGCCAACGGCCAGTACAGCCACTTCACCCCCAAGGGCCGCTACGCGGTGGATATCGCCATGCCCGAAGGCACGCCCATAGTCGCGGCGCGCGGCGGCGTGGTGGTCAAGACCGAGAACAGCCAGAACGGCCGGGGCAACAACCCCTCGGGCAACTACGTGCGCATCCTACACGACGACGGCACCATGGGCGTCTACCTGCACCTGATGCAGGGCTCGGTCAGCGTCGCCGAGGGCCAGCACGTGGCCGCCGGCAGCCAGATCGCCCGCTCCGGCAACACCGGCAACAGCACCGGCCCGCACCTGCACTTCGTCGTCCAGCGCAACGTTGGCCTGGCCCTGGAATCGATTCCGTTCGACTTCTCCCAGCCGGTCAACAGCCTGCCGAACTTTGCCGTGGGCGGCGAGTAAGCCGCAACAGCTTCTGCGGCAATACCAGGGCCGATCCACCGCGCCCTGGTCAGGCAGCTTTTTCCTAGCCTGCGACTACAAAAATCATAATTTCGCGAAAGCCCCGCTCTGCACAGAATGCGCCGAACACCGCCCGCCTTGTTGCGACTGCGGATTCGCCATGATCAGAAGCAGAGTAGGCACGCCATGACCGACCTTAAGCAACCCGCTTTCCCGCCACGCTCGGCCAGCGCGGTGGGGCCCCTCGAAATCGATACCCTGGTGGTCGGCGCCGGCCAGGCCGGGGTGGCCACCAGCGAGCACCTGAGCCGGCATGGCGTGCCGCACCTGGTGCTGGAGAAGAGCCGCATCGCTGAAGCCTGGCGCAGCGGCCGCTGGGACTCGCTGGTGACCAATGGCCCGGTCTGGCATGACCGTTTCCCGGGTATGGAATTTCCCGACTTGGCGCCCGATGCCTTCGCCCACAAGGACCAGGTAGCCGACTACTTCGAGGCCTATGCCCGGCAGATCGCCGCACCGATCCGCACCGGCGTGGAGGTGCGGCGGGTGGTGCGCAATAGCGGGCGCGCCGGCTTTAGCGTGGAAACCTCCGAAGGGGTGATCCTGGCCAATCGCGTGGTGGTGGCCACCGGGCCGTTTCAGCAGCCGGTGATCCCGGCCATCGCCCCGCAGGATTCGGCGCTGTATCAAATCCACTCCGCCGCCTACCGCAACCCTGAACAACTGCCCGAGGGCGCGGTGCTGGTGGTCGGCGCCGGCTCATCCGGGGTGCAGATCGCCGACGAGTTGCAGCGCGCCGGCAAACAGGTCTACCTCTCGGTTGGTCCCCACGACCGCCCGCCGCGCGCCTACCGCAACCGCGATTTCGTCTGGTGGCTGGGCGTGCTTGGCCTGTGGGATGCGCAGGCCATGCAGCCGGGCAAGGAGCACGTCACCATTGCCGTCAGCGGCGCCCACGGTGGCCGCACCATCGATTTCCGCGAGCTGGCAGGGCAGGGCATCACCCTGGTCGGCCTGACCCAGGCGTTCAGTGAGGGCGTGGTGCGCTTCCAGGCCGACCTGGCCGACAACATCGCCCGTGGCGACGAGAACTACCTGGCGCTGCTCGATGCTGCCGACGCCTACATTGCCCGCAACGGCCTCGACCTGCCGGAAGAGCCCAGTGCGCGCCGGTGCCTGCCTGATCCGGACTGCGTAACGCAGCCGCTCCTCGAACTCGACCTGGCTGCTGCCGGCATCAGCGCGATCATCTGGGCTACCGGCTACGCCAATGATTTCAACTGGCTGCAGGTCGACGCCTTCGACGCCAATGGCAAACCGCGGCACCAGCGCGGCGTCGCCAGTGAGCCGGGCATCTACTTTGTCGGTCTGCCGTGGCTGTCGCGGCGGGGCTCCACCTTTATCTGGGGCGTGTGGCACGACGCCAAACATATCGCCGACCACATCGCCACCCAGCGCACCTACACCGCCTACCGTGACGCCCAGCAGCGTCAGGCCGAAGCCCAGGCCGGCGCGGCGCCCGTCAGCCTCACCGGAGTTCGCTGATGCCCACCCATACCCGCATCCGCATGTTCAACACTAAAGACACTTACCCCAATCAAACCCTGGACAACGACCTGTGCCAGGCCGTGCGCGCTGGCAACACGGTGTACGTGCGCGGCCAGGTCGGCACCGATTTCGCTGGCAATCTGGTGGGTCTGGGCGACCCACGGGCGCAAACCGAACAGGCGATGAAGAACCTCAAGCAACTGCTCGAAGAGGCCGGCAGCGACCTGTCGCACATCGTCAAAACCACCACCTACCTGACCGACCCACGCTACCGCGAGCCGGTATACCAGGAGGTCGGCAAATGGCTCAAAGGCGTGTTCCCGATCTCCACCGGTCTAGTGGTCGCGGCCCTCGGCCAGCCGCAATGGCTGATGGAAATCGACGTGATCGCGGTAATCCCGGACGACTGGCAAGCGGAGCCGCGCCCATGACCTTCTCCATCGTCGGCCGCTGCGCCGAAACCGGCCAGCTCGGTATTGCCATCAGCTCCTCCAGCATCGCCGTCGGCGCCCGTTGCCCCTGGCTGCGTGCCGGAGTGGGCGCAGTGTCAACGCAGAACATCACCCTGCCGGCCCTCGGTCCGCAGATTCTTACCCTGCTGGAAGCCGGAGAAAGCCCCAGCGCAGCCCTGAGCCAGGCCCTGGACAGCAACGGCTACGGTCAGTATCGCCAGGTCACGGTGATCGACAGCCACGGCGCCAGCGCGCATTTCACCGGCAGCGAAGCCCTCGGTGTGCACCATGCGCGGGCTGGCGAGAAATGCGTGGCGGCCGGCAATTTGTTGTCCTCGCCGGCGGTGATCGACGCCATGGTCGAGGCCTTCGAGCACGTCGCCGGCGGCCTGCCGGATCGGCTGCTGGCCGCCATGCACGCGGCCATGGCGGCCGGCGGCGAGGCTGGGCCGGTGCACTCGGCGGCGCTTTCGGTGGTGGGTGATCTGGTCTGGCCGGTGGTCGACCTGCGCGTCGACTGGGCTGACGACCACCCCATCGGCGAACTGGACGCACTCTGGCGCGCGTACGAGCCGCAACTGCACGACTACATCACCCGTGCTCTCGACCCGACCCAGGCACCGCGCTACGGCGTGCCTGGGGACGAGTAGTGACGTCCGTGGGAGGGGCTTTCGGCTCTGGCATCCTGCTTTGCTCTACCTCCTGCATCCATGCAGTCGTAGCCGCGACTTCGGAGCTGTCGCCGCTGAAGCGCCTCCCACAGCGATACCCGCGCCACCGATCAGCCATTGCCCCGGAATTGTCCCATGCCCACCAGCCGTGACCTGCTCGCCGACCTGATCGCCTTCGACACCACCAGCCGCGACTCCAACCTGGCGCTGATCGACTACGTGCGCCGTTATCTGAGCGACCTCGGTATCGACAGCCAACTGCTGTTCAACGATGAGCGCAGCAAAGCCAACCTGTACGCGCGCCTCGGCCCGCCCGGCCCTGGCGGGGTGATGCTCTCCGGCCACAGCGATGTGGTGCCGGTCGATGGCCAGGCCTGGACGGTGCCGGCCTTCACCCTTAGCGAGCGCGACGGCCGCCTGTACGGCCGTGGCACGGCGGACATGAAAGGCTTTATCGCCTGCGTGCTGGCCAGCCTGCCGACGTTTCTGCAACAGCCGCTGCGTCTGCCGCTGCATATCGCCATTTCCTACGACGAGGAGATTGGCTGCCTTGGCGTGCGCAGCCTGGTCGAACAGCTGCGCTCCAGCCCCGAGCGCCCGGCCATCTGCCTGATCGGCGAACCCACCGAGATGCGCCCGGTGCTCGGCCACAAGGGCAAGCTGGCGATGCGCTGCGAGGTCCACGGTGCAGCCTGCCACTCGGCCTATGCGCCGCAGGGCGTCAACGCCATTGAATACGCGGCCAAGTTGATCGGCCGCCTTGGCGAAATCGGCGCGCAGCTGGCCGCGCCCGAGCGCCATGACAGCCGCTTTGACCCACCGTACTCCACCGTGCAAACCGGCGTGATCAGTGGCGGCCGGGCACTCAATATCGTCCCCGGCGAATGCCGCTTCGACTTCGAGATGCGCGTCCTGCCAGCCGACGACCCCAGGCAGGTTGCCGCTGAGCTGCAGGCCTACGCCGAGCACGAACTGCTGCCGCGCATGCGCGCGGTCAGCGCCGCCAGCGACATTCGTTTCAGCGAGCTATCCAGCTACCCCGGCCTGCTCACTGACCCCGCCAGCGACGCCGCCCACCTGCTGGCGCTGCTCTGCGAGCGGGAAGACTTCAGCACCGTCGCCTTCGGCACCGAAGGTGGCCTGTTCGACGCCGCTGGCATCGCCACCGTCATCTGCGGCCCCGGCAGCATGGAGCAGGGGCACAAGCCGGATGAGTTCGTCACGCTCGAGCAGCTCGAGCGCTGCGATGCATTACTGGCTCGGCTTGCGGGGTGGGTGCAGCAACAGCACTAAGCGCTACCATTTTGTAGGAGCGAATTTATTCGCGATAGGCCTTGAGAGTGCTGAAAGCGTCGCAGCCAAAGCGGAGCACCGCCTAGCCCACGGCCGCTTACCGACATTTATTGCCGACGCGACACGGGCACTTCTTGATGCTTCAGGCGTTGTCGGCTGTTGATTAACCGATTGGGCTTGTGTGGGCGCGAAGGGCGCGCCTATTGTTTTGGCTATGTCCTCGTTATGTGTTGCACGGCGTCGATGCTTGTCGGGCGATGCTCTTGGTAGGAGCCGCGCCTCGCGGCGAATAGCGGCCATTCAGCGGTATCGCAGATAGCCCAAAGAGCTTCGCGCCGGGGCGGCGCTCCTACGGGTGTTGCGTTATAGCCTGCATAGGGCTGCTACAGCCAATTGGGGCATAGCCATTGTTTTTCAGCCCTTCACCTTAGAGCCATGACATGCACAACGAGCCAACCGCCCTGATCGTTATCGACATGCAGCAGTGCATGCAATCGCCCGCTGCTGGGGTGCGGAATAATCCTGAGGCTGAGCAAAATATCCACACGCTGCTCCACGCATGGCGGGATGCCGGCGGGCCTGTGGTCCATGTGCGGCACATGTCGCGCAGCCCAACTTCGCTGTTCTCGCCGGGGCAGCCGGGGGCCGCGTTTCAGCCTGCGCTGGCGCCGTTAGACGATGAGTATGTTGTCGAGAAGAATGTCCCCGACGCTTTCATTCACACAGGGCTGGAGCGTTGGCTGCATGTTCGTGGCATTCGTCAGTTAGTCATTGTCGGCGTCAGCACCAACAACTCCGTGGAAGCAAGCGCGCGCACGGCGGGCAACCTCGGCTTCCGAACAGTAGTCGTGTCCGATGCGACCTTTGCCTTTGGCCAAAAAGATTATGCCGGCGTGCCCCGGTCCGCTGATGAGGTGCATGCCATGTCGCTGGCGAACCTGAACGGTGAGTATGCGAGCATTATGGCGACTGCGGATGCTCTTAACCTGCTCTAGCGCGACAACCGTTGCGGCTAAAGCAGAGCGCCGCCCGACCCCTGCCGCTGACCGACACTTTATGCTTAAGGCGACACGAGGAGGTTCTCCATGCATGAGTTGCTTGCACTCGTCGGCATCACAATGGCCCTGGGCCTGGGGGCCGCCAGCCCTGGCCCCAGTTTCGTGATGGTGGCCAGGGAGGCGGTGGCTGCCTCGCGGCTCAACGCGTTCGCTGCTGCGCTCGGCATGGGCCTGGGTGGTGTACTTTTCGCCGCGGCGGCCCTGCTCGGGTTGCAGGCGATGTTTCAGGCCGTGCCGCTGGCTTATCTGCTGCTCAAGGTGCTCGGTGGCCTCTATCTGACCTATCTCGGCTACCGCATTTACCGGGGCGCCTGCGCGCCGCTGGCGGTTACGCTCACAGGCGCAGCCGCTGCCCGGCCACTGCGGCGCTCGTTCCTGCTGGGGCTGACGACCCAGCTCAGCAACCCGAAAACCGCCATCGTCTACGCCAGCGTGTTCGCCTCCTTTCTCCCAGCGGCGGTGTCCTGGTCATTGGCAGTAGGGCTGGTGCTCTGCGTTTTTGTCGTCGAGTTTGGTTGGTACGCCATAGTCGCGGCCCTGCTGTCCGCCCCTGCTCCACGACGCGCTTACCTGCACTACAAAAGCGCCATCGACCGACTGGCCGGCGCCATCATGATCGGGCTCGGTATCCGCCTCGTTAATAGTGCTGCGCAGTCTTAGACCTGGGAAAAGGGCGTGGATTTATTTTTGCGTCAGCTGTATTCGAGCAACCAATAAGTCTGTCTCTGTTTGTTCTTTTGTTGCCAGTTCAGGCTTTGCTCAAGCGGCAACTGAGCGCGCAATGGTCGGATACGCCGGTACTCAGGTGGACGTTTTCCAGCCGGTAGCCCGGTGTGTGGAATAGCCCGTCGACCATAAACGGAATGTCTCCGGCGCGGTGCAGCGAGCCGTCAATGCTGCTGGTGTGGTGCGCCGGTATGCCATCGATAAAGTGCGCGGCGATCAGGTCGAAGGTGGCGCGGCCGCGCGGGGCGTTGAAGTCGCCTACCAAAAGTAGGTCGCCAGCCTGCTGGGCTTGCGCCTGAGCCAGGCGAATCAGCTTGCCGGCACTTTCCCGCTGGTACGCCGTGGATGTGCCAAGTGGGGTCACGTTGAGGTGGGTGACGGCGATGCGTAAGCCCTGCAGGGTGGCACTCAGCATGACTTCGGCGATGCTCAATGGATCGGCTGCGCGATGACCCTGCGTGTCGAAGAAGGTGATTTCGCGAATGTCCTGCGCGCTGCCGGAGTAGTAGTCGGCAGCCACGTCCGTCAATGTGTCTGCGCGGGCGATCATACCTACGCCGACCAAATCCGTAGACCCTTCCCCCGGATGGCGCATCATTGGCGCGAAGTGCAGGCGACCGCCCATCAGCGCTTCGAAGAAGCCAATGTCGCTCTCGCAGAGCTCCTGCAGGCACAGCAGATCCGGGCGTTCACGCTTGATGAAGGCTGCGACGCGCGGCAGGTGCCTGGAGCGTTCGATGTTGATAGACGCGATGTTGAGCGGCATGGGATCAGTAGAGGACGACGGCACGGGGGGCTTCGCGAGCGATGAAAAACCGCTGCGCTGGAGTTGCCGAAGTGTACCAGAGGCCCGCGCCATCATTGTTACAGGACTGCTTCAGAGCATCCTTAGACCTACTATTTTCTAAATAGAATTGCGGCAATCAATAGGCTCAGAGGAAAAGGGTGGCAGATTTATTTTTAGGCCAGTCGGATTAGGCCAATAAATAAATCTGTCCCCTTCTTGTTCAAGGCAGGCACCGACTTAGCCGATGACTAGAAGTTTTATGCAATTACAAATCAAAATTTTTGATGCCGTAGTAGTCCAGTCTTACCTGGCAGGTCGTGCATGGACAAACATAGAAAGTACCATCTGTCCTTTTTCGCATATAGCTATGCAAGCTTTTGTCCGGGGAGTCTGGATCAGGAAACGACGTATTGCTGATGCCTAACAAACCACCGTCGCCCACTTCCATCACGTCATACATAATTTGCTTTTCAGCACACCCCGCGTTGCCTACATGGCTCCCGCCGATAAATGATACATGGTCGTCTTTATGTCGAGGGCCCGCGGGTCTTGGTTGGGCAGGGCAAAAGATTACTGGTGCGATAGGGCTCAAGGAACTCTCAATAAAATTTTTAAATGCTTGTGAGCTCGCTCCGTATTTAAGCCTCTCTCCCCGTCCATTGCCATATGTGAAATTTTGAGTCATTCCTGGCGACATCCCCAAATACAGAACAATCCCTTCTGCTTTAAGGTATTCAGAAAGTGTCAAAGGTTTCACCGGGTCACTTTTGATTATTGGTCTGTTACGAGCGAGTCCTACACCTACACTGATCACGCCGGGTTTTAAGTATCCTTCAGGATGAGCCACCGTTTTCAGCAAGCCAGCGGATCTTAGTCCTACTGACCTTATAATTGCACCATGTGCTTCTTGGAGTACTTGCCTCATTTCTGGGCTCCCTTAGAGATTTGATCCGTTTTTCTAAGATTTAAAAATTCTCACTGCATGATCTATCCAAATTTTCAATTTTTTATTGCATGGTCTTTCTTGGCGGAGGGTATTGGAGGGCAGGCCACGGTTTCCTGAGGCGTTATTCGTGGTCTGTCCCCTATTATTATGTATTTGATCAGAACTCTTGCCTTCTTCATCACGTTCGTACTGGACGCCGCCTGAACTCAACCATTATCAGGCTCTTGCGTTCAAGTAACCAATGACTCATCAAAATCTGCTGCCTTTTTTGGCGGTCCCCTTTTTACTTTTTCGAAACAAGGGTTAGGCGTCAGTGTCATCGCGGAGTAGCCGTTTTAGACGGTTGGGATAGTTGTTGAGAAAGTCCCGCGTTACCACAAAGTGCTCAGTGTCCTCAAAAGCCACCTCGCTGACCCCCGAGTCGTCAAACTGAATGATCTTTGCATGTGGGTACGAGAGCAATACAGGTGAATGAGTCGCGATGACAAATTGCGACGAGTCTTCTACCAACTGATGGATCGCGCTGAGTGCCGCAAGCTGGCGGCTGGGTGATAACGCCGCTTCCGGTTCGTCAAGGAGGTAGATGCCATCACCGCGTAGCTTGTTTACGAGCACTGCCATAAACGACTCGCCATGGGACTGGGTGTGCAATGACTTTCCACCGTATCCCCCGAGGTAGCCTGTCTCATCCATATAGGTTGCAACATTGAAGAAGCTCTCTGCCCGAAGGAAGTACCCGTCGCGAGGCTTTGGAACGCCGCGAGCCAGCCTCAGGCTGTTGTGAAGAGGCGAGATCGTTTCGGCGGTTCGGAATTGAACGCTCTTCGTTCCACCTTCAGCACCAAAGCCTAACGCTACGGCAAGTCCTTCCATGACCGTTGACTTCCCGGAGCCATTCTCACCGACAAAGAAGGTCACATTTGGGTGAAAGTCTATATTCCCGAGTTCTCGAACCGCCGGGATATTGAATGGATACGACCCGTAGTCGATTTCCGCGTCTGGACGGAAAGAGGCGTGGAGCAGATAGGGTTTTGTTCGCCGAGCCATAGCGTGAAGTGTTCCTGACGCCTAACGAATTTGTAGAAAAACTAGATAGCAAAATTTGCGCCAGAAGCTTTGGCTGTTTTAGCCAAAACCAGCATCTCTCTTGCAATATAACGTGTTCATCTCGCTCGACTCCTCCAAATTTCACATACGGCAAGGCTCTTGAATATGCCTTGAGGTTTTTCTACAGCCTCAACGTTTGGTTAAGGCGCGGGCTTTAGCCCGTCCCGGTGAGCGAAGCGAACGACTTGAACCACTAGTTAGAGCTTTTCGAGGTGGGTTTTTGCTTCGCGAAACGCACTAAAATTTTAACCGTTCGAATCGTTGCTATGAAAATAATTGCCAAGACTGATATATAAAAGGTTAATGTTGAAATTGTTATTGGCCAGAACGCTGCGCTAGCACCGTCCTTGTAGCAGTCTCCTAAGATTCTTGGGCACCCTATGTATAGATAATAAAGGCCGGCACAGAATCGTACTGATAGTGCTAGAAATGATATGGCTAACCACAGCCTTATGTTTTTCGGATGCATGTCTGGCTCTAACAGTGATTAGACCGAATTCCTCATTAATTCATTATGAGAGAATTTCATATAACGACGCCGCCTTCCCTAGCCGCTTTTATAAAGCCCTTTCCTATCAAGCAGTTACCACTCCCGCCAAAACCGACCCCGTATTCGCGTGACTTCCACATTTTGTGCAGCCATGACGACCACGCTCCATCCATGCCCGATAAAGAGTCGGCAAGCGATGTTGAGTCAGATCTATGACGTGGAGGGAGATACGAGCTTTCGAGAGGGTGTCGCGCATTCCAAGCTCCTTTTGGCTACGACGGGCCAGCGGTGCTGGCAATTGGCAGGATCCTTCGCTTCGACCTTAGCATTCGCCGCAAAAACGGCAAGCAATGCGTGAGGGTTATCCTCACACGCCTGATCCATGCCGATTGGCTTGAAGCTGCCGTGTTATCCGGCGCTAGTTTCGCGACACAAATAATTGGTCGCCATCTGTAGGCGCGAAGGGGACGCCTAGCCTTTATTCGCGATACTCCTCGAAAGCGCTGAAAGCGTCGCGGCTAAAGCGGAGCGCCGCCCGGCCCCTCCCACGTAGCCTGGCATTGACAGAGATTTGATTCATGTCACGGCACTGGGCTGAGCCGCTAGCTCATCACGCCCCAAGCCAGCGGCGTCTTACTTTTCCAGGCTCGCGGGCGTCTGTTCTGCCTCACCCTGCGGCGCGGGCGCCAATTGCTCCTTGCAGTAATCCACAAACAACTGCGCCGGCTTGGTCAGTTGTGCGCGCTTGAGCCAGGCGGCGACCAGGCCGGAGCCGGTAACGTCTTCGCTGATATTGACGCAGACCACGCGTTTGCCGTCGTAGGTGATGTCGCTGTGCGGACGGGTGACCAGGACGGAGAAGCCGAAACCTTGGCCGACCATGCCGCGGACCATTTCGATGGAGGGTGAGCTGAAGACGATATTCGGGCTCAGGCCCAGCTCTTCGAAGATGCTGACGAAGTAGGTGCGGCTCGGCAATACGTCGAGCAGGATCATCGGTTCCAGCGCCAGGTCGCGCAGCGAGACCTGGGTTTGCCCGGCAAAGCGATGGCCTTCAGGTAGCAGGGCGTAGGGGCGCTGCGGCGGCATCAGCGGTTCGGTTTCGATGGTGCTGTCGAGGTCGTGTTCGTAGAAGATCGTCAGGTCGAAGCGCCCGCCGGTCAGGCCCTGCACCAGTTCCTGTTGTTCGCCATCGTGCAGGCGTATTTCCACGCCGGGGTAGCGTTGGCCGAAGCCGGCGATCAGGCGCGGCAGGATCAGCGGGGCGACAGTTTCAAAGCAGCCGATATCGATTTGCCCGGCCACCACGTCGTTGTCGGCCAGGGCGTTTTGCTCGAACTCGTGGGCCATGCGCAGCAGCTTTTGCGCCTTGCGGTAGAAGCGCGCGCCGCTGGGCGTCAGCGAAACGCCCTGGGCGTGGTGGCGAATAAACAGTTGCACGCCGAAGCTTTCTTCCAGGCCCTTGATCGCCGTGGAGATCGACGGCTGGGCGATATACAGCTTGCGCGACGCCTCGGCGACGCTGCCGCACTCGACGGTGGTGACGAAGTACTTGAGTTGACGCAGGGTATAGGCAGCCACACGGAACCTCGGTAGAACGCTTGTTTATGCCTCACCTTACTCCCCACGGCCAGGTAACCGGGCAGCGGTGGGGTGAGGATTTTGCTGGGCAGCGGCGATAAATTTCCTGGCCGCTGCGGGCATGGCTTCTGCTTGCAAGACCCATACACGCTTATTCGAGGAACCGTCTTATGCGCCTGGCCCTCTGGCAAACCCAGGGTTTTCCCGCCGATGTCGATGCCAACCTCAAGGCCCTGGAACCGCAGATGCAGGCTGCCGCCGCCGCAGGTGCGCAGGTGTTGCTGTGCCCGGAGCTGTGGTTGGGCGGCTACCAGGTGCCCGAGCAGATGGCGGCGCTGGCCGAGGCCGCCGATGGCCCGGCGGCGCAACGCCTCGCGGACCTGTGTTGCGAACACGGGCTGGCGCTGTGTTACGGCTATGCCGAGCGTCACCCGGCCGGCGGCAAGCCGTACAACTCAGCGCAGTTGATCGACGCCCAGGGTCAGCGCCTGGCCAACTACCGCAAGGCGCATTTGTTCGGGGCGATGGAGCGCGAGTTGTTCACGCCTGGTGAGGGTTTTGAGGCGCCGGTGCTGCTCAATGGTTGGCGCGTGGCGTTGCTGATCTGCTTCGACGTGGAGTTCCCCGAGGCGGTGCGCAGCCACGCCCTGGCCGGCGCCGAGCTGGTGCTCATACCCACCGCGCTGACGCCCGAATACCGTGTTGTGCCGGAACTGATCGTGCCGACCCGGGCGGTGGAAAATCAGCTGTTCGTTGCCTACTGCAACCACAGCGGGGTGGAGAACGGCCTGGCCTTTCTCGGTGGCTCCTGCGTGGCCGCGCCGGATGGCGAGCGCCTCGGTGTCTTGGCTGGGGGCGAAGGCGTGCTGGTGGTCGACCTGGATCGCAGCCAGCGCGAAAGCTGGCGCGAGCGTTTTCCGTACCTCGAAGGGCGGCGCCCGGCACTGTACGGCGAGCTGCTCAAGCGCTGAAAAGGTGCGCCCTGAGCGCTGCGTTCTGCTGGATTGGTTCTTGCCTGGCCAGGCTTTTCGGGGGCTGGCCACAGGCGTGCACGCTTAACTGGCGTGCGGCACCGAAAGGGTGCGTGGGTGACCAGCTTTTTCGTATGTCCCGGCGACATTTTTAATATTTTTCCTATCCCCAGGCTTGCGCCACCATCACTGCGCAACGGCCAACCGGTACAAGGGGATAGTGGTGCATACACTCAGCGACTGGCAGCAACGCGCCCGGCAGCAAGCCTTTATCGCACAGGCCATCATTGGTGGTCGCCGTGTGGCGGCGCAGTCTGGCGCGACCTTCGCGGCCATCAACCCGGCCACCGGCCAGGTGCTGGCGCAGGTCGCCGCCTGTGGCGAGGCCGAGGTCGAGCTGGCCGTGCGCAGTGGCCGTCAGGCGTTCGCGGCTGGCGTCTGGTCGCAGCGCACACCGGTCGAGCGCAAGCAGGTGCTGCTGCGCCTGGCTGAGCTGATTCTTGAGCACCGCGACGAACTGGCGCTGCTCGACTCGCTGAATATGGGCAAGCCGGTGATGGATGCCTGGAACATCGACGTGCCCGGCGCCGCCGGCGTGTTCCGCTGGTATGCCGAGAGCCTCGACAAGCTCTATGACGAAGTCGCCCCCAGCGCGCGCAACGTGCTGGCCACCGTGACCCGCGAGGCCCTGGGTGTGGTCGCCGCTGTGGTGCCGTGGAACTTCCCGCTGGACATGGCCGCCTGGAAGCTCGCCCCGGCCCTGGCCGCCGGCAATTCGGTGGTGCTCAAACCCGCCGAGCAGTCGCCGTTCTCCGCCCTGCGCCTGGCCGAGCTGGCCCTGCAAGCCGGCTTGCCGGAGGGCGTGTTGAACGTGGTGCCGGGTCTCGGCGAGCAGGCCGGCAAGGCGCTCGGCTTGCACATGGATGTCGACTGCCTGGCCTTCACCGGCTCCACCGAGGTGGGCAAATACTTTATGGGTTATTCGGCGCAGTCCAACCTCAAGCAGGTCTGGCTGGAGTGCGGCGGCAAGAGCGCCAACCTGGTGTTCGCCGATTGCCAGGATCTCGACCTGGCTGCCGAGAAGGCCGCCTTTGGCATCTTCTTCAACCAGGGCGAGGTGTGCTCGGCCAACTCGCGCTTGCTGGTCGAGCGCTCGATTCACGATGAATTCGTTGAGCGCCTGCAGGCCAAGGCCCGCGACTGGCTGCCCGGCGACCCACTCGACCCAGCCAGCCGTGCTGGGGCCATCGTCGAGGCGCGGCAGACGGCGCGGATCATGGGGTTTATCCGCGGCGCCGAGGCCGACGGTGCGCGCCTGGTCTGCGGTGGTCAGCAGCTCACCTTCAATGGCTCGGACAATTTCATCGCGCCGAGCATTTTCACCGGCGTGAGCGCCGACAGCCGCCTGGCTCGCGAGGAAGTGTTCGGCCCGGTGCTGGCGGTGCTGCCCTTCGACAGTGAGGACGAGGCCGTGGCCCTGGCCAATGACAGCGTCTACGGCCTGGCCGCGTCGCTGTGGAGTGATGACCTCAACCGCGCCCATCGCGTGGCCCGCAACCTGCGCGCGGGCACCGTGTCGGTCAATACCGTGGACGCGCTGGACGTCAGCACGCCTTTCGGTGGCAGCAAGCAATCGGGCTTTGGCCGCGACCTGTCACTGCATGCGTTCGACAAGTACACCCAACTGAAAACCACATGGTTCCAGCTGCGCTAACGGCGCGGCGCACCCTACGGTTGGCGATCCACCCTAAGATTCCACGGAGACCTTGCGATGACTGCCCCGCAGCACACCACTTCGCAGTACCAGGCGCTGGATGCGGCGCACCACATCCACGCCTTTCTCGACCAGAAGGCGTTGAACGCCCAGGGCGCGCTGGTGATCGCCAAGGGCCAGGGCCTGCACCTGTGGGACACGGACGGCAAGCGTTACCTGGACGGCATGTCCGGCCTGTGGTGCACCGCCCTGGGTTATGGCCGCGCCGACCTCAACGCCGCCGCCACGCGCCAGTTGGCGGAGTTGCCGTACTACAACCTGTTTTTTCACACCACTCACCCACGGGTGATCGAGCTGTCCGAGCTGCTGTTCAGCCTGTTGCCCAAGCACTACAGCCACGCCATCTACACCAACTCCGGCTCCGAGGCCAACGAGGTGCTGATCCGCACCGTGCGGCGTTATTGGCAGATTCTTGGCCAACCGCAGAAGAAGGTGATGATCGGCCGCTGGAACGGTTACCACGGCTCCACCCTGGGCAGCACCGCGCTCGGCGGCATGGGCTTTATGCACGAGATGGGCGGCATGCTGCCGGATTTTGCGCATATCGGTGAGCCCTACTATTTCGCCGCAGGCGGCGAGCTGAGCGAGGCCGAGTTTGGCCTCAAGGCCGCCCGTGAGCTGGAGGCGAAGATCCTCGAACTGGGTGCCGAGAATGTCGCGGCCTTTGTCGCCGAGCCGTTCCAGGGTGCTGGCGGGATGATCTTCCCGCCAACCAGCTACTGGGCCGAGGTGCAGCGCATCTGCCGCCAGTACGACGTGCTGCTGTGCGCCGACGAGGTGATCGGCGGTTTTGGCCGCACCGGCGAGTGGTTCGCACATCAGCATTTTGGTTTCCAGCCGGACACCCTGACCATCGCCAAGGGCCTGACCAGCGGCTACATCCCCATGGGCGGGCTGGTGCTCAGTGCGCGCATGGCCGAGGTGCTGGTGCAGCAGGGCGGCCTGTTCGCCCACGGCCTGACCTATTCCGGGCACCCGGTGGCGGCGGCGGTGGCCATCGCCAACCTCACAGCGTTGCGCGACGAGAAGATCGTCGAGACGGTGAAGAACGACAGCGGCCCTTACCTGCAGAAGCTGCTGCGCGAGACCTTCGCCGAGCACCCGCTGATTGCTGAGATCCAGGGCTCCGGCCTGGTTGCCGCGTTGCAGTTCGCCGAGGACAAGGCCACTCGCAAGCGCTTCGCCAACGAGCACGACATCGCCTGGCACTGCCGCACGGTCGGCTTCGACGAGGGGCTGATCATCCGCTCGACCCTGGGCCGCATGATCATGGCGCCGGCCCTGGTGGCCAGCCACGCCGAGCTGGACGAACTGGTGGACAAGACCCGTCGTGCAGTGGACCGCACCGGGCGCGAGCTGAACCTGCTGTAAGCCGAAGGCGAGGAGTGGATTTATCCGCGAATTCGCGGCTGAAGCGGAATGCCGCCCAGCCGCTCCTACGAACGCGACAGGCATTACCCGAAACCGCCCCGCAGAGGGCGGCGAAGAACCAGGCGCCGATCCAACGAGGCCGGCCCATGCACATGCAATTCGGCCATTGGCCAAACCCTGCCCCACGCAAACCAACAACGAGCCAACAGGCTGTGGGAGTGCTTCATGAAATCGTCCTTGCGCCACCGTATCGCCCGCTCTTTTGCATGTTCCGCCCTGGCCGCCGGCATGGCTGCCAGTGCCCAGGCCGGCACCCTGACCCTGGGGCACACCACCTGGGTGGGCTACGGCACCCTGTACCTGGCCCGCGACCTCGGCTACTTCAAGGAGGCCGGTCTCGACCTGCAACTGACCACCATCGAGGAAGCCTCGATGTACATGGCCGCCCAGGCCTCGGGCAAGTTGTCCGGCTCGGCCTCGACCATCGACGAGATCCTCAAGTACCGCTCCAAGGACTTCTGCTTCAAGGCGGTCGCGGCGCTGGATGAGTCCCACGGCGGCGACGGCATCGTGGTGCAGAACAACATCGCCGATATCCAGGGCCTCAAGGGCAAGTCGGTGGCGGTCAACGAAGGCTCGGTGTCGCAGTTCTGGCTGAGCTACCTGCTCAAGCAGGCCGGCATGAGCATGGCCGACATCGAGGTGCAGAACATGACCGCCGATGACGCCGCCTCGGCCTTTATCGCCGGCCACGTACCGGCGGCGGTGACCTGGGAGCCGAACCTGACCATGGTCAAGCAGAAGGGCAACGGCAAGGTGCTGATCGACAGCGCGGCCACCCCGGGGGTGATTGTCGACGTGGTGGCGTTGTCCTGCGAGGTCATCGAGCAGCAGCCAGACGACGTCAAGGCGCTGGTCGCCGGGCTGTACAAGGCGGTGGAGTACACCAAGACCCACCCGCAGGAGGCCTACGCAATCATGGCCAAGGGTGTGGGCGGCTACCTGTCCAAGCCGCAAGACCTGGCCGAAGCGGCCAAGGGCGTGAAGTTCTACGACCAGGCCATGAGCGAGAAGCTGCTCGGCACGCCGGGTAAGCCGGGGGATATCGCCGGCATTATCGAACTGGCCAACGAGACCTGGAGCACCCTGCAGGGCAAGCCCTATGCGGTGAGTTACGAGGACCTGGTGGATACCGCGTTCGTTACGCCATAAGCGTTTCGCTCCCCTCTACGCAGAACTCGCCCTGTGGGAGGGGCTTCAGCCGCGACCGTCGCCGCTGAAGCGCCTCCCACGGATGCAGGTTGATGCCGAAGGGAGAGGGGCCTGACTGCACTTTTCTGCTCGCAACACGAGGTGGTTGATGGCCACGCAAAAAAATTGGGTGCAGCGCTGCCTGACCCCGAAAGTCGAATTGCCACGCAAGCTGGTGCTCAGCGCCGGCATGCTGTGCTGGCTGCTGGTGCTCGGCCTGTGGGCCGGATTTTCCTATGGCGGCGTGGTGCCGTCGATGTTTCTGCCGACGCCGGGCGATGTACTCGCTGCCGGCGTCCGCCTGACCCATGACGGCACCCTGGGCAAGCATGTGCTGGCCAGCCTGGAGGTGGTGCTGATCGGTTTCGTGGTTTCTTCCGTGGTTTCGGTGCCGCTGGGCCTGCTGATGGGCAGCTTCCGCATCGTCCAGGCGTTCCTCGAGCCGCTGGTGAACTTTATCCGCTACCTGCCGGTGACCTCGTTCGTGCCGCTGTTCATTCTGTGGATCGGCATTGGCCTGGAACAGCGCGTGGCGGTGATCATCTTCGGCGTGTTCTTCCAGCAACTGGTGATGATCGCCGACGTTTCCAAAGGCGTGCAAAAGGACCTGATCAACGCCAGCTACACCCTCGGTGCCAGCCGCCGCGACGTGGTGATGCACGTCCTCGGGCCAGCCTCGCTGCCGGGCATTCTCGACACCCTGCGGGTAACCATGGGCTGGGCCTGGACCTATCTCGTGGTGGCCGAGCTGGTCGCCGCCAGCAGTGGTCTGGGCTACATCAGCCTCAAGGCCATGCGCGGCTTTCAGGTCGACGTGATCTTCCTCGCCATCGCCATCATCGGCCTGCTCGGGCTGATTACCGACCAACTGTTCCGTCTGCTCCGACTGAGGATTGCCGCATGGGCGCAGTAGCCAAGAAGCCGTACATCATGCCGCCGCTCAGCGCCTACGCCGAGGTCGCCGCGCGGCTCAAGGTGGACAACGTCAGCCTGCGCTACCAGTCGCCCAAGGGCGAGACCTTTACCGCGCTGGATCGGGTCTCGTTCGAGGTGCCGGATCAGCAGTTCGCGGTGATCGTTGGCCCCTCCGGCTGTGGCAAGTCGAGCCTGCTCTACCTCACCGCCGGCCTGGCCGAGCCCAGTGATGGCGATATCTACGTCGGTGGACAGAAGGTCAACGGCCCCGGCGCCGACCGCGGCATGGTGTTCCAGGGCTACACCCTGTTCCCCTGGCTGACGGTGCGCCAGAACATCGAGTTCGGCCTCAAGCGGCGCAAGCTGCCATCGAACGAGATTCGCACCATCGTCGAGTTCTACCTCAATGAGGTGGGCCTGGCGAAGTTCGCCGAGCATTACCCCAAGCAGCTTTCCGGCGGCATGATGCAGCGCGTGGCCATCGCCCGCGCCCTGGCCAACGACCCGCAGATCCTGCTGATGGACGAGCCCTTCGGCGCCCTCGACAGCCAGACCCGTCTGCAGATGCAGCAACTGCTGTTGCAGGTGTGGGGCAACAGCAAGAAGACCGTGGTGTTCGTCACCCATGACATCGACGAGGCGATCCTGCTCGCCGACCGCATCTACGTGATGGGCGCCCGGCCTGGGCATATCAAGGAAATCCTCGACGTGCCCATCGAGCGCCCGCGCAACCTGGATGTGGTGATGGAGCCGGAGTTCATCCGCATGAAGCGGCATATTCTCGGCCTGCTGCACGACGACCTGGCCGAGGTGCACTGAGATGGGCGAATCCTTCGATTACCTGATCGTCGGTGCGGGCTCGGCCGGTTGCGTGCTGGCCAACCGCCTGAGCGCCGACCCGACGGTGCGCGTGTGCCTGATCGAGGCCGGTGGCAGCGACGCCAGCCCGCGGGTGCAGATCCCGGCCGGCACCATCACCCTGTACAAGAGCCGGGTGTTCAGCTGGAACTACTTCAGCGCGCCACAACCGCACCTCGCCGGGCGTAGCCTGCACACCCCGCGCGGCAAGGCCCTTGGCGGCTCCAGCGCGATGAACAGCATGATCTACATCCGCGGCGATGCCAGCGACTACGACCGCTGGGCCGCTGCCGGCTGCCCCGGCTGGGGCTGGCAGGACGTGCTGGCGTATTTCAAGCGGTCCGAAGGCAACCGCCTCGGCCAGTCGTTGCTCTACCACGGCACCCAGGGCGAACTGCTGGTGGATAAACCGCGCGACCCCAATCCGTTGTCGAACCTCTACATTCGCGCGGCCGAACACCTCGGCCTGAAGCGCAACGACGATTTCAACGGCGGCACCTTGGAAGGTGTCGGCCTGTATAACCTCACTCAGAAGAACGGAAAGCGCCTGTCCAGTTACCGCGCCTTCGTTCACCCGCTGCGCCGCGACAACCTGAGCGTGCTCAGCGGTTGCGAGGTGGAGCGGTTGCTGCTCGATGGCGAGCGGGTGAGCGGCGTGGAACTGCGCCAGAACGGCCAGTGGCGCACCCTGCAGTGCAGTCGCGAGACCATTCTCTGCGCCGGCGCCCTCGGCTCGCCGCATATCTTGCTCAAGTCCGGCATTGGCCCCAGGGCCGAGCTGGAAGCCGCTGGCGTCGCCTGCAAGGTCGATCTACCCGGCGTCGGCAAGAATCTGCAGGAGCATATCGACGGCCTGGTGACCGTGCGCTCGAAGAGCCCGCTGTCGCTGGGTTTCTCCCTCGGCGCGCTGCCGAAAATCCTCGCCTCGCCGTTGCAGTACCTGGCGCGCAAGACCGGCTGGCTGACCACCAATTACGTCGAGGCCGGCGGCTTTGCCCGCACGTCACTGGCCGAGGCGTTGCCGGATGTGCAGATGCACTTCGTACCCGGCTATCGCAGCCACCGCGGGCGTCTGTTCGAGTGGGGCCATGGCTACGCCATCCACACCTGCGTGCTGCGGCCGAAGAGCATCGGTGAAGTGCGTCTGGGGACAGGGCGCAGCCTGGAGATCGACTTCAATTTCTTCAGCGACGAAGCCGACGCGCGGGTGCTGGTGGAGGGCGTCAAGCTGGCGCGCAAGATCCTCGCGCAGCCGGAGTTCGACGCCATCCGCGGTGAGGAAATGTTGCCGGGGCCACAGGTGCAGAGCGACGAGCAACTGCTGGCGCATCTACGCGACTACGCCGCCACCGTGTTCCACCCGGTGGGCACCTGCAAGATGGGCACGGATGAGGCCGCCGTGGTCAGCCCGCAGCTGAAGGTGCGTGGCCTGGCCAACCTGCGCGTGGCCGATGCCTCGATCATGCCGACGCTGATCAGCGGCAATACCAACGCGCCGTGCATCATGATCGGCGAGAAAGCCGCCGACCTGATTCTGGCTCGTACGCGCCCGAGCTGACGCCGGGCGCGCGCGCTTTTTAGAAGGCCAGACCGACCTTCAGGCCGACTTGCTCTTGCTTGATCTTGGTGCGCTCGACCAGGTCGCTGTTGCTGTCGACCTGGTAGCGGGTCTGGGTGTAGTAGAGGCTGGTGCTGATGGGCAGGTTGTTGATGCCCTTGTTCCATAGCACGGTCAGTTCGCCGTATGGGTTGACCTTGTCCTTGAGGTCGACGGTGTCGCTCTCGCCGCCGACATGCAGTTTGCTCTCGCCCTCGATGGAGTAGCGCGCACCGACTTCCAGGCGCACGGTGTAGTCCGGCGTCAGGTAGTTGTAGCCCACGCCGGCTTTGGCGAATGGTGATTTGCTGGTCAGTTTGACGTCTTCCTCGAACAGGCCGAAGTCGACATTGTCCTGTTCCAGGCGGCCCCAGTCGTAGCCACCACCGATGCTCAGGTCGATGTAGTTGTTGGTGCTCAGCGCGGCGCGCAGGCCCAGGTCCAGCTCGGCCTTGGCCGATTTGAACTCGGTGTCATCCTTTTTGCCGTATTGGCCTTCGACACCGATCTGGTAGATCAGGCCTTCCTGGCCGGTCAGCTTGTTGCCGAAGGTGTAGAAGGCACCGCCCTGGTTGACGCGATCCTTGTCGCTGTCATCGTCGACCGAGAGTTTGTACTGGTTGTGCGAGCCGATCAGGCCGAAGGTGGAGATCGGGTCGGTGATGCTGTCGGCGTGGGCCGCAGTGGCACCGGCCAGGCTGAGACCGAGGAGGAGGCGTGAGGGCAGGTGAGTGCGCGACATGAGACGTCCTTATTGCAAAATTCAAAGGGGGTGACGCACCGCAATGGGGCAGTGCATCGGTGTGCCCTTGCATGGACTGGTGTGGCGCGTCGTTATTCGAGTCATCCGACGAACGGTAGGAGCCCTTTGGGGGCTATGTCCCTGGGCTGAATGGCGGCGTGGTTGCTTCTCGTAGGAGCCGCGCCTCGCGGCGAATAGTGGCCATACAGCGGCATAGCAGATGGTGCAAAAGCTTCGCGCCGGGGCGGCGCTCCTACGGAGTTGCGTATGGCCCCCATGCGGCTGCAACAGCCAAAGAGGGCGGTGCGCACTGAGGCCCTCGTTCAATCGAGCTTGAGCACCTTGGCCAGGATGATCTTCGGTCCCTTCATCTTTTTCACGATGATGCGCAGGCCGTCGACCTCCAGCACTTCCTCTTCGCTGGGCATGCGCTTGAGGGTGTCGTAGATCAGCCCGGCGAGGGTTTCCGCCTCGACATGGTCGAGGTCGACGCTGAGCAGGCGCTCGACCTTGGCCAGCGGCGTGTCGCCGCGCACCAGCAGTTTGCCCGGCTGGTAGGCGAGGATGCCGCGCTCGGCCTTGCGGTGCTCGTCCTGAATATCGCCGACCAGGGCCTCGAGCACGTCTTCCATGGTCAGGTAGCCGACCACTTTGTGATCGGCTTCTTCGACCAGGGCGAAGTGCGAGCCGCCCTGGCGGAACTGCTCCAGCAGGCTGGACAGCGGCATGTGCCGGCTGACCCGCTCGATGGGGTGCATCAGCTCGGCGAGTTTCAGCGCCGAGGGCAGCATCTCCAGCAGCGACAGGTGCAGCAGCAGGTCCTTGATGTGCAGTACACCGACGAACTCACCTGCGGTTTCGTCGAACACCGGGTAGCGGCTGTACTTGTGCCGGCGAAACACGCTGAAGACTTCATCGAGCTTGGCGTCCAGGGCCAGGTAGACCAGGTCCTCGCGCGAGTTGGCCCAGTCCACCACCTCCAGCTCGCCCAGCTCCACCGCCGAGGCCAGCACGCGCATGTCCTGGTCGCTCGGGTCGCTGGCGCGGCTGGAGTGGAGGATCAACTTGAGTTCGTCGCGGCTGTAGTGGTGGTCGTGGTGCGGCCCCGGCTCGCCCTGGCCGGCAATGCGCAGGATGGCGTTGGCGCTGGCGTTGAGCAGGAAGATCGCCGGGTACATGGCCCAGTAGAACAGGTACAGCGGCACAGCGGTCCACAGCGAGAGCAGCTCGGGTTTGCGGATGGCCCAGGACTTGGGCGCCAGCTCGCCGACCACGATATGCAGGTAGGAAATGATGAAGAACGCAGTGAAGAACGCCGCGCCATGCACCACGGCCGGCGACTGAATGCCGGCGGCGGCGAACAGCGGCTCGAGCAAATGGGCGAAGGCCGGCTCACCAACCCAACCCAGGCCCAGCGAAGCCAGGGTGATACCCAGCTGGCAGGCCGACAGGTAAGCGTCGAGCTGATTGTGCACAGTGCGCAGGATGTGCCCGCGCCAGCCATGTTGCTCGGCCAGGGCCTCGACCTTGGTGGCGCGCAGCTTGACCATGGCGAACTCGGCGGCCACGAAGAAACCGTTGAGCAGCACCAGGACAAAGGCGAATAGGATCAGGCCAAAGTCGGCAAAGTAAGTCGCAGCGGTGTAACCGGGGGAAGGGTCCATAGGGGTGTCGAGTAACCGAAGGTGGCTAAAGGGTGGGGGCAAGGCGACTACTTTGCAAGTTCCCTGCCGGCGCTAGGTGTGTGGGCTGCGTGATGCAGGGTGCGCCGCGCGCACCCCATAGGCGGCAACATGGCGTCCGGACATATCCTCGTCCCGTGAGCAAAACGCGATCAACCCCTAAGCGCGCCGAGCGATCTGCGCCGGGGCGAAGTGGCAGATAAAGGTGCTGCCATGGCCGGGCCGACTTTGCACCTGCAAGTGGCCGCGGTGGCGCATCAGCACGTGTTTGGCGATGGCCAGGCCCAGGCCGGTACCACCGGTGTGGCTGGCGCGGCTGGAGTCGACGCGGTAGAAGCGCTCGGTCAGGCGCGGCAGATGGCGGGCCTCGATGCCAGGGCCATTGTCGCGCACGCTGACATGCACGCCTTCGCCATCGCTCCAGCAACGGATATGGATGTCGCCGTCGTCCGGGGTGTACTTCACCGCGTTGAACACCAGGTTGGAGAGGGCGCTGCGCAGCTCGCTTTCGCTGCCCTTGATGCGCAGGCCAGGCTCGGCCTCCAGGCTCAGGTTGTGGGCATGGCTGCCTGATAGCACCTGAGCGTCGGCGACGATCGCCTGCAGCAGCGGTTCCAGTGCCACGGGCTGATTATCCGAGGGGTAGTCGGTGGCTTCCAGCTTGGCCAGCAGCAGCAGGTCGTTGAGCAGGCTTTGCATGCGCCCGCCCTGCTGCTGCATCTGTTGCAGTGGGCGCAGCCAGCGTGGGTTCACTGATTCGACGTTGTCGAGCAGGGTTTCCAGGTAGCCGGTAATCACCGTCAGCGGCGTGCGCAGCTCGTGGGAGACGTTGGCGACGAAGTCCTTGCGCATCTGCTCCAACTGGTGGAGGCGGGTGATGTCGCGCACCAGCATCAGATGCTCGCTGTTACCGTACTGGGTGATGTTGAACTGCAGTCGGCGGTTGCCGCCCATTGGCGAGGGCAGTTCAAGAGGCTCCTGATACTGGCTGCGCTCGAAATACTCGACGAAGCGCGGGTCGCGCACCAGGTTGGTGATGGCCTGGCCGCTGTCCTGCGGTGTCTTCAAGCCGAGCAGGGTTTCTGCAGCCTGGTTCCACCACTCCAGGTTGCCCTGGCTATCGAGCATGATCACCGCGTCGCGCAGCGCGGCGGTGGACTCCTGCACCCGGTCGATGACCGCTTGCAGGCGACCGCGCGCACGCTCGTTGCGCCGTTGCAGGTGGTAGATGCTGTCGAACACTTCGCCCCACAGGCCGTAGGCGTCGGGCGGCGCTTCATCGGGTTGGTGGTCCTGCAGCCAGCGGTGCAGGCGCAAGGACTGGCGCAGGGTCCAGCCAAGGTGTACGGCCAGGCCGATGACCAGGGCCCAGGCATATTCGCCGGTGATCAGGCCGAGCAGCAGACAGCCCGACACCAACAGCAGGAGGCGCCGTACGACGGCGCTGCGCGAATTACGGTTCACTCGAAGCTCATCCGCCAGTCATTCCTTGTGCGTTTGTGACGGCCCGCATCCTACCTGCAAGAGCGGGCGCAGTCGCTTAGCTCTTGGTCGAGAAGCGGTAGCCGGTGCCACGCACGGTCTGCACCAGGTTCTCGTACGCCTCGCCGAGGGCCTTGCGCAGCCGGCGGATATGCACATCGACGGTGCGCTCTTCAACGTAGACATTGCCGCCCCAGACCTGGTCCAGCAACTGGCCGCGGGTATAGGCGCGCTCCTGGTGGGTCATGAAGAATTGCAGCAGGCGGTACTCGGTCGGGCCCATCTCGGCGGGCTTGCCGTCGATGGTCACGCGATGGCTGATGGGGTCGAGCAGCAGGCCGCCGACTTCGATCGGCCCTTCGCTGTCGGCTGGGCCGGCGCGGCGCAATACGGCCTTGAGGCGAGCAACCAGTTCGCGGGGGGAAAACGGCTTGGTGATGTAGTCATCGGCGCCGACTTCCAGACCCTGGATCTTGTTGTCCTCTTCGCCTTTGGCGGTGAGCATGATGATTGGAATATCGTTGGTCAGCTCGTCACGCTTGAGGCGACGGGCCAGCTCGATGCCGCTGGTGCCCGGGAGCATCCAGTCGAGCAGGATCAGGTCGGGTTTGCGGTCGACGATGATGGCGTGGGCCTGCTGGGTGTTCTCCGCTTCCAGGCATTCGTAGCCGGCCATTTCCAGGGCCACCGCGATCATTTCGCGGATTGGGGCTTCGTCGTCGACGATCAGGATGCTCTTGCCAACCATGGTGTCCTGCCTCGGTTCATTTCATCGGTCTGGGGCGCATTAGATAACGGAATTATTGCAGCGATATGACAGATAGAGTCAGCGGCAGGCTTTGTAGGAGCGAAGGGGGCGCCTAGCCTTTATTCACGATTGGCCTTAGAAAGCGCGGAAAGGGCCGCGGCTAAATCAGAGTGCCGCCCAACCCCACCCAAGCAGCATGCTCTTGAGTCGACATCTCATTGTCGACGCGACACTAACCGCGCAGCGCATAGTCCAGCACGATGCCGACAAAGATCGCCAAACCTGCCCAGTGGTTGTGCAAAAAGGCATTGAAGCAAGCCATGGGTTTGCGGTTACGGGTCATCCGCCATTGCCAGGCAAAGCAGCCGGCGGCGCCGAGCAGGCCGAGGTAAAACGCCGCACCCAGCTCGAAGCGACTGCCAGCCAGCAGCAGGCAGAGCAGGGCCAACCCTTGCAGGGTGGCGATGATCAGGCGGTCGGCCTCGCCGAACAGGATGGCGGTGGATTTGACCCCGATTTTCAGGTCGTCCTCGCGGTCGGTCATCGCGTAATAAGTGTCGTAGGCCACTGTCCACAGCAGGTTGGCGATATACAGCAGCCAGGCTTCTGGCGGCAGGTTGCCGGTCTCGGCGGTGAAGGCCATCGGCATGCCCCAGGAGAATGCCGCGCCCAATACCACCTGCGGGTAATAGGTGTAGCGCTTCATAAAGGGGTAGCAGGCCGCCAGGGCCAGGCCGCCGAACGACAGCCAGATAGTCGTGGCATTAGTGAACAGCACCAGCACGAAACTGGCCGCCACCAGCACGGCGAACAGCACCAGCGCCTCGCGCGGGCTGATCCGCCCACTGGCCAGGGGGCGGGCGCGGGTGCGGCTGACATGGCCGTCGACCTTGCGGTCGGCGTAGTCATTGATCACACAGCCAGCGGCGCGCATCAGGATCACCCCGAAGACGAAGATGAAGAGGTTCTTCGCGCTCGGCACGCCTTCGGCGGCGATCCACAGCGCCCACAGCGTCGGCCACAGCAGCAGGTAAATGCCGATGGGTTTATCCAGGCGCATCAACTGAATGAAATCCCAGGCGCGAGGATTAAAGCGATTCAGCGATTTCAACAGGCGGGTGTACATCGGGCGCGTCTCCGTGCGGGTTGCGCGGATTATACGGAGCTTGGCGGTGTAGGGTGGATCGCTGTTTTCCCGGGTTACGGCGCCTCAGGCTGGGTGGCTGAGCCTGGCGTCCACACAGGCGCCTAACCCAGGCTACGGCTCTGATGCCGCTACAGGTAGCCTGGGTTGAGCGCAGCGATACCCGGGTTGGATGGCCTCGGTCAGGCGTCGATCCCGGCCGCTTGCCAAAAGGTCGGCAGAAATACTTCGGCCACCACCACCCCGAGGGCGTCGCGGCTAAAGCACGAACGCCTTGCCCAGAGCTGTTCGCTGCGCACCGCGGCCGGTAGCCACGCGGCCGGGTAGCGGCAGGCCTGCAACTCGCCGCGGTCGAAGGCGCTGTCGCTGAACAGCAGCTCGCCGAGGGAGCGGCTGCCCAGTTCGCCCAGGTTCAGCCCAGCACCTTCCAGTGCGCTGCGCGTGGCCACGCTGCGGGCGAATACCCAGGGCTGGCCATGCCCGCGTAAATACACCTCGCGCACCCAGCCCTCACTGCCATCGGCCACGCCGAGCAGGGCACATTCGTCGTGGCGCAGCGGCTGCCAGCCTTCTTGCAGTGGGGTCACGCTAAAGCCGTTCTGGGACAATGCGGTCAGGCGACGGGTCAGGGAGTCCTGGTTAAACAGCCATGCCTGTATGGCCGCGGCGGGGAGCGGCTGCAACTGGCTGGCGCTGAGCCAGTGCGGTGATTGAGCGAGGGCAGTATCGGACACGGCGGGTATTCGGGTTGGTGGCGAGCGGCGCAGTCTAATCGAAAGGTGCTGCTGCATGCATTGCACGGGTCCGCGTGGCCGTAGGGTGCGCCGTGCGCACCAAGGCTCTACGACCAGCCTTCCAAGCGCATGGTCGCGCGCACCAGGCGCAACTCTTCCTGCTCGATGTCCTTGAGGTTGTCGCGGATGCTGTGGATATGTTCACGCGCGGCGCGTTGCGCCTGCTCGGGCAGTCGCTCGATCACCGCGTGGTAGAGCCGCGCGTGCTGGCGGTCGATCTGGCGCTTCTGCAGCGGCCGGTGATAGAGGTTGTTCACCGAGGCGAACACCGAGTTGAGCATCAGGTCGGTCAACGATTGCAGGGTGTGCAGCAACACCGGGTTGTGCGACGCCTCGCAGATGGCCAGGTGGAAGGCGTGGTCCAGGCGCGCGTGCTCACGCGGCTCGAAGCCTTGCGGCTGGGCGTGGGCGGCGAGCATTTCTTCATAGCGCCGGGTCAGCAGCACGAAGTCTGCCTCGGTGCCGCGCAGGGCGGCCAGACGGGCGGACTCGGCTTCGAGCAGGGCGCGAACTTCGAGCAAATCGAAGAGCGTGCGCGGCTGCGAGCTGAACAGGTGCATCAGCGGGCTGGCATCGCGCGGGCCGGTGAGGTTGGCCACCCGTGAGTCGCGCCCCTGGGCGGTTTCAATGATGCCGCGACCACGCAGCACCTTGAGCCCCTCGCGCAGCGCCGAGCGGGAAATCCCCAGTTTTTCGCACAGCCGGCGCTCCGAGGGCAGTGGTTGGCCGACCTTGAGCACGCCGTCGACGATCAAGCGTTCGATGCGTTCGGCGACCACATCGCTGACCTGGCGGCGGGGGACTGGCTGGGTTATCTCCATGCGCTTCTCCACTGGTAGTACCAGTTTAGGCTGGCGCCTCAGTATGCCAGCCTTATCGAGCTTAATCCCAGTATCTGCGCAGGGTATAGCCGTGATTTTATGAAAGGCTGACGAAAGAAACTGGTACTACCAGTGCGATTTAAGCTAGACGTCAGGCGGGCGCAGGGCTACACCTTGGCCCCATAAGCAGGCTGGCGAGCGTTGCCGGCCTGCACAACAACAATAACGCTGCCTGAAAAAGAGCCTGCCATGAGCATTCTTTACGATGAGCGCGTCGACGGCGTACTGCCTACGGTCGATAAAGCTGCGCTGCTGGATGAGCTGCGCACGCGCCTGCCAGACCTGGACGTGTTGCACACCCAGGAAGACCTGACCCCTTACGAATGCGACGGCCTCTCGGCGTACCGCACGGCGCCCATGCTGGTGGTGCTGCCCGAACGCATCGAACAGGTCGAAACCCTGCTGAAAATCTGTCACCAGCGCGGTGTGCCGGTGGTCGCCCGTGGCGCCGGTACCGGGTTGTCCGGCGGTGCGCTGCCGCTGGAAAAGGGCATCCTGCTGGTGATGGCGCGCTTCAACAAGATTCTCGAAATCGACCCCGCCGGGCGCTTTGCCCGGGTGCAGCCGGGCGTGCGCAACCTGGCAATTTCCCAGGCGGCGGCGCCCTTCGATCTGTATTACGCCCCGGACCCGTCCTCGCAAATCGCCTGCTCGATTGGCGGCAACGTCGCCGAGAACGCCGGCGGCGTGCACTGCCTGAAGTACGGCCTGACCGTACACAACCTGCTCAAGGTGGAGATTCTCACCGCCTGCGGCGAGCGCATGACCCTGGGCAGCGACGCCCTGGACTCGCCGGGCTTCGACCTGCTGGCGCTGTTCACCGGCTCCGAAGGCATGCTCGGCATCGTCACCGAGGTCACGGTCAAGCTGCTGCCCAAGCCCCAGGTGGCCAAGGTGCTGCTGGCCAGTTTCGACTCGGTGGAGAAGGCCGGGCGCGCCGTGGGCGACATCATCGCGGCCGGGATCATCCCCGGTGGTCTGGAGATGATGGACAACCTGGCGATTCGCGCCGCCGAGGACTTTATCCACGCCGGCTACCCGGTCGAGGCTGAAGCCATCCTGCTCTGTGAGCTGGACGGGGTGGAAGCTGACGT
The DNA here is from genome assembly GCF_900110925.1 of Pseudomonas cuatrocienegasensis. Lineage (GTDB taxonomy): Bacteria > Pseudomonadota > Gammaproteobacteria > Pseudomonadales > Pseudomonadaceae > Aquipseudomonas > Aquipseudomonas cuatrocienegasensis. The sequence goes on along the minus strand of NZ_FOFP01000003.1, from coordinate 344,348 downwards.
GGCCGATGACTGCGAGCGCGTGCGCGAGGTGCTGGCCAAGGCCGGCGCCACCGAGGTGCGCCTGGCGCGGGACGAAGCCGAGCGGGTGAAGTTCTGGGCCGGACGCAAGAACGCCTTCCCGGCGGTCGGGCGGATCTCGCCGGACTACTACTGCATGGACGGCACCATCCCACGGCGCGAGCTGCCGGGCGTGCTCAAGGGCATCGCCGCGTTGTCCGAAGAGTACGGTCTGCGCGTGGCCAACGTGTTCCATGCCGGCGACGGCAATATGCACCCGCTGATCCTCTTCGATGCCAACCAGCCCGGCGAGCTGGAAAGGGCCGAGGCGGTGGGCGGCAAGATCCTCGAACTCTGCGTCAAGGTCGGCGGCAGCATCACCGGCGAACACGGCGTGGGCCGCGAGAAGATCAACCAGATGTGCAGCCAGTTCAACAGCGACGAAATCACCCTGTTCCATGCGGTGAAGGCGGCGTTCGATCCCGCCGGCCTGCTCAACCCCGGCAAGAACATCCCGACCCTGCACCGCTGCGCCGAGTTCGGCGCCATGCACGTACACCACGGCCAGCTGCCGTTCCCTGATCTGGAGCGTTTCTGATGCTTTCGCGCCCCGACGTCGACGCCAGCGCCGCGCTGCTGGAACAGGTCAACCACGCCCTTAATAGCGGCACGCCGCTGCGTATTCAGGGTGGCAACAGCAAGGCGTTTCTCGGCCGCAAAGTGGCCGGTGAAGTGCTCGATACTCGCAGCCACCGTGGCATCGTCAGTTACGACCCAACCGAGCTGGTGATCACCGCCCGCGCTGGCACGCCGCTCAGCGAACTGCAGACGGCCCTGGCCGATGCCGGGCAGATGCTTACCTGCGAGCCGCCGCGGTTTGCCCGCGAGGGCAGCGACGGCGCCACCGTTGGTGGCATGCTCGCGGCCGGCCTGGCCGGCCCGCGTAGGCCTTGGGCCGGTGGCGTGCGCGACCTGGTGCTGGGTACGCGGCTGATCACCGGCACCGGCAAGCACCTGCGTTTCGGTGGCGAGGTGATGAAGAACGTCGCCGGCTACGACCTGTCGCGCCTGCTCGCCGGCAGCTTTGGCTGCCTGGGCGTGGTCACCGAGGTCTCGCTCAAGGTCCTGCCGGTGCCGCGCCAGCGCCTTAGCCTGCGCCTGGATATGGACCTTGCCACGGCGCTGCGCAAGCTCGCCGAGTGGGGCCAACAGCCCGTGCCGTTGAGCGCCGCCTGCCACGATGGCCAGGCTTTGCACCTGCGCCTCGAAGGCGGCGAAGGCTCGGTGGCCGCCGCCCAGGCGCGCTTGGGCGGTGAACCGCTCGCGGAGGATTACTGGGACGCTCTCAACGAGCAGCAGCTCGCGTTCTTTGCTGACCCGCGCCCGCTGTGGCGCCTGTCGCTGCCCAACAACACCGGCGTGCTCGACCTGCCGGGCGAGCAACTGGTGGATTGGGGCGGCGCCCAGCGCTGGCTCAAAAGCGACGCTGACGCCGCAACTATTCGTCAGGCCGTCACGGCAGTCGGGGGCCATGCCAGCTGCTTTACCGCAGGCGTCTGCGACAGCCCCTTCGCGCCCTTGGCTGAGCCGCTGTTGCGCTATCACCGCCAGCTCAAAGCCCAACTCGACCCGCAAGGGATCTTCAACCCCGGCCGCCTGTACGCAGAGATCTGAACCATGCAAACCAACCTGAGCGAACAGGCCAAGCAGTTGCCGCGCGGCGAAGAAGCCGAACGCATCCTGCGCTCGTGCGTGCACTGCGGCTTTTGCAACGCCACCTGCCCGACCTATCAACTGCTGGGCGATGAACTCGATGGCCCGCGTGGGCGCATCTACCTGATCAAGCAGGTGCTGGAGGGCAACGAGGTCACTGCCAAGACCCAGCTGCACCTGGACCGCTGCCTGACTTGCCGCAACTGCGAAACCACCTGTCCATCGGGCGTGCAGTACCACAACCTGCTGGATATCGGCCGCGCAGTGGTCGATGCCGCCGTGCCACGGCCATTGGAGCAGCGCATGCTGCGTGAAGGCCTGCGCGCCGTGGTGCCGCGTCCGGCGCTGTTCAAGGGGCTGACCCAGCTCGGCCAGGTGTTCCGCCCGCTGCTGCCGGCGTCGCTCAAGGCCAAGTTGCCGCGCACTGCGCAGCCAGCCAAGGCGCGCCCCGCCGTGCAGCACGCCCGCCGCGTGCTGATGCTCGAAGGCTGCGTGCAGCCGGGGCTGTCGCCCAATACCAATGCCGCCACCGCGCGGGTGCTCGACCGCCTGGGGATCAGCGTCACGCCGATCCGCGAGGCCGGTTGCTGCGGCGCCGTGGACTATCACCTGAATGCGCAGGAGCAGGGCCTGGAACGCGCGCGGCGCAACATCGATGCCTGGTGGCCGGCGCTCGAAGCCGGTGCCGAGGCCATCGTGCAGACCGCCAGTGGCTGCGGTGCCTTCGTCAAGGAATACGGTCACCTGCTTAAGGATGATCCGGCCTACGCGGCCAAGGCCGCCCAGGTCAGCGCCCGGGCCAAGGACCTGGTCGAAGTGCTGCGCGGCGAACCCCTGGAAGCCCTGGGCGTGGCCAGCGATCTGCGCCTGGCCTTCCATTGCCCCTGCACCCTGCAACACGCGCAGAAGCTCGGTGGCGCCGTCGAAGACGTGCTCACCCGCCTGGGCTTCAGCCTCACCGCCGTGCCCGACAGTCACCTGTGCTGTGGTTCGGCCGGTACCTATTCGCTGACCCAGCCGGTGCTGTCACGGCAGCTGCGTGACAACAAACTTACCGCGCTGGAGAGCGGCAAACCCCAGGTCATCGCCACCGCCAATATCGGCTGCCAGACCCACCTCGACGGCGCGGGGCGCACCCCGGTGCGCCACTGGATCGAGCTGGTCGAAGACGCGATGGCTTGAACCCCCTTACTTATCAGAGGACAGAACATGCTCAGCAAAGCCGTACTCAGCCAGACCGAAGTGACCCGCATCCTCGCCGCCGCGCGCGCCGAGGCCCAGGCCAACAACTGGGCCGTGAGCATCGCCGTGGTCGATGACGGTGGCCACCCGCTGGCCCTGGAGCGTCTCGACGGTTGCGCCCCCATTGGCGCCTACATCGCCACCGAAAAGGCGCGCACCTCGGCCCTCGGCCGCCGTGATAGCAAAGGTTACGAAGACATGGTCAACGGCGGGCGCAGTGCGTTTCTCTCCGCGCCGCTGGTGACCTCGTTGGAAGGCGGTGTGCCGGTGCTGGTCGATGGCCAGGTGGTCGGGGCGGTGGGCGTGTCGGGCGTGAAGGCCGACCAGGACGCCCAGGTGGCCAAGGCCGGCGCTGCGGCGCTTTAACCCTAGCGACGGTTACGCCCATGTGCGCTTTTGTAGGAGCGAAGGGGGCGCCTAGCCTTTATTCGCGATGGTGTCGCGAATTTCGCGAATAAATTCGCTCCTACATTGATGCCATGGCTCGCTCAGAAACAGCGTTAAACGCGTAGAGGCCGGCTTGCCGGCTCCTACTCACGAATTTAGCCCCAGCCTTCGCAGCGCGGGCAGTCCAACAGGAGAACCATGATGACCGACCGCGTAAACTGCCAGCGCCTGCAAGTGGCCGCCAACCTGCAACGTTTCGTCGACGAAGAAGTGCTGCCTGGCACCGGCCTGGACCGCGAGGCTTTCTGGGCCGGCTTCGACGCCCTGGTGCATGACCTGGCGCCCGAGAACCGCGCGCTGCTGGCCGAACGCGATCGCCTGCAGGCCGAACTGGATGGCTGGCACCGCGCCAACCCCGGCCCGGTACGCGACATGCCGGCTTACCGCAGCTTCCTTGAGTCCATCGGCTATCTGCAGCCGCAGCCGGCCCAGGTGCGCGCCAGCACGGCGAATGTCGACAGCGAAATCACCAGCCAGGCCGGCCCGCAACTGGTGGTGCCGGTGATGAACGCGCGCTACGCGCTGAACGCCGCCAACGCCCGCTGGGGTTCGCTGTACGACGCGCTCTACGGCACCGATGCGATCAGCGAAGCCGATGGCGCCAGCAAAGGCCCCGGCTACAACCAGGTGCGCGGCGCCAAGGTTATCGCCTTCGCCCGTGCCTTCCTCGACCAGGCGGCGCCGCTGGCCAGTGGCAGCCACGCCGATGCGCGCAGCTATCAGATCGTCGATGGTCAGTTGCAGGTGGTGCTGGCAGGCGGGGCGCACAGCGGCCTCAAGCAGCCGGAAAAATTCATCGGGTTCCAGGGCGACAGCGCCCAGCCGAGTGCGATCCTGCTGAAGAACAATGGCCTGCACGTAGAGATCCAGATCGACCCGAGCAGCCTGATCGGCCAGACCGATACGGCCGGGGTCAAGGATCTGCTGATCGAAGCCGCGCTGTCGACCATCCTCGACTGTGAAGACTCGGTGGCGGCGGTGGATGCCGACGACAAGGTGGTGATCTACCGCAACTGGTTGGGCCTGATGAAGGGCGACCTGACCGAGGAACTGGACAAGGGCGGCAAGCGCATCACCCGTCGCCTCAACCCTGACCGCCTGTACACCGCCGCCGACGGCTCCAGCCTCAGCCTGCATGGTCGCTCGCTGTTGTTCGTGCGCAACGTCGGCCACTTGATGAGCAACCCGGCGATCCTCGATGGCGAAGGCCACGAAATCCCTGAAGGTATCCTCGATGGCGTAATGACCAGCCTGATCGCCCTGCACGACCTCAAGCGCCAGGGCAACTCGCGCACCGGCAGCGTCTACATCGTCAAGCCAAAGATGCACGGCCCGGCCGAAGTGGCCTTCGCCGACCAGCTGTTCGGCCGCGTCGAGGACCTGCTCAAGTTGCCACGCCACACCCTGAAAATGGGCATCATGGACGAGGAGCGGCGCACCAGCGTCAACCTCAAAGCCTGTATCGGCGCGGCGTCTGCACGGGTGGCGTTTATCAACACCGGTTTCCTCGACCGCACCGGCGACGAAATGCACACGGCCATGGAAGCTGGCGCGATGCTGCGCAAGGGCGACATGAAAACCACTAAGTGGATTCAGGCCTACGAGCGCAACAACGTGCTGGTCGGCCTCAATTGCGGCCTGCGTGGTCGTGCTCAGATCGGCAAGGGCATGTGGGCCATGCCCGACCTGATGGCCGACATGCTGGTGCAGAAGATCGGTCACCCCAAGGCCGGTGCCAACACCGCCTGGGTGCCGTCGCCGACCGCCGCCGTGTTGCACGCGCTGCACTACCACCAGGTCGATGTGCAGGCCGTGCAGCAGGAGCTGGAACTGATCGACCTCGATGCCCAGCGCGACAGCCTGCTCAATGACCTGCTCAGCGTGCCGGTCGCCGCCGAGCCGACCTGGGCCGCCGTGGATATCCAGCAGGAGCTGGACAACAACTGCCAGGGCATCCTCGGGTACGTGGTGCGCTGGGTGGAGCAGGGCGTCGGTTGCTCGAAGGTGCCGGATATCCACAACGTCGGCCTGATGGAAGACCGCGCGACCCTGCGTATTTCCAGCCAGCACATCGCCAACTGGCTGCACCACAGTGTGGTCAGCGAGGAGCAGGTGCGCGAAACCCTGGAGCGCATGGCCAAGGTGGTCGACCAGCAGAACGCCGGTGACCCGCTGTATCGCCCGATGGTTGCGAATTTTGCAGGCTCGGCCGCATTCCAGGCCGCCAGCGACCTGGTGTTCAAGGGCCGCGAGCAACCGTCCGGCTACACCGAACCGCTGCTGCACGCCTGGCGTCTGCGCTTTAAGCAGGAGGGCTGAGCAGGAAAGCAATAGCTGAGCCGGTGGCGAATCCTTGTAGGAGCGAAGGGGGCGCCCAGCCTTTATTCGCGATAGTCATTGAAAGCGCCGAAAGCGTCGCGGCTAAAGCCCCTCCCACGGGAAACAGTTGTCACCGTGGGCTTTAGCCGCGACAGCCTCCCGCCTGGTGGACGTACAGCAACATCAGCCCCGACGGCTTCTGGCCGTCGGGGCTTTCGAGCATGAGTGTGACGGTGGGTAACCCTCGCCGGCACGGCTCACGGGGCGCAGAGAACCTGCGTTCCAGATGCGTGGCGCCGGGATAACCCGGGAAACTGTGGTTCACAAAAAGAAAAAGGAACCAACCCATGAGTCAAACAATGCTGTCCATCCTGGCCTTTGTGCCACTGGTGCTGGCAGGCGTGCTACTGATCGGCTTCCGCTGGCCAGCCAAATACGCCATGCCGGTGGTCTTTCTGCTCACCGCCGTGATCGGCTTGACCGCCTGGGACATGTCCTTCAACCGGGTCATCGCATCCAGTTTGCAAGGTCTGATCCTCACCGCGGCAATCCTGTGGATCATCTTCGGGGCGATCCTGCTGCTCAACACCCTCAAGCACTCCGGTGGCATCAGCGCGATTCGTCGCGGCTTCGCCAATATCACTCCGGACCGCCGGGTGCAGGCGCTGATCGTGGCCTGGCTGTTCGGCTGCTTTATCGAAGGCGCATCAGGCTTCGGCACGCCCGCCGCTGTGGCCGCGCCGTTGCTGGTAGCGCTGGGGTTCCCGGCGTTGGCCGCGGTGGTACTGGGCATGATGGTGCAGTCCACGCCGGTGTCGTTCGGTGCGGTGGGCACGCCTATCCTGGTCGGCGTGGGGTCCGGCCTGGACAAGACCGGCATCAGTGAGCAACTGCTCGCCGTGGGCAGCAATTGGGAGGTGCTGTTCCACCTGATCTACTCGCGCGTGGCGATTACCCACGGCCTGATCGGCATCTTTATGCCGCTGATCATGGTGATGATCATGACCCGCTTCTTCGGCAAGAATCAGTCGTGGAAGGAAGGCCTGGCCGTTGCGCCGTTCGCCATCTTCACTGCCATCTGCTTCTCGGTGCCGTACATGGCGGCCGGTGTGTTCCTCGGCCCTGAGTTCCCGTCGATTATCGGCGCGCTGGTGGGCCTGGCCATTGTGGTACCGGCCGCCAAGGCAGGCTTCCTGCTGCCCAAGGACACCTGGGATTTCGCCCCGGCTCATGAGTGGCCGTCCGATTGGATGGGCAAGATCGAGATGAAGATCGAGGAAGTGGCCGGCAAGACGCCAATCTCCGTACCAATGGCCTGGGCGCCGTATCTGCTGCTGGCGGTTTTCCTGGTGGCCTCGCGGGTATTCCCGCAGCTCAAGGCCGCGATGATGTCGCTGAGCTTCGGCTGGAAGGACATCCTCGGTGAAACCGGCGTCTCGGGCACCATCGAGCCGCTGTACCTGCCGGGCGGTATTCTCTGCATTGTCGTGCTGATCACTTTCTTTCTGCACCGCATGCGTATGCGTGAGTTGACCGCGGCGATCAGCGAGTCGAGCAAGACCCTGCTCGGTGCCGGTTTCGTGCTGATCTTCACCATCCCGATGGTGCGCATCCTGATCAACTCGGGGGTCAACGGTTCGGACCTGATGTCCATGCCGGTGGCCATGGCCCAACTGGTGGCTGATAGCGTGGGCGGTATCTACCCGTTCTTCGCGCCGGCTGTCGGGGCCCTGGGGGCCTTTATCGCCGGTTCCAACACCGTGTCTAACCTGATGCTCTCGCAGTTCCAGTTCAACGCTGCCGAGCTGCTCGGGGTTTCCGGCGCGATGATGGTGGCCGCGCAGTCGGTAGGTGCGGCAGCAGGCAACATGATCGCCATCCACAACGTGGTGGCGGCCTCGGCCACGGTGGGCCTGCTCGGTCGCGAAGGCATCACCCTGCGCAAAACCATGCTGCCGACTCTGTACTACCTCCTGGCGGCAGGCAGCCTGACCATGCTGGCGATGTACGGCATGGACATCAGCGACCCGCTGGTGGGCGCGTCCTGACACCAGGCGTCCCGCGCGGGCGAGGGCGCGCTGCACCGGACGGCGTGTCCGCTTGGCGGGCACGCCCAATTGCGGTAGCGTGCCCGCGCAACATCCGTGAGAGATGCCTGAGGTGGTTATGAAAAAGTGGCAATGTGTGGTCTGTGGGCTGATCTACGACGAGCGTGACGGCTGGCCGGACGACGGCATCGCCCCCGGTACTCGCTGGGAAGATGTACCGGCCGACTGGCTGTGCCCCGACTGCGGCGTCGGCAAGATGGATTTCGAGATGATCGAAATCGTCTGACCCATGCCCCACTGCATCCGCCCGGGTGCAGTGGGTTCCACGCGCGTCCCTGCGTGTGTCCCGTCTGCCCTGCGCGCAGCGGTTTGATCATTGCTTTATTATCAGCGCCTTTGTCGCGCGGCCTTCGCCGTGGCGGTCGTCTTGGCGTGGGTTAGGAGAACAGTCTGATGAGTGCACCGGTGGTGATCGTGGGAACGGGCCTGGCGGGCTATAACCTGGCGCGCGAGTTCCGCAAGCTCGACAGCGACACGCCGCTGCTGCTGATCAGTGCCGATGACGGGCGCTCCTATTCCAAACCGATGCTCTCCACCGGCTTCGCCAAGGGCAAGGATGCCGACAGCCTGAGCATGGCCGAGCCCGGCGCCATGGCCGAGCAACTGAATGCCGAAGTGCGCACCCACACGCGCATCACCGGCATCGACCCCGGCCACCGGCAGATCTGGATCGGCGAGGAGGCCCAGCCGTACCGCGATCTGGTGCTGGCCTGGGGCGCTGAAGTCATTCGTCCCCCTGTCGAGGGCGACGCCCAGGATGCGCTCTACCCGGTCAATGACCTGGAAGACTACGCACGCTTTCGCCAGGCCGCCGCGGGCAAGCAGCGCGTGCTGATCCTCGGCGTCGGCCTGATCGGCTGCGAGTACGCCAATGACCTGCTGCTGGGTGGTTATCAGGTCGAGCTGGTCGCCCCGTGCGAGCAGGTGATGCCGGCGCTCTTGCCACCTGCCGCAGCCGCGGCGGTGCAAGCGGGCCTCGAAGGGCTCGGCGCGCGTTTCCACCTCGGGCCGGTGCTGCTGCGCCTGGAGCGTGACGGTGACGGCTTGCAGGCGCATTTGTCCGATGGCCAGGTGATTGCCTGCGACCTGGTGCTCTCGGCCGTGGGCTTGCGTCCGCGTACCGACATGGCCGCAGCTGCCGGCTTGGCGGTGAACCGCGGGGTGGTGGTCGATCGCCTGCTGCGTACCAGCCACGCCAATATCCACGCCCTGGGTGACTGCGCCGAGGTCGATGGCCTCAACCTGCTCTACGTGATGCCGCTGATGGCCTGCGCGCGAGCCCTGGCGCAGACGTTGGCGGGCAACGCGACGACGGTCAGCTATGGCGCCATGCCGATCACCGTAAAGACCCCGGTCTGCCCGCTGGTGGTCTCGCCACCGCCCCAGGGCATGCAGGGCCAGTGGCATGTCGAAGGCGCTGCTGCGGACATCCGCGCGCGCTGTCTGGCCGCCGATGGCAGCCTGCTGGGCTATGCCCTGACCGGGGCCGCGGTGCAGGAAAAACTGGCCCTGAACAAGCTGCTGCCGGCGCTGCTGGCATAAACGTCAGGCGTTCTGTCGGATACGCCACAATCTTGCTGCGCTAAAGCAGGGGCACCTACTGGCGCCTCCCCCAATGGCGTGCCATTCTCCCTCAGTCTGCCGCAGCGCAGAGCTGTTGCGGCGCCTTGGGCGCTGTTCTGAAGAGCAGCACGGACACAACAACAAAAAACCGTCTAAGAGGCATTTATGCGTAAACCGGAACTCGCCGCCGCTATCGCCGAAAAGGCTGATCTGACCAAGGATCAAGCTAACCGCGTACTCAACGCCGTGCTGGAAGAAATCACCCATGCACTGAACCGCAAGGACAGTGTCACGTTGGTCGGTTTCGGCACCTTCCTGCAACGTCACCGGGGTGCACGCACCGGCAAAAACCCGCAAACCGGGGAACCGGTGAAGATCAAGGCCAGCAATACCGTCGCCTTCAAACCGGGCAAGTCCCTGAAGGACGCGGTTAACTGAGCCGCACGGCCCGGGGCTGCCAGGCCCCGGGTGCTTTACCGCAAGCGGCTCGTTCGTGACGCTTCAGTCACTGCAGCAAGTCGCTACAATGCCTCGCTTTCTCCTTTATCCCGCCGAGGCCGCGCGCATGAAATTTCGTTTTCTCCTGTGGATGCTGGGCCGCCTGATGGCCAAGGCCAGTCGGGACAACCCGGCATTCCAGAAACAGCTTGAGGGGCGCGACCTGGTGTTCCAGCTGCACACCCTCGATGGCCGTATTGCCCGGCACTTTATCGTCAAGGACCTGCGTATCAGCAGCCGTCGTGGCCTGGCCGACGAACCAGCGTTCGCTTTGGGCTTCAAGGACGCTGCCTACGGCTTTGCCACCCTGACCGCGAAGAACAAGCAGCTCGCATTCATGCAGGGCATTCAGAACAAGGACATCCAGATCCAGGGCAACCCGGCGTTGGTGCTGTGGTTCCAGGGCCTGACCAAGTACCTGAGCCCGAAGAAGAAACCGAGCCCGCAAAAAGCAGCCTGAGCCGCTGCGGGTTGCTGGGGCTGACTGCCAGCCCCTATGCTGGTGGCAGTCATAAGGAAGGCCTGTCATGCGTGCACTCTTGCTGCCTTTGTCCCTGTTATTCGTTGTCGAGCTGTCGCGCGCTGCGCCTGTAGCAGCGGATACTTTCGCCCCGGTGTTCGAGCTGGCGGGTATCAGCCTGCTCTGCGAACAGGCCGAACCACTGGTGGCGCGAGGCCTGACGGAGGCACAGCAACGGCCACTGGGGCAGGCATTCACTGCCGACGCGCTCTGTGCCGACCTGGCCAGGCAACTGAGCGGCGAGTTTTCAGCAACGGAGTTGCAGCAGGCTCGGCAGTTGCTGGACAGCGACCTGGCCCAGCGTTTCACGGCAGCCGAGCGGGCGGTGGGTGAGGGCGGCGGCGAAGCACTGGCGCAGTACCGCGCCCAGCTACTTGAGCAGGCACCGTTGCAGGCGCGCCTCGACCTGGTGCGGCGTCTGGATGCGGCGGCCCACACCACGGCGCTGGCCGCGCTATTGCGCTACGAGGTGGGCAAGACTCAGGCGCTGCTGGCACTCAAGGCGCGCGGCGAAAACCTCGATGAACAGGCGTTGAGCAAACAGACCGCCGAGCAGGCCAAGGTGCTGCGCCAGTCGAGTGCGACTGCGGTGGAGTCCTTCATGCTATTTGCCTACCGGCAGATGCCCAGCGCTGACCTGGCGGCCTATGCCGCGCTCTACGAGTCAGCCGTGGTGGCGCGCCTGCTGACGCGCAGCGCCGAGGTGCTGCCGAGCCTGTTCGCCGAGCGGCGACAGGCGATCCGGGCAGCTAATTAGCCGGGCTGAAACTGCGACGCCAGTTCACGCAATGCTGCCTCGGCGGTGAGTACCTTGCTCACGGCCTCGTCGGCTTTTTCGCGGGTCAAGGACAGGGCATCGAACAACGACTGGGGAATCTCGCGCTGCGGCCCTGCGCCAATACCCCGATTGCGCAACAGGCTGACTGCCAGGCACACCAGATTCGGGTAAACCGCCAGGTCGCCGCTATGGCGCGGGTCCTGTTGGAAGCGCAGGGCGCTGGCCAGCTCTTCGGGCATGTCCCAGTGGCGCATCAGCCAGGCGCCGATCTGCTCGCGGGTAATCCCCAGCAAGTGCTGCTCGACATAGCTGTGTGAGAGGTGCGGGTTGACCTCCAGATGCCGGCAGATCAGCGAGAAATGCGGCGGAAAGACATGCGCCAGCACCAGGTAGCCGAAGTTGTGCAGCAGGCCGGCCAGGTAGGTCAGCCCTGCTTCCGGACGCTGTGCCCGTGGAATCGCGCGGGTCAGACCCTCGATCACGGCGGCGGTGTAGATCGACTGCTGCCAGTAGGGCGTGGCCTGCTGGGGATTGTCGCGCGGCAGGCTGAGGGTCTTGCCCAGGGCCAGGCCGAGGGCCAGGTTGATCACCAGGTCGAAGCCCAGCACGCGGACGATGGCGTCCTCCACCGAGCGGATTCTGCCGGGCGCGGCGTAGAACGGCGAGGCGGCCCAACTGACTACCTGGGCGGCGAGGGCCGGGTCGGTCTCGACCACGCCGGTGATGTCGTCGACGGTGGCGTCCGGGTCGACGCGCAGTTTGATGATCTTCTGCGCAGTGGCCGGCAGCGGCGGAATTTCAATGGTTTCTTCCAGGCGCTGCTGGATCCGTCGGGCGGTGAACGCCTGGACCGCCTGGGTAATTTCGGCGCGGTCGTCACCGGGGCGGTCGAGGTTCAAACGGATGGCGCTTACTGGCTCACCGAAGCGCGCGGCACTGGCCTTGCTCAGCAGGTTTTTGAAGGCTTCGGTGCTCAGTTCGAGCAGCACGCCAGGCTGCCCGGATTCGACGAACAGGCTGGGCACCTGCAGCAGGCGCTCGTCGTACAGGCACGGCGAGCTGGTCAGCGGTGGCAGGCCCGGCAGAACACGCAACTGGTGCTTGCTGAGCATGCGCTCAAGGCGTTCCGGTTTGACGGCCGTCAACTGGCGCCCGGTCAGCTCGGCCAGGCGGTTGAGGTCGAGCAATTGGCTCTGCGGGAACAGTACCAGCAGGGCGCCGACCGCATCATCGACCAGCACGGCCTGCAGGCGCTGTGCGGCAGGCAGCTCTGCCGTCGCGCAACGCACCTGATAACCCAGGCCCAGTTTCTCAAGCAGTTGCAGGATCACCGCAGGCGGCTGCGGCGTGGCGTCGGGCGCAAGGGCTAGGTCGGTCATAACGGTGTCCAGCTGAAAGAAAGGCGGGTCGTAAGGGTTGCAACACCCCGGATAATACGTCTGCACTGGCCAGCAGTATAAACGCCCCTGGCCGGCTCGGCTTCAGACTTGGCCATATTGCTGACCATGTCGCAGCCAGCGGTCAAGCAATGGGCTGACGTGTTGCGGCCAGTCGGCCAGCAGCGTTTGTGCGGCGTCACGCACCGCCGGCAGCAGGTCGGCGTCACGCATCAGGTCGGCAACCTTGAATTGCAGCAGGCCGGTTTGCCGGGTGCCGAGCATTTCACCCGGGCCGCGCAGCTCCAGATCCTTTTCGGCGATCACGAAACCATCGCAGGTCTCACGCATGATACCCAGACGTTCACGGCCCAGTTGTGACAGCGGCGGGTGATAGAGCAGCACGCAATGGCTGGCGGCGCTGCCCCGGCCGACGCGGCCGCGCAACTGGTGCAGCTGCGCCAGGCCCAGGCGCTCGGGGTTTTCGATGATCATCAGGCTGGCATTCGGTACGTCGACGCCGACTTCGATCACCGTGGTGGCCACCAGCAGCTGCAACTGGCCCTGCTTGAAGCGGTCCATCACCGCGGCTTTTTCCGCCGGCTTCATGCGCCCGTGGATCAAGCCGACATGCAGCCCGCCGAGGGCCGCGACCAGGTCTTCGTAGGTGGTCTCGGCGGCCTGGCAGGTCAGCTCTTCGGATTCTTCGATCAGCGTACAGACCCAGTAGGCCTGGCGGCCTTCGTTGCACGCCGAGCGCACCCGTTCGACCACTTCCAGGCGGCGGCTGTCGGCGATCACCAGGGTGTTGACCGGGGTGCGCCCCGGCGGCAGCTCGTCGAGGATCGAGGTGTCGAGGTCGGCGTAGGCGCTCATGGCCAGGGTGCGCGGTATCGGTGTGGCGGTCATGATCAGCTGGTGCGGGCACATGCGCCCGCCCACACCTTTCTGGCGCAGGGCCAGGCGCTGCTGCACGCCGAAGCGGTGCTGCTCGTCGATGATCACCAGGGCCAGGCGCTTGAACGTCACTTCGTCCTGAAACAGCGCGTGGGTGCCGACCACCATGGGCACGCCGCTGGCGATCTGCTCCAGGGCGCTGGCGCGGGCCTTGCCCTTGAGCTTGCCGGCCAGCCAGGCGGTCTCCACGCCCAGCGGCTGCAACCAGCGGGTGAAGTTGAGGAAGTGCTGCTCGGCGAGAATTTCCGTCGGTGCCATCAGCGCCACCTGATAACCGGCCTCCAGCGCCTGCAATGCGGCGAAGGCGGCGACCACGGTCTTGCCGGCACCGACATCGCCCTGCACCAGGCGCAACATCGGTTCGTCCTGGCTGAGGTCGTAGGCAATCTCGGCGCCCACGCGACGTTGCGCGCCCGTGGGCTGAAAGCCCAGGCCGGCAATAAACTGCTCAGGTAAGCGCTTGGCCACGGGCAGCGCCGGCGCCTGCAAGGCGCGCACGCTCTCGCGCAGGCGCTGCAGCGAGAGCTGATGGGTGAGCAATTCCTCGAATGCCAGGCGGTGCTGCGCCCAGTGGCGGCCTTCGGCGAGTTCGTCCAGGTCGGCGTCCGGTGGTGGGCGGTGCAGGTAGCGCAGGGCCTGGTCCAGCGGGCTGAGGCCGTGCTCGCGGGCCAGCTCGGCCGGTAGCCAGTCTGGCAGGCTGTGCGGGCCGAGACGGGCCAGGGCTTGCTCGCTGAGGCTGCGCAGGCGCTGCTGGGTGAGGCCTTCGGTGGTCGGGTAGATCGGCGTGAGGGTCTGCTCCACGGCAATCGACTCGCTGCCCGACAGCGCACGGTACTCGGGGTGGTAAATCTCCAACCCGGAGGAGCCTGGGCGCACTTCGCCGTAGCAGCGCACCTGGGTGCCGCGCTTGAGGCCTTCCTTCTGCGCATTGCTGAAGTGGTAGAAGCGCAGGCTCAGGGTGCCGCTGCCATCCTGCAGGCGCACCAGCAGGCTGCGGCGTTTGCCCATGACCACATCGGCGCCGGCCACCGTGCCTTCGACCACCGCATCCTGGCCGGGGCGCAGTTCACCGATGGGCACAATGCGGGTGCGGTCCTGGTAGCGCAGCGGCAGGTGGAACAGCACATCCTGCAGGGTTTCCAGGCCCACCTTGGCGAGCTTCTCGGCCAGGGCGGCGCCCACGCCCTTGAGCGCGGTGACGGAAACCGTGGCCAGCTCACTCATCGGCGGGCCTTAGGCTTTGGCAGGATGCGGGCGGGCCACCGAGCACAGGCGGATCGAGTCGGCGAGGATCTCGATCGCCTTGGGCCGCGGAAAGCTGGCGCGCCAGGCAATCGCCACGGTGCGGAACGGCGCCGGTGGGCTCAGCGGGCGCACTTCGATCACGCCGGGGGCGTAGTGGTGGCTGTCGACTGCCGAGAAGGGCAGGATCGACACACCCAGGCCGGAGGCAACCATGTGGCGGATGGTCTCCAGCGAGCTGGATTCCACGGTGGTGTGTTTGGCGTGTTCTTCGCCGCCCTTGCGCAGGGTTGGGCAGGCTTCCAGCACCTGGTCACGGAAGCAGTGGCCTTCACCGAGCAGCAGCAGGCTCTTGTCGTTGAGCAGCTTGCTGTCGATGGTCTCCATCTTCGCCCAGGGGTGGCCGGCCGGCAGCAGCGCGTAGAACGGCTCATCGTAGAGCGGCAGGGTCAGCACGTCGGCTTCCTGGAACGGCAGGGCGATGATGATCGCGTCCAGCTCGCCGGTGCGCAGCTTGTCGCGCAGCACGTGGGTGAAATTTTCTTCGATATACAGTGGCATCTGCTCGGCCACCCGATGCAGCTGCGGGATCAGGTGCGGGAACAGGTAGGGGCCGACGGTGTAGATGGCACCAATCTTCAGCGGTGCGGCGAGCTGGTTTTTGCCAGCCTGGGCCAGTTCACGGATGCCCTGGGCCTGCTCGAGCACCTTCTGCGCCTGGGTGACGATGCCTTCGCCCACCGGCGTCAGGCGCACCGCGCTTTTGCTGCGCTCGAAGATCAGCACGCCCAGCTCGTCCTCGAGCTTCTTCACGCCCACCGACAGGGTTGGCTGGCTGACATGGCAGCGTTCGGCTGCGCGGCCGAAGTGTTGTTCCTGGGCGAGGGTGACGATGTAGCGCAGTTCGGTCAGGGTCATAGTGTTTATCCATTAAATTGCGACCAAGCATAGCCTTTGCAATGCAATCAACCAACCGGGCTAAACTGAGTTTCCTTGAGAATTGATGGAGTAGCGAATGGTTAATCCCGTGGTGGTGATTGCAGGCTGTGGTGATGTGGGTTCGCGCCTGGGCGTACGCCTGGCCGCCGAGGGCTGGACGGTGTATGGCTTGCGCCGTTCGGTGCAGGCATTACCGGCGGTTATTCAGCCGCTGCCAGCGGATTTGAATGATCCGGCATGCCCGGCGGCCTGGCCCCGCGGGACGGTGGATTACCTGGTCTACTGCGCTGCTGCCAGCCAGCACGATGAGGCCGGTTACCGTGCGGCCTATGTCGATGGCCTGCGCCATGTCCTCAGTTGGCTGGCCGAGCGCGGCCAGCAACCGCGCCGCGTGCTGTTCGTGTCGAGCAGCGGGGTCTATGGCCAGCAGGGGGGCGAGTGGGTCGATGAGCAATCGCCGGTCGAGGCGCAAAGCTTCTCGGCGGTGATCATGCGTGAGGCCGAGCAACTGGCGCTGCACAGCGGCCTACCAGCTAGCGTGGTGCGCTTGACCGGGTTGTACGGGCCGGGTCGGCAGTGGCTGCTCAATCAGGTGCGCCAGGGCTATCGAGTGGCCAGCGAGCCGCCGCTGTATGGCAATCGCATCCACGTCGATGACGCGGCGGGTCTGTTGGCCTATCTGCTGGCGGCCGACCAGCGCGGTGTTGCCATTGAGGATTGCTACCTGGGCGTGGACGATGCCCCAGCGCCGCTGCACGACGTGGTCGCCTGGCTGCGTGAACAGCTGGGCGTCAGTCACTGGAGCGATGAGGCCCAGGTCCGCCGTGCCGGCAGCAAGCGCTGCAGCAATGCCCGCGCTCGTGCCCTGGGCTGGACGCCGCAGTACCCGAGCTTTCGTGAAGGTTATGCGGCGATTCTTGCGCAGTTGCCTGGCTAGTCGCGCTGCAGGTGCCAGCGTAACTCGCCCTTGCGGTAGTCCGGGACTTCGTCAGGGCGCGCTGCGTTGTTGGCGTCGAACAGGCGTAGCTGATCCTGCTCGCGCTCGAATATCCATACCTGCCCTTGTTCGCCAAGCTGCAGCCAGATGCTGTCCTGCTCGCCGGTCATGGCCGCGCAGTCGCCGGCCAGGCACAGCGCATAACGCTCGGCGCCGGGCAGCCCTTCGAGCCGGCCATCGGGGTCGAAGCGCACCAGTCCGCCCTGGCCGAGGCCCTGCTCGATGCGCCAGGTTCCGCTCAGGTAGGCCTGGTACAGGCTGTGCTCGAAGCGGCTGCCGGTCGGCGCGCCGGGTGGCAGCTCCAGCGTCGAGCGGGCGAAGCGCTGGGCCGGCCAACTGGCACTGGGCGCCTGCACCAGGCTGTCCTGTTCGAGACTGAGTTGGTCCTGGTCATCGCTGGCGAAGATCACCCGCAACTGGCCGTCCGGCAAGGTGCGCAAACGCCCCTCAGCCACTTCGAGGCCGTTGCTCAGGCGCGCGCTGCCATTGGCCGGGTCGAGCTGCCATTCCAGGTTCGGCCCATAGGCCAGCAGGGCCTCGCGCAGCGGCGTACCCGCCATGGCGGCATCAATGGCGGCCTGGTTGATCCAGGCGCCGCTGGCGTCGCGCGGTGGCGGGGTGCTGCAGCCGGCCAGCAGGCCTGCGCAGCCCAGTATCAGTAACAGGTTACGCATGCGCGGTGTCCCTGGCCGGTGAGCCTGTCGGTTATTCCAGAACCAGAATGGCGTCCATTTCGACCTGGGCGCCCTTGGGCAGGGCGGCCACGCCGATGGCGGCGCGCGCCGGGTAGGGCTGCTGGAAGTAGCGGCCCATGACTTCGTTGACGGTGGCGAAGTGCGACAGGTCGGTGAGGAAGATGTTGAGCTTGACCACGTCCTTGAACGAACCGCCAGCGGCTTCCATCACTGCCTTGAGGTTCTCGAAGACCTGCACGGTCTGGGCCTCGAAGCCTTCGACCAGCTCCATGGTGGCCGGGTCCAGCGGAATCTGCCCGGACATATAGACGGTGTTGCCGGCCTTGATCGCCTGGGAGTAGGTGCCGATGGCGGCCGGTGCTTTGTCGCTGTTGATAACGCTCTTGCTCATGCTGGGCTCCTTGAGAGGGTTGCGAGAAGGTGGCAGGGCATGCCTGCCGGGAAAGGATTCAGGCCCGGGCGCGAGTGATGCGGATAACCCCGGAGAGGGCACGCAGCTTCTTGATCACGCGGGCCAGGTGGATGCGGTCATGCACGCTGACCACCAGTTGTACGATGCTGATGCGGCCGTCGCGCTCGTCCATGCTGATCTTCTCGATATTGCCGTCGGCGGCGTTGACGCTGCCGGCGAGCAGGGCGATCAGGCCGCGCTGGTGTTCCAGCTCGATGCGCAGTTCGACGTTGAATTCGCCGACCACATCCTTGGCCCAGGACAGCTGGATGCACTTCTCCGGATTGTGGCGGATTTCGCCGATATTCCGGCAGCTGTCCAGGTGCACCACCATGCCCTTGCCCGCCGACAGGTGGCCGACAATCGGGTCGCCTGGTATCGGCGTGCAGCATTTTGCGTAGCTGAGCACCAAACCTTCGGTACCGCGGATCGCCAGCGGTCCTTCGGCGTTCGGCAGGCTGTCGTTGCCCTCGCTGAGCAGGCGTCGCGCGACCACGTAGGCCATGCGGTTGCCCAGGCCAATGTCTTCGAGCAGGTCTTCGATCACCTCCAGGCGGTACTCGGCGAGCACGGCCTGGATACGCTCAGGTGACAGCTTGTCGATATGTGTCTCGAAGCCGGTGAGCACCTTGTTCAGCAGGCGCTCGCCGAGGCTGATCGACTCGGAGCGGCGCTGCAGCTTGAGGGCATGGCGGATGTGCGTGCGTGCCTTGCCGGTGACCACGAAATTCAGCCAGGCCGGGTTTGGCCGTGCGCCGGGGGCGCTGACGATTTCCACGGTCGAGCCGCTTTCCAGCGCTTGCGACAGCGGCGCCAGGCGGCGGTTGATGCGGCAGGCGATGCAGGTGTTGCCGACATCGGTGTGTACGGCATAGGCGAAGTCGACCGCCGTGGAGCCCTTGGGCAGCTCCATGATGCGGCCCTTGGGGGTGAACACGTAGACCTCGTCCGGGAACAGGTCGATCTTCACGCTCTCGATAAATTCCAGCGAGTTGCCGGCACGTTGCTGCATTTCCAGCACACCTTTGACCCACTGGCGTGCGCGTGCGTGGGTGCCTTTGGGCTGGTCTTCGTCGTTGGATTTGTACAGCCAGTGCGCGGCGATGCCATTGTTGGCCATCTCCTCCATCTCGCGGGTGCGAATCTGGATCTCGATGGGCACGCCGTGCATGCCGAACAGGGTGGTGTGCAGCGACTGGTAGCCGTTGGCCTTGGGGATCGCGATGTAATCCTTGAAGCGCCCCGGCAGCGGCTTGTACAGGTTGTGCACGGCGCCGAGCACGCGGTAGCAGGTGTCGACCTTGTCGACGATGATGCGAAACGCGTAGACGTCCATGATCTCGTTGAACGCCCGGCGCTTGCCGCGCATCTTCTGGTAGATGCCGTACAGGTGCTTTTCGCGCCCTAGCACTTCGCCTTCCAGGCCGTCGCGGGCCAGGCAGTGCACCAGGGATTCTTCGATCTTGTTGACCAGCTCCTTGCGGTTGCCACGCGCCCGGCGCACTGCGGCGCGGATGCGCTCGGCACGCATCGGGTGCATGGCCTTGAAGCCCAGGTCCTCGAACTCCACGCGCATGCTGTGCATGCCCAGACGGTTGGCGATGGGTGCGTAGATTTCCAGGGTTTCCTTGGCAATGCGCCGGCGCTTCTCGCCGGACAGCACTTCCAGGGTGCGCATGTTGTGCAGGCGGTCGGCCAGCTTGACCAGGATCACGCGAATGTCGCGGGCCATGGCCATGGCCATCTTCTGGAAGTTTTCGGCCTGGGCCTCGGCCTTGGTCTCGAAGTTCATCTGGGTCAGCTTGCTGACACCATCGACCAGCTCGGCCACGGACTCGCCAAACTGCGCATGCAGGGCTTCCTTGGCGATACCGGTGTCTTCGATCACGTCATGCAGCATGGCGGCCATCAGGCTCTGATGGTCCATGTGCATGTCAGCCAGAATGCACGCCACCGCAAGCGGGTGGGTGACGTAGGCTTCGCCGCTGCGACGGCGTTGGCCGTCGTGGGCTTGTTCGGCGTAGAAGTAAGCGCGGCGGACCAGGTTGACCTGGTCGCTGCCGAGGTAGCCGGAAAGTCGATCGGCGAGGGCGTCTATGCTCGGCATCGGGCTACCCCCTGCCGCGCTGGATGACCCTGCGCCTGACGACGTCGACCCGGCATAGGCTTACAGAGGCTCGTTAGCCTCTTCCTCGAATGCGGCAAACAGCGGTTCTTCTTCGACGATGTCGTCCTGAGCGATGACGTCATAGTCAACCAGGCCGGCAGCGATTTCGCGCAGGGCAACCACGGTCGGCTTGTCGTTTTCCCAGGCTACCTTCGGCTCTTTGCCGCCGGTGGCCAGTTGGCGCGAACGCTTGGTGGCGAGCATGACCAGCTCGAAGCGGTTATCGACGTTGTCCAGGCAATCTTCAACGGTAACGCGGGCCATGGTGTTCCTCGTAGCAAATGCGATATGAAGCTGGGCCCGGATGGGCGAGCGGACTGGATAGTCTAAAAAATCACCAGCATTAAGGGAAGCACTGTTTTCGCGCTGCTCAGGCCAACAGCTCGCCGAGCAGGCCGGCATGGCGCTGCTGTTGGGTGGCCTGCGCCAGTTGATTGGCCCGGAAGATCGCCTTCAGGTCGCTCAGGGCGTGGGCGAAGTCATCGTTGATCACCAAGTAGTCGTACTCGACATAGTGGCTCATTTCATTGACGGCCTCGCGCATGCGCCGCTCGATGATCTCGCTGCTGTCCTGGCCACGGTTGGTCAGGCGATGGCGCAGCGCTTCCTGGGTCGGCGGCAGGATGAAGATCGAACGCGCCTGGGGCATCAGCTTGCGCACCTGCTGCGCGCCCTGCCAGTCGATTTCCAGGATCAGGTCGAAGCCTTCGGCCAGGGTCTGCTCGACCCAGGTTTGCGAGGTGCCGTAGAGGTTGTCGAAGACCTGGGCATGTTCGAGAAATTCGTTGCGCTCGAGCATGGCGCCGAACTGTGCGTGGCTGACGAAGTGGTAATTGACTCCGTCGTTTTCGCCCGGGCGCATGGCGCGGGTGGTGTGCGAGACCGACACGCGAATGTTCGGCTCGCTGTCGATCAGCGCCTTGACCAGGCTGGTCTTGCCGGCGCCGGAGGGGGCGGAGACGATATAGAGAGTGCCGGTGGTGAGGCTCATGGAAGCATCCTGAAAATCGTGTGGGTAAAAGGCCGCCACGCGGCCATGGCGGGCGTGGCGCTTATTCGATGTTCTGCACCTGTTCGCGCATCTGCTCGATCAGCACCTTGAGATTGACTGCGGCCTGGGTGCTGCGGGTGTCGAATGCCTTGGAACCTAGGGTATTGGCCTCGCGGTTGAGCTCCTGCATCAGGAAGTCCAGGCGGCGCCCGGCGGCGCCTGGGCTGGCCAGCACCCGGCGCACTTCGCTGACGTGGGTGCTGAGGCGGTCCAGTTCTTCGGCGACATCACTTTTCTGCGCCAGCATCACCAGTTCCTGTTCGAGGCGCTGCGGGTCCAGCTCGACCTGCAGTTCGGCGCAACGGTCGCGGACTTTCTGGCGCTGGGCCTCAAGCATCTGCGGCACCAGCTCGCGCAGCGCGACGACCTGCTCGGTAATCGCATCCAGGCGCTCATTGAGCAGGCGGGCCAGCTCGGCACCTTCGCGGGCGCGGCCGCTCTTGAGCTCATTCAGCGCCTGGGTGAACAGCGCCAGGGCGCTCTGGTTCAGGGCTTGTGGGTCGGCGGCATCGGCCACCAATACGCCGGGCCAGCCGAGCACTTCCAGCGGGTTGAGTGCGGCGGGTTGCTTGATCAGGCCGGCAACCCGTTCGGCGGCTGCGACCAGCTGGGTGGCGCGCTCCAGGTCGACCTGCAGGGCTTTGCCGGTGTTGTCGTCGCTAAAGCGCAGGGTGCACTCGACCTTGCCGCGCGACAGGCCATTGCGCAGCGCTTCGCGCACCGCGCCTTCGAGGTCGCGGAAGGCTTCCGGCAGGCGCAGGTGGGGTTCCAGGTAGCGGTGATTGACCGAGCGCAGTTCCCAGCTCAGGGTGCCGTTGGCGCCGGCCTGTTCGGCACGGGCGAAGGCCGTCATGCTGTGGATCATCGGTAAACCTCTCGGGACATCGCGGCAGGCGTCGATGCTGCTGCCGTCCGGTGAAAAAGGGGGCGATTGTAGCGCAGTGCGTCGCCTGCCCCAATTGGTCATGTCGCCGCTGCGATGCGCGCCCTATAATGGCCGGCAGATTCTATTCAGAGCAGGTAATCCTTGATGAAACGTCCCAGTGGCCGCGCCGCCGATCAGTTGCGCCCGATCCGTATCACCCGCAACTACACCAAGCACGCCGAAGGCTCGGTGCTGGTGGAGTTTGGCGACACCAAGGTGATCTGCACGGTCAGCGTCGAATCCGGCGTGCCGCGTTTTCTCAAGGGTCAGGGGCAGGGCTGGCTGACCGCCGAATACGGCATGCTGCCGCGCGCCACCGGCGAGCGTAATCAGCGTGAGGCCAGTCGTGGCAAGCAGGGCGGGCGTACCCTGGAAATCCAGCGCCTGATCGGCCGCTCGCTGCGCGCTGCGCTGGACATGTCCAAACTGGGGGAAATCACCCTGTATGTCGACTGTGACGTGATCCAGGCTGATGGTGGCACCCGCACCGCGTCGATCACCGGCGCTATGGTGGCCCTGGTCGATGCGCTGAAAGCTGTGAAGAAGCGCGGCGGCCTCAAGGCCGGCGACCCGCTCAAGCAGATGATTGCCGCGGTGTCCGTGGGTATGTATCAGGGCGAGCCGGTGCTCGATCTGGACTACCTGGAAGATTCGGCAGCGGAAACCGACCTCAATGTGGTCATGACCAGCAGCGGTGGCTTTATCGAGGTGCAGGGCACCGCCGAGGGCGCGCCGTTCCAGCCGGCTGAGCTGAATGCGATGCTGGCCCTGGCACAGAAGGGCATGACCGAGTTGTTCGAACTGCAGCAGGCCGCGCTGCTCGACTGAAGTCCAACCGCCGCTGGAGTACTGAGCATGGAAGAGATCCCGCACATGTCCGAGCCTGTTCCGAGCCGCGAGGCGCGGCAGTGGGCGATGTTCTGCCACTTCGCTGCGTTTCTCGGCTTGATCTTCCCGTTTGGCAACCTGCTCGGGCCGCTGATCGTCTGGCAGGTGAAGAAGGATCTCGATCCCTTTGTTGATGCTCAGGGCAAGGAGGCGCTGAACTTCCAGATCAGCGTCGCCTTGGCGATGGTCCTGTGCTTCCTGCTGATGGTCGTGCTGATCGGCTTTCCGTTGCTGGCGCTGGTAGGAATCGCGGCGCTGATCCTCACGGTTATTGCCGGGATCAAGGCCAATGAAGGCCGCGCGTACCGCTATCCGTTCTGCTGGCGCCTGATCAAGTAATCGGCTGGCAAAGCGGGCAAAAAAAAACGCCGCGATACCCAATGGGTGTCGCGGCGTTTTTGTTTGGCGCAGTATGAGTGAACTGCTGAGCGCCCCGTAGAAGCGAATTTATTCGCGATTGTGCAGCGAACTTCGCGAATAAAGGCTTAGGCGTCTCTTCGCTCCTGCAAGCCACATCCAGCTGCTGCAATGCCTGTTGTCTACAGGCATTGCAGTAAGGCTACCGCCCTCGTTTACACGCTGAGAATCCAGTCGTAGTCGACCATCAGCGGGGCGTGCTGGGAGAAGCGCGGCTGGCGTGGCAGGCGCGCGGTGCGCACACTGCGGCGCATGCCGGGGGTCAGTAGCTGGTAGTCGAAGCGATAACCCAGGTTGAGCATTTCGGCCTGTTCGTTATCCGGCCACCAACTGAACTGATCGCCTTCACGGCTGACTTCGCGCAGGGCATCGACATAGCCCATGGTGTTGGTCACTTCATCCATCCAGGCGCGTTCGGGCGCAAGGAAGCCGGTGGACTGCTGGCAGTCGCGCCAGTTCTTCACGTCCAGCTTCTGATGCGCCACATAGAGCGAGCCGCAATAGATGTACTCACGGCGCTTGCGCCGCTGCTTGTCCAGGTAATGGGTGAAATCGTCCATGAACTTGAATTTCTGGTTCAAGCTCTCGTCCCCGCTCAGCCCGGATGGCAGCAGCAGGGTGGCGATACTCACTTTGTCGAAATCTGCCTGCAGGTAGCGCCCGTAGCGATCGGCCATTTCAAAGCCGAGGCCGCTGATTACCGCCTTGGGTTGCAACCGCGAGTAGAGTGCCACGCCACCTTGGCTGGGCACTTCTGCATCGCAGGCATAGAGGAAATAGCCATCCAGTTGGAAGGCTTGGTCGTCCAGTTCAAAGGCGGAGGCACGGGTGTCCTGCAGGCAGATGACGTCGGCATTCTGTGCTTGCAGCCAACTGAGCAAACCGCGCTCGACTGCAGCATGAATACCATTCACGTTCACACTGATGATCCGCATAAATGGCCCCCAAAAACACGTGCGTGTATGATACCCGAGCTCACGTCAATTTAGCTAAATTCCTGGGGTTTGATGACGTTTCGTCGCACTTGCGACGGTGCGCATGCGGGGTCGGCAGCGGATTTCAGGCGCCCAGTGCAGCCATTTTGCTCACTACCCAAGCCCTGCCCGCACGCGTTCCAGCGTCAGCGAACCCTGTCCTATCCGTGCCGTTCGGGGCTCTACCATGCAAGCGTACCAGCGCGATTTCATTCGTTTTGCCATTGAGCGTGGGGTGCTGCGCTTTGGTGAATACACCCTCAAGTCGGGGCGCACCAGCCCATACTTTTTCAATGCCGGGCTGTTTGCCAGCGGTCAGGCGTTGGCTCAACTGGGGCGCTTCTACGCCGCTGCGCTGGTCGATAGCGGGATCGCTTTCGATGTGCTGTTCGGCCCGGCCTACAAGGGTATTCCGCTGGCGGCGACCACGGCTGTGGCGCTGGCCGAGCATCATGACCACGACACACCCTGGTGCTTCAATCGCAAGGAAGCCAAAGACCATGGCGAAGGCGGCACCCTGGTGGGCGCGCCGCTGGCCGGCCGTGTGTTGATCGTTGATGACGTCATCACCGCCGGCACCGCGATCCGTGAAGTGATGCAGATCATTCAGGCGCAGGGCGCCCAGGCTGCCGGTGTACTGATCGCCCTCAACCGCCAGGAGCGCGGTCAGGGTGAGCTGTCGGCGATCCAGGAAGTTGAACGCGACTTCGCGATTCCTGTGGTGAGCATTGTTTCACTCGAGCAGGTACTGGAATATCTGGCAGACGATGCTGAACTCAAGCAGTATCTGCCGGCGGTACAAGCTTACCGTGCGGAATATGGAATCTAATCTTTCGGGTTAAAGGGTTGCCTTGATGCGCAGATCGGTACAGATCCGTGTTTGCTTGTTGCTCGGTCTGCTGCTGCCGTTGGCTGCGGGTGCTGCCGAGCTCTATCGCTACACCGATGCGCAAGGCATTACCGTGCTCAGTCGGCAGGGCGTCCCGCCTGAGTTCATCGGCAAAGGCTACGAAGTGCTCAACGATCAGGGGCGCGTGGTGCGGGTTGTTCCGCCGGCGCCTACGGCCGAGGAGATGAAGCGCCTGCTGGCCGAAAAGGCCCGCGCCAGTACCGATGCGCAGCTGCTGCGCCTGTACACCAGCCCTGATGATGTCGACCGTGCGCGTACGCGTAAATTGGCTGAGCTCGACGGCTTGATCAGCGTGGCGCGAGGTAACCTGCAGTCGGTGCGTATTCAGCAGGCCAACCTGCAGAGTCAGGCGGCGGACCATGAGCGGGCCGGGCGCGAAGTACCGGCTCACCTGTTGGCGCAGATCGATAACCAGAAGGCCGAGCAGCAAAGCTTGCAGGGCGAGATCAAACGCTATCAGGCCGCGCGTAAAGAAGCCGAGGCTGCTTTTATGGCGGATCGTGATCGCTTGGTGGAGTTATTGCAGCGCTGAGGGCGCGCAGGGCGTGACGAGCCGGCCCGAGTGGGCCGGCTCTCAGGCATTTTAGTGGCGCTTGCGGTTGCAGATCTGGGTGCCGACACCGCTGTCGGTGAAGATTTCCAGCAGCACGGCATTGGGCACCCGGCCATCGATGATGTGCGCGCTGGTCACGCCGCCTTGCACGGCTTCCAGGGCGCAACGAATCTTCGGCAGCATGCCGCCGTAGATGGTGCCGTCGGCGATCAGGCGATCAACCTGCTCGGTGTTCAGGCCGGTGAGTACCTGGCCCTGTTTGTCCATCAGGCCAGCGATATTGGTCAGCAGCATCAGCTTTTCGGCCTTCAGCGCCTCAGCGACCTTACCCGCCACCAGGTCGGCGTTGATGTTGTAGGACTCGCCATGCTCGCCCACGCCGATCGGCGCGATCACCGGAATGAAGTCGCCCTTGACCAGCATGTTCAGCAGGTCGGTATTGACCCCGATGACCTCGCCGACGTGGCCGATGTCGATGATCTCCGGCGTGGTCATTTCTGGCGTCTGCCGGGTGACCGTGAGCTTCTTCGCGCGGATCAGCTCGGCATCCTTACCGGTCAGGCCAATGGCACTGCCGCCGTGGCGGTTGATCAGGTTGACGATGTCCTTGTTGACCTGGCCGCCGAGAACCATTTCCACCACATCCATGGTCTGCGCATCAGTAACGCGCATGCCGTCGATGAAGTGGCTTTCGATACTCAGACGCTTGAGCAGGTCGCCGATCTGCGGTCCACCGCCGTGCACGACCACCGGGTTGATGCCGACCGCCTTCATCAGCACGATGTCGCGCGCGAAGTTGGTTTTCAGCTCGTCGCTTTCCATGGCGTTGCCGCCGTACTTGACCACCAGGGTCTTGCCGACAAAACGGCGGATGTACGGCAGCGCTTCGGAGAGGACTTTGGCGACGTTGCTGGCGGCGTCACGTTCGAGGGTCATGCGGGGCTCCATCGTTGAGTGGACCAATTAGAACGGCAGGGTCATGTCGGGTGCCGCGTTATACAGCTGCGCGCGGAAGACTTCCTTGATGCGCGACAGCTCTTCTTCGCTGTCGGCCTCGAAGCGCAGCACCAGCACCGGCGTGGTGTTGGAGGCGCGAACCAGGCCCCAGCCTTTCGGGTAATCGACGCGCACGCCGTCCAGGGTGGTCACATTGCCCTCGCCCCACTGGCCATCACGCTGCAGGCGTTCGATGATGCCGAACTTGTTCTGCTCGGTGACCTGGATGTTGATTTCCGGGGTAGAGATATCACTGGGGAAGGCGCTGAACACATGCTCGGCGTCGCGCTTGTCCTGGCTGAGAATTTCCAGCAGGCGGGCGGCGGCGTAGATGCCGTCGTCGAAGCCGAACCAGCGTTCCTTGAAGAAAATGTGGCCGCTCATCTCGCCTGCGAGCAGGGCGCCAGTTTCTTTCATCTTCTTCTTGATCAGCGAGTGACCGGTTTTCCACATGACCGGACGACCACCGTAGCCGCTGATCAGCGGGGTCAGGCGGCGGGTGCATTTGACGTCGAAGATGATGTCGGCGCCCGGATTGCGCGATACCACATCCTTGGCGAACAGCATCAGCAGGCGGTCGGGGTAGACCATGGTGCCGGCGTTGGTCACCACGCCAACGCGGTCGCCGTCGCCGTCGAAGGCCAGACCCAGGTCAGCTTTCTCTTCTTTGACCTTGGCGATCAGGTCGACCAGGTTTTCCGGCTTGCCCGGGTCCGGGTGGTGGTTGGGAAAGTTGCCGTCCACGTCGCAGAACAACGGGATCACGGTGCAACCCAGGGCTTCGATCAGTTGTGGAGCAATCACGCCAGCCGCACCGTTACCGCAGTCGACCACCACCTTGAGCGGTTTGGCCATGGCGATGTCGTCGCGGATCTGTTTGAAGTAGCGCGGCAGTACATCGATCTGCTCGACGCTGCCGACACCGCTGGCCAGGTCGTTGGTGTCGATGCGGGTCTTGAGTGCCTGGATCTGTTCGTTGGCCAGGGTGTCGCCAGCGATGACGATCTTGAAGCCGTTGTAGTCCGGCGGGTTGTGGCTGCCGGTCAGCATCACGGCAGATTTGCCGGTAAGAATATTGGCCGCGTAGTAGACCACCGGCGTCGGCACCATGCCGACGTCGCTGACCTGGCAGCCGCAATCGAGCAGGCCCTGGATCAGTTGTTGCACCAGCTCCGGACCGGAAAGACGGCCATCACGGCCCACGGCCACATTAGGTTCACCCTGAGCCAGGCTCTGCGAGCCGATGGCGCGGCCTACCCAGTAGGCGGTTTCGGGTGTCAGGCTGCTGCCAACCACGCCACGGATGTCATAGGCGCGGAAGATATCGGCGGGCAGGTTGGGTGGGGTAGTCGGCGTCGTCATGGTGTGGTCTGTCTCCAGTCCCAGGAGATCCTGGTCTTCGTCGAGGATGTCGATATCAAGAATATCGGTGTCTTGAAACAGCGGGTCGATCAGCTCCGCCGGTGTGCTCGCCACCTTGACGGTGGGGGCTGGGGTGTCGCTGTGCGGTGCTACAGGCTGCATGCGACGTGGCAGGCGCGCCAGGCTCTGGGCCAGTTCATCGAGCGCTGCCAGGCTCAAGCTGAAGGGTTTGACTGCCTTGCCGGCAGAGAGTTCTTTGAGCATTTGCCCCAGTTGCCGGGCATCGCCCGTCAGGCGGCGTTGCAGGCCGGCATGCACCAGGTAGAGGCCCAGTAGTGCGCCGGCCAGCGCCAGAAGCAGTGCCAGGCCGAGCAGCAGGGGTGAGAAAGCGGGTGCACTGAGTGCCGGGCCGGGGCTGAAGGTCAGGGTCCAGTTGGGGTTGCCGGTCGTGAACGGCTGCGCCTGGCCTGTGGCGGTACCGCGCTGGACGAGCACTTGAGCCGGCGAGCTGCCGAAGCGCTGGCTCAATTGCACCTGGCCGATATCGGCGGGCAATGGCGGCAGGCTGGTGAGCAGGCGCTCCAGGTCGACGGCCAGGAGCAGGGTGCCCTGCTGGGGTTGGTCGTCTGTTAACTGCAGAGGCGCTGCGCTGTATACCAGCCAGCGTTGGCCGATCTTGTAGGCTTCGACCGCCGCCGCCTGGCCGCTTTCGACGCGGCGCAGCATGTCCAGTGCGGCGAAGTTCATCGGCGCGCTGCGGCCCATGTCCTGCACCGCCTGGCCCCGTGCGTTGAGGTGGGCGTCGACCACGCCGTCCCAGTAACTCAGGTTGCGTTCCGCGGCGCGGATGCGCTCAGGGTCCTGGCTCTGCACCGCTTCGATGAGTTGCGGGTTGCGCCCGGCGGCGCGGGTGTCGGCCGCCAGGCGCTGCAGCGCTTGCTGCAGCGCCGCTGCCTGGCCGCCGCCCCAGGCCTGGACCAATTGTTGCTGTTGCTGATGCGCGCTGTTGATCAGGCCGAACCACAGCAGGCCGGCAGCCAGGGCGATACCTGCCAGGGCTGCGATCGCGCCAGGCAGCAGGCTGCGCCGCAGTTCGCCGCGGCCGGGTGCGGCTTTAGCTTTTTGCGGTAGCAACTGTTCGGCGGACTCGAGATCGGCATCCTTGGCGCTGCGCTTGAAGCGTTTCATCGAACGTCTCCTGGCCTATGATCCTGGGTGGTGTAGAGCGATCAGTGGGTTCCGGAGTGACCGAAGCCGCCGGCGCCGCGCTGGTTGTCGCTGGCGAGGTCGCTGAACGCCTCCACCAGCTCAAAGCGTGCCTGCACCACGGGTACCAGCACCAGTTGCGCCAGGCGCTCGCCGATGGCGATGGTGAAGGCACTCTGGCCGCGGTTCCAACAGGAGACCATCAGCTCACCCTGGTAATCGGAGTCGATCAGGCCGACCAGGTTGCCGAGCACGATGCCGTGTTTATGGCCCAGACCCGAACGCGGCAGGATCAGCGCCGCCAGGCCGGGATCGGCGATGTGGATCGACAGGCCGGTGGGGATCAGCACCGTCTGGCCCGGCTCGAGGGTCAGCGGTTGTTCGAGCATGGCACGCAGGTCCAGGCCGGCCGAGCCAGAGGTGGCGTAGTTCGGCAGGGGGAAATCGGTGCCCAGGCGTGGGTCGAGGATCTTGGCTTGTAAGGCGTGCATAGTCAGGCTCGGTCGTCGTGTGGGGTGCCAGTCGCTGCCAGGCGTTCAGCGATGAACGCTACCAGTTGGCGGGCAATCTGCCCTTTACTGGTCTGGGCGAAGCTGGTTTGTTGCAGTGTGCGGTCAATGATAGTGATGGCATTTTCTTCACTGTTGAAGCCAATGGTCGGGTTGGCGACGTCATTGGCCACGATCAGGTCGAGGTTCTTGTCCTTGAGTTTGCGCGAAGCGTACTCGAGCAAGTTTTCAGTTTCTGCAGCGAAGCCCACGCTGAATGGTCGATCACCGCGCCCGGCGAGTGTTGCGAGTATGTCCGGGTTGCGCACCATTTGTAGCAGCAGGCCATCGCCGCTGCTGGGGTCTTTCTTCAACTTGTGCTGGGCTACCACTTCTGGACGGTAGTCGGCGACTGCGGCGGCGGCGATCAGCAGATCGCATGGCATGGCGGCTTCGCAGGCGGCGAGCATGTCACGGGCGCTGATCACATTGATGCGGGTAACCCGGTCCGGGGTGGGCAGGTGCACCGGGCCGCTGATCAGGGTTACTTTGGCGCCGGCTTCGACCGCTGCTTCAGCCAGGGCGAAGCCCATCTTGCCGGAGCTGTGGTTGGTGATGTAGCGCACCGGGTCGATGTTTTCCTGGGTCGGTCCGGCAGTGATCAGTACGTGCCGGCCGGTCAGGGCCTGGTGCTCGAAGCAGTCGGCGGCAAGCTGGGCCAGGGTATCGGCTTCGAGCATGCGCCCGGGGCCGACATCGCCGCAGGCCTGGCTGCCGGCGGCCGGGCCGAACAGGCGCAGGCCGCGCTGGGCGAGGAGCTGGGCGTTGGCCTGGGTCGCCGGGTCACGCCACATCGCCTGGTTCATGGCGGGCGCGAGCGCGACGGGCGCATCGGTGGCCAGCACCAGGGTGGTCAGCAGGTCATCGGCCACGCCCTGGGCCAGGCGCGCCATCAGGTCGGCCGTGGCCGGGGCGATCAATACCAGGTCGGCCCAGCGCGCCAGTTCGATATGGCCCATGGCGGCTTCGGCAGCGGGATCGAGCAGGTCCAGGTGCACCGGATGACCGGACAACGCCTGCAAGGTGAGGGGGGTGATGAACTCGCGTCCGCCGTGGGTCATGACCACGCGCACTTCAGCGCCCTGGTCCTTGAGGCGGCGCACCAGTTCGGCGCTTTTGTAAGCGGCAATACCACCGCCGACGCCGAGGATGATGCGTTTCCGATACAGCCGCTGCATAGGCCTGCCTTAGTCTGGTTTGTCTGGCGTAGCCTGTCGCGGCGTGACAACGGTAGACAGCCCTGCGCCGCGAATTTAGCGGGCTCGCTGCAGTGCCTTGGGCCTGTAGCGTGGCGGCTGTCTCTGCATGTCCGCACCGGCGTGCGATGGCTGGTCAGAGGATCTTGGACGTTGCGCTGCGGCTATGACGCCTCCCCAGGCCGGTCGCCGCGCAAAAAGATGGGCTACGATAGCACAGCGGCCGCTGTGGAACAGTGGCCCGGCAGTAGCAGGGCGCCGCCCGATGCGACCTGGCTGCCCGCTCGACAAGGAGGTGTCATGAGCATTCGAGACTGGCCCGCGGCCGAGCGCCCGCGGGAAAAGCTGTTGGCCACAGGTGCGGCGGCATTGACCGATGCCGAGCTGCTGGCAATTTTTCTGCGTACTGGGGTGTCAGGGCAGAGCGCGGTTGATCTGGCGCGCCATCTGCTCGCCGACTTTGGCAGCCTGCGGGCCTTGTTGCAGGCTGATCAGGCCTCGTTTAGCCAGCGTCTGGGGCTTGGGCCGGCCAAGTTCGCCCAGCTACAGGCGGTGCTGGAAATGGCCCGTCGGCACCTGGCCGAGCAACTGCGCCGCGATTCGGCGCTGGAAAGCCCGCAGGCGGTGCGTGATTACCTCAAAGCCTTGTTGCGCCACGAGCAGCATGAGGTGTTCGGCTGTCTATTTCTGGATGCCAAACACCGGGTTTTGGGTTTCGAGGCGCTGTTTCACGGCAGTATCGACTCGGCCAGCGTCTACCCGCGGCAGGTGGTCAAGCGGGCTCTGGCGCACAACGCCGCCGCGCTGATACTGACCCATAACCACCCTTCCGGCGTGGCGCAACCGAGCCAGGCCGATCTGGTGCTGACTCAGCGCCTCAAGGATGCCCTGGCGCTGGTGGAGGTGCGCGTGCTCGATCACTTTATCGTTGGCGACGGTGAGCCGCTGTCGATGGCCGAGCACGGCTGGCTGTAGACGCGAATGAATTCGCGCCTACCGATTAGGGCGCCAGGCGGACGTTGGCGAAGTCCTGGCGGCCGAACGGGCTGACGGCATAGCCTTCTACCGTGTTGCGGGTCAGGGCGAAGGCGGTTGGGTGCGCCAGCGGCAGCCACAGAGCTTGCGCCTGGATGATCTGTTGAGCTTGTTGGTACAGCTCGCTGCGGTCTGCCTGGTTGCTGCGGGTTTTGCCATCGCTGATCAGCTTGTCCAGGGCCGGGTCGCAGTAGCGGGCGAAGTTCAGCCCGGACTCGAGTGAGGCGCAGGCGAATTGCGGGGTGAGGAAGTTGTCCGGGTCGCCGTTATCGCCGGCCCAGCCCATGAACAACAGGTCATGCTCGCCGGCCTTGGCGCGGCGGATCAGCTCGCCCCACTCGATCACGCGGATTTCGGCATCGATGCCCACTTTGCCCAGGTCAGCCTGCAAAAGCTGGGCGCCCAGGCTTGGGTTGGGGTTGAGCACGCTGCCGGTGGGGCGCGTCCAGATTGTGGTTTTGAAACCTTCGGCAAGGCCCGCTTCGGCCAGCAGGGTCCGGGCTTTCTGCGGGTCATAGGCATAGCCGGGCAGGTCTTTGGCGTAGCTCCAGGTGTTGGGCGGGAAGGGGCCGTTCGCAGCCTCGGCGCCATTCTCGAACACTGCCTTGAGGTAGCTGGCCTTGTCGAACGCCAGGTTGATTGCCTGGCGTACCTGCACCTTGTCCAGCGGTGGGTGCTGGGTATTGATGGCGACGAATGCCGTCATAAAGGCGTTGGTGTGCAGGCTCTTGAGCGCCGGGTCGCTGCTGATGGCTTGAACGTCCTGGGGCTTGGGCGACAAGGCGATCTGGCATTCGCCGCGGCGCAGCTTCTGCAAGCGCACATTGGCGTCGGGGGTGATGGCGTAGATCAGGCCGTCGATGGCCGGTTTGCCGGCGAAGTAATCGGGATGGGCGGCGTAGCGCACCACGGCATCCTTCTGAAAGCGTGTGAGCATGAACGGCCCGGTACCCACCGGCTCACTGTTGAGGCGCTGCGGCGTGCCGGCGGCCAGGAGCTGGTCGGCGTACTCGGCCGAATAGATGGAGGCGAAACCCATGCTCAGGGTGGCGAGGAAGGTCGCGTCGGGGCGGTTGAGGGTGATACTGACCTGCAGCGGTCCGCTGGCCTTGACCTCGCGAATCAGGCTGGGCCACTGCATCGACTGGGCGTGGGGGTAGCCGCTCTGGGCCACGGCGTGCCAGGGATGCTGGCTGTCGAGCATGCGCTGAAAGCTGAACAGCACATCGTCGGCATTCAAGGCGCGGCTGGGGGTGAAGGTTTTTGTCTGATGGAAGGCCACGTCGGGGCGTAGCTCGAATTGATACTGCAGGCCGTCGTCACTGACCGTCCAACTGCGGGCCAGGCTCGGCTGCAGGCTGGCGCTGGCGGCGTCGTAGTCGATCAAGCGGTTCATCAGCACGTCGGCCGACGCATTGGTGGTGGTCAGCGAGTTGTACTGCACCACATCGAACCCGTCGGGGCTGGCCTCGGTGCACACGCTCAGGGTCGCTGCCGATGCCAGCACGGGCAACATTAATAAAGGTGCGAGCAGCAGGGGGCGAATGGTGTGGTGCATGGTGAGCTCCTGGGCGAGTGGGCGTTTGCCGGCATACCTCTACCCTAGGGGCTGGTGCCGTTGCAGCGCAAGCTGCGGGCTGATGAGTCCGGCAGTGTGGCAAAAACCGCGACGAGCGGTCAGGTGGCAGGAGGTGCCCCGGGTGTGGGTGATGGCGCGGTAGATGGCCGCGCTCTGACAAGTACAAAAGTGCGGTTGGCCTTGTTGCACTGGGGGCTTTCTGGTATAAAGCAGCGCTCTTTTGTAGGGGCCCGGTTCTTGCGCTTTGATGTGCGGCTGGTAAGACCCTCGAGAAACGCGGCGCCAAGCGCCAATGACATTGAGTTTATGCGGCCAACCCATGCCGGGTTGGGCATGTGGTTTTAGAGGGCTGAGGCATGTCGAGAGTCTGTCAAGTTACCGGTAAGGGTCCGGTAACCGGGAATAACATTTCCCACGCAAACAACAAAACCCGTCGTCGTTTCCTGCCGAACCTGCAGCATCACCGCTTCTGGGTCGAGTCCGAGAAGCGCTTTGTTCGTCTGCGCGTCTCTGCCAAAGGCATGCGTTGCATCGACAAGCGTGGTATCGATGTCGTTCTGTCCGAGCTGCGTGCTCGCGGCGAAAAGGTTTAAGGAGCTAGTCATGCGCGAATTGATCCGTTTGGTGTCCAGCGCCGGTACCGGCCATTTCTACACCACCGACAAGAACAAACGCACCACCCCCGACAAGATCGAAATCAAGAAATTCGATCCGGTCGTACGCAAGCACGTGATGTACAAGGAAGCCAAGATCAAGTAATTGATCGACGCCTCTTCGAAAAAACCCACCTTCTGGTGGGTTTTTTTTCGCCTGAATTTCTAGCGGATGAAAAAAGCCCGCCGGGTAGGGCGGGCTAAAGGGTGACGCATGACGGGGCGGGTCAGTCGGCGGCTTGCTCGAAGATCACGTAGACCTTGCGGCAGGGTTCGAGGACTTCCCAGGTGCCGGTGAAACCGGCGGGGATTACGAAGCGATCACCGGCACGTACGGTTTTGGCATTGCCGTCCTGGTCACGCAGGACTGAGACGCCGTGCAGGATCTCGCAGTATTCGTGTTCGGTGTAATGGATCGTCCACTGGCCGATATCGCCTTCCCAGATGCCGACATTGAACTGGTTGCAGGGGCTGGCGTAGTGATTGCGCACACTTTGCGCCGGGTCGCCCTTGAGCACTTTTTCCGCTGCGGGGCGGTAGTGGTCCGGGGTGCTGCTGGCTGTGGCGAAATCGACGATCTGTTCGATGCTCATCGGGGGTCCTGTGGTGCGTCGGTGCGGGTGGTCGATGACGGCAGTCTATGTTTAATAAAACGAACAAGACAAGGGTGTTTGCCGCGGCTTTGTCAAAAATATTGAAAATATCCCGGCCCCTGGTTTAGTGTGGTCTCCACGATTAGGCCCGAGTTGGGCGAATGCGTGTTTTCCTTGGCGCTTTGTAACTGCCAGTGGAATGGGCCGATGACAGCTTTTAATCGCCCAAATGACGCGAACTGCCGCTAACGCCAAATATTAGCGCTGCACTTGTGAGTGCTTCGCTGGGTGTAGCAGCGTGTGCATTCGTCTGCTGCGTGCCTTGCAGAATTATTGACAGTGTCGGCGCGTGCCGTGCGGCACTAATCACCTGACAGAGGATGCCCGTAATGACCACCCTGACCCGTGCCGATTGGGAACAACGTGCCCAGCAGCTGAACATCGAAGGCCGTGCCTTTATCCATGGCGAGTACCGCCCCGCCGTTTCCGGGGCCACGTTCGAGTGCCTCAGCCCGGTTGACGGCCGCCTGCTGGCGACCGTTGCCAGCTGCGATCTGGCCGATGCCGAGGCGGCTGTGGCCGATGCCCGCGCTACCTTCGATTCGGGTGTCTGGTCGCGCCTGGCTCCGGTTGCGCGTAAAGCGATCATGCTGCGTTTCGCCGACCTGATCGAGCAGCATGGCGAGGAGCTGGCCCTACTGGAAACCCTGGACATGGGCAAGCCGATCAGCGACTCCTATGGTATCGACGTGTCGGGTTCGGCGCGGGCGATCCGCTGGAACGCCGAGGCCATCGACAAGATTTACGACGAAGTGGCCGCCACGGCCCATGATGAACTGGGGCTGGTCACGCGTGAGCCGGTCGGCGTGGTCGCTGCCATCGTGCCGTGGAATTTTCCGTTGATGATGGCCAGCTGGAAGCTTGGTCCGGCGCTGGCCACCGGTAACTCGGTGATCCTCAAGCCATCTGAAAAATCGCCGCTGACCGCCATCCGTATTGCCCAGTTGGCCATCGATGCCGGCATCCCCGCCGGGGTGCTGAACGTGCTGCCGGGCTATGGTCACACCGTGGGCAAGGCCCTGGCCCTGCATATGGATGTCGACACCCTGGTGTTTACCGGTTCGACCAAGATCGCCAAGCAGTTGATGATCTATGCCGGCGAGTCAAACATGAAGCGCGTGTGGCTGGAGGCCGGTGGCAAGAGCCCGAACATCGTCTTTGCCGACGCGCCGGACCTCAAGGCCGCTGCCGAAGCGGCGGCCGGTGCCATCGCCTTCAACCAGGGCGAGGTCTGCACCGCCGGTTCGCGTCTGCTGGTGGAGAACTCGATCAAAGCGCAGTTCGTGCCCCTGGTGGTCGAGGCGATCAAGACCTGGAAGCCGGGCAACCCGCTGGACCCGGCAACCAATGTTGGCGCGCTGGTCGATACCACACAGATGAACAACGTGCTGAGCTATATCCAGGCCGGCCACGATGATGGTGCCACGCTGGTGGCCGGTGGCAAGCGGGTGCTGGAGGAGACCGGTGGCACCTATGTCGAACCGACGATTTTCGACGGTGTAAACAACGCCATGCGCATCGCCAAAGAGGAAATCTTCGGCCCGGTGCTGTCGGTGATTGGCTTCGATAGCGCCGAGGAAGCCGTGGCGATTGCCAACGACACCATCTATGGCCTGGCGGCGGCGGTCTGGACCAGCAACCTGTCCAAGGCGCACCTGACCGCCAAGGCGCTGCGTGCCGGCAGTGTGTGGGTCAACCAGTACGACGGCGGCGACATGACTGCGCCCTTTGGTGGTTTCAAACAGTCGGGTAATGGCCGTGACAAATCGCTGCATGCATTCGACAAATACACCGAGCTGAAATCCACCTGGATCAAGCTGTAACCAAGTCGAGTGATGGGCGGGCATTTCATCGCCTAAAGGTCCGCCCCTAGGCGCCACACCTGCGGCCGGGTTTCCTTGGGAAATCCGGCCGTTTTGGTTTGATCGGCTCATAGTCGAGGTTAGACGCCTTGTAGGAGCGAATTTAGCGGCCGATGGCTACCTGATCGCGAATAAATTCGCTCCTACAGTATTTAAATCCACAGCCACGGCATAACGGAGTCTGGCGATGCGTTGGGGTACTTATTTCGCGGTCTGCGCTGCCGTCATCAGCATCGGTTTGGCCCTGGGCGTGACCATGCCGCTGGTGTCGTTGCGCCTGGAGGCGTGGGGCTATGGTTCCTTCGCCATCGGCGCGATGGCGGCCACGCCAGCCGTGGGCGTTTTGCTCGGCGCGTCGCTGGCCGGGCGGCTGGCCGGATACTTTGGCACCACCCGGTTGATGCAGATGTGCCTGCTGCTGGGCGCGGTCTCGGTAGCCCTGCTGGCGCTGGTGCAGAGTTACGCGGTGTGGGTGGCCTTGCGGTTGTTTATCGGGGTGGCGCTGACCGTGGTGTTTATCCTCGGTGAGAGCTGGATCAATCAGTTGGCGGTAGAGAAGTGGCGTGGTCGGCTGGTGGCGTTATATGGCACCGGCTATGCGCTCAGCCAACTGTGCGGGCCGTTGCTGCTCACCGCGCTGGGTACCCTGACCGATGCCGGCTTCTGGACCGGGGTGGGCCTGCTGATGGGCGGCTCGCTGCTGCTGATCGGCCGTACAGGGGCGCCGCAGGTGGATGGGCACAGCGCTTCCGGGCGCGGGCTGCTGCTGTTTTGCCGGACGCTGCCGGCGATCGCCTGGGCGGTGATGCTGTTTGCCGCATTCGAGGCGATGATGCTGACCCTGTTGCCGATCTACGGCCTGCGCCAGGGCTTCACTCAGGAGGTGGCGCTGTTCATGGTCAGCGTGGTGGTGGTTGGCGATGCGGCGCTGCAGTTGCCGATTGGCTTGCTGGCGGACCGGATTTCCCGGACCACGCTGTTTCGTGTGTGTGGGCTGGTGCTGCTGGTGTCCAGCCTGGCGATCCCGGCGACGCTGCATTCGCCGCTGATCTGGCCGGTGCTGGTGCTGTTCGGGGCCAGCGCGGGTGGTCTGTTCACCCTGTCGCTGATTCTGATTGGCGAACGCTACCGCGATGACCAACTGGTGCGCGCCAATGCCCACGTGGCGCAGCTGTGGGGCCTGGGTTGCCTGGTCGGGCCGCTGGCTACTGGTGCAGTCAGTCAGTGGGTCAGCGGCCATGCCCTGCCACTGCTGATGGCCTGCGGCGCGGCGGTGTTCGTCTGGCTGGTGATGCGTCACGGCGCGGTACCCGCCAGCGCCACGCCCTGAGACACGCTCAGCTTTTGTCGGCGTCGCTCAACTGCGCGGCGCACAGGCCGACCTGGCGCACCGCTGCTTCGATCTCTGCGCTGGGCTGGCTGGCGTAGTTCAAGCGCAGACAGTTACGGTACTTGCCGGCTGCGGAAAAGATACTGCCGGGGGCGATCTGGATGGCGTGGGCCTGTAGCTCGCGGTTCAGGCGCTGGCTGTCGAAGCCTGCCTCTAGCTCGAGCCACAGCATAAAGCTGCCCTGGGGCCGGCTGACCCGCGTACCGGCGGGGAAGTAGCGGCTCACCCAGTCGATCATCAGGTCGCGGCCGCGCTGGTACTGGGCACGCATGCGCCGCAGGTGGGGTTCGTAGTGGCCGGCTTCGAGGTATTCGGTGATCGCCAGCTGAGGCGCCTGGGCGGTGCTGCCGGTGCCCATGTACTTCATGTGCAGCACACGATCCAGGTAGCGCCCGGGGGCGATCCAGCCAATGCGCAGGCCGGGCGCCAGGGTTTTGGAGAACGAGCTGCACAGCAGCACCCGACCGTCTTCGTCATAGGACTTGATGGTGCGTGGCCGCGGGTAGCTGTAGGCCAGCTCGCCGTAGACGTCGTCTTCGATGATCGCCACGTCGTAGCGTTGCGCCAGAGCGAGCAGGGCGCGCTTGTTGGCCTCGGGCATGATGTAGCCCTGGGGGTTGTTGCAGGTCGGGGTCAGTTGGATGGCCTTGATCGGCCACTGTTCCAGGGCCAGCTCCAGGGCTTCCAGGCTGATGCCAGTGAGCGGGTCGGTGGGCAGCTCCAGGGCCTGCATGCCGAAGCCCTTGAGCGCCTGCATCACGCCGTGAAAGCTCGGCGAATCCACCGCGACTATATCGCCGGGCTGGCAGATGGCGCGGATCGCCGCCGACAGTGCCTCGTGGCAGCCGGTGGTGATGACGATGTCCTCGTAAGACAGGGCGCAGCCGGAGTCGAGCATCAGCCGGGCGATCTGCTCGCGCATGCCCTGGTGCCCGTAGATGCAGCCGTAGGTCAGGCTGCTGACATCCTGGCGGCGGCTGATGCGCGACAGTGAGCGCAGCAGCGGTTTGAGCGTCGGGCTGTCGATATCTGGCCGGCCCCGGCCAAGTTGTATCACCCCGGCACGGCTGGGCGGCAGGCTGATCAGCTCCAGCACCTGATCCCATTGCGAGACCTCCACCGGTCGCTGGGCCATGCGCGCCACCTGCGGCAATGCCGGCATCTGTCTGGCTGCAGGAACGAAATAGCCAGACTTGGGCCGGGGTGTGGCCAGGCCCTGATCCTCCAGGTGGCGGTAGGCCTGCTGCACGGTGCTCAGGCTGACGCCGTGTTCAGTGCTCAGGGCGCGTACCGAGGGCAGGCGATCTCCCGGTCGATAGAGGCCCTGCTCGATGCGCTCGCCAAGCAGTTCAGCAAGGTTCAGGTAGAGCGACATGGCGGTCTCTGTGTGAATAAGGGCCTAGGCGACCCATACAGTTGAAGGGAAAAACCAGCATTCAGTGTGATTGCCGAACGATCTGTATGGATTTAATAAGAGTTTTTTGAATCTGTCATGCTTTTTTCCAGCTTGTCATCATGAGTCTCACACCGCTCTCGGGAGAACCATGATGCACACCGTCGATGTTGTTCAGCCTACCCAGCCCTGCGCCGAGCCCCAGGGTGCACTACCGCCCTCGGGAATGGCCGGGGCCATTGCGCGCTGGCAGCAGGTGCACCAGCGTTTGCGTACCCGCCGCGCGCTGTTGCGTTTGAACGATGCGCAACTGGCGGATATCGGCCTGACCCGCGCCGAGGCCAATCGCGAGGCGCAGCGGCCGTTCTGGACGCTTTTATAGCGCACCTCGGAAGTCTGCCGACGTCCTAAGCCCGTGTTCATGGAGGAAATCATGGTTCCAGTAAATGATTGGCTGCTTTTTGCGGGCGCAGCACTGCTGATGGTCCTGACGCCGGGGCCGAACATGATTTACTTGATTTCTCGCTCTATCTGTCAGGGCCGCAGGGCGGGTGTGATATCGCTTTTCGGGGTTATGGCCGGCTTTCTTGTTCACATGTTCGCGGCAGCTGTGGGCATGACAGCGCTCTTCTTGGCGATTCCGTTGGCGTACGACGTTCTCAAGTGGGCAGGTGCGGTCTACCTGTTGTATCTCGCCTGGCAAGCCGTGAAGCCAGGTGCGCAGTCAGCATTTGAAGCCCGACAGCTTCCGGGGGATCGACCCTCCAGGTTGTTTCTGATGGGCTTTTTGACCAATGTGCTCAACCCCAAGATCGCGATTTTCTACCTTGCGATCTTTCCTCAGTTCGTATCGCCAGAGCACGGGTCGGTGTTGCTGCAAAGCATCCAGCTCGGGCTCACGCAGATCAGCGTAAGTTTTACGGTCAATTTGACCCTCGCATTGTCGGCGGGCGGCTTGGCTGCATGGTTTGTGCGCAACCCTCGCTGGTTGGCGGTGCAACGGTATTTCATGGGTTTTGTGCTCGCCGGGCTAGCCGTGCGTCTCGTCTCGGAGCAACGCAGGGCTGCTTAGCCACTCATTCTCCAGCGTGATGATCGCAAGCTGTCGCTACGTCAGAGCCTCTTTGCCGATGCCCGTTGATCCATGCGCAGCTCGGCCCGAGCTGCCTTAGGCGCTCTTATAGCGCCTCTTTAAACCGGTGCCAGAGCATGCCCAAGGCCAGCAGAGGCGAGCGCAGGTGTTTGCCGCCGGGGAAGGTCATATGCGGCACCTTGGCGAACAGGTCGAAGCCGCTGCTAGCCTGGCCCGCAATGGCTTCAGCGAGCAGCTTGCCGGCCAGGTGGGTGGCGTTCAGCCCATGGCCGGCGTAGGCCTGGGCGTAGAACAGGTTGGGATGCTCCTTGAGTCGGCCGATCTGGGGCAAGCGATTGGCGCCAATGCCGATCATCCCGCCCCACTGGAAGTCGATGCGGGTGCCCTCGAGTTGTGGGAATACTTCGAGCATCTTCGGGCGCATGTAACCGGCGATATCCGCCGGGTCGCGGCCCGAATAATGACAGGCGCCGCCGAACAGCAGGCGACGGTCGGCGGACAGGCGGTAGTAGTCGACCGTCACGCGCTGGTCGCAGAGCGCCATGTTCTGCGGGATCAGTGCACGCGCCTGGGCTTCATCGAGCGGTTCGGTGGCGATGATGTAGCTGCCTGCTGGCAGCACCTTGCCGCCGAGGCGCGGTTGTAGATCGCCCAGGTAGGCGTTGCAGCCGAGCACCAGATTATCGGCGCGCACCAGACCCTGGGCGGTGTGCACCTGGACCTGAGCGCCATAGTCGATACGCGTAACTGCGGAATCCTCGAACAGGCGTACACCCAGTGCCTGTGCGGCGGCGGCTTCGCCAAGGGCCAGGTTGAGCGGGTGCAGGTGGCCGGAGCCCATGTCGATCAGCCCGCCGACATAGCGGCTGGAGCCGACCACCTCGTGCATCTGCTCGGGTTGCAGCAGGCGCAGTTCATGGCGGTAGCCGAGGCTTTGCAGGTCCTGCACGTCTTCGGCGAAGCCCGCGAGGTCGCGGGGTTTGTTCGCCAGGTCGCAGTAGCCCCAGGTCAGGTCGCAATCAATGGCATAACGGGCCACGCGCTGGCGGACGATTTCCACGGCCTCCAGGCCCATGCGCTTGAGCTCGCGCACGCCCTCGTCGCCGATCAGCCCCTGGAACTGCTCCACGTCATGGCCGACGCCACGAATCAGCTGCCCGCCGTTGCGCCCGCTGGCGCCCCAGCCGATCTTGCGCGCCTCCAACAGCACCACCGACAGGCCTTTTTCGGCCAGCTCAATCGCTGTATTCAGGCCGGTGAAGCCGCCCCCGACAATGCACACGTCAGCGCGCACCTCCTCCGCCAGGCTAGGCAGCGTCAACTGCTGATTGAGGCTGGCGGCGTAATAGGAAGGAGCGTGCTGGGCGCGGCTAACACGGGCGTTCATGTGTGGAATCCTGAATGCGTGTGTAGAAAATTCAACGCAGCATAAGCGCGCAGTTCGTTTGTCGCCAAGGGGCGCGCGGAAAAAACCCGGTCACCGGCGATGCCGTGAAGGGCACACCTTGGGCATCGTCCGGTTTACCATTCGCACCTTATCTGTCTGGACCCACGCCCATGAGTTGCACCGATCGCCGGATCGACCACCTGCGCCTGCAGATTCCTGGCTTTGCCTGTGTGCCGGGCTGTCACGACTGCTGCGGGCCGGTCACCGCCTCGTCCGAGGAACTGGCGCGCCTGCCCGTGAAGAGCGAGGCCGAGCACGAGGCGGCGCTGGCCGAGTACAACTGCGTGCACCTGGGGCCGAATGGCTGCCAGGTGTATGACCAGCGGCCGTTGATCTGCCGGCTATTCGGCACTACGCCAAGGCTGCCTTGCCCACAGGGGCGTGGGCCGGAGCAGCCTATTGAGCCGGCGGTGGAGCAGCAGGTGCATCGCCTGATCGCCACGACGCGGCAGCGGCTTGTGTAGGGTGCGCTGTGCGCACCAGCTTTCGAGCCACTATTGCGTAGAGCCTTTACCGAAGCGGTGCGCACGGCGCACCCTACGAAACGTTCGCCGGCCCTGGCTCACTCCGGCACCGGCAGCGCCAGGCTTTCTTTCACTTCTTCCATGACGATATAGCTCTTCGACTCACGCACATGGGGCAGCTTGAGCAGGATGTCGCCGAGCAGCTTGCGGTAGCTGGCCATCTCGTTGATCCGCGCTTTCACCAGGTAGTCGAAGTCGCCGGACACCAGGTGGCATTCCAGCACATGGGGCAGCTTGAGCACGGCCCG
Organism: Pseudomonas cuatrocienegasensis; assembly: GCF_900110925.1. Taxonomy (GTDB): domain Bacteria; phylum Pseudomonadota; class Gammaproteobacteria; order Pseudomonadales; family Pseudomonadaceae; genus Aquipseudomonas; species Aquipseudomonas cuatrocienegasensis. The sequence goes on along the minus strand of NZ_FOFP01000003.1, from coordinate 301,436 downwards.
GCGGAATTCCTCGAAGGTGTCGCCAGACTTGTAATCCAGGCTGATCTCGACGAACACCAGCAAGCTGGCCTTGAGCTGCTGCGGGTTGAGGCGGGCGTGGTAGCCCATGATGATGCCCTCGCGCTCCAGGCGGCGCACGCGCTCGGTGCAGGGGGTGGTCGACAGGCCAACCCGCTCGCCCAGCTCGGTAAAACTGATGCGGCCATCTTCCTGCAGGATACGCAGGATGTTGCGGTCGATCTTGTCCAGCTCACGTTTGCTCTGGTGCTGGGTACGCATAGGCGATGCCCCTCCGTGAAAAGCCTTTTTGCCGAGAATTCTCGCCAAATATAGCTATGCATATAGTGAAAAGCACTACGCGCGTCTTTTTATACTGCGCCTAACAATAGTCTTCGGCTAACAACCGCGGCGCTACGGCGCGGCGAGGAGCGCAACATGCGGGTTCTGGTGCTTGGAAGTGGTGTGATCGGTACGGCCAGCGCGTACTACCTGGCCCGTCAGGGCTTCGAGGTGGTGGTGGTCGACCGGCAGAACGGCCCGGCCCTGGAAACCAGCTTTGCCAACGCCGGCCAGGTGTCGCCTGGTTACGCTTCGCCCTGGGCGGCGCCCGGTGTGCCGTTGAAGGCCATCAAGTGGCTGCTGCAGAAGCACGCACCGCTGGCGATCAAGGCCACCGGCGACATCGACCAGTACCTGTGGATGGCGCAGATGCTGCGCAATTGCACCGCCAGCCGCTACGCGGTGAACAAGGAGCGCATGGTGCGCCTGTCCGAGTACAGCCGCGACTGCCTCGACGAGCTGCGTGCCGAAACCGGCATCAGCTATGAAGGTCGCCAACTCGGCACCACCCAGCTGTTCCGCACCCAGGCTCAGGTCGACGCTGCGGCCAAGGACACGGCGGTGCTGCAAGCGTCCGGTGTGCCCTTCGAGCTGCTCGACCGTGATGGTATTGCCCGCGTCGAACCGGCCCTGGCCGGGGTCAAGCACAAGCTGGCCGGTGCCCTGCGCCTGCCCAACGACCAGACCGGCGACTGCCAACTGTTCACCAGCAAGCTGGCGGAGATGGCCAAGGCGCTCGGCGTGGAATTCCGTTTTGGCCAGAACATTCAGCGCCTGGACGCCGTGGGCGACCGCATCAATGGCGTGTGGATCGACGGCAAGCTGGAAACCGCCGACCGCTACGTGCTCGCCCTCGGCAGCTACAGCCCGCAGTTGCTCAAGCCGTTGGGCATTCGTGCGCCGGTTTACCCGCTCAAGGGCTATTCGCTGACCGTGCCGATCGTCAACGCCGACATGGCGCCGACCTCGACCATCCTCGATGAGACCTACAAGGTCGCCATCACCCGTTTCGATGGGCGAATCCGCGTCGGCGGCATGGCCGAGATTGCCGGCTTCGACCTGTCGCTCAACCCGCGCCGCCGGGAAACCCTGGAAATGATCACCGCTGACCTCTACCCCGAAGGCGGTGATCTGCAGCAGGCCGAATTCTGGACCGGCTTGCGCCCGGCCACCCCGGACGGCACGCCAATTGTCGGTGCCACCGCGTATCGCAACCTGTTCCTCAACACCGGTCACGGCACCCTGGGCTGGACCATGGCCTGCGGCTCCGGTCGTCTGCTCGCCGACCTGCTGGGCGCCAAGCGCCCGCAGATCAGTGCCGAAGGCCTGGATATCTCGCGTTATGGCGCCCCGCGCGGCGTTCAGCAGCGTGCGCCACAGCCGGCGCGGACCTGATAGGCTGCGCGGCCCGATTTTTTCTGGAGAATCTGAATGTCGATCCAACGTCTGCATGTGGAAAAGCGCTACAGCGAAGTGGTGATCCACAACGATACCGTCTACCTCGCCGGCCAACTGGCCGACGATTACAGCGGCGACATTCGCCAGCAGACCCGCGAAACCCTGGCCAATATCGAGCGCATGCTGGCCGAGGCTGGCAGCGACAAGAGCAAGATTCTCTCCGTGACCATTTACCTCAAGGACATGGATGCGCATTACGCCGGCCTTAATGCCGAGTACGACGCCTGGGTCGCCGAGGGTGCTGCGCCGGCCCGCGCCTGTGTCGAGGCGAAGATGTACAAGCCCGAAGTGTTGGTGGAGATGATGGTGGTGGCGGCGCGCTAAGTGCCAGCAGGCTGTTGAAAACTACCTGCGTTGCCATCGCTGCGTTAAAAACAGGCCGGGACGCGGCGTCTCAAAATGCTCATTTACAACTCGTAAACTCGTGTGCGAGCCCAGTCCGTTTTTCGCCTGTTTTTGCGGGGCCGCCATCGGTATTGCGCTGGCTGCCTCGCCTACGTTTTCAACGACCTGCTAGGCCGCAGTATTTGTGTTGGCTTTTCGCCCGGCTGTCCCGCCGGGCTTTTTTTGACTGATGCCTGCGCGCATCCCGGTGCAGCGATAAGAGAGAAGTAACCTGTCATGCGTCCCGCCCGTGCCCTGATCGACCTCGACGCCCTGCGTCACAACTATCGCCTGGCCCGCGAGCTTAGCGGCGCTCGCGCCCTGGCCGTGGTCAAGGCCGATGCCTACGGGCATGGCGCCGTGCGCTGCGCCCAGGCCCTGGAGGCCGAGGCCGATGGCTTTGCCGTGGCCTGCATTGAAGAGGCACTGGTGCTGCGCGAAGCCGGGATTCGCGCGCCGATTCTGCTGCTCGAGGGTTTCTTCGAGGCCGACGAGCTGGCGCTGATCGAGCAGCATGAGCTGTGGTGCGTGGTCCATGCCCTGTGGCAGATCGAGGCCATCGAGCGTGCTCACTTGCACAAGCCCTTGCAGGTCTGGCTCAAGCTGGACTCGGGCATGCACCGTGTTGGTCTGCATCCCGCTGATTACCAGGCGGGCTACCAGCGCCTGCTGGTCAGCGGCAAGGTGAGCAAGATCGTGCTGATGAGCCACTTCGCCCGTGCCGATGAGCTGGACTGTGCGCGCAGCGAGGAGCAATTAGCCGTATTCGAACACGCGCGCCAAGGTTTGAGTGCCGAGGTCAGCCTGCGCAACTCGCCAGCCGTGCTCGGGTGGCCACAAGCGCCTAGCGATTGGGTACGCCCCGGCATCATGCTCTACGGTGCCACGCCCTTCGAGCAGGTGCAGGCTGAGGCCGCCCGTCTCAAACCGGTGATGACTTTGCAGTCGAAGATTATCAGCGTACGTGAGCTGCCGACCGGCGAACCGGTTGGCTACGGCGCGCGCTTTGTCAGTGAGCGGCCGACCCGTGTTGGTGTGGTCGCCATGGGTTATGCCGATGGCTACCCGCGCCATGCGCCGACTGGCACGCCGGTGATCGTCGACGGCCAGCGCACGCGTCTGATCGGTCGGGTGTCCATGGACATGCTTACGGTCGATCTCACCGATCTGCCGCAAGCCGGTCTGGGCAGCCAGGTGCAGCTCTGGGGTGAGCAGGTGCTGGCCAGTGAGGTGGCCGCCTGCGCCGAGACCATTCCCTATCAGCTGTTCTGCAACCTGCGACGTGTGTCGCTGGTTTACCGCGGATAAGGCGCAGCTGGGCAGTATTTACGATCAGTGTGTTGTAAATACTGAACGCTGTTGCCATGATACGGCCACTTTATCCGTATCTTCCCCAGGGGGACTCCAGCATTGGACGTCGGTGTTCGACTGCAATCCATTCGCAAACTCAAAGGCCTTTCCCAGCGTGAACTCGCCAAGCGGGCGGGCGTCACCAACAGCACTATTTCGATGATCGAGAAGAACAGCGTAAGCCCCTCGATCAGCTCGCTGAAAAAGGTTCTGGCCGGCATTCCCATGTCCCTGGTGGAATTCTTCTCCCTTGAGTTGGAGCAGGACAACCCGACCCAGGTGGTCTACAAAGCCAGCGAACTGATCGACATCTCCGATGGTGCCGTGACCATGAAGCTGGTCGGCAAGGCGCACCCCTCGCGGGCCATCGCCTTTCTCTCGGAAACCTATCCACCCGGTGCCGACACCGGTGACGAGATGCTCACCCACGAAGGCGAAGAGGCCGGCATGCTGGTCGACGGCAAGCTGGAACTGACCGTGGCCGGTGAGGTGTATGTGCTGGAGAGCGGCGACAGCTACTATTTTGAAAGTGCCAAGCCGCATCGTTTTCGCAATCCGTTCGATGTGCCGGCCAAGTTGATCAGTGCGACTACGCCTGCGAATTTCTGATGCGCAAACTCCAGGCTTCGGACAAGCCCTGCCCACAGAGCGGGGGCATGCCGAGCCGGTCGATCCTGCCAATCCCCCTGCGACAACAGGGTTGTTTCGGCCGGGGCGGCTTGCCGTTATACTGACGCCCGCTCGCGAAACCGTGGCCGCGGGCGTGACTAGCCACGAAGAGGGTGTACCGTGAATCTGATGAAGAAAATGCTGGCAGTACCAGCTGCCGTACTGGCCCTGTGGGCAGTGACTGCTCAGGCCACGACCGATGAAGCCATCGCCGAGCGCCTCAAGCCGGTCGGTGAAGTCTGTGTGATGGGTCAGGAATGCAAAGGCGTGGGCACCGTTGCGGCTTCCGCTGGCGGTGGCGCACGCACCCCTGATGACATCATTGCCAAGCACTGCGGCGCCTGCCATACCCCAGGCATCCTGGGTGCACCGAAAATTGGTGACACCGCCGCGTGGAAAGAGCGTGCAGACAGCCAGGGCGGCCTCGATGGCATCCTGGCCAAGGCCATCTCCGGCATCAATGCCATGCCGCCGAAGGGCACCTGTGCCGATTGCTCGGATGACGAGCTGCGCGCAGCCATCCAGAAAATGTCTGGCCTGTAAGCCGGCATCGCTGGAATAAAGCCGCCTTCGGGCGGCTTTTTCGTGGGTGCAGCAAAACCGCACTGAGCGCAGTCCAAGCTGTTCGACACTGGGTTTCAGGGAATACCGGCATGTCACAGGACTGCAGCAGCGAACAGGCCATCGATTTGCTCCTCGCGCGGATCGACGGCCCCATTCACCTGGGTCTGCCCCTGGGTCTGCCCCTGGGTCTGGGCAAACCCAATCACTGGGTCAATGCCCTGTATGCGCGGATGCGTCAGTTGCCGCAGCGCCAGCTGACCATTTACACCGCGCTCTGCCTGAGCCGGCCACTGTTGGGCGACGGCTTGCAAGCGCGTTTTCTCGAACCTTTTGTTGAGCGAGTCTTCGCCGATTACCCGGAGCTGGATTTCCTCGCCGATTTGCACGCTGACCGCCTGCCGGCCAACGTGCGGGTCGAGCAGTTCTTTCTGCAACCAGGTAGCCTGCTCGACTGCGCGCCGGCCCAGCAGGACTACATCAGCAGCAACTACAGTCACGCGGCCCGTGACCTCAATGCCAAGGGCCTGAATGTCATCGCGCAACTGGTGGCCGTGGATACCGAGCGGCCGCAGCACCTGAGCCTGAGCTGCAACCCGGATATCACCCTGGACCTGCTGCCGCTGCTCGACGCGCGCCGCGCCGCAGGTGAAGCGATCTTTACCATCGCCCAGGTGCATGAAGCGTTGCCCTATATGGCGGGCGATGCGGAGCTGCCGCGTGAACGCTTCGATGTGATGCTGCGCGAGCCTGACGGCAGCCGGCTGTTTTCCACACCGAATATGCCGGTCAACCTGCAGGACCACTGCATCGGCCTGCATGCCAGCACGCTGGTGCGCGACGGCGGTACCTTGCAGATTGGCATCGGCTCGATGGGCGATGCGCTGACCGCTGCTCTGCTGGCCCGAGACGCGGAAAATGCCGACTACCGTGCAACGTTGAAAACCCTGCGTGGCGGTGAAGAGAACGCCCCGCTGGATCGGCTCGGCGGCCTGGCGCCGTTCGAGCAGGGCCTCTACGGCTGCAGTGAGATGTTCGTCAACGGTCTGCTGGTGCTGGCCGATGCCGGCATTGTGCGGCGCGCGGTGTATCCAGAGGAACAGCTGCAAGCGTGGGCCAATGCCGGCGCGCTAGATGCCGAGGGACGTCCTCGCAGTGTTCAGGCGCTGCTCGATAGCGGCTGTGGCGAGAGCTTGCAGATCGAGATGCTGCAAGCCCTCGGCGTTGTGGATCAGCGCGTGCGCGTAGCGCCAGGGCAGGTGCAGTTGCCCGATGGTCAGTGGCTCGACGCGGACCTGCGCCGGGCGCAGACCCAGGCGGCGCTCGCGCCCTGGCTGACACCGGCCCCCGGCGCAGCGGTGCTGCATGGCGGCTTCTTTCTCGGCCCGCAATCGTTCTACGCGCGCTTGCGCGAGTTACCGGCTGCGCAGCGCGCGCGCTTTGCCATGACCGGGATTCGCTTTATCAACGAGCTGTATGGCCAGGAAGCACTCAAGCGTTTGCAGCGGCGTGATGCGCGCTTTATCAACACGGCCTTCACCATGACCTTGCTAGGGGCCGGGGTGGCTGACCAGTTGGAGGACGGTCGGGTGCTCAGCGGCGTGGGCGGGCAGTACAACTTCGTTGCCCAGGGCCATGCCCTGGACGATGCCCGCTCGATTCTGCTGCTGCGCAGTTGGCGGGCGAACAAGGGGCAAGTCAGCTCGAACATCGTTTGGGACTACGGACATGTGACCATTGCCCGGCATTTGCGCGATATCGTGGTCACCGAATACGGCATTGCCGACCTGCGCGGCCGATGCCCAGGTGATCGAAGCGTTATTGGCAATCAGTGATTCGCGCTTTCAGCCGCAGTTGATTGAGCAGGCCCGCCAGGCCGGCAAATTGCCTCGGGATTTTCGCCTGGCGCCGCGTTTTAGCGAGAATCTGCCGGCGCGCCTGGCGCAGGTGCAGCGCGACCATCCGCAGCGGTTTGCCGCCTTTCCCCTGGGCTGTGATTTCGATGAAACCGAACAGGCGCTGCTTGATGCCCTGGCCTGGCTCAAGGCCCATGCCCGGCCGCGCCAGGCGCTGAAATTGCTGCGTGCGCTGTGCCAGCCGGCCAGCACTACCGCCAGCGCGGCTCACCTGGCGCGCCTGGACCTGGCGGCTCCGCGCTGCTGGCGTACGCACCTGCAACGGCATCTGGTGCGCTCGGCCTTGCAGGCCAGTGGGCAGCTCAGTCGAGAAAGCTGACCTGGCCGCCACTCAGGGACTGGATGCGCGCCAGTGACTCGACGCGATAGCCTTGTTCGTCGAGTTCAGCGCGGCCGCGCTGGAAGGATTTCTCGATGACCACACCGATCCCGGCAATGCTCGCGCCGGCCTGGCCGATCAGGTCGATCAGCGCGCGGGCGGCGTGGCCGTTGGCGAGAAAATCGTCGATCAGCAGTACGTGATCCTGGGCGTTGAGGTGCTTGCTGGAGATCGCCAAGGTACTCTCGGTCTGCTTGGTGAACGAGAACACGGTGGAGGTGTAGAGGTCGTCCTTGAGCGTCAGCGACTGGTACTTGCGGGCAAAGATCACCGGCACGCCCAGCTCGAGGCCCGCCATTACCGCCGGGGCGATACCCGAGGCTTCGATGGTGACGATCTTGCTGATGCCCTGGCCGGCAAAGCGTTTAGCGAACTCATGACCGATCTGCTGCATCAGCAGCGGGTCGATCTGGTGATTGAGAAAGGCATCGACCTTCAGCACCTGATCGGACAGGACGACGCCGTCGCTCATGATCTTGCGTTTCAACAGCTCCACGATCCTGCACCCCTGGGGTTCGCTTGAAAGCAGTGGATTTTCCCTTAAATCGCGGCGCACGTGTAGCAAAACAACGGGAGGTTGCATGCCTGTCTCACCGGTAACAGCTGAACCAACCCGCGCCGAGGTCGATGCGTGGCCAGAGCCGACCCTGCTCGAATTCGGTGCGTCTTGGTGTGGCCATTGCCAAGCCGCGCAGGCGGCCATTGCCGAGGCGCTGATCAGCCAGCCGGGAGTGCGCCATATAAAGATTGAGGATGGCAAAGGCCGCCGCCTGGGACGCAGTTTCAAGGTGACCCTATGGCCGACCCTGGTATGTGTCCGTGGCGGCCGCGAGGTGGCACGGTTGGTGCGGCCGACTCAGGCCGCTGCGATCAGTGAAGCGCTGGCGCGGTTGCTGACAGCGGACTGAGTCAGGCGCCTTTGTGCAGGCGCCGCAAGATGTCCTTGGGTATGCCGCGGGTGTCGATTGTCGCCGCGTGACTGGCGGGCTCCAGCCCTAGCTCATCAAGCCAGGCGAGTGCATGGGTGTGCCGGTACTTGTCGGCGAAGGCCTGCCAGGCCTGGGCGGCAGCAGGGAACTGGGCCAGCTCGAAGTCGAACCGGCGCAAGGGCTTGCGCCCTTTGAGCGTCGCCGCGAGCAGGGGATGAGCGTGAGGGTCGTCGAGCGTCTGCAAAAATGCCGCGCGCATGGCCACCTGCTCGTCGGTATCCAAGGGTTCGATGGCGACAAAGCGCGCTGGATCGTTGTCCAGTTCGAGGCGTTGCTCACTGTCGCTGTCATCAGGCGACAGGCGGATGACCTGGCCGCTGTCGAGATCCAGGTAATGCTCCAGCCGCTGTTGGCCGTCGAGCGCAGCGATCACCGCAGGTAGGTCGAGCGTCAGCATGGTCGGTCCTCGTCTGCGTGCGTTTCAGCGCTTGAGCAGGGCGCGCATATTCGCCAGGGCGTCGTTACCACGGGCGGCTTTGACCTCCACCGGGGCGTCTTCCATACCTTCCCAGACCAGGTCTTCGGGCGGCAGTTCGTTGAGGAAGCGGCTCGGCGAGCAGTCGATGATTTCGCCGTATTGCTTGCGTTTGGCGGCGAAGGTCAGCGCCAGGTTGCGCTTGGCACGGGTGATGCCGACATAGGCCAGGCGCCGCTCCTCTTCGATGGTGTCAGCCTCGATGCTGGAGCGGTGCGGGAGGATTTCCTCCTCGAAACCGATGATATACACCGAGGGAAACTCCAGGCCTTTGGAGGCGTGCATGGTCATCATCTGCACGCCCTCGGCGCCGTCTTCCTCCTCCTGCTGGCGTTCAAGCATGTCGCGCAGCACCAGCTTGCCGATGGCGTCTTCGATGGTCATGTCGCCGTCTTCGTCGCGCTCCAGGGTGTTCTTCAGCGCGTCGACGAGGAACCACACATTGCCCATGCGCGCATCGGCGACCTTGTCGTTGGAGGCGTTCTGCCGTAGCCAGTTCTCGTAGTCAATGTCCATCACCATGCTGCGGATCGCGGCAATCGGGTCGTTCTGCGCACACTGCTGGCGCACGCCGTCCATCCAGCGTTTAAAGCGCGCCAGGCGCTCGGTGTAGCGGCTGTCGAGGTGTTCACCCAGGCCGATCTCATCGGTGGCGGCGTACATGCTGATCTTGCGCTCGGTGGCGTAGTTGCCGAGCTTTTCCAGGGTGGTCGAGCCGATCTCGCGGCGCGGCACATTGATCACCCGCAAAAAGGCATTGTCGTCGTCCGGGTTGACCAGCAGGCGGAAGTAACTCATCAGGTCCTTCACCTCCTGGCGGGCGAAGAAGCTGGTGCCGCCACTCAGGCGATAGGGAATCTGGTGGTGCTGCAGCTTCAGCTCCATCAGCTTGGCCTGGTAGTTGCCGCGGTAGAGGATCGCGTAATCGCTGTAAGGGCGCTCGGTGCGCAGGTGCTCGGTGAGGATTTCCAGGGCCACGCGCTCGCACTCGGCGTCTTCGTTGCGGGTGCGGATCACGCGGATCTCGTCGCCCACGCCCATCTCCGACCAGAGCTGCTTCTCGAATACGTGGGGGTTGTTGGCGATGAGGATGTTGGCGCATTTGAGGATGCGGCTGGTGGAGCGGTAGTTCTGCTCGAGCATCACCACCTTGAGTGAGGGGTAGTCCTCTTTGAGCAACATCAGGTTTTCCGGGCGCGCGCCGCGCCAGGCGTAGATCGACTGGTCATCGTCACCGACCACGGTGAACTGGTTGCGCATGCCCACCAGCAGTTTCACCAGCAGGTACTGGCTGGCGTTGGTGTCCTGGTATTCGTCGACCAGCAGGTAGCGGATGCGGTTCTGCCATTTTTCCAGGATGTCCGGATTGTCCTGAAACAGCTTCACCGGCATCAGGATCAGGTCGTCGAAGTCCACTGCGTTGTACGCTTTGAGCGTGCGCTGGTAGTGCAGGTAGACGATGGCGGCGGTCTGCTCCTTGGGGTTGCGCGCGCTGGCCAGGGCCTCGTCGGGCAGAATCAGGTCGTTTTTCCAGCTGCCGATGTAACCCTTGATCTCGTCCGCGCCGTCGTCGCCGGCGTACTCCTTCTGCATGATGTCACTGAGCAGCGCCTTGATATCGCCCTCGTCGAAGATCGAGAAACCCGGCTTGTAGCCCAGCGCTGCGTATTCCTTGCGGATGATGTTCATGCCCAGGTTGTGGAAGGTCGACACAGTGAGGCCGCGGGCCTCGGCGCCCTTGAGCAAGGTGCCGACGCGCTCCTTCATCTCCCGGGCGGCCTTGTTGGTAAAGGTCATCGCGACGATATGGCGCGCCTGGATGCCACAGTTCTTCACCAGATGAGCGATCTTGCGGGTGATTACGCTGGTCTTGCCGGAGCCGGCACCGGCGAGCACCAGGAGCGGGCCGCCGACATAGTTCACGGCTTCCTGTTGCCGGGGGTTCAGTCGGGACATGGGGTCGGTTCACCTGAAGAAGGGGGTCGGCATTTTAGCAGGCATGGCCGGCTGTGCCGCGACTCCCTGAAACTGTGCTGTAGAACACGTGCTGGCGCTAGGCCAGGCTTGGTTAATCTGGAGAATGCAGTAACCTGCTGCCGTTCGTCGGCTTTGCGGTCCGACCAGCACCACAGGGATGTGCAGTATTAGACGCCGTCTACGGCGCAGCAGGGTGGCATTGCTCATCCATTTCTTGTGGCTTGGGGAGGTTGTTTGTCCGCGCGTATCGAACCCTTGCAGTTGCTACTTCTGGCCGAAACACCGGTATGGCTGGCCGCGTTACGAGACTGTCTGGCCGGCATGGACAATGCCTTTGCGCTGATCACCGCGCCTTCCTGGGAGGCGGCCAGCGCCTTGTTCGACGAACACCACAGTGGTCTGCTGTTGACCACCGAGGCGCAGTGCCCGGCTGCAGGCGAATGCGCCCTGCCGGCCATCCTGTTGCTTGAGCACGCCCCCCAGGAGGAGCCTGCAGGTGTCTGCGATTGGCTGGTGCTCGACCAATTAACCCCCGAGGTGTTGCGTCGTTGCCTGCGCTACGCCCGCGAGCAGCGCAGCCTGCGCGGCAGTCTCACCCGCCTGGCCGAGCAGGATGCGCTCACCGGTATCGCCAACCGGCAAGGCTTTCAGGCTTTGCTGGCGGCCCGTCTGGCTCAGGACGCGGGGCGTGGGCTGGTTCTGGGGCATCTGGACCTGGACAACTTTCGCCACGCCAATGATGCCCTCGGCTACCAGGCCGGTGACCGCCTGATTCTGCAGGTGGTGGCGCGGCTGAAGGCGCTGTTGCAGCCTCATGAACAGATCGCCCGGCTGGGCAGCGACGAGTTTGCCCTGCTGCTGGATGTGCGGCGTAATCCGGCGCGTCTCGCCTTCCTCGCTGAGCGCATCACCGATGCCCTGAGTGAGCCCTACTGGGTCGATGGCGAAAGCCTGTTGCTGGGTTGCAGTCTGGGCCTGGCGCATGCCGGTGATCACCTGCAGGCTGACCCGCTGATGTGGCATGCACATATCGCCATGCAACAGGCCAAGACCCAGCAGGGTTGCACCTTCCATATCTATGATGAACGTCTCAACCGCGGCGCACGCAGCCAGGCTGATCTGGAGGGCGAGCTACGCCGGGCGCTACGTCGTGACGAGTTGGTGCTGCATTATCAGCCGCGCTTGTGCCTCAAGAGCGGGCAGATTCTTGGCCTGGAGGCGCTGGTGCGCTGGCAGCACCCACAGCGCGGGCTACTGGCGCCTAGCGAGTTCGTACCGCTGGCGGAGGAGAGCGGGCTGATCGTGCCGCTGGGCTATTGGGTCATGGCCCGTGCTCTGCGGGATATGCAGTGGCTGCGCGGGCGTGGCCTGGCGCCCTTGCACATGGCGGTCAACCTGTCGTTTCGTCAGTTTCAGGACAGCCAGTTGCTCTCGACCCTGAGTCGGCTGATTCGCGAGCGCGGCGTCGATGCGCGCTGGCTGGAGTTCGAGCTGACGGAAACCGCCGTGATGCGCCGCAGCGAACAGGTGCAGCAGACCATGGCGGCACTGGGGCAGTTGGGTGTGCGTTTTTCCCTGGACGATTTCGGCACGGGGTTCTCCTCGTTCGTGCACCTGCACAGCCTGCCCATTGCCTTGCTGAAGATCGACAAGAGCTTCGTCGGCGGCATGGATGAGCGGGAAGACAACCGCCAGTTGGTGCGCGCCATGATCAACCTGGCGCATAACCTCAATCTGCAGGTGGTGGCCGAGGGTGTGGAGAGCGCCAGCCAGTTGGCCCTGCTGCGCCAGTACGGTTGCGACCAGGTGCAGGGCTACCTGATCAGCCAGGCGCTGGCACTCAGCGAGCTGGCGCGCTTTTTGGTGTTCGGCGCGCGCCAGGCGCTGCTCAGCCCGCCGGGTGTGTGAAATCAGCCATGGACCGGTTGTAGGCGGCCTGTAGGCCGGGTACGCAGCAGTCGCGCGGTCTTGCCCTCAAATCCCAGGGTCAGGCCGATTGCGGCGCAGGCCAGGCCACCTGCCAGGCCCCACCAGACGCCTGCTGCACCCCAGCCAAAAGGGAATGCCAGGTACCAGGCCAGCGGTGCACCGATCAGCCAGTAGCAGGCGAGCCCCACCAGGAAGGTCGTGCGGGCATCCTTGAGACCGCGGATCGCCCCCATGGCGATGGTCTGAATGCCGTCGAATAGCTCGAACCAGGCAGCGATCGCCAGCAGGGCAACGGCCAGGGCCACGATCTCGGTATAAGCCGGGTCATCCGCATCGAGGAACAGCCCGACCACGGCCTGTGGCGCGAGCCAGAACAGGCAGGCAAAGGCGAACATGCAGGCTGCGCCGAGGCCGATGCCCAGGCGTCCGGCTTGACGCGCAGCCTGCAGGTCACCTGCGCCGAAGTGGCGGCCGATACGAAAGGTCACGGCGTAGGAAATGCCCACCGGCACCATAAAGGCGACATACACCGACATGATCGCGATCTGGTGCGCCGCCAGCGCGGTGCTGCCCAGCGCGCCCATGCACAGCGCGGCAAAGGCGAACAGGCCTGACTCCACTGCATAGGTGCCGCCAATCGCTAGGCCCAGGCGTAGTAACTCACGCAACACCTCGGCTTGTGGTCGCCAAAAGCCCTGGCCCAGTGGGTAGCTGGCATAGGCGCGGTGGTGTGTAACGTGCCAGGCCAATAAGGCCGCCATGACGTTGCTCACCACGGCCGTCACCAGGCCGATACCGGCCAAGCCCAACGTCGGCAAGCCGAGCCAGCCTTTGATCATGGCGTAGTTGAGAACGAAGTTGGCTGCGGCGCCACCGATGCTGATGGCCATCACAGGTCCTGGTCGGCCGATGGCACTGGTGAAGCCGCGCAGCGCCATAAAGATCAGGTAACCGGGCAAGGCGAACAGCAGGGTGCCGAGAAAAGTCATGGCATGCGCAACGCTGGCGGGCGTCTGCCCGGCCAGGCGCAGCAGCGGTTCGAGCTGCCAGAGCACGAGCATGGCCAGCAGTGCCAGGCCCATGCCCAGCCACAGGCCGTTTTGCGTCAGGCGCGTGACGCCATGGGTATCGCCTGCGCCATGGCGGATTGCGACCAGGCTGCCGACAGCCGCGATCACGCCCACACAACAGATCGAGACGAAGGCATAACTGGCCGCGCCCAAGCCGCCGCCAGCGAGTTCGGCCGGGCCCAGCAGGCCCATCATCAGGGTGTCGGTGAAGACCATCAGCACATGGGCCAGTTGAGCGGCAATGAGCGGCCCGGCCAGGCACACGATGGCGTTCAATTCCGTTTTTAGGGGTGATGGCATGATGAGTTTTGCTCAATAAATAGGCGGTCTTGAATAGCTCTGGATAACGACCATTGCTTCTATTTTGCTGAGCAAGCCCTAGGCGCACAAAAGGAAAAAAGCGATCCTAGGCATGACTAAAACTCATGTATTGGAAAGCCTGTGAATCGTCAGCTCCCTGCGCTTTACGCCTTGCGTGCCTTCGAGGCCGCCGCCCGGCACAGCTCGTTCACCCGTGCAGCAGACGAGTTGGCGATTACCCAGAGTGCGGTGAGCCGGCATGTGCGCACCCTGGCGGAGCACTTCTCCTGCCGCCTGTTCGAGCGACGTGGGCGCAATCTGGTGCTCACTGAACCCGCGCGGCTGTTGCTGCCAGGGCTGCGTGAGGGCTTCGATGCGCTGGAGCGGGCCTGCTCGACGCTGCGCAGCGATGACGCCACACTGCGCCTGAAAGCCCCCTCGACCCTGACCATGCGCTGGTTGCTGGCGCGCCTGTCGCGCTTTCGCCTACAGCCCGATGGCAGTGAGGTACAACTGACCAGTGCCTGGATGGACGTGGACACCGTGGACTTCCAGCACGAGCCCTTCGACTGCGCAGTGCTGCTCAGTGAAGGCGAGTTCCCTGAACACTGGGAAAGCTGCCTGCTGTTCGCCGAATGGCTGATACCCGTCTGCGCGCCCGAGGCGTTGGGGGCCACGCCTTGGACCCTGGAGACCTTGCAGGCGGCGCAACTGCTGCACCCTACACCGGACCGTCGCGATTGGCGGCGCTGGCTACAGGGCATGGGGTTGGCAGATCAGGTCTCACTCAAGGGTGGCCAGGTGTTCGATACCCTCGAGCTGGGTATGGTCGCGGCAGCGCGCGGCTATGGTGTCTCGATTGGTGATCTGTGGATGGTCGCCGAGGATGTGGCCCAAGGGCGCCTGGCTTTGCCTTGGGCGCAGGCAGTCAGCAGCGGTGCCAGCTACTATCTAGTGTGGCCGCGCGCCCGCCGTAACCAGGCCCGCTATCAGCGCTTGCGTGACTTTCTGCTAGCCGAGGTGGTGGCAACCGGTATGCCTGATGTGGCGCTACTTGGTGCATAAAGTGCGACAGATCTTGTGTATTTACGACGTATGATGGCCATTTGGCGCTTTTTGGTTGACGCACTAAATCGCTCAAGTATTCTCAGCGCCCGCCGTAGACCTGAGCAAGGTCAATCGTGACTTTTATAGCTGTGTATCCGCCACCTGGTGCCTCTGGAGAGACGCATGACATCGCCCCGTTCCCGCATTGCCTGGCAGTTGGCCAGTGCGCTGGCCGTCGTGCTGGTTCTCTTGATCAGTGCCAGCACGCTGTTCGCCCTGCGCTCGCTGAATAATGCGACCCTGACCACCCGTGAAGAGCACATGGGCAGCGAGGCGCGCCTGCTGGCGGATCAGCTCAGCACCTTTCATGGCAGCCTGAAGGAAAGTACCCAGCGCCTGGCGGGGCTGTTCGAGCGGCGCTTTCAGGGTGGCCTGCGGCTTGAGAATGCTGAGCGCGTCGCGGTCGGTAGCCTGCAGGCACCTACGCTGTATCTGGGTGGCAGCGCCCTGAACAACAACTTTGCCGAGGTCGACGAGTTTCGCCAATTGACCGCCGGTGTGGCCACGGTCTTCGTGCGCGACGGTGACGAATTCGTGCGCATCAGTACTTCGCTGACCAAGCCCGATGGCAGTCGCGCCATCGGCACGGCGCTTGACCACGCCCACCCGGCCTATGCGCGCCTGCTTGGTGGTGAAGGCTATGTGGGCCGCGCCTTGCTCTTCGAGCGTTTCTACATGACCCAATACACGCCGGTGCGCGATAGCGCCGGTCGGGTGTTTGCCGTGCTGTTCGTCGGTTTCGATTACACCGATGCGCAGCAGATGCAGTTCGACAATCTGGCCAAGTTTCGTATCGGCAAAACCGGTTCTCTGGCTCTGCTTAACGAGCAGCAGCAATGGCTGGTCGCTCCGGCAGGCGCCCGCCAGCCCGAGCAGGCTGTTGCGCAACTCGCCACTGTGCTGGGGACGCCTGGCAAGGGCGCGTTCTGGCAGGATGGCGAGGATGAGTTCTTCAGTGTGGCCATGCCGTTCGCTGGTGGCCCCTGGCAGGTGGTTGCGAGCATGCCGCGGGCCGAGATCCAGGCGGTAACCTGGAATGTCGGCAGCCAGTTGGCAGTCGGCAGTCTGGTAACCCTGCTGCTCGCTGTGGCCGCGGTTATCTGGCTGTTGCGGCGCAAGTTGCGCCCGCTCGATGATGTGGTGCGCCAGGCTCAGGCTCTGGGCGCCGGCGACCTTAGTGCGCGCCTGCAGATCACCAGTAACGATGAGATCGGTGAGCTGGCGCGCAACTTCAACCAGATGGGCGATGCCTTGTCGAGCATGGTCGCGCGTATCCGAGAGGCGGCCCATAACGTCAGCAGCCGTGCCCAGGCACTGTCCGGTTTGTCGCGCGGGGCTTTCGAGGGCATCGAGCAGCAGTCGGGCGAGATCACCAGCATGGCGGGCGCGGTCGAAGAGTTCAGTGCTACCTCGCTGGATATCGCCGATAACATGCGCAATACCCAACAGGTCGCCAGCGACAACGCCCAGCAGACGCGCATCGGCCGCGCCTCGATGGATGAGGCCTCGGCAGCGCTTGAGCAGATCGCCAGCTCGCTGAACACCACGGCCACGGTGATTGACACCCTGGGCCAGCGTTCTCAGGAAATCGGCGGCATTGTCAGCGTGATTACCTCGATTGCCGACCAGACCAATCTGCTAGCCCTCAACGCGGCTATCGAAGCGGCGCGGGCGGGTGAACAGGGCCGTGGCTTCGCTGTGGTCGCCGACGAGGTGCGTAACCTGGCCGGACGCACCCGCGAGGCGACCGATGAAATTTCCAGCATGATCGCCAGTATTCAGAGCGAAACCACCAGTGCCATCAACACCATGGAGCAGGGTCGCGGCTTGATGCAGGAAGGCTTGCAGCGCAATGCCAAAGTCGCCGATGCGCTGCGCCAGATCGCCGAGCAGAGCAATGCGGCCGGCGAGCAGTTCACCGCCATCACTACCGCCACCAGCGAGCAAAGCAGCACGGCGACCTCGTTGAGCAGCAACCTGCAGAGTATCTCGCTGGCCAACAACGAGCAGCGTCAGGTCATTGCCAACCTGGCGGAAACAGCGCGTGAGCTGGATGAGCTGGCGGATGCGCTGCGCCAGGAAGTCGGGCGCTTTCAGTAAACCACTCAGCCCTGCGGGTGACCGCGGTATTGCAGGGCTTCGGCCAGGTGGTTGCGGGCGATCAGCTCGGCCTCTTCAAGGTCAGCCAGGGTGCGCGCCACCTTGAGCACCCGGTGGGCCGCGCGCAGGGACAGGCCCAGGCGTTCGCAGGCACTCTCCAGCCAACTCTGGTCGTCAGCCTGCAGGGCACAGTGTTCGCGTAGCGCATTGAGGTCGAGAAAGGCATTGGCCACGCCCTGGCGTGCGTACTGCAGTGCCCGTGCCTGGGCTACCTGGGCGGCAGCTGTGGCGGTGTCGGCACCGCTTTGCGGCAGGGCGTGCAGCGTGGTGGTTTCCCTTGCCACCGTTACATGCAGGTCGATCCGGTCGAGCAGCGGGCCAGAGAGTTTGCCACGGTAGCGTTGGACCTGTTCCTGGGTGCAACGGCAACGGCCACTGGGGTCGCCGAGAAAGCCACAAGGGCAGGGATTCATGGCGGCTACCAGCTGGAAGCGGGCAGGAAAGCGCACCTTGTCGCGAGCCCGGGCGATCACGATATGGCCGCTTTCCAGCGGCTCGCGCAGAACTTCCAGAACCTTGCGGTCAAACTCCGGTAATTCGTCAAGAAACAGCACGCCGTGATGGGCCAGAGTAATCTCGCCAGGCTGTGGACGGCTGCCACCACCGACCAGGGCCGGTCCCGAGGCGCTATGGTGCGGATGACGAAAGGGTCGCTGTGGCCAATGCTCCAGGGGCGCGTGGCTCGCCACCGACTGAATCGCCGCGACCTCCAGCGCTTCCTGCTCGGCCAGCGGTGGCAGCAGGCCTGGTAGACGGCTGGCGAGCAGGGTCTTGCCGGTCCCGGGTGGGCCGCTGAACAATAAATTGTGCGATCCCGCTGCCGCGACCAGCAGGGCGCGTTTGGCCGCGAGCTGGCCCTGGACTTCGCTGAGGTCGGGGTAGGGCAGAGTGCGCCGCAACAGGCCCTGGGCGGCGAATGGCGCCAGCGGTGTATGGCCGCTGAAGTGCGCGGCGGCTTCCAGCAAGTGCTCAACCGCCAACACCTGCAGCCCCGAGGCCAAACTGGCTTCTTCGGCATTCGCCCTTGGCACCAGCAAGGTGCGTCCGGCTGCGCGTGCGGCCAGTGCGGCCGGCAGCACGCCCTGAACCGGGCGCACGGCCCCCGATAGGGCCAGCTCACCGAGGCATTCGACCTGTTCCAGTGCAGCGGCGGGTATCTGGCCGCTGGCGGCGAGGATGCCCAGGGCGATGGCCAAATCGAAGCGTCCGCCGTCCTTGGGCAGGTCGGCCGGCGCCAGGCTCAGGGTGATGCGTCGGGGCGGAAATTCAAAGTCGCAGTTGAGTATCGCACTGCGCACGCGGTCCTTGCTTTCCTTGACGGCGGTCTCGGGCAGGCCCACCAGTGCCAGTGAAGGCAGGCCGTTGGCCAGATGGGCTTCGACCGTCACGGCGGGGGCTTCTACACCCACCTGGGCGCGGCTGTGGACGAGGGCCAGGGACATCGATCACTCCTTTGATCGTGGCCCGCCGAGGTGTTACTCGGCGGGGTTGGGCGGTGTCACCACTGGGGTGGCTTCGAGCGCCGCGACTTTGGCTTCGAGGGCCTCGAGACGGGCACGGGTACGTGCCAGGACCACCATCTGACTGTCGAATTCTTCCCGGCTGACCAGGTCGAGTTTACTGAAGCCGCTCTGCAGCAAGGCCTTGAATTGAGCCTCGAATTCGGCGCGAGGCAGCGGCGACTCACCGTTGAACAAGCGCGAAGCGTGGTTGCTAAGGGCATCGAGCAGGGCTTTTGGCGGCAGCATAAGACAGTTCCAGAGGCAGACGACGGCAGTGTAGCACGGGCGTTGCAGCGCTTATGCCTGGGTGGGTAAGTCGTCAGTGCACGATTTTCGCGCGCCATGCTGTGCTTCGATGCACCGTAATTGTGCGCATCGTCGACGCCAGGTCCCCCTCTACACCAGTAATAGCCTCAAGAACGTGCGTTTGCGTGACATGGCAAGCTTTCTGCTTAGCCCCTTGTGACGCATGCACCGGGGCTGTAGCGGTGCATCAGGTGTAGCTCAGGTATGTGCTGCATCAGGAGCGGTTGGTGGGTGTTGGTGGGGCCAGGCTGGTCCGCTAACGCATTACAAAAGCCAGACACTGCGCTTAGACTTGGGCCGGGTTCGTAATTCCTGGGGCAAGTCCACCTTACACGGGAGAAAGTTTCATGAAGCTAGTCACTGCCATCATCAAGCCGTTCAAGCTGGACGACGTCCGTGAGTCACTGTCGGAAATCGGCGTGCAGGGCATTACCGTTACTGAAGTCAAAGGCTTCGGTCGCCAGAAAGGTCATACCGAGTTGTACCGCGGCGCTGAATACGTCGTCGACTTCCTGCCAAAGGTGAAGATCGACGTGGCCATCGCCGATGACCAACTCGACCGTGTCATCGAAGCAATCACCAAGGCTGCCAACACCGGCAAGATCGGTGACGGCAAGATTTTCGTCGTTAACCTGGAACAGGCGATCCGCATCCGTACCGGCGAAACCGATACCGACGCGATCTAAACCGCCTCCGAACCCCACGCCCCAGGAGTAACCCCCATGACTCTGCGAAAAATCGCAGGGCTAGGAGCCCTTTTGTCTCTCGTCCCTGGCATTGCCATGGCCGACGAGGCAGTTTTGAACGGTGGTGACACGGCCTGGATGCTGGTCGCGACCGTGCTGGTGTTGTTCATGACCATTCCAGGCTTGGCGCTGTTTTACGCCGGCATGGTGCGTTCCAAGAACGTCCTGTCAGTGCTGATGCAGTGTTTTGCCATCACCGGTCTGATCAGCGTGCTCTGGGTTCTTTATGGTTACAGCCTGGCCTTTGACACCACCGGCATGGAGCAGGGTGTGGTCAATTTCAATTCCTTCGTCGGCGGTTTTTCGAAAGCCTTCCTCAGCGGCCTGACGTTGGACAGCCTGGTGGCCGGGATTCCGGAAAGCGTGTTCATCACCTTCCAGATGACGTTCGCCATCATCACCCCCGCCCTGATCGTCGGCGCTTTCGCCGAACGCATG
This sequence comes from Pseudomonas cuatrocienegasensis, assembly GCF_900110925.1. Classification (GTDB taxonomy): domain Bacteria; phylum Pseudomonadota; class Gammaproteobacteria; order Pseudomonadales; family Pseudomonadaceae; genus Aquipseudomonas; species Aquipseudomonas cuatrocienegasensis. The sequence goes on along the minus strand of NZ_FOFP01000003.1, from coordinate 281,381 downwards.
AAGTTCTCGGCCATGCTGGTCTTCATGACGGTCTGGTTCACCCTCGTCTACACCCCAATCGCCCACATGGTGTGGAGCGGTGACGGTGCGTTGATGTGGGATTGGGGCGTGCTCGACTTCGCGGGTGGCACTGTGGTGCACATCAATGCCGGTATCGCCGGTCTGGTGGCGTGCCTGGTGCTGGGCAAGCGCAAGGGCTTTCCAACCACGGCCATGCCGCCGCACAACCTCGGTTACACCCTGATTGGCGCCAGCATGCTCTGGGTCGGCTGGTTCGGCTTTAACGCCGGCTCGGCCCTGGCTGCCAACGGCAGCGCCGGCATGGCCATGCTGGTCACCCAGATCGCCACGGCCACTGCGGCGCTGAGCTGGATGTTTGCCGAGTGGATCACCCATCGTAAACCGAGCGTGCTGGGCATCGCTTCGGGTGCGGTCGCGGGTCTGGTGGCGATCACCCCGGCTTCCGGTACTGCGGGCCCCATGGGGGCGCTGGTGATCGGTCTGGCTTCGGGCGTGATCTGCTTCTTCTGCGCCACCAGCCTCAAACGCAAGCTGGGCTATGACGACTCCCTGGACGTCTTCGGCGTACACGCCGTGGGCGGCATTGTCGGTGCCATTCTCACCGGGGCCTTCGCGGCGCCGGCGCTGGGCGGTTTCGGCACGGTGGAGAACATCCCCGCGCAGGTGTGGATCCAGATCGAGGGCGTGGCATTCACGGTGGTCTACACCGCGGTGGTGACCTTCGTGATTCTGAAAGTGATTGATCTAGTAATGGGCCTGCGGGTCAGTGACGAAGAAGAGAACATCGGTCTCGACCTCGCGCTGCACAACGAGCGTGGCTACAACCTGTAAGCACACGGAGTGCGTCCGGCGCCAACCCGGACGCCTTAACCGAACAGCGCTATAAAGCGCGCCGGCAAGAGGTGAACCATGGATAACACAGCATTGACTGCACTGCAGTACGGTTTTGATACCTTCTACTTTCTGATTTGTGGCGCTTTGGTGATGTGGATGGCAGCGGGTTTTGCCATGCTCGAATCCGGCCTGGTGCGCGCCAAGAACACCACCGAGATCCTGACCAAGAACATCGCGCTGTATGCGGTGGCCAGCGTCATGTACCTGGTGATCGGCTACCACATCATGTACTCCAGCCCGGAAGGCGGCATTCTGCCGAGCCTGGGTTTCCTGATCGGTGATGAAAACAGCGTCGAGTCGGTGCTGGCCGGCGGTGACGATGCCCCCTACTACTCGGCTCGTTCGGACTTCTTCTTCCAGGTGGTGTTCGCCGCGACCTGTATGTCGATCGTCTCCGGTGCTGTCGCCGAGCGCATGAAACTGTGGGCCTTCCTGGCATTCGCCGTGGTCATGACCGGCTTCATCTACCCGGTTCAGGGCTTCTGGAAATGGGGTTCGGGCTTCCTCAACGAAGCTGGTTTCCTCGACTTCGCCGGTTCCGGCATCGTACACATGGCCGGTGCCTCCGCTGCTCTGGCGGGTGTACTGCTGCTTGGGGCTCGTAAGGGCAAGTACGGGGCTAACGGTCAGGTCAACGCCATCCCTGGCGCCAACCTGCCAATGGCTGCGCTGGGTACCTTCATCCTGTGGATGGGCTGGTTCGGCTTCAATGGTGGCTCGCAGCTGAAGATGAGCACCATCGAAGACGCCAATGCCGTGGCTCAGGTGTTCGTCAACACCAACATGGCGGCTGCCGGTGGTCTGATCGCCGCGCTGATCGTGGCGCGCATCCTGTTCGGCAAGGCTGACCTGACCATGGCCCTCAACGGTGCTCTGGCCGGCCTGGTGGCGATTACCGCAGAACCGCTGACCCCGAGCGCCCTGCAGGCGACCCTGATCGGTGGCGTAGGTGGCGTGCTGGTGGTGTTCTCCATCCTTGGCCTGGACAAGCTCAAGCTCGATGATCCGGTCGGTGCCATCTCGGTACACGGTGTAGTCGGTATCTGGGGCCTGCTGGCCGTCTGCCTGACCAATGCCGATGCCAGCCTGGGTGCCCAGCTGCTGGGTATTGCGTCGATCTTCGCCTGGGTCTTTGTGGCCAGCCTGATCGTCTGGTCGATCATCAAGGCGGTGATCGGTCTGCGTGTCAGCGAAGAGGAAGAATACGAAGGCGTCGACATCGCCGAGTGCGGTATGGAAGCCTATCCGGAGTTCACCAAGAACTGATTCTTCGGGCGGTACAACGAGGGCGCCGAAAGGCGCCCTTTGTTTTTTCTGGCAGCGCGCTAGAATGCGCGCCGTCGGGCACGATTTCAGGTCAGCGGTGCTTGCCCAGCCAGCGTTAGCAAACGCGGGCGACCTGACCGGGCATGGTCATTTGAATTTTTTCCGGTGGGGTGCGAAAGCGCACGCTACTGGGCTATAACTAACCTGCTTTTCGCAAGTCATGAGGTTGAACATGAGCGACGAAGAACTGGAACAAGACGAGCTGGACGGGGCTGAAGAGGACGGCGAGGAGCTGGCCGCAGCGGATGATGGTGAGGCCGCCGATGACGTGGACAGCGACAGTGATGTGGCTGTACCTGGCAAGAAGACCAAGGCCAAGGCGGTCGATATCGACGACCTGCCCAGTGTTGAGGCCAAGCAGAAGGAGCGCGATGCTCTGGCTCGCGCCATGGAAGAGTTTCTCTCCCGTGGCGGCAAAGTGCAGGAAGTCGAGCCGAATGTGGTAGCCGACCCACCCAAGAAGCCGGACAGCAAATACGGTAGCCGTCCTATCTGAAGGTGTCGTCGCTCTCGAAGAACCCGCCCATGTTGGCGGGTTTTTTGTGGTGGGTGCGCTCTTGGGGCGTCAGGCCCAGCGCTGCAGCAGCGCGGGAAGCTCGGCCAGGCTGCGTACCTCGGCGTCAGCCGGTTGGGGGCCGGCCCAGTCCAGGCCGCGTGGGTTGAACCAGATGGCGCGCAGGCCGGCGGCCTTGGCCCCGGCGATGTCATCATCGGGGTGATCACCGATGTGTACGGCATGCTCGGCGGCAATTCCGGCGCGGCTCAGGGCTTCGCGAAACGGTGCCGGGTCGGGTTTGCCGATGCCCAGCTCTTCGGCACAGAGGGCGAACTGGAAGTAGTCGGCCAGGCCAAGGCGGCGTACATCGGCGTTGCCGTTGGTGATCACCCCCAGGCGGTAGCGGCTGGCCAGGGTTTCCAGGGTCGGGTGCACATCGCTGAACAGCTGCACCTCATGGCGCGCTGCGAGAAACACCTGAAAACCGGCCTCGGCCAGGTGCACGGCGTCTTCATGGGCATAGCCGGCCTCTTCCAGGGCGTGGAACAGGATACGTCGGCGCAGCTCGCTCAGGCGATGTTTGAGCAGCGGCTCGGCCTCCAGCAGGCGCGCGCGGATACGCCAAAGATGTTCCACCGGTACTGGTCCCAGGCGACTGGCGTTGAGGCTCAGCCAGTCGCGCAGCACGGCCTCGGCACTGGTCATTACGGGGGCGACCTCCCACAGGGTGTCATCGAGGTCGAAGGTGATCAGCTGGACAGTCATGGCGTGTTGCCTTTGCGTTTGGCGCGCGGGTGGGCGCCGTCATACACCGTGGCCAGGTGCTGGAAATCCAGGTGGGTATAGACCTGGGTGGTGGCGATATCGGCGTGGCCGAGCAGCTCCTGCACGGCCCGCAGGTCTTGGGACGACTCCAGCATATGGCTGGCGAAGCTGTGGCGCAGCATGTGTGGGTGCAGGTGCTGGCCGAGCTCGCTGATGCCCGCCTGACGTACCCGCAGTTGCACGGCACGGGGGCCGATGCGGCGGCCCTGGCGGCTGATGAACAGCGCGCCATCGAGCGGGTTGGCCAGGGCGCGCAGCGGCAGCCAGGCGTCGAGGGCCTGGCGGGCCATGCGCCCGACCGGCAGTTCGCGGGTCTTGTTGCCCTTGCCGACGACCCGCACCAGGCCGCTGCCCAAGTCCAGGCCATCAAGGTTGAGGTTGACCAGCTCGGACAGGCGCAAGCCCGAGGAGTAGAACAGTTCGAGCATGGCGTGATCGCGGCGGGCGATAAAGTCGTCCTCCTGGGCGCCATCGAGCAGTTGCGCGGTGCGGTCGGCATCCAGGGTGCGCGGCAGGCGGCGTTCGCCCTTGGGCGGGGTCAGGCCGCTGGCCGGGTCGCACTGGCAATGACCTTCACGGATCAGGTAGCGGTAGAAGCCGCGCGTCGCCGAAAGCAGCCGGGCGAGGCTGCGGCTGGCCTGGCCTTCGAGGTTCAGGCGGGCCACCAGGCGGCGCAGTTGGGCGGGTTGCAGGTCGGCCCAATGGGCGATCTGCTCGCGTTCGCAGAGGGCCAGCAGGCGGTTCAAATCCTGCCGGTAGCCGCTGAGGGTATGTGGCGACAACTGGCGTTCGCTGCGCAGGTGCTCGAGGTAGGCGTCTAGAGCAGCTTCAAGGTTCACGCGGCAAGCTCCAAGAGGGGAGAGCAGTCATCAGCAGTCCGCGGCGCCGGACAGGCGCGTCGTTTAACGAACCGAACGCAGTGGCGTGGAGAAGCTGGGCAGAACACGGGCCAGCACTTCGGCGATATAGCCGAGAAACAGGGTGCCGATCGAGCTCTTGTAGTGCTGCGGGTCGGCGCTGCCGATTGCCAGGACGCCATGCAGGCCCTGGTGGCTGAGACCCACCACAGCGGCCGAGCCGACCTGGCTGCCATCCGCTTCGCCGAACAGAAACTTCAGTTCATGCTCGCGCAGCACGCCGCACAGGGTCTTACCGCCGGACAGCAGACCGCCAATGGCCTGATGCGCTTCGGCGCTGCTGACCGAACGGCCCACCGGCACGGGGGATTCGCTGAACAGGATCAGGCTGACGAATGGCACCTGGAACTCGCGGCGCAGGCTGTCTTCGACGCAACTGACGACTTCTTCCAGGGAGCCGGCATCGAGCAGGTCGAGGACCAGGCGGCGGGTCTTGTCGAACAGGCGGTCGTTGTCGCGGGCCACTTCCATCAGTTGCGCCATCCGGTGGCGCATGTCGATGTTGCGCTCGCGCAGCAGCTTGACCTGGCGTTCGACCAGCGACACGGTATCGCCACGCTGGTGCGGAATGCGCAGCTCGGGGATCAGCTCATCGTGGTCGATAAAGAACTCGGGGTGCAGGCGCAGGTAGGCGGCAACCGTTTCCGAGTCCAGTGGGGTCGGTGCTTGGGGCTTGTCGGTCATAGACGAACTTGTCCTTCGTACACGCGCATGGCAGGTCCGGTCATCATAACGGGGTGGCCGTGGCCTGCCCACTCGATGGTCAGTTTGCCGCCGGGCAGCTCCAGCTGCACCGGCGAGTCCATCCAGCCCTGGCTGATCGCCGCCACTGCGGCCGCGCAAGCGCCGGTGCCGCAGGCCTGGGTTTCCCCGGCGCCGCGTTCCCAGACGCGCAGCTTGGCGCGCTGGCGGTCGAGCACCTGGAGAAAGCCGACATTGACCCGCTGCGGGAAGCGCGGATGGTGTTCGAGTTGCGGCCCCAGGCTGTGCACTGGCGCGTCGTCGACGCTGGCGACACGCAGCACCGCATGGGGGTTGCCCATGGACACGGCGGCCAGTTCGACGCTCTGGCCGTCGACTTCAACCGCGTAGCTGAGCGCCTGCTGCTCGGCCTGGAAGGGGATATCTGCCGGCGTGAGGCGCGGCGGGCCCATGTTCACTGTGATCTGGCCATCGGCGCGGACATCCAGCTCGATGATGCCGCCCTTGGTTTCCACACGGATCTGCTTCTTCACCGTCAGGCGCTTGTCCAGCACGAAGCGGGCAAAGCAGCGCGCGCCGTTGCCGCACTGCTCGACCTCGGAGCCGTCGGCATTGAAGATGCGGTAACGGAAGTCCACGTCCGGGTTGCTCGGCGGCTCGACCAGCAGCAACTGATCGAAGCCCACGCCGGTGTGGCGGTCGCCCCACTGCTTGGCGTTCTTCGGCTGGATGTGCGCGTGCTGGCTGACCAGGTCGAGGACCATGAAGTCATTGCCCAGCCCGTGCATCTTGGTAAATCGCAATAACATCGGCACTACTCCGGCAGGCGGCTTTCGCCCGCAAAGAGTTCGGCCAGGGTTTCGCGGCGACGTACTTCGTAGGCCTGCTCGCCGTCGACCATTACTTCGGCGGCGCGGCCGCGGGTGTTGTAGTTCGAGCTCATGACGAAGCCGTAGGCACCGGCCGAGCGCACGGCCAGCAGATCGCCTTCGGCCAGGGCCAGGGTGCGGTCCTTGGCGAGGAAGTCACCGGTCTCGCAGATCGGCCCGACGATGTCGTACTGGCGCGGCGCGCTGTCGCGCGGCTGCACGGCCACCACCTCCATCCAGGCCTGGTACAGGGCCGGACGGATCAGGTCGTTCATCGCCGCATCGACGATGGCGAAATCCTTGTGCTCGGTGTGCTTGAGGTACTCGACCTGGGTCAGCAACACGCCCGCGTTGGCGACGATCGAACGGCCCGGCTCGAACACCAGGGTCAGGTCGCGCCCGGCGATTCGCTCACGCACGGCCGCAATGTAATCACCGGCCTGCGGCGGCTGCTCGTCACGGTACTGCACGCCGAGGCCGCCGCCGAGGTCCAGGTGCTTGATGCGGATGCCGTCACTGGCGAGCTGATCGATCAGCGCCAGCAGGCGGTCTAGGGCGTCGAGGAACGGCGGCAGCGTGGTCAGTTGCGAGCCGATATGGCAGTCGACACCGACGACCTGCAGGTTCGCCAGGGCAGCGGCGCGGGCGTACACGGCCGGTGCATCGGCAATGGCGATGCCGAACTTGTTCTCTTTCAGCCCCGTGGAAATGTACGGGTGGGTGCCCGCGTCGACATCCGGGTTGACCCGCAGCGAGATCGCCGCCGTCTTGCCCAGCTCGGCGGCAACGATTTGCAGGCGCTCCAGCTCGTCAGTGGACTCGACGTTGAAGCAGTGCACGCCCACTTCCAGGGCGCGGCGCATGTCTTCACGGCTCTTGCCGACGCCGGAGAAGACAATCTTGCCCGGCTCGCCACCGGCGGCCAGGACACGCTCAAGTTCGCCGCGCGAGACGATATCGAAACCGGCACCGAGGCGGGCGAGGACGTTGAGCACGCCGAGGTTGGAGTTGGCCTTGACTGCGAAGCAGACCAGGTGGGGCACGCCCTGCAGGGCGTCGGCGTAGGCGCGGTATTGCGCCTCGATGTGGGCACGCGAGTAGACGTAAGTGGGCGTGCCGAAGCGCTGGGCAATGGCGGACAAGGCCACGCCCTCCGCGAACAGCGAACCGTCGCGGTAGTCAAAAGCGTTCATGGAACCGTCCTTGTTGTTATTGGCTCTGCGCCGGCGCAGAAGGGGTTTCCTCGGGCAGGTACAGCGGGCCTTTCTGGCCGCAGCCGGCGAGCAGCGAGGTGGCGGCGATCAGCGCGATCAGGGCGGTGAGCAGCGGCTTCATGGTGAAGTCCTTCAATAAAGCGGGAATGGCTCGGAGTATACCGAGCCCCTGGCGCCTTGCCTATGCGCCAGGGTGCCCGCCGGGCGGGGCTTCGGCGGGTGGCGGGGTGCAGGCTGGCGGGGTTGTCGGCTACGCTGAGGGCGAGTTGCACCGGCAAAACTGCTATTTTGTTCGGCCTTGGCCGGGTGGCGCTGTTGCCGCCGGTCGGGACTTTCTGCTGCCGATTTCTTTCGAGGACACCTGCAATGAGTTTGACCGAAGCCCGCTTTCACGATCTGGTCGACGCCGTACAGCAAGCGGTCGAAGACATTTTCGATGACAGCGACCTGGACCTCGACCTGGAAAACTCCGCCGGGGTACTGACCGTGCGTTTCGAGAACGGCACCCAGCTGATCCTCAGCCGCCAGGAGCCGATCCGCCAGCTGTGGGTCGCCGCGCGCTCGGGCGGTTTCCACTTCGATTACGACGCCGCCAGTGACCGCTGGATCTGCGATAGCAGCGACGAGCAACTGGGCGAAATGCTGGTGCGCATCACCCGTGAGCAGGCCGGTGTCGAGCTTGAGTTCGAAGAGCTCTGAGCCTGGCGACGGCGCACCCATCGCCTCGCCCTGCCGCCGCCAGTGCTGCCTGGATGCCCAGGATGTGTGCCTGGGCTGCGGCCGCTCCCTGGCGCAGATCCTCGAATGGGGGCAGGCCACTGAGACACGGCGGCGCTTGATCTGCGCCGAGGCCGAGGCGCGTTTGCGTGATCGGCCGCGCTGATCGGCCAGTCTTGTTTATTCGGGTGGCTGTGTTACGGTCGGTCCTACGTGTTCAAAACCCCGCTGCCTGCAGCGGGGTTTTGTTTTTTGATGTCCGCACAAGGAGCGACGCACTCACCATGACCGACACCCCGACCATCACCATTACCCGTCTCGACCTGCAACGTCTGGAGCACCTGCTCGACAGCCTGGATGACTTCGGCCCCGGTGCCGAAGCCTTGCAGGCCGAACTGGACCGTGCCGACGTGGTTGGGCATGACGAGGTGCCCGCCGGTGTGGTGACCATGAATTCGCGCGTGCATTGCCGCGAGGAGAGCAGCGGCAAGGACTATCACCTGACCCTGGTCTACCCCCAGGATGCCGGCGGCGAAGGCACCGTGAGTATTCTCGCGCCGGTCGGCAGTGCCCTGCTGGGGCTGACCGTCGGTCAGCACATCGACTGGACCGGACCCAACGGCAAGGTGCTCAAACTCACCTTGCTGGCGGTCGAGTACCAGCCCGAAGCGGCGGGTGAATACGCCCGCTAAGGCGACCGACCTTGCCCGTAGTCGCCCGGTCCTGGGCGACTACGGAGGCTGTTCAAGCCGGTAGCAGCTCCAGCTTCACCGGCTTACAGGTCACTCCACACGTCTGCAGATCAATACTGCGCTCGAACAACCGCTGTACCGCAGGCTGGTGGCTGACGCCGATCAGCGTGCAATCGGGCAAGCGCTCGCGCAGACGCTCGAGTACCGCGCAAGCAGCCTGTTCATCGAGCTGGTTGGTGGCTTCGTCGAGGTACAGGGTATCCGGGCGATAGAGCAGGGCGCGGGCCAGGGCCAGGCGCTGTTGCTCGCCGCCGGAAAGCTCCCGGCCCCATTCGGCGTCGCGCTGCAGCGCCGTCGCCAGATGGCCGAGGCCAACATCCTTCAGTGCGCCAATCAGTTCGAGCGGGTCTGGAATCTGCGTCGCCGGGTAGGCGAGCAACTGGTCCAGGCGGCCGCTGGCCACGTAGGGTTTCTGGGGCAGTAACAGGTTGCGCCCGCCCGGTAGCTGCCAGGTACCGCGGTGATGCGGCCAGAGGCCCATCAGGGTACGCAGCAGCGTGGATTTACCCAGGCCGCTGTCGCCCGCCAGGCGCAGCCATTCGCCCGGACGGGCCTGCAGCGTCAGGCCACAGAGTAGCGGCTCACCATTGGGGCGCAGGACATCCAGCCCACAGGTGTTGAGCGCCTCGCCACGACCGAGTTCGATGGGCTCCAGCCGCTCCATGGCCTGCTGAAACTGACCCAGGCGCTGCACCGTGGCGCTCCACTCCATCAGGGTGCGGTAGGAGTAGATAAACCAGCTCAGCGATTCATGTACCGCGCCGAAGGCTGTGCGGATTTGCATCAACCCGCCCAGGGTGATGGTTTTGGCCAGGAACGCAGGCAACGCGATGAACACCGGCACGATATTGCTGACGCGGTCATAACCAACGGTGAATGTCCCAAGTTTCAGCTCCCGGCGCATCAGGCCGCGCCAGTTGTCGGCAATGGCGGCGAAGCGTAGCCCCAGGCTCTGCCGCTCGGCCTGTTCACCGCCGTACAGGGCGATCTGTTCGGCATGGTCGCGTTTGCGCAGCAGGTCGGCGCGAAAGGCTGCCTCGCTGCGCTGACGTTCGTAGTTGAGGCCGTGCAGCGGATGGCCCAGCCAGTGAGTGACCAGGGTGCCGATCAGGGTATAGATCAGCACGGCCCAGACCAGGTAACCGTCGAGGGTCAGGCTGTAGTCACCGAGGCTGAAGGTCTGGGTGCCGGAGAGTTGCCAGAGAACGCTGACGAAGGCACCGATCTGCAGCGTATTGATAAACAGCGACACCACCAGGCCGACAGTCTTGTCCGTCAGCAGGTGCGCGTCTTCGGCGATGCGCTGGTCCGGGTGATCCGGTTCGCTGCCGAGACCTAGCCGGTAATAGCGACGTTCACCCAGCCAGCGCTCGAGCAGGTGATCGTTGAGGTGCTGGCGCCAGCGCAGGATCAGCGCCTTGGTCAGCCAGTTCTTCGACACGATCACCAGGATCAGCGCACCGATGGCCAGTGAGTAAGTACCCATCAGATCGAGCAGGGCGCTGCCATTGAAGGTCGCCAGGGTGTCGTAGAAGGTCTTGCTCCAGGCGTTGATATAGACGTTGACCTGCACGATGCCGGCGCCCATGGCGAACACCGAAGCCAGCAGCAACCAGCCCGGCCAGCCGGCGCGGCTGGCCCAGAAGGGGCGGGCCAGGGCGAAGAACAGGCGCAGGGTTTTCATGACTCTGCGTCCTGTACCGGCAGCACTTGCAGGCGCACTTGATTGGCCTCGGGGAAAAGCTGGCGGGCCAGACGCTTGAGGGCCGCAGGCTCAAGCGCCGCGGGCAGCAGCTGCTGTTCGCTGAGGTAACGCGGGTCGTTCCAGACGCGCTCGCTGAGCATCAGACGATGCAGTTGAGTGTCGGGGTCTGCGCGGCGCCGCGCTTCCTGGCGCGTCAGCTCGCGGCGCATGGCAGCCACACGCGTGTCGTCGATGGCTTCGGGCAGGCTGGCCAGCGTCTGGCGGGCCAGTTGCCAGAGCTCATCGGCGCGCTGTGGATCACTGCTGAAGCGCAGCTCGCTGTCGATGCGCTGGTGCTCGGGGCTGAGCTCGCTGTCGAACTTCAGGCTGTAAATGCCGCCGGCTTCGCCGCGCAGGCGCTGCTTGAGCAACGCGTTGGCGATCTCGCGCAGGGCTGCCACCCGCGCGGCATCCGCCGGGGTCCACGGGTAAGGCTGGAAACTCCCCGCATAGAGGCTGGCGCGCGGCTCACGAGCGATGGCCAGAGTGGTCTGGCGTTGGCCCGGCTGGCGAGGGCTGGGCTTACTGGCCAGCGGCTCGCCCCGTGGAATACCGGCCAGGTAACGGCTGACCAGCGTTTGCAGCTCGGCCGCCGGCAGGTCGGCCATCAGGTAGTAGGTCACTGGCGCGGCGGCTTGGCGGCGCCATTCGGCTTCCAGCACCTGCCGGCTGAGCCGGTCGATTGCCTGGGTGGTCGGCTCTTGCCAGTCATTCTGGCCCTGTTTGAGCTCACGCCAGGTGGCGTCTTGCGTGCTGCGCACGTGATCGCGTTGGCGCAGCACGCGCTCACGCAGGTCATCCAGGCTCTCGCGATAGGCGGTGTCGTCCAGGTGGCTACGGACTTGCTGCGCCTGGTAGAGCGCCAGCAGGCTGGCCAGCTGTGCGGGCTCGGCGTTGCCCTGGGCTTCCAAGCGCTGCGGGCCTTGGGTAAAGGACAGTTGCACAGCTTCGCGCTGTTTCCAGGCGCTGAACTGCTCGGCACTCCAGCCCAGGGGCGGCATCTGCAGGGCTAGCTGGTTGGCGATCTGCGCGCGCCAGGCTGGCGCGCCCTGGTGCATAAAGCCGGCACCGGAATCGACGCGCAGCTGTGCTTTGCCGTCGGCCCCTTGTGCGCGCAGCCATACCAGGCGGTCACCATTGCTCAACTGCCAGTGTTCGACGTTTTCAGCGGCAAAGCGGCGACGCGTATCGATACGACCAACCGCTACGCTGCTGTGCAGCGTAGGGATAACCACTGCCACCGGGGCGGTTGGCGCCTGCGGTGCGGCGAGTTGGCTGGCTGTCCAGTCACGGGCCTGCTGCTCGACCCTGTCGGCGTCAGGCAGGGTCAGCGGCGTACCGCCTGGCGCGCTGAGTTGCAGCACCCGATCCGGGCTGGCGAGCCAACTGTTTATGCGCTGGTGCAGCTCGCGGCTGCTGATGCTGTCAAGGTTGACGAGGGTGTTGCGCGCGATGGCTTCTGGGTCCTGCAGTATCCGTTCGCCCAGGGTGGCGTCATTGAGTTGCCGCACCCAAGCGTCGAAATCCCGGGTCACCGGCTTCGTCAGCATGCGCTCGGCGATCTGCCGCACCTCATCCTTTACCGCGTGCACATCAGCGTCGTATGAGGCGTGCTGGCGCACCCGCTCAAGCTCGCGCAGTACGCTCTGCAAGGCCTGCTCATGTCGCTGACCTTTGACGCTGGCAGCCACTGCCAGTACGCCGGTGCGCCGGCCGATCTGAGTCTTGACCGCGGTCAGGCTGGCCACGCCTTCATCCAGCGGTTGGCGGCGCAGTTGCCGTGACAGCAGGCTGAGCGCCAGGCGATCAAGCAAGCGCTCACGCCCGCCGGCCTGGGTTTGCTCACGAATGTCCAACTGACGGAAGCGAAACAGCAGGGCGACCTGGTTGCTGCCGCTCTGGCTGTCCTGCACACGGAAGACTTTCAACTGGTCATCCAATGGCAATTCCAGGTGCTCGCGCGATGGGCGTTCGCCACGCGCGGGCGCGCCGAAGTGCTGCTCGATCTGTTGGATCATCTGCTGCGGATCGAAGTCGCCGACGATGTTCAGCACCATATTGTTCGGCAGGTACCAGCGCTGCTGGAACGCGTGCAGCGCCGCCAGCTTGGCCTGCTCGATGGCCTGGCGATTGCCGATGGTGCGGTGTGCCGGGTAACGCGAACCGGTGCGCTGGGCGGCGGCGCGTTTGGCGTTCATGCGCTGTGCCACGCCGAGGCCGCCGCGCCACTCTTCGATCACGATGGGCCGCTCGCGCTGCAGGTCGGCTGTGCTGTAGTCGCCCGCGAAGGCCATCGTCGACAGCGCTTGCAGGGCCAACGCAGTGCTCGCTGTGCCATCGGGCGGGCTGAGCAGGTACTGGGTGCGTTCGTAGTTGGTGACCGCATTGAAGTGGCGGCCCTGTAGCCAGCCGGCTTTCTGCAGACGCTGGCGTACGTCGAGCGCATCGCCGCCGTGGCTGTAGAAGGTCAGGTGCTCAAGCATATGAGCGATGCCGACTTGGTCATCGGCTTCGTCCACCGAGCCGGCGTGCACTGTCAGGCGTATATCCAGGCGGCCTTTTTGCGCATCGATAGGGATCAGGTTGTAGCGCAGGCCGTTGGGCAGCTCGCCACGGCTGACGATGGGGTGCCAGGGCAGTGGTGTATCGCCGGCGGGCAGGTGGCTACAGGCACCAAGCAGCAACGCTGCCAGTGCCGCGAAAAGGATTTTCACGGAGTACATGGCGCGCGCCTTTTAGAATTGGTAGCCGACTTCGAGCCAGTATTGGCGGCCGGTTTCGTAGCTGATTACACCGGCGGTGTTACTGACGATATTGTTGACTTTGTCGGTGACGTTGGTGACATCTACTGCCACGTAAGTCGACTGTGAACCGCCCAGCGGCAATGTCCACTTGACCCGGGTGTCCCAGGTTGGTGCCGCACTTACTTCGCCAACTTCATAGTTTTCGTAAGTGCCGCCATTGATCGTGATGTTTTCAGGGGTAGCCCGGAATATCTGTTCATAAGCACCCCGATAACGCAGGAAGTTTGTCCACGTCAGGTTCAGCGCCGGGATGCTGGTGACCGTATTCAGGCGGGCTGTCCAGGGGCGGTTGAAGTTGTCCGCAGGCAATTCGCTGTAAGGAATCAGCCGGCCATCAAAGTAAACATCTTCGTCAGCCAGGCGGTCTTCGTTGAGCAGGTCATCGTAATTGCTCTGTGGACTTTGCGTACGGTTCCAGTCCAGGCCGAGCATAAAGCTTGTCATGGTGCCTGCGAACTTGAGGTTTTCGAGCGGGGTGACGGTCAGGGTTACGGTCTCGCTGCGGCTTTGCCCTGCGTTGGTGTAGGTGTAGTAGTTGTCGATGGCGTCGACGCCATTACCTTGCTCCAGTCCCAAGTAATTGGCGCGGCTGCGTACAACCTGATCCTTGCCGTCGCGGTGCACATATTTGAGCTCAAATTGCAGGCTGACCAGCCGCTGTGAGAAGCCCACCATCCATTCGTCATCGTAGGGGATGTCGAGCTGGCGGAAGCTGTTCTCGTCTACACCAAAGTTGGTCCATGGACCAAAGTCGCGAATGGTATCGGTGCTTGAGTTGAGACGCGTGGCGCGCCAGCGCAATGACTCGCGCCCGTCCGCGAGGCGGTATTTGAACAGGTTGCGGCCGTAGTAGCGGTTGAGGCCTGCGGTGAGCACGCTGGTCTCGTCACCGAAGAAGTCGTAGCTGGCGGCAAAGCGTGGGGCGATGGTCTTTTTGTCCATGTAGTCATCGGCATCAAAACGCACGCCGGGGCGCAGCTTCAGGTTGCCGATCTGGATGTCATCCTGCAGGTAAAGCGCATAGTCGATTTGCTCAGCCTCGACCTTGCCAGCGCGCACGCTATTCAATAAGCCGAAGTACTGGCGTTCAGGGGTACCAATAGCATCCACACTGATCGAGCAGTAATCACTGTCCAGTTGTCCGCTGGCGGTCACGCAAGTGCTGCTGCCAGTGGCATTACTGCGGCGCAGAACCGACGCGCTAAGGGTGTCTTCTGATACCTCATAAGAGGCTTTTTGTCGGCGTACTTCCATGCCAAAGGACAGCGTATGAGCCGAGCCTGCCAGGTCGAAAGGAATCGCCTGGATATCCAGGTTGTATTCAAGCCCGCTCTGCTCTTGTTCGATATCGCCCATGCCCCCCTCTATGCTGGTGGAGCCGGCGTACAGCACACCGTCACGGTATGGGTTGCCCCAGTTCTTTTCTTGCGACCAGCGCCATTGTTTGAACGTACTGCTATCGGCATCCCGCGAGCTTTGCACCATCTTGTAGGCAAACTGCTGGGTATAAGTGAGCGTGTCGCCGGTCCAGATTGTCTTGAGGGCAGCGGTTTGCCCGCCCTGGTCAATGCGAAAGCCCGAGTCTCGCTGATTGCTCTTGAAATAAGTGTTCTCGGCGGGGGCGTCGACCAGGGTCAGGATCATGTCCAGGCGATCGCTGGGCGTCCAGAACGCTTTGACCATCTTGTTTTCGATAAGGCGTTCTTGGTTGTGCTTGGTCTTGTCGCCGGCACTTTCAAAGCCGCCATCGTACGAATACAGCGGAATTTCCGAGGTCTTGCGCACGAAGTTGCCGATCAGTCCGAAGTTATCGGTCAGGTGGCCTTCAAGGACGACGCGGGTAGACAGTTTTTCAAACTCCGGTTGGTTGGAGTAGGTACTCGATTTGGCGAATTCCTCGTCGCTCATTTGGTCATTGTTGATGTGGTAACGGGTCCAGTCAGACTTGGTCATCTGCGCAGAAACCTTGCCATGAAACTCTTTGGTCGGCCGGCGTGTGATGGCATCGATAACTCCACCATTAAACCGTCCATATTTGGCCGAGACGTTGGAGTCATAGACCCTGACCTCCTCCAGCAGGTCAGCGTCCAAGGCGATACCAAATGCATTGCTGGGCAGTAGGTATTGCCCATTGACGTCGCTGCGTGACCCCGAACTGGCCCCCGGATCAAGGTCGTTGTTGATGCTGATGCCATCCACCATAAAGTTGTTCTGGTAGAACTTGGCACCGTTGATGCTGATGTCGGCCGGGTTGATCTCGCCGGGGGTATTGGAGCTTTGCTGGGTGGTGTCGAAGCGCACGCTGGGGTGCATTTTCAGCATGGTGGTGAGGTCGCCGTTGCCGCCGGCGAAGTTCTCGATGGCGCGCCTATTGATCACGGCCTCGCCCTGAAAGTTGTGATCGGCCTTGCCCAGCACCACGATGTCCGGTGTCTGCAATGCCGCAGGATCCTGGGCGCGGTAGTCCGGGTCGACTTCCAGGGTCAGGCTATTGGCTGTATTGACGCGCCAGCGCAGGCCGCTGCCGCTGAGCAGACGTTGCAAGGCTTCTTGGGTGGACCATTCGCCGCTGATGCCAGGTGAATTGCGCTCGCCGACGAGGCCACTGTCGACGCTGACCTGCAGGCCGGCTTGCTGGGCGAACTCCAGCAGTGCGCCTGCCAGCGGCTGGGCGGGCACCTCGAAGGCCTGGCGTTGGGTCAGCTGCTCTTGCAGGGCGTCGGCCTGTGCGGGCAAGTGCTGGGTAAGCAGCAAGGCCGCGAGGCTGGCTTTGCTCAGCCAGGGGTAACGCTTGAGCAGGGTCGCGGTCGGTGCAGTGGTGGCCATGTATAAGTCTCCCCGGGTGATGCAAGGTCGGTGGCGTTCTTTGCGAACGCCTCTCACTTGCGTCGCAGCCAAGAGACGTTTGGCGCGGGAGTTTTTTCAGGCTTTGGCTATTTATTTTTTCCAGGGGCGCTTTGAATCACCAGCAGCCAGGGGCTGTAGGCCTCGATGCGGCCGCCTTGAGGGGTGATCAAGGCTTCTAGTGCGGCTTCTGGGCGGGTGAGGTCGAAGACTCCGGTCACGCGCCGCTGACCCAGTGCCTGATCGTGCAGAACGACCAGGCCTGGTAGCTGTTTGGCCACTTGTTCGAGGACCTGGACCAGGGGCTGGTTGTCTGCGACCAGCAGGCCCTTGCGCCAGGCGGCCATGGTGCCGGGCGCCTGATGGCTGAGCTGTGCCTTGCCCAGGTGGTGGTCCAGTTCCAGGCGATCACCCGCGCCGAGCGCTGCCTTGGACTGCCGGGTATCGGTCTGCGAATCGTCTACCTGCACGCTGCCATGCTCGACGGCCACGCTCGAACGCTCGTCGCCGTGGTCCACGGTGAAGGCGGTGCCGGTGACCGTGATGGTGGTCGTGCCCGCCTCCACCTGAAACGGGCGAGCCGTATCGCGGCTGACCTGGAAGTACACGCGGCCGCGGAGCAGGGTGACCTGGCGCTGTGTCTTGTCGAGATGGACCTTGATCGCGCTGCCACCGTCGAGCGTGAGCTGGCTGCCGTCATTCAGGCTGAGGGTGCGACGCTCGCCCTTTGGGCTGTAATAGTCGGCCTGCCAGGTTGGCCACTGCAGCAGAACGACAAGCAGGCAGGCGGCCATGGCGGCGGCCCCGCCCAGCAGGCGCTTGCGCCGCCGGGTGGGTCGGCTGCGTGGCGGCAATGATGGCTGCACAGTGGGTATCGGCTGGCGAGGCGAGGGGGTCAGGGCGCCGCTCAGTTGCCAGACCCGCTGGGCGCGCTGCCAGGCACGCGCGTGCGCCGGGTGGGCGCTGTGCCAGGTGCTGAAAGCGGCTTGCAAGGCGGTGTCATCCGGTTGCGCATGGAGGCGCAGGTGCCAGTCCAGCGCGGCTTGCCAGGCTGGGTCATTGGCCAGGTCTGGCGCAGAGGCAGGCGCTGCGGGCGCGGACGGATTGATGGATGGCGGTTCAATCTTCATGGTCACCCAGGCGCTCTGCGCAGTGGGTCATGGCATCACGTACCAGGCTATGAACCAGGCCAACCGAAACCCCTAGATGCTGGGCGATCTGTTGCAGCGTGTAGTCGCCAAAACGGTGCATTTCAAAGGCTATGCGCGTGCGTTCTGGCAGCTCCAGCAGGGCGTTGGCGATCATCTGCAGGGCGTCCTCATCACAGACCTGCGCCTCAGGTGACGGGGTGGAGGCCAGCAGCTCGCCGAGCCGGCTGGCGCCTTCAGGCTCGCGCTGCTCGGTGGACAGGCGGCGACTTGCGTCCAGCGCCAGGTTACGCACGATGCGGTAGAGGTAACCGAGCGGGTTGCGCAGGTTGGGGCCGGTGCGCTCGTCGGCAAAGCGCAGCCAGGCGTCCTGAACCACGTCCTCGGCCTGGGCGCGACCACCCGCAATCGAGCGGGCATAGTCGATCAGCGCGCGGCGGTGGCTGAGATAGAGTTCCAGTTTGGGGTCATTCACGGCGGGCACGGCTGCGAAAGGCAAAGTGCCGGCATTATATGCAATCAATAATCGATATCAATTGTATTCGTTCAGGCGTGCTGCAGTGCCTGGTTCAGGGCGTCTTCCAGGCGTGCCTTGTAACGCAGCGAAACCAGGGTCTGTCCAGCAGCGCTGTCGAGCAGCGCCGAGAGGTCGAGGTCGGTGATGTAGCAGGGGTAGCGCTCGCCGCCAGCGCGCTGGGCGAGGATGTGCTGAGCCACGGCGGCGTAGAGGTCACCGGCGTATTCCAGCTCGGAAAACTCACGGTGGTTGCAGTACAGGGTCACGTGCACGCGCTTGCCGTCGGCGGGCTCCAGAATGGCTTGCACATCGAAGAACGGGTGGCTCACCGCGGCGCTCGGCGCTGGGCGGCGCTCCAGGCGCTGGGGGCGGGCCGGGGCATCCGGCAGAATTTGGTAGTAGAGCACTTCCGGCGGTGCGGCAGGCAGGGCGCCATCCAGCGGTAGCAGTGCATTGCGGCGGTACAGCAGCGATTGCAGGAAGCGCTGCAGCGGCGTCAGCAGGCTTTGTTCGTCGCGGAATGGCACGCGCTGACGCCACAGCGCATTGTGTTCGTCGAGCACACTCAACTCGGCCTCGTCCGTGCTTTCGTAGCAGCGATAGAACACCTGGATGCAGTTTGCCCGGCCGAGCGGCAGGATCAGCCCCAGCTCGTCTCCGGCCAGCACATGGCGGTCCAGGTGCAGCGCGCTGTAGTCGCTGCGCTCACGACCAAGGTGGTCGAGCAGGGCGTTGCGGTCGTGCAGCGGCGTGTGACGCACCTGGCCGGGGCGCCATTCAAGGACGTGGTAATGCTGCTTGATCTGCAGCAGGTAACGGTTGGGTGCGCCATCGGCGAAGGCGGCGAGGGTGTCGCGAAACAGCTCCTCGACCCGTTCGGCAATCTGCGTGGCGCGGTTACGGCAGAAGCAGCGCACCCGCAGGTTGGGCACGGGGCCTTCGGCCGGCAGGCTGTTGAGCAGGTCGCGCAGGCAGTCGAGCAGGGCGTGGGGGCCGTCATAGCGGCTGGTCAGCAGCTCATTCCAGCTATTGAGCGTGACCTGGTCGAGGGTCAGCACCAGGTTCTCGCGCACCCCTGAGTAACCGAGGGCGTCGGTGCGTTCGGTGGTCATGTGCACGTTCATCTGGCTGTGCTGGGGCAGTGGGTCGATACCGACGTTGACCAGCACGAGGACTTCCCGCGGGCTGCTGGCTTGCAGCAGGTCCACCTCGGCAACCGGTGCCAGGGGCAGTGGCACAGCGTGCTGCAGGCTGGTCAGCAGGTTCGACAGCTCGAATTCGCTGAGGTCGCTGGCGCCGGGGTGCAGCGATAGCCGTGTACTGTTGTCGATCACGCCATTGCGGTGGCACCAGGCGAGCAGCTCAATGAGCTCGCGGGCGCGCTTGAGCGGGGCAAAATCCGGCCACTCCTGGGCTCCCAGGCTGCCGGTATAGAGGGCCCACTGGGTTTCCTGCGGGGCTTCGGGGCTGGGGCTGTGCACCAGGGTCAGGGTGTCTTCGGCGAGGTCCGGGGCGATGCCCGGGTTGATGAATTCGATCTTGCCGGCCTTGCGCTCGAAGGCGGCGTACAGGCGCCGGCCGAGGACCCCGAGGTCGCGGCTGTTGAGCGAACTGGCGGCCTGCTCGGTGCGGGCGAACGCCGATAAAAAACGGTAGCTGTAGGTGAGCTCGTTGACCAGTGCGCGCCGCTCGGTACTGACCTGGCGCACCTTCCACTGGCTGCGGCTGTCGAGCATTGCCAGGTGGCGCGGTGACCAGTCCCAGTCGCGGGTCAGGCGTTCGAGCAGCAGGCGTTGCCAGCTCTTTGCACGGCCGCGGGGCGGACGGCTGAGTTTCTTGTCGATCTTCAGGTACAGGCAGCGGCGGATCAGTTCGAGACGCTCGTGTTCGCCCCGTGCGCTGAGGTATTCCTCCAGGCGGCGGTAGACGACGATATAGGGGTCGAGCTCGTCGAGGTCCAGCTGGTTGGCGAACACGGCCTGTTTGAAGCGCAGTGACAGGCATTCGACCTTCGGGTGTTCGCTGGCATAAACCTCGGTCAGCAGCAGTTTGAGCACTGACTTGTAGGGCGACTCGATGCCCTTGTACAGCTGCCACATGCCTGCACCGATGAACTCCCCAGGCGGTATGCGCGCCAGGTGGCCCAGATCGAGGACCTCGTCAGCGCGGATAAAGCGCTTGTTCAGCAAGGTGGTGATATAGGCCTGGTAGCGCGGCTCCTCGTAGACCGGTACCAGCCACCACAGTGGGGTGCGCCCGGCCAGCCAGATGGCGGTGCGGTAGAACTCATCGAGCAGCAGGTAGTGCTGGGTGGTGCCGCAGTCGTCGGAGGTGAGCAGGGCTTCGCGGTCGCCGACGGTAAAGCGTGCCGGGTCGATCAGAAAGAAGTGCGCTTCGGCGCCCAGGGTCGCGGCCCAGATTTCGAGCTGATCACATTTACGCCGCAGTTCAGCCAGCGCCTCGCCCGTCAGGTTGGGCGCGTGGCACACCCACACGTCCATGTCGCTCTGCTCGGCTTGCGCCACGGTGCCCAGGCTGCCCATCAGAAACAGCCCGTGGATGCCGGTGAGGTTGGCACTCAGGGCATTGCCCCGACGCGGCTTGTAGGCAAAGGAGCGGGTCAGGCGCTGAGCTTCGGCCAGTTCATCGTCGTCTGGCTCATAGCCGCTGACGCCAGCCGGTGTGGCGCCCGAAACATAGCCCGGCAGCAAAGGATGGTTGACATGAAACAGCAGGGGCAACAGGCGCAGTACCAACTGCTGGCGCGTCGACAAGGCTTCGCTGGCGCGTTGCAGGCGGCCCTTGTTGACCGCGAGAAAACGCGCACGCAGCTGAGCCAGGACCTTGCGGTCGATACCCTCATCAATGTCCGGGCGGATTTCCTGGGTACGGCTCATGCGTCGGCTCTGGGGCGGGTGGAACGAGATGCCGCCTAGACTATCAGCCGTCTGTGCTGTGGTGCAGTGCGGTATTCGGGGTCGCCCGACCGCCGGGCGCGCTGCGGGCTCGGCGGTCAGGTATGCGGGTCGCTCAGGCGGCTTGCGGGAGTTTGAGAATGGTCAGTACACCCTGGGCGTGGGCGGCAGCTTCCAGCCCGAGGCTGGTCAGGTAACCGCCATCGGGCTGGCTGATCAGGCCCTTGTCGTGCAGGCGCTGGGCGGCGGCGATCGCGGCCGCAGTGGCGGTGTGATGGACTTTCAGGCCCTCCTGGGTATTGCTCAGGTTGAACAGCGAGAGAAATTCCAGTTCGGCAATCAGTTCAGAGGTAAAGGCCATAACGACTCCGGCATGTTGTTGGAGGTATGCCGTGGCAGGGCCGCGGCGGGCAGCGCTACAGGCGATTTCTGGCAGGCCTGCGCGCGTGCTCAGAGCAGTGTAGTCAAGCCCTGCTCAATCTGCTGGCGATGAAGGGTGTTGCCAGTCAAGCAGGATCTGCTGGTAGCGCCCATTGTGATGCAACTGCTGCATGCCACGATCGAAACGCTCCAGTACCTCGGCGGCCAAGGGGTGGCGGCGGGATACGCTGAGGTACAACTGGGGACGGTGGAGCACGGCAACCGGGGCGAACTGCCCCGCCAGCTCCGGGTGCTCGACGAACAATGCCTGTGCGGTCCCGCGGTAGGCAGCGGTGAAGTCGACGCGTTGGCGCTGCAGCATAAGAAAGCCGTTGAGGTCGCGGCGTACGGGGATGCGTTCGACGCCTGTGTGCTGATCGAGGATTGGCCCGTATTCGTAGCCCAGGGTGACAGCCACGCGTTTACCATCGAGGCGGCTGAAGTCAGTGATGGCGTCGGCCTGGTCCTGGCGTGCCCAGAGCAGAATGTCATCGCTGAACAGCGGTTGCTGCGGCAGTTGGTAGTCGGTGCGGATGCGTGCATTCGGCGAGGTATTGAAGCAGGCCACCAGCTCCCCGCTGCGGGCCATTTCCATACAGCGTGCGTAAGGGTAAGGCAGCAGTTCGACCGATTGGCCGGTGGCGGCGAAGGCGGCACGCAGGATATCCACCGACATACCTTGCACGCGGCCTTCGCGGTACGCGGTGTAGGGGTACCAGTCATCTTCGGCGCCGATGCGGATGACCTCGGCCAAGGCTGGCGCGACCAGACCTGGCAATAGCAGGAGCAGCCACAGGCGCAGTTGCAGGAAACGGCGCAGTGGCCGCTCTGGCGCCATGCGCGTGGCTCAGGCGTCGCCAGGCAATGCAGGCAGGGCGCGCAAGCCCTGTTCGTAGCGAGCCAGATCGAACGCGCGGTCTTCGCGCAGCATGACGTCGATCTCGTCGGCCAGCACCAGAGCCATCAGTTCAAGAATCTCTTCGCGCGCATAGCCGACCAGGCTCAGCTTGTTCAGGACCGCCTGGACAAAGGCCGGTTCACCGGCTTCGAGCTGATTTTCGATGGCCTGGGTCAGGGTGTCTTCGGCGAAGGCTTCGTCGTCGCGTTCATCGTGCGCAGTCATGGCGGCTCCAGAGGCTAAAGGTGCAGTGTGCCAGTGCTTCGTCGGTATCGCCATTCACTGTGCTGATGGCGCTGGGCGTGTGCAGGTGCGTGGCGTTATAAGTCGGGTAGACAGAATAGGAGCGTCAGCAGTGTTGAAACTTCACGGTTTTGCCGTCAGCAACTACTTCAATATGGTCCAGCTTGCGTTGCTGGAGAAGGGCTTGCCGTTCGAGATTGTCCACGTGCACGGTAGCCAGAGCGAAGCGTTTCTGAGCATTAGCCCGCGGGGCAAGGTGCCGGTGCTGGAGACGCCCGACGGGTTTATCAGCGAGACCAGCGTGATTCTCGATTATCTGGAGACATGCGGCGGCACGCCGCTGCTGCCGACTGAACCCTTTGCCTGCGCGCAGGTGCGCAGCCTGGCGCGGGAGATTGAGCTGTACATCGAACTGCCGGCGCGCCTTGGATACCCACAGGCATTCTTTGGCGCAACGGTTGCGGATGCGCTGCTGGCCAAGTGCAAGGCCGAGCTGTTGGCAGGGGTTGCCACGCTCAAGCGTCACGGGCGCTTCAGCCCTTATGTGGCGGGTGAGGCGCTCAGCGTGGCAGATCTGTATTTCCTCTACAGCCTGGACCTGGCCTGTGTCGTGGCGCACAAGCTGTTCGGCCTCGACCTCCTGGCCGACTTTCCGGCGGCGCGGGCGCTGCTTGAGCGACTCAACCAGAACCCGCACGTACAGCGCATTGCCGAGCAGAAAGTGGCCGAGATGCCGGCCTTTCTCGCGTTCGTCAAGGCTCAGGCGCGCGGCTGAGCACCGCGCGCTGTGCCTGCAGGCTGCTGAGAAAGCGTTCGACAGCCTGGCGCGACGTCAGCCGCAGGTACGGTTGCTGTGGCGATGAGTTGAGCATTTCCTCGCCGTAGCGCTGGCGGTAAACCGCGTGGCGTTGCCAGGTCCAGACCAGGATGGATTGCCTGGGGTTGAGCTTGAGCAGGTTGCCCCAGCGCTCGCGGTTGCCGTTCCACAGCTCTTCGTTGTTGACCAGACGCCGCAGCGTTCGCCACAGCACCTGGCGCATCACCACGGCTTTGGGCAGGTCCAGCCAGATCACCATGTCCGAGCGTTCCAGCACATGGGGGCGCACGGCGGAATAACTCCCCTCCACGACCCAGTCGTCGCCGCGCAATGCGTCGCTTACGGCCTGCTTGAACTGCTCCTTGGGCAGCGGCTGCCAGTTGGGCTGGTGATACAGCGCATCCAGCTCAATATGGCGATAGCCCAGGTGTTGCGCCAAGCGCCGCGCCAGAGTGGTCTTGCCCGAGCCGGAGCAACCGACCACCGAAATACGCCGTCCTGGCGTATGGGCGGGCATATTAGCGTGCCGCGAGCAGCTCGCGACCCCTAACCACCGCGGCGCGTACCTGATTCGGCGCCGTACCGCCGATATGGTCGCGGGCATTGACCGAACCTTCCAGGGTCAGTACAGCGAAGACGTCCTGCTCGATCTGCTCGCTGAACTGGCGCAGCTCTTCCAGGCTCATCTCGGCCAGGTCCTTGCCACTGTCGACGCCGTATTTCACGGCGTGGCCGACGATCTCGTGGCAGTCGCGGAACGGCAGGCCACGGCGCACCAGGTAGTCGGCCAGGTCGGTGGCGGTGGAGAAGCCGCGCAGCGCCGCTTCACGCATGATCGCGTGCTTGGGCTTGATCGCCGGAATCATGTCGGCGAAGGCGCGCAGCGAGTCGCGCAGGGTATCGGCGGCGTCGAACAGCGGCTCCTTGTCTTCCTGGTTGTCCTTGTTGTAGGCCAGCGGCTGGCCTTTCATCAGGGTCAGCAGGCCCATCAGCGCGCCGAATACGCGGCCGGTCTTGCCACGCACCAGCTCGGGCACGTCCGGGTTCTTCTTCTGCGGCATGATCGAGGAGCCGGTGCAGAAGCGATCCGGCAGGTCGATAAACTGGAACTGCGCGCTGGTCCATAGCACCAGCTCTTCGGAGAAGCGCGACAGGTGCATCATGGCAATCGAGGCGGCGGCGCAGAATTCGATGGCGAAGTCGCGATCCGACACGCCGTCCAGGGAGTTGCCGCCCACGGCGTCGAAGCCGAGCAGCTCAGCGGTGATTTCACGCTGGATCGGGTAGGTGGTGCCGGCCAGCGCGGCGCTACCCAGGGGCATGCGGTTGGTGCGCTTGCGGCAATCGACCAGGCGTTCGTAGTCGCGGCTGAGCATCTCGAACCAGGCCAGCAGGTGGTGACCGAAGGTCACCGGTTGGGCGGTCTGCAGGTGGGTGAAGCCGGGCATGATGGTCTCGGCTTCACGCTCGGCCTGCTCCAGCAGGCCCTGCTGCAGGCGAGTGATCTCGGCGAGGATCAGATCGATCTCGTCACGCAGCCACAGGCGGATATCGGTGGCCACCTGGTCGTTGCGCGAACGGCCGGTGTGCAGCTTTTTACCGGTGACGCCGATGCGGTCGGTCAGGCGCGCTTCGATGTTCATGTGCACGTCTTCCAGGTCGACGCGCCAGTCGAACTGGCCGGCTTCGATCTCGCCCTGGATGGTCTGCAGGCCGTCGATGATGCTGTCGCGCTCGGCATCGGTCAGTACGCCGACCTTGGCCAGCATGGTGGCGTGGGCGATGGAGCCCATGATGTCGTGGCGGTACAGGCGCTTGTCGAATTCCACCGAGGCGGTGAAGCGTGCGACGAAGGCATCGACTGGCTCGCTGAAGCGGCCGCCCCAGGACTGGTTGGTTTTTTCTGTGCTCATGGGTCTCGCTCCGCTGGTGCGCAGGTACAGGCGAGCCGCGGGGCCCGCACGACGAAAATCAGGGGGCGGATGATAACAGGCCCGGCCTTACCTTCGCCGCAGTCACGCACATGACATGTATCGCCTGTGTCTGCGGCGCCGCCAACAGATCCTGGGTGCAGTGTCGGGCCGGTCACAAATCAGGCGCTTGGTCTGCCATTTTCACAGGAATATGGCCTGTGGCCTGCGCTGTCACTTGCCGGCCAGGCGGGGCGCGCGGAAACTGTTCAGCATGCGAATCCCCCTGCGTTCTCGACCCCCGGCTGCGGCCCCACAGGACGATTTTTTCGTCCCCGAGCTGTGTGAGCCCGAAGCCCTGCTCGGCACCGTGCTGATGGCCGAACTGCTGGTGCTGGTGCTGGTGCTGGCACAACCGATGCTGCCGGGCTTCGATTGGGTACGCCTGGCCCTGACTTCATTGTTCGTGCAGTGGATCGTGTTGCTCTCGGCGGGCGTGTTGTGTCGCCTGCGCCCGTTCCTGGCGCGGATGCAGGCCGCCTGGGCGGGGATACTCTGCGCGCTGATCGTGCTGCTGCTGACCCTGGGCTGCACCGCCGTTGCTGACATATACGAGTTGGGTGGGCCGCTGCCGCGTGCCGGCGAGGTCAACCTTTACCTGCGCCATGCGCTGATCAGCCTGATCATGTCGGCGCTGCTCTTGCGCTACTTCTACCTGCAGAGTCAGTGGCGCCGCCAGGAGCAGGCCGAACTGCGTGCCCGTATCGAGTCGCTGCAGGCGCGCATCCGGCCGCACTTCTTGTTCAACAGCCTCAACAGCATCGCCAGCCTGGTGGTCATCGATCCCTACAAGGCAGAGCAGGCGGTGCTCGACCTCTCCGACCTGTTTCGCGCCAGCCTGGCCAAGCCCGGCAGCCTGGTGCCCTGGCACGAGGAAGTGGAGCTGGCGCAACGATATCTGTCGATAGAGCACTATCGGCTTGGCGAGCGACTACAGTTGCAATGGGATATCCAGGGTGTGCCCGAGGATCTGCCCATTCCCCAGCTGACGCTGCAGCCGTTGCTGGAAAATGCCTTGATCTATGGCATCCAGCCGCGTATCGAGGGTGGGCTGGTACGAATAGAAGCGAACTACAGCGCGGGGGTGTTCACCTTGACCGTCAGTAATCCCTTCAGTGAGGCCGTTACAGCGACGCCCTCGCGTGGAACCCATCAGGCGCTCAATAACATCGATGCACGACTTACGGCACTTTTTGGGCCTGCTGCCAGTCTCAGCGTGGAGCGCCGTGATGGCCGCCACTACACTTGTCTACGCTATCCTTGTGCGAGACTCACGCAGGAAGCCAGCGCATTATGAATGTCCTGATCGTCGATGATGAACCCCTAGCCCGCGAACGCCTCAGTCGTATGGTTGGCGAGCTTGAGGGGTACCGTGTTCTAGAACCCGCCGCCAGCAATGGCGAAGAAGCGCTGTCTTTGATCGACAGCCTGAAGCCCGATGTGGTGCTGCTCGATATCCGCATGCCCGGCCTGGATGGCCTGCAAGTGGCCGCCAAACTGTGCGAGCACGATGCCCCGCCGGCCGTGATCTTTTGTACGGCCCACGATGAGTTTGCCCTGGAGGCGTTCAAGGTCAGTGCCGTGGGTTATCTGGTCAAGCCGGTACGCGCCGAGCATCTCGGTGAAGCCCTGAAAAAAGCCGAACGTCCCAATCGTGTCCAGCTCGCTGCGTTAACTCGCCCTGCCGTCAGCAATGGCGCCGGGCCGCGCAGCCATATCAGTGCGCGTACGCGCAAGGGTATCGAGTTGATTCCCCTTGATCAGGTGATCTACTTCATTGCCGATCACAAGTACGTGACCTTGCGTCATGACGGCGGCGAAGTGCTGCTCGATGAACCGCTCAAGGCGTTGGAAGACGAATTCGGCGAGCGCTTCGTGCGCATCCATCGCAACGCCCTGGTGACTCGCGAGCGCATCGAGCGGTTGCAACGTACCCCGCTGGGGCACTTTCAGCTCTACCTCAAAGGCATGGAGGGCGAAGCGTTGATCGTCAGCCGCCGCCACGTTGCTGGTGTGCGCAAGCTGATGCATAACCTGTAGGGGTCGGTAAGCTGCAAGCCTGAAGCGTCAAGCCGCAAGTAAAGGCAAAAGCTTGCCGGCATCAAGTCGCCGCTCACATTCAAATAGCTGCAGCGTGCAGGGGGCGGCCACCCGCCTTGCAGCTTCTTGCTATCATCCCCGGCAGTTCGTCTTCTGGAATTGCTCATGCTCCGCGAAATTCGCATCGCCACCCGTAAAAGCGCTCTGGCTCTCTGGCAGGCCGAGCACGTCAAGGCCCGCCTGGAACAGGCCCACCCGGGCCTGGTCGTTACCCTGGTGCCGATGGTCAGCCGCGGCGACAAGCTGCTCGACGCGCCACTGGCGAAGATCGGTGGCAAGGGCTTGTTCGTCAAAGAGTTGGAAACCGCGCTGCTGGAGCAGCAGGCCGACATCGCCGTACATTCGATGAAAGATGTACCGATGGACTTCCCCGAAGGCCTGGGGCTGTATTGCATCTGCGAGCGTGAAGATGCGCGCGATGCCTTCGTTTCCAATACCTATGCCAGCCTGGAAGCGCTGCCAGCCGGCAGTGTGGTCGGCACCTCCAGCCTGCGCCGGCAGGCGCAACTGTTGGCGCGGCGCCCCGACCTGACCATCCATTTCCTGCGTGGCAACGTCAATACGCGCCTGGCCAAGCTCGATGCCGGCGAGTACGACGCCATCATTCTCGCTGCCGCCGGATTGATTCGCCTGGGCTTCGAAGAACGTATCCGCGCCTCGATCAGTGTCGAAGACAGCCTGCCGGCCGGCGGCCAGGGCGCGGTGGGGATCGAATGCCGCACCGATGATGCCGAGATTCACGCCTTGCTCACACCCCTGCATCACCGTGAAACGGCGCTGCGGGTGAGCGCCGAGCGGGCCTTGAACAAGCACCTCAATGGTGGTTGCCAGGTGCCTATCGCCTGTTACGCGATCCTCGAAGGCGAGCAGCTGTGGCTACGCGGCCTGGTCGGCCAGCCCGACGGCAGCCTGCTGCTGCAGGCCGAACAGCGCGGCGCCGCGGCCGACGCCGAGCAGCTCGGCGTTGAGGTCGCCGAGGCGCTATTGGCCCAGGGTGCAGCGGCAATCCTCAAGGCGGTGTATGGCGAGGCAGGCCACGCGTGAGCGGCTGGCGCCTGCTGCTGACCCGCCCGGCGGAGGAATGTGCGGCGTTGGCCGCGCAGTTAGCCGAGCAGGGGGTAGCGTCCAGCAGTTTGCCATTGCTGAGTATTGAGCCTTTGCCGGATACCGCGTCGCAGCTGGCCTGTCTGCAGGACTTGGCGCGTTACAGTGCGGTGATCGTGGTCAGCAAGCCTGCGGCGCGCCTGGCGCTGCAGCGCATCGAGCAACATGCCGTGCCGGTGCCGCCCGCGTTGCCCTGGTTCAGTGTCGGTGCGGCGACGGCCGAGATTCTCCAGGGCCACGGCCTGACGGTGCACTATCCGGCCAGCGGCGATGACAGCGAAGCCCTGCTGGCGCTACCTGAGCTGCAGCAGGCACTGACCCAGGCGCCCTCGCCGCGGGTGCTGATTCTGCGCGGCGAGAGTGGTCGCGAGTTGCTGGCCGAGCGTCTGGGCGCCATGGGTGTGCAGGTCGACTACCTGGCGTTGTACCGACGCAGCTGCCCCACGTACCCTGCTGCAACCCTGGCGCAGTGCATCCAGGCGGAACGCCTGAATGGCCTGGTGGTCAGCAGTGGGCAGGGTTTTACCCATTTGCATGACCTGGCAGGCGACGCCTGGGATCAGCTGCGGCGTCTGCCGCTGTTTGTGCCCAGTTCGAGGGTGGCCGAAATGGCCCGCGCCGCAGGTGCCGAAACTGTTGTGGATTGTCGAGGCGCCAGCGCCTCGGCCTTGCTGGCGGCGTTGCAGGCGCAACCTGCCCCGATCACTGACGCAAAGGATGGACACGTGAGCGAAACCACTGCCAAGCCGGCGGCGCATGACTTGCCGCCGCAACCCGATAGCCTGACCGAGCCTCCTGTGGCCAAACCGGTCAGCCCACCGCCCAGTGACAAGACGCCGCGGGGTAATGGCCTGGCGTTGTTCGCCCTGTTGATTGCCGCTGCCGGTCTCGCCGCTGGTACCTGGGGCGCCTGGCAGGTGCGTGCGCTGAGTGCCCAGAGCGCCGAGCAAGTGGCCCAGATCGAGGCAAGCCAAAGCGATAGCCAAGCGCTCGGCCAGCAGCTGAGGCGTCTTGACGAGCGCCTGGCGCAGTTGCCCAGCGCTGCAGAGCTCGATACGCGGCAACGCCTGCTTGCGCAACTGCAGGGTGATCAGCAGTTGCTCAACCAGCGTCTGGAAACCGTCCTGGGAGCCAGTCGGCAGGACTGGCGCCTGGCCGAGGCCGAGCATTTGCTGCGCCTGGCCAGCCTACGCTTGTCGGCCCTGCAGGACGTCAACAGCGCTGAGGCGCTGGTCAATGCTGCCGACCAGATTCTCCGGGAGCAGGATGACCCGGCGGCCTTTGCTGCACGTGAGCAGGTAGCACGGGCCATGGAAGCCTTGCGTACCACCGTCGACCCCGACCGTACCGGCCTGTTTCTGCAGCTCGGTGCCCTGCGCGAGCAGGTCGCCGACCTCAATGCGCTGACCCCGACCCTCGCCGGTGAAGGCGGCGTGCTCGAAGAGCTGGCTGCTCAGGATACCTCCGGCAGCTGGTGGTCCAACGCCTTGCAGCGCCTGTCGCAGTACATCCGTATCGAAGTGGGCAATGACGAGGTCATTCGCCCCGTGCTGGCTGGGCAGAACCTGACGCAGGTGCGTCTGGCCCTGGGTTTGGCTCTGGAGCAGGCCCAGTGGGGCGCGCTGCACGGCGAGAGCGGGGTCTATCGGCAGGCTCTGCAGCAGGCCAAGGATATTCTCGCCACCAGTTTCGACCAGCAGAACCCCGCAAGTCGGGCATTGCTGGCGCGTCTGAGTGCGCTCGAAAGCCAGCCAATCGAGGTGCAAGTACCCGATCTGGCGCCCGCCCTAGGCGCTGTGCAGGCCTATATCGAACAGAAGCACAGCATGCGCGAAACCGCGCAAGACGCGGTCGAGGCTCCTGCTCAGGCTCCCGATGAGGCGAGCGCGGAGGACGCCCGGCCATGAAGCGCTTCTACTGGATCATCGGCCTGCTGCTGGTCTGTGCCGGCCTGGCTCTGCTTGCCCAGGCGATTGCGGCTCACCCAGGCTACGTGTTGTTTGCCTACCCAGGGTTCCGTTACGAGTCCGGTCTGTGGGTGTTTCTCGCCTTGCTGGTGGTGCTGGGCCTGGTGCTCTATCTGCTGCGCCTGCTGCTGGGCCTGACCATCACCAGCGGTGGTCTGGTCAACCCCTGGTCACGTTTGCATCGGCGCCGGCGCGTACGCCAGGCGTCCCGTGAGGGTGTCATCGAACTGGCCGAAGGGCGCTGGTCCCGCGCGCAGCGGCATCTGGAGCGCGCCGCTGAAGATGATCCACAGCCGCTGATGCACTACCTGGGCGCTGCCCGTGCGGCCAATCACCAGGGGCTATACAGTGAGCGCGACACCCTGTTGGAGAAGGCCCTGACGTCTCAGCCCAAGGCCGAACTGGGTATTGCCCTGACCCATGCCGAGTTGCAACAGAGCAGCGGGCAACTGCTGGAAGCTGCGCAGACGCTGGAAGCCATGCGCTCCCGTCATCCGCACCATCACCTGGTGTTGCAGCGGTTGCAGCAGCTGTATGTGGACACTGGCGCCTGGTCGGCGTTGCTGGCCTTGATGCCTGATCTGCGCAAGGAAAAGATCCTCGACGCAGACGCCTTGGCTGTCCTCGAGCGGCGGGCCTGGCTGGGCTACCTGGCGACCCTCGCCCCGGCGCCGGATGAGGCGCCCGAAGCTGCACTGCTGGCCGCCTGGCAGCGCCTTTCCAACAGCCTGCGGCACGACCCGGAACTGCTGGTCGTATACATTGAGCGCTTGCGTGAAGCGGGTGCCGAGGTTCAGGCCGAAGAAGTGCTGCAGCAAGCGCTCAAGCGCCACTATGACCCGCATCTGGTGCGTCTCTACGGTCTGTTGCATGGGCGCGACCCGGCCAAGCAGCTGCAGCTGGCCGAGGGCTGGCTCAAGGACCATGGCGATGACCCAGCGTTGCGCCTGACCCTCGGCCGGCTGTGCCTGCACAACCAGCTATGGGGCAAGGCCCGTGAGTATCTGGAGACCAGCCTGCTGCTTGCGCGTGACCCCGAGACCTGTGCCGAGTTGGCGCGTTTGCTGGCACACCTGGGCGATGTCGAGCAGAGCAATCAGCTGTTCCAGGAGGGCCTGGCCTTGCTTGATCGGCGTCTGGCCGGATCCGTAGGCGTACCTGCCCGTCTGGGCTGAGTATCAAGAGGTTAACCCCGCGATACAGGAGCTGTGTATGCGTTACCTGACGATCTTCTGTCTGGCCTTATGGCTGGTTGGCTGCAGCAGCCCGCAGGTGCGCGACTACGCTGCCGAGCAGCCGCGCCTGGAGTTGTCCGACTATTTCAACGGCGAGCTGGAAGCCTGGGGTATGTTCCAGAACCGCTCCGGTGAGGTCGTCAAACGCTTTCATGTGGCCATGACCGGCACCTGGGAGGGCGATACCGGCGTGCTGGACGAACGCTTCACCTACAGCGATGGCACCACCGAGCGCCGCGTATGGACACTGCGGCGTCAGGCGGACGGCAGCTGGCGCGGCACGGCGGGTGACGTAGTCGGCGAAGCCGTCGGTGAGGTGGCCGGCAATGCCCTGAACTGGCGCTACA
Source organism: Pseudomonas cuatrocienegasensis (assembly GCF_900110925.1). Lineage (GTDB taxonomy): Bacteria > Pseudomonadota > Gammaproteobacteria > Pseudomonadales > Pseudomonadaceae > Aquipseudomonas > Aquipseudomonas cuatrocienegasensis. The sequence goes on along the minus strand of NZ_FOFP01000003.1, from coordinate 249,575 downwards.
CCCTGCGCTTGCCGGTCGACGGCCGCACCTACGAGGTTCAGTTCGACGACTGGATGTACCTGATGGATGGGCGTGTCATGCTTAACCGCGCGCGCATGTCGAAGTGGGGGTTCTACCTGGGCGAGGTCACCCTGAGTTTCTCCAAACCGCTGGCATTGGATTAAACACCTGTATTAACTTTATCCCGGAGGTGCCTTGATGGTGCCGTCGGTGGGGCATAATCTGGCCTCGCTCTTATCGTCGTAAAGCCGACGTTATGGGCAAAATCTTCAACACCAGTGAACCGATTGACAAAAAATCGTCTCGGATCGGACGGATAAAACGGCAACGCCGATAAGGGAAGTGAGGTCATCATGCTCGAGAGCTGCAAGAACGCCCAGGAACGCTGGGGAGGGGTGAACCTGCTGATCGATCGCTGGTTGCAGGAGCGTCGTGAAGTGGTCGCCGCCTATGCTGCCGCGTCCGCAGCCACGCCCGGTGAGCATACCGAGGTGCTGCGCAGCTTCTGCGAAGTCCTTCTGGATTACGTCTCGGCGGGGCATTTCGAGGTGTACGAGCAACTCACCAGCGAAGCCAAGGCCTTTGGTGATACGCGCGGTCTGGACCTGGCTCAGCGTCTCTACCCGCGCATCGAGGCCACCACCGAATCCGCCCTGGCCTTCAATGACCGTTGCGATGCCGGAGCCGACTGCGCCGCCTTGCTCGATGAACTCAAACACCTGGGTCAGCTGTTGCGCGAGCGTTTCGAGCTTGAAGACTGCCTGATCGAAGTGCTGCATAACGCCCATCAGGAGCAGGCTACCGCCACTTCCTGAGGTATCGTCAATCGCGGGTGTCGAGCAACTCCAGCTCGAACACCAGCGGGGCGTAGGGCGCAATCAGATCGCCAGCGCCTTCTGCGCCATAGGCTTGTGCCGAGGGAATCACCAGTTGCCAGCGCGAGCCCACCGGCATCTGCTGCATTGCGCTGCGCCAACCCGCAATCACACTTTCCAGGCGAAACCACAAGGGTTCCTGGCTCTCATCGAACAGGCTGCCATCGGCTAGCCAACCGCGGTAGCGCACTTGCACACGGCTGTCGGGGCCGGGCCGGGTGCCCTTGCCGCGCTGCAGCTCGCGGACCAGTACACCATCGTCCAGTTTGCGTGTCCCTGGCCGGGCTTGTTCCTCAGCCAGAAAGCGCTGCTCATTCTGTTGCGCCTGGTCGCTGCGGTTGCTTAGCTGCGCTTCATGGGCGGCAAGCAGGGCTTCAATGCGCGCTTCGTCGAGCCTTAGCGGCTCGCCGCGGTAGGCCTGGGCCAGGCCATCCAGCAAGGCTTGCAGTTGCAGGTCCGGCACCTCGCGCTGCAGGCGTTCGCCCAGCCGCGCGCCTAGGCTATAGGCCAGATCCTGTGCGTCGTCGGCGGCGTGAGCCAGGCTTGCCAGCAGGCTCGTCAACAGTAACAGGGCGCGCAACATGGGGCGGCTTCCTCTGGTTTCGATACAGCCGAGTATGCCAGGCCAGACCAGTTTTTACGGCGCTGGCAGGTGATCAAACGCAGGGATAGTATGGCGACACCCCAACTCGCCTGGAGTCCACTATGTCGACCAGCAAGCGTACCTCGAAAAAAACCGTCAACACCCCTTTGCACCTGCTGCAGCAGTTGTCCGGTAGCCTGCTCGAGCACCTCGAGCAAGCCTGCGGCGAAGCCCAGGCCGATGCCGAGAAACTGCTCTCCAAGCTGGAGAAGCAACGCGGCAGCGCCCAGGAAAAACTGCACAAGGCCCGTGAAAAACTGCAAGCCGCTGCGGCTGCCGGCAAAGCCAAGGCACAGGTGAAAGCCAGAGGTGCTGCCGAAGAGCTCGAAGAGCTGCTCGACGTGCTCAAGGCGCGCCAGAGCCAGACGCGCACCTACATCGTCGAGCTCAAGCGTGATGCTCAGCTCAGCCTCAAGTTGGCCCAAGGGATCGACAAGGTGCGCGATGCCGCAAGCAAGGCCCTGGCCGAGCGTGACAAGCCGGCCGCCGAGGCCAAACCCGCGCGCAAGGCTGTGGCCAAACCCGCTGCCAAGGCATCCACTGCCAAGCCCGCTGCCACCCCGACAACGTCTGCCGCTGCAGTGCCTGCCGCTGCCAAGCCCCGTGCACGTCGTACGGTTGCAGCCAAGCCTGCAGCTGCCAAAGCACCAGCAGCCAAGGCAGCAGCCAAGCCGGCCGCATCCAAACCCGCCACAGCTAAAACCGTTGCCGCGAAGCCAGCCACTGCTAAGCCCGTTGCAGCAAAGCCGAGCGCATCCAAACCGACAGCAGCTAAGCCCACTGCAGCTAAGCCGGCCACACCTAAGCCGGCCGCGTCCAAGCCCGCTGCGGCTAAGCCGAGCGCGCCCAAGGCGACCCCTGCCAAACCGCGCAAGCCGGCCGTTGCCAAGGCCGTTACGCCTGAAGCACCGGTGGCAACGCCCACTGACGCGCCCGTTGTCAGCTAATAGCGGCTGTTTGCAGAACGCTCAGCGCCTGCTGATCGTCTGCCGTTAGATCATCCGGCGCCAGGGCCTGAATCCAGGCGCCGGATGAGCCTTCCAGTTCATCGCTCCAGCCTTGGCTGCAGGCGGCCAGACGCTGCAGCTGCAGGCGCTCGGCATCCAGCTCGAGACGTTTGACCGCCTCGCGCAGCACGCCCAACTCGGTATCCTGCAGAGCGCCCATCTTCCAGCGTTGACGCAGCGCGCGCAGCGGCCCGACCACTTCCTTTTGCCAGCCATGCGCGCAGTCGCGCAGTTGCGCCACCCGTGCCGGCGTGCAGGCCAGGTTGCGCTGCTGCAGCCAGGCCGCGCACAACAGCAGGCAGACATCGGCACCGCGGCTCTGCAGGTGCAGGCACGCGGCTTCGACGCCGGGGCGTTGGTACAGGTTTTCGGCGAAGGGCCACAGATCAGGCTGCATGGTGCTTTCCGCGATTGCGGCGGGCGACTCTGGTAGACTCCGCCGCCATTATGATTCGACTCCAGAACCTCACTTTACAGCGTGGTCCGCAACGTCTGCTAGAAGCGGCCGAGCTGACCCTGCACGCCGGCCATAAAGCCGGTCTGATCGGCGCCAACGGCGCCGGCAAATCCAGCCTGTTCGCGCTGCTGCGCCATGAACTGACGCCGGACGCGGGCGACTGCCTGCTGCCGGCCGACTGGCGCATCGCGCACATGCGCCAGGAGATCGACGACCTGGAGCGCTTGGCGGTCGAGTATGTACTCGACGGCGATCACCTGCTGCGTCAGGTCCAGCGTGACCTGGCAGCCGCCGAAGCCGCCCAGGACGGCGCAGCCATTGCCCGCCTGCACACCGAGCTGGACAGCGCCGATGGCTACACCGCCGATGCGCGGGCGCGCCGTCTGCTCGCCGGGCTGGGCTTCGAGCATGGGCAGATGGACCGTCGCGTCGGTGATTTTTCCGGCGGCTGGCGCATGCGCCTGAACCTGGCCCAGGCGCTGATGTGCCCCTCGGACCTGTTGCTGCTCGATGAGCCGACCAACCACCTCGATCTCGACGCCATCCTCTGGCTGGAAGGCTGGCTGAAAAGCTACCCCGGCACCTTGCTGCTGATCTCCCACGACCGCGATTTTCTCGACAGCGTGGTCGATCATGTGGCGCACCTCGACCAGCAGAAACTGACCCTGTACCGCGGCGGTTACTCGGCGTTCGAACGCACCCGTGCCGAGCGCCTGGCGCAACAGCAGCAGGCCTACGAGAAGCAGCAGGCGCAGCGCGCGCACATGGAAAAATACATCGCCCGCTTCAAGGCGCAGGCGACCAAGGCACGCCAGGCGCAGAGCCGGATCAAGGCGTTGGAGCGCATGGAGGAGCTGACCGCCGCCCATGTCGACTCTCCGTTCGACTTCAGTTTCCGCGAGGCCGACAAGCTCTCCAGCCCGTTGCTCGACCTGGACGAGGCGCGCCTGGGCTATGGCGACAAGGTGGTGCTCGAACAGGTCAAGCTCAACCTCACGCCGGGCGCACGCCTGGGCCTGCTCGGGCCAAACGGCGCGGGCAAGTCGACCCTGATCAAGAACCTCGCCGCCGAGTTGGTGCCGCTGAGTGGGCACCTGCGCCGCGGCGAGAACCTGGTGGTCGGTTATTTCGCCCAGCATCAGCTCGACGCGCTGGATGACAAGGCCAGTCCGCTGCTGCATTTCCAGCGCCTGGCGCCGACTGAGCGCGAGCAGACCCTGCGCGACTTCCTTGGCGGCTTCGACTTCCGCGGCCCGCGCTGTGACGAGCCGGTGCTGAACTTCTCCGGCGGCGAGAAAGCCCGTCTGGCCCTGGCGCTAATTGCCTGGGGCAAGCCCAACCTGCTGCTGCTCGACGAACCGACCAACCACCTGGACCTGGAAATGCGCCTGGCCCTGACCATGGCCCTGCAGGAGTTCAGCGGCGCGGTGGTGGTGGTTTCCCACGACCGTCACCTGCTCAAGAGCACCACCGACGAGTTTCTTCTGGTCGCCGATGGCCGGGTGCAGCCATTCGATGGCGACCTCGATGACTACGCCCGCTGGCTGATCGACTACCGCGCCCGCCAGGCGCCGGTCAGCAGCAGTGACGCCAGCGTCGACAAGACCGACAAACGTGCCCAGCGCCAGGCGGCTGCGGCGCTGCGTCAGCAGCTTGCGCCGCACAAGCGCGAGGTCGACAAGCTGGAGAAGGAACTGGGCCAGGTGCAGGAGAAACTGGCGCAGGTGGAAACCCGTCTGGGTGACGCCGGGCTCTACGAGGCACCGCGCAAGGAAGAACTGCGCGTGGCGTTGGCTGAACAGGCGCAGTTGAAGAGCCGCGAAGCCGATCTTGAAGAGCGCTGGCTGGAGGCGCTGGAAACCCTGGAGGGGTTGCAGCGCGCATTGGAGGAGGCGACATGAACCTGGACATGATCAACTGGCAATGGATCAGCCTGTGGAGCGAGCCGTTGCTGCGCACCGGCCAGGTCATCCTGATCCTGCTTGCCGCCTGGCTGGTGCAGCGCCTGCTCACCCGTGGCATCAGCAGCCTGGGCGCGCGCTACCCGCAACTGCCGCCGGAGTTGATGATCCCGCTGCGTGGCGCGGTGCGTTGGCTGATCATGGGCAGTGCCTTCATGTTGGTGCTCGAGCGCCTGGGCGTTTCCGCGCAGGTGCTGTGGACCGCCCTGACTGGTTTCATCGCGGTAGCGGCGGTGGCCTTCTTCGCCATCTGGAGCGTGCTGTCGAACCTGTTCTGCGCGCTGCTGATCTTCACCCTCAACCCGTTTCGCATCGGTGAGTGCGTCGAGGTGCTGGAGACTGCCGACAAGCCTGGCGTGCGTGGCCGGGTGCTGGCGATCAACCTGTTCTATACCACGCTGGAAGACCTTACCGGCGACGCGCCGGGGACCTGGGTGCAGATCCCCAACAGCCTGTTCTTCCAGAAAGCCGTGCGTCGTTGGCGCAATGGCGAACTGCCGACTGCACGTCCTCGCATCGAGGGCTGAGCCCGGCTTGCGCCGAAACGCCAACAGCCCCTAAGCTCGCCATTACGGTCGTCGGCCCTCCGTGTCGGCGCGTATCAAGACCTTGAGGTGTACGGTGGCGCTCGAAACCTGGCTCGCATTCCTGGTGGCCTGTTGGATCATCAGCCTGTCCCCTGGCGCGGGGGCCATTGCCTCGATGTCCGCCGGGCTGCAGTACGGTTTCTGGCGCGGCTACTGGAATGCCCTGGGGCTGCAGCTGGGCCTGGCGCTGCAGATCGTCATCGTCGCCGCAGGCGTCGGGGCGATTCTGGCGGCCTCCGAGTTGGCATTTACCCTGATCAAGTGGTTCGGCGTGCTCTACCTGCTGTACCTGGGTTATCGCCAATGGCGGGCGCTGCCCAGTGATATGCAGGCGCCTGCCGAGCAACGCCCGATTGGTCGGCCGCTGACCCTGGTGCTGCGTGGGTTTCTGGTCAACTTCAGCAACCCCAAGGCCATCGTCTTTATGCTCGCGGTGCTGCCGCAGTTCATCGACCCACAGGCACCGCTGCTGGCGCAATACCTGGTGATTGGCGTGACCATGATCGTGGTCGACCTGATCGTCATGGCGGGCTACACCGGCCTCGCCGCGCGAGTCCTGCGTGCACTGCGTACACCGGGTCAGCAGCGCTTGATGAACCGCACCTTCGGTGTGCTGTTTATGGCCGCTGCCGGGCTGTTGGCGACGGTGCGCCGGGCTGCCGCCTAACCGGTATTACCAGGGGATGGCGCTGCCATCCCAGGCCCAGAACGTACCGCTTTGCTCCGGCCCGTGCTGCTCGACCAGCGCGAGCAGCTGCGTGGCGGCAAACTCGGTGGTAAACAGCTTTTCGGCCGGCACGTTGGCCTGGAAGGGTTTGGACAGCTCGGTGTCGGTGGTGCCGGGGTGCAGGGAAAGCACGCAGCTGTTCGGGTTCAGCCGGCGCAGTTCGATGCTCGCGGTGTGCAGCAACTGGTTAAGTGCGGCCTTGCTGGCGCGGTAGCTGTACCAGCCACCCAGGCGATTGTCGGCAATCGAACCGACCCGTGCCGATAGCGCCGCTACGCGGCAGGGGTGACGGCCGCGCAGCAGCGGCAGCAAATGCTTGAGCAGCAGAATGGGGGCGAAGGCGTTGGCCTGGAAGGTCGCCTGCAAGCCAGCCAGGTCAAGTTGCGCCAACCCCTTTTCTGCTTTGGCCGCGCCGCCTTGCAGCACGCCGGTGGTACACAGCAGTAGATGCAGACGCGGAGTCAGGGCGCGCACCTCGGCGGCCAAGCCGGCGAGTGCGACTTCGTCGCTGGCGTCGACATCCAGGCAGCGCAAGCGCTCACCCTGCTGTGCCTGCAGTTGCGCAAGCTCGACAGACTGCGACGCCTGGCGCGCCACCGCCCAGACACGGCCGACTTCGGGGCGCGCCAGCAGTTGCCGGGTCATGGCCAGGCCGATCCCGCGGCTGGCGCCGCAGACCAGCACCTGCGCCGGTTCATCCAGGTGTTGCCATAAGGTCATGGGGTTTCTCCTAGGGTCTGTTGCCGTTTCGTTCGCGGCCGCGCCGGAGCCAGTTTTAGCGCGAGGCAAGGCATGAGATGCGAAGTTTAGTGGTCTAAATGAGCCATCGAGAAACGCAGCATCGCGCTAAAACGGGCCCGGCCCTACGGGTTGCGCGCAAAATCTCGCCATGCGTTGTTGGAGGACTTGGCAAGGGAACACCATTCCCTGCGTCCTCCGCCTGCGGAACGCCGCCCGGCCTGGCGAGATTTTTCGCGGCAACGCGGCTTGCGACGAAACGGCAACAGACCCTAGCGGCTGCGGCATCGTGCCGCGCGCAGACGTCGATCAATGGTTGAGGAAAATAGGTAGCAGGGTAACAATTCAATGCCACCCATTCGTATTTGGGATCGACTCCTATATGAACCCCGTATTGCGTTTTTTCAGCTGGCTGATGCTGCCCGTACTGGCTTTGTGCAGCCTGGCTGTTCTGGCCGACCCTGTTGAGGGCGCCACCCAGGCCCTGCATCTGCTCGGCTATCTGGGCGCCGACTACCCGGCCGCCGTAGCCGAAGGCCGCATCATTGATGATGGCGAGTACCGCGAACAACTCGAATTTCTCACTGTACTGCAAGGACTGATCGTTGCGCTGCCGGCGCGTGATCAGCAGCCGGCGCTGCAACAGGACGCCATAACGCTGCGCCAAGCGGTGGAGCAACGTGCCGACGGCGCCGCCGTGGCGGCCCAGGCCCGGCAGTTGGCCACGCACCTGGCGCAAGCCTATGGCGTCAGCCAAACCCCGACCCTCACCCCGGACCCTGCGCGGGGCGCGCCGCTATTCGCCCAGCATTGCAGTATTTGCCATGGCACCACAGGTGCCGGTGACGGGCCGGCGGGCATTGGCCTGGAGCCGCCACCGGCCAACCTGCGCGACGTAGCACGGCTGGACCGGCTGAGCCTCTACGACCTCTACAGCACCATCGGCCTGGGCATCGACGGCACCGACATGGCGGCCTTCGCCGACCAGCTCGATGAGCGTCAGCGCTGGGACCTGGCCAGCTATATCGCCGGTTTCACCGCCGACACCAGCGCCCAAGGTGCTGCACTGCCTCTGGTGGTCCTGGCCGGGCGCACGCCGCAGGAGATGGCCGTGGAGCAGGGCGAGGCCGCTGCCGCGCTGTTACGCGCCCAGCGCGCTCAGCCCCCGGTGCCGCAGCGTGGGCCTGCGCAGTTGATCGAATACACCCGTGCGACCCTGGAGCAGAGCCTGGCCGCCTACCGCGCCGGTGATCACGAACAGGCCTATGACCTGTCCGTGGGCGCTTACCTGGAGGGCTTCGAGCTGGTCGAAAGCGCCCTGGACAACCTCGATGCGACCCAGCGCAAGACCACCGAGCGGGCACTGATGGCTTATCGACAAGCGTTGCAGGATGGCTTGTCGGTGCCCCAGGCAGCGCAGCGTCTGGAGCAGGCCAAGATCGAGCTGGCGACCTCGGCGGCGTTGCTCGACAGCGATGGCCTGTCGGCGTCATTGAGCTTTGTGTCCAGCCTGTTGATTCTGCTGCGCGAGGGCCTGGAGGCGATTCTGGTGCTGGCGGCGATCCTCGCCTTCCTGCGCAACACCGGTCAGCAGCAGGCTGTGCGCAGCGTGCATGTCGGCTGGAGCCTGGCGCTGCTGGCGGGCGTTGGCACCTGGGCGTTGGCGGCCTACCTGATCGATGTCAGCGGTGCCCAGCGCGAGCTGCTCGAAGGCATTACCGCGCTGTTCGCCAGCGTCATGGTGCTTTGGCTCGGCGTGTGGATGCACGACCGTCGCCATGCGGCGGCCTGGCAGGATTACATCAAGAGCAGCCTGGTCGGTGGCGGTGGCCGGTTCGGCTTTGCCCTGCTGGCGTTCTTCTCGGTCTACCGTGAGCTGTTCGAGGTCATTCTGTTCTATGAAACCCTTTGGCTGCAGGCCGGTCCTCAGGGCCACAGCATGGTGCTGGCAGGTGCGGCGACAGCGCTGGTGCTGTTGCTCGGCCTGGCCTGGGTGATCCTGCGTGGCTCGCGCAAGCTGCCGCTGGCGACCTTCTTTGGCATCAACGCCGTGTTGCTCTGCGTGCTCTCGGTAGTCTTCGCCGGGCACGGTGTGGCGGCCCTGCAGGAAGCCGGGGTGCTGGGCACGCGGCCAGTGGCGTTCTTCGAGTTCGACTGGCTGGGGATTCACGACGATGCCTACAGCCTCTCGGCGCAGGCCACGGCCCTGGCGGCCATTGCGCTGCTGTATGGGCGTAGCTGGCTGGGCGAGCGGCGCCGCCTGGCCCGGGCCGACGCCTAAGCACGGGGCGCGTCGGCATGGCTTATCATGCCGGCTTTGCCTCCCATAACGGTGAATAGCGTGCGCGTCTGGATTGATGCCGACGCCTGCCCGCGCCCCGCGCGTGATCAGGTGGTCAAGTTCGCCCTCAAGCGGGGCTTCGAGGTGGTGCTGGTGGCCGGGCAGGCGGTGGCGCGGCCGGCCTTTACCTGTGTGCGCCTGATCGTCGTGCCCAGCGGGCCGGATGCCGCCGATGATTACCTGGTCGCACATGCAGTGCGCGGTGAGCTGGTGATCTGCAGCGATGTGCCCTTGGCCGATCGCTTGGTCAAGCAGGGCGTTGCTGTGCTCGACCCGCGTGGGCGCGAGTTCGACGAGCGCAACATGGGCGAGCGCCTGGCGGTGCGCAACCTGTTCACCGAGCTGCGCGAGCAGGGTCAGGCGGGCGGTGGACAGGCGCCCTATGGCGAGAAGGACCGCCAGGCGTTCGCCAATGCCCTGGACCGTATTCTGACTCGGCTGAGCCGCGCCGCCGGCTAGTGGCTCAACCGCACAGGTAGGTGCCGGTGCCCACTGCGACCAGGGTGCCGTCGTCACTGTGCAGCTCGCTGCGTACCACTGCGACCTTGTTACCGGAGCGCAGCAGCACGGCGTTTGCGGTAAAGCGCTGGCCGCGACCGGGGCGCAGGTAATCCACCCGCAGGTCGATGGTGCCGAGTTTCGACAGGCGCGCCATGCGTTCGGCCGGGCTCAGGTGCTGGTGGCGCTCGAAAGCGCCGATCAGCGCCATGGCGCCGCCGGCCACGTCCAGCAATGATGAAATCACCCCGCCATGCAAGATGCCGTGGACGAAGTTACCGATCAGCGCATCCTGCATCGGCAGGCTCATCAGTACGCGCTGTTCGGACAGCGTGTCGATCTGAATGCCCAGCAGACGATTGAAGGGAATGCGCTCGAAGAAGGCCTGCACGGCCTCCACGAGTTCAGGGGTGAGTTCAAAGGGGCGTTGAGTCATGGCAGCGTCCTGGCGGGTCTGCCTGCACGCTGCCGCAGTGCGCCAGGGATTGCCAGAGGCGCGGCCGGAGTGCCGCGCGCATTGGCGCAAATGGCTCCTAGGGTCGCGGCAACAATCATTTGTAGGAGCGAAGGGGGCGCCTAGCCTTTATTCGCGATAAATCGTTAAGTCGCTGCAGGCGTCGCGGCTAAAGCGCAACGCCGCCCGGAAGCTACCGATATTTGATGCATGACGTGATCTTAGACATGAGCCAGCTCCAGCACCCGGTCGACCAGCTTGTAGATGCCCGAGGCAGCTTCACTGATCGACTGCGCGACCATGTAGGCCGGCGTGGTGACCAGCTTGTGACGGCTGTCCTCGACGATGTCGTGCACATCGCACTCTTGATGCTCGGCACCCATGGCGGTCAGGGTGGCCGCGGTGTCGGCGTCGTTGCCGATGGTGCACAGCACACCCTGGCCGAAGAAGCGCGCCGCCAGGGCCGGGCTGATGCACATCAAACCGACCGGCTTGCTGGCCTGGACGAAACCCTGCACCGCGCTCAGCACATCGGCCTGGACCTGGCAATTGGCGCCGCTGGTGGCGAAGTCGGAGAGGTTCTTGGCCACGCCAAAACCGCCGGGCATGATCAGCGCATCGAAGTCCTTGGCGTGCAGTTCGCGTACATCGCGAACCTGGCCGCGGGCGATACGTGCGGATTCCACCAGCACATTGCGCGTGCCGTCCTGCTCATCGCCGCTGTAATGATCGACCACATGCAATTGCGCGATGTCGGGGGCAAAGCACTGCACCTCGGCACCACGCTGGTCCAGGCGCAGCAAGGTGATCACGCTTTCGTGGATCTCGGCGCCATCGTAGACACCGCAGCCGGACAGAATCACTGCCACTTTCTTTTTCATTGCGTACTCCTTGATCGGGCTTGGCCGGTTGCCTGAAGGATCAGGTGCTCCCGGGCCGGGGTATCGGGTGGGGTGGCGGGCGTTTGCTGCTGATCACCTTCATTCGACTAGGTGTGCGGGCAATTGTTGCAACGCGGCTTGCGACGAAACGGCAACAGACCCTCGGCAGCATAAACCAGGCTGTAAGGCGTTGCTCAGTCCTGGCTACGGCGCATGCGGCGGTACAACCAGAGGCTGACGCCCAGCAACACCAGGGCGCCCAGCAGAAGTAACTGAGCATCGCGCATATCGCCGAGCAGCGCCTCAAGCGCCGCGCCGATATGGTAGGCGGCCAGGCCTAGCGCCGCGGCCCACAGGCCCGCGCCGATGGCGGTGAGAACCAGGTAGCGGCCCCAGGGGTAGCCGGTCAGGCCAAGGGCAACCGGCATCACGGTGCGCAAGCCGTAGATGAAACGAAAGCACAGCACCCACAAGTCTGGGTGGCGCCGCACCAGGGGCAGGGTCTTGTCGGCCAGGGCTTGCCAGCGCGGTCGGCGGGCGAGGATACGGCGGCCATGGCGGCGCCCGAGGAAGTACCAGAACTGATCGCTGGCATAGGTGCCAAGAAAGGCCAGGATCATCACCGGCTCGATTTCCAGATAGCCACGCAGTGCCAGGTAGGCGGCCAGCACCAGCGACATTTCACCTTCCAGAAAGGCGCCGAGAAACACGGCGGGGTAACCGAAGTGCTGTAGAAAAGCTTCGAGCATGGGGGGGGGCGACCCAGTGGATTAGCGCGCAAGGGTACTCCGTTGCCCGCGTGCGGAAAACTCTGTCTCGTCGGCCCTGATGTGGGTTTAGGGTGACCTTAGGCTGCGGCCCACCGTCGCACGAATGGGCGGGTCGTCATCATTTGGTCATAATGTTCGCCTATACCTGTCACACTCGCCCGCGATTGCGGGCTCTGGAGTCTGCCGTGAGCATTACCCCCGCCAATCGCCTGTTCCCCGCTACCCGCCTGCGTCGCAACCGCCGCGACGATTTCTCTCGGCGCCTGGTACGCGAGAACCGCTTGAGCGTCGACGACCTGATCCTGCCGGTATTCGTGCTCGACGGCGACAACCGCCGCGAAACGATTGCCTCGATGCCGGGCGTCGAGCGCCTGTCCATCGATCTGCTGCTCAAGGAAGCCGAACACTGGGTCGCTCTGGGTATTCCGGCGCTGGCGCTGTTCCCGGTGACGCCGCTTGAGAAGAAATCCCTCGATGGTGCCGAAGCCTGGAACCCGGATGGCATCGCCCAGCGCGCAATTCGTGCGCTGCGCGCCAAGTTCCCCGAGCTTGGGGTGATCAGCGATGTGGCCCTGGACCCCTTCACCACCCATGGCCAGGACGGCATTCTCGATGAGTCCGGCTACGTGCAGAACGACATTACCGTCGATGCCCTGGTCAAGCAGGCGCTGTCCCATGCCGACGCTGGCGCCCAGGTGGTCGCGCCTTCGGACATGATGGACGGGCGCATCCAGGCGATCCGCGAGGCGCTGGAGCTGGCCGATCACACCAATGTGCGGATCATGGCCTACTCGGCCAAGTACGCCAGCGCCTACTACGGCCCGTTCCGCGATGCGGTGGGCTCGGCGGCCAACCTGGGTAAGGGCAACAAGCTCGGCTACCAGATGGACCCGGCCAACGGCAACGAGGCCCTGCACGAAGTGGCCGCCGATTTGGCCGAAGGCGCCGACATGGTCATGGTCAAGCCCGGCATGCCTTATCTGGACATCCTCTGGCGGGTAAAGGACGCCTACAAGGTGCCGACTTTCGTTTATCAGGTGAGCGGCGAGTACGCCATGCACATGGCCGCGATCCAGAACGGCTGGCTCAGCGAGGCGGTCATCCTCGAATCGCTGACCGCCTTCAAACGTGGCGGGGCCGATGGCATCCTTACCTACTTCGCCGTTCGCGCGGCAGAACTGTTACAGCAGGGGTAGAACCCCGCAGGACGAGCAATGAATACCGAAGGACTCAGCAGTAACGAGATGCAGGAAGTCGACACCCAGAGCGAGGTCGACATCCCAGTCGAGGTACCGGTCATCACCGAAGCAGTGGCGGCCACACCGGCGCCGCCACAAGTGGTGCCCAGCCTGGATGACAGCAGCCTGTACATCCATCGCGAGCTGTCGCAGCTGCAGTTCAATATCCGCGTGCTGGAGCAGGCGCTGGATGAGTCCTATCCATTGCTCGAACGCCTGAAGTTCCTGCTGATCTTCTCCAGCAACCTCGACGAGTTCTTCGAGATTCGCGTGGCAGGGCTGAAGAAGCAGATCAACTTTGCTCGTGAACAGGCCGGGGCCGATGGCCTGCAACCGCATCAGGCGCTGGCGCGAATCAGCGAGCTGGTGCACGAGCAGGTCAATCGTCAGTACGCGATTCTCAACGACGTGCTGTTCCCGGCCCTGGCCAAGCACAATGTCAATTTCATCCGTCGACGGTTCTGGACGGCCAAGCACAAGGCTTGGGTACGCCGCTATTTCCGCGACGAGATCGCGCCGATCATCACCCCGATTGGCCTCGACCCGACGCACCCGTTCCCGCTGCTGGTAAACAAGAGCCTGAACTTTATCGTCGAGCTGGAAGGCATTGACGCCTTCGGCCGCGACTCCGGTCTGGCGATCATCCCGGCGCCACGCCTGTTGCCGCGCATTATCAAGGTGCCAGAAGACGTCGGTGGCCCTGGCGACAACTTCGTGTTCCTGTCGTCGATGATCCACGCCCACGCCGATGACCTGTTCCAGGGCATGAAGGTCAAGGGCTGCTACCAGTTCCGCCTCACTCGTAACGCCGACCTGTCGGTGGACACCGAGGACGTTGAAGACCTGGCCCGCGCCCTGCGCGGCGAGCTGTTCAGCCGGCGCTATGGCGATGCAGTGCGTCTGGAGGTGGTCGACTCCTGCCCGGCGCCCCTGACCAATTACCTGCTCAAGCAGTTCGGCCTGGCCGAAAGCGAGCTGTACAAGGTCAATGGCCCGGTTAACCTGACCCGCCTGTTCAGCATCACCGGGCTGGAAAGCCACCCGGAGTTGCAGTACACGCCGTTTACCCCGGTTATCCCCAAGCTGCTGCAGAACAGCGAGAACATCTTCAGCGTGATCAGCAAGCAGGACATTCTGCTGCTGCATCCCTTTGAGTCCTTCACCCCGGTGGTCGACTTGCTGCGCCAGGCGGCCAAAGACCCCCATGTACTGGCGATCAAACAGACGCTATACCGCTCCGGGGCCAACTCGGAGATCGTCGATGCGCTGGTGGAAGCGGCACGAAACGGCAAGGAAGTCACCGCGGTGATCGAGCTGCGCGCGCGCTTCGACGAAGAGTCCAACCTGGCTTTGGCCAGCCGCCTGCAGCAGGCCGGTGCGGTGGTGATCTACGGCGTGGTTGGCTTCAAGACCCACGCCAAGATGATGCTCATCCTGCGCCGCGAGAGTGGCGACATCGTGCGTTACGCGCACCTGGGCACGGGCAACTACCACGCTGGCAACGCGCGGCTGTACACCGACTACAGCCTGCTCACTGCCGACGTGGCCCTGGGCGAAGACGTGTCGAAGATGTTCAGCCAGCTGATCGGCATGGGTAAAACGCTGCGCATGAAGAAACTGCTGCACGCGCCCTTCACCCTGAAAAAGACCCTGCTCGACATGATCGCCCGCGAGACCGCCTTGGCGGCCGAGGGCAAGCCGGCGCACATCATCGCCAAGTTCAACTCGCTGACCGATCCGAAGATCATCCGCGCGCTGTACAAGGCCAGCCAGACTGGCGTGAAGATCGACCTGGTGGTGCGTGGCATGTGTTGTCTGCGCCCAGGCATCGCCGGGGTTTCGCACAATATTCAGGTGCGCTCGATCATCGGTCGCTTCCTGGAGCACACGCGGGTGTTCTACTTCCTCAATGCCGGGGAAGAGAAAATCTACCTGTCCAGCGCCGACTGGATGGAACGCAACCTCGACAAGCGCGTGGAGACCTGTTTCCCGGTCGAGGGCAAGAAGTTGATTTTGCGCGTGAAGAAGGAGCTGGAGGCCTACCTGACCGACAACACCCACGCCTGGGTGCTGCAGGCCGACGGCCGTTATCTGCGTCTGCAGCCGACCGGCAACCAGAACCCGCGCAGTGCGCAGGCCGGGTTGCTGGACAAACTCACCGTGCCGCTGGTCAGCGCACGCTGAGTTCGATGTCGACTCGCTTGAGCCATTCGGCTTCCTGACGGAAGTCCGCTTCGGTCAGCGGGTTGGCGGCCAGCCAGCCATCCGGAAAGCTGATCGCCAGCCCCTGCTCGCTGGCGTGCAGCTGCACCTGGGGCATTTCCTGGGTGCCACGGATGTGGTGGAACAGGATGGCGAAACGCAGCAGCACGCACAGACGGATCAGCTTGATCGCCTCGCTGCCGAACTCGGCCAGTTTGTCCTTGGGAATATTGCGTCGGTGGCCGCGTACCAGCAGGGCGAGCATCTGCTGGTCCTGACGGGAGAAGCCGGCCAGGTCGGAGTGCTCGATCAGGTAGGCACCGTGCTTGTGGTACTGGTAGTGGGCAATGTCCAGGCCCACCTCATGCACCTTGGCGGCCCAACTGAGCAGTTCGCGGTGCCAGTCATCGTTCAGCCCCCAGTCCGTGGCGACCTTGTCCAGCGCCGAGAGCGCCTTGCTCTCGACCCGTGCGGCCTGCTCCAGGTCGACGTGGTAGCGCTCCATAAACGACGACAGGGTGCGCTCGCGCACGTCTTCATGCTGATGGCGGCCGAGCAGGTCGTAGAGCACGCCTTCACGCAGCGCGCCTTCTGAATGGGTCATGCGCTGCAGCTCGCAGGCATCGAAAATCGCCTCGAGAATCGCCAGGCCTGCGGGGAAGATACTGCGACGGTCGGGCTTGATGCCGTCGAGGTCGAGCTTGTCGACCTCGCCCAGCTTGAGAATCTTGCGCTTGAGCCAGGCCAGCCCTTCGGCATTCACCTCGCCGTTGCCTAGCCCCGCCCCCTGAATCGCCAGGCCGATGGCCTTGATGGTGCCGGAGGCGCCCACCACATCCTGCCAACCGAGGCGGCGCAGGGCGTGCTCAATGCCCATGATCTCCAAGCGCGCGGCCGTGTAAGCCTGGGCGTAACGGGCCTGGGTGATCTTGCCGTCGCGGAAGTAGCGCTGGGTGTAGCTGACGCAGCCCATCTGCAGGCTTTCTCGCAGCAGGGGCTCGAAGCGTTGGCCAATGATGAACTCGGTACTGCCGCCACCGATGTCGGTGACCAGGCGTTTGCCGGGCGTATCAGCGATGCTGTGCGAGACACCGAGGTAGATCAGGCGGGCTTCTTCGCGGCCGGAAATCACTTCCACCGGATGGCCTAGCAGGGCTTCGGCGCGCACGATAAATTCGGCGCGGTTGCGCGCTTCGCGCAGGGCGTTGGTGCCGACGATGCGCACGGCGCCCTCGGGCAGGCTGCTGGTCAGCTGGGCAAAGCGGCGCAGGCAATCGAGGCCGCGCTGCATGGCCTCTTCGCTGAGCATACGGGCTTCGTCGATACCGGCGGCCAGCTGCACCTTGTCTCCCAGCCGTTCGAGAATGCGAATCTCGGCATGGTCGGCCTTGGCCAGGACCATGTGGAAGCTGTTGGAGCCCAGGTCGATAGCGGCGATCAGGGGGAAAGATTGGGTGTGCGGCATGGTTTGACGTCTCAGAGCAGAACCCCGACATCGTGCCACGATAGCCTCTCAGCGCCAACGCAAACCGCCGTTGTCATATTCAGGCATGCCCTGCGCCGCGGCGTCCGGCTCAGTCCGGTAGGATAATTTGTCGCACTACGCGTGGCTGCAGCAGGGCTTGCTCATCACAGTTATTGCCTGCACCGCCGCGGTCGACGACAGCGAAGCGTCCGGGTCGCTGAAGGCTGAGCAGCGGGTGATGCCAGGTGCCGGGGGCGTAGTTGACGCCTTGGTCCGGGCGGCTGATGAAGGCGCGTATCGCCTGTTCATCCAGCTCGCCGGGTGGGGCCACGACTATCAGCATGCTGGCGCCGTCCACCGGGTAGAACGCCTGGCTGCCGAGCGGGTGGCGTTCGAGCATGCTGATGTTGATCGGCGCGTGCCAGGCCTGGCCGTCGAACAGGTTGAACAGCACCCGCGGCGCTTCACCGCTGGCGCAGACGCGCGCCAGGTCGTGGTAACGCGTGGTGGTTCCCGCGTTGATCGGAAAGTGCTGCGCATTCGCTGTTTCAAGCACGTCGCCAAAAGGCGCGAAGGCCTCGGCCGTCAGGGCTTCGACGATCAGCGGCAGGGCAGGGAGAGTGGCTGCAGCTGAGTTCACAGGTTCACCGAGCCAATAAAGTTGCGCAGCTCGTCAGTGCGTGGTTCGGCGAACAGCACTTTGGGGTCGCCTACTTCGTGGACCTTACCCTGGTGCATGAATACCAGCTTGTCGCCGACTTCACGGGCAAAGCGCATCTCGTGGGTGACCATGATCAGGGTCATGCCTTCGCTGGCCAATTGCTTGACCACCGCCAGTACCTCGTTGACCAGTTCGGGATCGAGCGCTGAGGTGATTTCATCGCACAGCAAGACCTTGGGCGACATGGCCAGGGCGCGGGCGATGGCCACGCGCTGCTGCTGGCCGCCGGAGAGGCGCTCGGGGTAGGCGTCGAACTTCTCGCTCAGGCCCACGCGTTCAAGCATCTGCCGGGCGATTTTCTCGGCCTCGCTGCGCGAGGTCTTCTTCACCACCTGGGGCGCCAGCATGACGTTCTCGCCCACGGTCAGGTGCGGGAACAGGTTGAATTGCTGGAACACCATGCCGACCTTCTGGCGCAGGCTGCGCAAGTCGGCGCGGGAGGCATCGAGGTACTCGCCGTCGACTTCGATGACGCCGTCGTTGATCGACTCCAGGCCATTGAGCGTGCGCAGCAGGGTGCTCTTGCCCGAGCCGCTGCGGCCAATGATGGCGACTACTTCGCCTTCTTCGACCTTGAGGTCGATACCCTTGAGTACATGGTTGTCGCCGTAGTACTTGTGCAGGGCGGTGACGTTAAGCAGTGACATTCAGCCTCCTTTCCAGGCGGTGTGCAGCGAACGAGAGCGGGTAGCAGAGCAGGAAATAGCCGAGGGCGACGAAGCCATAGACCATAAAGGGTTCGAAGGTGGCATTGGCCAGCATGCCGCCGGTCTTGGTCAGTTCGGTAAAGCCGATAATCGAGGTTACGGCCGTGCCTTTGACCACCTGCACCGAGAAGCCCACCGTGGGTGCCACGGCGATGCGCATGGCCTGGGGCAGGACCACATGGCGCAGCACCTCCAGCCGGCTCAGTGCCAGGCTTTCGGCCGCCTCCCATTGGCCGCGGGTGATTGATTCGACGCAGCCGCGCCAGATCTCGGCGAGAAAGGCACTGGTAAACAGGGTCAGGGCGATGGCCGCCGCCAGCCAGGGCGAGACATCAACGCCGAGCAGGGCGACGCCGAAAAACACCATAAACAGTTGCATCAGCAGCGGCGTGCCCTGGAACAACTCGATGTAGCAGCGCGCGAGAATGCGCGGCGCCGCCAGTGGGGCAATGCGTGCCAATAACACCAGCAGCCCGGCGATGCCGCCACAGATAAAGGCCACCAGCGACAGCAACAGGGTCCACTGCAAGCCGACCAGCAGGTTGCGCAGGATGTCCCAGAGGGTGAATTCCATCAGCGGGCTCCCTGGATAAAGCGGCGACCGAACCAGGCCAGCAACTGGCGAATCAGGATCGCCATGGCCAGGTAGATGAGGGTGGTCACCAGGTAGGTTTCAAAGGCGCGGAAGTTGCGCGACTGAATGAAGTTGGCGGCAAACGACAGCTCTTCGGTGGAGATCTGCGAACACACCGCCGAGCCGAGCATGACGATGATTATCTGGCTCGACAGCGCCGGCCAGACCTTGGCCAGGGCCGGGCGCAGGACCACGTAGCGGAACGTCTCGACCCGGCTCATGGCCAGCGCCGCGGCCGCTTCCAATTGGCCATGGGGGATGGCCTGGATGCCGGCGCGGATGATTTCCGTGGAGTAGGCGCCCAGGTTGATCACCATGGCCAGGACCGCGGCCTCCCACTCCGTCAGCCGCACGCCCAGGGCGGGCAGACCGAAAAAAATAAAGAACAGCTGGACGATGAACGGCGTGTTGCGGATCAGCTCCACATAGACCCCGAACAGGGTGTTGAACGGTTTGATCCGCCAGGCGCGCAGCACGGCACCGATTATCCCCAGGCCAACGCCGAGCAGGGTGCCTACGGCGGTCAGGGCGAGGGTGAAGCCGGCGCCCTGCAGCAGCAGGTCAACATTCTGCAGAACCGGGATGAAGTCGAACTGATACGCCATCGTGACGCGCCTCCTGGCGGTGCGGGATTACAGGTCAGCCGGCAGCGGTTGCTTCAGCCACTTCTCACTGACCGCGTTGAGGCTGCCGTCAGCTTTACCGGCGGCGATGATGGCATTGACCTTATCCAGCAGGGCGGTTTCGTTCTTGTTCACACCGACATACACCGGCGAGTCCTTGAGCTTGAGCTTCATCACCGGCACGCGCTTGGGGTTGCGCTCGGCGATGGCCACCATGACCACGTTGCCGCTGGCGATCAGGTCAACCTGGTTGGACAGGTAGGCGGCGATGGTCGAGTTGTTGTCCTCGAAGCGCTTGAGGGTGGCGCCTTTGGGGGCGACCTTGCTCAGCTCGATATCCTCGATGGAGCCACGGGTGACGCTGATGGTCTTGCCATCCAGGTCATCCAGGCTGGTGATCGCGGCATCATCCGGGCCGAACACGCCCAGGTAGAAGGGGGCGTAGGCGGCGGAGAAGTCGATCACCGCTTCACGCTCGGGGTTTTTGCCCAGGCTGGAAATCACCAGGTCGACCTTGCCGGTGGTGAGGAACGGGATGCGGTTGGTGCTGTTTACCGGGGTCAGCTCGAGTTTCACTGCCAGCTTGTCGGCCAGCAGTTGCGCGGCATCGATATCCAGCCCACGGGGCTTCATGTCCGGGCCGACCGAGCCGAACGGCGGGAAATCCTGGGGCACGGCGACTTTGAGTACGCCGCGTTCAGTAATGTCGGCAAGGCCGTCGGCAAATGCCGGGCTGACACCGATGGCGAGGCTGGCAAACAGGGCGGTCAACAGGCGGCGCGGGGTGAGGGTCATGGCAAGCTCCTGAGCAAAAGATGCGGAATGCGTTGTTCGGGATACTGCATCTGCCATGCCAGAGTCTCGTATTTACTGGCGTTGATCGGTGTCTGCGAGTAATTACAAGGTCTTACTGGTCTGAACAGTTGGCGAACTTGACTAGATGGTCAGGCTGATCTGTGCGCTTTGTTGGTGCGGTGGCGTGCGGGCCTGTTCCGCCAGGGTGCAGCGCTTGCCTGGAGGGTCATTCAGGCCTTACAAAGGAGCTCCTTACGGACTGACTGGCCTGAACAGTGATGCATGACACTCCCTCCCGTGCGGTACCCGAATATGCCGTCCAGGCGATTCGTCAGCTGATAGACACGGCAGGCTATCGGCCCGGCGATGCCTTGCCTTCGCAGCGGGATCTGGCCGAACAGTTGGGCGTCAGCCGCGCGTCGCTGCGCGAAGCGCTGTCTACGCTGAGTGCCTTGGGGCGGGTCAGCGTGCAGCCGGGCAAGGGGGTATTCGTGCGCGAGCCGCCGGCACCCACGAACGGCGCATTCGCCTGGCCCTTCGCTGCCCAGGTCAGTGCGGCCGATACCTTTCAATTGCGTTTCGCTCTGGAAGGCTTTGCCTGCGGCCTGGCTGCGGCGACCCTGACCGCCGAAGACCTGGACGCGCTGCAGGACAATGTCGAGCAGATGCGCCAGGAACTGCGCGCCGCCGACTTCGAGCGCGCCTCGCAACTGGATTTCGATTTTCATCGGCGCATTCTCCAGGCCAGCGGCAACCAGGCGATGAGCGGCATCGTCACCTCCAGTGCGGCGATTTTCCTGGAGAGCCAGAAGCTGCCCTTCATTCGCCCGGAGCGGGCAATGGAAACCTGGCAGGAGCACCGCAAGATCCTCGCGGCCCTCGGGCGGCATGCCGCGGGACCGGCGCAGAAGGCCATGCAGCAGCATATTCGCGCGGCAGCCTTGCGGACCGGCATCGCCTTTGTCACGCTGGGCAGCTGAGGCGCTGGTGGGCGTGACTATCGTCTGATAGTTAAGCTCAATCGACACCGCCTTCCTGTGACAGAAAAGCCGAGCTATGATGTCGGTCACTTTTTGCTTGCGAACCTGCGGAGACTTCCATGAGTGAATTCATCACCAACGTCAGCGATGCCAGCTTCGACCAGGATGTCATCCAGGCCGACGGCCCGGTTCTGGTCGACTATTGGGCTGAGTGGTGCGGCCCGTGCAAGATGATTGCACCGGTGCTCGACGAGATTGCCCAGACCTACCAAGGCAAGTTGAAAGTCTGCAAACTGAATATCGATGAAAACCAGGACACCCCGCCGAAGTACGGCGTGCGCGGTATCCCGACCCTGATGCTGTTCAAGAACGGCAATGTCGAGGCCACCAAGGTCGGTGCGCTGTCCAAGTCGCAACTGGCGGCGTTCCTCGACAGCAACATCTAAGCGACGTTCCACGAAAAACCCCCGCCAAATGCGGGGTTTTTTTCGCTTATACGTCTGGACGGCCTCGTCTGGCCGGTGTTACATTCGGCCTCGCTGCATTTCCTATGTAGCCCCCTGCAAGCCGTCGCCGACGCCTTCCCGATCGAATAATTCGATACACAAGCAGGCGATCCAGTCGCCTCTCCGCGGCGCGGCCTCCCAAGCTCATAGCTTATTCCCCTCCTACAATGATTACGTCATTCCTATGAATCTGACCGAACTCAAGCAAAAGCCGATCACCGAACTGCTAGAAATGGCCGAACAAATGGGCATCGAGAACATGGCCCGTTCGCGCAAGCAGGACGTGATTTTCTCGCTGTTGAAAAAACACGCTAAAAGCGGTGAGGAAATCTCCGGTGATGGCGTGCTGGAGATTCTCCAGGACGGTTTCGGCTTTCTCCGCTCTGCGGATGCCTCGTACCTCGCCGGCCCCGACGATATCTACGTCTCGCCGAGCCAGATCCGCCGCTTCAACCTGCGCACGGGCGACACCATCGTCGGCAAGATCCGTCCGCCGAAGGAAGGCGAGCGTTACTTCGCGCTGCTCAAAGTTGACACCATCAACTACGACCGCCCGGAAAACGCCAAGAACAAGATTCTCTTCGAGAACCTGACGCCGCTGTTCCCGACCAAGCGTCTGGTCATGGAAGCCGGCAACGGCTCCACCGAAGACATCACCGGCCGGGTGATCGACCTCTGCGCCCCGATCGGCAAGGGTCAGCGTGGCCTGATCGTCGCACCGCCGAAAGCCGGTAAGACCATCATGCTGCAGAACATCGCGGCCAACATCACGCGCAACAACCCCGAGTGCCACCTGATCGTGCTGCTGATCGACGAGCGCCCGGAAGAAGTGACCGAAATGCAGCGCACCGTGCGCGGCGAAGTGGTTGCCTCGACGTTCGACGAGCCGCCGACCCGTCACGTGCAAGTGGCCGAGATGGTCATCGAGAAGGCCAAGCGCCTGGTCGAGCACAAGAAGGACGTGGTCATTCTGCTCGATTCCATCACCCGTCTGGCCCGCGCCTACAACACCGTGATCCCGAGCTCCGGCAAGGTCCTCACCGGTGGTGTCGACGCCCATGCCCTGGAGAAGCCGAAGCGTTTCTTCGGTGCCGCGCGCAACATCGAAGAAGGCGGCTCGCTGACCATCATCGCCACCGCGCTGGTGGAAACCGGCTCGAAGATGGACGAAGTGATCTACGAAGAATTCAAGGGCACCGGCAACATGGAACTGCCCCTGGACCGTCGTATCGCCGAGAAGCGCGTCTTCCCGGCGATCAACATCAACCGCTCCGGCACCCGCCGCGAAGAGTTGCTGACCGCTGAAGACGAGCTGCAGCGCATGTGGATTCTGCGCAAGCTGCTGCACCCGATGGACGAAATCGCCGCGATCGAGTTCCTTATCGACAAGCTGAAAGCGACCAAGACCAACGACGAGTTCTTTATGTCGATGAAACGTAAGTAAGGCGTTCCGCGCCCTACAACAAAAGCCGGGGAAACCCGGCTTTTGTGCGTCTGCGCATTGCGCGGCCTTCTGAAAGACCGACTTCGGCGCTAAACTTTGCCGTTCCCCGCTTTGCCCCACATGAGGCACCTTGCAATGCAGTATCGCGACCTGCGCGACTTTATCCGTGGCCTTGAACAGCGCGGCGAACTCAAGCGCATCCAGACCCCGGTGTCGCCGGTGCTGGAGATGACCGAAATCTGTGACCGCACCCTGCGCAAGGGTGGCCCGGCGTTGCTCTTTGAGAACCCGACCGGCTTCAGCATGCCGGTGCTCGGCAACCTGTTCGGGACGCCCAAGCGCGTGGCCTTAGGGATGGGCGCGGAGGAGGTCAGCGAGCTGCGGGAAATCGGCAAGCTGCTGGCGTTTCTCAAGGAGCCCGAGCCGCCCAAGGGCCTCAAGGATGCCTGGAGCAAATTGCCGATCTTCAAGAAGGTCCTGGCCATGGCGCCCAAGGTGGTCAAGGACGCACCCTGCCAGGAAGCGGTAATCGAAGGTGAGGATGTCGACCTTGGCATGCTGCCGGTGCAGACCTGCTGGCCGGGCGATGTCGGCCCGCTGATCACCTGGGGGCTGACCGTCACCAAGGGGCCGAACAAGGAGCGGCAGAACCTCGGCATCTACCGTCAGCAGGTGATCGGTAGCAACAAGCTGATCATGCGCTGGCTTAGCCACCGCGGCGGCGCCCTGGATTTTCGCGAATGGTGCCTGAAGTACCCGGATCGTCCGTACCCGGTCGCCGTTGCCCTGGGCGCTGACCCAGCGACCATCCTCGGCGCGGTCACACCGGTGCCCGATACGCTGTCCGAGTACGCCTTTGCCGGCCTGCTGCGCGGTCACCGCACCGAGCTGATCAAGTGCCGTGGCAGTGAATTGCAGGTGCCGGCCAGTGCCGAGATCGTGCTTGAGGGCGTGATCCATCCCGGCGAGATGGCCGATGAAGGCCCCTATGGCGACCATACCGGCTATTACAACGAGGTCGACCGCTTTCCGGTGATGACCGTCGAGCGCATCACCCACCGCCGCCAGCCGATCTACCACAGCACATACACCGGCCGCCCGCCAGATGAACCGGCGATTCTCGGCGTGGCGCTGAACGAGGTGTTCGTGCCGATCCTGCAGAAGCAGTTTCCGGAAATCACCGACTTCTACCTGCCGCCCGAGGGCTGCTCCTACCGCCTGGCGGTGGTCACCATCAAGAAGCAGTACCCCGGCCACGCCAAGCGCGTGATGCTCGGCGTCTGGTCGTTTTTGCGACAGTTCATGTACACCAAGTTCGTTATTGTCACCGACGACGACATCAATGCCCGTGACTGGAACGACGTGATCTGGGCCATCACCACGCGCATGGACCCCAAGCGCGATACCGTGCTGATCGACAATACGCCGATCGACTACCTGGACTTTGCCTCGCCGATTTCCGGGCTGGGCTCGAAGATGGGCCTGGATGCGACCCACAAGTGGCCGGGTGAAACCACCCGCGAGTGGGGCCGGGCGATTGTCCAGGATGATGCGGTCAAGCAGCGCGTCGACGCGCTTTGGGCCGAGCTGGGCATCGATTAACTGTACATCGGCGGCCTGGGCCGCCCCACGAACCTGTTTTGGATGCACATGCCATGAGAGTCACCTTGCAACCTTCCGGTGCAGCCTTCGAGATGCTGCCCGGCGAGCGCATTCTCGATGCGTTGCAGCGCCTGGGATTCGATTGCCCGCACAGCTGTCGCAACGGCAACTGCCATGTCTGCGCCGCCTTGCTGGTCGAGGGCCGCGTGCGTCAGGCGGACGAAGTCATCGAACAGGGCGAGTTGTTTACCTGCCTGGCCGAGCCGCTGGAAGACTGTGTGCTGCATTGGGATGCCGTGCTCGCGCCAGGCGAGCTGCCGGTGCGTGAGCTGGCCTGTCAGGTCGTCGACTGTGCGCCCCAGGGCGGCGATGTCTACCGCCTGCGCCTGCGTGCCCCTGCCGGCAAACTGCCGCGTTACCACGCCGGTCAATACGTGCTGCTGCAGCGCGAAGGCGAGGATTACGCAGCGTTTTCCCTGGCCTCGGCGCCGCATCAGGGGCGGGATCTGGAATTGCATATCCTGGCGCGTGATGCGGTGACGGAGGCGCTGGTGGCGCGTTTGCAGCAGCAGCCAAGTGTGCGCGTGAAGCTGCCATTCGGCGATACCCATCTAGCCCAGCTGCCCGATGGGCCGCTGGTGCTGATCGCCGCCGGCACCGGCATGGCGCAGATGCACAGCCTGATTGAGCATTGCCGCGCCGCCGGCTTCGCCCATCCGGTGCACCTGTATTGGGGCGCGCGCCATGCGGATGACTTCTATGCACTGCCGCACTGGGCCGACTGGCAACAAGTGGCCAACCTGACCCTGCATCAGGTGGTCAGTGAGTCCTGTGGCTGGCAAGGCCGCTGTGGCCTACTGCACGAGGCGGTGCGCGAAGATTTCCCTGACCTCAAGGCGCTGCACGTCTACGCCAGCGGGTCACCGGCGATGGTTTACGCGACCCTGGATGCGCTGGTCGAAGCCGGCATGGATGCCCACCAGATGCGCGCCGACGTATTCGCCTACGCGCCGCGCGGCTGAATGAAAGAAGCCGCTTTGGGCGGCTTCGTAGGGTGGATCACGCTTCACCGATCCACCCATTTGGGCGTCAGTGGTGGATGAATAAAGCGTCATCCACCCTACAATTTAGCGCACCTGCACCACCACCTTGCCCACGGCCTTGCGCTGGCCGAGGGTATTGATCGCGTCGGCGGCCTGGTCCAGGGGGAAGGTCTGCGATACCAGTGGCTTGAGCTTGCCCTCGGCGTACCAGGCAAACAGTTGCTGGAAGTTGGCCGCGTTGTCGGCGGGCTGGCGTTGGGCGAAGGCGCCCCAGAACACCCCGACCACCGCAGCGCCCTTGAGCAGTGCCAGGTTGACCGGTAATTCGGGAATGCGCCCACTGGCAAAGCCGACCACCAGCAAGCGGCCGTTCCAGGCGATGCTGCGTACGGCGGCATCGAACAGGTCGCCACCGACCGGGTCGTAAATCACGTCCGCGCCCTGGCCGCCGGTGAGGCGTTTGACTTCATCCTTGAGGTTGCTTTCGCTGTAATTGATCAGCTCATCGGCGCCGGCTGCCCGCGCGACGTCGAGTTTTTCCGCACTGCTCGCTGCGGCAATCACCTTGGCGCCCATGGCCTTGCCGATTTCCACTGCCGCCAGGCCGACGCCGCCGGAGGCGCCCAGCACCAGCAGGGTTTCCCCAGGCTGCAGGTTGGCGCGCTGCTTGAGCGCGTGCATGGAGGTGCCGTAGGTCATGCCGAACGCCGCCGCACTGGCGAAGTTCATGCTCGGCGGGATTGGCATGACGTTGTAGCCCGCTACCGCCACCTCCTCGGCAAAGCTGCCCCAGCCCGTCAGGGCCATGACCCGGTCACCAACCTTGAGGTGGCTGACCTTCTCGCCCACCGCCGTGACCACGCCCGCCGCCTCACCGCCGGGGGAGAAGGGGAAGGGTGGTTTGAACTGGTACTTACCCTCGATGATCAGCGTATCCGGGAAGTTGACGCCCGCGGCATGTACCTCGAGCAGAATCTCGTTGTTCTTCGCTTGCGGGCTGGCGACGTCTTCCAGAACCAGGGTTTCGGCGGGGCCGAAGGCTTTGCACAGCACGGCTTTCATCGGGCGACTCCTCTGCGGATGGTCGAGGCAGTGTAGGGCGCCGGGACGCTCGGTCAACGAGCATGGCTGGCCCTGATGGGCCTGCATAAGCGACGGGGCTTGGGATGGGGCGCCGCTGTGGCTATGCTAGGGGCTATCTGTGGAGGACACCCCTTGAAAATCTGGATCGCATCGCTGTTGCTCATGACCCTGCCGTTGTACGTGCAGGCCAATTCGTCGGAGGAGCCCAAGGTCGATCCCGCGACCGTTGTTGCTTACGTCGGTTTGTTTCCTGCTCTGGTCGGTAATTTCGGCACGGGGCCGCGGCTGAAGTTCTTCAAGGCCGATGTCTCATTGCGTGTCACCGGCGCCGAGGCTGAGGCCAAGGTGGTGCATCACCAGCCGCTGATCCGCAATCAGTTGGTGATGCTGTTTTCCCAGCAGACCGACGAGACCATGGCTGCCGCTGATGCCAAGGAAACGCTGCGCCAGGCTGCACTCAAGCAGGTGCAGGATGTGTTGGTACAGGAAGAAGGCGCGCCCCTGGTCGAAGACCTGCTGTTCAACAACCTTATCATTCAATAACGCAGCGCCAGGATCGCCTGCCAGTGGGCGTCGCTCACCGGCATGACGGACAGGCGTGAGCCTTTCTGGATCAGGGGCAATTCAAGCAAAGCCTGCTGAGCTTTCAGCAGTGACAGCCCGATAACCTGGGGGAAGGCTTCGACGTAAGCCACATCGATGGCGCTCCAGGGATTCTTCTCGGCACTGGCGCGGGCATCGAAGTAGTGGCTGTCGCGGTCCAGGGCTGTCGGGTCAGGATAAGCAGCGCCCTGAATGCGGCCGATGCCGGCAATCCCCGGCAGCGGGCAGCTGGAGTGATAAAAGAAAAACAGCTCACCCGGCTGCATGTCGCGCAGGAAGTTGCGCGCCTGGTAATTGCGCACGCCATCCCAGCGCGCCGTTCCCAGGCGCTGCAGGTCGTGGATGGAAAACTCATCGGGTTCGGACTTCATCAGCCAGTTGGGCATGAACATTGCTCCTTGGAATCGGCCCTATTGGGCCAGGTCTGCAATCTGGGTGCAAACTCGGAGAGATCGAGAGCAACGAGCGCCGGGTGCACCCTGCGCCGTCTGCCTTTAAGGGGGAGGCATTGGATGAAACGCAAACCAGATCTGTTGTGGGTACTCGTTATTCTGTTCAGCCTGGGCATGGTGACGACGGGGTACACCCAGAGCCAGTGGGAAGCACCAGGCACACCGCCTGCTCTGGCCCTGCCCGGCCGTTGAGCACTCCGGCCGCAGGGAAGCGGTTCTCAGTACCAGCCGGCGTCGGTCACAGTCGCTTGCAGCGGCACGTCCCAACTCGCTAGCGCCAGGCGCTCCACGCGCTGACAGCTATGCGCCACGCCCAGCAATATCGGTTTGTGCCAATTTTTGCGCATGCGCAGGTAAGCCAGGCTGCGATCATAGAATCCCCCGCCCATACCCAGACGACCGCCCTGGGCGTCGAAACCCACCAGGGGCAACAGCACCAGATCCAGCGTCCAGGTCGGTCGTTGCCATGCCGGGTTGTTGCGTGGCTCGGCGATGCCGAAGCGATTGGCGATCAGCGTCTCGCCGGGCCGCAGGCGCTGGAACACCATGCGCGTGCGTGGCCAGGGTTTGAGGACCGGCAGGTACACGGCCTTGCCGCGCCGTTGGGCTTCGCGCAGCAGTGGGCGTGGATCGATTTCACCGTCAGTCGGTAAGTACAGGGCCAGGTGCCGGGCACGGCGATAGGTGGGGTGCTGCGCCAGTTGGCGGTACAGCCTGCGCGCGGCTTGGCGCTGGGCTTGGGGCGAGAGTGCGCGGCGCTTCTGGCGCAGCAGGCGACGAAGCTGTGGGCGGCTGTGGGCGGTGGGGTCGAGCATCGAGCTGACAACCTATTGCAAAGAGGCGGCAATAAGCGAAGAAGAAATGACTCCCCGACGTGCCGCTGTCGGCTTAGCCCTTGAACCCGAAAGTTCAAGGTGGAGGTTGCAGGAGGCGTTAAGGCTTTCCGTCAGGCGGACATGCACACCGGCCTCAACATGCAACCCCCGGGTTTGTGCGTATCGGCTCAGGGACATCACCAACTGGCGCACACTTCAGGGAGCTGCGGCCAGTATACCCGAATCTGCCGCCAGGACACCCCGTCGGCAAAGCTGCACTGAGATGGATGAGCGTTCCTGGGCCGCTCGGCATGGGCACGGCAAGCATCAGGGAGCGACCCATTGCCGCAGCGTTTCAGACGTCGTCGTGGGTCAGTGCCTGGTCGACACGCTGCAGCAGGTCACGCACCTGTTCGCGCGTGGAGTTGGCCTGCAGGTCCTGGTGCTGTTGCTTGTGCAGCAGGTCGTGGGTGATGTTGAGCGCTGCCATGACGGCCACGCGATCGGCACCGATGACTTTGCCGCTGGTACGGATCTCACGCATTTTTCCGTCCAGGTAGCGGGCAGCGCTTTCCAGGTTGGTGCGTTCGTCGGATGGGCACGTGATGCAATATTCTTTGTCCAGAATGTGGACGGTAACGGTATTCGACTGGGTCATGAGTCCTGCTCCAGGGCTTTTAGGCGCGAAATCATCGATTCGACCTTGTGCCGGGCCATTTCGTTCTTTTCGATCAGATGGGCGCGTTCCTCGCGCCAGGCCTTTTCACTCGCCAGCAGAAGACGGTTCTGGGCCTTGAGTTGCTCGACACGCTGGATCAACAGCTCCAGTTTGGTCGTTAGGGCTTGCAAATCGGCGTCTTCCATGGGGTCTCGCTAAGGCAAGGGGTGACCGGTTATATCGGCGCACCATGGGGTGGGGTCAAACCCTCCGATGGTTTTGCCGCGTCTGCCGGTGCTAGGATACGAGGCCTCCATTCTAGTGATTGCGCCGTCTGGCGCCTAGTTATCTATGCCGACTTCAAGTTCTCCGTATTCCGCCTTCGCCGCACTGCTCAGCAGTGCCGGTTACACCGTTTCCCCTGCCGAGCTGCATGGCCTGCTGCTGGGCCGCAGCTGCGCCGGCGCGGGCTTCGATATCGCGCCCTGGCTGGTCGATGCCGCCGAGCTGCTCGGTGGCGAACCGCAGGACACCGTGCGCCAGGCGCTGATTGGCCTGCAGGAAATGGTCAAGGGCGAGCTCAGCGGCGAAGACATCGCCGTGGTATTGCTGCTGCCCAGTGATGAGGCGCCGCTCAGTGAGCGCGCCGTGGCCCTCGGCCAGTGGTGCCAGGGCTTTCTCGGTGGCTTCGGCCTCACCGCCCGTGACAGCGCGCTGAGCGCCGAGGCGATGGAAGTGCTGCAGGATCTTTCCGCCATCGCCCAGGTGCAGAATGCCCTCGAAGAGTCCGAGGACGGCGAGAGCGATTACATGGAAGTGATGGAGTACCTGCGCGTGGCACCCATGCTGCTGTTCAGCGAATGCACCAAGCCCGCTGCGCCGGCGCCCAAGCCCCTGTTGCACTGATCTTTCCGCCAACCCGATGGACTCGCTGCCCATGACCCGCATCTCCAAGTCGGAATACGCTCGTCGACGCAAGGCGTTGATGGCGCAGATGGAACCCAACAGCATCGCCATCCTGCCGGCGGCGCCGGTGTATATCCGCAACCGCGATGTCGAGCACGTGTATCGCCAGGACAGCGATTTCCAGTACCTCAGTGGTTTTCCCGAGCCCGAGGCGGTGATTGCATTGATTCCGGGGCGCGCCCATGGCGAGTACGTGCTGTTCTGCCGCGAGCGTGATCCCGAGCGCGAACTGTGGGACGGCCTGCGGGCCGGCCAGGATGGCGCAATCAGCCAGTACGGCGCCGATGATGCGTTTCCCATCGGCGATATCGACGACATTCTCCCGGGGTTGATCGAAGGCCGTGAGCGGGTCTACTACGCCATGGGCACCAACCCCGAGTTCGACCGTCACCTGATGGAGTGGATCAACGTGATCCGTTCCAAGGCACGTCAGGGCGCGCAGCCGCCGAACGAGTTCGTCGCCCTCGACCACCTGCTGCACGACATGCGTCTGTACAAGTCGGCCGGCGAGGTCAAGGTGATGCGTGCTGCGGCGCAGATTTCCGCCCAGGCGCATATCCGCGCGATGCAGGCCAGCCAGGTCGGGCTCAGCGAATACCACCTGGAAGCCGAGCTGGACTACGAGTTCCGCAAGGGTGGGGCGAAGATGCCGGCTTACGGCTCTATCGTCGCGACCGGCAAGAATGCCTGCATCCTGCATTACCGCGAGAACGACGCGCCGCTCAAGGATGGCGATCTGGTGCTGATCGACGCCGGCTGCGAGATTGACTGCTATGCCAGCGACATCACCCGCTGCTTCCCGGTCAACGGGCGTTTTTCGCCGGAGCAGAAAGCCATCTACGAGTTGGTCCTGGCGGCCAACGAAGAAGCCTTCAAACATATCGCGCCGGGCAAGCACTGGAACGAAGCCCACGAAGCGACGGTGCGGGTGATCACCGCCGGGCTGGTCGAGCTTGGGCTGCTGCAGGGCGATGTCGATGAGCTGATCGCCGGCGAGGCCTACAAAGCGTTCTACATGCACCGGGTCGGCCATTGGCTGGGCATGGACGTGCACGATGTCGGCGACTACAAGGTCGGCGGTGAGTGGCGCGTGCTGGAGCCGGGCATGGCGATGACCGTCGAGCCCGGCATCTACATTGCGGCGGACAACCAGAATGTGGCCAAGAAATGGCGCGGCATTGGTGTGCGTATCGAAGACGATGTGGTGGTGACCAAGAGCGGCTGCGAGATCCTTACCAACGGTGTGCCCAAGACCGTTGCCGAGATCGAAGCCCTGATGGCCGCCGCCCGCAGCGAGGCCGCTTAAGCCTATGGACAGGGTCAATCTGGCGATTATCGGTGGTGGCCTGGTCGGCGCCAGCCTGGCCCTGGCACTGCAGGATGAGGCGCGCAAACGCGGCTGGCAGATCGTGATGATCGAACCCTTTACTCCGGGTGTCGGTTACCAGCCGAGTTATGACGCGCGCTCCACCGCTCTGTCTTATGGCACCCAACAGATTTATCAGCGCCTGGGCCTGTGGCCGGCGATCAGCCAACGTGCCGAGCCGATCCGGCAGATTCACGTCTCCGACCAAGGCCGCTTTGCCGCGGCGCGCCTGAGCGCCGAAGACGAAGGTGTGGCGGCGCTGGGTTATGTGGTGGAAAACGCCTGGATTGGCGAGTGCCTGTGGCGCGCCCTCGACCCGGATGTGGTGACCTGGCGCAGCCCCGCCGAGGTCGTGAGTCTGGATCCGCTTGCCGATGGCTATCGCCTGACCCTTGACGACGGCTCGACTCTGGACTGTGACCTGGCGGTGATCGCCGAAGGCGGCCGCTCCAGTCTGCGTGAGCAACTCGGTATCCAGGTACGCCACACGCCGTACGGGCAAACCGCGCTGATCGCCAATATCACCCCGCAAGACGCCCATGCCGGCCAGGCCTTCGAGCGTTTCACCGCCGCTGGCCCGCTGGCCCTGTTGCCGCTGGCCGATAACCGCTGCGCCCTGGTCTGGACGCGCAGCGGCGAAGACGCTGCACGGCTGCTGCAGGCCAGTGATGCGGACTTCCTCGCCGAGCTGCAGCAGGCCTTTGGTTACCGCCTGGGTGCATTGCAACAGGTCGGGGCCCGCTACCTTTACCCGCTGGCGTTGGTCGAGGCGGCCGAGCAGGTTCGTGATCATCTGGTGGTGCTGGGCAATGCTGCGCACAGCCTGCACCCCATCGCCGGCCAGGGCTACAACTTGTCGCTGCGTGACACCCTGGCCCTGGCCGAGTGCCTGCTGGCCAGCACGGCGCCGTTGGGCGATCTGACCACGTTGCAGCGTTATGCGGATGGTCAGCGCAGCGATCAGCTACGCACCGTGGGCTTTTCCGATCAGGTCACCCGGCTGTTCAGTCGCGACGACAAGCTGTTGGCCGCCGGCCGCAGCCTCGGTCTGCTGGGTCTGGACATGCTGCCGCCAGCCAAACGCTGGTTCGCCCGCCAGGCCATGGGCCTGGGCACCCGCGCAGGTTACTAAAGCATGAGTGCCACGCGCCTGGCGCGCAAAGCCCGCTGGCTGCGCTGGGCGATGAACCTGTATCCACCCTATCTGGGCGCTGGCGTGCGTGTGCGGCAGATCAGCGCAGACTTCCGTCAGGTGCGTGTCAGCATGGGCCTGGGCTGGTACAACCGTAATTACGTGGGCACCCAGTTTGGCGGCAGCCTGTACAGCATGACCGACCCGTTCTACATGCTCATGCTGATGGAGAACCTCGGGCGCGATTACATCGTCTGGGACAAGGCGGCCAGCATCGATTTCGTCAGCCCCGGCACAGGTCCGGTGCACGCCGAGTTTCATATCGACGAGGCATTGCTGGCGCGTATTCGCCAGCACACCGCCGCAGGCGACAAGTACCTGCCGGTGCTCGACGTCGAGGTGCATGACAGCGCCGGTAAGCTGGTGGCCCGGGTGCACAAGACCCTCTATGTGCGGCTCAAGCCGCACCTGCGACAGACCACCGAGGACAGTACATGCAAGCAGATGTGATCATCGTGGGCGCCGGTATGGTCGGCAGCACCCTGGCCCTGGCGTTGCAGGACCTGGGGCTGGAGATTCTGATCGTCGACGGTGGTGCCTTGCAGGTCGCGCCATTCGCCGCCGATGCGCCGTTCGAGCCGCGGGTCAGCGCGTTGTCCGGCGCCAGTCAGCGTATTCTGCAGCGCCTCGGGGTCTGGTCGGCTATCGAGGCGCGGCGGGTCAGCCCCTATGGCGAGATGCGCGTGTGGGACGGCTCCGGCACCGGGCAGATCCACTTCAGTGCCGCCAGCGTGCATGCAGACGTGCTCGGCCATATCGTCGAAAACCGCGTGGTGCAGGACGCGCTGCTGAGCCGCCTGCATGACAGCGATATCGGCCTGCTCGGCAATGCGCGTCTCGAACAATTGCGCCGCAGTGGCGACGGCTGGCTGCTGACGCTCACCGATGGCCGCGAAGTGCGCACGCCGTTGCTGGTGGCCGCCGATGGCGCCAACTCGGCGGTGCGCCGGCTGGCCGGCTGCGCCACGCGCGAGTGGGATTACCTGCACCACGCCATCGTCACCAGCGTGCGCTGTGCCGAGCCGCACCAGGCCACGGCGTGGCAGCGTTTCACCGATGACGGGCCGCTGGCCTTCCTGCCGCTGCAGGGGCCGCCGGGTGAACACTGGTGTTCGATCGTCTGGTCAACCGTGCCGAGCGAAGCCGAGCGGCTGATGCAGCTCGACGACGCCGCGTTTTGCGCGGCCCTGGGGCGTACCTTCGAGCACCGCCTGGGCGAGGTTCTGCATGCCGATCCGCGGCTGTGCATCCCGCTGCGCCAGCGCCATGCCAAACGCTACGTGGAGGAGGGGCTGGTGCTGATCGGTGATGCGGCCCATAGCATTCATCCGCTGGCGGGGCAGGGCGTTAACCTGGGCTTTCTCGATGCCGCCGTGTTGGCCGATGTGCTGCAGCATGCCCATGGGCGTGGCGAGCGCCTGGCTGATGAGCGTGTGCTGAGCCGCTACGAGCGTCGCCGTATGCCACACAACCTGGCGATGATGGCGGCCATGGAGGGCTTCGAGCGGCTGTTCCAGGCCGACCCCCTGCCGCTGCGCCTGCTGCGCAATATCGGCCTTGATTGGGTCGATGGTTTGCCCGAGGCCAAGGCACTTTTCGTGTGTCAGGCGCTTGGCTTATCGGGCGACCTGCCGCCGTTGGCAAGGCCCTGAGGGCTGCTGACATTGCGTTGCGGGGGCGCAAGCAAAACGGCGCTAGGCCCTGGGCCGTTGCCGGGTTAATTGTGTACGACGGATACAAATGGCTAGTTGAGAAGCGAAATGCCATTCACTACTATTCGGCCTCTCTGCTTACCCACAAGAGGCTGGTCCCATGAAGGCTCGTAACGCGCTCCTCGCTGCATTTACCCTCAGCACCCTGGCAACTGCCGTTCAGGCTGCTGACGAGGTGGTGGTCTACTCCGCCCGTATTGACGAGCTGATCAAGCCAGTATTCGACCTCTACACCGAGAAGACCGGGGTCAAGGTGAAGTTCATCACCGACAAGGAAGCCCCGCTGATCGCTCGCCTCAAGGCCGAGGGCGCCAATACACCGGCCGACCTGCTGATTACTGTAGACGCTGGCAACCTCTGGCAGGCCGAGCAGGAAGGCGTGCTGCAGCCCGTCAAGTCCGAGGTGATCGACGCCAATATCCCCGCTCAGTACCGCTCCAGCACCGGCAGTTGGACCGGCCTGTCGCTGCGTGCGCGGACCATCTTCTACTCCACCGAGCGAGTCAAGCCGAGCGAGCTGTCGACCTACGAAGCCCTGGCCGACAAGAACTGGGAAGGCCGCCTGTGCCTGCGCACCAGCAAGAAGGTCTACAACCAGTCGCTGACCGCCACCCTGATCGAAACCCATGGCGCGGCCAAGACCGAAGAAATCATCAAGGGCTGGGTGAATAACCTGGCCACTGACGTGTTCGCTGATGACACCGCGCTGCTGCAGGCCATCGACGCCGGTCAGTGTGACGTCGGCATCACCAACACTTACTACTATGGCCGTCTGCACAAGCAGCAGCCTGACCTGAAAGTGAAGCCGTACTGGCCGAACCAGCAGGACCGTGGCGTGCACGTCAACCTCGCTGGCGCTGGCGTGACCAAGCATGCGCCGCATGCCGAGGCGGCGCAGAAGCTGCTGGAGTGGATGACCACTGCAGAAGCGCAAACCATCTTCGCCGGCGTCAACCAGGAATTCCCGGCCAACCCGGCGGTTGAGCCGTCCGCGGAAGTAGCCGCCTGGGGTACCTTCAAGGCCGACTCGATCGCCACTGAGGTCGCTGGTAAGCGTCAAGCCGAAGCCACCATGCTGATGGACCGCGCTGGCTGGAACTAACTGGCTGCAGACAGAGGGCGGCTAGCCGCCTTGCCGTTATACTCGACGCCCCGGCTTGCCGGGGCGTCGTGTTTTTGTCTTGAGGAATCTGCGTGGCCCATCCCGCCCAGCGCCGTTGGTATCCGATCGTCTTCGTTGTCGTGCTGCTGGTTCTGCTGCCGCTCAGCGTGTTGCTGTTCAGCTGGCACGAGGTGGACCAGCAGATCTGGGCGCACCTGTGGCAAACCCAGTTGCTGCGCCTGATCGGCAATACCCTGACCCTGGTGCTGGGGGTCGGCATTGGCGTGACGTTGCTGGGCGTCAGCCTGGCCTGGCTCACCAGCCTCTGCGAGTTTCCCGGCCGGCGCTGGCTGGACTGGGCGCTGATGCTGCCGTTCGCTATTCCCGCTTATGTGCTGGCCTTTGTCTTCGTTGGTTTACTGGACTTTGCCGGGCCGGTGCAAACTCTGATGCGCGAGTGTTTCGGCAGTGGCTTGCGCTTGCCGCGGGTGCGCTCTACCGGCGGGGTGATCATCGTCCTGGTGCTGGTGTTCTATCCCTATGTCTACCTGCTCGCGCGCAATGCCTTCCTCGCCCAGGGCAAGGGTCTGATGGAGGCGGCGCGGGTGCTTGGCCTGTCGCCCTGGCAGGCGTTCTGGCGGGTTGCCCTGCCGATGGCGCGCCCGGCCATCGGTGCAGGGCTGGCCCTGGCGATCATGGAAACCCTGGCCGATTTCGGCGCGGTGTCGGTGTTCAACTTCGATACCTTCACCACTGCCATCTACAAGACCTGGTACAGCTTCTACAGCCTGACCAGCGCCACCCAACTGGCCAGCCTGCTGCTGCTGGCGGTGATGCTGGTGCTCTACGGCGAGCGGCGTGCCCGTGGCGCGGTGCGGCCGACCAACGAGCGTCCGCGGGGCAAGGCGTTGTACCCGCTCAAGGGGCTGCAGGCCGCGGCGGCCACGGGCTGGTGTGTGCTGGTGTTCACCTGCGCCTTTGTCATCCCGATGGCGCAACTGCTGGTGTGGTTCTGGCAGCGTGGGCGTTTCGACCTCGATGAGCGCTACACCGCGCTGATCCTGCACACCCTGTACCTGGGCGCGATGGCCGCCTTGATCACCGTGTCGGTGGCGCTGCTGCTGGCGTTCGCCCGGCGCCTGGCGCCGACCCGGCTGATGCGCAGCGGCGTCAGCCTGGCCAATGTCGGCTACGCTTTGCCTGGTTCGATGCTCGCGGTGGCGATCATGCTGGCCTTCAGTTATCTGGATCGTGAGCTGGTGATTCCGCTGTCCAGCTGGCTCGGCGGCGCGGGTAAACCGCTGCTGCTCGGCAGCCTGTCAGCGTTGCTGCTGGCCTACCTGATTCGCTTTATGGCGGTGGCCTATGGGCCGCTGGAAAACAGCCTGGCGCGTATTCGCCCGTCGTTGCCGGAAGCCTCGCGCAGCCTGGGTGTAGGTGGGCCACGGTTGTTCTTCACGGTGTACCTGCCGTTGCTGGTGCCGGGGGTGTTGTCGGCGGCGCTGCTGGTGTTCGTCGACGTGCTCAAGGAAATGCCGGCGACGCTGCTGATGCGTCCCTTCGGCTGGGACACCCTGTCGGTGCGGGTCTTCGAGATGACCAGCGAAGGGGAGTGGGCACGGGCGGCGCTGCCGGCCCTGACCCTGGTGCTGGTGGGCCTGCTGCCGGTGGTTGGGCTGATTCGGCGCTCGGCGCGGCGAATCGGCGAAGACTGACCGTTCGCCCCGGTAGCCGATGGTCAGGATGACCCACCGCAGGCTTGCCGCTACAATGCGCGCCATTCGCTGCGGCCTGTCATGTTGACCGAGCACGCCGGACCGTGCTGGCCTGCTGCAAGGGCTACCCCGGCCTGACGCTCGCCCGCAGCTTCGCCACGCCCGGAAGGAGATACCCATGGGACAGCGTACCCCGCTCTATGACCTGCACCTCGCCCTGGGCGCCAAGCTGGTCGACTTTGGTGGCTGGGACATGCCGCTGCATTACGGTTCGCAGGTCGAGGAGCACCATCAGGTGCGCCGCGATTGCGGGGTCTTCGATGTGTCGCACATGACCGTGGTCGATGTCGCCGGACCTGACGCCCAGGCTTACCTGCAGCAATTGCTGGCCAACGACGTGGCGCGGCTCGAGGCCTCGGGCAAGGCCCTGTACAGCGGCATGCTCAATGCCCAGGGCGGAGTGATCGATGACCTGATCGTCTACCGTAATGACGGCGAGCAGGGCCTGGCATACCGGGTTGTGGTCAACGCCGCGACCCGCGACAAGGACCTGGCCTGGATGCGTCAGCAGTGTGAAGGTTTCAGCGTGCAGCTCGATGAGCGCGCCGAGCTGGCCATGCTGGCGATCCAGGGGCCGAAAGCCCGTGCTCGGGTCGCCGAGCTGGTGAGCCCGGCGCGTGCCGAGCTGATCCAGCATCTGGCACCCTTCCACGGGCTTGCCCAAGGCAACTGGTTTATCGCGCGCACCGGTTACACCGGTGAAGATGGCCTGGAAATCATTCTGCCGGCTGACCAGGGCGTGGCCTTTTTCAATGAACTGGTGGGCGCGGGGATTTCACCCATCGGCCTGGGTGCGCGCGACACCCTGCGCCTGGAAGCCGGGATGAATCTCTACGGCCAGGACATGGACGAGCAGACCAGCCCGCTGGCCGCCAACATGGCCTGGAGCGTGGCCTGGAACCCGCCGACCCGCGCTTTTATCGGCCGTGCGGCCCTGGCCGCACAAAAGGCCGCTGGCGTGCAGGCCAAGCTGGTCGGCCTGGTGCTCGAGGAGCGCGGCGTGCTGCGCGCACACCAGGTGGTGCGGGTCGATGGCGTGGGT
The DNA here is from genome assembly GCF_900110925.1 of Pseudomonas cuatrocienegasensis. Taxonomy (GTDB): domain Bacteria; phylum Pseudomonadota; class Gammaproteobacteria; order Pseudomonadales; family Pseudomonadaceae; genus Aquipseudomonas; species Aquipseudomonas cuatrocienegasensis. The sequence continues at coordinate 210,910 of NZ_FOFP01000003.1, read as the reverse complement.
GAGGGTGAAATCACCAGTGGCAGCTTCTCGCCCACGTTGGGCAAGTCCATCGCCCTGGCCCGCGTGCCAGCGGCGACCGGGGAACGCGCCGAGGTGGAAATTCGCGGCAAGTGGTACCCGGTGCGGGTGGTCAAACCGCTGTTTGTGCGCCACGGTAAAGCCTTGATCTGATATTTCCTGGCTCTGGCTGCGTCTATCGCGGTCAGGCCCTGAGCTGTTAACTTTTCCTGACGGCGCGATCGCCGTCACCGACCTATGAGGACGCCTACATGAGCACGATTCCCGCCGACCTGCGTTACGCCGCCAGCCACGAATGGGCGCGCCTGGAAGCCGATGGCAGCATCACCGTGGGCATCTCCGACCACGCTCAGGAAGCGTTGGGTGATGTGGTGTTTATCGAACTGCCGGAAGTCGGCAAGGTATTGGCTGCAGGCCAGGAAGCCGGTGTCGTGGAGTCTGTGAAGGCGGCATCCGATATCTACGCGCCAGTCGGCGGTGAAGTTATCGCGATCAACGAAGCCCTGGCCGACAGCCCGGAGAGCGTCAACAGCGATCCTTATGGCAGCTGGTTCTTCACGCTCAAGCCGCAGGACGCCAGCGAGCTGGATAAGCTGCTGGATGCCGAAGCGTACAAGGCTGCGTCCGAAGCTGAGTAAGCGTCAAAGGCTATGTCCCCATTGAGTGAGGCATGGAGAGTAGGGTGCGCCGTGCGCACGGCGTACCCCACGACATCACTATAGAAAAGGCTATGTCCCAGTACCCTGTTGCACTGCGACGATGCTTTTTGTGGGCCGCGCCCCACGGCGAATGCCATGGGTAACGCCGAAATAACTGCATGACTGCCATCGATTCGCCCCGAGGCGGGGCTCCTACGCGTGTTCGGTAGTTCACCCTGGTGCTGCGTGATGGCTTGCACGGGATGCAACACGATTTTGGGACATCGCCATAAAAAACCGCTGCCGAGGCAGCGGTTTTTTTATGGTATTTCGTTGTGCTTGGCTGTTGCATCCAGGCGCTTATTACTCAGCTGCGAGGATGGCGCTGGCCAGTTCCATGTCGCTGGCCTGCAGGCTTGGATTCTCAGCGCGCAGTTGCTGCAGGGCTGCTTCCAGGTACGGACCGCGGATCTCGCCGCCGCTGGCAACGAAGCTGGTGGCCTCGTCGTGGGCCGGGACGATCAGCTTCTTGTCCTTGAACGTCAGGTAGGTCGAAGCCGTGGTGGCGCCGGAAGAAAGGATATCGCGCAGACCGGCGGCCGAGGCCGAGGCGCTGCAAACGACGAGTACAGCAAGCAGCAGGGGGGTGAACTTACGCATGGCAGTAGCTCCGTGAGGGGGTAATCCTGAAGGATAAGAACGCCGATTGACGCAAGGGTTCAGTCGGATGGTGGCAGCGCCTGCTTCAGCATAGGCGTTGCAGGTAACACCGGCTTGGGCAATGCGCTCGCCGAGGGCTGACAGGCTTGCCGGGTCGGTGGCGGGCTCGGCTAGGGTTAAACAGCTCAGCCCCAGCAGTTGGTCAGCCTGCCAGGCGCCCAGATAGGCCCGTCGGCGGGCCGTGTAACCGGGCTGGGTCTGTTGCAGCACCCAGGCGAGGGTCTTCGGCAAACGCGTGTTCGAGCAGCGCCAGTGCCGCCGCGCCATCGGCTGGGGTCAGCGCCGTGACCGGCAGCGTTATGGCACCGCGTCGACCTTCAGCAGCACACCATCCTGGCCGATCACCCGCACCTGGCTGCCGGCCGGCAGCTCAGGGCCGCTGACCAGCCACAGGCTATCGCCAGCCTTGATCTTGCCGCGCCCGCCGCTGATCGCTTCGTGCAGGGTGAAGGTGCGCCCCAGCAGCTCGCTGCCACGCTGGTTCAGCCCCGGTTGGTCAGAGGGTTTGGCGGCGGTGCGCTGGCGTCGCCACCAATACACGGCGGTGAGGATGGCGAGGACACCGAACAGCACGAACTGCAGGGTCCAGTGCAGGTCCGGGATGAGGTAGGTGAGCAAACCCACCGCCGCGGCGGCCAGGCCGATCCACAACAGGTAGCCACCGGCCCCGAACACCTCGAGGATCAGCAGCAGGGTGCCGAAGGCCAACCAGTTCCAGAAACTCAGGTGCTGCAGGGCATCGAACATGGCTTAGCGTTTCCTGTCGCCGTCGGTTGGGGTGCCGAAAGTGGCCTTGACGATCTCGCCGATGCCGCCCACCGCCCCAATCATCTGGCTGGCTTCCAGCGGCATGAGGATCACCTTGCTGTTGGGCGAGGCGGTCAGCTTGCCCAGGGCGTCGATGTATTTCTGCGCGACGAAGTAGTTGATCGCCTGCACGTTGCCACTGGCAATCGCCTCGGAAACCATACGCGTCGCCTCGGCTTCGGCGGCCGCCGCGCGTTCGCGCGCCTCGGCTTCGAGGAAGGCGGCCTGGCGTTCGCCCTCGGCCTCGAGGATTTGCGCCTGTTTCTTGCCTTCGGCGGTAAGGATGGCGGCGGCGCGCAGGCCCTCGGCTTCGAGAATTTGTGCACGCTTGATGCGCTCGGCCTTCATCTGCCCGGACATCGCCGCCATCAGGTCGGCGGGCGGGCTGATGTCCTTGATCTCGATACGGGTGATCTTGATGCCCCAGGGCGCGGTGGCTTCATCGACGGTGCGTAGCAGTTTCTCGTTGATCCCGTCGCGCTGGCTGAGCATGGCGTCCAGCTCCATGGAGCCGAGCACGGTGCGGATATTGGTTTGCAGCAGGTTGCGGATGGCGTGCTCGAGGTTGTTGACCTCATAGGCCGCCTGGGCCGCGTTGATCACCTGGAAGAAGCACACGGCGTCGATCTGCACCGTGGCGTTGTCGGCGGTGATGACTTCCTGGGGGGGAATATCCAGCACGCTTTCCATGACATTGAGCTTGCGGCCGATGCGGTCCATCACCGGGACGATGATGTTCAGGCCCGGTTTAAGGGTGTTGGTGTAACGGCCGAAGCGCTCTACCGTCCACTGCGAGCCTTGCGGGACCACCTTGAAACCCATGAAGACCACGGCGACGGCAAGGCCGACGAAGAGAAAAATTACACTGCCGATTTCCATACAAACTCCATTTTCTGCGGCGCCTGGGCGCGTTCGAGCTGCCGTCCGGCGGCCCGTTGGTTATTTCTGCTCGCTCTGCGGGGTTACGCGCAGCACTTCTTCGATTGTAGTTAACCCAGCGGCGACTTTCTGTGCGCCAGACAGGCGCAGGCTGCGCATGCCTTCCTTGAAGGCATGGCGGCGCAGGGCGATCAGGTCGGTGTCAGCGGTGATCAGCGGCTTGATCGCATCGTTGAGCTGCATGATCTCGTACACCCCGGCGCGGCCGCGGTAGCCGGTGTCGCGGCATTCCAGGCAACCGACCGCGCGCTGCGCGCCGGTCGGCAGCGGGGCGTTCCAGGGGCGCGTCAGGGTTTGCCAGTCTTCCTCATTAAGGTCGTGGGGCGCCTTGCAATGCGGGCACAGGGTGCGCACCAGGCGCTGGGCCATAACGCCGAGCAGGGTGGCCTTGAGCAGATAATGCGGTACACCGAGCTCGAGCAGGCGGGTGATGGCGCTCGGTGCATCGTTGGTGTGCAGGGTCGAGAGCACCAGGTGCCCGGTGAGCGCGGCCTGGATGGCCATTTCGGCGGTTTCCAGGTCGCGGATCTCGCCGACCATGATGATGTCCGGGTCCTGGCGCATCAGGGCGCGCACGCCGCTGGCGAACGTCAGGTCGATGTTGTGCTGCACCTGCATCTGGTTGAAGGCGCCTTCGATCATCTCGATCGGGTCTTCGATGGTGCAGACGTTGACCTCGGGCGTGGCCAGTTGCTTGAGCGTTGTGTAGAGCGTGGTGGTCTTGCCCGAGCCGGTGGGGCCGGTCACCAGGATGATGCCGTTGGGCTGGCGGGTCATGTCGGCCCAGCGGCGCATGTCGTCCGGGGAGAAGCCGAGCTGGTCGAAACTCTTGAGCAGCACGTCCGGGTCGAAAATCCGCATGACCATCTTTTCGCCGAACGCGGTCGGCAGGGTCGACAGGCGCAGCTCGACTTCGCCACCGGCCGGGGTCTTGGTCTTGACCCGGCCATCCTGGGGTTTGCGTTTTTCCGCGACGTTCATCCGGCCGAGGGTTTTCAGACGGCTGACGATGGCCATGGTGACCTGGGGCGGGAATTGGTAGACGGTGTGCAGCACGCCGTCGATGCGAAAACGCACGCTGCCCTGTTCGCGGCGTGGCTCGATATGGATGTCACTGGCGCGCTGCTGGAAGGCGTACTGGAACAGCCAGTCGACGATATTGACGATGTGTGCGTCGTTGGCGTCAGGCTCCTGGTCCTGGGCGCCGAGGTTGAGCAACTGCTCGAAGTTACCGACGCCGCTGACCCGCGCATCGGCTGCCGAAGCGCCGCTGACCGAGCGCGCCAGGCGGTAGAACTCGACGGTGAAACGCTGGATATCCGCCGGGTTGGCCACCACCCGTTTGATCGGGCGCTTGAGCACGTGAGTCAGGTTGGCTTCCCAGCTGTGCATCAGCGGCTGGGCGCTGGCAATGGTCACGGCATCGGCGGTCACGGCGATGGCAAGGATCTTGTGGCGCTGGGCGAAGGCATAGGACATCAGTGGGGTGATGGCCGCCACGTCGATCTTCAGCGGGTCGATGCGCAGGTAGGGCTGGCCGGCATACTCGGCCAGCCAGACGGTCAGGGTTTCCAGGTCGAGAGTCTTGCCCGGGCGCGTCAGGTCAGCCAGTTGCTGCGCGGCGATGAATTCCAGCGGGTGCTGCTGCGCATTGGCCGCCGTGCGCCGTAGGCTCAGGCACTGCTCGGCGCCGTCCTGGTCAAGCCGACCGTGGGCGACCAGTTCGCGCAGCAGGTCGTTGAGGTCGAGCAGGCGGTCCTGAGGAGGCTGGGCAAGTGCGGACATGGGGCTCCCTGGGGTCTGTGGACGTTTCGTCGCGGCCGCGCACGAAAAATCAACAGACCCTCGTGCGAGTGAGTCATGGTCCTGCAGTGTGCCGCAAAACGGCCGTGCAGGTGCCATGCGCGGGGTGCATGGCGGGGCCTGCGCGGCCGTACTGTCGATTACTTCACTAATTGCCGCCAGGCTTTCAGCGTTGCCACAGTATGGGCCTGGGCCTGACGGGCAGCCAGTACCTCGGCATCACGCGGCTGCTGAGCGAGCTCGCTGAGCTTGCACATCTCCCCATACAGGCGGTCGGTTTCGGCCACATCGAGTACGTTGCGCGCCAGGCGCAGCCAGACCAGCAGGCGCTCCAGGCGTGGCAGTTGCTCGCTCAGGTCTTCGGGCTGCTGCTGGTAGCGTTTGAGCTGCAGGGCGGCGCCTTCTTCGGCGATCAGGGTCGGCAGCCAGTTGCCCAGCGGCGCGGCGCCCTGGCGATTGCCGCGGTTGTTGCGCTCAATGGTCCAGCGGCGGGCCAGCAGCCAGCTGGAAGTGCCCAGGGAGAACTGGCCCCAGCGGGTCAGCGTCAGCTCTTCGGCGAACTGTGCCGGGGCCACTTTGCGCACCGCGTCGTCGAGTTGCCCGGCCTGGACGATCGGGCGCCAGTGCTGCAGCAGCGCGTCGAGGGTCTGGCGCAGGGCATTGCTGGTGCTGCGCGGCGCGGCCTGGCCAAGGCTGCCGAGCAGGGCGCGTAGATCGACCAACTGTGCAACCCAATCCACCAGCAGGCGCCAGTGGCCGTTGAAACGATACTGTTCGGCCAGGCGCTGGCTGCTGCCGAGCAGGTGCCAGGCGAGGGCGCTGAGGCTGTCATCCAGGTTGGCTTCGGCATTCAGCTCGGGCGCGTTGAGGCTCAGGTTGTAGCTGCCGGCATCGAACAGGCGGTAGCCGCGCTCGGCCTTGCTGATGTCGCAGGGCATCAGCGCCAGGTCGGCGGCCAGGGCCTCGGCCAGTTCAAGCAGGGCTTCGGGTTCGCCTTGGCGCAGCTCAAGCTCCAGCTCGCAGATTTCTTCTTCACCCTCACCGGCAATCACCTTGCCTAGATCCAGGGCGGCTTCGATAACCACCTTGGCTTTGCCGCGACCCCAGGCGATTTCCGCACGCTGGCGCACGAAGTCGGTGGTGAACAGCGGCTGCAGCAGGGCTTTATCCAGCTCGGCGAGCGCCGCCGGCCAGCAGCTGTCGTCCAGGCGGCTGATATCCAGCTCGGGCTGTTCCAGGTACCAATCCCACTCGTGACGCTCGGACAGGCCTGCGATGCTCTGGCCGCGGCTCTTGAAGGTCTGGATGATTTGCTCGCCGTCACGGCGCAGGCGCAGGGCGACCTTGGCCGCGGCCAGGTCGCGCGCAGGCGTGTCGTAGTACTGGTTGTACAGCGGGTGTTCCTGCCAGCCGCTCTTGTTGCGTTTCTTCAGCAGCGGGTGGTCGCGCAGCGCCAGCAGGGTTTCGGGGCTGACTCGCAGTTTAATTTCGGTTTCTTTGAACATAGTGATGAATAGTGCGCCTACGATGATATGTGACAGTCCGATTACATGCGCTGGCGAGCCTGGGGAGTGATCCGTATACTTGCCGCCTTCTTAAAGCCGGGGTTCACCCTATGCCAGTCAATCCGTTTGCCAGCCTGTTTGGCCGTTCACCCATCGGGCCGATGCAGAAGCACTTCGCCAAAGCCCATGAGTGCGCCGCGAATCTTGTGCCGTTCTTTGAGGCCGTGATGGCTCAGGATTGGGCCAAGGTGGAACAGGTACAACAGGAAATGGCCAACCTCGAATATGAGGCCGACAAGCTCAAGAAAAGCGTGCGTCAGCACCTGCCCAAGAGCCTGTTTCTGCCCGTACCGCGCTCGGACTTGCTTGAGCTGCTGAGTGTACAGGACAAAGTTGCCAACCGCGCCAAGGACATTGCCGGCCTTATGCTGGGCCGTGAAATGGCCATTCCGCAGGCCCTGCAGCCGCTGATGCGCAGCTTCGTGCAGCGCACGGTGGATGCCAGCGCCCAGGCGCTGAAGGCCATGAATGAACTCGATGAATTGCTGGAAACCGGCTTTGGTGGCCGCGAAGCCGCATTGGTCGAAGCCATGGTGCTGGAGCTGGAGCAAATCGAACGCGACACCGACAAGATGCAAATCGACGTTCGGCGCGCGCTGTTCAAACTGGAAAAGGATCTCCCGGCTGTCGATGTGATGTTTCTCTACAAGATCATCGAATGGATCGGCGATGTAGCCGATCGGGCCGAACGTGTCGGCAACCGACTGGAACAACTGCTGGCGCGCTAAGCGCCAGTGTCCTTTCTGGAATCTACGGATTAACTATTTATGTCTCTGATTGCGGACTACGGCCTCGTATTGCTGCTGCTTGCCTGTCTCTTTGGTTTTTTCATGGCCTGGGGTGTGGGCGCCAATGACGTGGCCAACGCCATGGGTACATCGGTGGGCTCGAAGGCGCTGACCATCAAACAGGCGATCCTGATCGCCATGGTCTTCGAGTTCGCCGGCGCCTACCTGGCCGGCGGCGAGGTGACCGAAACCATCAAGAGCGGCATCGTCGACGCCTCGATGATCACCCCGGACCTGATGGTGCTGGGCATGATGTCGGCGTTGCTGGCAGCCGGCACCTGGCTGCTGGTGGCGTCGACCAAGGGCTGGCCGGTTTCCACCACCCACTCCATCGTCGGCGCGGTGATCGGCTTTGCCGCCGTTGGTGTGTCCATGGACGCCGTGCATTGGGACGGTGTTGGTCCGATCGTCGCCAGTTGGGTGATCTCCCCCGTACTGTCCGGCATCGTTGCCTTTGGCCTGTTTGTCAGCGTGCAGAAACTGATCATCGACACCGACAACCCCTTCCTCAACGCCAAGCGTTTTGTGCCGCTGTATATGTTTGCCACCGGCTTCATGGTCAGCATCATGACCCTGACCAAAGGCCTCAAGCATATCGGCCTGGACCTCTCTGCCACTGAAGGTTTCTTCCTTTCTCTGGGTGTTGGCGCCTTGATCATGCTGCTGGGCATCGTCTTGCTGAGCCGCATCAAGGTCGATGTTGAGGCGGATAAGGAATTCCACTACGCCAGCGTGGAGAAGGTGTTCGCCGTTCTGATGATCTTCACCGCGTGCGCCATGGCCTTTGCCCACGGCTCCAACGACGTGGCCAACGCAGTCGGCCCGCTGGCGGCGATTGTCGGGGTGATCCAGTCCGGCGGCGAAATGGCTGTTGGCGCCAAATCGTCCGTGCCCGGCTGGGTGTTGCTGCTCGGTGCCGTGGGTATCGTGATCGGCCTGGCCACTTACGGCTACAAGGTGATCGCCACCATCGGCAAGGAAATCACCGAGCTGACCCCGAGCCGTGGTTTCGCTGCCGAACTGGCCACCGCGACCACTGTGGTCGGCGCCTCGGCCATCGGCCTGCCGGTCTCTACCACCCACACCCTGGTCGGTGCGGTACTGGGTGTGGGCTTGGCCCGCGGTATCGGCGCGCTGAACCTGGGCGTGATCGGCAAAATCTTTATGTCCTGGCTGATCACGCTGCCGGTCGGTGCGGCGCTGTCGATCTTCTTCTTCTTTATCCTGCGCGGCATCTTCCTCTAAGAAACCCTCCCGCGGTTTCATCTCGGCGGGCGATGCCTCTATCATGGGGCTCGCCCGCGGAGACCGCTTATGCCCCTGCCTTCCTTGAAAGACCAGTTCGCTGCGCTGATTGCCACGCCCTCGGTGAGCTGTACCCAGGCCAATTGGGACCAGAGCAACGGCCCGGTGATCGAGTTGCTGGCCGCCTGGCTGGGCGACCTGGGTTTTACCTGCGAGATCCAGACCGTGGAGCCCGGCAAGTTCAACCTGCTCGCCAGTTATGGCAGCGGACCGGGCGGGCTGGTGCTGGCCGGGCACAGCGACACCGTGCCCTTCGATGCCGCGCTGTGGCAGACTGATCCGCTGAAACTCACCGAGATTGACGGCCGCTGGGTCGGCTTGGGCGCCTGCGACATGAAGGGCTTCTTCGCCCTGGTGATCGAGGCGGTCCGCCCGCTGCTCGAACAGCGCTTCCAGCAACCGCTGCTGATTCTCGCCACCTGCGATGAAGAAAGCTCGATGTCCGGCGCCCGTGCCCTGGCTGCGGCTGGCCGGCCACTGGGCCGTGCCGCGGTGATCGGCGAGCCGACCGGGCTGCGGCCGGTGCGCCTGCACAAGGGCGTGATGATGGAGCGCCTGGATATCCTTGGGCAAAGTGGCCACTCCTCCGACCCGTCACTGGGCCACAGCGCCCTGGAGGCAATGCACGATGTGATGAGCGCATTACGCGGGCTGCGCAGCCAGTGGCAGGTCGAGTACAACAACCCACAGTTTGGTGTACCGCAACCGACCCTGAACTTCGGCTGCATCCATGGTGGCGACAATCCCAACCGTATCTGTGGCCAGTGCTCCCTGGAGTTCGACCTGCGTCCGCTGCCCGGCATGGCCCCGGAACACCTGCGGGCGGCGATCCGCCAGAAGCTGCAACCGCTGGCCGAACAACACCAGGTGAGCATCGACTTTGCGCCGCTGTTTCCGGCCGTGCCGCCGTTCGAGCAGGCCGCCGATGCCGAGCTGGTACGGGTGGCCGAACGCCTGACCGGGCACACCGCCGAGGCGGTGGCGTTCGGCACCGAGGCGCCTTATCTTCAGCAACTGGGTTGCGAGACCCTGATTCTCGGGCCGGGGGATATCGCCTGTGCCCACCAGCCCGGCGAGTACCTGGACATGGCGCGTCTTGACCCTACCGTGCGCCTGCTGCGCGAGCTGATTCAACATTACTGCCTGGCGCCGCTCAAATGAGCCTGGCGCGAAACTGTTCTACCCGGAGGGACGCACGCGTGCAGCGGCTTACTCAACGACGATAACCCTCGGCACCCGCTTGTACTGCGGGGCGCTCGGCGCCCACTTTCGTGTTTTGCTCAGTTTCTACAGGTTTTTTTGCCCATGCTCGACTACGTCAACTGGCTGCGCCATGCATCGCCTTACATCAATGCTCACCGGGACTGCACCTTCGTGGTCATGCTGCCGGGCGAGGGCGTTGCCCATCCCAATTTCGCCAATATCGTCCACGACCTGGTGCTGTTGCACAGCCTGGGTGTGCGCCTGGTGCTGGTCCACGGTTCGCGTCCGCAGATCGAAGCGCGCCTCAATGCGCGCGGGCTGACGGCGCACTTTCACCGCGACCTGCGGGTGACCGACGGGCCGACCCTGGAGTGTGTGATCGACGCGGTTGGCCAGTTGCGCATCGCCATCGAGGCACGCCTGTCGATGGATATCGCGGCCTCGCCGATGCAGGGCTCGCGGCTGCGGGTGAGCAGCGGCAACTACGTCACCGCGCGGCCGATTGGGGTGATGGATGGCGTCGATTACCACCATACCGGCGAAGTGCGGCGTATCGACCGCAAGGGCATCAATCGCCAGCTCGATGAACGCAATATCGTGCTGCTGTCGCCTCTGGGGTATTCGCCAACGGGCGAGATCTTCAACCTGGCCTGCGAAGATGTGGCCATGCGTGCGGCCATCGACTTGGCGGTCGACAAGCTGATTCTGTTCAGCAGCCAGCAGGGTCTGCTCGATGAAGACGGCAAGCTGATTCGTGAGCTGCGTCCGCAACAGGTGCCGGCCCATGTGGCGCGCCTGGGCAGCGATTACCAGGGCGAGTTGCTGGATGCTGCCGCCCAGGCGTGCCGCAGCGGGGTCAAGCGCAGCCACATTGTCAGCTACACCGGCGATGGTTCACTGCTCACCGAGTTGTTCACCCGCGACGGTGGCGGCACCCTGGTCGACCCGGAGCAGTTCGAGTCCTTGCGCGAGGCCACCATCGGTGATGTCGGCGGCCTGATCGAGCTGATCAGCCCGCTGGAGGAGCAGGGCATTCTGGTGCGCCGCTCACGTGAGGTGCTGGAGCGCGAGATCGAGCAGTTCAGCATCGTCGAGCGTGATGGCCTGATCATCGCCTGCGCGGCGCTCTACCAGATTGCCGATACGGAATTCGGGGAGCTGGCCTGTCTGGCCGTAAACCCGGAATACCGCCACGGTGGCCGTGGCGACGAGCTGCTCGAACGCATCGAAGACCGTGCCCGTGCCCAGGGTATCAAGACCCTGTTCGTCCTCACCACGCGCACTGCCCATTGGTTCCGCGAGCGTGGCTTCGTACCCAGCAGTGTCGAGCGCATGCCCGCCGCGCGCGCGTCGCTGTACAACTACCAGCGTAATTCCAAGGTGTTCGAGAAAACGCTGTAGGACTAGGTCGGATTACCCTGCTTCCAGACCGCCAACAGCTCGGCGGACTCCATGACCAAGCCCAGGTGCAGGGAGACCATGCTGAAGGCCGCAGCCTCCAGGTGGTCGTCGGTGCCGCGCACCAGGTCACGCAGGACGATCACCCGATAGTTCAGGTTGGCTGCTTCAAAGGCGCTGTTCAATACGCAGCAGTCGGCGAAGCCGCCATTGAACACCAGGGTGTCGATGCGTTGGTTGCGCAGCAGAAAGTCCAGGTCGGTGGGGTAGAACGCCGACAGCCGGCGCTTGTTCGAGACCGTCAGGTCGCCGGGTTCGACCTGGGTCAGCCACTCGGTCCAGCGTGAGCCTTCCAGAGCATGTTCGGCATGGTTGGGGATCTCGCCGACATGCAATGGGAAGGTACGCCGCCAGGCCGAGGGAATACCGCCGAGATCGTCCGAGCCATCTGCGCGCAGCACCGAGCGCACGTGCACGATGCGCACCCCAATATCCCGCGCCTGCGTGTGGAAGGCGTCGACTGGCGCGACCAGTTCCCGTGCCCGAGGGGCTGGGCACGGGCAGTCGGGGGATTCGTCGAGGTGGCCGCGGTGCAGGTCGATGGAAATCACCGCCGTGCTGCGCGGGTCGAGGTAGTCGGCGAATGCGGCGGCATCGAGTTCGCGGGGGCGTTCATAGACAAAGGTGCGCATGGCAATCTCCTTGGCGCCGGGTCAGCGGCGCTCTTCGCGGACATAGGGTTCGCCGAGGGCGCCGGGCTGGTCGTTCTGGCCGCGGCCGGAAAGGGCGACCCAGATCATCACGCCGAGGGTCACGGCATAGGGCGTCATCAGCACGAAATACTGCGGCAGGCGGATGCCGGCCGCGGCGAGCTGCGGGATCAGCGCCTCGATGCAGCCGAACAGCAGCGCGCCGACCAACGCCTTCCAGGGTGACCAGCGAGCAAAGATGACCAACGCCACGGCGATCCAGCCACGGCCACCGCTCATGTCGGCAATCCACATCTTGGTGCTGAGCACCGCAATATAGGCGCCGGCCAGGCCCACCAGGGCGGCACCAGCCATGACCGCGGCGAAGCGGTAAGCGATCACCGGGATGCCCGCGGCATCGGCCGCTTGCGGGTTTTCGCCGACTGCGCGCAGGCGCAGGCCCGAGGTGCTGCGCTGCAGGTACCAGACCACGGCGAAAAAGATCGGCGCGGTGAGGTAGACCATCAGGTTCTGGTTGAACAGCCGGCCAATCAGCGGCAGCTCCGACAGCGGCCACAGCGCCAGCGCCGGCAACCCCTGGATCGGCTGGTTGGTCCACTCCAGCAAGGTGCCGAGCAGGCTGGTCAGACCCTGGCAGAAGAACACCAGGGTCAGCCCGGCGATGACCTGGTTGATCCGCAGGATGATCACCATGACCGCGAACAGCACCGAGACCAGGGCGGCGGCCGCCATACCGGCAAGCAACGACAGGCCAGTGACGCCCAGCGCCAGTTGCATGCCGATGCTGGCCAGGGCGCCGGCCAGCAGCAGGCCTTCGGCGCCGAGGGCCAGTACCCCGGCACGTTCAGTGAGAATCAGACCCAGGGCGGCCAGGGCATAGGGCACGGCAAAGTCGGGGACGTTACCGAGCCAGCTGGTGATTAGTTCCATCAGGCGTCTCTCCCGAGCGTGCGGCGAATGCGGTGGCGAATGAAGAAGTCGGAGCTGGCGACACAGATGACGATCAGCGCCTGGATCAGTTGCACCATGGAAAAGGGGATCTGGTAGAACACCTGCAGGTTGCGCCCGGCGACGAACAGCGTGGCCACCAGCAGCGCGACTATGGTTGCTGCCAGTGGGTTATTGCGGGCGAGGAAGGCGATGAGAATCCCGGAGAAACCGTAGCCCTGGTAGAAGGCCTGGGTCAGGCGACTTTCCTGGCCGGCTGCGACCAGCCAGCCGGCCAGCCCGGCGAGGCTGCCAGAGAGCAGCACACTGGTGATGATCACCTGGCGCACCGGTACTCCGTTGGCGGTGGCCACCCGCAGGTTGGCGTCGACGAAGCGTAGATAGAGCCCGGCCCGGCACAGGCTGACGAACCACCAGGCCAGCAGGGCGGCCAGCAAGGCCAGCGGGATGGCCAGGCTGTAGCCGTCGAAGAATTCGGGAATGCGCTCGAAGGGGCGGTACTGCGGTGAGTAGGGGAAGGCGTCGCGCGGGTCCTTCCAGGCACCATAGACCAGGTGCAGGAGAAAGTTCGCCGCGATGTAGTTGAGCATCAGCGTCGAGATGATCTCGTTGACCCGCAGGTTGAGCTTCAACAACACCGGTGCCAGCGCCCAGGCCAGCCCTGCGAGGGCGGCGGCCAGGCCCATCAGCGGCAAGCGCAGGGCCTCGGGGCCCACCTCGAACAGTGAGATGGCCGTGGCCGCGATGCCGCCCCAGATCATCTGCCCTTCCAGGCCGAGGTTCCAGAAGCGCGCGCGGAAGGCGATGCAGCCGGCCAGGCCGACCATGATGATGGGCGCGGCCTGGAACAGCACGGCCTTGAGGCTCTGCAGGTCGAACAGGGTGAGCAGGACGAACTCGTTGAGCAGTTCGCCGGCTGGCACTCCAGCTGCGACCAGGATCGCGGTGGAGATACCCAGACCGACCAGCAGCGCCAGGGCGAGGATCAACGCCTGCCAGTGCCAGGCCATCTGTTGGCGGATTTCCAGGGTGTAGCGGCGGCTCGCCAGCGGCTGGCGCGGTGCAGCAGTGGGGGCAATATCAGGCATGGTCCACCATGGCTTTGCCGATCGCTTGGCGATCAGCGGGTCGTTCAAATTCGGCGACGATGCGTCCGCCGCTCATCACACCGATACGGTCGGCCAGGGCCAGCACTTCATCCAGGTCTTCACTGATCAGCAGCACCGCCGCGCCAGCGTCGCGGGCGGCGAGCAGGCGCTGGTGCACGGCGGCCCCAGCGCGCACGTCGAGCCCCCGGCTGGGGCTATGGGCCAGGACGATGTTCGGCTCACGGGAGAACTCGCGGGCGATCACCAGCTTTTGCGCATTGCCGCCGGATAGCAGGGCGGCTTTCTGCCCTGGGCTGCGCGCGCCTTGCACATCAAAGCGTTCCACGGCGGCGCGAGTGTCGGCGCGCACAACGCCTTCGCGCAGGCGCCAGAAGCCGCCGTAGCGGCCGTTGTGCACCTGGCCGATGGCGAAGTTATCGGCAATCGACAGGTTGCCCGCCAACGCCAGGCCGTAACGGTCGGCAGGAATGGCAGCGATGCGCAGCTCACGGCGCTGCGCCGGGCTGGCGCTGAGCAGGTCGCCGAGGCCGTCGACCTGCACCTCGCCCTCGCAGGGTTCGGGCAGGCCCATCAGCACGTTGGCCAGTTCGCTCTGGCCGTTGCCGCCGACCCCGGCGATGGCGTAGATCTCGCCGGCGCGCAGGTCCATGTCGACACCCGAGAGGATGCGCCGCCCGCCACGCTCCGGTGAGCGCAGGCCGCGCACTTGCAGGCGCACCGGGCCGGCCTCGTTGCGCGTGTGCTCGGGCAATGAGGGCGATTCGCCGACGGTCAGTTTGACCAGCTCGGCGATGTCGATGCCGGCCGGGTCGAGGGTGGTGATGGTGCGCCCGCCGCGCATCACCGTCACGCGGTCGGCGAAGCGTTTGACATCGCTCATGCGGTGGGTCACCAGAACCACTGCGGCGCCCTGGCGGGCCAGTTTGCGCACCGTGCTCAGCAGGCGTTCACCCTCCTGGTCGGTGAGCACCGCCGTGGGTTCGTCGAGGATCAGGATGCGCGCCCCGGCGAGCAGCACCTTGAGGATCTCTACCCGCTGCTGCTCGGCGATGGAGAGGGTGGCCACCGTCTGCCGTGGGTCGATGGCGAAGCCGATCTCAGCCGCCTTCTCGGCCACCAACCGCTCGGTTTCAAGCAGGCGCGCGCGGTGACTGCCGGCACGTTTCGGCAGGCCGAGGAGGATGTTCTCGGCGACGCTGAACGGCTTCACCAGTTTGAAATGCTGGTGGACCATGCCGATGCGCTCGCGCGCCGCATCAGCCGGGCCTTTGAGCCGTACCGGGTTGTCGTCGATCAGTAAGTGGCCGCTTTCCGGGGCATAGAGCCCGGCGGCGATGTTCATCAGCGAGGATTTGCCAGCGCCGTTCTCGCCAAGCAGGGCATGCACCTCGCCCCATTTGACGGTGAAACTGGCGTCTGACAGGGCCTTGTAGCCGTCGAAGCTCTTGCTGACGCCTTCGAGTTGCAGTGCGTTGGGCATTCCGGTTGTCCGCGTCGGGCAGGCGAAGGCGCGCCGCACGCGGCGCGCCCCGGCACTGGATTACTTCTGGGTGATAACGCCGTCGACGTACCAGTCCATCTGCCACAGCTCGGCATCGGACAGGCTGCTACCGGCAGGCACGCGTTCTTTGCCTTCGCGGTCGCTCAACGGGCCGGCGTAGAGGTGCTTGCCATCGATGATCGCCTGGCGTGCGGCCATGATTTTGGCTTTGGCTTCTTCGCTCAGGCCGACCTTGCCGAAGGCGATGTCACCGCCGCCCTCGCTGATGGTCATAAAGGCGCCGTAGGGGGCGGGTTTCCAGTTACCGGCGATGATCTTCTTCAGCTCCGGTACGAGAAAGCGCTCCCAGGTCCAGATCGCTGAGCAGATGGTCGCCTCGGGGGCGAACTGCGACAGGTCGCGGTGGTGCCCGGTGCCGTAGACGCCGCGTTCCTGGGCGACGATCTGCGGTGTTGGGGTGTCGACGTGCTGGCCAATCACGTCGGCGCCCTGGTCGATCAGGGCCATGGCGGCGGCGCGTTCTTTTACCGGGTCGTTCCAGGCGCCGGTGAAGATCACCGTGGTAGTGGCCTTGGGATTCATCTCGCGGGCGCCCATCTCGAAGGCGTTGACCGTCCAGTTGACCACGCCAAAGGGGTTGGCGGCGACGAAGCCGAGCTTGCCGCTTTTCGACGCGGCGCCAGCGGCCATGCCGCACAGGTAGTGGGTTTCGTAGGTGCGGCCGTAAAAGGATTCGAGGTTGTGCCCGTTGGTGGTGCCGGAACCATTGAGGAAGGCCACATCGGGGTACTTCTCGGCCAGCTCCTTGAAGCTGTCCGAGTAGCCGAAGGCGGTGCCAATGACGATATTCGCGCCACGGGCAATAAAGCGTTCGGCGGCCGGTTTGATGGCTGAGGCACTTTCCGGCACCTTCTCGACAAACTGGATTTTTTGCCCCAGCTCACTCTCGATCTTGATCCGTGCCTCATCGAAGGCCTGGGTCCAGCCGCCATCGTTTTTCGCATCGAAATAGAGCATCGCAATCTTCGGTTCGCCCTTGAGGGTAAAGCCGTCTTCGGCCTGAGCCAGGCCGGCCGCCAGCAGCAAACCACCGGCTACCAGGCCGGCCGCTTTGTGCATCCATCTGTCGATCATGGTGTTGTCTCCTGTGCACGCATTTTTTGGTGTTGGCGTTATGGTTTTGTGGCAGATCCCAGGCACTTAGAGCATGTGGTTGATTCGGAACAGGTTGCCTTCAGGGTCGAGCAGCACGGCCTGGTACCAGTTGTAGTAGGTCGTGTAGGGCGCCTTGATCAGGGTTGCGCCGGCATCAAGGGCGATGGGCACCAGACGGTCCACCTCCGCTTGGCTGTCGACATCGAGGTTGAGCAGAAAGCGGATGCCGCTGCTCTGGGCATGCTCGGCGATACCCAGCAGTTCATAAGCGTGCGGGGCGTTGAAGCCAATGCAGGATTTGCCGGTATCAAGCCCCCGGAAAATCGGCGAGCGGATGGCCTCGATCTCACTGAAGCCAAACACCCGCTGGTAGAAACCGCTGAGGGCGACAATGTCGTTGGCGAAGACGTTGACGTACGACAGGGTCGCCATCACGCCACCTCCTTGGTGCCGCCGAAGGTGGTCTGTTTGACGAATTTCGAGCTGAGGTGATCGCCCGAGCTGATCGGCGCGTGGCGCGGGCTTTCACCAGGGGCCAGGCAGCTGGGTAGGCATTCGACCATGGCGTCGTAGTTCGGCTGGTGGAAGAACACCAGGGACTGTCGGCGTTTGTTGCTCGGTTCTTCCAGCCCCGGCACGACCACGCGGTGCACGGTGGAAATCCAGCGATCGTTGGTCCACTGCATCATCAGGTCGCCGATGTTGACCGCGAAACCGTCCGGGTCGTAGGGCACGTCGACCCATTCACCGGCCTTGTTGCGCACCTGCAGGCCTGGTGCGTCGGGATAGACGATGGTCAGGCTGCCGTAGTCGCTGTGGGGGCTGGCACGGAACTGGCCCTCTTCGGCGCGCTCGCGCAAGGGCGGGTAGCTGAGGGCGCGGAACATGCTGATGTGGCGGTCGATCTTGTCGTCGAAGTAGTGCTCCGGCAGGTGCAGGGCCAGGGCAAAAATACGCATCAGGTGCATGGCCAACTCGCTCATGGCGACGAAGTAGGCCTCGTAGTGTTCGCGCAGCGCCATGGGCTCGGCCGGCCAGACGTTGGGAGCAAAGTGCGGGCCAGCGGCGGGGCCGGTGAAGTAGGGGGTGTCCGGGACCTGGCTGGGGCCGATGGAGAAGGACTCCTTGAGGTCACCGGGCGCCGCTTCGCCAGTGCTGTAGGCCAGGCTTTCTTCGGCAACTGCGGAAAACCCCCGGACCTGATCGCGGCGTGGGCGATCAACCTTGCGTTTTTCTTCAAGCGGCAGGGCGAAAAATGCTTGCGACAGGGCGGTAACCTGATCGAGCAGTTCGCGGGGAATTCGATGCTTTTTGATAATCAGAAAACCGATGTCGCGGCAGGCCTGATCAACAGCCTGTGCAACCTGCATTTTGCCTTCCTGGCTGCCTTCAAAATAAGGCTCAAGATCAATGATGGGGACATATAACAGCGTCATTTAAAACTCTCCTTTCAGGCAAGGAAAAGTAAATAGGGGCAGCTGTGATCTGAAATAAAGCCAGGGCCATTAAGGCGGGGTTTGCACGCTTTTATAGTTACGTTAGGCAGTTCTTTGTTAGCAACCGACATGCCATTTTTGACCAAATGGAAAAATGCAATTATCTATATGATTAATAAGACATTTATTTTAATTTTCGCGAGGTTTTCAGGGTGCTCGAAAAGTACTCTTGCGCACCGCGCTGGCGCGCAAGTGCACCAAACTGTTGCCGTTTTATAAACGGAGTAAAAAGCCCGATAGAATCCTAGAAAAAACAGCCACGATATGCTTCGATCGGGGCGTTTATAGCGGCATAGAAACGGCGGTTAATTCACGGCAAAAGCGCGCGGGGATTTAACTAAATGGGTCAAGACAAGGGCGTGTGCTGATGGCCATTCGACGTTTATCTGCACCATCGACCAAGCAAGAAACCATTCAGCAGGCGGCACTGGCGCTGTTTTCCCGCTTCGGTTTGCACGGTGTCAGCCTGGACCAGATTGCCGCCCAGGCCGGTCTGTCGAAAAGTAACCTGCTCTATTACTTCGCCTCGAAGGAAGAGCTGTACGTCGATATCCTCGGGAGTTTGCTGGATCTCTGGTTAGCCCCGCTGCGAGCGATTACCGAGGAGCAGGATCCGGCAACCGCGATTGGCGATTACATTCGTCTGAAGATGATCAACTCCCGTGATCATCCCGAAGCTTCGCGCCTGTTCTGTCTAGAGATGATCCAGGGCGCTCCGTTGCTCAAACCGTCCCTCGAAGGGTCGTTGCGTGCGCTGGTGGATGCCAAGGCGGATGTGGTGCGCACCTGGATTGCCGAAGGGCGGATGCAGGCGGTTGACCCGCATCACCTGTTCTTTTCACTCTGGGCATTGACCCAGCACTACGCCGACTTTTCGGTGCAGGTGGCCTCAATTACTGGCCACACCCTCGACGACCCGCAGTTCTTTGATCAGGCGTTGGCCAATGTGCGCCGGATGATCCTGCGCGGCATTGGTATCGCGGCCTGATCAGGGCGTCAGCTCGGCTACTCGCCGAGCCGGTGGTAGGCGCGCTGGAAATACATCAGCCCGGCGCTGGCCTGGCCATGATGCAGGCCAATGACCTCGGCGTAGAGCACGTCATGGCTGCCGACCTGACCGCTGTCGACGACCTGACAATCGAATGAGACCAGTGCCCCTTGCAGTACCGGCGAGCCGCTGGCGCCGTGCAGCCAGTCGGCTGCGGCGAAACGCTCGGCCATGGCGGTTTTACCACCGAACAGATTGGAGAGCGCCTCCTGCCCGTGGGCCAGCACGTTGACGCAGAGCACCCGGTTGCGGACGAACGCGTCGTGGACCGAGGCGCTGCGGTTGAGACAGACCAGCAGGGTGGGCGGTTCGTCGGTCACGCTGCAGACCGCCGAGGCGGTAAAGCCCGCGCGCCCACCGGGGCCGTCGGTGGTGATGATGTTGACCGCGGCGCCCAGGCGCGCCATGGCATCGCGGTAGTCCTGTTTGGCCAGGGGTGGGGTCGCTGGGGTCGGTTGCAGCATGGAAGTCAGCATTGCAGGTTCCTCGAACAGGCGGTTCAGGCCAGTTGGCAGGCGTCGTCGAACGCCAGTCGCGGCAAACGGGCGAAGAGTTTATCGGGGTTGCCGTGCCCCAGGTTGATCAGCAGGTTGCTGGTCCAGGTGCTGTCGGCGAAGAACGCGGCGTCGAGCTTGCCGGCATCGAAGCCCGACATTGCTCCGCTGTCCAGGCCCATGGCGCGAGCAGCGAGGATCAGGTAAGCGGCCTGCATGGAGCTGTTGCGCAGGGCCGTCTGTTCGGCGAACGCCGGACTGGAGGTGAACCAGCTACGGGCGTCGGCGTGGGGAAACAGTGCGGGCAGGTGTTCGTAGAAGGCTTTGTCGTAGGCGACGATCACCGTTACGGGTGCGCTCATGGTCTTTTCCAGGTTGCCGGACGACAAGCAGGGTTTGAGCTTTTCCTTGCCAGCGGCGCTGCGCACGAAAACAAAGCGCGCGGGTGAGCAGTTGGCCGAGGTCGGGCCCATGCGCACCAGGTCGTAAAGCTGCTGCAACTGCGCATCGCTGACCGGCTCGTCGCGCCAGCCATTGTGGCTGCGGGCCTGGAGAAAGAGCTGGTCGAGAGTGTGGGTGTCGAGAGACATCGGGTGTGCTCCAAAGGTGCTCAGGGTGCCGGCGTCAGCAAGAACGCCAGCAGTTCGGCGTCGAATTCCGCCTGTTCGGTTAGGTTGAACGCGTGCCCGCCGAAATCCCGCAGGGCCAAGCTGGCATTGGGCAGCCCCTCTGCCAGCTGGCGGGACTGGGTCCAGGGCACCAGCGTGTCGTCGCGACTGGCCATGACCAGAACGGGCTGGCGAATCTCGGTCAGCACCGCGCTGATGTCGAAGGCGCGCAAAGCGCCAATCCGTCTGAGCGTATTGGCCACGCCGGGAAAGTGCTGCAGCGCATGCGCCAGCTCACGGGCCACCTGTTCAGCGTTCTCGAGAAGCCAGACCGGCGGGTAGAGAAAGATTGGCTGGGCATCGATGTAGGCCGCCGGGCCGCTGTGGCTCAGCAGCGCAATGCGCGCGTCGAAGCAGCGCGCGCTGTGGGCATTTGGCGCGGCCCAGGCGTTGATCGGTACCAGGCGGCGAATTCGGCTCGGCTGCTGGCGTGCCAGTTCCAGGCCCACCAGGCCGCCGAGGGCGTGACCGACGAAATCGCAGGTGCTGATCTGCAACTGTTCCAGCAGGGCGTCCAGTTCCTGGGCCATCTGCGCGATGCTGTAGCCCTCAGGTAGTTCGGCGGGGCTGCGCCCGGTGCCGCGTTGGTCGTAGCAGATGACCCGAAAGTGCTCGACCAAGGCTGGCAGGTTGGCCGCCCAGTAGGCCGCCGAGCCGCCGAGGCCGGAGCACAGCAGCAGGGTGGGGGCATCGGCCTCCTGACGGCCGTGGATCTCGTAGTACATGACAGTCTCCGCCTGCAAAGGGGCGCGTCGCACAGCGGCGACGCGCGGGGTCAGCCGATGTGCGCGATGCTGGCGATCTCAATCAGCGCATCCGGTTTCACCAGACCGCACTGGATGCAGTAGCGAGCAGGTTTTTCCCCGGCGAAATACTCGGCGTAGACCGCGTTGACGGCGGCATAGTTAGCCCAGTCGGTAAGCATGATCATGTTGAAGGTGACATCGTCCAGGGTGCCGCCAGCGGTTTCGACGACGCTTTTGATGGTTTCCAGGACGTGGCGGGTCTGGGCGGCGGCGTCGCCGACGTGGACCACGTTGTTGTCCTTGTCGAAGGGCAGGGTGCCGGAAACGTAGAGCACGCCGTCGGCCATTGAGCCCGGCACGAAGGGGGCGATGGGTTTGCTGGTGCCAGCGGGGATGATCGCGTGTTTGGGCATGGCAAGGCGTTCCTATTATGGGGGTAGGGAGTTAAGTGTTTTGCAGGGTGGTGCAGAAGTCGTCCACCGAGGAGACCCAGCCAAAGAAGGTCTCAATGTTGAACAGGGACGCCTCATGCGCCGCGCGAGGTCCGGCCTGGTGGCAGGCGTCAGCGAGGATCACGCCGAAATATTCGAGGAAGAAACCGTCGCGCAGGGTCGATTCCACACAAACGTTGGTGGCGATACCGGTGAACACCAGGTTGCGGATGCCGCGGGCGCGCAGGGTGCTGTCTAGCGGGGTATTGAAGAAGCCGCTGTAGCGGGTCTTGGGCATCACGATATCGCCCGATTGCGGCTGCAGCGCATCCACCAGGGCGTAGTCCCAGGTACCACGCGCCAGCAGGGTGCCTTGCAGGTCAGGGTGCCGGCGCATGGTTTTCAGGGCGTTGGACTTGTGCCAGTTCGGCGAGCCCGGCCCGCCAGCCTCAACGTAGTCGGGGTCCCAGCCATTCTGCAGAAAGATCACCTGGATGCCGGCGCTGCGCGCCGCCGTGATGGCGGCGTTGATCCGCTCGATCACCGGACCGGTGGCCGAGACGTCAAAGCCGGCTTTGTCCAGGTAGCCGCCCAGGGACGAGTAGGCGTTTTGCATGTCCACCACGATCAGTGCGGTTTCGCTGGGGCGCAGGTGCAGGGCTTCAGGGCGCGCGGGCAGGCGCAAGGGGGCGCTGCTGTCCGTGGGCAGGGCGTAGCCGGTATGGGCAGGCTGGTTCATCAGGCACTCTCCTTCACGGCATCGATATGACCACGGCTTTTCATCAGCGGCTGGATGCGCTGGCCGAAGTGCTCAATGCCTTGAACAAAGTCATCAAAGGTCAGCATCACGCCTTCGGTGCCTGGCACCTCGGCCACTTCGTCGAGCATCTTGGCCACTTGCTCGTAGGAGCCCACCAGGGTGCCCATGTTGATGTTCACCGCCGAGGTGGGGTCGGACATCTGCCGCACGTTGGTGTCGCTGCCTGAGCGGGTGTCGACGGCGGCCTGGTCGCCCAGCCACTTCAGTGCCTCCTGATCGGCGCCGGCCTTGTAGTGTTCCCATTTGGCACGGGCGGCCTGCTCGGTCTCATCGGCAATGACCATGAACAGCACGCAGGAGGTCACGTTGCGACCGCTCTTGGTGGTTGCGGCGAGTAACCGCTCGGTGGCCGGGGCAAAGGCCTGCGGGGTGTTCACGCCTTTGCCAAAGCAGAAGTTGTAGTCGGCGTAGCGGGCGGAGAAGTCCATGCCGGCATCCGAGGAGCCGGCGCAGATGATCTTCATATCGGCCTGGGGCTTAGGGCTGACGCGGCAGTCATCCATCTGGAAGTAGCTGCCCTTGAGGTCGCAGTGCCCGGTGCTCCAGAGGTCACGCAGAACCTGGGCATACTCGGCAAGGTAGTCGTAGCGGGTGGCAAAGAACTCATCGCCCGGCCACAGGCCCATCTGCGAGTACTCGGGGCGCTGCCAGCCGGTGACCAGGTTGACGCCGAAGCGGCCATTGGAGATGGAGTCGATGGTCGCCGCCATGCGCGCGACTATCGCCGGTGGCATGGTCAGAGTGGCGGCGGTGGCGAAGAGTTGGATGCGGCTGGTGACGGCGGCGAGGCCGGCCATCAGGGTGAAGGATTCCAGGTTGTGTTCCCAGAACTCGGTCTTACCGCCGAAGCCACGCAGTTTGATCATCGACAGGGCGAAGTCGAAACCGTAGTGCTCCGCGCGCTGGACGATGTGTTTGTTCAGCTCGAAGGTGGGCATGTACTGCGGTGCGTTTTCCGAGATGAGCCAGCCGTTATTGCCGATTGGGATGAAGATGCCGATATTCATGAAGCCTCCATTTTCGCTGGAATTGGCGGAAGTTAGCCGTCAATTGCTGGAAAATTGCCTGGTGTGGGTCAAGCAGGCTTCAGCATGGAGCGTGCCAAAAATACAAATGACTTGATAATCATGGGCTTGCAGAAAAACCAGGGCTTACGGTGGACCATGTGGTCTACCTTAGAGCACCTGTATTGTGCGCCGCGCTCGATAAAGAGGCAGGCGCGCCTCCCGCTGGGTTTCGCGGCAACGCGGCTTGCGACGAAACGTCAACAGACCCTAAGGTGGCCACTGCACTGTGGGTGCCGGTAATCAGGAGTTGTAATGGCAGAGCATCTTTCCCCCGCCAATCCGCCCGCGATGGCCATCACGCCGAAGGTCAAGGCTGTGCGTGTGCCCAGCGCTGCGACCCTGGCCCGCCGTGAGCAGCAGTTGGAGAGTAAGCGGGCTGCCATCAGTGAGGCGGCTATCGGGCTGTTCTCGCAGTTTGGCCTGCATGGCGTCCGTGTCGAACAGATTGCCGCGCGCGCCGAGGTGTCGAAGACCAACCTGCTGTACTACTTTGCCAGCAAGGAAGATCTCTACCTGTATGTACTCAAGCAGTTATTGGGCATCTGGTTGGCGCCCCTGCGGGCGCTGCGTGTGGAGATGGAGCCGTTGCATGCAATTAGCGAGTACCTACGCTTGAAGCTGGAGTTGTCACGCGACCATCCAGCCGCCTCGCGGCTGTTCTGTCTGGAGATTATCCAGGGCGCGCCGCTGTTGCGCGGCGAGTTGGAGCATGAGTTGCGTGATCTGGTGCAGGACAAACGTGCGGTGATCCAGCACTGGGTCGATGCGGGCCAACTGGCGCCAATAGACCCTTACCACCTGATCTTCTCGCTGTGGGCGACTACTCAGCACTACGCGGACTTCCGGGTTCAGGTCGAGTCGATAACCGGCCGCACCCTGGACGACCCGGTGTTTTTTGAGGAGGTGCTGACCAACCTGCAGGCGCTGTTGCTCAATGGCCTGCGGCTGCGCTGATGCGCGAGCAGCAGTGCTGCCGAGTGGCGTCAGATCATGATGGCGAGGATGGCGGTTTAACGAAAGCGTCGAAATCGCTCTCGTCTGGCGCGCCTCCTGTGAGGAGCTGTCGATAAGCCAAGCTTATGCAGCAGTGGGCCTTGTATGCTCAGGCGCTGCGCTGCTGGCGCAGCATCTGTTCGTGGCCATCGACCCAGCCGGCTTCCCAGGCGGCCGTCAGCACGTCGGCTGGCTGCCGTTGAGCGGTGACTGATTGTCCCGTGAGGCCGGCCATATAGCCGCGCTGGTAAGCCTTGTTAAGGCTTTCCAGGCTCCAATGGCGATCATCGCTTACGGGAGAGGGTGGGGCATCCATGCGGGCAAGTCTCGTGTGACGGTCATACTTGCATGCTAGCTGCCTCTGCCAGGAGACAGGCTGCCGCCCATCCCGGCTTTTGCCCCACTGGCGTCTTTTGTGACGCCGTTCACGGGTTAAGTCGCCAGCGCCAGGATGCTCGCCTGGTACGCCGCGGCAAAGCTGTCGAAATCCCCCTGTTCCTCGGCTTCCATATCCGCCTGATCACGCAGCGACTGGGCGGCCGCTGCCTCGAAGGCGGCTTGTTGCTCGGCTGACAGTGGCTGGCTGCGGAAATAGTCGGCATGGGCCTGGCTCTGGCGCAGGGCGAAGTCGCGGAAACGTTCACCGGCCTGCAACTGGGCGAGTACCTGGGCCGAGGGCGTCAGGGCCGGGTCGGCGACCTTGGCGCGCTGGGCGTCCAGGGCCTGGCGGTGATACCCGGCATCCTGGCTGCGGTCGAGCAGGTCGGCGAGGCTGGCGATTTGCTCAAGCAATTCGTCGGCCCATGCCTGCAGGCCGATGGCCTGACCGTCGCGTTGCAATTGCAGGCCCGGCAGGCGGCCTTCCTTGACCACGCTGAGGAAGTTGTCGGTGCAGGCGTGGCACTCGTCGCCGCCCAGCGGCGGGCTGTCCTGCAGGGCACAGAACAGCAGGAAGGCGTCGAGAAAGCGTGCTTCGCTCAGGTCGATACCCAGCGGCAGGAAGGGGTTGATGTCCAGGCAGCGTACTTCCACGTATTGCACGCCACGGGCCATCAGCGCCTGGATCGGCCGTTCGCCACTGTAGGTCACGCGCTTGGGGCGGATGTTGGAGTAGTACTCGTTTTCGATCTGCAGAATGTTGCTGTTGAGCTGCAGCCACTCGCCGTCCTTCTTGGTGCCCATGGCCACATAGGGCGCATAAGGCGTGCCGACGGCCTGGCGCAGGCTGTCGGTGTAGCTGACCAGGTCGTTGTAGCAGGGCGTCAGGCCGGCCTGGGCCTCGCTCTGGTAGCCCAGGTCGCTCATGCGCAGGCTGGTGGCGTAGGGCAGGTAGAGGGTATCGGCATCCAGGCTCTGCAACTGGTGCGGGCGGCCGCGCATAAAGCTGCTGTCCAGTGCCGGCGAGGCGCCGAACAGGTACATCAGCAACCAGCTGTAACGGCGGAAGTTACGGATCAGCGCGATATAACGCGCCGACTGGTAGTCGCGTGCGCTGCTGCTGTCGCCTTCGGCGGCTTGCAGCACCTGCCACAGGGCCTCGGGCAGGGAGAAGTTGTAGTGGATGCCGGCGATGCACTGCATGGTCTTGCCGTAACGCAGGGCCAGGCCCTTGCGGTAGACGTACTTGAGCTTGCCGATATGCGAGTCGCCATAGCGGGCGATGGGAATGGTCGCCTCGTCCGGCAAGGGGCAGGGCATCGACGGGCTCCACAGGTATTCGCCGTCGAGCTGGCTGACGGCGAAACGGTGGATGCGCTCCAGGTCGGCCAGGGTTTGCGCCGGGTCGGTCTCGGTTGGGGTGATGAACTCCAGCAGCGACTCGGAATAGTCCGTGGTGATCTGCGGGTGGGTGAGGGCCGCGCCCAGCGCCTGAGGGTGGGGGGTCAGGGCGAGCTGGCCCTGGCTGTCGACCCGTAGGCATTCGCGCTCGATGCCATGCAGGCACTGGCCCAGCAGGGACAGGTTGGCCGGCTGACCCAGCAGGGTCAGGCGACGGGAAAGAAGATCGCTCAAGATGTAGTTCCTAGCTGGCAGGCGCCGCAGGGCGGGCAATCGCCACAATATGGGGGGCAGAGCGACAAGCTTCAAGCGTCAGATCGCAAGATAATGCCAAAGCCTAAAGGCCTGTAGGCGCGAATTAATTCGCGCCTACGCGTCCCGTTAAATGCAGGCGAAGGTGCCTTGCGCCTTGGCGATCAGCTTGTCGTCCTGCCACACCTCGGCTTCGACAACCTGGGTGCGGCGCCCGGCATGCAGCACTTTGGCATGGCACAGCACGCTGCCTTCGCTGACCGGGCGGATGTAGTTGATCTTGCATTCCAGGGTCACGCTGCTTGGGCCGCCATCGCCCAGGCTGTGGCTGGCCTGGCCCATGGCGGTGTCGATCAGCGAGAACAGCGCGCCGCCATGCAGCTTGCCGTGCAGGTTGCGCAGGTCATCGGTGAGGCTCAGGCGCACGCGCGCCTCGCCGCCGCCGACCTGGAGAATGTCCAGGCCGAGCAGGCGGGAAAAGGCGCTGCTGGCGCCGCTGCGGGTCGTTTCGTTCATTTCTTCAACTGCTTGGCATTGGCGAACAGAGCGGCCATGCCGCCGCTGGCGGGGGCGGGTTTGTCCTGGCTGGAGTGGCGTTCGCTGCGCGGCGCACTGCCACGGTTGCCGCCACGCGGCCCTTCGACTTTCTCGCCGGGGGTGTCGCCCATGCGCATCGACAGGGCGATACGGTTACGCGGAATGTCGACTTCCATCACCTTGACCTTGACCACATCGCCGGCCTTGACCGCCTCGTGCGGGTCTTTGATGAACTTCTCTGACAGCGCACTGATGTGCACCAGGCCGTCCTGGTGCACGCCGATGTCGACAAAGGCGCCGAAGTTGGTGACGTTGGTCACCACGCCTTCGAGGACCATGCCCAGCTCCAGGTCCTTGAGGGTTTCCACGCCATCCTGGAAGGCGGCGGTCTTGAACTCCGGGCGCGGGTCACGGCCGGGTTTTTCCAGCTCGCTGAGGATGTCGCCGATGGTTACCAGGCCGAATTTCTCGTCGGTGAAGGCTTTCGGGTCAAGGCGCTTGAGAAAGACCGCGTCGCCGATCAGCGAGCGGATGTCGCGGCCGGTGTCGGCGGCGATGCGTTGCACCAGCGGGTAGGTTTCCGGGTGCACGGCCGAGGCGTCCAACGGGTTGTCGCCGTTCATCACACGCAAAAAGCCCGCGGCTTGTTCGAACGTCTTGTCGCCCAGACGCGGCACCTTTTTCAGAGCCTCGCGGCTGGGGAAGGCGCCGTGGGCGTCGCGGTGCGCGACGATGTTCTGTGCCAGGGTGCTGTTGAGCCCGGAGATACGCGCCAGCAGGGCGGCGGAGGCGGTGTTCACATCAACGCCGACAGCGTTCACGCAGTCTTCGACCACTGCGTCCAGGGAGCGCGCCAGCTTGAGCTGGGAGACGTCGTGCTGGTATTGGCCGACGCCAATGGATTTCGGGTCGATCTTCACCAGCTCGGCCAGCGGGTCTTGCAGACGCCGGGCGATGGACACCGCGCCACGCAGCGAGACGTCCATCTCCGGGAATTCCTTGGCCGCCAGTTCCGAGGCGGAATACACCGAGGCGCCGGCTTCGCTGACCATGACCTTGGTCAGGTTCAGGCCTGGCAGTTTCTTGATCAGGTCGGCGGCGAGCTTGTCGGTCTCGCGGCTGGCGGTGCCATTGCCGATCGAAATCAGGTCCACGGCGTGCTTGGCACACAGCTTGGCCAGCACGGCCAGGGTGCCATCCCAGTCGTTGCGCGGCGCATGGGGGTAAACGGTGGCGGTTTCCAGCACCTTGCCGGTGGTGTCGACCACGGCCACCTTGCAGCCGGTACGCAGGCCGGGGTCGAGCGCCAGGGTCGCCCGCGGGCCTGCCGGGGCGGCCAGCAGCAGGTCGTGCAGGTTACGCGCGAAGACGTTGATCGCCTCGTCTTCGGCCTTCTCGCGCAGCTCGCCGAGCAGGTCGGTTTCCAGGTGGGTGTAGAGCTTGACCTTCCAGGTCCAGCGCACCACTTCGCCGAGCCATTTGTCGGCCGCGCGGCCCTGATTGGCGATGCCGAAACGCTCGGCAATCATCAGCTCGCCGGGGTGCAGGGTGCCGGGCAGTTCTTCGCCGACCTTGAGGCTGGCGCTGAGGATGCCTTCGTTACGCCCACGGAAAATCGCCAGGGCGCGGTGCGAGGGGGCGAGCTTGAGCGGCTCGTCATGCTCGAAGTAATCGCGGAACTTGGCGCCCTCGACCTCTTTGCCCGGGATCAGGCGGGCGCTCAGGGTGGCGTGTTCCTTGAGGAAGCTGCGCAGGTTGCTGAGCAGGTTGGCGTCTTCGGCGAAGCGCTCCATAAGAATGTACTTGGCGCCTTCGAGTACCGCCTTGGTGTCGGCGAAGCCCTTCTCGGCATCGATAAAGCGCGCGGCTTCGTTTTCCGGCGTCAGGCTGGGGTCGTTGAACAGCGTATCGGCCAGCTCACCCAGGCCGGCTTCCAGGGCGATCTGGCCCTTGGTGCGGCGCTTCTGCTTATAAGGCAGGTAGAGGTCTTCGAGGCGCGTCTTGGTGTCGGCCAGGTTGATCTCGCGGGTCAGCTCGGGGGTCAGCTTGCCCTGTTCCTCGATGCTCGCCAGGATGCTGGCGCGGCGATCGTCCAGTTCGCGCAGGTAGCGCAGGCGCTCTTCCAGGTTGCGCAGTTGGGTGTCATCGAGGCTGCCGGTGACTTCCTTGCGGTAGCGCGCAATAAACGGGACGGTCGAGCCTTCGTCGAGCAAGGCCACCGCGGCGGCTACTTGTTGCGGGCGCACGCCCAGTTCTTCGGCGATGCGGTTGTTGATGCTGAGCATATAAAGAAGCTACCCACACTGGAACGAAAAACCGGCCACGCAGACTACGGGCCAGACACGAAAGTCGCGCATTATAAACACCGTGGTGCGAGGTGCTGGGACCGTTCGGGGAAAAATCTGCTAACAATGGATGGCGCGCCCGATAGGGCGCCTGAGCCATAATGCCGACGTTTGGAGCCCGCTGGCGCCGTTGCGTTCGGTGGTTTCTCGGTCAAGGAGCTTCTATGAGCAGCACGGCGGTAGCGGTTGAAGGCGAAAAAATTCTGATTGTCGACGACGACGCTCGGCTGCGTCGGCTGCTCGAACGCTTCTTCGACGAGCAGGGGTATCGGGTACGCGCGGTCGAGAACGTCGAGCAGATGGATCGTCTGCTGGCCCGCGAATTATTCAATCTGGTGGTGCTCGACCTGATGCTGCCGGGCGAGGACGGCTTGTCCGCCTGCCGCCGCCTGCGTGAGGGCGGTAATCAGATTCCGATCATCATGCTCACCGCCAAGGGTGACGAGGGCAGCCGGATTCAGGGCCTGGAACTGGGCGCTGACGATTACCTGGCCAAGCCGTTCAATCCGCGCGAGTTGCTGGCGCGGATCAAGGCTGTGCTGCGCCGCCAGGCGCCCGTGGTGCCTGGTGCACCCGGTGCCGAAGACGAAAGCGTCAGTTTCGGCGAGTACGAACTGTCGTTGGCCACCCGCGAGCTGAAGAAGGGTGAGGAAGTGCACATGCTCACCACCGGCGAGTTCGCCGTGCTCAAGGCGCTGGTGCAGCATGCGCGCGAGCCGCTGACCCGCGACAAGCTGATGAACCTGGCCCGTGGTCGCGAGTGGGATGCGTTGGAACGCTCCATCGACGTGCAGATTTCCCGCCTGCGCCGGCTGATCGAGCCGGACCCGTCCAAGCCGCGTTATATCCAGACGGTCTGGGGCGTGGGCTATGTGTTCGTGCCGGATGGCAATAAGTGATGCTGCAAGCGACAAGCCTCAAGCGGCAAGTGCTTGTGCTGTGCGTGGGCGCTTGCAGCTTGCAGCTTGAGGCTTGCCCTTGATGCAAGCCCCACTCTGGTTCCCGCAAAGCTTCTTCTCGCGCATGCTCTGGCTGGTGCTGATCGTCGTGCTGTTTTCCAAGGCGCTGACGCTGGTCTACCTGATGATGAACGAGGATGTGCTGGTCGACCGCCAATACAGCCATGGTGCGGCCCTTACTCTGCGTGCCTATTGGGCAGCAGACCCGGAGGACCGGGCGACCATCGCTGAGGCGGCCGGGCTCAAACGCGTGCCCTATGCCGAAGTGCCCGCCAGCGAGCAGCATTGGCCGTACAGCGAAATCTTCCAGCGGCAGATGCAATCCGAGCTGGGCCCCGATACCGAGGTGCATGTTCGGGCCAAGAGCCCGCCGGCGCTCTGGGTGCATGCGCCGACATTGGGCGAGGACTGGTTGCGGGTGCCGCTGTACCCGCACCCGCTGCGTGGGCAGCGAATCTGGAGTGTGCTCGGCTGGTTCCTGGGCATCGGCTTGTTATCCACTGCTGCGGCCTGGATTTTCGTGCGGCAGATGAGTGCACCGCTCAAGCGCCTGGTTTTCGCCGCCCGGCAGATCGGCCAGGGGCGTAGCGTGCGCCTGCCGGTTGGCGACACACCGAGCGAGATGACCGAGGTGTATCGCGCGTTCAACCAGATGGCCGAGGACGTCGAGCAGGGCGCGCGCGAGCGCGAATTGATGCTGGCCGGGGTGTCCCATGACCTGCGTACACCGCTGACGCGCCTGCGTCTGTCATTGGAGTTTCTCAACAGCGACTCCGAGCTGACCGAGGATATGGTTCGCGATATCGAGGACATGGATGCAATTCTTGACCAGTTCCTGGCCTTTATCCGCGATGGCCGCGATGAGCCCGTGGAGAACCTCGACCTGCTGGCGTTGATCCGTGAGGTGGTGGCGCCCTACAACCAGCAGCAGGAGCTGGTGCGCCTGTGCCTGGAGCCGGTGCCGGTCTTCCCGCTGCGGCGGGTGTCGATGAAGCGCCTGCTGGTCAATCTGATCGAGAACGCCCTGCGCTATGGCGGCAATGCAGTGGAGGTGGCGGTTTCGGTTGCCGGTGACAGCAGTGCGCCTTATGTGGTGCTCAGCGTGCTCGACCGTGGCGCCGGGATCAATCCGGCTGAGCTGGGCAGCATCTTCAACCCGTTCATCCGCGGCGATCGGGCCCGGGGCGGCAAAGGCGCTGGTTTGGGCTTGGCGATCGTCAAACGCATTGCCGCCTTGCACGGCGGCAGTGTCGAGCTGCGTAATCGCTCCGGTGGTGGTCTGGAGGCGCGCGTTTGCCTGCCGTTGGGGTTATTGCTACCACGCGACGCCGCCTGACCCTGGAGACACTTTGGTGTCGGGCAGTCAGGCCCGTCTGCACGCTTGCACACGCGGCCGGCGCGCGGCATTGTGTGCTGCGTCACCTTCTTAGGTCGCATACCCAGCAGGCGCTGCCGCGCCTTGGCAGATGACCTACCCCGCATCCCATCTCCGTGTTTCGCCAGAGGTTCGCATGCCGGCTGCCCCCGCTCTGCCCAGATGGACCTGGTGGTTGCCCTTGCCGTTGTTCCATCTGGCCACCTGGCTTGCGTTAGCCTCGCAATTTGCTGATGGGGCAGCATTGCTTTATGTGCCGTTCGCCCTGGCTCTGGTGCTGTGCCTGTGGTGGGGGCCGCGC
Source organism: Pseudomonas cuatrocienegasensis (assembly GCF_900110925.1). Lineage (GTDB taxonomy): Bacteria > Pseudomonadota > Gammaproteobacteria > Pseudomonadales > Pseudomonadaceae > Aquipseudomonas > Aquipseudomonas cuatrocienegasensis. The sequence goes on along the minus strand of NZ_FOFP01000003.1, from coordinate 178,992 downwards.
GTACTGCCGGCGATGTACCTCAATGCGTTGCTGAGTATTCCTCTCTGGGGCCTCGACTGGCAGTGGGCGCCGCTGTATGCCATCCCGGAGACCGTCGGGGTGGGTCTGGCGTGGCTGCTGTTGCGCCGCCGTCCCTTCGATGCTGCCCTGGCGGACCTGCCCGGGTTATTGCGCTTCTGTGCCCTGGGTGTTTTTGTGCCGGTTGTACTGGTGTCTGTGGGTGTTCAGGGCAATCTGTGGCTGACGGGGCACCTGCCGACCGAGGATCTGCTGGTCGGCATATCCACGTTGATACTGGCCGATAGCCTTATTTCGTTGGCGCTGGCCACGCCTCTGCTGGTGTATGTCACGCCTTGGATGCGCCGCTGTGGCTGGGTGTTGCAGCCCGGTATCACAGCGCTGCCGGTTGCGCTGCGCCGGGCACCACCCTGGTACCTGTTGTTGGCCCTGATGGTGGGGTTGCCTTGGCTGCTCGGCTGGCTCCCCCTGACCCTCAATCTGCCATTGCTGGGGGTGGTGATGCTGGCCCTGGCACTGGTCTGGGGCATGGCGGGGGCGCTATGCGGCGCTTTGCTCAGTGTTCTGCTGGTGCTGGTGCTGCCCCTGGTCGTCGGTGCCAGCGAGGCCGCCGCCTGGCTTGATCCGCAGCGCCTGGAAATGCACCTGAGCGTGCTGCTGTTTATGCTCGCCTCATTGCTTATCGGCCGTAGCCTGAGTGATCTGCGCCAAGCACTGCAGCACAGTGCCCAGGTGCAGCAACAACTGACGCTGGCCCACCTGGCGCTGGATGCCAGCCCGCTGGGGGTGTCGATTGCTGATGCACGTACCTCCGGTCTACCGGTGATCTACAGCAACCCGGCATTGGCGCGTATCACCGGTTATGGGCGTGAGGAAAGCCTGGGCAGTGACAGCCTGACGCGCTTGCAGGACGAGCGCCCAGAGAGTGAACTGCCACGGCTGCAGCAGGCGATTCATCGCGGCGAGCCCTGCCAGGTGGTGCTGCGTAACCAGCGCAAGGATGGTCGTGCCTTCTGGAATGAGCTGATCCTCGCGCCGCTACATGATGGCGAAGGCGTCAGCCATTTCGTCGCCCTGCAGAACGATGTCACCGCTCGTGAAGAGCTGGCCGAGCAGGTCGCCCGGCAGCGGCGCGAGCTGCTACGCCAGAGCCATTTGTTCAGCCAGACCGAGCATATCGCCAGCCTCGGTGGATGGATGCTTGATGTGGCCGACCTGAGCATGTACTGGAGTCTGGGCTGCTTTCGCATTTATGAGCTGGACCCCAAGGGGGCGGCGCCTTCACTCAACCAGGCGCTGGACTACCTGGATGCCAATGGTCGTGTACTGGCACAGCAAGTCTCGCAACGCTTGCAGGATGGTCGTGATCAATTCGACATCGAGGTCCGCCTGATCACTGCGCGCGGGCGCTCGCGCTGGGTGCGCATACGCGGTGTGGCCGAGCGTGACGGTGAGGCACTGGTACGCGTGTATGGCGCGGTGCAGGACGTCAGTTCCCGCAGGCGCACCGAGCAACAGTTGCGCGAGCGCGACGAGCGCCTACGGCTATTCTTCGAGGCCCCTTTGCTGGGTATGGCCCTGACCAGCCCCAGCTATGGCTGGGAAGAGGTCAACGCCAAGCTGTGCAGCATTCTTGGACGCACCACGGAGCAGTTGCTGGCCTCTAGCTGGGAGGAGCTTTCCCAGCCGGATGATTGGCTGGTCGAGCAGCGCCTGCTCGACGATGTACTGGCCGGTGTGCGTGAGGGCTATGAGCTGGACAAGCGCTTTTTGCGTCCGGACGGCAGCCTGGTCCACACCCGAACCAACCTGCGCGCCGTGCGCCTGGCCAGCGGGCGGGTGAGCATGTTCCTGCTGCTGGTCGAGGACATCAGCGCCCGCTACGAGGCTGAAGCCCGTTACCGCACAATGATCGAGCATGCGCCGGAGGCGATCATGCTGTTCGCCCCACGGGGTGGCGTGATCGACTGTAACGAGAACGCCATGCGCCTGTTCCGTTGCAGCCGCGAGGACCTCCTCGGCAAGACCATACTCGAGCTCAGCCCACAGCGGCAGGCGGACGGCCAGCTTTCTGCTGCGCTGGACGGGCGCTACCTGCGTGATGCCAGTGCCGGGCAGGCGCCGGTATTCGAGTGGCTGCACCGCGACAGCGCCGGGCGTCAGGTGCCCTGTGAGGTTCGCCTGGTGCGGCTGCCGGGGGACCAGGAGCTGATTCGCTGCAGCATCACCGATATTTCCGAACGCCAGCGTTACCAGCGTGAAATCGAGCGGTTGGCCTACAGCGACGAATTGACCGGGTTGCCTAATCGTCGCCTGCTGCTCGATCGCCTGCAGCACGCCATGGATCGCGAGCTGCGCGAAGGCAGTCTGGGCGCATTGCTGTTTATCGACCTGGACCATTTCAAGACGGTCAACGACAGCCTCGGCCACCTGGTGGGTGATGGCTTGTTGCGTGAGGTGACCGTACGCCTTGCCGGCAGCCTGCGCGCCGAGGACACCTTGGCACGCATGGGCGGCGACGAGTTTGTGGTGCTGCTCGAAGGGCTCGACAACGACGCCCAGGTGGCGGCCGAGCACGCGGCGCTGACCGCCGAAAAACTGCTGGAGAGCCTCAAGGGCAGTTGCTGGATCGATGGCCACGAACTGTCGATCAGCGCCAGTATCGGTATTGCCCTGCACCCCTTTGGCGAGCAAGTGGCGGCCGATGTACTCAAGCAAGCCGATACGGCGATGTACCGGGCCAAGCACGCCGGGCGCAACGCCCTGCACTTTTTCGCCCCGGCCATGCAGGCCGCCATCGACCAGCGCCTGCAACTGCAGGGCGAGTTGCGCCAGTCGATCCAGCGCGGCCAACTGTATCTGGTGTTCCAGCCGCAGCTGGCCCTCGATACCGGGCAGGTGGCGGGCGCCGAGGTACTGCTGCGTTGGTTGCACCCGGAGCGCGGCGATATTCCACCGGATCAGTTTATCCCGCTGGCCGAAGAAACCGGGTTGATCCAGGATATCGGCCACTGGGTGCTGGAGCAGTCATGTGCCGCCCTGGCGCGTTGGCTGCCGCGTTATCCCAAGCTGGTTCTGGCGGTCAACCTGAGCCCGCGCGAACTGCGCCAGGAAGACTGTGTGGCACGTGTGCATGCCTGCCTGGCGCGCTACCAATTGCCCCATGCGGCGTTGGAGCTGGAAATCACCGAAGGGGTGCTGCTCGAGGACGTCGAACTGTGCATTGCCAACATGCTGGCCTTGCGCGCCTCGGGTATTCGCTTTGCCATCGACGATTTCGGCACCGGCTACTCGTCACTGACCTACCTCAAGCGCCTACCGCTGGATCGATTGAAGATCGACCGCAGTTTTATTCAGGACCTGGACGGTGACGGCAGTGACCTGATGCTGGTGCAGACCATCCTGATGATCGCCTGCAACCTGGGGCTGGAGTGTGTCGCCGAGGGCATCGAGACCGCGCAGCAGTTCGAGGTGCTGCGCGCCCACGGTTGTGAGCTGGGGCAGGGCTTTCACTTTGGGGTGCCGATGCGCGAAGCGGCCTTCCTCGAATGGCTGGGCGCGCGAAGTTAACCTTTACCCTTGGTGCGGGTCAGGTGTGGGCCGCCGTTCTTTTCCAGGTACTGAATGACCAGGCTGGCGACATCCTTGCCGGTGGTGGTTTCGATACCTTCCAGGCCCGGCGAGGAGTTCACTTCCATGACCAGCGGGCCGTGGTTGGAACGCAGGATATCGACGCCGGCCACCGACAGGCCCATGACCTTGGCGGCGCGGATCGCGGTCATGCGTTCTTCCGGGGTGATCTTGATCAGGCTGGCGCTGCCGCCGCGGTGCAGGTTGCTGCGGAACTCGCCGGGCTTGGCCTGGCGCTTCATCGCCGCGATCACCTTGTCGCCGACCACCAGGCAGCGGATGTCTGCGCCGCCGGCTTCCTTGATGTATTCCTGCACCATGATGTTCTGCTTGAGGCCCATAAAGGCCTCGATCACCGACTCGGCCGCCTTCTCGGTTTCGCAGAGCACCACGCCGATACCCTGGGTGCCTTCGAGCACCTTGATCACCAGGGGCGCGCCGTTGACCATGGCGATCAGGTCGGGAATATCGTCGGGGGAGTGGGCAAAGCCGGTCACTGGCAAGCCGATGCCGCGGCGCGAGAGCAATTGCAGGGAGCGCAGCTTGTCACGCGAACGGGCGATGGCCACCGACTCGTTGAGCGGGAACACGCCCATCATCTCGAACTGGCGCAACACCGCGCAGCCATAGAAGGTCACCGAGGCGCCGATACGCGGGATCACCGCGTCGAAGCCCTCCAGCGGCTGGCCGCGGTAGTGGATCTGCGGCTTGTGGCTGGCGATGTTCATATACGCCCGCAGGGTGTCGATCACCACCACTTCATGGCCCCGCTGCTGACCGGCTTCGACCAGGCGGCGGGTGGAATACAGGCGCGGGTTGCGCGACAGCACGGCGATCTTCATGGGGCGTCCGAGAATTGAGCGAGCGTTGGTTTGTCTTGTACGTAGGTTTGCGCCGGGTTCACCAGCAGGCAGCCGTCAACCAGCGCCTTGCTGCCCAGCAGCACGCGGTAGCGCATGGTCTTGCGGCAGGCGAGGGTGAACTCCACCGGCCAGCTGCGGGTACCGAGCGTTAGCAAGGTACGGATCACGTAGCGGCTCTGGGCGTGGCCATTGGAGCTTCTGATGATCTTGACCGACACCCGTGGTGCCTCGCAGCGGTGGCGGCGCTGCACCAGGGTGCCCAGGTGCGCGGTGAAGCGTACCCAAGGCTGGCCATCGCGCTCGAACGGCTGGATATCGCTGGCATGCAGGCAGGAAGTGCTGGCGCCGGTGTCGATCTTGGCGCGCAGGCCAACGATGCCGAGCTCCGGCAGGTTGATCCATTCGCGCAGGCCGATTACGCCGAGTTGGTCAAAAGTCTTCAAAGTGGGGGTGGTCCTCGTTTCCCGGCATTCTAGGGTCTGCACACGCCACTCGGCGAGAGGGCTCGCATGGCAATGCTGCAAGCGGGTAGGGTAGCTGGCCTTTATGACAACGGCCGCAAACAAAAGATGCGGCTTTAAACAGGAGTGAACGCACCCACGATGACGGCTAAAGACGACGACAAGGTCCGCCTGGACAAGTGGTTATGGGCGGCACGCTTTTATAAGACCCGGGCGCTGGCCAAGGCGGCCATCGAGGGCGGCAAGGTGCACCACCGCGGTGAGCGCTGCAAACCGGGCAAAGAGCCTCGGGTTGGCGACGAATACGTGCTGCGCAGCGGCTTCGAGTCGCGCACCGTGGTGGTGCTGGCGTTGTCGGCGGTGCGCCGCGGCGCGCCCGAGGCGCAGTTGCTCTACCGCGAAACCGAGGAGAGTGTGGTGCGCCGCGAGCAGGCCGCCGCGCTGCGCAAGGCCGGCGGCCTGGGCATGCAGACCGACGGCAGGCCGAGCAAGAAGCAGCGCCGCCAGTTGCAACATTTCAGTGACGCCCAGCAGGTGGTGCACCCCTGGGCGGATGAGGACTGAATGGCCTCAGCGAGGCTGCAGCACGCTCAGGCGCCCTATAACCGGCAGGGCGACCAAGGGCCTGAGCAGCGGCTGCACCAGGCGCTCAAGGTGTTGCGCTGCCCAGCCGGCCAGCGGTGTGTAACCGCCCCAGGCCAGGCCCAGCAGGCTTAGCAGCACACCGCCGACCAGTGCATCCGAAGCCCAGTGCGCCCCTGCGACCAGGCGTGGCATGACAAACAGCAGGGCCAGCGCCCAGACCAGTAGCAGGCGCCAGCCGTGGGCAGCACCGCTGAGGAACAGCGCCCAAAGTAGCAGCACCGAAGCATGGTCACCCGGAAAGCTGCGACTGGCGCTGTCCTTCATATTCCAGCGGGCTTCCCATTCGGGGAACAGTTCGCTCAGGCGCGCGGCGCCCTCGACCACCAGTGAGGCGCTCGGACGTTGCCAGTCCAGCAGGCGTACCAGGTCGGCAAAACCCACGCGGATCAGTAGCATCACCAGCAAGGTGGTGACAAAGGCGAACAGTGCCAGGCGCACCTGTTCGGAGCGCAGCACCAGGCCGCCCTTGAGCATTATGGCCAGCATCACCACGCCGACACCCAGGTCCACCGGACGCATGCTGCCAATGGCCCAGATATGAGCCCAGAGCCCGGCGTCATGCACGGGCGCGTTGAGCAGGTGGAACAGCGCCAGGTCCAGGGCGTCCCAGTAGACGCGGGTGACGGGCCAGCGCCAGCTGACCAGCAGCAGGATTGCGATCAGGTGGCAGAACAACAACGGGCGCAGGCGCCAACGGCGGTCGAGGCAGTCGGGAAACATGCTGGATATCCTCCTTGAATAGGTCGCTTCGTGCGGGGCGGGCGCGGATTCTAGAGAGCTCGCGCGTGCTGCGGACCGGCAACGGGCCTCTCGTTCAGCCGCGGTTCAGCTTTGGGCGACGGGCGGTGACCGCGTGCGTTCGGCGCATACCCCTTGGTTGAGGGCGCATTTGTGCCTAAAATCACTCGCCTTCCCGGTCGCGACCGGATGGCGCCCCGCCTTCAAAGCCTGCCGCCGCTGCCCGCGCGATCTTCTTGATGCCGTATTCCTGCAGGCGAGTTTGCGATGACCGATTTCACTCAACGCTTTCTGTTCGACGACACCGATGTGCGCGGCGAACTGGTCAGCCTGGAAGCCAGCTATCAGCATGTGCTGGCCAAGCATGCCTACCCGCAGCCGGTAGCGCAGTTGCTCGGCGAGCTGCTGGCAGCCGCTTCGCTGCTGGTCGGCACCCTCAAGTTCGAGGGCCTGCTGATTCTCCAGGCGCGTTCCGAAGGCGCAGTGCCGCTGCTGATGGTCGAGTGCTCGAGTGAGGGTGACGTGCGCGGCATCGCCCGCTACCACGCCGAGCAGATTGGCGCTGACGCCGGCCTGGCCGAGCTGATGCCAGAGGGCGTGTTGGCGATGACCATCGACCCGACCCAGGGCCAGCGTTACCAGGGCATAGTGGCCCTGGATGGTTTCAACCTGGCCGAGTGCTTCACCAACTACTTCGTCACCTCCGAGCAGCTGTCCACCCGGTTCTGGCTCAGCGCCGATGGCCAGCGGGCCCGGGGCCTGCTGCTGCAGCAGTTGCCGGCCGATCGTCTGAAAGACCCGGAAGAGCGTGAGGCCAGCTGGCAGCACGTGGCGACCCTGGCCGATACCTTGCAGACCGAAGAGTTGCTAGGGCTGGACAACGAAACCCTGCTCTATCGCCTCTACCACGAGGAGCCCCTGCGCCTGTTCGAGCCGCGCGGCCTGCAGTTTCGCTGCAGTTGCTCGCGGGAACGTTCAGCCAATGCACTGGTCAGTCTGGGGCAGGCCGATGCCGAGTTGCTGGTCGAGGAGAACGCCGGCAGCATCGTCATCGATTGTCAGTTCTGTAATGAACGCTACGCCTTCGACGCGGCCGATGTGGCCCAGTTGTTCGCCGGCGGCGGCAGCCAGGCACCGTCTGGCACGCGTCACTGATCGAGCGGGCGTTTAACGCACGATAGACGCAGGCTATTGGATTGGGAGCTGCCAAGGCGCGTTGCTTTCTGGCATACTCCCGCGACTTTTTTACCGCTGTAGTTGAACCTCTGGTTCCACTACACCCGTTCGGAAAACTCGGCCGCCGGCCGACGGGGACCCACATGACGCAAGCCAACACCGCCGTGTACACCGATATCAGCGCCGCTCAACTGGTCGAAGAGGCCATCCGTCGTGGCGAAGGCGAACTGGCCGCCAACGGCTCGCTGGTCGTACGCACCGGCCACCGCACAGGCCGTTCGCCGGCTGACCGCTACATCGTGCAAGAGCCGAGCACCGAGGCGAAAATCGCCTGGGGCGCGATCAACCGCCCATTCCCGGCCGACAAGTTCGATGCCCTGTGGGACCGCGTGCAGGCGTTCTCCGACGCCCAGGACAGCTTCGTTTCCTACGTCCATGTTGGCTCGGCCGAGGCGCACTACCTGCCGGTCAAGATGACCACCGCCACTGCTTGGCAGAACCTCTTTGGTCGTTGCCTGTTCATCGAGCCGGCGCAGTACAACCCGGCGGGCAAGGATGAGTGGCAAGTGCTCAACGTGGCCAATTTCGAGTGCGTGCCCGAGCGTGACGGCACCAACTCCGACGGTTGTGTGATCCTCAATTTCGCCGCTAAAAAAGTGCTGATCGCCGGCATGCGTTACGCCGGTGAAATGAAGAAAGCCATGTTCAGCGTGCAGAACTTCCTGCTGCCCGATGCCGACGTGCTGCCGATGCACTGCGCCGCCAACATCGGTGAAGAAGGCGACGTGACCCTGTTCTTCGGCCTGTCCGGCACTGGCAAGACCACCCTGTCGGCCGATGAGTCGCGCTACCTGATCGGCGACGACGAGCACGGCTGGGGCGTGGGCGTGGTGTTCAACATCGAAGGCGGTTGCTATGCCAAGTGCATCGACCTGTCGGAGAAGAACGAGCCGGTGATCTGGAAAGCCATCCAGTTCGGTGCTGTGCTGGAAAACGTCGTGCTCGACGGCAACCGCGTGCCGGATTACGCCGACGACAGCCTGACCCAGAACAGCCGTGCGGCCTACCCGCTGACCCACGTCGAGAAGCGCAGCGAGCACAACCTCGGCGGCGAGCCGAACGCGGTGATCTTCCTGACCTGCGACCTGACCGGCGTACTGCCGCCGGTGTCGATCCTCAACGAAGAACAGGCGGCTTATCACTTCCTCTCCGGTTACACCGCGCTCGTCGGTTCCACCGAAATGGGCAGTGGCGCCGGCATCAAGTCGACCTTCTCCACCTGCTTTGGCGCGCCGTTCTTCCCGCGTCCGGCGGGCGAGTACGCCGAACTGCTGATCAAGCGCATCCGTGGCTTCGGCTCCAAGGTGTACCTGGTCAACACCGGCTGGACCGGCGGCGGCTACGGCGTGGGCAAGCGCTTCAACATCCCCACCACCCGTGGCGTGATCGCGGCGATCCAGAGCGGCGCCCTGATCGGCACCGAGACCGAGCAACTGCCGATCATCAACCTCAGCGTACCTAAAGCCGTCCCAGGCGTTGAAACCAACTTGCTCAACCCGCGCAATACCTGGGCTGACCAGGCGGCATACGACGAGGCCGCGAAAGGCCTGGCCAAGCTGTTCGTCGAGAACTTCAAGAAGTTCGACGTCAGCGATGCCATCCGCAATGCCGGCCCGCAGCTTTAATAAGTAGCCGCGCGCTGTATAAAAAACCGCCTTCGGGCGGTTTTTTTATGACGCTGTCCCAGTATCCGCGTTGCACGGCGACGATGCTTTTGTAGGAGCCGCGCCCCGCGGCGAATGCCATGGGCAACGCCGAAATAACTCAATGGCTGCAATCGATTCGCCCCGAGGCGGGGCTCCTAAGCGTGTTCGGTCGTTCACTCTGGTGCTGCGTGATGGCTTGCACGGGATGCAACTCGATTTTGCGACATCGCCTTTTTATGGTCGCTGCTGATTGAGTCGATGCTGCTGTGTAGCGGTCAAAACGATGTCCTGTTAGCCGGAGTGTGACCATGGCCTTTAGCATCAACCCTGTTAAGTGTTCGAGCAAACAGCTGCGCCGGGTGGCCCGCGGGCGGCTGGACAAGGCCGTCAAGGCCGTACAGAGCGGCAGCAGCGAAGGTGTGCACGACGCCCGCAAGCGCCTGAAAGAGCTGCGCGCCTTGCTGCGGCTGGTGCGTGAACCGCTGGGGGCGGCGCGTTTTTCGGCCCTGAACCAGCGCCTAGGCGACACCGCCAGGCAGCTTTCCAGTGCTCGTGATGCCGTGGCGATGGTGGAAAGCTGGGACGCGCTGGTGCGCCATGAGCCGGCCCGTTTTGCCGCCGCGGCCATGGCCAGCGTGCGTGAGCGTTTGCAGGCGCGGGTCAGTGCCGGGGTAGGGCAGCCGCCCGAGCGTGACAGTCTGATCGCCGCGCTGCAGCAGACCGCCACCGAGGTCGCCGAGTGGCGGATCAAGGGCAAGGGTTTCAGCCTGTTCGAGGAGGGGTTGCTGCGCAGCTACCGCGCAGGCCGGGCGGCCCTGCGCAGGGTGCGCTGCGAGCCTGGCGATGAGGCCTTGCACGACTGGCGCAAGCGGGTGAAGGACCACGGCTACCATGCGCGTTTGCTGCACCAGGCCTGGCCGCAGCACTGCAACAGTTGGCATGCCTCGCTCAGCCTGCTGGCGGAAAAGCTGGGTGACTACCAGGACCTGAGCGTGATGCAAACGCTGTTGGCCGAGCAGCCCGAGCTGTTTGGCGATGTGTTGATGCGTGCCAGTATTGCCGAGGGCATCAGCCATCGGCGTGTCGTGCTGCACCACGAGGCGCTTGACCTGGGCCGCCGCCTGTACGCAGAAAAGCCCAGTGCCCTGGTAGCACGTTGGGCGCTTTACTGGCGTGTGGCCCGGCGAGCGTGAGGGACGACAGCAGTATCTTTTATCCTCAGGCGTTTACACTGAGGGTCTCGCTCTCATCGACCCAAAGGACTGAGCCATGATCCAGCAGAGCCTCGCCGAGGTTTTCGGCTTCACCCAATTGCGCCCCGGGCAGGATGCCGTGGTCAGCGCTGTTATGGCCGGGCGTTCGGCCGCGGCAATCTTCCCCACCGGTTCGGGCAAGTCGCTGTGCTACCAGCTGCCTGCGCTGCACCTGCCGCACCTGACCCTGGTGATCTCGCCCTTGCTGGCGCTGATGCAGGACCAGCTGGCGTTTCTGCACGCCCGCGGTATCAGCGCCGCCAGTATCGACTCGGCGCAAAGCCGCGAGGACGCCAGCGCGGTGATGGCCAGCGCCAAGGCCGGCGAGCTGAAGATTCTGATGATCTCGGTCGAGCGTCTGAAGAACGAACGCTTCCGCACCTTTATCGCCCAGGTACCGATCTCCCTGCTGGTGATCGACGAGGCGCACTGCATCTCCGAGTGGGGCCATAACTTCCGCCCGGACTACCTCAAGCTGCCGGACTATCAACGTCAGTTCAACATCCCCCAGGTACTGTTGCTCACTGCCACGGCGACGCCGCAGGTGGTGGCCGATATGCAGCAGAAGTTCGCCATTGCCGCTGCAGACGTGGTCACCACCGGTTTCTACCGACCCAACCTCAACCTGCTGGTGGAGCCGGTCAGCGGGCGTGACAAGCAGCGCCGCCTGGAGCAGTGGTTGCTGGCCAAGGCCGGGCAACCGAGCATCGTCTACGTCACCCAGCAGAAGACCGCCGAGCAGGTGGCCGAGCGCCTCAGCCAGCAGGGGTTTGCCGCCAGTGCCTACCACGCCGGCATGGCCCACGAAGCACGCGAGGCGATCCAGCGCCAGTTTATGGCCGGGCAGGTCAACTGCATCGTTGCCACCATCGCCTTCGGTATGGGCATCGACAAGAGCGACATCCGCAACGTCGTGCACTTCGACCTGCCGAAATCCATCGAGAACTACAGCCAGGAGATCGGCCGCGCCGGCCGCGATGGTCAACCCTCGGATTGCCTGGTGCTGGCCAACCGCGACAGCCTCAACGTGCTGGAAAACTTCGTCTACGGCGATACGCCGGAGCTGGATGGCATTCGCTGTGTGCTCGATGAGCTGCTCAACAGCAGTCACAACGGCGAGTGGGAGCTGATGCTCAACCAACTCTCCGAGCAGAGCAATATCCGCCAGTTACCGCTCAAGACCCTGCTGGTGCAGCTGGAACTGCGTGGCATCATCGCCCCGCGTTACGCCTACTTTGCCGAGTACCGCTTCAAGTACCTGATCGAGCCACAGGCGTTGCTGGATAAGTTCGAGGGCGAGCGGCGGCAGTTCGTCGAGGCCATCGCCAGCACCTCGGCGCGGGCACGGACCTGGTGCACGCTGGATTTCGAGACGCTGTACAGCCAGCACCAGGCCGAGCGCGGCCGGGTGATCAAGGCGTTGGACTTCTTTCAGGAGCGCGGCTGGATCGAGCTGGAAAGCAAGCAGATGACCGAGGTCTACGCGCTGCTCGATGGCCGTTTCGATCCCGCCGCCCTGGCCGAGGAGCTGCATGCGCACTTTCGTGCCCATGAGGCCAGCGAGATCACCCGCATCCAGGCCCTGCTCGGGCTGTTCGAGAGTCGCGAATGCCTGAGCCGGCGCCTGGCGCTGTACTTTGGCGACAAGCAGGCGCCCGAGCGTTGTGGGCATTGCTCGGTGTGCCAGGGGCGCGTTGCCAGATTGCCCGCGCCGCCGGATTTGCCGCCGCTGAGCGCACGCGACCCCGAGGCGCTGTGCGCGGCCTTGGCCGAGCGGCATATGCAGCACTGTGCTCAGGCACCGAGCAGTGAGTGCATGACGCGCTTTCTCTGCGGTGTCACCACGCCGCTACTGACCAAGCTCAAGGCGCGGCAACTGCCAGGTTTCGCCGTACTGGAAGATTATCCCTACGCCGACGTACGCGCCTGGCTGGACAAGTAGGGCGCGATGCGCGCACCAATGCGCACCCTACTGGCTGCGCTGTCCTTCGCCCAGCGTCCAGGCAATCAGCTCGCTGGCCAGGCGATCGCCGGCCTGGCCGAAGGCCGCCACAACCGCGTCGACCGATGGATCTGCCGTCGGCTGACGCACCTCGAAGCGTTGGCTGGCGACAATCTGCTGGCTACTGGCCTGGACCAGGCGCGCTTCCAGCACGATATGCACCGCCGGTTGGCCAGCGTGGTACTCGCTCTGGAAGGCGCGCAGGTCACTGCTCAGGACCAGGTCGGCGGCCAGCCGGGCGTCGTCGCTGCTCACCGCCGCTACTCGGCCGTCGCTACGGATGGCGTCGACCAGCCGATCACGCAACAGGATCGGTGCGCGGTCGCTCCAGCGCGCGCCCTGGTAGGCCGCGACCTGGGCGCCGCCCGGCAGCACGGCGATGCGCGGGCTGTCGAGCAACTGGTTGCTGTAGGGCTTGTCCACACGCAGGCTCCAGGCCACCTGGCCGGCAGCTGCCTGATTGACCGTGGGGCTTGCCGGCAGCAGGTAGTAGGTCAGCGGTTCACTCTTGGGCAGCACCGAGCAGGCGCCGAGCAGGGCGCTCAGGGCCAGCGCTGTCAGGGCGGCGATACGATTCATGGTTGGAACTCCTTGATGCTGTCGCTGCGCAGCAGGTAGCCCGCCGGGTCTTCTTCCAGTCGCCGGGAAAAGTTGCGCAGCGAGCCCAGGGTGTCGCGCAGTTCGGTGATCGCCGGGCCGATCTCGGCAAAGCTCTGCAGGCCGCCGTCGACGGCGTCGCGGTTGTCGGCCAGCAGGCGCTCGATCTGCGTGCTGCTGCGCTCCAGCGAGGTCATCAACTGGCGCGCGCTGGCGAAGGCTTCGCGGCCTTCGCCGTCGAGCAACTGGTTGGCGCTGCGCATCGCCTGGCTGGCCTCGCGGCTGAGCTGGCTGATCTGCTGCAGGGCCTGAGCCAGCTCGTCGCGCTGCTCGGCCACGGCGCCGGTGATCTTCTCCAGATGGTCGAGGGTCTGGCTGACGCGCTGGCTGTTCTCGCGCGAGAACATCTGGTTGGCGCGGTCGAGCAGGCGAGTGATGCTGATCATCAGGTCTTCGCCGCCGGCCATCAGCCGGGAGAATGGCGAGCGGTCGGCGATGATGATCGGCGGTTCGCCATTTTCGCTGGTCAGGTTCGGGCTCTCCGGGGTGCCACCCTCCATCTGGATGACGGCGGCGCCGGTGATATTGGTGACCGCCAGGCGCGCCCGGGTGTCCTGCTTGATCGGCGTCTGCCCGGTGATGCGGACGCGCGCGCGCACGGTGCGTGGGTCTTGCGGGTCGAGGCCGAGGGCGATCACTTCGCCGATCTTGATCCCGCTGTACTGCACCGCACTGCCCTGGGATAGACCGCTGACGTTGTCGTTGAACACCACCTCGTAGTCGGTGAAGTCGCTGTCGCTGCCCGAATGGCTCAGCCACAGGCCAAACAGCAGCGCGGCCGCGGCCACCAGCACGGTGAACAAGCCGATCAGAACATGGTGGGCTCGGGTTTCCATCAGCTGCTCCCTGGCACGCCTGTGGCGGCCTGTGTGGCGGCGCGTCCGCGCGGGCCATGAAAGTATTCGCGAATCCAGGCATCGTCGGTGTCGGCCACCACGTCGAGGCGGTCGGCGACCAGCACCTGCTTGCGCGCCAACACGGCAACGCGGTCGCACAGGCTGTAGAGGGTGTCGAGGTCGTGGGTGACCAGGAACACGCTCAGACCGAGGGCGTCGCGCAGGGTGCCGATCAACTGGTCGAAGGCCGCCGCGCCAATTGGGTCGAGGCCGGCGGTGGGTTCGTCAAGAAACAGAATGTCCGGCTCCAGCGCCAGGGCGCGCGCCAGGGCAGCCCGTTTGACCATGCCACCGGACAATTCGGTGGGGTATTTATCGCCGGCGTTGCTCGGCAGACCGACCAGGGCGACCTTGACCCGCGCCAGGCGCTCGGCGGCCTCACGGCTGAGTTTGGCGTGCTCGATCAGCGGCAGGGCGATGTTCTCCAGCACCGTAAGCGAGGAGAACAGCGCACCGCGCTGGTAGAGCACGCCGAAGCGTCGTTCCAGTAGTGAGCGACGCTCGCCCGACAGGCTCAACAGGTCTTCGCCGAACACTGTGATGCGTCCGGCGCTGGGCTCGCGCAGGCCGACGATGCTGCGCAGCAGCACCGACTTGCCGGTGCCCGAACCGCCGACCACGCCCAGTACTTCACCGCGATACAGGTCCAGGTTGAGGTGCTCGTGCACCACCTGGGCGCCGAAGCGATTGCCCAGGTCGCGCACTTCGATGATCGCTTCGCCGCTCACCAGCCCATCTCCATCAAGAACAGCGCGGCGATGGCGTCGAGCAGGATCACCACGAAAATCGACTGCACCACCGCCGAGGTGGTGTGCTCACCCACCGACTGCGCGCTGCCGCTGACCTTGAAGCCTTCCAGGCAGCCGATCACGGCGATCAGAAAGGCGAAGATCGGTGCTTTGAGCATGCCGACCAGGAAGTGGTTGAGGCCGATGTCCTCCTGCAGGATGGCCAGGAAGCGCACCAGCGGAATATCCAGGGTCAGGGCGCAGACCACCGCACCGCCGAAAATACCGCTGAGCATGGCGACGAAGGTCAGCATTGGCAGGGCCAGGAGCAGGGCGAACACCCGCGGCAGGACCAGCAACTCGATGGGGCTCAGGCCCAGGGTGCGGATCGCGTCGATCTCTTCGTTGGCCTTCATCGAACCGATCTGCGCAGTGAAGGCGCTGGCGGTGCGCCCGGCCATGAGGATGGCCGTGAGCAGCACGCCGAATTCGCGCAAAAACGAGAAGGCCACCAGGTCGACGGTGTAAATGCTGGCGCCGAAGTCGGCGAGTACGGTCGCACCGAGAAAGGCCACCACAGCGCCGACCAGAAAGGTCAGCAGGGCCACGATGGGCACGGCGTTGAGGCCGGTTTGCTCCAGGTGTGCGGCCAGGGCGGTGAGGCGCCAGCGTTTGGGCCGCAGCAGCACGCTGACCAGGGTACTCAGGGTCAGGCCGATAAAACCGAGCAACGCCACCAGGTGTTGCCAGATCGTCAGGGTGGCCTCGCCGATGTGCGCGAATACATCCCCGAGGGCGCTGCCGGCTTTCGCATGCGCTGGCGCCTCGTTGTCGGCCATGGCCTGACCGATGGTCTGCAGCAGCGCGCGGCGCTCACGGGACAGGTCCGGCGCGTCAGCGGCGAGCTCGGCCAGGCGCCCGGCGCCCAATAACTCCACCAGCAAGGCCGCGCCCGCCGTATCGAGGGCGCCGAGGTCGCTGAGGTCGACACGCACTTCGGCGTCGAGCTGGCTGCGCAGGGCATCGACCTGGGGCAGCAGCTGGGCGTAATGAGCCAGGGTCCAGTCACCGCCGATACGCAGACGTGCCTCGGTGTGCGAGGCGGTCGCAGCGGGCGATTGCAGGTAGGGGGCTGTACTCATGGGCGCAGCTTACTGGCTCAGCGCTCTGGCGCAAAGCTGCGCGGTATGTCGAGGCTGGGTAACGCGCAAGCACCGCTGGCGTCCGCGGATGCTGTGATTGGCGTTGAATCACAGGACATGCTGAACCTCCCGCGTATTGGCGCCTCGAATGACTACACCCTATGCAAGTGAGGAATACCATGCAGATTCACGTCAACAGCAACCACATCGAGGGCAGCGCCCGTCTTCAGGCCTGGATCGAGGCTAGCGTCGGCGAGCGCCTGGAGCGTTTCGATGATTTGCTGACCCGTGTTGAAGTGCATGTCAGCGACGAGAACGGCGCCAAGGCCGGAGACGACGACAAGCGTTGCCAGATCGAAGCGCGGCCCAAAGGGCATCAGCCGCTGTCGGTAACCCATAAGGCGGCCTCACTCGACCAGGCGGTGGACGGTGCCGCTGAGAAGATGCGCCACGCCCTTGAGCACCTGATGGGTAAACTCGACGCCAAGGTGCTGTCCGCCGGTGAGCTGAACGATCCGCTGCTCGAAGAGTCGCCTGAGCAGGTCAAGGATGCTCTGTTACAGGAGGAGTTTCTCGCCCGCCAGGAGGCCCTCGGCAAGGAGTGAGCCTGCTTCGCTGTGATTAGGGGCTGTTAGCGTTTTCGTCGTCAGCCGCGTTGTTGCGAACGAAACGTCAACAGACGCCTAGGTGCGGCATTGATGCTTCTCGTAGGAGCCGCGCCTCGCGGCGAATAGTGGCCATCCAGCGATACCGCAGGAAAGTCCAAACGCTCGCGCCGGGGCGACGCTTCTACGGGAGTTGCTAGTCCCGCCGAGCGCAGCCATTGTGGCAGACTCGGTGGGACCACTCTTTGGACTATGCCTGATGACCGACCTTTCTCTGCAGGACCAGGCCGCGCCAGACGGGGTCTGCTACGGCTGTGGCAGCAGCAACCCCCACGGCCTGCACCTGAAAAGCCACTGGGATGCCGAACAGGCCCATGTCATTTCCGAGTACCAGCCGGACGCCCGCTACTGCGGCTGGCCCGAGCTGGTTTATGGCGGCCTGATCGCCATGCTGGTCGACTGCCATTCCAACTGGACTGCCATGGCCTTTCACTACCGCGCCGAACAGCGCGGGCTTGAGAGCCTGCCGCGCATTGAGTGCGTTACCGGGCACCTGGGCATCCGCTTTATCAAACCGACGCCCATGGGTGTGCCGCTGCAACTGCGGGCCTGGGTAGAAGGCGAGGTCGCGCGCAAAAGCCGGGTGATCTGCGAGTTGTACGCCGGCGGCGTTATGACTGCCTGCGGTGACTCGACTTTTGTACGAGTCGAGGCCGCCGCCCTCGGGGCTCAGGCCCACGGGCGCTAGTGTCACGACAAAAATCAAATGTCGGTAAATTCAGAACTGCATGGGTGGGGCCGGGCGGCGTTCTGCTTTAGCAGCGATGCTTTCAGCGCCTTCAAGGATTATCGCGAATAAATTCGCTCCTACAGAGAGCGACATTTGATTCGTGTCACGACCCTATCCAGCCACCGCCACTATCTCTTCGATCAGCCACTGCAGCGCTGCATCGCGTCCGCGCTGGGCCAGGCTGACGATTTCCAGGTGAAACGGGCCTAGGGCAAAGGGCAGGTCGAACAATTGCAGTGGCAGTAGCGCGGCGAAGTGGTTGGCCAGGGCGGTGGGTAGCACCGCCGCCAGTTCGCTGCCGGCAACTATATGGGCCGCCTGCAAGTAGTTTGGTGTGGTGTAGAGAATCTGCCGCGACAACCCCTGTTCCCCCAGCCACTGGTCGACCATGCCGCGGGTCTGGCCGCCGTGTACCCACAGATGACGCAGGCGCAGGAAGGCCGCCAGGTCCGGCTGTGCCTGCAACTGTGGATGCTCGCGACGCAGCGCCAGCTTGAGGGTTTCGCTCATCCAATGCTGGCGGGCGAAGCGTGCAGGGATTTCATCGAAGCGGCCCAGCACCAGATCCAACTCGCCCTTGTCCAGGGCATCCATTGGCAGGCCTGGGCTGAGGTGGCGAATATCAATGCCGATCCCTGGCGCGCGCCTGCTCAGGCGCTCAAGCAAGCGCGGCATGCACACCAGCTCAACGTAGTCGGTGACGGCGATGCTAAAGCGCTGGCGGCTCTCGCCGGGCTCGAACACCTCTCCCGCACTGAGGCTCTGTTGCAACTGGCGTAATGCGTTGCGGATTGGCGCCTCCAGGGCCAACGCGCGCGGGGTGGGCTGCATACGCCGGCCGACGCGCACCAACAACGGGTCATCGAGCAGTTGGCGCAAGCGATTGAGCGCATTGCTCACCGCCGGCTGGCTCAGCGCCAGGCGTTCGGCCGCGCGCGAGACGTTCTGCTCACGCAGCAGGGCATCGAGTACGCGCAGCAGGTTGAGGTCGAAGTTGGAGAAATTCATAGGCTGAATATGTCGTATCACAAGACTAAATTTCAAAAATAGTAGTCGCTTGCTTATCGTGACCCAAACTTTTCTGTTCGTGCACGAGAGGAACAACAATGAACAACATCGTCTCGCCGCTTCGCTGCGCCGCCGTCATCGGCGCCGGCACCATGGGCCGCGGCATCGTCATCAGCCTGGCCAACGCCGGCCTGCGCGTGCTCTGGCTGGATAACAACCCGCAGATGGTCGAAGCAGGCCTCGAGATGGCCGAGCAGACCTGGGCGCAGAATGTCGCCAAGGGTCGTATCGATGCGGCCGAGGCGGCGGCGCGGCGGGCTCGAGTCGAGGCGGCGGACGGTTACCCGGCGCTGGCCGAGGCCGACCTGGTGATCGAGGCGGTGTACGAGAACCTCGCCCTCAAGCAGCAGATCTTTCGTGAGCTGGATGGGCTGATAAAGCCCGGCGCGATCCTCGCCAGCAACACCTCGGCGCTGGATATCGACGCCATCGCCGCCGTCACCTCGCGTCCTGAGGCGGTGCTGGGCCTGCATTTCTTCAGTCCGGCGCACATCATGAAACTGCTGGAGATCGTGCGCGGCGCCAAGGCTGCCCCGGCGGTGCTGGAGGCCGCCCAGGAGCTGGGCGTGCGCATGGGCAAGGTGGCGGTGGTGGCTGGCAACTGCCATGGCTTTATCGGCAACCGCATGCTGCACACCTATGTGCGCGAGGCGCGCATGCTGCTGCTCGAAGGTGCCTGGGCGCATCAGGTCGACGCCGCGCTGCAGGGCTTCGGCTTTGCCATGGGGCCGTTCCGTATGTACGACGTGGTCGGTATCGACCTCGAATGGCGCGCCCGCGAGCTGGCTGGGCAGGGCCAGGACGATGTGGCCGTGCAGGTGGACAACCGCCTGTGCGAGCAGGGCCGCTTTGGCCAGAAGAGCGGCAAGGGCTACTACCTGTATGCCCCCGGCAGCCGCCAGGCCGAGCATGACCCCGAGGTAGACGCCCTGGTGCTGGCCGAGTCCGAGCGCCTGGGCTTCGTCCGCCGAGAGATCGGCCGCGAGGAAATCCTCGAGCGCTGCCTGCTGGCGCTGGTCAACGAGGGCGCGAAGATTCTTGAAGAGCAGATCGCCGCCAACAGCCACGACATCGATCTGGTCTACCTCAACGGTTACGGTTTTCCCGCCGAGCGTGGCGGGCCGATGGCCTGGGCTGACGGCGAGGGTGTTGGCGCCATCCGCCAGCGCCTGCTGCACCTGCGCGAGCGCTTGGGCAGCCACTGGCAGCCAGCAGAGCTTATCGATCGCCTGGCAGCGGCTGGCAAACGATTCGCCGACGTGCAGGAGGGCCGGGCATGAGCTACCAGGCGCCGCTGCGTGATATGCGTTTTGTGTTGCACGAACTGTTCGATGCCACCGCTCACTGCGAGCGTTTAGGCAATGGCCTGGACCGCGAACTGATCGACGGTGTGCTGGAGGAGGCCGCGGCCTTTGCAGCCGGCGAGATCGCCCCGCTCAATCGCAACAGCGATGAGCAGGGCTGCCAACTGCAGGACGGCCAGGTCAGGACGCCAACGGGGTTTGCCGACGCCTATCGGCAATACGTGGACAACGGCTGGGCGAGCATGACCGGGCCGGTGGCGTTTGGCGGCCAGGGCTTCCCGCAGTTGGTGGCCTTTGCCTTCCACGAGATGCTGATGGGCGCATCGCTGTCCTTCCGCGTGTACTCCGGGCTGACCGAAGGCGCCGTGCTGGCGTTGCACAAGCACGGCAGCGACACGCTCAAGCAGAGCTACCTGGCGAAACTGGTCAGTGGCCAGTGGGCCGGCACCATGTGCCTGACCGAACCCCAGGCCGGCACCGACCTGGCCCTGTTGCGCACCCGCGCCGAGCCGCAGGCGGACGGCAGCTTCAAGGTCACGGGCAGCAAGATCTTTATCAGCGGCGGTGAGCAGGACTTGTCCGAGAACATCATCCATCTGGTGCTGGCGCGCCTGCCGGATGCGCCGGCCGGGGTGAAGGGCATCTCGCTGCTGCTGGTGCCGAAGTTTATCGTTAGCGCCGACGGCGGCCTGGGCGTGCGCAATACGCTGAGCTGTGGCGCCCTCGAACACAAAATGGGCATCAAAGGCGCCGCCACCTGCGTGATGAACTTCGACGGAGCCAGCGCCTGGCTGGTGGGCGAGGCCAACCAGGGCCTGGCCTGCATGTTCACCATGATGAACGACGCGCGCTTTCAGGTTGGTCTGCAGGGCCTCGGTATCGCCGAGGCGGCCTTCCAGGGCGCGCTGCGCTATGCCCGTGAGCGCCTGCAGTCACGGGGCCTGGCCGGGGTGCAGGCGCCGGACAAGGCGGCTGATCCGATTATCGTGCACCCGGACGTGCGGCGCATGCTGTTGACCCAGAAGACCCTGGCCGAAGGCTGCCGCATGCTCGCCGCCTACACTGCGCGCCAGCTCGATCTGGAGCACGGCGCCGAGACGACTGAGGCGCGCAAGGCGGCCGGCAAGCGCGCGGCGCTGCTGATCCCGATCGTCAAGGCGTTCTTCACCGACATGGGCCAGGAAGTGGCCAGCCATGGCGTACAGGTCTACGGCGGCCACGGTTTTATCCGCGAGTGGGGCATGGAGCAACTGATGCGCGACAGCCGCATCACCCAGCTCTACGAGGGTACTAACGGCATCCAGGCGCTGGACTATATTCGTCGCAAGGTACTGGGTGATGGCGGCGCCGAGTTGTCGGCGCTGCAGGCCGAGCTCAGTGAGCTGTGCGATGCCCAGGCCACACGCCCGACACTGGCGCAGATGGCGGCCGTGGTACAGAGCCGTCTGGGTGAGTGGCGCGAGCTGAGTGCCGAGGTGCTGAGTGTGTGCCAGCGCGACCCGCAGGAGATCGGTGCCACCTCGGTGGACTTTCTGCAGTACTCGGCCTATGTGCTGCTCGCCGGCTTTTGGCTGCAGGCTGCCGCACGGGCGCAGGATGCGCTGGAGGCGGGCAGTGCTGAGGCGGGGTTCTACCAGGCCAAGCTGCAGAGCGCCGATTTCTACCTACGCCGTGTGCTACCGCGTGCCAGTGGTCACCGCGAAGCACTGCTGGGCGGGGCGGATTGCCTGATGGCAATGCCGGAAGGGAGTTTCGCGTTTTAGCCGCGGGCCATTGGTGCGCACAGCGCACCCTGCGCATAACCCTGTAGGGTGCGCTGTGCGCACCGAATTATGCCAAACAACAAGAGGAGCACTGCATGCATCCCTTCAGCTTTGCCACCACCGCGCAGATCCTCTGCGAGTCTGGCGCCAGCCTGCGTCTAGCCGAGTTATGCCGTGAGCGCGGTGCGCAGCGCGTGTTGATCGTTACCGACCCCGGCATTACTCGCCTCGGCTTGCTCGCGCCGCTGCTGCCAGGCTTTGCTGCTGCCGGCATCGGCGTTGAGGTGTTCGATCAGGTGCTGGCCGACCCACCCGAGGCTATTGTCCTGGCGGCCGTTGAGCAGGCCCGTGCCCTGGGCGCCGAACTGGTAGTTGGCTTTGGCGGCGGCAGCTCGATGGACGTGGCCAAGCTGGTGGCGCTGCTGGCTCATCCGCAGTGCAAGCAGACGTTGAGCGAGACCTATGGCGTGGGCAATGCGCGCGGGCGGCGCTTGCCGCTGATCCAGGTGCCGACCACCGCGGGCACCGGCTCGGAGGTGACGCCGATTGCCATCATCACCACCGGCGAAACGACCAAGATGGGCGTGGTCTCGCCGCTGCTGCTGCCGGACCTGGCCCTGCTCGACGCCGACCTGACCCTCGGCCTGCCACCCGCAGTCACTGCGGCCACCGGCATCGACGCCATGGTCCATGCCATCGAGGCCTACACCAGTGCGCTGAAAAAGAACCCGCTGTCCGACCTGCTGGCGCGCGAAGCGCTGCGCCTGCTGGCGGCCAATCTCGACGAAGCCGTGCACAACGGCGGCAACCGTGAGGCACGCCAGGCCATGCTGCTCGGCGCCTGCCTGGCCGGCCAGGCGTTCGCCAATGCACCTGTGGCCGCGGTGCATGCGCTGGCCTACCCGCTGGGTGGGCATTTCCATATTCCCCATGGGCTGAGCAACGCCCTGGTGCTGCCCCATGTGTTGGGCTTCAACGCTTCGGTGGCCGCGCCGCTGTATGCCGAGTTGGCGCCGCTGGTGCTGGGCGACTCGCTGTGTGCCGGTAGCGAGTTGGAACGCACCGAGCAGTTTTTGCAGGCATTGGCCGATTTCAGCGTGCGCAGCGGCCTGCCCACGCGCCTGCGCGATGCCGGGGTGAGTGAGGCGATGTTGCCGACCCTGGCGGCCGACGCCATGCTGCAGCAGCGTCTGCTGGTGAATAATCCGCGCACGATCAACGAGCAGCAGGCGCTGGCTATTTACCAGGCCGCCTATTGAATACGGTCGCGGCTAAAGCCCCTCCCACAAAGGCCCCAGATATGTGGGAGGGGCTTTAGCCGCGATGCCAACCCAAGGACCCTGCATGAGCCAACCCCAACACTTGCGTAGCGACTACCGCCACTTCCAGCCGATCACCACGCGCTGGCATGACAACGATGTCTACGGCCACGTCAACAACGTCACTTACTACAGCTATTTCGACAGTGCGGTGAACGCCTACCTGATCGAGGTCGGTGGCCTGGATATCCACGAGGGCGCGGTGGTGGGCTTCGTGGTCAGCTCCAGTTGTGACTACTTCGCCTCCATCGCCTTTCCCGAGCGGATCGAGGTCGGTCTGCGTGTCGGCAAGCTGGGTAACAGTTCGGTGCAATACGAATTAGCGGTGTTCAAGGCGGCAGAGGAGCAGGCCTGCGCGGCAGGGCGTTTCGTGCATGTCTTCGTCGATCGCCAGAGCAACCGACCCGTACCGATCCCGGCGCTGTTGCGCGCAGCGCTCGAGCCTTTGCAGGTGGTTGAGGTGGAATAGTGAAAAGGCTATGCCTGAGCTAGCTGTTGCATCCATGTAGGCGCGATTTATTCGCGAAATTCGCGCTGCCATCGCGAATAAAGGCTAGTGCGGATGATCGTTGAGCCAGCCTTCCAGCAACAGGGCGGCGGCCAGGGCATCGACCGGGCGTTCGCGGTAGCCGCTGTTCTGCCCTTGCTGCAGGCGCTGGCCCTTGGCTTCATAGGTGGTCAGGCGTTCGTCGTGGGTGTGCACGGGCAGGTTGAAGCGGCCGTTGAGGCGCCGAGCGAATTTCTCGGCGCGCTCGCTCATCTCGCTTTTTGTGCCGTCCATATTCAGCGGCAGGCCAACGACGATGGCGTCCGGCTGCCACTCCTTGAGCAGGGCTTCGACTTTCTGCCAGTCGGGCACGCCATTTTGCGCCTTGAGGATGCACAGTTCGCGCGCCTGACCGGTGATCACCTGGCCGACGGCGACACCGATCTGTTTGGTGCCGTAGTCGAAGCCGAGCAACAGGCGCAGCGGTTTAGCGGTCGCGGTGCTCATGTAGAAGCTCCTGATTGTGCGGGCATCAGGCGTGTCCGGCCTGGGAGGTGAGCAGCGCGAGGGTGACACCCAGGCGCGCAGCAGCAGCGTCCAGGCGCTGATCGAAGGGGGTCTCGAAGAGAATCGCCGGGTCGGCCGGGCAGGTTAGCCAGGCGTTGTCGGCCAGCTCTGCCTCCAGTTGGCCAGCGTCCCAGCCGGCGTAGCCGAGGGCAATCAGATAGCGCTCGGGGCCACTGCCGTCAGCAATGGCGAAGAGCACGTCCTGGGATGTCGACAAGCCCAGCTCGCCCAACTCCAGGGTGGCCTGGAACTGCGGACCAGTGGGGTGCAGGACAAAGCCGCGGTCGGTCTGCACCGGGCCGCCGGCAAAGATCGGCAAGCTGTGGCAGAGCATCGGCGCGGCATCGTCGGGGCGTAGTTGCTCGAGGACGTCGGCCAGGGTCAGCCCATTGGGTTTGTTGATCACCAGGCCCATCGCGCCCTGATCGTTATGCTCGATCAGGTAGGTGACGGTTTGCGCGAAATGCGGATCGACCATGTGCGGCATGGCAATCAGGAAATGATGCTTGAGGAAGGTGGGCGCTGAGTTCTTCATGGCCGCTAGTTTGAAGCGGCAAGCCTCAGGCTACAAGCCATCCCTACGTAGGCCCAGTGCCGTTGTCGCTAATTGCTCGACAGTCGATCGCCACGTTCGAAGCGCCAGGTGCGGATGATTTCCAGGCGATCGATGTCGGCCAGGTCGCCGGTGAACGGGGCGAAGGGGGCGGCCAGGCGGACGATGCGCAGGGCGGCCTGGTCCAGCAGCGGCTGGCCGGATGATTCCAGGACCAGTACTTCAAACAGCGTGCCGTCGCGGTTGATCGATACCAATAGGCGCAGGCTGCCGTAAATCTGCTGGCGCCGGGCGGCATCCGGGTAGTTGAGGTTACCGATGCGCTCGACCTTCTTGCGCCACTCATCCTTGTACCAGGCGCCCTTGTCGCGCATGGTCGACGCTGCGTTGAGGCGGTGGATCTTCGGCCTTTTCGCGTATTGCTGGATGTCCTGGGCCAGTTCGGCTTCCAGGCTGGCGATTTCCGACGACAATTGCGCGGCGTCGAATACTGGTGCCTCGCGCGTTGGCGGGGCAGGCGGTGCTTCTTCACGCTTGACTGGAGTTTTCTGCGCTTGCGGGCTGCGCGTGGCGACCGCGGCTTTTGGCGCTTCCTGACGAGCGGCCGGTGGCTGCGGTGCGGCGGGCGGTGTCACGCGGTTGACCTGAGTGTCCTGGAAGGGTGCCTGCTCGGTCGTGGTCGGTGCGGCCTTGTGTTCCAGGGTGCCGCTGCCCTGCTGGTTGTCCTGGGCGAGAAAGTCGGCGTCTTTGGGCGCTTGCTCGCTCTTGAATGTCGACAGGGTGATTTCCAGGGTTTTGCTGACCTGGCTGGGGTCGGCCAGGGAAAAGCCGACACCGAGGATCAGCGCTGCATGCAGCACGGCGGCGAGAAACAGGGTAAAGCCCAGGCGATCCGCCGGGCGTACGCCGGCGGGCTGGGAATCGGTGAGGTCGGCAGCTGCGTTCATCGCGTTGTGGGTCCGCTCAGGTTGCCGCGCAGTCTGCCGAGGGTAGGCTTAAAAGTCTATGAAGCACTGCGCGCTGCGAGCTTCTCGGCAATGCAATCCATCAGGCGTTCGCCGATGCGTGTGTCATAGGCCGCATCGATCTCGCGAATGCAGGTCGGGCTGGTCACGTTGATTTCAGTCAGGTGCTCGCCAATCACGTCGAGGCCGACGAACAGCAGGCCGCGCTCGCGCAGGCTTGGGCCGATGGCTTCGGCAATTTCGCGATCACGAGCGCTCAGCGGTCGAGCTTCGCCGCGTCCGCCGGCGGCGAGGTTGCCGCGTGTCTCGCCAGCGGCCGGAATGCGCGCCAGGCAGTAAGGTACCGGTTCACCGTCTATCATCAGGATGCGCTTGTCGCCATCCTTGATGCCGGGCAGATAGCCCTGCGCCATGATTTGCTGGCTGCCATGCTCGGTCAGGGCCTCGAGGATGACCGACAGGTTGGGGTCACCTTCGCGGTGACGAAAAATCATCGAACCGCCCATACCATCCAGGGGTTTGAGAATGATGTCACGGTGCTCGCGGGCAAACTCGCGCAGAATGTCGGCACGGCGGCTCACCAGGGTGGGCGGTGTGAATTGCGGAAAACGCGTGGCGAAGAACTTTTCATTGCAGTCGCGCAGGCTTTGCGGGCGATTGACCACCAGTACGCCGGCTTCTTCCGCCTGCTCCAGCAGGTAGGTCGAGTAGACGAACTCGTTGTCGAAGGGTGGGTCCTTGCGCATCAGGATCACATCCAGTTCCTGCAGTGGCAGGTCTTGCTCGGCCTCCAGGTCGAACCAGTGCTCTGGGTTGTGGTGTACGGTCAGCGGGCTCATGCGTGCACGGGCCTGGCCCTTGCTCTGGTAGAGATCCTTTTGCTCCATATAGAAGAGGGACCAGCCCCGCGCTTGGGCGGCCAGCAGCATGGCCAGCGAGCTGTCTTTCTTGAAGGCGATCTGGGCAATGGGGTCCATGACAATGCCGAGGCGAACGCTCATGGGGTATTTCTCCGGTTGAAGGCGCCGTTTTTCAAGGGTGCCGGGCGATTGCAAAGCGTCAGGGTGGCGCTGCCGGGGCGGGGGGTCAAGGAAAAAACCCTAGCCCTGAGCGGCTTATAGCTTGCATAGGTAGAGTGTGCTAAAAAGGCCCGACGATCGGGTTGCAGCCCGTCGGTGGCAAGGCCTCAGGCGCACTGGATAACGAAAAAACAACGACTCACCGAGGCAATGGTAGGGCAAACATGGAACAGCATTCCGAGGGTTTGAGGGTGATGGTTATCGACGATTCGAAAACGATTCGTCGTACCGCCGAAACCCTGCTGAAGAAGGTGGGTTGTGATGTGATCACTGCGGTGGACGGTTTCGATGCCTTGGCAAAGATCGCCGACACCCACCCCAACATCATTTTCGTCGACATCATGATGCCGCGTCTGGACGGCTATCAGACCTGTGCGCTGATCAAGAACAACAGTGCTTTCAAGTCCACCCCGGTGATCATGCTGTCCTCCAAGGACGGCCTGTTCGACAAGGCCAAGGGGCGCATCGTGGGCTCCGATCAGTACTTGACCAAGCCCTTCAGCAAGGAAGAGCTGCTCGGGGCGATCAAGGCCCACGTCCCTGACTTCGTTCCGGTGGAGCAGGCATCCTGACGTGAGCGTTGGCTCGCGTCTTTTCACGTATTGGGAAACACCATGGCTCGAATTCTGATTGTTGATGACTCGCCGACCGAGATGTACAAGCTCACGGCCATGCTGGAAAAGCATGGTCATCAGGTGCTCAAGGCTGAGAACGGTGCTGATGGCGTGGCCCTGGCCCGTCAGGAAAAACCTGATGCCGTGCTGATGGATATCGTCATGCCGGGCCTCAATGGCTTCCAGGCGACCCGTCAATTGACCAAAGATGCCGACACCAGTCACATCCCGGTGATTATCGTCACCACCAAGGACCAGGAAACCGATAAGGTTTGGGGTAAGCGGCAGGGTGCCAAGGATTATCTGACCAAGCCGGTCGATGAAGAGACACTGCTCAAGACCTTGAAGGCGGTTTTGGCCGGTTGATGCCGGACGGGTCCGCTATTCATTAAAACAAGAAGGCCATGTTTGGCATGTCGGACACACAAACGCCATTTCAGCTACTCCTCGGAATCGACCAGCGCTGTCGGGCGCTGGCGGCTGGTCTGCCTTCGCAACAAGCGACGGTACAGACCTGGAGTGGTATAGGCTTTCGCATGGGTGAGCGGTTGTTCGTGGCACCGATGGGTGAGATCGGTGAAGTTTTGCACGAGCCCCGTTACACCTTGCTGCCTGGCGTGAAGAGCTGGGTCAAGGGTGTGGCCAACGTGCGTGGGCGATTGTTGCCGGTGATGGACCTGTGTGGTTTTTTCGGTAACGAGCTATCGCCGCTGCGCAAGCAACGGCGCGTATTGGTGGTCGATCACCAAGAAGTATTCGCGGGGCTCACGGTCGATGAAGTCTTCGGTATGCAGCACTTCGTGGTCGATACCTTCTCCGAGCAGCTACCGCCGCTCGAAGCGTCCATCCAGCCGTTCATACACGGCCTTTTCCAGCGCGAGCAGGCTTGGCTAGTCTTTAGTCCGCATGCGTTGGCGCAGCATCCGGCATTTCTTGACGTGGCGTATTAAACGATTTTCGGTTGGGTCGGCACTGTCGGCCTTTTGGCGTTACATGGGTACCGTAGTGCGGTCGGTCCAGGCGGGGGCCAGTTAATGAATAAATTAAAAGCAGGCAATATGTTCGCGGGTACGCGCAGCAGTTCGTTGATTGCAGGGCTGTTTATCGTCCTCATCGTTTCCATCGTGCTGTTGTTCGCCAACTTCGCCTACATCAACACACAGTCCAACTACGATACGGAATACATCAGCCACGCGGGTGAGCTGCGCGTGCTGTCTCAGCGTATCGCCAAGAACTCCACCGAAGCGGCTGCGGGTACGCCTGAGGCGTTCGCCCTGTTGCGCGATGCGCGCAATGACTTTCAGACGCGCTGGGGTTACCTGACCGACGGCAACCCGGCAAGCAGCCTGCCGCCGGCACCGGCCTCGGTGCAACCCCAGATTGCCGTTGTGCAGCAGGACTGGGACAGCTTGCGGCAGAACACCGACGCCATTCTTGCCAGCGAACAGACCGTTCTGTCGTTGCACCAGGTTGCTGCGACGCTCGCCGAAACCATCCCGCAGTTGCAGGTCGAGTACGAAGAAGTCGTCGACATTCTGCTGGAAAGCGGCGCGCCGGCAGCTCAGGTTGCCGTGGCACAGCGTCAGTCCCTGCTGGCTGAACGAATTCTCGGTTCGGTAAACAAGGTTCTGGCCGGTGACGAGGATTCGGTACAGGCCGCCGACATGTTCGGTCGTGACGCCAGCCTGTTCGGTCGGGTGCTGGCTGCGATGCTCGAAGGCAACGCTGCCATGGAGATCGCTCAGGTTACCGACGAAGAAGCGCTGGAGCGTCTGACAGAAATCTCCGAGCTGTTCGAGTTCGTATCGGGCTCGGTGGACGAAATTCTCGAAACCTCGCCTGAACTGTTCCAGGTTCGTGAGTCGGCGAACGGTATCTTTACCGTCTCGCAGACCCTGCTGGACAAAGCGTCCGACCTTGCTGATGGCTTTGAAAGCCTGGCCGATGCGCGGGCGATCAACACCCTGGCCGGTTACCTGTTGGGCGTGCTGGCGCTGGCCTCGATCATCCTGATCGGTATCGTCATGGTGCGTGAGAGCAACCGCCGGCTGGCCGAAAACCTGGAGAAGAACGAGCGTAACCAGACGGCGATTCTGCGTCTGCTCGACGAAATCGCCGACCTCGCCGACGGCGACTTGACGGTAGCCGCGACGGTAACCGAGGACTTCACGGGTGCCATTGCCGACTCGATCAACTACTCCATCGACCAGCTGCGTGAACTGGTGGCGACCATCAACATGACCGCCGTTCAGGTAGCCGGTGCTGCCCAGGAAACCCAGGCCACGGCGATGCACCTGGCCGAGGCTTCCGAGCACCAGGCCCAGGAAATTGCCGGTGCTTCTGCGGCAATCAATGAAATGGCCGTGTCGATTGACCAGGTATCGGCGAACGCCTCGGAGTCCTCCGCGGTAGCGGAACGTTCCGTAGCCATCGCCAACAAGGGCAACGAAGTGGTGCACAACACCATCACCGGCATGGATAACATCCGTGAGCAGATCCAGGACACCTCGAAGCGAATCAAACGCCTCGGTGAATCGTCCCAGGAGATCGGTGACATCGTTAGCCTGATTAACGACATTGCTGACCAGACCAACATCCTCGCCCTGAACGCCGCGATCCAGGCCTCCATGGCCGGCGACGCGGGCCGCGGCTTCGCTGTTGTAGCGGACGAAGTACAACGCCTCGCAGAACGTTCGTCTGCTGCAACCAAGCAGATCGAGGCGCTGGTCAAGACGATTCAGACCGACACCAACGAAGCCGTTATCTCCATGGAGCAGACGACTTCCGAAGTGGTACGCGGTGCGCGTCTGGCGCAGGACGCCGGGGTGGCACTGGAAGAGATCGAGAAGGTATCCAAGACCCTCGCGGCCTTGATTCAGAACATCTCCAACGCCGCTCGCCAGCAGGCTTCGTCGGCGGGCCATATCTCCAACACCATGAACGTGATCCAGGAGATCACCTCGCAGACCTCGTCCGGTACTACGGCAACCGCCAAGAGCATTGGTAACCTGGCCAAGATGGCCAGTGAGATGCGCAAATCGGTGTCGGGCTTTAACTTGCCGGATGGCGAACAGGTCTGACCCCGCTGCTGCGGTGGCCTGAACGGGCCGCTGCGCAGGGGCTATGGTCATGAGCGAGGGGCACGACATGCAGTCAGGCGTCTGGGCCTTGCAACCGCTGGCAGATATGTCCGCCAGCGAGTTTCGTGCCTGGCAGGCGTTGCTTGAGGAGCGTACCGGGCTGGTGATTACCGAGCAGCGACGCACTTTCTTGCAGACCAGCCTGAGTGCGCGCATGCGCGAGTTGGCGGTCAGTGACTACGCCAGCTATTACCAGCAGGTGCTCGACGGGCCGCGCGGTGCGGTGGAGTGGTCGACGCTGCTGGATCGTCTGACTATTCAGGAAACCCAGTTCTTCCGGCACCCGGCTTCATTCGAGGTCCTTGACCAGTACCTGCGACAGCGTCAGGCGGCGGGCCTTGAGCAGCCGCTGGCGTTATGGAGCGTGGGCTGCTCAAGTGGTGAGGAGCCTTATTCGCTGGCCATCAGTGCAGCGCAGGTACTCGGTATGGATGCCGCGTTCGGAGTCACTGGCACGGACATCAGCCTGAGCGCCCTGAACAAGGCCCGTGATGGGCTGTATGCAGCACGCAAGCTGGAACGGATGGAGGACGGGCTACGCCAGACGTACTTCACCGAGACTGCGGATGGACGTTTCAAGATCGTTGCGGGCCTGGCGGCGCAGGTGTGCTGCGCCCGGCTCAATGTGCTGGAACTGGCCAAGGCGCCAATGTCCGGCATGGATGTGATTTTTTGTCAGAACTTGCTGATCTATTTTCGCCGCTGGCGCCGCCGCGAGATCCTCAACCGCCTGGCTGAATGCCTGGTGCCGGGTGGTCTGCTGGTCGTGGGAGTGGGTGAGGTGGCCGGTTGGCAGCACCCGGATCTGGTTCCGGTGGCCGATGAGCGAGTGCTGGCGTTTACCCGCAAGGGATAAGGCAGAAGAGCCAAGTTTATGAGTGGAGTGGCTATGGGTGATCGGCACGACTATGTCGCCCTGGAGTGGGTCAAGGGCGAAATCGCGGAAACCCTGAAGCAGGCGCGCCAGGCCCTGGAGGCGTTCGTCGAGAACCCTCAGGATTCGACGCGCATGCGCTTCTGCCTGACCTATGTGCATCAGGTGCAGGGCACCTTGCAGATGGTCGAATTCTACGGTGCAGCGCTGCTGGCCGAAGAAATGGAGCAGTTGGCGCAAGCCCTGATGGAAGGGCGTGTGACCAACCAGGGCGAGGCGCTGGAAGTGCTGATGCAGGCCATTCTGCAGCTGCCGGTGTACCTGGATCGCATCCAGACAGCCCGCCGCGACTTGCCAATGGTGGTCCTGCCGCTGCTCAACGACCTGCGCGCCGCGCGCGGTGAGAAGCTGCTCTCGGAAACCAGCCTGTTCGCCCCCGACATGTCAGCGCGCCCTGCGCAGCTGTCGGCTGAGTCGCTGAGCCAGCTAGGTACTGCCGAACTGCCGGCGCTGCTGCGCAAGTTGCGGCAGATGCTGCAGGTGGCATTGGTCGGGGTCGTGCGCGGCCAGGACCTGCCCGTCAACCTGGGCTACATGGCACGCGTCTTCGCGCGCCTGGAAAATCTCTGTAAGGATGCGCCGCTGGGGCCGCTGTGGCAGATCACCTCTGGCCTGGTCGAAGGCCTGGCCGCGGGTAGCGTGAGCAACGGTACCTCGGTGCGCACGCTACTGCGTCAGGTCGACAAGGAGCTCAAGCGCCTGGTCGAGCAGGGCGCTGCTGGCTTCAATCAGCCGGCCCCGGATGAGCTGGCGAAAAACCTGCTGTTCTATGTCGCCAAGGCTCCCGCTCAGTCACCGCGTATCAGCGCGCTCAAGGAACACTACCGTCTCGACGACGCATTGCCCGATAGCCAGGTCGTAGATGAGGAGCGCGCGCGTCTGGCCGGTCCTGATCGCGATGCCATGCGTTCGGTGGTCGGCGCCCTCTGTGAGGAGCTGGTGAGGGTCAAGGACAGCCTTGATCTGTTCGTGCGCAGCGACCGCCAGCAGGTGAGTGAGCTGGACAGCCTGTTGGCACCCCTCAAGCAGATTGCCGATACCCTGGCCGTGCTTGGTTTTGGCCAACCGCGCAAGGTGATTGTCGACCAGATCGAGGTGGTGCAGGGCCTGGCGACAGGACGGCAAGCCCCCAGCGATGCGGTGCTGATGGATGTCGCCGGGGCGCTGCTGTACGTCGAGGCGACCCTGGCAGGCATGGTCGGGCCGGCCGAGGAAGGTGGGCGCGAAGAAAGCCACCTGCCCACCACCGATGTGGCGCAGATTCATCAGTTGGTGATCAAGGAAGCGCGCAACGGCCTGGAACAGGCCAAGGACGCGATCATCGAGTTCATCGCCTCGCAGTGGAACCACGAGCACCTGGCACGGGTTCCCGACCTGTTGACCCAGGTGCGCGGTGGTCTGGCGATGATCCCGCTGCCCCGTGCAGCACAGTTGCTCAATGCCTGTAACCGCTACATTCAGGAGCAGTTGCTGGCGCGCAAGGCCGTGCCCAACTGGCAGAGCCTCGACACCCTGGCCGATGCCATCACCAGCGTCGAGTATTACCTGGAGCGGCTGGCCGAAGACCACGCGACCCAGGGCGATCTGATTCTCGATGTGGCCGAGGAAAGCCTCGAAAGCCTGGGCTACCCGCTCACCGAGAAACCGTCGATCCTCGATCAAGTCGCGCCGGAAAGCGCGCCGGAACCTGCCCCGCTTGACGATCCGCTGAATGACATCGAAGTCCTCGATGCCGCATCCGATTTGCCGCCGCTCGACAGCGTCGAGCCGCAGAGTGAAACGCTGGACAGCGTGCCGGACGATGAGCTGACGCTGGCATTCGACGAATTGCCAGGTGTCACGCTCGAAGAGCCAACCCTGGAGTGGGACTTGCAGCCGCTGGACGAGCCTCTGCTGAGCCTGGATGAGCCGGACCAACTGCCCGAATTGCCCGTCCTCGAACTGGACGAGATGCCTGCAGAGCAGGGGCTGGGCGAGGCCTTGTTGCTGGACGAGCTGCAACCGGATAGCAACAGTGCCGATGAACTGAGTGACCTGGCACAGTGGAGTGCCGCCGAAATGGACGCGCTCGATCTGCCGGAGGTCGATCTTCCGGCCGCGCCAGAGCCCGTGGTCGAGCCCGTCCAGACTGAAGACAAAGCGTTGTCGATGGCCGATGTCATGGCCGCACCCGCCCAGGCAATCAACCCGCCGGCCCATGACGTACCACCGAGCCTGCTGCCACCGCCGCCTGACGAAGAGCCGATCGACGACGAACTGCTGGAAGTATTCATCGAGGAAGCTGGCGAGGTTCTGGAAACCATTGCCGAGTTCCTGCCGCGCTGGATTGCCGATAGCAACGACAAGGATGCCCTGACCGAGGTCCGCCGGGCGTTTCATACGCTCAAGGGCAGCGGCCGCATGGTCCGTGCGCTGATCATTGGTGAACTGGCCTGGTCCATCGAAAACCTGCTCAACCGGGTGCTCGACCGCAGCATTGCGCCGGATGAGGCGGTGCATGACGTGATCAATCAGGTAGTGGCCCTGATGCCGGCCCTGGTCGACGAATTCGCGGCCAAGGCCCAGCGTCAGCGCGACGATGTCGATCAGTTGGCCAGCCTGGCCCATGCTCTGGCGCGAGGGCAACGCCCCCCAAAACCTGAAGCCCCGGGTGCGGT
Organism: Pseudomonas cuatrocienegasensis; assembly: GCF_900110925.1. GTDB lineage: Bacteria > Pseudomonadota > Gammaproteobacteria > Pseudomonadales > Pseudomonadaceae > Aquipseudomonas > Aquipseudomonas cuatrocienegasensis. The sequence goes on along the minus strand of NZ_FOFP01000003.1, from coordinate 145,232 downwards.
GGTCGCCGAGCCCGAGGGCGTCAGCGAAGCTGCCGTGGAGGATGGGGAGGTTCTCGATCCGCAGTTGCTGGAGATCTTCCGCAACGAGGCCGAGACCCACCTCGATACACTCAATACGTTTCTTGCCGAGTGCGCCCGCGAAGTGCCGCAGCCGGTGACCGATGACCTGCAGCGCGCCCTGCATACGCTCAAGGGCAGCGCTTACATGGCCGGCATTCTGCCGATCGCAGAGATTGCCGCGCCGCTGGAAAAAATGGTCAAGGAGTTCAAGACCAACCTGATCCCCATGGACCTCGCCGAGGCTGAGCTGCTGAGTACGGCTGAGCAGCTGTTTCGCGCCGGCCTGGCCCAGCTGGATGATGCGCCCCTGGCACCGCTGCCGGGTGCCCCCGAGTTTCTTGAGCGCGCCCAGGCCCTGCACCAGGAGCGCCTCGACAGCGCTGAGTATGACCGCCAGGAGGGTCAGGGCGATGGCCGTGACCCGCAACTGATCGGGATCTTCCTGGCCGAGGGCATGGACATTCTTCTGGATGCCGAGGGTCTTTTGCGTCAGTGGCGCGAGCACCCCTCCGAGCGCCAGGAGCTCAGTGCTCTGCTCGATGAGCTGACAACGCTGGGTCGCGGCGCGGAAATGGCCGAGCTGCCACAGATCGATGAACTGTGTGAAGCCTTGCTGGACCTCTACGGCGCCGTTGAAGAAGGCAGCCTGGCAGTTAGCGAACGGTTTTTCAGCGAGGCTGAAGCGGCGCACGAAGCCCTGATCGGCATGATGGACCAAGTGGCGGCCGGCCTTCAGGTCACGGCCCAGCCTGACCGGGTCCAGGCCCTGCGTGACCTGCTGGACGAAGCCCTGGACCCCAGCACCCTGGCCTTGCTTACGCCGGGCGCCGATGGTGTGCAGGTGGTCGAGCTGGATGCAGCCACGGCGGCGATCGAGGCGCAGCTGGATACGGCTGACGAGCCCTTACCGCCATTAGCGATGGTCAGCGACAGCCTTGACGAGGAAATGGTCGATATCTTCCTTGAGGAAGCTGTGGATATTCTCGAGAGTGCCGGCAAGGCGCTGGAGCGCTGGCTGGCCGAGCCCGATAACCGGGTGGCGCTGTCCTCCCTGCAGCGGGATCTGCATACCCTCAAGGGTGGCGCGCGGATGGCCGAAATTCGCCCGATCGGTGACCTCGGGCACGAGCTGGAATCGCTCTACGAAGGCCTGATGGATCGGCGCTATAGCCACTCCCCAGCCCTGGCCGAGCTGCTGTTGAGCAGCCACGACCGACTGGCGACATTGCTCGAACAGCTGCAGGGGCGCCAGGTGCTGCAGCAGCCCAATGAGCTGATCGAGGCCATTCGGCGTTTCCGTCAGGGCGACAGTGCACCGCTGGCGCTGTTGGACGAGCCGCTGCAACCTGAGCCCGAAGCCGAAGCCGAAGCCGAAGCCGAGCCAGATGCAGACGCTGAAGAGGCGCCCGATGAAATCGTGGTGGCTGAGCCAGCAGCTATTGCTGAATCGTTCGCCGAGCCTTTGCCGGCGGAGCCGGAGCGTGATCCCGAGTTAGTCGAGATCTTCCTCGAGGAAGGTTTTGATATCGTCGACAGCTCCAGCGCGGCTCTGCAGCGCTGGATGGATGACACGAATAACAGCCTCGAACTCGAAGCCCTGCAACGTGACCTGCACACCCTCAAGGGTGGCGCACGCATGGCCGAGATCCGCGAGATTGGCGATCTGGCCCATGAGCTGGAGTTTCTCTATGAGGGGCTTGCCGACGGTCGTCTGCGCGCCAGCGCGGGTCTGTTCGAGCTGCTGCAAGCCTGCCACGACCGTCTGGCGCAGATGCTTGAAGCGGTCCGCAGCAAGCAGCCGGTTCCGGATGGGCAGGCGCTGATCGAGGCTATCAAACGCTTTCGTGCCAACCCGGACGAGCAACTGAGCATACCCACTGCGGTGCAGCTCAGGGCTGCTGCGCCGAACACCGGGTTGGACGATGACGAGTCCGACATTCTCGATATATTCCTCGAGGAAGCTGATGACCTGCTCGAGGTCATGGAAGCCTCCATTGGGCGCTTCGAAGCCCAGCGCGATGATGGCCGCGCCATCGACGATATTCTGCGGGTGCTGCATACCCTCAAGGGTGGTGCTCGGCTGGCTGGGCAGAAACGCCTGGGCGACCTGACCCACGACCTGGAAAGCCACCTCACCGAGGCGCAGCAGCAAGGCGCGCCCTGGCCGGAGAGCCTGTTCCTCGACCTGCAATCCGGCTTTGAGGGCTTGCAGACAGAGCTTGATCAACTGCGTCAGCGCCTGCTGGCCAGCCAGGCCGCCGATGTTCAGGCGCCTGGTGATATCCAAAGCGATGAAGAACTGGCGCTGACTCCGTCACCTGCCCCGCAGGCCCATGTCTCGCTGATTGCAGCCAGCGAGGCCGTGGTGCAAAACGATGCGCCCAGGGTCTTGCCGTTCGTGCAGCGTGCCGAGCAGGCGGCCCAGGAAGCAGCATCACGGCGGGCTCCGCAGGAGCTGGTCAAGGTTCCTGCCGAATTGCTGGAGGGGTTGGTCAACCTGGCGGGGGAAACCTCGATCTTCCGTGGTCGGGTGGAGCAGCAGGTCAGCGACTTCGGCTTCACCCTGAGTGAAATGGAAGCGACCATCGACCGTGTGCGCGACCAGTTGCGCCGTCTGGATATCGAGACCCAGGCGCAGATCCTCAGCCGCTACCAGTCCGAGGTCGAGCGCGTCGGTTACGAAGACTTCGATCCGTTGGAGATGGACCGTCACTCTCAACTGCAGCAGCTGTCGCGGGCGCTGTTCGAGTCGGCGTCTGACTTGCTCGACCTCAAGGAAACCCTGGCCACCCGTAACCGCGATGCGGAAACCCTGCTGTTGCAACAGGCGCGGGTCAACACCGAGCTGCAGGAAGGCCTGATGCGTACGCGCATGGTGCCGTTCGACCGTCTGGTACCGCGCCTGCGCCGTATCGTGCGGCAGGTTGCGAGCGAGCTGGGCAAGCAGGTCGAGTTTCTGGTCGGCAACGCCGAGGGTGAAATGGACCGTACGGTGCTTGAACGCATCGTTGCGCCGCTCGAACACATGCTGCGCAATGCCGTCGACCACGGTATCGAGCCGGCGCAGGTGCGGCGCGACAGCGGCAAACCGGAGCAGGGCAGCATTCGCCTGAGCCTTGGTCGTGAGGGCGGTGATATCGTCCTGACCCTGGCTGATGACGGTGCCGGCATCAAACTCGACGCGGTACGCCGCAAGGCCATCGAGCGCGGTCTGATGGACGCTGATGCTGGCTTGAGCGATCACGAGGTTCTGCAGTTCATCCTCGAGGCCGGTTTCTCAACTGCCGAGAAGGTCACGCAGATTTCCGGGCGCGGCGTTGGTATGGATGTGGTGCACTCGGAGGTCAAGCAGCTTGGCGGCTCGATGAGCATCGAGTCGACGCCGGGCGAAGGCACCACCTTCACCATTCGCCTGCCGTTTACGGTGTCGGTCAACCGCGCCCTGATGGTGCTGTCCGGGGAGGACCTCTACGCCATCCCGCTGAATACCATCGAAGGCATCGTGCGGGTTTCGCCTTACGAGCTGGAAGCCTATTACGGGCCGGATGCGCCGCGCTTCGAGTACGCCGGTCAGGCCTACGAACTGCGTTACCTGGGCGATCTGTTGAACAACGGCCAGCATCCCAAACTGGTGGGCCAGAGCCTGCCGTTGCCAGTCATCCTGGTACGTTCCAGCGAGCATGCGGTGGCCGTACAGGTCGACTCCCTGGCCGGCTCGCGGGAGATCGTGGTGAAGAGCCTCGGCCCGCAGTTTGCCGGGGTGCACGGGATTTCCGGTGCGACCATCCTCGGCGACGGCCGTGTCGTGGTGATTCTCGATCTGCTGGCAACCATTCGCGTACTTCACGCCCACCTGCAGAACCAGTTGCAGCCGCGTCTTGCCGGGCCGTCCAGTGCGTTGCCGGAAGTCGAAGCCGAGCGGCCGACCTTGGTCATGGTGGTCGACGACTCGATCACCGTGCGCAAGGTCACCAGTCGTCTGCTGGAGCGCAACGGCATGAACGTGCTGACCGCCAAAGACGGTGTCGACGCCATCGCACAACTGCAGGAACACAAGCCGGACATCATGTTGCTGGACATCGAGATGCCGCGTATGGACGGCTTTGAGGTCGCCACCCTGGTGCGCCATGACGAGGGGCTCAAGGACTTGCCGATCATCATGATCACCTCGCGTACCGGCGAGAAGCACCGTGAGCGCGCGATGAGCATCGGCGTCAACCAGTACCTGGGCAAACCCTACCAGGAGTCGTTGTTGCTCGAGACCATCGCGCAACTGGTGCACAGCCGGCCGGTGGGTGAGCCATGAGCGAGAAAATGACGGCGCGTATTGCGGTGATTGCCGACACCTCGCTGCAGCGCCATGTGCTGCAGCAGGCACTGACCGGTAGCGGTTATCAGGTGGTGCTCAACAGCGATCCGGCGCGCCTCGATGAGGCTCAACTGGTCGCCTGCGAGACGGATTTATGGCTGGTCGACCTGGCGCAGTTGGAAGACTCGCCGCTGGTCGACAACCTGATGGAAAGCGCCACGGCACCGGTGTTGTTTGGTGAAGGGCATGCCCCGGAGCGCCACTCCGAGCATTACCCACGCTGGGAGCGACGGCTGTTCGGCAAGCTGAAGAAGCTGGTCGGTGATCCCTCGGCCGCTGTTGGGCCGAGCCTGCAGACCCTGTTGGGCGAGGCCCAGCGGCCGAACCGGCTTGAGCTGCCCCGTGCCCTGGCCGATACCCCGCTGGTGGCCGGTGAACCCGCGCGCCAGGTCTGGCTACTGGCTGCTTCGCTGGGTGGTCCCGCTGCGGTGAAGGCCTTCCTTGATGCATTGCCCGGTGGTTTGCCGGTGGCCTTTCTCTACGCCCAGCATATCGATCCGGCGTTCGAGTCCGTCCTGCCCCAGGCGGTAGGCCGGCATAGCCAGTGGCATGTCAATCCGGCCCGCGATGGCGACAGCCTGCGCTGTGGCGAGGTGGTGGTGGTGCCGATCAGTCAGGAGCTGAATTTCAGCGACGAGCGTTGCATGCAGATCAGTGCACGAAGCTGGCCGGAGCCTTACAGCCCGTCGATCGACCAGATGATGCTCAACCTTGCCCAGGCCTATGGCGACCAGTGCGGTGTGATCGCATTCAGCGGCATGGGCAGTGATGGCAGTGCCGCTGCCGCCTATGTGCGCCGACAAGGTGCGGCCATCTGGACCCAGCGTGCCGACACCTGCGCTGCGCCGAGCATGCCGGAAAGCCTGCGCGAGGCGGGTTATAGCAGTTTCAGTGCCGAGCCCCGGGAACTGGCCGAAGCCTTGGTCAATCACCTGGCCGAGCAGTGCCCCAACTAGGAAGTTCTGATGAGCCAAGTTCCCGTTGCGACCACCACACCCACTGGCCTCACTGGGTTGTTGGTGCCGTTATCCGATCGCCAGTTGTTGCTGCCCAACGTGGCGGTGGCTGAGCTGATTGCCTTTCGTGCGCCGCAGGTCAGCGAGGGCATGCCGGACTGGTTTCTCGGCCAGATCGCCTGGCGCGACCTGCGCCTGCCGCTGCTGTCGTTCGAAGCCGCGTCTTCTGGTCAGGCGCCGCTCGGCGAGGGTGCGCGGGTCGCAGTGCTCAATGCTTTGGGCGGGCGACCCAAGGTCAAGTTCATCGCACTGCTGGTCCAAGGCATTCCACGTTCGGTGAAGATCGCCAGTGACCTGCCAGCGGCCGATGTCGAGCTGGCACCGTTGGAGTTGGGCGCGGCGCGGGTCGGTGACGATGTGGTGCGCATCCCCGACCTGATCGGGCTGGAGCAGTTGCTTGCCGATGCTGGGTTGATCTGATCGATTGCTGGCCTCCGCCAGCTCGTAATTTCTTTCCGTGCCCATGGAAAGGCTCTGTCCCAGTGGGTTGTTGCAGCCCCAATTTGGCTTGTGTAGGAGCGAATTCATTCGCGAGGCTATCGTGAAAGTGTCGTGATTTTCGCGAATAAATTCGCTCCTACAGGACTGCACTATTCCTTGGGATACAACCATGAAAAAGCCCCCGCAGATGCGATCTGCGGGGGCTTTTTTTACACGTCAGGCGGCTTAGCGCGGCTGCGTGCTGCCTTCTACTTGGCCGGCCTTCTCGGCTGCCAGGTTGTTCTCGGCGGTCGGCTCGGTCCAGTAGTCAGCATTCTTGATGCCGAGCTTCTCGGGGTGGAACACCGGGTCCTGCCCCGCGTCCTGCTGCGCCTCGTAGTCTTTCAGGCACTTGTAGGCGATCTTGTGCATCAGCAGGATGGCGATGATGTTCAGCCAGGCCATCAGGCCCACACCCAGGTCGCCCAGGTCCCAGGCAACGGTGGCGCTGCGCACGGTGCCATACACGGTGGCGGCGATGATGCCGAACTTCAGCAGCAGGGTGAGGATCGGACGATTCACCTTGCGGTTGATGTAGGCGATGTTGGTTTCGGCGATGTAGTAGTACGCCAGGATGGTGGTGAAGGCGAAGAAGAACAGGGCGATGGCAACAAAGATGTTACCAAAGCCTGGCATCACGTTTTCCATGGCGGTCTGTACGTAGCCCGGGCCTGCAGCAACGCCCGCGATACCGGTGAACAGCGCGGTGCCGTCCGGAGCCTGGACGTTGTACTGGCCGGTGATCAGCAGCATGAACGCAGTGGCCGAGCAGACGAACAGGGTGTCGATGTACACCGAGAAACCCTGCACCAGGCCTTGCTTGGCCGGGTGGCTGACAGCTGCGGCCGAGGAGGCGTGCGGGCCGGTGCCCTGGCCTGCTTCGTTGGAGTACACACCGCGCTTGACGCCCCACTGGATGGCCATGCCGACAATGGCGCCGAAGCCGGCTTCCAGGCCGAACGCGCTCTTGAAGATCAGCGCAACCACGCCTGGCAGTTTGTCGATGTGCAGCAGGATGATCACCAGGGCGACCATGATGTAGCCCAGTGCCATAAACGGCACCACCACCTGGGTGAAGTGGGCGATACGCTTGACGCCGCCGAAGATGATCATGCCGATCAGGATGGCCAGCAGGGCGGCAGTGACGGTCGGCTCGATGCCGAACGCGGTTTGTGCGCTGGAAGCGATCGAGTTGGCCTGTACGCCCGGCAGCAGCAAGCCGCAGGCGAATACGGTGACCACTGCGAACAGCCAGGCGTACCACTTCATGCCCAGGCCTTTCTCGATATAGAACGCCGGGCCGCCGCGGTATTGGCCGTCGATCTTCTCTTTATAGACCTGACCCAGGGTCGACTCGACGAACGCCGAGCTGGCGCCGAGGAAGGCCACCATCCACATCCAGAACACGGCGCCCGGGCCGCCAAAGGTGATGGCGGTGGCCACACCGGCGATATTGCCGGTACCCACACGACCGGCGAGGGTCATGGTCAGTGCCTGGAACGAGGTGATGCCATGCTCATCGGTGCGGCCGGCGAACATCAGGCGAATCATTTCCTTGAAGTGGCGAACCTGCAAAAAGCGCCCGCGCAGCGAAAAGTACAGACCGACACCGAGACAGAGATAGATCAGTGCCGGGCTCCAGACCAGCCCGTTAAGGGTCGAAACCAGTTCGTTCATGCCATGCTCCTGGGCGTGCGGCCGCTTTGTGGGCGGGGCCGAGACCCGTTGAATTGTTATTGGAATAGGGCGGCGCGTCTGGGAGGCGCCGACCTCGGCCGGGCGCGGGGCGCTGGTAAAGCAGGTCGCGCACGCGGCGCGCAGAGCATGCCAAAGACTGCGTCGCTTGCAATCTCTTGAGGTCACATTTTGTTACGTCAAGGCGACATTTTTACGCCTGTAGATCGCCCCAGAGCTGTTGGGCCACGCTTAGGGCCACTACAGGGGCGGTTTCGGTGCGCAGTACGCGCGGCCCGAGGCGAGCGGCATGAAAGTCAGCTGCCTGTGCCTGCGCCACTTCTGCATCGCTCAGACCACCCTCTGGGCCGATCAGAAAGGCCAGGGTGCCGGGCTTGGCATGGCTTTGCAGGGCTTCGGCCACCGGGTGCAGCACCAGCTTGAGGTCGGCCTCGACCTGGGCAAGCCAGCTGCTCAGTTCAAGCGGTGGATGAATGAGCGGCAAGACCGAGCGGCCGCACTGCTCGCAGGCGCTGATGGCCACCTGGCGCCAGTGCGCCATGCGTTTGTCGGCGCGCTCATCTTTCAACCGCACCTCACAGCGCTCGGAGACGATCGGAGTAATCTGCGTGGCGCCCAACTCGGTAGCTTTCTGAATCGCCCAGTCCATACGCTCGCCGCGCGATAGGCCCTGGCCGAGATGAATGGCCAGCGGTGATTCGGGCAGCCCAGGCAGGCATTCGCGCAGCTCGACCTGCACGCTCTTCTTGCCGACTTCGATCAGCTCGCCCCGGTATTCCAGGCCGCTACCATCGAACAGCTGCACCGCATCGCCCACGGCATGACGTAGCACCCGGCCGATATAGTGGGCCTGGGCTTCGGGCAGCGCATGCTGGCCGAGTGACAGGGGGGCATCAATAAAGAATCGGGAGAGGCGCATAAGAGGCGAACCTGGAGCAAAGGCGCAAATTCTAGCCGTAGCGTGCGCCGTGCGCACCGATATCTGTAGGGTGGATGGCGCTCTTTTCATCCACCAGGCGACCACAGCGGTGGATGGATAAAGCGTCAGCTACGCGCCCCGATCCACCCTACATTTAGCCCGGGTCGCGAAAGCCCGGATACAGCGTATTGCCTTGCGCTACGCTGACCGAGGTGCGGGTGGCGATGTCGATACCTTCACTGGCCACCTCAGCGAGGAAGTCGATCTGCTCGGGGGTGATCACATAAGGCGGCAGGAAGTACACCACGCTGCCCAACGGGCGCAGCAGTGCACCACGCTCCAGGGCGTGCTGGTAGACCTTGAGACCACGCCGCTCCTGCCAGGGGTAGGCGGTCTTGCTGGCTTTGTCCTGAACCATCTCGATGGCCAGGGCCATGCCGGTCTGGCGCACTTCGGCGACATGCGGGTGGTCGACCAGGTGCGCGGTGGCGCTGGCCATACGTGCGGCCAGGGCCTTGTTGGCTTCGATCACATTGTCCTGTTCGAAGATATCCAGGGTTGCCAGGGCCGCGGCGCAGGCCAGCGGGTTGCCGGTATAACTGTGCGAATGGAGGAAGGCGCGCAGGCTGTCGTACTCATCGTAGAACGCCTGGTAGACCTGCTCGGTGGTCAGGCAAGCGGCCAGCGGCAGGTAGCCGCCCGTCAGGGCCTTGGACAGGCAGAGGAAGTCCGGGGTGATGCCGGCCTGCTCGCAGGCGAACATTGTCCCGGTGCGGCCAAAGCCCACGGCGATTTCATCGAGAATCAGGTGCACGCCGTAGCGGTCGCAGGCTTCTCGCAGCAGTTTCAGGTAAATCGGATGGTACATGCGCATACCACCGGCACCCTGGATCAGCGGCTCGACGATCACCGCGGCGACCTCATGGGCGTGCTCGGCCAACGTCTGCTCCATGTGGGTAAACATGAGGCGCGAGTGCTCTTCCCAGCTCACCCCGTCGGGGCGGTAGTAGCAGTCCGGGCTTGGGACTTTTAAGGTGTCGAGCAGCAAGGCTTTGTAGGTGTCGGTGAACAGCGCGACATCGCCCACCGACATCGCCGCCACGGTTTCGCCGTGGTAGCTGTTGCTCAGGGTGACGAAGCGCTTCTTCGCCGGTTGGCCGACATTGAGCCAGTAATGAAAGCTCATCTTCAGCGCGACTTCGATGCACGACGAGCCATTGTCGGCATAGAACACCCGGTCCAGGCCGCTCGGTGTCAGCTTGACCAGGCGCTCGGACAGCTCGATCACCGGTGCATGGCTAAAGCCAGCGAGGATCACGTGTTCGAGTTGGTCGACCTGATCCTTGATGCGCTGGTTGATACGCGGATTGGCGTGGCCGAATACATTGACCCACCAGGAGCTGACCGCATCGAGGTAACGCTTGCCGTCGAAGTCTTCCAGCCACACGCCTTCGCCGCGTTTGATGGGCACCAGCGGCAGGCGCTCGTGGTCTTTCATCTGGGTGCAGGGATGCCAGAGTACCTTCAGGTCACGCTGCATCCACTGGTCATTCAGGCTCATCTAAGGGGTGTTCCTATTTGATCTGCGGCCGTGCTGGCCTTGAGGACGTGAGCATTGCCGGCGTTTTCGCCTGGGTACATTTCTCGCGGCAATAGGGCGTGAACATAAGGGGGCTAGCCCCGTGCTGCGCTCACTCGAACTGGCGTAAGCCTACCAGATGCCTCCGTTGGCGTGAGTGCCGCACCGTCTGTGGTTCAGGCGCGGTTACGTATCGAAAAGAATTCCCATTCCCTGGTAGCTTCCCAGGATTAGCGGCCCTGCTACTCTGGGTGACCGCTGGGTCGAGCATGGCCGAGACGCCGCTAATCGATCGTAATTAACGATCGTTTAAAGCGGAAAATTTCACTTTTAATCGATAAGTTAACCGCTAGTCTGGCGTTTTCGCGCTGCGGTTTTGGGGTGTTCGATGCAATGGCGTAATTCTTCTTCCCGCTATGGTCTGGTCAGCAGCCTGCTGCACTGGCTGGTTGCCGTGGCGGTATTCGGCTTATTCGGCCTGGGTTTCTGGATGGTCGGTCTGGACTATTACAGCACCTGGTACCGCACCGCGCCGGACCTGCACAAGAGCATTGGCCTGGTGCTGTTCGCCGTGATGCTGGGCCGTGTCGCCTGGCGCTGGTTCAGCCCGGCACCGCCGGCACTCGACAGCCACGGGCGCATGACCCGCTTGGCCAGCCACTTGGGTCATCTGTTTCTCTACGTTGGCCTGTTCGTACTGATGCTTTCCGGTTACCTGATTTCTACCGCCGAGGGTCGCGGTATCAGCGTCTTCGGTCTGTTTGAAGTGCCCGCGACCCTGACCAGCATCCCCGACCAGGGTGATGTGGCAGGGCTGGTCCACGAATATTTGGCCTGGGCCCTGGTGATCTTCGCCGGCATACATGGCCTGGCTGCGCTCAAGCACCATTTCATCGACCGTGACCGCACGTTGTTGCGCATGCTCGGGCGCTGAAACCTTCACAGGGGCGCGGATGACCGTGTTCCCGAGTTCCACCTCACAAGGAGTACACCTATGTTGAAGAAGACACTTGCTGCACTGGCGCTGGGTTCGGCGTTGCTGAGCGCAGGCCATGCCATGGCTGCCGACTATGCAATCGACAAGCAGGGTCAGCACGCGTTCGTCAATTTCAAGATCAGCCACCTGGGTTACAGCTGGCTGTACGGCACCTTCAAGGATTTCGACGGCAGCTTCACCTTTGACGCCGCGGCGCCGGAGGCCAGCAAGGTCAATGTCACCCTGAACACCGACAGCGTCGACACCAACCACGCCGAACGCGACAAGCACATCCGCAGCGCCGACTTCCTTAACGTCAGCAAGAACCCGACTGCGACCTTCGCGTCCACGTCGGTCAAGTCAACCGGTGAAGGCACTGCCGACATCACCGGCGACCTGACGCTCAATGGCGTCACCAAGCCAGTGGTAATTGCCGCCAAGTTCATCGGTGAAGGTAAAGACCCATGGGGCGGCTACCGTGCCGGCTTCGAGGGCAGCACCACGATCAAGCTGAAGGATTTCGATATCACCAAAGACCTGGGCCCAGCCTCGGAAAGCCTTGAGCTGATCATCTCGATTGAAGGTGTACGTAAGTAAGCCAATTCAAAGGGTGGGTTAGCTTTACGCATAACCCATCAAGGCTGCAGGCCTGGCTACTGCGAATGCCACACAAACGAAAACGCCGCCCCATGGGGCGGCGTTTTCGTGTGCGGCTTGCTTATGACTCGTCGCGGTTACGCGTCAGCAAAGCCGGCTTTTCACCGCGTGGGCGGTTGCTGCTGGCCAGCTCGTCGAGCTGCTCGGGCGTGGGGAAGCGATCGAGTCGCGAGCCCTTGTGCACGATCACCGGCTGCTTGTCGCTCGGCGCTTTCGCAGCACCTTCGCGGCGCGGCAGCTCGTCACGGTTGAGCGAGGTGATGCGTGTGTCGCGCGGTGGGCGAGCGCGACCACCACCGTTGTTGCTGCGTGGCTGACCGCCAGCGCCGCCTTGACGGCGACCCTGGCCACCGGCGCCGGCACCACCGCCATTGGCGCGTGGTGGTTTGGCTGGGCGAGCACCCTGGCCGACACCATTGCTGGCGCTCGGGCCGGAAGCAGGCGCACCGGGCCGACGGCCACGGTTCTGCTGCTTGGGCTGGCTTGGGCTGACGTAGTCGACCCGGTTGCCAAAATTATCGATTTCATCGTCGCGGAACTCGTCCGGCGCGCGGTCGGGGGGGAGTGCGGGCACTGCCGGCGCGGCGGCGCGGGCCGAACCGCGTGGTTGCTGGCTGCGCGCGCCCTGGGGCTTGCGTGCGGCATCACGGCCGCTGTCTTTGCCCTTGTCCTTGCGTCCGGCACCGTTGCGCTCGCCAGCAGGCTTGGCGCCACCACGTGGTTGGCGCGGCTTCTGCGGTTCACGCACTTCCGGGCGCTCGGCCTCGACGGTGCTGGCATCGAAGCCCATCAGGTCGCCGTCGGCGATTTTCTGCTTGGTCATGCGCTCAATGCCTTTGAGCAGCTTCTCTTCGTCCGGCGCGACCAGGGAAATCGCTTCACCGCTGCGACCGGCACGGCCGGTACGGCCGATACGGTGCACGTAGTCTTCCTCGACGTTGGGCAGCTCGAAGTTGACCACGTGGGGCAACTGGTCGATGTCCAGACCGCGGGCGGCGATGTCGGTAGCGACCAGGATGCGCACCTTGTTCGCCTTGAAGTCGGCCAGGGCCTTGGTGCGGGCGTTCTGGCTCTTGTTGCCGTGGATCGCCACAGCCGGCAGGCCGTGTTTGTCGAGGTACTCGGCCAGGCGGTTGGCGCCGTGCTTGGTGCGGGTAAACACCAGCACCTGCTCCCACGCCCCGGCGGTGATCAGGTGGGCGAGCAGGGCGCGCTTGTGGCTGGCCTGCAGGCGGAATACGCGCTGTTCGATACGCTCGACCGTGGTGTTCGGTGGCGTGACTTCGATGCGTTCCGGGTTGTGCAGCAGCTTGCCGGCCAGGTCGGTGATGTCTTTCGAGAAGGTCGCCGAGAACAGCAGGTTCTGCCGCTTGGTCGGCAGCTTGGCGAGGACTTTCTTCACGTCATGGATAAAGCCCATGTCGAGCATGCGGTCGGCCTCGTCGAGCACGAGAATTTCCACGTGCGACAGGTCGATGGCTTTCTGGTTGGCCAGGTCGAGCAGGCGGCCGGGGCAGGCGACCAGTACGTCGACGCCTTTGGCCAGGGCCTGGACCTGCGGGTTCATGCCAACGCCGCCAAAAATGCAGGCGCTGACGAATTTCAGGTCGCGGGCATACAGCTTGAAGCTGTCGTGCACCTGGGCGGCCAGTTCGCGGGTGGGGGTGAGCACCAGCACGCGGGGCTGTTTCGGGCCGTGGCGCTGTTCGCGATCCGGGTGACCGTTGGGGAACAGTCGCTCAAGGATCGGCAGGGCGAAACCGCCCGTCTTACCTGTACCCGTCTGGGCCGCCACCATCAGGTCGCGACCTTGCAACGCGGCGGGGATGGCCCGCTGTTGCACCGGAGTGGGTTGGGTGTAGCCGGCGGATTCGACCGCACGGACGAGTGCCTCGGAGAGACCGAGGGAGGCAAAGGACATGTGTAATCCTGTCTAGTGAGGGCGACGCCCTATGGGGTGTATTGCCAGGCTTGAATCGCGCTTGGGGGGCGTGATCCCGTCCGGTACTGCTGACCACTGGGGGTTAGCATCCGGGCGCAAGCCTGGCGGGAATGCCCGAGTATAACAGAGCTGAGGGCTTGCGCAGCCTTTGCCTGCTTAACGGTTCGAGGTGGCCATTTCAACAGAGGTGTCGGGGTGTGCGTAACGCGCCCGCAGGGCGGTGTAGGCCGGCTCACGCTTGAACTGGCGCAAGGCGCTGGCGAAGCGTCGGGCCAACTGTTGATGCCTTGGGCTGCGGCTTAAACCCAGGTACATCGGAGTGCGGGCGATGACGCTGGGGTGGTGAGCGATCACTTGGCTCATGCCCAGTTGCTCGAGCAGGTAGCGCCCTGAGCGACGGTCGTTGATCACCAGGTCGACACGCTGGCGCAGCAGCTTGCCGAAGTTGGCTTCGTGGCTGGCCGCTGGCTCGCGTTTGAACAGGGGGGAGTTTCTGAATGCCGGGTTGGCATACAAGTACCCCGCCGATACGCCGACAGTCAGCCCGGTGAGGTCTTCGATTTTCTGAAAGCGATGCGGGTTCTCACGGTGGTAGAACAGTACGAATTCGACGGTGGAAAGAGGCTCCTCTGGGAACACCATCCAGGTGTTGCGCGCTGTACTGTGGAATACGTCGAGGAGGGCATCTGCTTTGCCTTGTTGCACTGACAGGAGGCAACGTTTCCAGGGCATCAACTCCCAGGTTGTTTGTATGCCCAGTCGTTCGAGCACCACCTGCGTGGTTTCATAGTCCAGGCCGCGCAGCTCTCCGTCCACTTCATAGATGTAGGGCGGCCACGCTTCGCTCACGATGCGCAACGGCTGGGCCTGAAGTGTCATGCAGACAAGGGCTAGGAGTAATGCGCCTATTATTTGGCGCTGTAATACTGGCATGTCGCCAGGATACCGGCTGGCAATGCGGCTGAACAGATCGCGCGCACGCCCGAGTCGCAGGCATTACCTGCGACGGCGCTCATCTAGCGTGCTGGTGGCGGGTCAGTGGACCAAGCGATAGCAGGGCTCGTAGGCCGCGCCACCCGGCAGCTTCATGCGGTGTTGTTCGACGAAGGACTGCAGGAGCAGGTCGAGGTGACGCATGATCTCCGGGTCGCCGCTGATTTCGTAGGGGCCGTATTGTTCGATCAGGCGGATGCCCTTGTCCTTGACGTTGCCGGCCACGATGCCGGAAAACGCGCGGCGCAACTGGGCGGCCAGTTCGTGCAGCGGCTGGTTGCGGTCCAGTTGCAGGCTGGCCATGTTGGCATGGGTTGGTTCGAACGGGTGCTGGAAGCTCTCGTCGATTTTCAGCAGCCAGTTGAAGTGGAAGGCATCGTTCTGCTCGCGGCGGAACTGCTTGACCGCCTTGATGCCGTCGGCCATTTCGCGGGCAACCTGGGCCGGGTCATCCATGATGATGCGGTAGTGCTGGCGCGCGCTGTCACCCAGGGTCGCGCCGATGAATGCGTCGAGCTGCTGCATATAGGCTTCTGCGCTTTTCGGCCCAGTAAGGATCAGTGGGAAGGGCACGGCCTGGTTATCCGGGTGCATGAGAATGCCCAGCAGATACAGCAACTCTTCGGCCGTACCGGCGCCGCCAGGGAAGATGATGATGCCGTGGCCAACACGCACGAAGGCTTCCAGGCGCTTCTCGATGTCCGGCAGGATCACCAGCTCGTTGACGATCGGGTTGGGTGCTTCGGCTGCGATGATTCCCGGTTCAGTCAGGCCCAGGTAGCGGCCACGGGTGTTGCGCTGCTTGGCGTGGGAAATGGTCGCGCCCTTCATCGGCCCCTTCATCACCCCAGGGCCGCAGCCGGTGCAGATATCCAGGCCGCGCAGGCCCAGTTCGTGGCCAACGGTCTTGGTGTACTTGTATTCCACGGTGCTGATCGAGTGGCCGCCCCAGCATACGACGATCTTTGGCTCCAGGCCGGCGCGCAGGGTGTGGGCGTTGCGCAGCAGATGGAAGACGTAATCGGTGATGCCCTGGGAGCTGCTGAAGTCGACCCGTTTGCTCTCCAGTTCGCTCTGCGTGTAGACGATGTCGCGCAGGGCGCTGAACAGCATCTCGCGGGTGCTGGCGATCATTTCGCCATCGACGAAGGCGTTGGCCGGCGCGTTGAACAGCTCCAGGCGGATGCCGCGATCCTGCTGCAGGATGCGGATTTCAAAGTCGGGGTAGGCTTCCAGAATGGTCTTGGCGTTGTCGCTGTGCGAGCCGGTATTGAGGATCGCCAGGGCGCACTGGCGAAACAGGGCGTAGACACTGCCGGAGCCGGTTTCACGCAGTTGCTGGACTTCGCGCTGGGACAGGGTTTCCAGGCTGCCCTTGGGGGTGAGTGAGGCGTTGATGGTAAGGCGTTTGGACATTGGTCGCTCCGTGATGGGTATGCGGCTCAGGCCCTGGCGAGGCGACAGCAGCGTCGCGCAGGATACTGCCTGAGGCGAATGTAGGGTCATGATACGCCAGGCGCGAAGCTACCTGGCCAGGTGGGTATCGATGACGTGCACAGGCGGGGCAAACCGGGCCGCATCGCGCGGCCCGGCGCAGGGGTCAGCGCGGCAGCTTGAGGTTGTTCCAGATCGCCAGGCTGGGTTCGGCCTGGTTCATGCTGTAGAAGTGCAAGCCGGGGGCGCCGCCTTGCAGCAGGCGTTCGCACATCTGGGTGATGACCTGCTCACCGTAGGCCTGGATGCTGTCGGTATCATCACCGTAGGCTTCCAGCTGCTTGCGCACCCAGCGCGGAATTTCCGCACCGCAGGCATCGGAGAAGCGCGCCAGTTTGCTGTAGTTGGTGATCGGCATGATGCCGGGCACCACCGGGATATCCACGCCCATTCTCTGCACGCGCTCGACGAAGTAGAAGTAGCTGTCGGCGTTGAAGAAGTACTGGGTGATTGCGCTATCGGCGCCGGCCTTGGCCTTGCGCACGAAGTTGGCGATATCGTCCTCGAAGTTGCGTGCCTGCGGATGCATTTCCGGGTAGGCGGCCACTTCGATATGGAAGTGATCGGCGGTTTCTTCGCGGATAAAACTGACCAGCTCGTTGGCATAACGCAGTTCGCCACTGGCCATGCCCATACCGGAAGGCAGGTCGCCGCGCAGGGCGACGATGCGCTTGATTCCGGCATTTTTGTACAGGCCCAGCAACTCGCGCAGCTCGGCCTTGCTGTCACCGACGCAGGACAGGTGCGGCGCGGCCGGTACCTTGATCTCGCCATCGAGTTGCAGCACGGTGTTCAGCGTGCGGTCGCGGGTGGAGCCACCGGCACCGTAGGTGCAGGAGAAGAAATCGGGTTTGTAGGTTGCCAGTTGGCGCGCCACATTCATCAGTTTTTCGTGCCCGGCTTCGGTCTTGGTAGGAAAGAACTCGAAGCTGTAACGGCGTTCTTGGCTCATAGGGTTTCTAGCCTTGGAGACGTAGGTGAATGGCGTTTTTCCCATCCACCGTGCGGGAAGTCGGCGGTGGATAAGCCATGGGCTTACCCACCCTACGCATTAGTAGCGGTAGGCGTCCGGCTTGAACGGGCCTTCGACGGTCACACCGATGTAGTCGGCCTGGGTCTTGGTCAGTTGGGTAACCACGCCGCCGAAGCCCTTGACCATTTCCAGGGCCACTTCTTCGTCGAGTTTCTTCGGCAGCACTTCCACGGTCAGACGCTCGGCTTTTTGTGCCGGGCTCAGGTCGGCGTACTTCTGGCCGAACAGGAAGATCTGCGCCAGCACCTGGTTGGCGAACGAGCCATCCATGATCCGGCTCGGGTGGCCAGTGGCGTTGCCCAGGTTCACCAGACGGCCTTCGGCCAGCAGGATCAGGTAGTCGTCGTTGTGCGCATCGAAGCTGCCGGCACCAGTGCGGTGGATCTTGTGCACCTGCGGCTTGACCTCTTCCCACGCCCAGTTCTTGCGCATGAAAGCGGTGTCGATTTCGTTGTCGAAGTGACCGATGTTGCACACCACGGCGCGCTTTTTCAGGGCCTTGAGCATATTGGCGTCGCAGACATTGACGTTACCGGTGGTGGTCACCAGCAGGTCGATCTTGCTCAGCAGGGCGCTGTCGATGCTGGCGGCGGTGCCGTCGTTAATGCCATCGATAAACGGCGAAACCACTTCGTAGCCGTCCATGCACGCCTGCATGGCGCAGATCGGGTCGACTTCGGTCACGCGTACGATCATGCCTTCCTGACGCAGCGACTGCGCCGAGCCCTTGCCTACGTCGCCGTAGCCGATGACCAGTGCTTGCTTGCCGGACAGCAGGTGGTCGGTGCCGCGCTTGATCGCGTCGCTCAGGCTGTGACGGCAGCCGTACTTGTTGTCGTTCTTGCTCTTGGTTACCGAGTCGTTGACGTTGATCGCCGGGATCTTCAGCTCGCCCTTGGCCAGCATGTCCAGCAGGCGGTGCACGCCAGTGGTGGTCTCTTCAGTAACGCCGTGGATGCGTTCGAGCATCTGCGGGTATTTCTTGTGCAGGATCTCGGTCAGGTCGCCGCCGTCGTCGAGGATCATATTGGCGTCCCACGGCTGGCCGTCCTTGAGGATGGTCTGCTCGATGCACCACTCGTACTCTGCTTCGGTCTCGCCTTTCCAGGCGAATACCGGGATGCCGGCTGCAGCGATGGCGGCAGCGGCCTGGTCCTGAGTCGAGAAGATGTTGCACGACGACCAGCGTACTTCGGCGCCCAGTGCAGTCAGGGTTTCGATCAGCACGGCGGTCTGGATGGTCATGTGGATGCAGCCGATGATCTTCGCGCCTTTCAGCGGTTGTTCGCCGGCGTATTTGCGGCGCAGACCCATCAGGGCGGGCATTTCGGATTCGGCGATGATGGTTTCGCGGCGGCCCCAGGCAGCCAGGGAAATGTCGGCGACTTTGTAATCGGTGAAACCGGCAGGCGTCAGTACAGCGCTCATAAATGAGTTCTCCATTCGTTGGTGTCGAATGGGCGCCGTTGATGCGTATGGTTAACGCCCCATCCGAGCCTGACAAAGTCCTGTTGCACAGGGTTTGCTGCAGCGCCCCTCGGACGGGTGGCGGGAGCGACCGGGCGGTGCCGGTCGGAAGTAGCCGAGGGATTATAGCTGCACCTGGCCAACTGCCCAAGGCTTTCCGTCGCCGCGGGCTGGCGCCAGTGGCAGCCTTGCTCTGTTCAGTTGTCAGGGAGCACAAGATCGAGATTCGTCGGCGCAACGTCGAGAAGACTCTCCTGGCGGCCGAGAAGGTCTTCGCCAACAAAGGCTATGGCGGCACCGCGATGGGCCGCACGGGCGGGCAAGCGCACGTCGGTGATATTCGGCGTCAGTCTGACGATTATCGGCAGCGAGAGAGTGGTCTTGCACCAGCGGGTGACCATCTCCACGTATTCAGGCACCTGGCCGACCGCCGCGGCCATGCCGCGCTCGGGCATGACGCGATCTTGCTCGCTGAGCTCGGCCCAGCGGGGATGATTTTCGTGCCCTGTGAGGGCGGCATCAGCCACAACGAAATCGACAACGCCGACCCGGCGGATCTGGCGGCTGGCTGCGCGGTGCTGCTGCGCGCCATGCTCGCCGTGTCGGTGGCGCTGGCCGAGGGTAAACTGGCGGCCTGATTGGCTGAAACGCCATGGCCTTGAGTGGTGGCGGTCATGGACGCCCGGGCAGGGACAGGCGATGCTGCGTAGCCCACTGCCGAGCTACGGAGCTGCCATGACCCTTGCCTACTGGTGCGTACTGATCGCCATTGTCCTGCCGTACCTGTCCACCGTGACGGCCAAAGCCGTCGGCGGCGGTTTCAGCCCACGGCATAACCATGACCCGCGGGCGCTGCTGGACAACCTCGAGGGGTTGGGCCGGCGCGCCAACAATGCCCAGCTCAATGGCTTCGAGATCACCCCGGCATTTGCCGCGGCGGTGATTATCGCCCACCTGGCCGGCGGTGCTGCCCAGGGCGTGCTCGATCAACTGGCCATCGCGTTTGTCATCAGCCGCGTGCTCTATACCCTGTGCTACCTGGCCGACTGGGCGATGTTGCGCTCGCTGGTGTGGTTCGTCGGCGTCGGGCTGATCGTTGCGCTCTTTGTGGTTGCGGCCTAAACCGCGGATGACCTCTGTGGCAAAACACCACGCTTGGCCTGGCCCGATCGAGTGGTGATACTGGCTGTCGCCTTAAGCCGAAGCCTGTGACCATGAATCTGAAAATCCCGTTGTTGATCGCCCTTGCCTGCCTGACGCTTACCGCCTGTGGCGGTGTCGATCCAAATTCGCCGATGGGCAAGCGCCAGGCGATCTTCAAGGACATGCTCAAGACCAGCGAAGACCTGGGTGGCATGCTGCGCGGACGGGTGAAGTTCGACGAGGCGCGTTTTATCAGTGGCGCCGCACAACTTGACCAGCTGTCGCGCACACCCTGGCAGCACTTCCCCCAGGCGCGGGACGAAGGTGACAGCCGCGCCAAGGACGATGTCTGGGCGCGCCAGGAAACCTTTCAACGCATGGCCCGCGACCTGGAGGGCGCCACCGCTGCGCTGGTCACCGCGAGTACCGCCACGCCGCTCAAAAGCGACGACCTGGCCGCGCCCATGCAGCGCGTGGAAGACAGCTGCAAGGCCTGCCACGAAGAGTTCCGCGCCTACTGACTGGGACTTAATGCTAGAGCCGTAGGGTGCGCCGTGCGCACCGCCTTAGGCTGCAAGACTCTTGGTGCGCGCGGCCTGGCCGGCCCCCATGCAGCATTCAATTGGCACATAGCCAATCAGAAACCTGCCACCTTGGCCTCGCGCAGTTGCGCGGCCAGGGCCTGCACCTGCGGGTCATTGAAAAACGCCCAACGCTGCTCAGCCCCCGCCGCGCCGACGCCGGCCTGGCGTTGCCAGTCGGCTTGGCTGCGGCGGCTGAGCGTAGCCCAGTCGCTGGCCTGCGCTTCGGCATCCAGCGATGGCGCGCCCAGGGCCGCCAGCCACTGACTGAAGGGCCGCTGTCGCGCCTCGGCAAAGCGCGCGAGCAGGTGTTCGCGGCTGCGCGGGCCGATACCGGATATGTTTTTCAGCTGCCTGTCATCGAAATGCAGCCAGTCAAGCAGGCCCTCCAGCCGGCCGGCCTCCAGCAGGCGTGCCCAGGTTCCCGCACCAATGCCTGGCAGGGCCAGCCCGTTGCGGCCGCCGAGCCAGGTAAGGCGCGCCAGGAATTGCTGCTGGCAGTCTGGGGTGGCTTGCCAGCAACTCAGCGCGTGGTAAGTGCTGGCGTCCGGTATACGCAGCGGTGCGCGCTGCTGGGTGCGCCAGATCACCTCCTGCAAGCGCGGCAGGGTCAGGCCGGCGAGTTGAATCGATACCTGATCGCCAGGGCGAATATCCATTTCCTGCCAGCGTGACAAGGAGCCGACACTGACGCGGCTGATCCGCCGGTCGTCCAGCTGCACCGGTTGCAGGCGCAGCACCGGGGTGATCCGTCCGCTGCGGCCGATGCTGAAATCCACCGCACGGACCACCGCGAGGGCCTGGCTGGCGGGGTACTTCCAGGCTGCCGCCCAGTGCGGTGGGGTGGCCTGCCAGCGCGCTCCGGGTGGCCGCTGGCCCTGGCGCAGCACCACGCCATCACTGGCGAATGGCAGCGCGCTGCGGTACCAGTGCTGGCGCCACTGGCGGGCATCGGCGGGCGTACTCAGCGCTTGGCTGAAGCGTTGGCTATCGGGAAAACCCAGGGCCGTCAGGCCTTGCAGGCGTTCGCCCATCTCCGCCGGGCCGTCCGGCCAATCCCAGATAAACAGGCCGATGCGCGCTGCATCCTGGGCAGTCAGGCTGTGTCGAGCCAGCAGGCCGGCCACGCTGCCGCGTGCGCCCAGGCTGCCATCGCGCGCCTGCACATGCTTATCCAGGCGCCAGTAAAACTCGCCCTGCAAGATGGCATCCAGGCGCTGGGGCAATTGCTGCGGTACGGCGGGCAGTTGTCGCACCTGGGCGGTCCAGTCCTGGCCCAGGCGGCCGTCCCCCCGGCTGATTGCCTGTTGTAGAAAGCCGGCGCGGTACACCAGGGTCACGGCCACGCCATCGACCTTGGGCTGTACCCAGAGGTTTTCACGCGATGCCATCCACTCGGTGACTGCGGCTTCATCCGCCAGTTTACGCAGACCGGTCTGCGCGACCGGATGCTCGGCGTTCCCGGCAGCACCACTCGGGGCATCGGACAAGGTTGTGCCCACGTCGGGCCAGCAGGTTTGCCAGTGCGCCAGGCGAGCCCGGGCCTGGTCGTAGAGTTCGTCGCTGATCGGCGACTGGCCGTGGTTGTGGTAGGCGTCATCCCAGGCCGCGATCTGCGCGGCGAGGGGTTGGATCTCGCGTAACGCCTCGGCGTCGCTCCAATCGGGGCAGGGGGCGGCCAGCAGGGGCAGGGCGAACAGCAGGGTCGGTAGCGACAGCAGGGGCGTTTGCATGGGGGAGCATCCTTGCTCGTGACGGTTTTCTCAAGCCTAGCCTATAGCACGTGTCATGGCTTGTTGCGGCCGTGGCCTGGTGATAGATTGCCGCGCCTTTTACCACCCCCACAAATGGATTTGCCCGGCGGGGGCTATGGACAGCCGGGCCTCAGCACTCAAGAGGTCTTCACCATGCGTATCGTTTCTGCCGTCTGCTTCGCCGTTCTCGCCGCCACCAGCCTGTCTGCCCAGGCCGCCGAGATCAGCACCGCCGAGGCCAAGTGCCAGGAGCAACTGGCGGCTAATCAGGATGGCCTGGCCAAAGCCAAGCTGATCGCTCAGCTCGCCGGCAACCAGAAAGCCACCGACAATCTGGCGGCCGTCGATGGTGGCTGTGCTCGTCTCAATGCCCAGGCCGAGCAAGCCAATGCATCGGCCCAGGCCGCCGAGCCGAACCAGGTGAACCAGGCCGTGGAAAGCGTCACTGCCGCCAAGGATGCCCTCAAGGGCCTGGGCTCGATGTTCGGCAAGTAAGCCGAATCACAGGCACAAAAAAGCCCCGCTGCGTGCAGGGCTCAGGTTGCTGACAAAGCCCCTAGCCGCAAGGCTAGGGGCTTTTGTTTATTACAGGCCGGCGGCGGCGCGCAGGTCGGCGACCTTGTCGGTCTTTTCCCAGGTGAAGGTAGTGAAGGTGTCGTTGCCGACGGTCTTCTGCTCGGGCGTGCGACCGAAGTGGCCGTAGGCTGCGGTTTCCTGGTACATCGGGTGCAGCAGGTCGAGCATCTTGGTGATGGCGTACGGGCGCAGGTCGAACACCTCACGCACCAGCTTGATGATCTGGTCTTCGGCGATCTTGTGGGTGCCGAAGGTGTTGATCGAGATCGAGGTCGGCAGGGCCACGCCGATGGCGTAGGACACCTGGATTTCGCAGCGCTCGGCCAGGCCGGCAGCGACGATGTTCTTGGCCACGTAACGACCGGCGTAGGCAGCCGAACGGTCAACCTTGGACGGATCCTTGCCGGAGAACGCGCCGCCGCCGTGACGGGCCATGCCGCCGTAGCTGTCGACGATGATCTTGCGGCCGGTCAGGCCGCAGTCGCCCACCGGGCCGCCGATGACGAAGTTGCCAGTCGGGTTGATGTGGAACTGGGTGTCCTTGTGCAGCAGGTCGGCCGGCAGGGCGTGCTTGATGATCAGCTCCATCACGCCTTCACGCAGGTCGGCCAGGGACACGTCCGGGCTGTGCTGGGTCGACAGCACCACGGCGTCGATGCCCACCACCTTGCCGTTTTCGTACTGACAGGTGACCTGGGATTTCGCATCCGGGCGCAGCCACGGCAGCAGGCCGGACTTGCGCGCTTCGGCCTGACGCTCGACCAGCGCGTGGGAGAAGCGGATCGGTGCCGGCATCAGCACGTCGGTTTCGTTGCTGGCGTAGCCGAACATCAGGCCCTGGTCGCCGGCACCCTGGTCTTCCGGCTTGGCGCGGTCGACGCCCTGGTTGATGTCCGGGGACTGCTTGCCAATGATGTTGATGATGCCGCAGGTGTTGCCGTCGAAGCCGACATCCGAGCTGGTGTAGCCGATGTCGCAGATGACCTTGCGCACCAGGTCTTCGAGGTCGACCCAGGCGCTGGTGGTGACTTCACCGGCGACGATGGCCACTCCGGTCTTGACCAGGGTTTCGCAGGCCACACGGGCGTGTTTGTCCTGGGCGATGATGGCGTCGAGCACCGCATCGGAGATCTGGTCGGCAATCTTGTCCGGATGGCCTTCGGACACGGACTCGGAGGTAAACAGGGAATATTCGCTCATCGATCGGTTCCTTTACCGCAGGGTGAGGGCCCGCAGGCCGTGGTGTTCGTCGGGTTTGGCGAAGTGCCGTACCTGAATCTGGAAACCATTGCGCAAGCCCACATACAGGCTCTCGCCAGAGACCAGCCCGGCGGCAAGCGCCCAGCGAGTCAAGTCGTCTTGTTCGAAGCCTAGCCAGAGATCGCCGCAGGCTTGCCGCGCCCAGCTCTGGTTATGGCTGCACAGTTCGGTGATCAGCAGGCTGCCACCGGGGCAGAGACGCTGGGCAAGCTGCTGCAGGGCGTCGGCCGGGGCGGCGAAATGGTGCAGGACCATGTTCAGTACCAGGCAATCGGCGGCCGGATACTCATCGCTCAGGGCATCGGCCAGGTGCAGGCTGACATTGCTCAGGCCAGCCTGCAGGCAGCGTGCCTGAGCCAGCTCGAGCATCGCCGGGCTGTTGTCCAGCGCGCGCACCTGGGCAAAGCGCTGTGCCAGGTCAGGTAGAAAACCGCCGTCGCCAGGGCCGACTTCCAGGGCCGTGGCGTTGGCCGGCAGGTTAAGGCTGTCGAGCAGGGCCAGCACGCTGTCGCGGTATTGCGCGAGGCCGGCGATCAGGTCCTGCTGGGCCTGGAAGCTGGCGGCCATGCGGGCGAAAAACTCCTGGCTGGCGGCGGCGCGCTGGGCATGCACGGCGGCTATGCGCGCCTGCACCTCGGCGGGCAGTGGCAGCATGTCGATTTCGCCGAGCAGGGCGCCCTGCAGGGTGCCACCAGGCTGGTCGAGGCTCGCCAGGGCACGGCGGTAGAAGATCGCATTGCCCTCGCGACGGGTCGCCACCAGGCCGGCCTGGGCCAGCACCTTGAGGTGGTGGCTGATGCCCGACTGGCCAATGGCGAAGATCTGCGCCAATTCCAATACGCCGAAGGAGTCGTTGGCCAACGCACGCAATACGTTCAGGCGCAGTGGATCGCCGGCGGCCTTGCACAGGACGGCCAGAGAATCGGCGGGCTCGAAACGCGGTTGTGGTGCGGGCAGGTTCATGGGGCGGCAGTCTAGTCGGTCATTTTTCATACAGCAAGGGCAATATCAAAAAGTTTTGATATTGCTCCGGCCGTAGAAAACATCGCCCCTGTGACCATCTGTCATTGCCCCGGTAGGCCCCCGTGGGCGAAAATGGCCGCCTTTTTGTGAATAGCCCCCCGCAGGAGATTAGCGATGCCCAGCCGTCGTGAGCGAGCCAATGCCATTCGTGCCCTGAGCATGGATGCCGTGCAGAAAGCCAACAGCGGCCATCCCGGTGCCCCCATGGGCATGGCGGACATCGCCGAGGTGCTGTGGCGTGACTACCTCAAGCACAACCCGAGCAACCCGAGCTTCGCTGACCGTGACCGTTTCGTGCTGTCCAACGGTCATGGCTCGATGCTGATCTATTCGCTGCTGCACCTGACCGGTTACGACCTCGGCATCGAGGACCTGAAAAACTTCCGTCAGCTGCACAGCCGCACCCCGGGCCACCCGGAATACGGCTACACCCCAGGCGTGGAAACCACCACTGGCCCGCTCGGCCAGGGCATCGCCAACGCCGTGGGTTTTGCCATCGCCGAGAAAGTCCTGGGCGCGCAGTTCAACCGCGACGGCCACCAGATCGTTGACCACTTCACCTACGCCTTCCTCGGCGACGGTTGCATGATGGAAGGCATCAGCCATGAAGTCTGCTCCCTGGCCGGCACCCTCGGCCTGGGCAAACTGATCGCCTTCTACGACGACAACGGCATCTCCATCGACGGTGAAGTCGAAGGCTGGTTCACCGACGACACGCCCAAGCGCTTCGAGGCCTACGGCTGGCAAGTGATCCGCAATGTCGACGGCCACGATGCCGAAGAAATCAAAATCGCCATCGACACTGCACGCAAGAGCGAGCAGCCGACCCTGATCTGCTGCAAGACCACCATCGGCTTCGGTTCGCCGAACAAGCAGGGCAAGGAAGACTGCCACGGCGCGCCGCTGGGTAACGACGAAATCACCCTGACCCGCGCCGCCCTGGGCTGGAACCATGGTCCGTTCGAAATTCCGGCCGACATCCACGCCGAATGGGACGCCAAGGCCGCTGGTGCTGCCGCCGAAGCCGAGTGGGACGAGCGCTTCGCCGCCTATGCTGCTGCTTACCCGGAGCTGGCCAGCGAGTTCAAGCGTCGCGTCGCCGGTGACCTGCCGGCTGATTTCGCCGAGAAAACCGCGGCCTATATTCAGGAAGTGGCTGCCAAGGGCGAAACCATCGCCAGCCGCAAGGCCAGCCAGAACACCCTGAACGTCTTCGGCCCGCTGCTGCCGGAATTCCTCGGTGGTTCGGCGGACCTCGCCGGTTCCAACCTGACCCTGTGGAAAGGCTGCAAAGGCGTCTCCGCTGAAGATGCAGCCGGTAACTACATGTTCTACGGCGTGCGCGAGTTCGGCATGAGCGCGATCATGAACGGCATCGCCCTGCACGGCGGCTTCGTGCCCTACGGCGCGACCTTCCTGATCTTTATGGAATACGCGCGCAACGCGGTGCGCATGTCGGCGCTGATGAAAAAGCGCGTGCTCTACGTGTTCACCCACGACTCCATTGGCCTGGGCGAAGATGGCCCGACCCACCAGCCGATCGAGCAACTGGCCAGTCTGCGTGGCACGCCGAACCTCGACACCTGGCGCCCCTGCGACGCCGTGGAATCGGCGGTGGCCTGGAAGTACGCGATCGAGCGCAATGACGGCCCGAGCGCGCTGGTATTCAGCCGGCAGAACCTGCCGCACCAGGAGCGTGACGCTCAGCAGCTTAGTGATATTGAACGTGGCGGCTACGTGCTCAAGGATTGTGCCGGCGAGCCGGAACTGATCCTGATCGCCACCGGTTCGGAAATCGGCCTGGCTGTAGCCGCTTACGACAAGCTGAGTGCCGAGGGCCGTCAGGTCCGCGTGGTGTCGATGCCGTCGACCAGCGTGTTCGACCAGCAGGACGCCGGTTACAAGCAGGCCGTGCTGCCGCTGCAAGTGGGCGCGCGCATCGCCATCGAAGCCTCCCATGCCGATTACTGGTACAAGTACGTCGGCCTGGAAGGTCGCATCATCGGCATGACCAGCTTCGGCGAGTCGGCACCGGCGCCGGCGCTGTTCGAGCATTTCGGCTTCACCGTGGACAACATCCTGGAAACCGCCGCCGAGCTGCTGGACGCCTGAGAGAGAACGACGCCGTAGGGTGGATCGGGGCGCGTAGCCGACGCTGCTTTGATCCACCGTTACACAGCCGGTGGATCGATAAAGCGCGATCCACCCTACGTTCTGCGAACCTGCGAGACACCATGCCCAAGCGCCCCTATCGAATTGCCCTCAACGGTTACGGCCGGATTGGCCGCTGTGTGCTGCGCGCGCTGCACGAGCGAGGCGCAGGGGCGCAGCTGGAAATCGTCGCGCTGAATGACCTGGCCGACCAGGCCAGCATCGAATACCTGACCCGCTTCGACTCCACCCACGGGCGTTTTCCCGGTGAGGTGAAAGTCGACGGTGATTGCCTGCATATCAACGGCGACTGCGTAAAGGTGTTGCGCCAGGCTACGCCAGAAGGCGTTGATTGGGCCGCGCTGGAGATCGACCTGCTGCTCGAATGCTCCGGCCAGTACACCAGTCGCGCTGCGGCGCAACGCTTTATCGACGCCGGCGCGCCGCGTTTGCTGCTGTCGCAGCCGATGGCCAGCGAAGCGGATATCGACGCCACGGTGGTGCTCGGGGTCAATCAGGACTGCCTGACCGGCCGCGAGCGGCTGGTGTCGAATGCTTCCTGCACCACCAACTGCGGCGTGCCGCTGCTCAAGTTGCTGAATGAGACGGTGGGCATCGACTACGTGTCGATCACCACCATCCACTCGGCGATGAACGACCAGCCGGTGATTGACGCCTACCACCACGAAGACCTGCGCCGTACGCGCTCGGCCTTTCAGTCGGTGATTCCGGTGTCCACCGGTCTGGCGCGCGGTATCGAACGCCTGCTGCCGGAACTAAGCGGGCGGATTCAAGCCAAAGCCATTCGCGTGCCGACGGTAAATGTCTCCTGCCTGGATATTACCCTGCAGACCGCCCGCGATACCTCGGCGGCGGAGATCAACACGGTGTTGCGTCAGGCGGCTGAGAGCGGTCCGCTGCAAGGCTTGCTGGCCTATACCGAGTTGCCCCACGCCAGTTGCGATTTCAACCACGACCCGCATTCGGCGATTGTTGATGGCAGCCAGACCCGGGTCTCCGGCCCGCGCCTGGTAAACCTGCTGGCCTGGTTCGACAACGAATGGGGTTTTGCCAACCGCATGCTGGATGTCGCCGAACATTTTCTCGATACAGCGCTGCGCGCTGTTCCACCCGCCTCTGTGAAGGATTGATGTGATGACCGTTCTGAAGATGACCGATCTTGACCTCGCCGGTAAGCGCGTGCTGATCCGCGAAGACCTCAACGTGCCGGTGAAAGACGGTGTGGTGAAGAGCGATGCGCGCATCCTGGCGTCCCTGCCGACCATCAAGCTGGCGCTGGAAAAGGGCGCGGCGGTGATGGTCTGCTCGCACCTGGGTCGCCCGACCGAGGGCGAGTTCAGCGCAGAGAACAGCCTGGCACCGGTGGCCGCTTACTTGAGCAAGGCCCTGGGCCGTGACGTGCCGCTGGTTCAGGATTACCTGGCCGGCGTTGAGCTCAAGGCCGGCGAGATCGTGCTGTTCGAGAATGTGCGCTTCAACAAGGGCGAGAAGAAGAACGCGGACGAGCTGGCCCAGCAATACGCTGCCCTGTGCGACGTATTCGTCATGGACGCCTTCGGCACCGCCCACCGTGCCGAGGGCTCGACCCATGGCGTGGCCAAGTTCGCCAAGGTTGCCTGCGCCGGCCCGCTGTTGGCCGCCGAGCTGGACGCGTTGGGCAAGGCCCTGGGTAACCCGGCCAAGCCAATGGCGGCGATTGTCGCCGGCTCCAAGGTGTCGACCAAGCTCGACGTGCTCAACAGCCTGAGCCAGATCTGCGACCAACTGATCGTCGGTGGCGGTATCGCCAACACCTTCCTCGCCGCAGCCGGTTTCCCGGTGGGCAAGTCGCTGTACGAAGCCGATCTGGTCGACACCGCCAAAGCCATCGCCGCCGAGGTCAGCGTGCCGCTGCCGGTCGATGTGGTGGTCGCCAAAGCCTTTGCCGAAGACGCCGAGGCGACCGTCAAGCTGGTCGCCGATGTGGCTGAAGACGACATGATTCTGGATATCGGCCCGCAGACTGCTGCGCAGTTCGCCGAGTTGCTGAAGTCCTCGAAGACCATTCTGTGGAACGGCCCGGTCGGCGTGTTCGAGTTCGACCAGTTTGGCAACGGCACCAAAGTGTTGGCCCAGGCCATCGCTGAAAGCCCGGCCTTCTCCATTGCCGGCGGTGGCGACACCCTGGCGGCCATCGACAAATATGGCGTGGGCGAGCAGATCAGCTACATCTCCACCGGCGGTGGCGCCTTCCTTGAGTTCGTCGAAGGCAAGGTGTTGCCGGCGGTCGAGGTGCTCGAGCAGCGCGCCCGCGGCTAAACCTTTGGTGCAGCTCGAGGGTCTCTTGTTCATCTACCCTTGGACAGGAGTCACCGATATGCGCCTTACCACTCTGGTTTTAGTCTGCTGTGCCGCTTTGGCCGGTTGTGCTGGTGGTTCATCCGAGCGGGTCTGCGATGTCTTCAGTCCCGCCGAGATCGACCTGCCGACCACCCGTGATGATGCCCGTGTAGACGGGCAGGGCACGGGCGACCCCACGGCGCCGGCGCCCGAGCAGGATTGTTGAACACGAGCGCAGCGCATTGAGCGGCTGCGAGTTGCAAGGTGAATGAAGATGCTGGCGAAAGCCATAGGTGCGCTGGCCCTGCTGGGGCTGGCAGGCTGTGCCGGGCAGGGCGCCGCATCCGGACCCTGGACCCATTGGGTTTGCGACAGCCAGGCCGAGGTGTTCTGGCGCCCGGCAGGCGATGCCGATCAGGTCGAGGTGCGCCTGGCTGCGGATGAGCCTATCCGCGTGTTGCAGCAGGAGCCTTCCGGCTCTGGTGCGCTGTACAGTGATGGCCAGCTGTCGCTGCATGTGCGCGGCGATGAAGGCCTGGTGTACTGGACGGCTACTGATGATTTGATCGGCCGCGGTTGTCGCGCACGCTGATCGCTGGGCACGCCTGGCGTGCCCATCCCCTAACGCCCCGGGCCTGGCCCGGGTAACGCGCGTAAGCGCAGCCCTTGAATAGCACCTGTCCCTGGGGCAGGCTTGCACGATCAACGACCTCCACAGCGGGAGACAGGAAACATGGCACTTATCAGCATGCGCCAGATGCTCGACCACGCCGCCGAATTCGGCTACGGCGTGCCGGCATTTAACGTCAACAACCTCGAGCAAATGCGCGCGATCATGGAAGCGGCTGACAAGACCGATTCCCCGGTGATCGTCCAGGCCTCTGCCGGTGCTCGCAAATACGCCGGTGCACCCTTCCTGCGTCACCTGATTCTGGCGGCTATCGAAGAATTCCCGCATATCCCGGTGTGCATGCACCAGGACCACGGCACCAGCCCGGACGTCTGCCAGCGTTCGATCCAGCTGGGCTTCAGCTCGGTGATGATGGACGGCTCGCTGAAAGAAGACGGCAAGACCCCGGCCGACTACGACTACAACGTGCGCGTGACCCAGCAGACCGTGGCCTTCGCCCATGCCTGTGGCGTGTCCGTGGAAGGTGAGTTGGGTTGCCTGGGCAGCCTGGAAACCGGCATGGCCGGCGAAGAAGACGGCGTCGGTGCCGAAGGCGTGCTGGATCACAGCCAGCTGCTGACCGACCCGGAAGAAGCCGCCGACTTCGTCAAGCGCACCCAGGTCGATGCCCTGGCCATCGCCATCGGCACCAGCCACGGCGCCTACAAGTTCACCAAGCCGCCCACCGGCGATGTGCTGTCGATCGAGCGCATCAAGGAAATCCACAAGCGCATCCCCAATACTCACCTGGTGATGCACGGCTCCAGCTCGGTACCCCAGGAGTGGCTGGCGATCATCAACCAGTACGGCGGCGACATCAAAGAAACCTACGGCGTGCCGGTCGAGGAAATCGTCGAAGGCATCAAGCACGGCGTGCGCAAGGTCAATATCGACACCGACCTGCGTCTGGCTTCCACTGGCGCGATCCGCCGCATGATGGCCGAGCAGCCAAGCGAGTTCGACCCGCGTAAGTTCTTCGCCCAGACCATCGTGGCCATGCGCGACATCTGCATCGCCCGCTACGAAGCCTTCGGCACTGCCGGCAACGCCTCGAAGATCAAACCGGTCTCCCTGGAAGGCATGTTCCAGCGCTATGCCAAAGGTGAGCTGATCGCCAAGGTCAACTAACCGGCAGCCAACGCCCGCCGTGATTACGTCGGGCGCCTAACGAAAAACGCCGCGTCTCCTTTCGGAGTCGCGGCGTTTTTTATGGCGCTGTGGCCGTAGGGTGCGCCGTGCGCACAAAATGCCAACAGTCAGCACGCTGGTGCGCAGGGTCTCACACGTCCTGGGGCAGCCTGTCAGTTACGGGTGATATTCAACCCCTTGAGCAGGTTCAGCGCCTGGCTCAACTGGTAGTCACCATCCTGTAGGCGTACCGGTTTCTCACCTTTGCTGCGGAGCTTGTCGGCGCCGCCGTTGCCATTGCCCAGGTGGCCCTGCAGATCGGCTTCTTTGATACCTTCCTCGTCCTGTTCGCGGGTGACCTTGGCGCGGGCCACCTCGATGTCCGGGACGATGCCCTGGGCCTGGATCGAGCGGCCGTTGGGGGTGAAGTACAGCGCGGTGGTGAGCTTGAGTGCGCGGTCGTTATTCAGCGGCAGCACGGTCTGTACCGAGCCTTTGCCGAAGCTGTCGGTGCCCATCAGCACGCCACGCTTGTGATCCTGCAGGGCGCCGGCGACGATTTCCGAGGCCGAGGCGCTGCCGCCGTTGATCAGCACCACCAGTGGCACGCCTTCGCTGGCGTCGGCCGGGTCGGCATTGAAGCGCAGCTCGGAGTTGGCGATGCGCCCTTCGGTATAGACGATCAGCCCGCTCTTGAGGAAGTGGTCCGTCACTTCGACCGCTGCCTGCAGTACGCCGCCGGGGTTGTTGCGCAGATCGAGGACCAGGCCGCTGAGTTTCTTGCCGTTGTCCTTGCGCAGTTTATCCAGGGCTTTGCCGACTTCTTCGCCGGTATTGACCTGGAACTGGGTGATGCGCACGTAGCCGTAACCGTCGTCGAGCATCTGGCTTTTCACGCTCTTGACCTTGATCACCGCGCGCTTCAGCTCGACATCGAAGGGCTTGCCGCCTTCCCGCACCAGGGTCAGGACGATGGGGCTGCCGGCCTTGCCGCGCATCTTTTCCACGGCTTCCATCATCGACAGGCCTTTGGTGGGCTGGTCGTCGATTTTCACGATCAGGTCGCCCGGCTGGATGCCGGCGGCGGATGCCGGGGTGTCGTCGATGGGCGAGATGACCTTGATGAAACCGTCTTCGGTGCCCACCTCGATGCCCAGGCCGCCGAACTCGCCACTGGTGCTTTCCTGCAGCTCAAGGAAGGCTTCGGGTTCCAGGTAGGCGGAGTGTGGGTCGAGGTTACTGAGCATGCCCTTGATGGCGTTCTCCAGCAGGGTCTTGTCGCTCACCGGTTCGACATAGGCGGACTTGATGCGGTCCATGACCTCGGCGAAGGTGCGCAGCTCATCCAGGGGCAGCGGTGCCTTTTCGCTCGTGACATCGGTCGCGGTCGGCGTCTGGTCAGCCTGCAGCAGGGGCGTAGCACCGAGCAGGGCAATGGCCAGGGCCAGCGAGGTAAGGCGAGACAGATGCGGCATAACGAGCTAACTCCTAAAGAGGTGAACGCAGTACTGAGCGGCCTGTGGGCGGGCTATTGGACAATTTCGACGGTACAGGCTCGCCGAACTTGCGTGAACCACCTCGCGGTACAGGCCATTAGCCTTGCGCGCGGCACCATTGTGCGGGGTCGCTGGGGCGGCCCTGCTGTCGAATCGCAAAATACAGCGCCGGGGTATCCTGGCCGCCGGTGGTGCCGACGGTAGCGATGGGCTCACCGGCCTTGACCACGTCACCGGCATCCTTGAGCAGGCTCTGGTTGTGGCCGTACAGGCTCAGGTAACCATTGCCATGGTCGAGAATCACCAGCAGGCCAGCGCCGCGTAGCCAGTCGGCAAATACCACCCGCCCGCCATGCACAGCGCGCACCTGGCTACCGGCGCTGGCGCCGATCAGCACACCGTCCCACTTAGTACGAGCGTCATCGCCGCGCGGGGTTCCGTAACGCGCCACCAGGCGGCCATCGACCGGCCAGGGCAGTTTGCCACGGGCCTGGGCGAACGGGCCGCCATAACTGGCGCCAGCACTGACCAATGGGCCACTGCTGGGCGCGCTGGGGCGGGCCTGACGCTGCTCCTGTTCGCGGGCGTCGGCCAGGGCGCGGGCACGGGCGGCTTGCGCTTCGCGGGCCTGGCGTGCGAGGGTCTCGTCAATGGTCTTGAGCACCTGGGCCAGTTGCGCCTGGTCTTCCTGGCGGGCCTTGAGCTTGCGGTCGCGCTCGGTGAACTCCTTGTTCAGGCGCGCCAGAGCAACCTGGCGCTCCTTGCGCACCTCGGCCAGTTGCGTGCGGCGGCTGTCCAGGGCAGATTTCTGCTCAAGCAGTTGCGCCTGTTGTTGAACGATGTCTTGCTCGACATTATTCAGTTGGCGCAGGGTCTCGTTGAACGTCGCCAGTTGTTCCATGCGGGCCTGGCTGATGTAGTCGTAGTAGGTCAGGGTGCGGGCGAAGCGCTCGGGGTTCTGCTGGTTGAGCAGCAGTTTGACGTATTCCTGACGACCACTCTGGTAGGCGGCGCGTGCCTGTATACCGATCAGCCGCTGCTGTTCCAGGCGAGCGCCTTCGAGCTGCTTCTTTTCTTTGTCCAGGCGCTGGATTTCGCCTTCGCTGCTTTTCAGGTCACGTTGCAAGCCGTCGACCTGCTTTTGCAGCTCGCCCATCTCGGTTTCGGTTTTCTTCAGTTCGCTTTGCACGCCGGACTTGTCGCGCTGCAGTTGCTCGAGCAGCTTTTTCAGCTCGGCCACATCGCTGCGCGCCGCTTCTAGCTGCTTTTGCGCATCGGCCTTTTCATCGGCGAACGCCGGTGTCAGCAGGCAGGTCAGGCAGATAAGGAGCAGGGCACGGAACATGGTGGGGCGATACCAGGGTTGGAGTGGCCCTAGTATGCCTAAAAAAGCGTTGGCAAGCTGCAAGGGCGTGTGCCCTTGCAGCGGGTTGAACAAGCGGTATTAGCCGAGTTCGACAATGCTGTGACCGGTCATCTGCTCCGGCACGGGCAGGCCCATGAGGGTCAGCAGGGTGGGCGCCACATCGGCCAGCACGCCGCCTTCACGCACGCGCGCCTGGCGTTTGCCGACATAGATGAAGGGCACGGGCTCGCAGGTATGCGCGGTGTGCGCCTGCCCGGTGCTTTCATCCTCCATCTGCTCGACATTGCCATGGTCGGCAGTGATCAGGGCTTCGCCGCCGACCTGCTCCAGGGCCTTGACGATGCGCCCGACACAGCTGTCCAGGCATTCGACTGCGGCGACGGCGGCGGCGAATACGCCGGTGTGGCCGACCATGTCGCCATTGGCATAGTTGACCACGATCACGTCATAACGCTGCTGTTCGATGGCTTCGACGATGCGGTCGGTGACCTCGGGCGCGCTCATTTGCGGCTGCAGGTCGTAGGTGGCGACATTCGGCGAGGGGATCAGAATGCGCTCTTCGCCCTCGAAGGGCTCCTCGCGCCCGCCAGAGAAGAAGAAGGTGACGTGGGCGTACTTTTCGGTTTCGGCGATACGCAGCTGGGTTTTACCCTGCTTGGCCAGGTATTCGCCGAGCACGTTGTCCAGGCTGGCCGGAGCGAAGGCGCTGGGCGCTGGAATGCTCGCGGCATACTGGGTGAGCATGACGAACTCGGCCAGCTGCGGCACCCGCGCGCGCTCGAACTCCTTGAAACCTGGCTCGACGAAGCAGCGGGTCAGCTCGCGGGCCCGGTCGGCACGGAAGTTCATAAACACCACGGCATCGCCATCTTCCACCTGGGCGGCAGCGCCGATGTGGGTGGCTTTGACGAATTCGTCGCTTTCATCGCGGGCATAGGCGGCCAGCAGGCCTTCTACGGCGCTGTCAGCCGTGAACTGGCCGTGGCCGTCGACGATCAGGCGGTAAGCCTGCTCGACGCGGTCCCAGCGGTTGTCGCGGTCCATGGCGAAGTAGCGGCCGATCAGGCTGGCGATGCGGCCCTTGCCCAGGCGGGTGAACGCCGCATCGAGCAGCTCGATGGAGTGTTGCGCGCTTTTCGGTGGGGTGTCGCGGCCATCAAGGAAGGCGTGCAGGTAGATCTTCTCGGCGCCGCGGCGGGCGGCCAGCTCAGCCATGGCGACCAGGTGATCCTGATGGCTGTGGACGCCGCCATCCGAGAGCAGGCCAAGGATGTGCACGGCCTTGCCGGCGCTGACGGCCTTATCGACGGCGCGGGTGAGCGTCGGATTGTCGAAAAACTCGCCGTCGCGGATGGCTTTGGTCACGCGAGTGAAGTCCTGGTACACCACGCGGCCGGCACCGAGGTTCATGTGGCCAACCTCGGAATTGCCCATCTGCCCGTCTGGCAGACCGACGTCCATGCCGGAGCCGGAGATCAGGCCGTGGGGGCAGGTGGCGCGCAACTGGTCGTAGACCGGTGTGTTGGCGGCCATGATGGCATTGGAGGTGGGGTCGTCACTGTGGCCGAAGCCGTCGAGGATGATCAGAACCAAAGGTTTGGGCGTGGCGCTCATAAAGCTGACTCGCTCTGCTTGGGGCAAAAAGAGCGCCCATCTTACGGCCAGGCGGCGTGCGCGTCACCGCTGTACAGGCTTTGGCCGACTTGTGGGGCTGTGTATACTGGCCGACATTTTACCGCCCCCGGAATCACGTGATGCTTGCCAACCTGATTGAATTTGCCACTACCCACTATGTCCTGAGCGGATTGTTCGTCCTGTTCCTGGCGCTGCTGATCTTCACTGAGCTGCGCAAAGGTGGTCAGAGCCTGAGCACCCGCGAGCTGACCGCACTGGTCAACAGTGAGCAGGGCCTGGTGCTGGATATCCGCGGGCAGAAGGACTTCTCCGCCGGCCATATCGTCGGCGCGCTGCATATCCCCCAGGACAAACTGACTGCTCGTATGGCTGAGCTGGACAAACACAAGGCCAAGACCCTGATTGTGGTCGACGCCATGGGCCAGCACGCAGGCTCGGTGAGCGGCAGTCTGAAGAAAGCCGGTTTCAATGCCGCCAAACTGTCCGGCGGGATCGCCAGCTGGCGCGCTGACAACCTGCCACTGGTGAAGTGACATGAGCACTGTCGTCATCTATTCCAGCGACTGGTGCCCCTACTGCATCCGGGCCAAGCAATTGCTCGGTAACAAGGGCGTGGCCTTCGAGGAGATTCGCGTTGACGGCAAACCCGCTGTGCGCGCCGAGATGACGCGCAAGGCCGGGCGCACCTCGGTGCCGCAGATCTGGATCGGCGACACCCATGTCGGCGGTTGTGACGACCTTTTTGCGCTGGAGCGTGCCGGTAAACTCGACGCACTGCTCCAGGGCTGATGCACCCATTCCATTCAAGCACCCATTGATAAGAAGGCTTTGCCATGACTGAACAAGCTAGCAACGGCGCCGCCCAGGGCGAACAGACACCGCAGTTTTCCCTGCAGCGTATCTACGTGCGTGACCTGTCGTTTGAAGCGCCGAAGAGCCCCGAGATTTTCCGCAAGGAATGGACGCCGAGCGTCGCGATGGACCTCAACACCCGCCAGAAAGCCCTTGATGGCGACTTCCATGAAGTGGTGCTGACCCTCTCGGTAACGGTCAAGACTGGTGAAGAAACCGCCTTTATCGCCGAAGTGCAGCAGGCTGGCATCTTCCTGATCAAGGGTCTGGACGCCGCCTCCATGAGCCACACCCTGGGCGCGTTCTGCCCGAACATCCTCTTCCCCTACGCCCGCGAAACCCTGGACAGCCTGGTCGTGCGCGGCTCGTTCCCGGCGCTGATGCTGGCTCCGGTGAACTTCGATGCTCTGTACGCGCAAGAGCTGCAGCGCATGCAGCAGTCGGCCGAGTAAACGCCGCTGCGTGAACTAAAAAGCCGCCTTCGAGGCGGCTTTTTGGTTCAGGCGTTGGCCCTAACGGTGAGCTCACCGTGTAGGGTGCGCCGTGCGCACCAGCCTTGGCGGCAGACTCTTGGTGCGCGCAGCGCACCCTACGCTTAGGCAAAGTCGTGCTGGCGCCAGGCCTCGTAGACCGCCACGGCCACGGTGTTGGACAGGTTCAGGCTGCGGCAGCCTTCGCGCATCGGTAGACGCAGGCGCTGCTCGGCAGGCAGGGCGTCGCGGATCTCGGCCGGCAGGCCACGGCTCTCAGGGCCGAACAGGAAGGCATCGCCACGGCGGTACTGCACCTGGTGGTAGGCCTGGCTACCTTTGGTGGTGAAGGCGAACACTCGCGGTTGGCCCAGCGCGTCGAGGCAGGCGTCGAGGTCTGCATAGCGCTGCAGGCTGGCGTATTCGTGGTAATCCAGGCCAGCACGACGCAAGCGCTTGTCATCCAGCTCGAAGCCCAGTGGCTCGATCAGATGCAGGTGGCAGCCGCTGTTGGCGCAGAGCCTGATAATGTTGCCGGTATTGGGCGGAATTTCCGGCTGAAAGAGGATGACGTGAAACATGCGCGGCTCCGTGGATCAAGACCAGCGGCATTCTACAGATACACGGCCCCGGCCGTGGCTGCGGGTTATTACGTCGTTGGGGATCTTTGGTTTTCTTATTGGCCTGATGATCGGCCGGCTGCTGCAGCCCGATCCGCTGCGTCTGGATAGGGTCGAGCCGGCGGACCAGGCGTTGCAGTTGTGGTTCAACGTCGAGCCGCAGCTGCAGGCGACCTACGTAGCGGGCACGGTAATACTGCGCTTTGAGGCGTTTGGGCGAGAGCGGGAAGGGCAACTGCGCTGGGCGGATCGGTTGGTCAACTGGCGGGTGACCCGCGAGCGGCGTGACCTGGTGTTGCGGGTGGTCGCGGCGCGTCCACTGCGCGCCGAGTGGCGCGCGGAGGCGGTGGACGGTGAGTGGCGGCTGACGATCAGCCTGCTTGAGCAATAAAAGAGGGGAATCCCCGGCCTGCCTGTACCAAGGTCCCCGAAACTGGGATTACTAGAGTCTATGCAGCTCGTGTGCCAGTTTTCTTACAATGCCGAAAAAGCCCTGAATCCGCCTATTGCGGGCTGAAAATGGCCACGTCGGGGGCGCTCTTGCCCGTTTGCGTGTGCCGTGGCTGTGCACGCCGCGCCTTAACGGTGCCGAGACTGTGCATTTTTCAAGGGCTGTGGCCGGCCTTGTAGGAGCGAATTTATTCGCGATAATCACGACGCAATCGCGAATAAGGCTAGGGTCTGTTCCCGTTTCGTCGCGGCCGCGCCGGAGCCAGTTTTAGCGCGAGGCAAGGCACGAGATGCGAAGTTTAGTGAGCTAAATGAGCCATCGAGAAACGCGGCATCGCGCTAAAACTGGCCCGGCCCTGCGGGTTGCGCGCAAAATCTCGCCATGCGTTGTTGGAGGACTTGGCAAGGGAGCAACCATTCCCTGCGTCCTCCGCCTAGCGGAACGCCGCCCGGCCTGGCGAGATTTTTCGCAGCAACGCGGCGTGTGACGAAACGGGAACAGACCCTAGGCGCCCCTTCGCGCCTACACCTGCCTAATCAGGGTTGCTCCAGCAATTGGAATGCCTCCAAAAAAGCTATGTCCCAATTGGCTGTTGGATCCCTGTGCAGGCCATAAACGCAACATCTGCATGAGCCGCTGAATACGCGTAGGAGCCCCGCCTCGGGGCGAATCGATTGCAGCCATCCAGTGACTTAGGCGTTACCTATGGCATTCGCCGCGGGGCGCGGCTCCCACGAGAAGCATCATCCCCGTGCACAGGCACTGGGAACATAGCCAAAAAAAACGGGCCCCGAAGGGCCCGTCGTGTGCGCGTGCTGCTGTCAGGCGTCGTCGCCATCGTCGTCATCAGCGCCGTCGACCTTCATGCCGAGTTCCTTGATCTTGCGGGTCAGGGTGTTGCGCCCCCAGCCCAGCAGCACAGCGGCATCGCGGCGGCGGCCGGCGGTGTGCTTGAGTGCGGTCTCGATCATGATGCGCTCGAAGGCTGGTACGGCGCTGTCGAGCAGGTTGGACTGGCCGCGTGCCAGGGCCTGGTCGGCCCACTGGCGCAGGGCCTGTTCCCAGTTGCTGACCGGTGCGCTGTCCTGCGGTTGAGTCAGCAGCTCTGGCGGCAGGTCATCGACATGCACTTCACGGCCCGAGGCCATGACGGTGATCCAGCGGCAGGTGTTTTCCAGCTGGCGCACGTTGCCGGGCCAGGGCAGGTGCTTGAGGTATTCCTCGGTTTCCGCCTTGAGCAGCTTGGGTTCGACGGCCAGCTCCAGGGCGGCGCGGGCGAGGAAGTGGCGGGCCAGGGTCGGGATATCTTCGCGGCGATCAGCCAGGCGCGGGATATGGATGCGGATGACATTGAGGCGGTGGAACAGGTCTTCGCGGAACTTGCCGGCCTGTACCAGGGTTTCCAGATTCTGGTGGGTCGCGGCGATGATACGTACGTCGACCTTGACCGGGGTATGGCCACCGACCCGGTAGAACTCGCCGTCGGCCAGCACGCGCAACAGGCGGGTCTGGGTATCGGCCGGCATATCGCCGATTTCGTCGAGAAACAGGGTGCCGCCGTCGGCTTGCTCGAAGCGCCCGCGGCGCTGGTTGGCCGCGCCGGTGAAGGCGCCTTTTTCATGGCCGAACAGCTCGGACTCCATCAGGTCCTTGGGAATCGCCGCCATGTTCAGGGCAATAAAGGGTGAGGCTGCGCGTGGGCTGTGGCGATGCAATGCATGGGCAACCAGCTCCTTGCCGGTACCCGACTCGCCGTTGATCAGCACGGTGATGTTGGAGTGGCTCAAGCGGCCGATGGCGCGAAACACTTCCTGCATGGCCGGCGCTTCGCCGATGATTTCCGGCGTGCGCGCTTGCTCCACTGGTACCTGCAGGCCCTGCTGCTCCTGGGCGTGCTGGTTGGCACGCTTGACCAGGGAGACGGCCTCGTCGACGTCGAAGGGCTTGGGCAGGTACTCGAAGGCACCACCCTGGTAGGACGCCACCGCACTTTCCAGGTCGGAATGAGCGGTCATGATGATCACCGGCAGGCGCGGATACAGCTCGCGAATGCGCGCCAGCAAATCCAGGCCGCTGGCACCCGGCATACGGATGTCAGAGATGATCACATCCGGTTGCTGGCGGGTCAGGCGTGCCAGCACGCCGTCGGCGCTGTCGAAGCTCTGGGTGGTCATGCCTTCCTGTTGCAGGGCCTTTTCCAGTACCCAGCGAATGGAACGGTCATCATCGACAATCCAAACGGTTTCACTGCGACTCATGACGGGGTTGCTCCTTGTTCCAGCGGCAGGAAGATCGAGAACACGGTGTGGCCAGGGTGGCTGTCGCATTCGATCAAGCCTTGGTGCTGGCTAATAATGTTCTGGGTAATGGACAGGCCGAGCCCGGTGCCGTCGGCACGCCCGCTGACCATGGGGTAGAAAATGGTTTCCTGCAGTTCCTGCGGCACACCTGGGCCGTTGTCGATGATCTCGAGCTTGGCCACCAAACGGTGGCGCACATGGCCGATGGTGAACTGGCGCAGGGTGCGTGTACGCAGGGTGATGCGGCCCAGGCGCATTTCGTTCTGCGTGCCGATGGCCTGCATGGCGTTGCGCACGATATTGAGCACGGCCTGAATCATCTGTTCGCGGTCGATAAGCACATCCGGGATGCTCGGGTCGTAATCGCGCACCAAGGTGATGCTGCCCTGGCTTTCCGCTTCGATCAGGCTGCCGACGCGTTCGAGCACTTCATGCACGTTGGTCATCGCCAGGGACGGCAATTTGTTCGAGCCGAGCATGCGGTCGACCAGATTACGCAGGCGATCGGCCTCCTCAATGATCACGTTGGTGTAATCCTTGAGGCTTTCCTCTGGGAGTTCACGCGCTAGCAGCTGGGCTGCTCCACGGATACCGCCGAGGGGGTTCTTGATCTCGTGCGCCAGGCCGCGTACCAGCAGTTTGGTGGTCTCCTGTTTGGACAGCTGCGCTTCTTCCTTGGTGATGCGCAGCAGGCGATCGCGAGGGTGCACCTCCAGCAGCAGCATGGTGGTGCCGCGGCTGAGGATGGGTGTCACGGCGTAGTCGACGGTCAGGGTTTGCCCGGTGATGGCGGTCAGCACGGCTTCACGTTTATTGAACGGGTGTGCCTGCTCGACCGCCTGACGCAGGGCGCCGAGGGCTTCCGGTGACTCGGTGAACAGTTCGCTGATGAACTGCCCGTGGCTGCGCTGGCCGCTGACGGCCAGCAGCATTTCGGCGGCCGGATTCATGTATTCCAGGCGCAACTCGGCGTTGAGCAACAGCGTTGCTGTCGTCAGGTTGTCGAGCAGTAGGCGGTGCAGTGCGTCGTTAATGATCATAGGCTGAGGCATTCCGGCAATGGAGCAGGAAAATGCAAGAAGCAAACCAAGGCCCCGAAAAGACGCGTGATTGCTGAGCAAAAGGTGATCAGAGCCGCGTTTCGGCGCAGCGAACGGCACCGCGAGCGGTCCAAAACAGGGAGAGTATAGAAAGTGGTGCGCAATAGCGCACCTTTATGGTGCGAGCATGGTGGCTCAGATGAAGGGAATGAAGGGAATGTCTTTTTCCTCGACGGGTTTATCTTTCAGCGGGCATTCCGGGCGCACGCCATAGTCCGTCTTGGTGCAGGGTTTGGCCTTGCGTTTCTGCACCAGGGATGTACGCATCATATGGAAGGGTTGGCTGGGGGTGCGCTCCAGGGTTCGACCCTGGGCGTCGAGAATTTCCACAGCTAACTGATGGGTCCCCCGATCAATATTCTCCAGCGCGAA
This sequence comes from Pseudomonas cuatrocienegasensis, assembly GCF_900110925.1. Taxonomy (GTDB): domain Bacteria; phylum Pseudomonadota; class Gammaproteobacteria; order Pseudomonadales; family Pseudomonadaceae; genus Aquipseudomonas; species Aquipseudomonas cuatrocienegasensis. Next base: position 103,264 of record NZ_FOFP01000003.1, on the reverse strand, counting down.
CACTGGGCTGCGGCCTGCCTCGCCCCAAGGCTGGCTGTCGAGAACCAGGCGATAGAGGTGGCCAGGCTGCAGGCCCGGCTCGCTGGTGGCTGTGACGATCAGGTTGCCTGTGTTGTCGCGGATGGTTGCGTCCGGCTGAGGGATCAGAATGCGCAGCATCTGGTAAGCAGGCGCCGTGATAGTGGGCGCCTCCAGCGGCTGCTGCTGCGCCGGGCTAGGTGGTTGGGCCATGTTATTGGTCGGCGCCAGCTGCACGGATTCGACATTATGCTGGTTAGCCGAGGGGCGGTCGGTGAATACCCGATTACCCTCGGCATCAATGTAGGTGTAGACCTGCGCGCTGGCCGATGTGGCGAGCAGCAGCAGGCTGAGCAGCAGATTGCGCATGGGTCAGTTGGCCGGTTTTGGAGGCGTGGGAGGCTTGGGTGGTGGCGGGCGCAGCGCCGGGCTGCTGGTATTGACCCGCTGCACGGTGAAGGTCAGGGTCTCGCTTTGCTGCACCACTCGCTCGCCACTGAGAACCTGAACCGCCAGGCTGTGCTCGCCGCGATCAAGCTGGTGCAACTGCAGGGGTGGCGCCGAGCGCGGCTCGCCGTACGGGCGACCATCCAGCACCAGGCGCAAGCGGTGGCTCGGTGCCAGGGCTGGCTCGGTTTGCACGCCAACGCTGAAAGTGCCGTTGTTGGCGCGCAGGGCTTCGTCCGTTGGAATGTCCGTCAAGCGCAATACGCGGTAGGCCGCCTGAGTTGGGGCGGGCTCGGGGCTGCTGGCCGGAAGCTGCGGTGCTTGCATCTCTACGGTGTTGGTCGGCGGCAGTTCGACGCTCTCGGCCTGAATACCCTCGGGAGGCTGGTTGGTGAACACCGTGTTGCCTTTGGCGTCGGTGTACTTGTAGATCTGCGCACTGGCGGGCAGGGCCAGGGCAATCAGCAGGCAGGTGAGCAATAGGCGCATGGGCCTGTCTCCTGGGGCGTGGGTATAGATGCAGCGCTGCTGCTAAGCCTTGCACTGCTGCTCGTACCTGGCAAGGGGTCAAGCGTCACGGCGTGTGCCGGCGCACTCAAATGCTCGAAATCCGGCTCACGAAAAGGCGTTGTCCCGTTGCTCTGGGCGTTGGGGGTTGTCGCTTGGGTTGTTGTGCTGCACGCATCGGCTTCAGGTGCGCACGGCGCATCCTACTTATTTCAGCGCATTAAAAAGGCTATGTCCCAAAACCGTGTTGTAACCTCAAATCGGCTTGTGTAGGAGCGAATTTATTCGCGATTGTGCCGCGAATTTCGCGAATAAATTCGCTCCTACAGATATGCAACAGCCTATTGGGACATAGCCATTAAAAAAGCCTCCCCGGTTTGCACCGGGGAGGCCTTGGTCACGCCGCGTCTGCGGGTGTCGCTGGGTTAGACGCTGTAGTACAGGTCGTATTCCAGCGGGTGTACGAAGGTGCGGACTTTGATTTCTTCTTCCGATTTCAGCTCGATGTAGGCATCGATGAAGTCGTCGGAGAACACGCCGCCTTTGGTCAGGAACGCGCGGCCCTTGTCCAGCTCTTCCAGGGCTTCTTTCAGGCTGCCGCACACTTGCGGGATCAGCTTGCCTTCTTCTGGCGGCAGGTCGTACAGGTTCTTGTCAGCAGCATCGCCGGGGTGGATCTTGTTCTGGATGCCGTCCAGGCCAGCCATCAGCAGGGCGGCGAAGGCCAGGTAGGGGTTGGCAGCCGGGTCCGGGAAGCGTGCTTCGATGCGGCGGGCTTTCGGGCTGGAAACGTACGGAATACGGATCGAGGCCGAACGGTTACGGGCCGAGTAGGCCAGCATGACCGGCGCTTCGAAACCTGGGACCAGACGCTTGTAGGAGTTGGTCGACGGGTTGGTGAAGCCGTTCAGTGCTTTACCGTGCTTGATGATGCCGCCGATGAAGTACAGGGCGGTGTCGGACAGGCCGGCATAGCCTTCGCCTGCGAAGGTGTTCTTGCCATCTTTGGAGATGGACATGTGTACGTGCATACCCGAGCCGTTGTCGCCGTACAGCGGCTTCGGCATAAAGGTCGCAGTTTTACCGTAGGCATCAGCGACGTTGTGTACGCAGTACTTCAGGGTCTGAACTTCGTCAGCCTTGGCTACCAGGGTGTTGAACTTCACGCCGATTTCGTTCTGGCCGGCAGTCGCCACTTCGTGGTGGTGCACTTCGATGACCAGGCCCATTTCTTCCATGGCGTTACACATGGCAGTACGGATTTCGTGGTCGTGGTCGCACGGCGGAACTGGGAAGTAGCCACCTTTGACGGCAGGACGGTGGCCCTTGTTGCCGCCTTCGATGTCAGCGTCGGTGTTCCAGGAGCCTTGTTCGGAGAAGATCTTGAACATGGAGCCGGAGATGTCGGACTTGAACTTCACTTCGTCGAAGATGAAGAACTCAGGCTCCGGGCCGACGAATACGGTATCGCCGATGCCGGTGCTCTTGAGGAATTCTTCAGCGCGCTTGGCGATCGAGCGCGGGTCGCGATCGTAGCCCTGCATGGTGCTCGGCTCGATGATGTCGCAGACGATGATGACGGTCGGCTCTTCGGTGAACGGATCCAGTACAGCGGTTTCGTCAACCGGCAGCAGGATCATGTCGGAGGCTTCGATGCCTTTCCAGCCATGGATGGAGGAACCGTCGAACATCTTGCCGACTTCGAAGAATTCGTCGTCCAGCGCATCACGGGCCGGCATGGTCACGTGGTGCTGCTTACCCTTGGTGTCGGTGAAGCGCAGGTCTACCCACTTCACGTCGTGTTCTTTGATGAGTTGAATCGCCTTCGACATGCTGTCCTCCAGGTGGATAAGGCTCGAAGCTTGAGCCCCTATAAGTTCGGTGAAGCCTGGCTGGATACTCCGCCAGGACGACCTGCCTCACAAGGGAGCAAATTGCATGCCAGTGCCCCGGAATGGGTGCAGTGCCCGAAACGCAGGCGTGGCGGGGGCTGTGTCCAAAGATTAAGAAGTTGTATGCGCTTTGTTGGTGCGCTTTAAAAGAGTAGCGACCCAAAACGGTGCTCAATAAAGGTGCGTAAGGATTTTTGATCAAAGCTTGAGCAATTTCCGCTATAATCCTCGCCCCTGTTTTTCGGCTCTGTCGGCCCGCCCCACTTTCATGAAACTCATCGTTAAAGTTTTCCCGGAAATCACCATCAAAAGCCCGCCGGTGCGCAAGCAGTTCATCCGGCAGCTGGCGAAGAACATTCGCTCGGTGCTGCGCGATCTGGATCCGCAGCTGCTGGTGGTGGGCGTGTGGGACAACCTTGAGGTGCAGACCGAGGTGCGCGAGCCGGCTGTGCTGCAGGCGATGATCGAGCGGTTGGGCTGCACGCCAGGTATTACTCATTTTCTCCAGGTCGACGAATACCCCTTGGGGGACTTCGAGGACGTGCTGGACAAGTGCAAGCGTCATTTCGCTGATTTGTTACCGGGTAAAGTCTTCGCCGTGCGCTGCAAGCGCGCCGGCAAGCACCCGTTCAGCTCGATGGATATCGAGCGCTATATCGGCAGCCAACTGCGTCAGCAGTGCGGCGCCGCCGGTATTTCGCTGAAGCAGGCCGAGGTTGAAGTACGCCTGGAAATTCGCGATCAGCGCCTGTTCGTCATTCATCACCAGCACGACGGCCTGGGCGGTTACCCGCTCGGCGCGCTGGAGCAGACCCTGGTGCTGATGTCCGGTGGCTTCGACTCTACGGTCGCGGCTTATCAGATGATGCGCCGCGGGTTGGTTACCCACTTTTGCTTTTTCAACCTGGGCGGCCGTGCGCACGAACTGGGTGTGATGGAAGTGGCCCACTATCTGTGGAAGAAATTCGGCAGCTCGCAGCGCGTGCTGTTTATCAGCGTGCCGTTCGAGGAAGTGCTGGGTGAGATTCTCGGCAAGGTCGACAACAGCCAGATGGGCGTGGTGCTCAAGCGCATTATGCTGCGCGCGGCGACGACCATGGCCGAGCGCCTGCAGATCAATGCCCTGGTTACCGGTGAGGCGATCAGCCAGGTATCCAGCCAGACCCTGCCGAACCTCTCGGTGATCGACGCGGCCACCGATATGCTGGTGCTGCGGCCACTGCTGGCCAGCCACAAGCAGGACATCATCGATACCGCCACGGCCATTGGCACGGCCGAGTTCGCCAAGCACATGCCCGAATATTGCGGGGTGATTTCGGTCAACCCGACCACCAAGGCGAAGAAGCTGCGCATCGAATACGAGGAAAGCCAGTTCGACCAGGCCATTCTTGCGCGCGCCCTGGAACGGGCAACCTTGCTGCCGATCGACAAGGTGATCGACGAGCTGGCAAAGGATGTGCAAGTCGAGGAAGTCAGCGAAGTCCTGCCCAGTCATGTCATCATTGACATCCGTCATCCAGATGCCACGGATGAACAACCCTTACAACTTGACGGCATCGACGTGCAGACGTTGCCGTTCTACGCCGTAAACAGCCGCTTCAAGGAGCTGGATGCCAGTCGTCAATACCTGCTGTATTGCGACAAAGGCGTCATGAGCCGTTTGCATGCCCATCATCTGCTCAGCGAGGGGTATGCCAATGTGCGCGTTTATCGTCCGACATAAGACGCCCGGGTTGAATGGCGGGAGTATCCGCCATCGCCCTCCCGATTGTCAGGCAGCTTGAAGCTGCTGCCATGCCTTGGCACCGCCTGGCCGAATTCGCATTTAGTTAATACTCGCCGCCTAGACTAAGCGGCACACCGAATCCTCTGATCGAGATACACACGTGATCGAAAATCTACGCAACATCGCCATCATTGCCCACGTTGACCATGGTAAGACCACCCTGGTAGACAAACTCCTGCGTCAGTCCGGCACTCTGGAGCGCGGCGAGCTCAACGACGAGCGCGTGATGGACAGCAACGACCAGGAAAAAGAGCGTGGCATTACCATTCTCGCGAAGAACACCGCGATCAACTGGAACGGCTACCACATCAACATCGTCGACACCCCCGGCCACGCCGACTTCGGCGGTGAAGTTGAGCGCGTGATGTCGATGGTCGACTCCGTGCTGCTGCTGGTCGACGCCCAAGACGGCCCGATGCCGCAAACCCGCTTCGTGACCAAGAAGGCGTTCGAAGCCGGCCTGCGTCCGATCGTGGTAATCAACAAGGTCGACCGTCCGGGCGCGCGTCCGGACTGGGTTCTGGACCAGATCTTCGACCTGTTCGACAACCTCGGCGCCACCGAAGAACAGCTGGACTTCAAAGTCGTCTACGCCTCGGCGCTGAACGGTATTGCCGGTCTCGACCACACCGAGATGGCCGACGACATGACCCCGCTGTACCAGTCGATCGTCGACAACGTACCTGCGCCGAAAGTCGACCGTGAAGGTCCGTTCCAGATGCAGATCTCGGCACTGGACTACAACAGCTTCCTCGGCATTATCGGTGTTGGCCGTATCGCCCGTGGTAGCGTCAAGCCGAACACCCCGGTTGTTGCTATCGGTGCCGACGGCAAGAAGCGTAACGGTCGTATCCTCAAGCTGATGGGTCACCACGGTCTGCACCGTATCGACGTTGAAGAAGCTTTTGCAGGCGATATCGTTTGCGTCAGCGGTATGGACTCGCTGTTTATCTCCGACACCCTGTGCCACCCGGACACTGTCGAGGCGATGAAGCCTCTGACCGTCGACGAGCCAACCGTTTCCATGACCTTCCAGGTAAACGACTCGCCATTCTGCGGTAAAGAAGGCAAGTTCGTGACCTCGCGTAACATCAAGGACCGTCTGGACAAAGAGCTGCTGTACAACGTTGCTCTGCGCGTTGAAGAAGGCGACTCGGCTGACAAGTTCAAGGTTTCCGGCCGTGGTGAGCTGCACCTCTCGGTACTGATCGAAACCATGCGTCGCGAAGGCTTCGAAATGGGTGTGGGTCGTCCGGAAGTAATCATCCGTACGGTCGACGGCGTGAAGCAGGAGCCCTTCGAAAACGTCACCATCGACACCCCGGAAGAATCCCAGGGCAAGGTCATGGAAGAGATGGGCCTGCGCAAGGGCGACCTGACCAACATGGTCCCGGACGGTAAAGGCCGTGTGCGTCTGGAATACAACATCCCGGCGCGCGGTCTGATCGGTTTCCGTAACCAGTTCCTGACCCTGACCAACGGTGCTGGCATCCTGACCTCGATCTTCGATCGCTACGACACCATGAAGTCCGGCGACATGTCCGGCCGTCAGAACGGTGTGCTGGTATCGGTAGAAACCGGCAAGGCGCTGACCTACTCCCTGGAAACCCTGCAGGCGCGTGGCAAGCTGTTCGTTGAGCACGGCCAGGAAATCTACGGTGGTCAGATCGTTGGTCTGAACAGCCGCGATAACGACATGGGCGTCAACCCAACCAAAGGCAAGAAGCTCGACAACATGCGTGCTTCCGGCAAGGACGAAACCATCGCTCTGGTTCCGCCGGTGAAATTCACCCTGGAACAGGCTCTGGAATTCATCCAGGACGACGAGCTGTGCGAAGTCACGCCGAAGTCGATCCGCCTGCGCAAGAAGATCCTCGACGAAGGCGAGCGCACCCGCGCTGCCAAGAAAGCCAAGAACTGATCCAGTTCTAGCTCACTAGAAAGCCCCCGTTGGCGCAGGCCGGCGGGGGCTTTTTTATGCGTGCAGGATTGGTTTGGGTGGCTGTGTTTTAGCCGGCCTGGGGTTGCAGCACGGTCTGCTGAATGGCTTCGCCAATGCGCTCGAAGAGTGCACCCGCTTCGCGATTTTCGTCCAGATCAGCGGCACAGGCGATGATGATCAGCGCCTGCTCGGGCGTTTCTGGGCGAGCCACACCGACATGGCAGGCACGGCCTTGCTGGGTGCCGGTTTTCTGAATGAAAGGCAGGTCTTCGGCCAGGCCGGCCTCAAGGCGATAGGCCTCGTACTGATTCAGTCCGGTCAGTTGGTAGAGCAACTGCTGGCTGGCGTCACTGAGCAATTCGCCGCGGACCAGATCGCGCAGCAGGGCGCCGTAGCCGGTAAGGCTGCTGCTATTGCGGCCTTGGGCATAGTAACGGCGGTAGGCCTCATCAAGATCGTCCTGCTCAAGTTGTCCAGGCGTTAAGCCCAGGGCGTTGGCCAGGGCCTGCACACGTTCAGGCCCAATGGGTGCGGCGGCTACTTCGACGATCTGCTGGTTGCTCAGGTTGCGCGCATCGGGGTGCAGTTCGGCATAAAGATCCTGGCGCACTTGCAACAGTGACGTCAGCTGGCTGAAGCCATAACGCTCCAGGCTTGCGTTGAGCGTATCGACGCCTACCAGGCGAATCAGCATGTCCGCTGCGGTGTTGTCGCTTTCGCGCAGCATCTCTTCGAGCAGGGTGCGGATGCTGAAGGTCGTGCCTACGTCGCTCCAGACGGTACCGCCTGAGCCATCCACCTTGTCTTCGGCGGTCAGTTCGACGGCTTGATCCAGGCTCAGGCGACCTTTGTCGACGCCTTGTAGCACCGCGATGGCCACGGGCAGTTTGACGGTGGAGGCGAGGTACCAGGGGCCTTCGGCCTGATAATCGAGGTGACCTTCGCTCAGGTGCTCGACATACACGCCCAGCTTGCCAGGCGACTCGGCATCCAGACGTTCGAGGCGTTCTTGCAGCTCGGCTCGCCAGGGCGCCTCGCTTGAGGGGCTGGCCCAGAGCCAGGCGGCGAGCAGCAGGCCAACAGCAAGCAGAGGCAGCAGAACGCGTGGGTTCATCGGTTGTTCCCATCCATGGGTTTGAGCAGTCCACTGCGCGTCAAGGCTTCGCCGACCTGGCGCAGGCTGCGCTCGCTGCGCGCCATCGACAGGTCACCGCGCACGCAGGCCACCACCAGCACGGGGGCTTGGCCCTGACGCGCTGGTGGCTCGATCAGCCCCGCATCGCAGGCGCGTGCCCGCTGGGTGCCGGTTTTCTGGGCATAGGGCGTGGCAGCCGGCAAGCCCGCCCTGATCCGTTGGTTGCCGGTCTGCACCTGGCGCATCAGGCCCAGCAGGTAATCGGTATGTGCCGCATCCAGCGCGCGGCCATCAGCCAGGCCTTCGAGCACCTCGGCCAGAGCCGTCAGGTGGGCCGAGTTGGCGCCGCCGGCATAGTAGGCCTGGTAGGCCTGGTCGAGGCTGATGGGCTGCAGATCGGCCTCAGCCAGGCCCAGTTGTCGGGCCACTGCCGCTTTGCGTGAGCCGCTGGCGTGGCGAATCTGCAGAAAGTCCTGGCCGGCTAGCTGCTGAGCGTTCGGGTGCCACTGGCTGTAGATCTGCCGGCGCACGCCCGCCAGGGTAGTGATGGCAAAGAGCGGCTGATCGCCCGCCAGGTTTCGCGCTACCTGATTCACCGCATCCAGGCCCACCAGACGAATCAGGCGGTCGGAGGCGGTGTTGTCGCTGTAGATGATCATCTGTTCGAGCAGGGTGCGTACCGCCACCCGACTACCCACAGGGCGCGCATTACTGCTGCCGGCGCCATCGACGTAGTCCTCGGCTGCCAGGGTAAGCGGGCTATCGAGGTGGATGGTGCCTGCCATCGCCGCCTGCAGTACCGCTATGGCGATTGGCACTTTGACGGTGGATGCCAGGTACCAGGGCTCGTCGGCCTGGTAGGCGACGATCCGCTGGCTGTGCAGATCCTTCACGTACACGCCCAGTTCGCCAGGGCTCTGGGCATCGATCTGGGCCAACTGCTCGAGCAGGTAGTCGGGCCACGTAGGTGGCTCCAGCGCTGCGACGGCGTTGCTGCTAAGAGTGAAAGCAACGGCCAGATGGCGCCACGCGGTAAGGCGATGGAGCATGTGCAACCTCGGAGTAGGAGTACTCCAGATTCGAGGGGCTAGTGGCCAAGCTGTTCAACCATTGTGCGCGTGGCGTGCCAGGCAAGGCGTAACCTGAAGTTGCGACATGTCGTAGACAGGCGCTGCAACGCTGCTCGCGACGAAACAGCTCCTCAGCGCCCGAGCACACGCATAGCGTTCGTGGATAAGTCTTGCATCAGCGTTTGGGCTTGTAGGCGCAGTAGCCAGGGCGTGGTCCGATGCGTGGATGGTTGCGGCAGGTATCGGGACGCTTGTCGTAGATAGTGCACAGGCGAGAGGTGCGATCCAGGTACAGGCAGTCGTTATTGCTCATGCGCGCCAGGGTGAAGATGCCGGATTTCTGGTTGAAGCGCTCGACGATGCCGTCTTTCTGCAGGCGTTTGGCGATGTTCTTCGCAGGTTCCCCACGCTCGAACTCATCGACCACGCCGATGCGGATGAGATCGCTCAAGCGCGCTTCCACCGGCAGCGTGCAGCAGCTGGAGTTGCAGGAGTGACACATATCCGCAGTGTATTTGGCCCAGGTATCGAGGCGGTCTAGTTCGGCTGCGGCGATCAGATTGTTCTTCATTGGCTTCGATGATGTCGGTGGTCGGCGTGAGGGGGCGCGATCATAGCGTTCGGGGCGCTGCTGTGGAGTGCTTTTCGCCAGACGGTTAGAGTGTCTAACGGTTGCCGCTCAGACAGTGCTGTCGTTGGGCTATTATAGCGCGCTGACTCGGATGTCCAGTTCAGGCCTGCATGCTTGTTCGAGGGCCATCACACGCACCATTTCAGGCTTTGGACTGCTTTGTGTTCATTCCACACCCTATTCTTGCGCGCTGCCCTGCGCCTGCCAGGCTTGCCTGCTGCCATGCTTTTGCGTGGGGCGGGCCATGAGTCGTTGTGCTGATGCCGGCTGGAGCATGAGCGTCCCGGTTCTACTGACCGGCTTGATTTGTCTCGGCGTCGTCGTGCTGGCACGCTGGGTTTTGCGCCAGCGTTACTTTCCTGGGCGCGAGTCGTTCCTCTATATGCACCTGGCCAGCCTGTGGTGGATGGCTGCTGCAGCGCTGGAGCTGGCAACCCAGGACGCCGGCTGTAAGCAGTTGTGGGCAGTCATGGCCTGGCCCGGAATTGTTGGCGTGCCGACCTTTTGGGCGGTCTTCCTGTGGCAATACGTCAACAGCATACGCCAGCCGTTGCTCTTGCCGCTGCGCCTGGCGTTGGGTCTGGCGCCTGTGTTGATCTGGGGCATGGCGGCCAGCAATCCCTGGCATGCTTTGTTCTATGGGGCTGGTACTGCGCCGATCGCGGATACACCGGGCGCGCCGGTGCAGTATGAACACGGTCCGCTGTTCTATCTGGCCACTGTCTACGTCTACCTGCTGATGTGTTTCTGCTTGGCTGTGGTCGTGCGGGCTGCCGTCGTTGGTTATGGGGTTCATCGCCGCCACTATCTGTGTTTTGTGCTGGTTACGGCGCTGCCTTGGCTGGCCAATTTCAGTTACGTGGGGTTCGGCTGGACGCTGTTTGGTTTTGACCCCACGCCGTTCAGCTTCGCTTTCACGCTCCTTGCATTTGCCTGGCTGATCGTCAGCGTGCGGCTGTTCGATCTGCTGCCGATGGCGCGGCACCTGCTGCTTGAAGCGTTGCTTGATCCCGTGTTGGTGGTTGATCCTCAGCGCCGGGTCGTCGAGGCCAATCCCGAGGCGCTTAAGCTGGCGGGGCTGCATACCAGCTGGCAGGGGCGCGCGCTGGAGCACTGGCCGGTATTCGGGCCGGCATTGCAGGCGTTGCTGGAGCGCCAAGCCAGTGAGGACCAACTGCTCGTTCTGCATAGCTCTGCGCGCTATTTCGAGGTGCGTACCCGGGCGATCGAGCGCATTACCCGCGATGGTGCTGTCGTGCTGGGGCGAATGCTCTACCTGCGTGATGTGACCCAGCGTCATCTCGACGCGCTCCGGCTGGCGGAGGCACTGGCCGTGAGCGAGGAGCGCCTGCGCACGATTTCCAGCCTGCATGCGCAGTTGCAGGAGCAGGCGCTGTGCGATCCGTTGACCGGGTTGTACAACCGACGTTACCTGGATGAATTCTTCGCCCGTGAGCTGGCCCGCGCGCAGCGCGAGCAAAGCCCGATCGCCATTGGCCTGATTGATCTTGACCATTTCAAACAGCTCAATGACCTGCACGGGCATTTGGCTGGCGATGATGTGCTCAAGGCTGTTGCTCAGCACTTGCTGGATAGTCTGCGCAGTTCTGATGCGGTGTTTCGCATCGGCGGTGAAGAATTTTTGCTGATTCTGCCGGGGGCGGGGCGCGACGAAGCGCTGATGCGTCTGCAGGCGTTGTGCCGCGCATTGGCTGGTGAGCCGCTGCCCACGCGCAGTGGCGGCCAACACATCACGCTGTCGGCGGGGTTGGCAGTCTGGCCGCAGCAGGGCAATGACCTCGATCAACTGCTGCAGGTGGCCGACTTGGCGCTTTACCAGGCCAAGCGCAATGGGCGCAATCAGGTCGTGGTGGCCGCAGACCCGGCATGACCGGCGGCAGGAGGCGCGGTTGTCGCGAACAGGTTAAACTGCCGCGATTCCACATCCTCCCGGAGCCTTCAATGTCGCGCGTTACCCTGAGCCGCTATCTGATCGAACAGACCCGCAGTCACAATACCCCGGCTGATCTGCGTTTCCTCATCGAAGTCGTGGCGCGCGCCTGCAAGGCCATCAGCCATCAGGTGTCCAAGGGCGCCCTGGGCGGCGTGCTGGGCAGCATGGAAACCGAGAACGTGCAGGGCGAGGTGCAGAAGAAGCTGGACGTGCTGTCCAACGAAATCCTGCTTGAGGCCAACGAGTGGGGCGGTCACCTGGCCGGCATGGCTTCCGAGGAAATGGACAATGCCTACCAGATTCCTGGGCGCTACCCCAAGGGCGCCTACCTGCTGGTCTTCGATCCGCTCGATGGCTCTTCCAATATCGATGTCAACGTCTCGGTCGGTACCATCTTCTCGGTGCTGCGTTGCCCTGAACGTAATGGCGAACTCGGCGACCTGGGTGAAGAAGCCTTCCTGCAGCCGGGCACCGAACAGGTCTGCGCCGGCTATGCGATCTACGGCCCGCAGACCATGCTGATGCTGACCCTGGGCAATGGCGTCAAGGGCTTTACCCTGGACCGCGAGCTGGGCAGCTTCGTGCTCACCCACGATGACATCAAGGTGCCGGAAAGCACCCAGGAGTTCGCCATCAATATGTCGAACCAGCGTCACTGGGAGCCACCGGTCACCCGTTACGTCAATGAGCTGCTGGCCGGGCAGGACGGCCCCCTGGGCAAGAACTACAACATGCGCTGGATCGCCTCCATGGTCGCCGACGTGCACCGTATCCTCACCCGTGGTGGCGTCTTCATGTACCCGCGTGACTCCCGTGAGCCGGAGAAGCCGGGCAAACTGCGCTTGATGTACGAGGCCAACCCGATGTCGATGATTATCGAGCAAGCGGGCGGCGCTGCCACCAACGGTACCCAGCGCATCCTCGATATTCAGCCGACCTCCCTGCACCAGCGTGTAGCGGTCTACCTTGGCTCGAAGGAAGAAGTCGAGCGGGTCACCGCTTACCATAAAGGCTGATCTCTGCTGTGCCTGGCAGGCTCCCTGCCAGGCCGTATCTAACACGCATTCCTCCCTCCGTGCGCCTCTGCACCGCGCCTTCCTTGATTTGTCTTCTGCGCTAAGCGAGCTCTCCGTCAAGGAACCTGGCTCGCGGTTCTAACGTCCAAGCAGGCGGTCGTCGCGACCTTGTGCCAAGCTGTCTGTTATCTGTCGCCCTGGAGCTCACCCATGTCACTGCGCACTATCGCCCTTGTGGCGTGCTGTCTGTTGTTGGTCGCCTGTAACAAGATCAACCAGGCCAACTATTCCAAGCTTGAGGCGGGTATGGCCAAGGCCGAAGTGGAGACACTGCTCGGACGGCCGAGCGAATGTGCCGGGGCGTTGGGTGTTCTCAGTTGTACCTGGGGCACCCAGGAGCGCTTTATCAGCGTGCAGTACGCCGGCGACAAGGTCCTGATGTTTTCAGGTAAAGGTTTGCAATAAGGAGTCAACGATGCGATTAGCCGCTGCTGTGCTGGCACTGGGTGTGTTGGCGGGATGCGCGAATTCGGGAACCGGTGTGGTGCCGCCGAAGACTGTCGACCGGGTCGACCTGGCCCGCTATCAGGGTACCTGGTACGAGCAGGCCCGCCTGCCGATGTTCTTCCAGCGCGATTGTGCACAGTCCGAGGCACATTACAGCCTGCAGGATGACGGCAGTATCGGCGTACTCAACCGCTGCCGGACGCTGGAAGGCGAATGGCAGCAGGCGGAGGGGCGTGCAGTGCCTCAGGTTGAAGGCAAGACCGACAAGCTGTGGGTCACCTTCGACAACTGGTTCAGCAACCTCCTGCCGGGCGTGGCCAAAGGCGACTACTGGGTGCTGTACCTCGATAACGATTACCGTACCGCGCTGGTGGGTAGCCCCAACCGCAAGTTCCTGTGGTTATTGACGCGCGAGCAGAAAGTGTCTGCCGCGCAGCGTGACAAATTGCTGGAGGTGGCGCGCAGCCAGGGCTATGACACTCAAGAGCTGATCTGGCGCAGCCCGAACGCGGCGATCAGAACACCCTGATAGGCGTCTTCTGCGTTCGCAGCGCCCGTTAGCGGGTGCATTCGCTCACCCGTTCGGGTGAGCGAAACCGCAGGCAGGAGTGGGTAGTCTCCTTCGATGCCACTCGGCATCACAATAAGAAGGAGCCACCATGCGCCCGACCCTCAAGACGTTGACCGCCGCCATTCTGCTCGCCGGTCTTTCCACTGCCCACGCCATGCCGTACAGCCAATTGGTGATCTTCGGGGACTCGCTCAGCGACAGCGGCCAGTTTCCGGATGCCGGTAGCCCGCTGCTGTTCGGCAATCCCACGGGCGGCCTGCGTTTTACCAACCGTACCGGTCCCGGCTATGCGGACAACAACAGCGAGTATTACGCGCAGGTTTCGACCCAGCGTCTGGCCACTCAGCTAGGGTTGCAGGCGCTGCCGTCGACGCCGATTCTGCCGCAGGCGCTGACTGGCAATGCCGACGGGACCAACTACGCCGTGGGCGGCTACCGCACGGATCAGATTCTTGGCTCCATCGTCGACACCAACGGCTCAGTGGTGGACACGGGGCTGGGTCTCAGCCGTACACGCAATGGTTACCTGGTCGACGTGCCACGGGTGGATCCCAATGCGCTGTTCTACATCAATGGCGGCGGTAACGATGTGCTGCAGGGCGTGATTGTCGATCAGACCACGGCTTCGGCTTCGGCTGCCGACTTGGTCGCCGGAGTTGCGGCTCTGCAGGCGGCTGGGGCGCGCTATATCATCGTTTCGGACTTGCCGGATGTAGGGTTGACGCCGGCCGGTTTCGCCTCCGGTCAGCGTTCGGCTTTTTCGGCCGCTGCCGAGTTGTTCAATACCGAGTTGGCCAGCCAGCTGGGTACCCTGGGCGGCAACGTTATCCGCTTGAACGTCCGTGGCTTGCTGGCCGAGGTACAGACCGACCTGGCTCTATACGGGTTTGACCCCAGCGTCAGTCAATCCGATGTGTGCTTCAGTGGCGATCTCTGCCTGGAAGACGCTACTTCCGGCATCAACAGCGCCACGGCCAACCCTGATCGGCTGTTGTTCAACGATGGCGTGCACCCCACCGCAGCCGTGCAGCAAATCAGCGCCGACTACATTTATTCGATTCTCGCAGCGCCCTGGGAAACGGGTCTGCTCCCGGAAATGGCATTGGGCAGCCTGACGGGCCATCAACAGCAACTGCGCAGCGAGTGGCAGTCGCAGCGCAATGCCTGGCAACCGGTGGGGCAATGGCAAAGCCTGGTGGCGGCCTCCGGTCAGCAGCTGGCTTTCCAGCGAGGCGAAGCGGTTGCCGAGGGCGACAGCCAAGGGCTCGGTTTGACCGTGGGCGGCAGTTACCGGCTGGACGCGAATTGGCGCCTGGGTATCGCCCTGGGTGTGCAGGACCAGCAGCTTGAAGCCGGTGCGGCCGATTCGGAGTACGACCTGCGCAGCTACCTGCTGAGTGCGTTCGCCCAGTATCAGAACGGTCGTGTCTGGGCTGATCTTGGCGCGACCGCCGGGCACCTCGATTACAGCGATCTGCAGCGACGTTTTGCCCTGGGCATAACCGAGCGCAAGGAGAGCGGGGATAGTGAGGGCCAGCTCTGGGCATTGTCCGGGCGCCTGGGCTACGACCTGGCCAATGCCGACAGCGGCTGGCAGGTCAGTCCCTTCGTCAGTGCAGACCTGGCGAAAATCACCGTTGACGGCTACCGCGAGCAGGGCAGCAGCGCCACTGCCCTGGATTTCGACGAGCAGCAGCGTGACAGCCGTCGTCTGGGCGTGGGTGTGCAGATGAACTATGCGGTGAATGCGATGACGCAGGTTTTCGCTGAAGTTGCCCGTGAGCGTGAGTTCGAGGACGATCCGCGCGATCTGCGCATGGGCTTGTCCAGCGTCGAAGGCTCATCGTTCGAGTTGCAAGGCTATGCGCCGGCGAGCGGGCAAACACTGGCGAGCATGGGCATCAGCCACGCCCTCGCGGCGGATATGGACATCCGCGCCACCTACCACTGGCGCGGGACTGAGGCGCGTCAGCAGGCGGTCAGCCTGGCCTTCAACTGGGACTGGTAAGTGGTGCTACTGCCAATCCAGACGGGCAAGTCGCCACTCGCCGTCTTCCAGCCACCACTCAAGCTTCACGGTGTAGTGCTTGGCGCTGTCGGGGATCAGCCCTTCAGCGCCGACCAGGCCGACCTGCGCTTCGGTGTGGCCCTTTTCGCTGTAGGTGGGGTCGATGTGGCTGCTCTTGCTCAGCGCCAGCACCTTGATGTTCTTGTGGCGCATGAATAACAACGTCATGGTGCGTTTGGCCCAGTCGCGGTCATAGGTGGCCTGGGCTGTGAACTCAGGGTGCAGTTGCTCGATCACCGCGCTGGTCTTCTTCGCTTCCAGGTTGTCCTGCAATTGCTGCACGGCTGCTTCGAGGGCGGCCTGCGGGTCATCCGCGCCGCCACAGCCGCTCAGCAGGGCACAAATCAAGGTGAGGGAGAGGGCAAATTTCGGCAGCCACATGTTCAAGTCCTTTTTCATGGTTATGATGCGTGGTCAGGCGCGCTTGCATGCCAAGGCGCCGGTATTCATCAGGAGCACACCATGCAGACTTTGTACCCGGAGATCAAACCCTACGCGCGTCACGAGCTCGCGGTGGAGGAGCCGCATGTCCTGTACGTGGACGAGAGCGGATCGCCCGATGGGTTGCCGGTGGTGTTTATCCATGGTGGTCCGGGTGCCGGTTGCGATGCCCTGAGCCGGCGCTTCTTCGACCCCAATCTGTATCGCATCGTCACCTTCGATCAGCGCGGCTGCGGCCGTTCGACGCCCCACGCCAGCCTGGAGAACAACACCACCTGGCATCTGGTGGCGGACCTGGAGCGCATCCGCGAGCACCTGGGTATCGAGCGCTGGGTGCTGTTCGGCGGCTCCTGGGGTTCGACCCTGGCGCTGGCCTATGCTCAGGCCCATCCCGAGCGGGTTCAGGCGCTGATCCTGCGCGGTATCTTCCTCTGCCGGCCACAGGAGTTCGACTGGTTCTACCAGGCCGGGGCCAGCCGCATCTTCCCTGACTACTGGCAGGACTACGTGGCGCCGATCCCCCTGGAGGAGCGCGATAACCTGATGCAGGCCTTCTACAAGCGCCTCACCGGTCCGGACCAGATTGCCCAGATGCATGCGGCCAAGGCCTGGTCGACCTGGGAGGGGCGCACGGCCACGTTGCGGCCCAATCCGCAGGTGGTCGAGCGTTTCAGCGAAAGCCACCGCGCGCTGTCGATTGCCCGTATCGAATGCCACTACTTCGTCAACAATGCCTTCCTTGAGTCTGACCAACTGTTGCGCGACATGCCGAAAATCGCCCATTTGCCGGGCGTGATCGTGCATGGCCGCTACGACATGATCTGCCCGCTGGACAACGCCTGGGCACTGCACCAAGCCTGGCCCAACAGCGAGCTGCAGATCATCCGCGATGCCGGCCATGCCGCCTCCGAGAGCAGCATCACCGATGCCCTGGTGCGCGCGGCCGACGAGATCGCCCGGCGCCTGTTAGACCTGGCCCCGGACGAAGCATGAAGGCACTGATTCAGCGGGTATCCAGTGCCCGTGTCGAAGTCGCTGGTGAGGTGGTGGGGGCGATTGATCAGGGCCTGCTGGCGCTGGTGGGTGTCGAGCCCCAGGACAACCCGGCCAGCGTCGAGAAGATTCTCCATAAGCTGCTCAACTACCGAGTGTTCAGCGATGCCGCCGGCAAGATGAACCTGTCACTTAGCGATGTCGGTGGCGGTCTGTTGCTGGTTTCCCAATTCACCCTGGCGGCCGACACCAGGAGTGGTCTGCGCCCCAGTTTTTCCAGCGCCGCACCGCCGGCACTGGGGGCTGAGCTGTTCGACCTGTTGGTAACTCAGGCCCGCGCGAAGCATCCGCAGATCGCCACGGGCCAGTTCGGCGCCGATATGCAGGTGCACCTGATCAATGACGGGCCGGTGACCTTTCTGTTGGAGAGCTGAGTCGGCGCTTGCCGACTTGTTTGCCTCGGCCAATCAGCTCGCCTGCATACAGCGCCCAGAGAATGATCAGGGGCTGGAACGGTAACCGTAGCCAGTAATACCAGGTCGCCGCCGGCAGCCCCTCAACCTGTAGGCCATCCAGGGCGTTCTTGATGTTCGCCGGGAACACGCAGACGAAATAAATCGCCAGGGCAATCGCAGCATAGCGCCGTAAACGTGGCATCAGCAGGCCCATGGCGCCTGCCAACTCGCAAAGCCCAGTGAACAGCACCAGGTGCTCTGGAAAGGGCAGGTACTCCGGCATCATGGGCAGGTAACGTTGGGGCGTCAGCAGGTGATCGGCGCCCGCCATCAGCAACGCCAAAGCCATGGCCAAACGCATGCGTTGTGGCCAGGTAGCCACGCCCGGTGCGCCGCAGCGATGAGCCAGGGCGGCTATTGCAGTCAGGCCGAGTAACAGGGCAATAAACAACATGGGGACTCCTCGGTGGTAGGAACAGTCGCGCTTCGACATAATGTGGGCGTCGTCAACATAGAAGAGGATGTTGTCAGTGTCAACACGTAAGCCGGAGCAGTCTTATCACCATGGCGAGTTGCGCAGTGCGCTTGTGCTCGCGGCTACCGAGCTGCTGGTCGAGGGCGGGCTGGCATCCATCAGCCTGCGCGAGGTCGCGCGCCGTGCGGGCGTCTCGCACAACGCGCCTTATCGGCACTTTGCTGACCGCGACAGCCTGCTGGCGGCGTTAGCCACCCAGGGATTTATCCAGTTGGAGCAGGCGATGGATCAGCAGCCGGGCGGGCTGGCTGAACTGGGGCAGTGCTATGTGCGTTTCGCCCTGGCGCAGCCGGGACATTTCGCGCTGATGTTCAGTGTCAGCCTGGACAAACGCCGCTATCCCGAGCTGCAACAGGCTGCGGCGGCCTTACATGCACGTCTTGTGGCGGTGGTGCAGGTCGCCGCGCCGCAACGCCCTCACCAGGTTGCAACACTGGCCGCCTGGAGCCTGGTACACGGTCTCGCTCATTTGCTGCAAGAGCAGCAGTTGGGCGAAACCCTAGGCCCCGGACTGAGTGCCGAACAACTGGCTGAACAGGTGACACAGTTGTTTGCTCGCTTGCTCTAGGGTCTGTTCCTGTTTCGTCGCGTGTGACGAAACGGGAACAGACCCTAGGCGTTTAGCGCCTCTGCGACAAAGTCCAGGCGATCCTGGCCGAAGTGCATTTCAGCGCCTACAAAGAAGGTCGGTGCGCCGAACGCGCCACGTTTGACGGCTTCTTCGGTGGTGGCCTTGAGGCGTTCCTTGATCGCCTCATCGTTGACCAGACGCTCGAATTCGTCCAGGTCGAAGCCGGCAGTGCTAAGCACTGTGGCAACCACTTCGGGTTTGCCGAGGTTTTTCTGTTGCACCCATAGCGCCTCGAAAATGGTTTTCACGTAGTGCTCGAAGCGCTCGCTGCCCTGGTAGCCGGCCGCGCCGCGCATCAGCGTCAGGGTATTGATCGGGAAGTGCGGGGTGAAGCTCATCGGTACGCCGTAGCGGCTGGCGAAGCGCGCCAGGTCCTGCAGCATATAGCGGCCCTTGGCCGGAATATTCACCGGCGACTGGTTGCCGGTGGCCTTGAACACGCCACCGAGCAGCATAGGCCGCCAGATAATCTGTGCGCCGGCCTCGCGGGCGATGCGCGGCAACTGAGTCCAGGCCAGGTAGCTGGCCGGGCTGCCGAAATCGAAGAAGAACTCGACGGTTTTGCTCATTGCATGCTCCTTTTGGCTGTCTTGTTATGACGCGCAGTTGCTAGAACGTCTCAGACCAGGGGCGTAGATCCAGTTCATGCACCCAGCAATCGCGTGGCTGGCAGTGGATCTGCCAGTAGGTCTCGGCGATATGCTCGGGGTTGAGGATGCCGTCCTGATCCTTGAGCTGGTACAGCTGGGGGAAGGTGTCGCGGATAAACGCAGTATCGATAGCCCCGTCTATGATCGGGTGGGCAACGTGGATGCCCTGGGGTCCGAGTTCGCGGGCCATGCTCTGGGCCAGCGCGCGCAGGGCGAACTTGGCACTGGCGAACGCAGAGAAATTCGCCCGGCCACGCAAGGAGGCGGTTGCCCCGGTAAAAATGATCGTGCCCTGGGCGCGCGGCAGCATCACCTTGGCGGCTTCACGGCCGGTGAGGAACCCGGCCAGCGCCGCCATTTCCCAGACCTTGCGGTAGACCCGCTCGGTGGTTTCGGTGATGGAGAACTGCACGTTGGCGCCGATATTGAACACCACCGCATGCAGCGGACCGACCTCGCGCTCGATAGTGGCGAACAGTTCGACTACCTGCTCCTCGACCCGTGCATCACAGGCAAAGGCCCGGGCTGTGCCGCCAGCGGCTTCGATCTCCGCTACCAGTGCGCCGAGTTTATCGGCATTACGCCGCGCCACACAGGCGACATAACCCTCGCGGGCGAAGCGTTTGGCGATGGCGCCACCGGTGGCATCGCCGGCTCCTACCACCAGAATGGCTTTGCGTTCGGACATTGCAGTCTCCTTGAGTTCTCTTTTGGAACCTGAATGGATAGTCGGTTCCATTTTGGAACCTGTCAAGCTATGGTGGGCCATCGCACATGGAGGCTGAACAATGCGCTGGGAAGAACTCGAGCAGCAATCCTGCTCCCTGGCCCGCACCTTGTCGGTGGTGGGCGACCGCTGGACCCTCCTGGTGCTGCGTGAAAGTTTTCTTGGCACGCGTCGCTTCGACGAGTTCGAGAAGCGTCTTGGGATTACCCGGCACCTGTTGGCCGACCGGCTGAAAAAGCTGGTGGAGAGCGGCGTGCTGAATAAGGTTGCTTATCAGCAGCGGCCTCTGCGCGAGGACTATCGCCTCAGCGACAAGGGTCGTGATCTTTACCCGGCGATCATGGCGCTGGTGCACTGGGGTGATCGCTATATGAGCGGCCCTGAAGGTGCGCCGATCCGCCATATCCACCGTAACTGTGGCCAGCCGATGCATGGTGTGCTGGTGTGTTCGGATTGCGCTGAGCCGCTGCAGCCGCGGGATGTGTTGCTGGAAGAAGCGCCGGCGCTCAAGGGGCAGCTCTTGCCAGCGCATTGGCAGGCTCGGCGAGCGGAGGAGCAGCAATAGGCGCACGTAGCCCGCTCGTAGGGTGCGCCGCGCGCACCAGGTATCGGCTTGCCCAGCGCACCCTACAGGTCAGGCAGTTAGAACAAGCGCGCCAGCAGCGCCGTCACCGCCGTTTCTACCCGCAAAATGCGCTCGCCCAGTTGCACCGGTTGCAGGCCAGCTTGCTGCAGCTTTTCCACTTCATAGGGAATCCAACCGCCTTCCGGGCCGATGGCCAGGGTGATCGGCTGCTCGACCGCGCGCGGGCAGGCTGGGTAGTCGCCGGGGTGGCCGACCAGCCCCAGAGTATTGGCCGCAAGAGCGGGTAGCTGGTCTTCGACGAAGGGTTTGAAGCGCTTTTCGATAATCACTTCCGGCAGCACGGTATCGCGAGCCTGCTCCAGGCCGAGGATCAGTTGCTCGCGAACTGCTGCAGGTTCGAGAAAGGGTGTCTGCCAGAAGCTTTTTTCCACCCGGTAGCTGTTCAGCAGGATCAGCCGGGGCACGCCCATGCTGCTGACGGTTTGCAACACCCGACGGAGCATTTTCGGTCTGGGCAGGGCGAGCAACAGGGTCAGCGGCAGTTTGGCGGGCGGCGGCTGGTCGACGCTCACTTCCAGGGTGGCGCTCAGGGCGTCGAGCTGGATGACCTGACCATGGCCCATCAGCCCACCGAGGCGACCGGCACGCAATGAATCCCCTACGGCTACGCGATGCACTTCCAGCAGATGCTTCAAACGCCGCCCGCTGAGCTGCACGGTGTCGGCGGCGATGAAGTCGCCGTCCTCAAGTAGCAGCAGGTTCACGGTTGGGTGCTGGGCGGCTGATCCTGGGAGGGCGATTCCTCAGCTGTTTCCGCCGATTCCTCTTCGTGCTCGTCACGGCGTTTGACCATCGCGCCAAACAGCAGGCCGGCTTCGAACAGCATCCACATGGGCACCGCCAGCAGCGTCTGCGAAAACACGTCCGGGGGGGTCAGCACCATGCCGACGACAAAGCAGCCAACCACCACGTACGGCCGGCTCTTGCGCAGGGTGGCTACATCGACGATACCGACCCAGATCAGCAGGAAGGTCGCCACCGGGATCTCGAAGGCCACGCCAAAGGCGAAGAACAGGGTCAGCACGAAATCCAGGTACTGGCCGATATCGGTCATCATCGACACGCCCTCCGGGGTCACGCTGGCGAAGAAGCCGAACATGATCGGGAAGACGACAAAGTAGGCGAAGGCCATGCCGCCGTAGAACAGCAGGATGCTGGAGATCAGCAGCGGCACGGCGATGCGCTTCTCGTGCTTGTACAACCCTGGCGCGATAAAGCCCCAGATCTGATGCAGGATGACCGGCATCGAGAGAAACAGCGCGACCACCATGGTCAGCTTGAACGGTGTGAGAAACGGCGAAGCCACGCCGGTGGCGATCATGGTCGCGCCTTCCGGCAGGTAGGCGCGCAAGGGCGCGGCCACCAGGGCGTAAATATCCTGGGAGAAGTAGAACAGCCCGGCGAACAGCACCAGGATGGCGCCGACGCAGCGCAATAGGCGGCTACGCAATTCGGTCAGGTGCGTGACCAGCGGCATTTCCTGGTCGTTGTCGGCAAGTCTGCTCATGGCGCGGGTTTCTGATCCTGGCTGGCGAGTGGCGTCGTGGGTGCGGCAGGCGGCTTTATTTCAGGCGCATCACCGCCAACTTCCGGCGCCTTGGGCGGCAGGCTGCCAGGCGACAGCAGGTCCTGCTTCATGGCGTTCATCTCGCGTTCCAGATCGAGAATCTGCTCATTGTGCAGTTGCCGACGAATTTCATCGGCACCGATTTCCCGTTCGACCTCGGCCTTGATCGCGCTGAAGCTGCGCTTGATCCGGCCGATCCACAGGCCGGCCGTGCGCACAGCACCCGGCAGCCGTTCGGGGCCGAGCACGACCAGGGCGACGATCCCGACGAGCAGCAGTTCGGTAAAACCTACATCGAACATGGCGTGGGCTCGTCAGTCTTTCTTCACAGGGTCTTCGACCTTGCGTGCCTGGGCGTCAATGGTGTGGCCCTTGGGCTCTTCCACCGCCGGCTTGTCGGCTTCGCCGTTATCCATGGACTTGCGGAAGCCCTTGATCGCGTCACCCAGGTCCGAACCCAGACCCTTGAGGCGCTTGGTGCCGAACAGCATGACCACGATCAGCAGGACAATCAGAAGTTGCCAGATGCTAATGCCACCAAATCCCATGATGCGTACTCCGTAATAGTTAATAGTTAGTGATTTAGGACTGCGGGCGCGCGGCCTTTTCCGCGTGCCCGGACAAACCGAAGCGCCGATCCAGTTCGTCCAGTACAGCCTGGGGGTGCTGGCCGAGGGCGGCGAGCATAACCATACTGTGGAACCAGAGGTCGGCGGTTTCGTAGATCAGGTCACTGCAATCGCCACTGCTGGCGGCATCCTTGGCGGCGAGAATGGTTTCCACCGATTCCTCACCGACTTTCTCCAGAATCTTGTTCAGGCCCTTATGGTACAGGCTGGCGACATAGGAGCTGTCAGCCGCTGCGCCCTTGCGCGCTTCCAGTACTTCTGCCAGGCGGATCAGGGTGTCACTCATGGGGCTATCCTGGGTAAATGGCGTGCGGGTCTTTAAGCACGGCGTCGACGGTGTGCCAGGCGCCTTGTTGGTAAACCCGATAAAAACAACTTTCGCGCCCGGTGTGACAGGCGATGCCGCCCAACTGCTCGACCATCAGAATGACCACATCGGCATCGCAATCCAGGCGCAGCTCATGCAGCTTCTGCACATGGCCGGACTCTTCGCCCTTGCGCCAGAGTTTGCCACGCGAACGCGACCAATATATTGCACGCTGCTCAATGGCGGTCAGGCTCAGAGCTTCGCGGTTCATCCAGGCCATCATCAGCACGCGGCCGCTGCGGTAGTCTTGGGCGATGGCGGGTACCAGGCCGTCGCTGTTCCAGTTGATTTCGTCTAACCAGTTCATTGCAGGTTCCGTGGTGTTCGGGCGCGCTGGCAAGCGGTTGCCGCGCGAGGTCGCTCAGTCTGCCAGTGGTCGCCGGGATTGGCTATCGGCGCAGGATCAGATAAAGCCCGCTAGCCCCCATCAGCCAGACCGGCCAGGCGACCAGCGACTCGATCTCCCCGAGGTTCAGGCCAAGGGCCACGGCGCCGCCGATCAGTGCGGCGCCGAGTAGCCGCAGCAGGCGGCTGTCGCTGCGCTGGGCCCAGGGCGGTGGCGGGTCGTAAGCGTGGGGCTGAGCCATGCGCTCAAGCAGGCTGCGGGTCATATTGGCCAGGTGCGGCACTTGCTCGACCTGGCTTTGCAGGTTGCTCAGCAGGCTGCGCGGGCTGACCCGTTCGCGCATCCAGCGCTCGAGAAACGGCTGAGCCGTGCTCCACAGATCCAGATCGGGGTACAGCTGGCGGCCGAGGCCTTCGATGTTGAGCAGGGTTTTTTGCAGCAGCACCAGTTGCGGTTGGATTTCCATATTGAAGCGGCGGGCGGTCTGGAACAGGCGCAGCAGCAGTTGGCCGAAGGAGATGTCCTTGAGCGGGCGCTCGAAGATCGGCTCGCAGACGGTGCGAATCGCTGCCTCGAAATCATTCACCTGGGTGTCGGCCGGCACCCAGCCGGAATCGATGTGCAGCTGCGCCACGCGGCGGTAGTCGCGCTTGAAGAAGGCCAGCAGGTTGCGCGCCAGGTAATCCTGGTCTTCGGGCGTCAGGCTGCCGATGATCCCGCAATCTACCGCGATGTACTGCGGGCTCCAGGGCGTGCGGGTGCTGACGAAGATGTTGCCGGGGTGCATGTCGGCGTGGAAGAAACTGTCGCGGAACACCTGGGTGAAGAAGATCTCCACACCGCGCTCTGCCAGCAGCTTCATGTCGGTGCGCTGGTCGGCCAGGGTCGCCAGGTCGGTGACCTGGATGCCGTAGATGCGCTCCATGACCAGCACGCTCGGGCGGCACAGGTCCCAGTACACCTGGGGCACATAGAGCAGCGGTGAGTTCTCGAAGTTACGCCGCAACTGGCTGGAGTTGGCCGCCTCGCGCAGCAGGTCGAGCTCGTCGAAGATGGTTTTTTCGTAGTCGCTGACCACCTCCACCGGGTGCAGACGGCGCGCTTCGCTGGAGGCGCGCTCGGCGATGCGCGCGAGCAGGAACAGCCAGGCGATGTCTTGCTTGATCACCGGCTTGAGGCCCGGGCGGATGACCTTGACTACCACTTCTTCGCCGCTTTTCAGCTGCGCCGTATGCACCTGGGCGACCGAGGCTGAGGCCAGGGGCAGGCTGTCGAAACGAGCGAATACCTCGCTCACCGGGGCGCCCAGTTGCGCTTCGATCAGCGCTTGCGCCTTGGCCGGGTCGAACGGCGGCACCTGGTCTTGCAGCTTCGCCAGCTCATCGGCGATATCCAGCGGCAGCAGGTCGCGGCGGGTCGACAGCACCTGGCCGAATTTGATGAAGATCGGCCCCAGGGCCTCCAGCGCCAAGCGCAGGCGGGCGCCGCGCGACAGCGTCGAGGGTGCACGCGGCAACCAGCGCCACGGCAGGACGAAGCGCAGCGCACGCAGCCAGAACGGCAGCGGCAGGGCGAACAGCAAGTCGTCCAGTTGGTAGCGGATCACGACGCGTTGAATGTGCAGCAGGCGACGCAGGGCAAGCAGCTTCATGCGGAGGGCTTATGCAGGTGGGCGAGGCGCTCGATGCGCGCGTCGAGACGCTCGAGGTCGAGCTTGAGGCGGTCCAGCTCGGCGAAACGCGCATCGGCTTCGCGTTGGCCAACCAGGCTGCGTGACTCTTCACTGAGGTAATCGGCCAGGTTCAGGCGCAGGCTGTCGAGGGCCTGCTGGCTCCAGCCGAAACGGCTGCGCAGATGGCCGCTGAGCAACTGGCTACCGACCGGGCCGAGCCAGCGCGAGAGTTCGTATTCCCAGTCCAGTTCGAGGTCTTGCAGGATGCCGGCCAGCTCCAGCAGCAGGGCGCTGTCACCCTCCAGGCTGACCTCGGGGCTATGCAGGATGCGCGTCTTGTCCGTACTGGTAGCCAAGCGCAGCAGGCTGGCGGCGGGGGCGCGCAGCACGCAGTCGGCTTCTGCGGCCCACTGGCTGGCCAGTTGCAGGCCGCTGGCGCTGGGCAGAATAAACAGGTGCAGGCTGGGGGCGGTACATTCCACGGCAACCACCCGGCCGCTTAGCCGCGCCAGGCGTGGCAGCGCGGTGCTGTCCATGGCCAACACACGATTGAGACCCAGCTCGACGCCGGCCAGCAGCCCGGTTAGCAGCATGAGGGTCTGTTCCCGTTTTGACGCGAGCCGCGTTGCTGCGCCAAATGGTGCCAGGCAAGGCGTGGGACGCAGAGAATGGTTGTTCCCTTGCCAAGTCCCACAACGCAGCATGGCACCATTTGCCGCGCAACCCGAAGGGCCGGGCCAGTTTTTGCGCGGTGCTGCGTTATTCGTCGTTCATTTGGAATAACCAAACTTCTCTCCTCATGCCTTGCCCCGCGCAAAAACTGGCTCCGGCGCGGCCGCGAGCGAAACGGGAAAAGACCCTACGGTTTGATGCCGCGGTGCAGGGCGACAATACCGCCGGTCATGTTGTGGTAGGTCACGCGCTCGAAGCCGGCGTCAATCATCATCGCCTTGAGCGTGTCCTGGTCGGGGTGCATGCGGATCGACTCGGCCAGGTAGCGGTAGCTGTCGGCGTCGTTGGTGATCAGCTTGCCGGCCAGCGGCATGAAGCGGAACGAATAGGCGTCATAGAACTTCGACAGCAGGTCGCTGGAGGGTTTGGAGAACTCCAGTACCAGCAGGCGGCCGCCGGGCTTGAGCACGCGCAGCATGGAGCGCAGGGCGTCTTCCTTGTGCGTCACGTTGCGCAGGCCGAAAGCGATGGTCACCACGTCGAAATGGTTGTCCGGGAAGGGCAGTTTTTCCGCATCGGCCTGGACGAATTTGACATTGCCGGCCACGCCCTTGTCGAGCAGGCGGTCACGGCCGACCTTGAGCATCGACTCGTTAATGTCAGCCAGCACCACTTCGCCGGTCGGACCGACCAGGCTGGCGAATTTGCGCGTCAGGTCGCCCGTGCCGCCGGCAATGTCGAGCACCCGGTTGCCGTTGCGCACACCGGACAGCTCGATGGTGAAACGCTTCCACAGGCGGTGCATGCCGCCGGAGAGCACATCGTTCATCAGGTCGTACTTGGCGGCGACCGAGTGGAACACTTCGGCGACTTTCTCCGCCTTCTGGCTTTCCGGGACATCCTGGAAGCCGAAGTGGGTGGTCGGTTCGCTGTCGTGGCGCTTGTGCGGATCGTTCATGTCGCCCTTACCTAGCCGAGGCTGAATCTGAATGGTGGCCATTCTAAACCTGCCACCGCATCCCTGTCTTGGCATGCGCCACGGCGAGCCGCTGCGTCGCTCCTGGCCGGGCTGCTATAGTCGCGCGACTTAAGGTCGCAGGCAGGAGTTGGACAATGGCGAAAATCACCGTGGAGCGCGAGCACGCTCTGGGTCGTGAGGCGGCGCGAGCCAAGGCTGAGCAGTTGGCTGAGCGCCTGGCGCGGGAGTTCGATGTGACGTATCAATGGCAGGGCGACACCCTGCTGTTCAAGCGCAGCGGCGCAGACGGCAGCATCGCGGTCAGTGACGATCGGGTGCGCGTGGAGCTGAAACTGGGTCTGCTGCTGTCGGCCATGAGTGGGAGCATCAAGCGCGAAATCGAGCAGGTGCTGGATAAGAGCCTGGTTGCCTGATCCCTCCCGTCTAGCGCCTGAACTGCTATTCAGGCGCGCTGCTCGGCGTTACCAGATCGGCAACGTATAGAGCACGATAAAGCGCGTCTGGTTTTCATCGCGAAACGCTGCGCCGCTTGGGAAATCATTGCGATAGATGGACTTGCGGGCCAGCAGGGCGAGGTTTTTCAGCGGACCGCTTTGTAGCGTGTAGCCCAGCTCCATCTGGAATTCTCTTTCCTTTCGATCATCTGCCGCAAAGGCGGCCAGCTCGATATTGTCGCCGCGCACATAGCGCAGCCGACTCTTCAGGCCCGGCACGCCGGCGGCGCTGAAGTCATAGTCGTAGATGGCTTGCCAGGTGCGCTCCTTGGCGTTGAGAAAGTCCGAACTCATGGTCAGTTCGCTCATGCCCATCAGCTCGGTGCCGGAAATATAGGGCGTCGCCGTATCGCCACTGGCATGCATGTAGCCGAGGCTGAGCGTGTGTCCGCCAAGATGATAGGCAAACAGCGCCGAGAGGTTGCGGTTGTCTACGGTGCCGGCCCTGGCGCTGCCGTGCTCACGGCTGAAAAAGCTGCGCAGGTCGCTGGTCAACACGCCTTTGCCAAGGGGCAGGGTGTGCAGCGCGGCCAGGCTGTCCTGCTGATACAACTCGGCGACTTCGGCATGGTAGGCGCGCAGGCTGAGGTTATTGCTGAACTGGTAGTCACCGCCGACATAGGCCAGGTGTGACGTAGTGGCCGCGCCATTGAAGCGCCGATTGGGCGAGGCAATCGCCATGGCCTGGTAGTTGGTGGAGTCGCGTCTGTTGATACGGTCGATGTAGCCCGTATTGAGGGTCAGGCCCTCGATGTCCTTGGCGCTTAGCGTCACGCCGCGGAAGGTTTGCGGCAGCAGCCGCGATGGGCTGGCAAAGGCAAAGGGCAGGAAAATCGAGACATCACCCGCCTTGAGCGTGGTCTGCGCGAAACGCAGTTTGGCGCTGGGCGCCAGGCGCGAATACTCATCGGCCGCGCGCCCGTCCCGCGCTGACACCGGCAGCAGTTCGGTGCCGCTGCGCTCGGGTGAAGAATCGAGCTGTACCCCCAGCAGCCCGCGTACATCCAGACCAAACCCGATTGGCCCCTCGGTAAAGCCTGACTCCATATTCAGGATGAAACCCTGGGCCCACTCGCGGGCGGCGGTCTTTGCTCCATCGTCCTTGTAGTCCCGATCCAGGTAATAGTTGCGCAGGGTCAGGTTGGCGCGGCTGTCATCGATAAAACCGGCGGCCCACCCAGGTAGGGACAGGGTGCATAAGCCCAGTAAGGTCAGGGCGCTAGCGGCGTGGCTGAGGATACGAAGTGAGGGCGCAGGCGTCGCGGTGCCCGTGAGGCGCTTTGGCATGTCGAGATCCACTTAATTGTTGTTGTTTTTTGGGTGCCGGCCCGGTGTTTTTTTAACTGGGCTGTGGATGAAGAATGGGAAGGGCAGACGACTTTCGTCAATCTCATTGTTCGATAATCGAACATTAATGTAGTTATCTATATTCTTATTTTTA
Organism: Pseudomonas cuatrocienegasensis; assembly: GCF_900110925.1. Taxonomy (GTDB): domain Bacteria; phylum Pseudomonadota; class Gammaproteobacteria; order Pseudomonadales; family Pseudomonadaceae; genus Aquipseudomonas; species Aquipseudomonas cuatrocienegasensis. Next base: position 74,475 of record NZ_FOFP01000003.1, on the reverse strand, counting down.
TAAGGCATTCTAATTAAGTAGCTGTTTTATATGGCTAATAACTGTCTATTTGATGAGTTTTTTGGCGGTGTTCATTTTTTAGTTATCTTTGTTATCTTGTAGGTCAGCACCTGCAGAGTGAAGCCAGTGCGTTCTCCCTGGCTTGTCTGACAGGTGGCACAACAACAAAAACAACAATGAGGTTTGCCCATGAACAGCCCAACGCGTCGTTCGACGCTGACCATTGCTTTGTGTTTTATCGTCGCGCTTATTGAAGGGTTTGACCTGCAGGCCGCCGGCACAGCGGCGGCAGGGCTGCGCCAGGCCTTTGCGCTGGACCCGCGCATGCTGGGCTGGGTGTTCAGTGCAGGCATCATCGGGCTGTTGCCCGGCGCTTTTTTCGGCGGCTGGATTGCCGACCGTATTGGCCGCAAGAAAATTCTTATTGGCGCGGTCGTGCTGTTTGGCGTGTTCTCACTGTGCACCGCTTATGTGGAAAGCTACGCCAGCCTTTTACTGGTGCGATTTATGACTGGCCTGGGGCTGGGCGCCGCCTTACCCAATCTGATCGCCCTGTGCGCCGAAGCCGTGAGTGAGCGCCACCGCGGTTCGGCCATCAGTGTCATGTACTGCGGGGTGCCGCTGGGCGGCGCCTTGGCGGCGGTGGTGGCCATGTTTACCGGCGATCATTGGCAAACCACCTTCATTATCGGCGGCCTGGCTCCCTTGTTGGTGGTGCCGCTGATGGTGCTGTGGTTGCCGGAGTCCCATGCGTTCCGCGAGCAGCGCGCGCTGCCTGCGGGCGGGCGTGCCTCCACGGCTCAGGCGCTGCTCGGCGAAGGCCGCGGGCGCAGTACGTTGGCCTTGTGGTTGAGCTATTTCTTCACCCTGACGGTTATGTACATGCTGCTCAACTGGTTGCCATCACTGTTGGTCGGGCAGGGCTTCAGCAAGCCCCAGGCCGGCATGGTGCAGATGTTGTTCAACATCGGTGGCGCCCTCGGTTCGTTGCTGGGTGGTGTGCTGCTGGATCGCTGCAATGGGGTGCGTGTAGTGTTGTTCGTGTATGCCGGGTTGTTGTCAGCCCTCGCCGGGGTAGGGCTATCCGTGGGCATCGTGCCGATGGCGGTCGCGGGGTTTGCTGCAGGGCTGTTCGTCATGGCCGCGCAGTTGGTGCTCTATGCCCTGGCCCCGCCCGCTTATCCCACCGCAGTGCGCGCAACCGGAGTCGGCGCAGCCGTTGCCATCGGTCGCCTGGGGTCAGTCGCCGGGCCGCTTGCGGCTGGGCAGATTCTTGCCGCTGGGGCCGGCACTACAGGTGTATTGCTTGCGACTTCGCCAGGGCTGGTGATCGCAGCCGCGGCGATTATCACGGTAATCATGCGGGCACCTTCGGCGCGTAAGGCCTCGTCTGAGCGGGTTAGCGCATAACCCGGGTTATGCCCGGCCAGCATGCTGGGCGGTGAGCCGTGGTCAGCGCGATGCTGAGAGGGCTGTGGCGCACATTGCCCTGGGCCGGCCAGGGTGGCGAGGTTTCTGCCGAGCAGCCGCCCCTCAGGCTACCCGTGCGGCCTTTTGCCTGAGCAGCTCTACAAACACGCCCAGCTCGCGGCTCACCGGCTCGCCCTTGCGCAGTAGCATGCCAAAGGGGGCCAGCCGCACATCCAGCGTTACGGGCAGTGCCACCACCAAGCCCATTCTCAGGTAGTCGCGCAGGGCGCTCTCCGATAGCACCATGACCGCGTCGGTCAGTTGAATCAGTTGCTGCATGGAGTACACCGAGCTGCACTCAATGATGTCGGCCGGTGTGGGCAGTGCCAGGTCTTGCAGGGCTTGGTCAAAACCAATACGCGCCGGGCTGGTCTGCGGTTGCAGGATCCACGGCCAGTCGCCCACCAGCTCTGTCAGGCTCAGGTGCTCGCGCTGGGTCAAGGGGTGGCCGGCATGCACCACCACCAGCATCCGTTCGTTACCCAAAGGTTCGAAGCTGTAATGCTCGCTGTCGGTGGCGGCGTTGCGCCGGGAGATGGCCAGGTCGATGCGGCCCTGTTCCAGTAGCTGAATCACCTGATCGCTGGTGTCGCCCATGATGCGTATGCGCAATTGCGGGTGCAGCGATTTGATCTGGGCGATGGAGTCCATCACCAGGTCTGGTGCGGCGCCCATGATGGTGCCAATCGACAGGTAGCCGTAGCCACCTTGCTGGCGTGCCATCAAGTCCTCGGCACAGCGATCCAGGCCGCTCAAGGCCGACTCGGCGAAGCGAATCAATTCCTGCCCCAGTGCTGTGGGCCGCATGCCCCGTGGCAAGCGCTCGAACAGGTCACAGCCAAACATGTCCTCGATCTCGCGCAGCATGCGGGTAGCTGCAGGTTGCGACATGTTCAAGGCCTGTGAGGCACGGTGCAGGTTTTGGCTTGAACTCAATGCCACGAGCATGTGCAGGTGCTTGTAGCGCAGCCGGTTGAGCAGGCTGCGAGAAATGGCGGGGCTGGTCATTTTTTGTCCTGATTATCGATACCCTGGAGGTATCGCTTGTAAGCGAGATTCGATTTGTAGCGCATTGATCGCCGGCCGTACAGTCCAGCCCATAAGAACAAAACATAGGTCTGAACCATGAAAGCACTGCCCGCGTACCTGCTCGCCAAAATTTCCTGGCGGCTCCTGCCCTTCCTCCTGCTGATGTACATCATGGCCTTTCTCGACCGCGCCAATGTCGGGTTTGCCAAACAAGCTTTCCAGGCCGATACCGGTTTGAGCGACGCGGCCTTCGCCTTCGGCGCCGGGGTGTTTTTTGTCGGCTATGCGCTACTTGAGGTGCCCAGCAACCTGATCCTGCATCGCGTCGGCGCCCGCCTGTGGATGTGCCGGATCATGGTCAGTTGGGGGCTGGTGTCGGCGGCAATGGTGTTTGCCCATAACGAAACCAGCTTCTATATCTTGCGGTTTCTGCTGGGGGTGGCTGAAGCCGGCTTCTTCCCTGGCGTGATCCTCTATCTCACCTACTGGTTCCCCCAGGCTGCGCGTGGCAAGGCCATGGGTTTCTTCTACTTTGGCGCGCCCCTGGCGTTTATCTTCGGTAGCCCGTTGTCTGGCTTGCTCTTGGAAATGGACGGTTTTGCCGGGTTCCATGGTTGGCAATGGCTGTTTGCCGTAGAAGGCTTGATGGCCTCTGCGGTGGGCATTTGGGCCTACTGGTACTTGGACAACCGCCCCGCCGATGCGAAGTGGCTGACGCCTGAGGAGCGCGCGCAAATCCAGGCCCTGCTGGACCGTGAAGACCAGCACAAGACCGCCCATGGCCGCAGCCTGCTGGCGCTGTTGTGCCAGCCCTCGGTGCTGTACCTGTGCCTGGTGTACCTGTTGATCCAGGCCAGTGTGTATGGCGTAGTGTTTTACCTGCCAACCCAGGTGGGCGGCCTGCTGGGCACCAAGGTCGGCGTAATGGTCGGGTTTGTTTCGGCTATCCCTTGGGTGTGCGCGCTGTTTGCCGCCTGGTGGATCCCCGGTTACTCCGACCGCACGGGCAAGCGCCGCCGCACCGCCTGCCTGACTCTGTTGATGGCCGCCGCCGGCATCGCTTGTTCCGTGACCTTCTCCAACCCGCTGCTGGGCATGCTCGCCCTGTGTTTTGCCGCCTCGGGCTTTATCGCCGTGCAGCCGGTGTTCTGGACCTTTCCCTCCAGTTATTTGGCAGGCAGTGCCGCCGCTGCGGGGATTGCCTTGATCAACTCCTTCGGCGCCCTGGGCGGGTTTATCGCCCCGGTGCTGAAGAACTGGGCCGAAGGTGCCTTCCATTCCCCGGCGGCCGGCCTCTACCTGCTCTCTGCCACCACGGTGCTGGCCGCGTTGCTGGCGCTGGGTATTCATCCCACCGGCCCTAAAGCGTCGAACACGCCGGCCACTGTTTAAACCAGGAGTCACATTATGGGTCACCTCACCATCAAACACGTTCGCGCCTTTGTCCTGCGGGGCGGCGGCGCCGATTATCACGACCAGGCCGACGGCCATTGGATCGACGATCACATCGCAACCCCGATGAGCAAATACCCCGAGTACCGGCAGAGCCGCCGCAGCTTCGGCATCAACGTGCTCGGCACCCTGGTGGTGGAGATCGAAGCCAGCGACGGCACCGTCGGTTTTGCGGTGACCACCGGTGGCGAACCGGCGGCCTATATCGTCGAAAAGCACCTGGCGCGCTTTCTTGAAGGTGCTCGGGTCACCGATATCGAGAAAATCTGGGACCAGATGTACCAGTCCACCCTCTATTACGGTCGCAAGGGCCTGGTGATCAACACGATTTCCGGTGTCGACCTGGCGCTCTGGGACCTGCTAGGCAAGATCCGCCAGGAGCCGGTCCACCAGTTGCTGGGTGGTGCGGTGCGCGATGAGTTGCAGTTTTACGCCACTGGCACGCGCCCGGACCTGGCGCAAAAAATGGGCTTTATCGGCGGCAAGATGCCCCTGCACCACGGCCCCAGTGAAGGTGAGGAAGGCCTGCGCAAGAACCTTGAGGAGCTGGCGACCATGCGCGAACGGGTCGGCCCGGACTTCTGGCTGATGCTCGACTGCTGGATGAGCCTGGACCTGAACTACGCCACCAAGCTCGCCATCGGCGCCCACGAACACGGCCTGAAATGGATCGAAGAAGCGCTCTCGCCGGATGATTACTGGGGCTACGCGGCCCTGCGCAACAACGTGCCCAGGGGCATGCTGGTGACCACCGGCGAGCACGAGGCCACCCGCTGGGGCTTTCGCATGCTGCTGGAGATGGGCTGCTGCGACATCATCCAGCCCGATGTCGGCTGGTGCGGCGGGCTCACCGAGCTGGTGAAAATCTCCGCCTTGGCCGATGCCCACAACGCCATGGTAATACCGCACGGCTCGTCGGTTTACAGCTACCACTTTGTCGCGACCCGGCAAAACAGCCCGTTCGCCGAGTTCCTGATGATGGCCCCCAAGGCGGATGAAGTGGTGCCGATGTTCCACCCGCAACTACTCGGCGAACCTGTGCCGGTTAATGGCCGCATGCGCCTTTCGGTACTGGATAAACCTGGCTTCGGGGTTGATCTCAACCCGGATTGCCAACTGCATCGGCCCTATAACCGCTAAGGAACGCCATCATGAATATGCCCCGTAATGGCTTCAAGGCTGCCCTTGCCCAAAGCGCCACGCAGTACGGTATCTGGGCTGGTTTCGCCACGGCCTATAGCGCAGAAATCGTCGCCGGCATCGGCTTCGACTGGATGCTGATCGACGGTGAGCACGCGCCCAATACCGTGCCCAGTGTGCTCAGCCAATTGCAGGCGGTTGCGCCCTACGCCACTGCGCCTGTGGTGCGGGCGGTGAGCAGCGACGCTAACCTGATCAAGCAACTGCTCGACGTTGGCGCCCAGACCCTGATGATCCCCATGGTGGAAACCGCCGAGCAGGCCCAGGCCCTGGTGCGTGCTATGCGTTATCCGCCCCACGGTATTCGCGGCGTAGGGGGCGGCTTGACCCGTGCCACGCGCTGGGACAGCGTGGCGGATTACCTGCAAACGGCCCATGACGAGCTGTGCCTGATCGTTCAGGTGGAGTCGAGCCTGGGGATGGAAAACGTTGAGGCCATTGCTGCCGTTGAGGGCGTCGATGCGGTGTTTATCGGCCCTGCCGACCTGTCCATCGGCCTCGGTCATGCTGGTAATCCCGGGCACCCCGAGGTGCAGGAGCGCATCCAGCACGCCGTCAACGCGACCCTCGCCGCCGGCAAAGTGTGCGGCATCCTGGCACCCAATGAAGACGATGCGCGCCGGTATCAGGCCTGGGGCTGCCGTTTTATCGCGGTAGCCATCGACATCAGCCTGCTGCGCCAGAGCGCACTCAACACCCTCGCCCGTTATCGCCCTGCCGGCGCCGCCTTGGTAAAGGCAGAGCCGTCCCGTACTTACTGAGGAGCCGCCCAATGTCATCCGTACCCGTGTACCAGAACTTCATCAATGGTCGCTTCGTTCCGAGCCAAGCCCACCTCGACGTGCTCAACCCCGCCACGGGCGCGCTGCTGTCCAAGGTCCCGGCCTCCACCCACGCCGATGTCGATCAAGCGTTGGCCGCCGCGCGCCAGGCGCAAAAGGCCTGGGCACGTAAGCCCGCAATCGAGCGTGCCGGGCATTTGCGGCGCATTGCGGCCAAGCTGCGGGAAAACGCCGCCCACCTGGCGCGCACCATTACCCTGGAGCAAGGCAAGATCAGCGCCCTGGCGGAAGTCGAGGTGAATTTCACCGCCGACTACCTCGATTACATGGCCGAGTGGGCACGGCGCATTGAAGGCGAGATCATCACCAGCGACCGGCCCAACGAAAACATCTTTCTGTTCCGCAAACCCTTGGGCGTGGTGGCCGGCATCCTGCCGTGGAATTTCCCGTTCTTCCTGATCGCCCGCAAGATGGCCCCGGCGCTGTTGACCGGCAACACCATCGTGATCAAACCGAGCGAAGAAACCCCCAACAACTGTTTCGAGTTCGCCAAGCTGGTGGCCGAGACCGACTTGCCCGCTGGCGTGTTCAACGTGGTCTGTGGTGACGGCCAGGTGGGTGGCGCACTCACCGCGCACAAGGGCGTGGACATGATCAGCTTCACCGGCAGCGTGGCCACCGGTACGCGGATCATGAGCGCCGCAGCGCCCCACATCACCAAACTCAACCTGGAGCTGGGCGGCAAGGCGCCGGCCATCGTGCTGGCCGATGCCGACCTCGACCTGGCGGTCAAAGCCATTCGCGACTCGCGCATCATCAACACGGGCCAGGTGTGCAACTGCGCCGAGCGTGTGTACGTGGAGCGCAAGGTTGCCGACCAGTTTATCGAGCGCATCAGCGCGGCCATGTCGGCCACCCGCTACGGTGACCCGATCGCCCAGGCCGATGTAGAAATGGGCCCGCTGATCAATCAGCAGGGCCTGGACAGCGTCGCGCGCAAGGTCCGCACCGCCTTAAGCCAGGGCGCAAGCCTGGTCAGCGGCGGCCAGGTGGCGGACCTGGGCGCTGGGTTTCACTTCCAGCCCACGGTTCTGGCGGGCTGCCGCGCCGACATGCAGATCATGCGCGAGGAGATCTTCGGTCCGGTGCTGCCGATCCAAATCGTCGACGACCTCGATGAAGCCATCGCCATGGCCAATGACTGCGACTACGGCCTGACGTCCTCTATCTACACCCGTGACCTGGGCAAGGCCATGCATGCGGTGCGCGAAATCGACTTCGGCGAGACCTATGTCAACCGCGAAAATTTCGAGGCCATGCAGGGGTTCCATGCCGGGGTGCGCAAGTCTGGGGTCGGCGGGGCTGACGGCAAACATGGCCTGTACGAATACACCCACACCCATGTGGTGTACCTGCAGGGCTGAGATGCTGCAACAGGGCCTGACGCGACCGCGCACAGGCCTTTCCGAAACGCTTCAGCTAAGGACATGCAGCATGTCTCAGACGCCATACAGCGGCCCGATTATTGACAGCCACCTACACCTGTTTGACCCGCGGCGCCCTCAGGGCATCCCATGGCCCGAACCGGGTGATCGGCTATATGCCGCGCATTTACCCGCGCATTACTGGACCCAGGCCCGCGAGCATCAGGTGATCGGTGCCATCGTCGTGGAAGCCAGCCCATGGCGCGACGACAACCGCTGGTTGCTGGAAACTCTGCGCCACGAGCCGCTGATGCTGGGGTTTGTTGGCAACCTGGACCCGCTGCACGCGGACTTCGCCGCCGATCTCAACGGCTTGGCCAATGAGCCGTTATTCCTGGGTTTGCGCTACGGCAACCTGTGGGGTCGCGACCTGTTGTTGGACCAAGTGCGGCCAGGCTTTATCGACGGTCTGCGGCAGTTGGTAGCGTGTGGTCGCAGCTTCGACAGCGCCAACCCCGATCCGCGTTTGATCAAGGGCTTGTTACACCTAAGCGATGCGTTACCGGCGCTGAGAATCATCGTCGATCACTTACCCAGCGCGCAGGTGCCCGCACACCAGGAAGCGGCTTACCACGCTGACCTTCTGCGCTTGGCCGAGCGACCGAATGTGTTCGCCAAACTGGCGGAAATTCCCCAGATCGGCCCTCGCGGTTTGATCCTTGACCCGGCGTTTTACAACGACCGCCTTGCGGTGTTGTGGGAAGCCTTTGGCGAAGACCGCTGCTTCTTTGGCAGCGACTGGCCCAACAGCGACCACCTGGCGGATTTCGCCACCACCTTGGGGCTCGTAAAAGCCTGCATGGCTGACAAACCCGAAGCGGTGCAAGCCAAGTTCTTTCTGCACAACGCCAAGCGAATTTATGCCCCAACACTGCCCCATGGAGACCTGTGATGCAGACCCGCGCCTTTCGCATGACCCTTAACCCCGGCCAGGCCGATGAATATCGCCGACGCCATGACGCTATCTGGCCGGAACTCAGCAAGGCCCTGCTAGATGCCGGCGTGCTCGATTATCGGATTTTTCTTGATGAGGCCAGCAACGCCTTGTTTGCAGTGCTGAGCCACGAGGACGCTCACGGCCTTGATGAACTCCCCGGCACCGAGCTGATGCAGCGCTGGTGGCAGTTCATGCAAGACATCATGGTCACTCACCCGGACGCCTCGCCGCTTAGCGTCACCCTGCAGCCCATGTTCTGCCTGACGCGCGACTAAGCGCAGCGACTCCCTCGACCACAACAACAATAAAAGGATGCGACAACGTGGAAATCATTCTCCTTGGTGTGATTCTGCACTTCATCGGCGGCTTCGCCTCCGGCAGCTTTTACATCCCCTATAAAAAGGTTCGCGGTTGGGCCTGGGAAAGTTACTGGATTACCGGCGGCCTGGTTTCGTGGTTGATTGTGCCGCTGATTGCCGCCCAACTGACGGTGCCCGGCTGGGTCGATATTTTGCGCACTGCCGATACCAGCACCTTGCTCTGGACCTACCTGTTCGGCGTGCTCTGGGGCATTGGCGGGCTGACCTTTGGCCTGACCATGCGCTACCTCGGCCTGTCCCTGGGCATGTCGCTGATCATGGGCCTGACCTCAGCCCTCGGCGCCTTGATGCCGGCGCTGTACCGCGATCTGTTTACGGCCGAAACCGAAGGCACCCTGACCTCGATGCTGGCCTCCCAGGGCGGGCAGTGGGTGCTGTGGGGCGTGGCGGTATCGCTGATCGGTATTGCGGTGTGCGGCAAGGCGGGCTTGATCAAAGAGCGCGAAGTGTCACAGGCGGTGAAGCTCGCCAGTGTCAGCGAGTTCTCCCTGGGCAAGGGCATGCTGGTGGCCGTGATCTCCGGGGTGCTCAGCGCGTGTTTCAGCTACGGCATTGCTGCCGGCCGGCCATTGGCTGACGCTGCGCTGGAGCACGGCGCCAATAGCCTGTTCCAGAACAACGTCATCTTTATGGTGATCATGTGGGGCGGCCTGACTACCAATGGCATCTGGTGCCTGTGGCTGAACTGGCGTAACCGCACCTTTCACAACTACACCGACCGCAGCACGCCCTTGCTGGGCAACTACCTGCTGGTGGCGTGTGCCGGTACGTTGTGGTTCCTGCAATTCTTCTTCTACGGCATGGGCGAAAGCCGCCTGCAGAACGACGCCAGTTCGTGGGTGCTGCACATGTCATTCATCATCATCGTGTCCAACTGCTGGGGCCTGTATTTCCGTGAATGGCAAGGCACCAGCGCCACCAACAAGGGCGTGCTGGTGACCGGCATAGCCGTGATTCTTGGCGCTATCGCCATGGTCGGATACGGCAACTACCTCGGCTGAAGCCGCTTAATAGTCAAAGGAGTTTTTGTATGTTGCTAGCAGATAAAACGGTAATTATTACGGGTGCATCTCGGGGTATCGGCCGCGCCGCTGCCCGTGAATGCGCGCGCCAGGGCGCTCGCGTGGTGATTGGCCACAGCGGTAGCGGCCAAGGCACCGAGGCTGCGTATTCGTTAATCGAAGAGATCAAGGCCTTTGGTGGTCAGGCCATCGAAGTGGGCGGCGATGCGGCGGACCCAGACACCGGCGACAAGCTGGTGGCCGGCGCAGTGAAGGCCTTCGGCAGTGTCGATGTGTTCGTCAACAACGCCGGCATTTGCCCGTTCCACTCCTTCCTCGACATGCCACGCGAGGTCTACCTCAAAACCGTCAACACCAACCTCAATGGCGCCTACTTTGCCGTGCAGGCCGCCGCCAACCAGATGAAAAACCAGGGCCGGGGTGGCGCCATCATCGCCGTAAGCTCCATCAGCGCCCTAGTCGGCGGGGCCATGCAAACCCACTACACGCCGACCAAAGCCGGGCTGCATTCGTTGATGCAATCCTGCGCGATTGCCCTCGGCCCGTATGGTATTCGCTGCAACTCGGTGCTGCCGGGCACCATCGCCACAGACATCAACAAGGAAGACTTGGCCGACGCCGAAAAACTGGCCTACATGACCTCCCGTACCCCGCTCGGTCGCCTGGGCGAGCCGGATGATGTAGCCGGGCCGATTGTGTTTCTGGCTTCGGACATGGCGCGTTATGTGACCGGTGCTTCGCTGCTGGTCGATGGCGGGATGTTCGTTAACCTCCAGTAACGCTCACGCCCTACAAACAGCAGCGTTCACCTGTGGGAGCGTGCAAGCCAGGCTCCCACACGGACCGCGCACGCCTGCAATTTGAGTTTCACCCCAATAAAAACAACAATCCAAGGAACTTCACATGCGTACCAAGCTCCCCCTCGCCCTGCTGTGCAGCGCCATTTCGACCTGCGCCTTGAGTGCCGGCCTGCTCGACCCCAGCTCCCCCGCCATGCTCGGCGACTGGAACGGCCTGCGTCCCAAATTGGCCGCGCAAGGCTATGACTTCACCCTCAAATACGTCGGCGAAGTCGGCTCCAACCTTGGCGGTGGCTACAACTCGCACACCACAGCGCGCTGGAGTGACCAGTTCATCCTCGGCGTGAACATGGACCTGCAAAAACTCATCGGCTGGCAGGACGCGACCTTTCGCATCGGCATCGGCGGACGCCGTGGCAAGGACATCACCAACGACCGCGTACACCAGCCCAACGCCACCGGCCTGACCTCCACCATGGAAGTGTTTGGCGGCGGCAACGCGTGGCGGCTGTCGCAGTTTTGGTACGAGCAGAAATTCTTCGAGCGCAAGTTCGCCCTGAAACTGGGGCGTTTCGGTCACGGCGAAGACTTCGACCAGTTCCCTTGCGAGTTCCAGAACGTCACCCTTTGCGGCTCTCAAGAAGGCAACTGGAATGGCGTGTGGAACAGCTTCCCCATCAGCCAGTGGGCGGTGCGCGCCAAGTACCAGTTCACCGATGAGTTCGCCGTACAGCTCGGCGCCTATGACAAGAACCTTGGCAACGCTGAGGCCAGCAACGGCTTCAAACCGTTTATCAGCGGCTCCCAGGGCACCAGTTTCCCCATTGAGGCCATCTGGAAAGGCCAGGTCGCCGGCCTGAATTCGGAGTACCACGCCGGTTACTACTACGCCAACACGGACACCAAGGACATGCTCAAGGACGCCGACGACAACGCCGCCGCCCGCTCGCAAAACCCCTACAAGATGTACTCCAGCAACGCCGGCTGGTGGTTGTCGGGCCAGCAGCAATTGACCACGGTGGACGGCAACAACAAACGCGGGCTCAACGTGTTTGCCAACCTGACGGTGAATGACCCGGACAAAAGCCTGATTAAAAATCTGATCCAGGTCGGCCTGATCTACCGTGGCCCGTTCGATTCACGCCCCGACGACACCTTCGGTATCGGCGCCTCGAAATTGCAGGTCAGTGAGCGCTATACCCGCAACACGCAAATACTCAACGCCGTCAACGGCGTGACCGCTATCGACGACCCGCTGTATGTGCCCGAGCAACGCCGCGAGTACAGCTACGAAATCAACTACGGCGTACAAGCGACAAAATGGCTGATGATGCGGCCCAACCTGCAATACGTGAAATACCCGGGCGGGTTGACGCAAACCACGTCTGCGGTGGTCGGTGGCGTGCAGTTTATAGCTGACTTTTAGTCGGCCTGAGCGTGTGCAGCAAATGCTTGAAACATTGCCGGGCAGTGGCAGTACGGCGCGGCAACGCGGCTCGCGCCGAAACATCAACAGACCCTAGGAGCCTGTCGGACTTAACACTGTTCTACTGCGGAAAATCCGGACTTGGCCATTTTTGCTGCTTTCCCTCGTTAAATAGCCCGCTATTCGCGGGGCGGCCCCCCCGCCTCGGAAAAGCAACAAAACTGCCTCAAGCCGAAACGTCGGACCACGGACTTTTCCTCGCTACGAACGGTCAAGCCCGACAGGCGCCTAGTATGTAGATTCTAATTTTTCTGAGTACGGTGTATCTCAAGCCTGCATTTCGTGGGCGATTCCTCAAACCACCGCGCGTGAGGTGCACCATGTCCAAGGTTGCCGTCAGGAAAAAACTCGAAGCCGAAGTGGATGCCAAGGCCACTGTGCTGACCGATGTCAAAGTATACGCCCGCAAGATCTGGCTGGCCGGCCTGGGTGCCTACGCCAAGGCGGGTCAGGAAGGCGCCGATTACTTCAAAACGCTGGTCAAGGCCGGTGAAGGCGTCGAAAAGCAGGGCAAAAAACAGGTTGCAGCGCAGATCGATGCGGCGAATAGCCAGTTCGATGGTGTTAAAAGCACGGTGACCAGCAATGTGCAGAGCGTGAAGGGCAAGGTCGATCTGCAGCTCGACAAGATCGAGAAGGCATTCGACAGCCGTGTCGCGGGTGCGCTCAACCGCATCGGTATCCCGTCCAAGCAAGACGTCGATGCACTCTCTGCTAAGCTGGATGAGCTGAGCGCGTTGCTCGAGCACGTCGCGCGTACCAAATAAGGAGAGCAGGATGGCTGTCAAAAAGAAAACCGAAAAACAGACCAGCTCCTGGATCGGCGAGGTTGAAAAATACTCGCGTCAGATCTGGTTGGCCGGCCTAGGCGCTTACTCCAAGGTCAGCAAGGACGGCACCAAGCTGTTCGATACCCTGGTCAAGGATGGCGAGAAAGCCGAGAAAGTGGCCAAGACCGAAGTCGACAAGCAGGTTGGCGCGGTGAAGACCAGCGTGGGCAGCACCGTGGGTTCGGCCAAGTCGCGTGTTGACGAGGTCAAAGGCAAGGCGATCGGCAAGTGGGGCGAACTCGAAGAAGCCTTCGACAAGCGTCTCAACAGCGCCATTTCGCGTCTGGGCGTACCCAGCCGTAATGAAGTGAAAGCGCTGAACGAGAAAATCGACAGCCTGACCAAGCAGATCGAGACGCTCACCGGCGTTTCGGTCAAGGCGGTCAAGCCTGCTGCCAAGGTTGCTGCTAAGCCTGCGCCGAAAGCCGCTGCCAAGCCGATGAAAGCACCGGCCAAGGCGCCTACCAAAGTCGCTGCGGCCAAGCCGGCACCGGCTAAAGCGGCCGCCAAACCAGCAGCTAAACCGGCTGCCAAGGCTGCACCGAAAGCTGCGGTCAAACCCGCTGCCAAGCCGGCCGCAGTGAAAAAGCCGGCCGCGCCAAAGGCGCCGAAAGCGGCTGCCAAACCAGCCGCCGCCAAGCCAGCTGCACCGGCCGCCGCAGCGCCTGTCGAAGCTGCACCGGTAGCACCTACCACCGCGTCCTGATTCACGCGCGGCATCGCAAACGCCCGGCACTCGCCGGGCGTTTTGCGTTTCGCGGTCAGGCCTCGAGGTAGCGCTGGGCCAGGTGCTCGGCGGCGTAGCGGGAGTCGGGCGCCAGGTGCGGGGCGACCAGCATCATCACCTGGTACACCACCAGACGGCTTTCGCCCGTACTGCCGATGATGCGTTGGTAGTCGAGGGAGAACAGCAGCGTCAGGGTGATCTGCTCGACAAGCTGACCCAGGGCGTGGGTGTCGCTGAGTAGTTGACCTTCGGCTTTGAGCCTGGCCAGTAGCCCGGCGAGGGTGCGCTTGAGGGCGTTGAGCCATTGGCGAATACCCCGCGCGAGTTTGGGCAGGCGCCCGGCGAGGTTGGACAGGTCCTGGAACAGAAAGCGGTAGTGCGCCAGCTTCTCGACAATCAGGTGCAGGAACAGCCAGTAGTCCTCGACATCCAGTTGCACCTCCGGGGGCGGGTCGAGCAGGGGGGCGAGATCGGCCTGGAAACGCTCGAACAGGCCGAGAATCAGGGGTTCCTTGCCGTGGAAGTGGTAATAGAGATTGCCTGGGCTGATCTCCAGTTCGTTGGCAATTTCCAGGGTGGAGACGTTCGGTTCGCCCTGCTGGTTGAACAGCTGCAGCGCACATTCGAGGATACGGTCGCGGGTTTTCATCCGGGTGTCTTGTTCTGGCCGCCGAGGCTCGACGATAGCCGGCCGGCTGAGCGCCGGCCAGCATTGTTTTTCAGGTTTAGCGCACGTGCACGTAGGTGCCCGGTGCTGCCTCCATGGGCGAATAGCGGGTGCTGCCAATGGCCACGACCGTATCGCGCTGCTCCCCTGAGCGTTCCTGTAGCCAGCTCAGCCATTCTGGCCACCAGCTGCCCTGTACCTGAGTTGCGTCGTAGATCCAGGCGCGCGGGTCGCTGCTGAGTGTGGCGTTTTCGCTGTAGGTGGATTTGGGGTTGCCTGGCGGGTTGAGGATGCTCTGGATATGGCCGCTGTTGGACAGGATAAAACGGCGTTTGCCGCCTAGCAGCAGGGTCGAGCGATACACCACATCCCAGGGAGTGATGTGGTCGTTGACGCCGGCGACGCTGAAACTGTCGACCGTGACTTTTTGCAGGTCGATAGGGGTGCCGCAGATTTCCAGGCCGCCTGGGCGGGTCAACGGGTTGTGCTTGAAGAAATCGATCAGGTCGCCGTGCAGGGCGGCAGGCAGGCGAGTGTTGTCATTGTTCCAGTAGAGGATGTCGAACGCCGGTGGCTGCTTGCCGAGCAGGTAGTTATTGACCCAGTAGTTCCAGATCAGGTCGTTGGGGCGCATCCAGGCAAATACCCTGGCCATGTCGCGGCCGTCGAGCACACCTTGCTGGTAGGAGCGGCGTTTGGCCGCTTCAAGGGTCAGCTCATCAGCAAAGAGCATGGCCGGGCTGTCGATCTGGCTGTCGAGCAGGCTGACCATATAGGTGGCACTGGCGACCTTGCGCAGTTGCCGCTTGGCCTGCAGATGGCCCTGCAGGGCGGCGATGGTCAGGCCGCCAGCGCAGGCGCCGAGCAGGTTGACGTCCTTGCTGCCGGTGATCTCGCGGCATACGTCGATGGCTTCTTCCAGTGCCTGGACGTAGCTAGACAGCCCCCATTCGCGGTGCCGGGCATCCGGGTTGCGCCAACTGATGATGAAGGTTTGCAGGCTGTTCTTCAGAGCGTACTGGACGAAGCTCTTATCGTTGGACAGGTCGAAGATGTAGTACTTGTTGATTTGCGGCGGCACGATCAGCAAGGGGCGCAGGTGCTGCTTCTCGCTCATGGGGCGGTACTGGATCAGCTCCAGCAGCTCGTTGCGAAAGACCACGGCGCCAGGTGTCGCTGCCAGGTTACGACCAACCTCGAAGGCATGTTTGCTGACCTGACTGGGCATGCCGTCGTTGTGCAGCAGGTCCTCGGCCAGGTGGTTGAGGCCCTTGAGCACGCTGGCGCCGCCACTGTTGAACAGCTCCTTGAGCGCCAGTGGATTGAGCAGGGTATTGGAGGGTGACAGAGCATCACCCAGCAGGGTGGCGATAAAGCGTGCGCGGGCACGGTCATCGGCTGACAGGTCGCTTTCGTCGATCCACAGGGCCAGCTGCTTTTGCCAGGCCAGGTAGGCTTGCAGGCTGCGTTTGTAGAAAGGGTTCAGGTGCCAGGTTGGGTCGGCGAAGCGGGTATCTTTCGGGTTCACCGCATGGGGCGCGTCACCCAGCAGTACGCGGCCCAACTGGCCGCCCAAGGCCAGCAGATGACGGGCGCTGTGGCGAGGCTGCTTGAGGCCTTGCAGGGCCAGGGTACGTAGCGTCGAGAGCAGGTCGCGGCCGCGTACCCCGATTACTGCGTTCTGCGCATTCATGAAGCTGGCCGGGGCGGGCAGTTGTTTGCTGCTGCGTGACTGGTCTCGCATGGGTAACACTCCGTCGTTATGCCGTAGAGACTGCTAGGAGTCCTGCCGGACTTAACCCTGTTCTGCTGCGTGAAAACCGGATTTGGCCTGGCTCTCTCACGGCACAATAAGGCCAAATACCGCATATTCCTGGTGACTGGGTGCAGCAAGGCGTGTACCAGAACGCGCTCAGGTGCGGGCTAGACACGTCGGCGCCTCACACCGGTGCAGTAGGCGCACGTTTATGTGATCTGAGCGTACCAGCGTACCAGCGTAGCACCAGGATCGAGCGACGTCGGGTCAATGCGTGCGGGCGGGCGTAGGGCGCGGGTGCATCACGGCACGCTGACGTTCTTCTTCGAGGAATTTCATGATGATCGGCGCTACTGCTTCGGCGCGGGTGACCAGGAACAGATGCCCGTCATCGATCACATGCAATTCCGAGTTGGGAATGCGCCAGGCCAGCAGGCGCATATTGACTAGCGGGATCAGCGGGTCGTCATCGCCGGCCAGGACCAGGGTCGGTTGGCTGATCTTGTGTAGCCAGTGGATGCTGGTCCAGCCGAGGCCGGCGAACAGCTGCCAGTAGTAACCCATCTTGCCGCCGGAGCGCACCTTGCTGGCATGTGCCAGGGCTAGCTTCGGATCGCGGCGGAAGGCGCCGCCGTAGATGTCGGGTGCGATATGCACACCGTAGGACGGCTGCACATAGCGCCGTGGGCTGGCCATGCGCCAGAGTACCTTGGGCTTGCCCGGCACCATCACCGCGCCGGCAGAGGTTGCCGCGAGCACCAGCTTCTTGCAGCGCTCCGGGTAGTCGTGGGCAAACTGCTGGGCCAGGGCGCCGCCCCAGGACACGCCGATGGCATTGACCTGGCCGTAATCCAGGTAGTCGAGCATGCGCGCGGCCAGCTTGGCCAGGCCGGGAAAGCGGTACGGCGTGCTGGGTGTTGAAGAGCCGCCAACGCCGGGTACGTCGAAGGCGATGACTTCCAGCTCCGGGTCGAGCGCGGCGACGAAAGGCATCACCAGCTCGAGGTTGGCGCCAATGCCATTGAAGATCAGCAGGGGCGCCATCGTGCTGTTGCCCGGTCGTACGGCGGTGCGGATGGTCTGGCCATCCAGGTCGATGGTGCGAAATACGAATGGTAACGACATGCGCAGTAGCCCTATAAAGTTATTCGCTGGCCGCGACCGTCCCGGTCATGTCCAACACCATCACGGGCCTAGCCACCCTTGGCACAAGTGCCAGGACGGGCGGCACATCCGGTGCCGCGGGCGAAGCTGCGCACGCCGCCTGTCAGCGCTCGTGCACGTAGGTTCCCGGGGCGGCTTCGCCGGCCGGGTGTTGTTTGTTGCCCAGGCTGGTGGGCGCCTTGCGCAGCTTGCCGGAGCGTTCGGCCAGCCATTTTTGCCAGTACAGCCACCAGGAGTCAGCGTGCTTGGTCGAGCTTTCCTGCCAGGCGCGCGGGTCAAAGGGCATTTCGGTATTGGTCATGTAGCGCGCCTTGGGATTGCCTGGCGGGTTGAGAATGCTCTGAATATGCCCGCTGTTTGAAAGCACGAACTCGCACTTGCCGCCAAACAGCAGGGCCGACTTGTAGCAGGATGTCCAGGGCGTGATGTGGTCGTTGGTGCCGGCCACGCAGAAGAAATCGCAGGTCACCTGCTTGAGGTCGATCGGTGTGCCGCAGACCTCCAGCGCGCCGGCGCGGGTCAGCGGGTTGGTCTGGAACATGTCGATAAATTCGCCATGCAGCGCAGCGGGCAGGCGGGTGGTGTCGTTGTTCCAGTAAAGGATGTCGAAGACTGGCGGCTCGTTGCCGAGCAGGTAGTTATTGACCCAGTAATTCCAGATCAGGTCATTGGGGCGCATCCAGGCGAACACCTTGGCCATGTCGCTGCCTTCGAGCACGCCGGACTGGTAGGAGCGGCGCTTGGCGGCCTCCAGGGTTTTCTCGTCGGCGAACAGCGCGACCTGGGTGTCGAGCTGGGTGTCGAGCACGCTGACCAGCAAGGTCAGTGCGTGGACCTTCTGGTCGCCCAGGGCCGCATAGTGGCCCAGCAAGGACGCTGTGGTCAGGCCGCCCGAGCAGGCGCCGAGCATGTTCAGGTCCTTGCTGCCGGTGATCGAGCAGATCACCTCGATGGCTTCCTTGAGCGCGGCGATATAGGTCGACAGGCCCCACTCGCGCTGGGCCTTGGTCGGGTTGCGCCAACTGACCACGAAGGTCTGTACCTGGCTGCGCAGCAGAAACCGCGCCAGGCTCTTTTCCGGCGACAGGTCGAAGACGTAGTACTTGTTGATCTGTGGGGGCACCACCAGTAGCGGGCGCTCGTGCACGCTTTCGGTGATGGGGCCGTACTGGATCAGCTCCAGCACGTCATTACGAAACACCACGGCGCCATCGGTGATCGCCAGGTTCTTGCCGACCTCGAAGGCGTCCATGTTCACCTGGCTCGGCATGCCGCCGTTGTTGACCATGTCCTTGGCCAGGTGCGACAGACCATCGAGCAGGCTCTTGCCACCGGTTTCGAAGAAGCGTTTGACCGCGGCCGGGTTGGCCATGCTGTTGCTCGGGGCCATGGCTTCGGTCATCAGGTTGATCACGAAGTGGCCACGGCTGGCGTCCTGTTCGGACAGGTTGCTGTGTTCGACCCAGTCGTGCAGCTCCTTGCGCCAGGCCAGATAAGTCTGCAGATAGCGGCGGTAAAGCGGGTTCTGACTCCAGGCCGGGTCGGCGAAACGGCGGTCGCCGTCCTCGGGTTTGAGGCTGGATTGGCCGAGCAATACGTTCTTCAGTTCGAGGCTGAAATGGGCCATGTGCTTGACGCTGTGGAAGGGCTGGCGGATAGCCTGGGTAAGCACCATACGAGCCGAGGTCAGCAGGTCTTTGCCGCGAATGCCGATCACCGGGTTGAGCCCCAGGGTGTTCTCGGACGCCTGGCGCTTCAGGTCATCATTATTCTTATCACTCATCTACGACGCTCCATTGTCCAGGCCAGTACAGGCAGGCCAGTGCGCGCGGCGACACGGACTGATCGGCCAGATACTGCTCGGGTTACCGGGGGCGGAACCATTCCGCTTAGTGCCGCGTCAGCCACAGGCCGACGACGGGAATCTGCCAGCTCCTTGGTTACCCGAGTTTGGACGTTTGCGCAAGCCGGCCGCAGTGGCCGTATCTGCCGAAGAGTATGCCGATGCAGATTAGAAAATGCGCTCTAACTGCAGGCGTAGGCGGATGAAGTAAGCCCGGCAGGCTCTGGCATAAGGGTTACAGCATCAGGCGCACGGGCGAGACATCAGGGTCGCGGGATTTGCCGGCGGCGGCCAGGGTATCGAGGTAGTCCTGCCACAGTTCGGTCTGGCGCGTGGCCAACTGGTACAGGTAATCCCAGGTGAACAGGCCGCTGTCGTGGCCGTCATCGAAAATCAGCTTGAGCGCGTAGTTGCCGGCTGGCTCCAGGCCGATCAGGGCAACGTGCAGTTTGCCGGTTTGCAGGATGGGTTTGCCGTGCCCCTGCACCTCGGCCGAGGGCGAGTGCACGCGCAGGAATTCGGCAGGCAGTTGGTACTGCTGATCGCCGTAACGCAGCTCAAGCAGTTTCGACGCTTTGTGCAATTTGATCGCGCTGGGGATGGGCATGTCAGGGTTTCCGGCTACAGGTTGCAGGCTTTTTTTGGCTATTTCCCAAACTTTGTTGCAGCCCGTGCAAGCCATAACGTAGCGCCTGCAGGAACCGCCGAACAGGTGTAGGAGCCCCGCCTCGGGGCTAATCGATTGCAGCCATTGCGCAAAATCGGCGGTGCCCATGGGATTCGCCGCGGGGCGCGGCTCCCACGAAAAGCAGGCCGCCGTGCACCACATAGCCTTGTTTTTGGCTGACGACCTGCCGCCGCTGTCAAAGGATATAACGCGACAGGTCTTCGTCCTTGGCCAGGTCGCCCAGGTGGCTGTTGACGTAGTCAGCGTCGATACGGATCGGCGTGCCATTCTGCTGGCTGGCCAGGTCGCCAGCGCTGAAGGAGACTTCTTCGAGCAGGCGTTCGAGCAGCGTGTGCAGGCGGCGAGCACCGATGTTCTCGGTCTTCTCGTTGACCTGCCAGGCGATCTCGGCGATGCGCTTGATGCCGTCAGCCATAAACTCGATGCCAAGGCCCTCGGTATTCAGCAGGGCCGCATACTGCTCGGTGAGCGAGGCATGGGGTTCACTGAGAATGCGCTCGAAGTCACTCGGCGACAGGGCCTTGAGTTCCACGCGAATCGGCAGGCGACCCTGCAGCTCGGGCACCAGGTCGCTGGGCTTGCTCAGGTGGAAGGCGCCGGAGGCGATAAACAGGATGTGATCGGTCTTGACCATGCCCAGCTTGGTGTTGACCGTGCAGCCCTCGATCAGCGGCAGCAGGTCGCGCTGCACGCCTTCGCGGGAGACGTCAGCACCGCCGGTGTTGCCACGCTTGGCGACCTTGTCGATCTCGTCGATGAAAACGATACCGTTCTGCTCGACGGCCTCCAGGGCGAGGGCCTTGAGCTCGTCTTCGTTGACCAGGCGCGCGGCTTCTTCGTCACGCACCAGCTTCAGCGCCTCCTTGACCTTGAGCTTGCGGCTTTTCTTCTTGCCCTTGCCCATATTGGCAAACAGGCTTTGCAACTGGTTGGTCATCTCTTCCATGCCCGGCGGGGTCATGATTTCGATGCCGGCCGTGGCTTCGGCGACTTCGATCTCGATTTCTTTGTCGTCCAGCTGACCTTCGCGCAGGCGCTTGCGAAACAGCTGACGGGTGTTGGAGTCGCTGGCAGGCGCGGCCTCTTCGTTAAAGCCGGTGCGTGCGGGCGGCAGCAGTGCATCGAGGATGCGGTCTTCGGCGGCGTCCTCGGCGCGGTGACGGACTTTGACCATCTCCTGCTCGCGCAGCATCTTCACCGCGGCATCGGCCAGGTCGCGGATGATCGACTCGACATCCCGGCCGACATAGCCGACCTCGGTGAACTTGGTCGCTTCGACCTTGATAAACGGTGCATTGGCCAGCTTGGCCAGACGGCGGGCAATCTCGGTCTTGCCAACGCCGGTCGGGCCGATCATCAGGATGTTCTTCGGCGTGACTTCGGCGCGCAGCTCCAGCGGCAGCTGCATGCGCCGCCAGCGGTTGCGCAGGGCAATGGCCACGGCGCGCTTTGCGTCGTCCTGGCCGATGATGTGGCGGTTGAGTTCGTGAACGATCTCGCGGGGCGTCATGGACATGCGGCGATACTCCAAAGGAAGACGCGCTTATTCAGCGCAATCTTCCTCCTCAATAGTCAGGTTCTGATTGGTGAAGACACAGATGGAGCCGGCAATGTTCAGCGCGGTTTCAGTGATTTCACGGGCACTCAACTCGGTTTTCTGCAGCAGGGCCATGGCCGCGGCCTGGGCGAAGCCGCCGCCGGAGCCCATGGCAATCAGGCCATTTTCCGGTTCGACCACATCGCCATTGCCGGTGATGATCAGCGAAGCGTCCTTGTTGGCTACGGCCAGCATGGCTTCCAGACGGCTCAGCGAGCGATCAGTGCGCCAGTCCTTGGCCAGCTCGACGGCGGCGCGGATCAGGTGGCCCTGGTGCTTTTCCAGCTGGCCCTCGAAGCGCTCGAACAGGGTAAAGGCGTCGGCCGTGGCCCCGGCAAAGCCGGCCAGCACCTGGCCGTGATACAGGCGCCGGACCTTCTTCGCGTTGCCTTTCATCACGGTATTGCCGAGGGATACCTGGCCGTCGCCGCCCATGACGACTTTGCCATTGCGGCGCACTGAAACGATGGTGGTCAAGGGGAGAGTCTCCACACTGCGGGGCGAATTTGCCCGAATGAAAACTCAGATGGGGGGGCGCAGTTGGCTTTTCAACCGTGAAGGGGCGATTCATCTACCGCTGGTAGATGAATCGCTGTAACAGCAAATTGCTTCATCGGCTCTGGCGCTGTTGCAGCAGCAGGTTACTGAAGCCGTTGGCCGCCAGGGCCTTTTGCGATTGGGCGAGTTGTTCGCGGCTGGTGAATGGCCCGACCAGCACGCGGTGCCAGGTTTCCTCGCGCACGGTGCCCGACTCCACGCGTACGTTCTGGCCGAGCAGGATGATCTGCGCGCGCACGCTTTCGGCGTCGTCCTTGCGCCGGAAGGAGCCGGCCTGGAGGAAGAACTGGGTCGTCAGGGGTGCCTTGGCCACCGGCTCGATCACCGGTGGGGCAGGTGGTGGAACCTGGCCGTTGAGCGCGGCCTGGGCGCGCTCGGCGTCGATTTTCGCCGCTTCTTCCGGGGTGACCGGTTTGGTCTCAGCAGTGGGTGGCGTTGCTGGTGGCAGCGCGTCCGGCGGGACTATGACTTCGGACTCCGGTAGCAGGGTGTAGAAGTCGTACTTGGGCTTGTTCGGCTCGTCCGTCACCGGCTTGGGTTTGCTCTGCGGGGCGTTATCGCGTGCCTGTTCGCCACGGTCGCGCTTGACCGCATCACTTCCCGGTTCGAGGTTCATCAGGGTCATCACGAAGACGCCGACGATCAGGCCGCAGGCCAGCCATATCCAGCCTGGGACAGGTTTTTTCGCCGGCGCCTTGTAGCGGCTGGCGCCGCGTTTGGCCGGCGCCTTTTTGCGGGCAGCCATTTACATGCGCTCCAGGGTTTCCAGGCCGAGCAGTTCCAGGCCTTGCTTGAGCGTGCGGCCGGTCAGGGCGGCCAGGCGCAGACGGCTGTTGCGCAGCGCTTCGTCTTCGGCGGAGAGGATCGGGCAGTTCTCGTAGAAGCTGGAAAACAGCCCGGCCAAGTCGTACAGATAAGCGCAGAGCAAATGCGGCTCGCCCTTGTCAGCCACGCTGGCAAGCACCTCATTGAATTGCGCGAGCTTGCCGGCCAGCTCGATTTCCTGGGCGGCCTGCAGGTCGAGGCTGCCTTCGATCTCATCGAAGCCCTTGCCCAGCTTGCGGAACACGCTGGCCACGCGGGTGTAGGCGTACAGCAGGTAGGGCGCGGTGTTGCCCTCGAAGCTCAGCATCAGCTCGAAGTTGAAGCGGTAGTCGCTGGTGCGGTGCTTGGACAGGTCGGCATATTTCACCGCGCCGATGCCTACGGCACGGGCGATCTGTCGTAGTTCGGTTTCGGCAAGCTCGGGGTTCTTGCCCTTGACCAGGCTGTAGGCGCGCTCTTCGGCCTCATCGAGCAGGTCGACCAGCTTCACCGTGCCGCCGTCACGGGTTTTGAACGGGCGACCGTCGGCACCGTTCATGGTGCCGAAACCCATATGTTCCATCTGCATGCTGGCCGGGACAAAACCGGCCAGACGCGCAGCAGTGAAGACCATCTGGAAGTGCAGGGCCTGGCGCTGGTCGACGAAGTACAGCACCCGGTCGGCTTTCAGCACGTTGGCGCGGTAGCGGGTGGCGGCCAGGTCAGTGGTGGCGTACAGGTAACCGCCACCCGCCTTTTGCACGATCAGCGGCAGCGGATTGTCGTCGGCGTTCTTGAACGCATCCATAAATACGCATTGCGCGCCTTCGCTTTCGCTTAGCAGGCCCTTGGCCTTGAGGTCGGCAACCACGTTGGCCAGGTCGTCGTTGTAGGCGCTCTCGCCCTTGACGTCGGCCATGCTCAGCTTCACACCGAGGCGGTCGTACAGCGCCTGGCAGTGGCTCAGGGAAATATCGTTGAAGCGGTGCCACAGGCGCAGGCATTCGGCGTCGCCGGCTTGCAACTGCACCACCAGCTCGCGGGCACGCTCGGCGAACTCAGGGGATTCGTCGAAGCGCTTCTTCGCCGCGCGGTAGAAACCTTCCAGGTCAGCCAGTTGGCTGTCTGCTGCGGCCGGATTTTCCTGCATAAAGGCCAGCAGCATGCCGAACTGGGTGCCCCAGTCACCGACGTGGTTCTGCCGGATCACCTCGTCACCGAGGAACTCCAGCACCCGGGCCACACCATCGCCGATGATGGTCGAGCGCAGATGGCCGACGTGCATCTCTTTGGCCAGATTGGGCGCGGACAGGTCGACCACCACGCGCTGCGCCGGGCCGGCCTTGCGCACGCCGAGTTTGGCGTCGGCAAGCAGGGCGTCCAGGCGCACGGCCAGGGCCTGGGTGTTCTGGTAGAAATTAAGGAAGCCTGGGCCGGCGATTTCGACCTTGCTGATGCTTGCATCGGCCGGCAGTGCAGCGATCAGCTTCTCGGCCAGGTCACGGGGCTTCATCCCAGCCGGCTTGGCCAGCATCATGGCGATATTGCTGGCGAAGTCGCCGTGGGTTTTGTCTTTGGTGTTCTCCACCTGAATGGCCGGGCTCAGGCCTTCGGGCAATACGCCGTCGGCAGTGAGGCGGGTCAAGGCTTGCTGGATCAGGTGGCGAATGCTGTCTTTCATGGTCTGCTCGGTCGGCCGTTGGGGCGGCGGCGCCCTGGGGCGCTGGTTGAAAACTGCGCATTATAGAAGCAGCGGCAAGCCGCAAGCCATCACTTGTAGGGTGCGCTGTGTGCACCGGTGGTGCTCAGCGGCGAATCGAACAGCGGGTGCGCACGGCGCACCCTGCCCTGGGATTGCCGTTTCGTCCGCGGTAACGCGGCTCGCGACGAAACGGCAACAGACCCTAGAACAGATCGATCGGGTCGACATCCAGCGACCAGCGCACAGCGCGGCCGGTGGGCAGGCTTTCCAGGCGTTGCATCCAGGTGCTGAGCAGACGGTGCAGCGGCGCGCGGGCGTTGGCCTGGATCAGCAGTTGCGCGCGGTAGCGGCCGGCGCGGCGCTCCATGGGCGCCGGGATCGGGCCGAGCAGCTCGACGCCGTGCAGCTTGAAGTCGCTGAGCAACTGTTCGGCCTCGGTGCAGGCTTCGTCGAGAAACCCTTCGGCCTGGCCCGGCTTGTGCGCTTCGGCGCGCAGCAGGGCGAGGTGGCAGAACGGCGGCAGGCCGGCGCCCCGGCGTTCGCTCAGGGCCTGTTCGGCGAAGGCGAAATAGCCTTGCTCGGTCAACTGCACCAGCAGCGGATGGTCGGCCAGGTGGCTCTGGATGATCACCTTGCCAGGCTCTTCCGCGCGCCCGGCGCGGCCAGCAACCTGGACGATCAGCTGGGCCATGCGTTCGCTGGCGCGAAAATCGGCAGAGAACAGCCCACCGTCGGCATCGAGAATCGCCACCAGGGTGACTCGCGGGAAGTGGTGGCCCTTGGCGAGCATCTGGGTGCCGACCAGGATGCACGGCTCGCCGCGTTGCACCGTGGTGTACAGGGTGCTCATGGCGTCTTTGCGCGCGGTGCTGTCGCGGTCGACGCGCAACACCGGCACATCGGGGAAGAGGATCGCCAGGCGTTCTTCGGCGCGCTCGGTGCCGGCGCCGACCGGGCGCAGGTCGACGTTATTGCAGGTTGGGCAGTTGCTCGGCTGGCGTTCGCTGTGGCCGCAGTGGTGACAGCGCAGTTCACGTGAGCGCTGGTGCACGGTCATGCGCGCATCGCAGCGTGGGCATTCTGACAGCCATCCGCAGTCATGGCACAGCAGGGTGGGGGCAAAGCCACGGCGGTTGAGAAATACCAACACTTGCTGGCCGGCTTTCAGCGTCTGCCCGATGGCTTGCTGCAGCGGCCCGGAAATGCCCGAGTCGAGCGCCCGGCTCTTTACGTCCAGGCGCAGGAAGCGCGGCGGCTGCGCGCCGCCGGCACGCTGGGTCAGGCGCAGCATGGCGTAGCGTCCGGCGTGGGCGTTGTGCAGGCTTTCCAGCGAGGGCGTGGCTGAGCCGAGGACGATTGGCACCTGTTCCTGGCGTGCGCGCACCAGGGCCAGGTCGCGGGCGTGGTAGCGCAGGCCTTCCTGCTGTTTATAGGAGGCGTCGTGTTCTTCGTCAATGATGATCAGGCCGGGGCGCAGCATCGGGGTGAACAGTGCCGAGCGCGTGCCGATGATGATGTCAGCCTCGCCGTCGCGGGCGGCGAGCCAGGCGTCCAGACGCTCGCGGTCATTGATGCCGGAGTGCAGCAGGGCGATGCGCGCATTGAAGCGCCGCTCGAAGCGCGCCAGGGTCTGTGGGCCGAGGTTGATCTCGGGGATCAGCACCAGGGCCTGTTTGCCGGCTTCGAGGGTTTCGCGGATCAGCTGCAGGTACACCTCGGTCTTGCCGCTGCCGGTAACCCCGGCCAGAAGGAAGGCGGTAAAACCGCCAAAACCGCTGCGGATGGCTTCGACCGCGCTGCGTTGCTCGGGGTTGAGCGGCAGCTCCGGCTGCGCCAGCCAACTGGTTGGCCGCGGCGCGCTGGCATGGCGGCGCACTTCAACCTCGACCAGGCCCTTTTCACGCAGCAGTTCAAGACTGTCCTTGTTCAGCAACAGTTTGCTGAGCAGCGCGTGGGCCACGCCGTGGGGGTGCTGGGCAAGGGTTTGCAGGGCTTCGCGCTGACGCGGCGCGCGGTTCAGGCGCGGGTCGTCGAGGCGGGCATCGGCCGTGGCGGACCAGAAGCGTTCCTGCCGCGCTTCGGCCGGTTCGCCCTGGCGCAGAAGAACTGGCAGGGCCCAGCTCAGGGTATCGCCGAGGCTGTGCTGGTAGTACTGCGCGGCCCACAGGCACAGGCTGAAGAAGGCCGGTGGTACCGGCGATTGCCCATCCAGCAGTTGCAAGGCGGGCTTCAGCTTGTCGGCGGGCACCTCGCTGTGTTCGGCAACCTCGACCAGGATGCCGATCAGCTCGCGGCGGCCGAACGGCACACGCACGCGCATGCCTGGCTGCAGGGCGTCCGGCAACGTACCCGCTGGCGGCAGGTAGTCGAACAGGCGGCGCAGGGGCGAGGGCAGGGCGAGGCGCAGGATCAGGTCGGACACGCGTGGGCTCCAGAAGCAGGCGGCGATCTTAACACGGCGACCGCCGGCATCCCGCGCGGCTTGCATCGCAGGGCGTGTCTGGTATTATCCGCGGCCTATTTCCGTGCGGTACCTGACAACGGGTTGGGTGGCGGCACACATTACCGAGGAATACACCGTGAAAGCTGATATCCACCCGACTTATGAAGCCATTACCGCTACTTGCAGCTGCGGCAATGTGATCGAAACCCGCTCCACCCTGGTCAAGCCGCTGAGCCTGGACGTGTGCAACGAATGCCACCCGTTCTACACCGGCAAGCAGAAAATGCTGGATACCGGTGGCCGTGTTGACCGCTTCAAGCAGCGTTTCGGCATGTTCGGCGCCAAGTAAGCGACCGACAGCAGCGAGCAGCCTGATGGCTGGTATC
The DNA here is from genome assembly GCF_900110925.1 of Pseudomonas cuatrocienegasensis. Classification (GTDB taxonomy): domain Bacteria; phylum Pseudomonadota; class Gammaproteobacteria; order Pseudomonadales; family Pseudomonadaceae; genus Aquipseudomonas; species Aquipseudomonas cuatrocienegasensis. The sequence goes on along the minus strand of NZ_FOFP01000003.1, from coordinate 47,268 downwards.
GCACACTTGAAAAAGGCGTCCCTGGTGGGCGCCTTTTTCATGGCCAGCGTTTTCTGCTCGCTGGCCCAGGCGTTCTGCCCGGCGCCTGCTCAGGTCGCGCCTGTGCAGGTGCAGCGGGTGGTTGACGGCGATACGTTGCGTCTGCGCGATGGCCGCAGTGTCAGGCTGATTGGCCTGAACGCCCCCGAGCTGGCGCGCAAGGAGCGGCCTGCCGAGCCCTTCGCCAACGCGGCGCGCAAACGCCTGCAGGCGCTGGTCGAGGCCTCCGACGGGCGGGTCGGTTTATTGCTGGGCCGGCAGGCCAAGGATCACTACGGTCGTACCCTGGCGCATCTGTATGACGCCCGCGGGGCCAATCTGGAGGCACAGCTATTGGCCGAAGGGTTGGCGGTGCGCGTGGCCATCGCCCCCAATACCTTGCTCGATGACTGCCTGCGCAACGCCGAGGCCCAGGCGCGCGAGCAGCGCCTGGGGTTATGGGCGCGCCCGCCGCTGGTACAGGCCGAGCAGGTGCGTGCGGGCGGTTTCGCCATCGTCACTGGTACAGTGCGCGAGGTGGCGCGTAACCGCGGCGGCCTCTGGCTGGAGATGCCGGGGTCGCTGGTGCTGCGCGTCGCCCCCGAGGCGTTGGCCGATTTCGATGAGCGCGCCCTGCGACGCCTGGCGGGTGCGCGGGTCGAGGCACGTGGCTGGGTGATTGACCGTTCGCGGCGGGGCGGCGTAAAACCTGGGCAGGCTCGCTGGATGCTGCCGTTGACTCATTCCACCATGCTCGAGGTGCTGCCATGAAGGTTCTCGTGTGCGTTGCGGCGCTGCTGGTGCTGGCGGGTTGCGCGGTCAACCCGGCCACGGGGCGCAACAATTTCGTGATGATGAGCGAGCAGCAGGAGCTCGATCTCGGGCAGCGCTACAACCAGGAAATCGCCAAGCAGAACCCGCGGCATGCCAATGAAGCCCTGCAAGCCTATGTGCAGCAGATCGGCGAGCGGGTGGCGCGTGCCAGCCATCGCAGCCAGCTCGACTACCGCTTTACCCTGGTCGACAGTCCCGACGTCAACGCCTTCGCGTTGCCGGGCGGCTACATCTATATCCACCGTGGCTTGCTCGCCTACCTCAACTCCGAGGCGGAGCTGGCCGCTGTTCTGGGGCATGAAGTGGGGCATGTCACGGCGCGCCACAGCGTTCAGCAGCAAAGCCAGTCGACGGCCTGGGGGCTGTTGGGTCAAGCAGTGGCCATCGGCACGGGCATCGGCGCAGCCGGAGATCTGACCAACGCCCTGGGTGGCGCGCTGGTCAGTGGCTACGGCCGCGACATGGAGCTCGAGGCCGACGGGCTCGGCGCCCAGTACCTGGCGCGCAGCGGCTATGATCCGCAGGCGATGATCGGTGTGGTCGAGGTGCTGAAGAATCAGGAAACCTTTGCCAGGGACCAGGCTGCGCGGCGGGGTCAGCCACAGCCTGCCAGCGGCTACCACGGCCTGTTCGACACCCATCCCGACAATGACCGGCGGCTGCAGGAGGTCCTGGGGCCAGCCAGGGCGCTGGCGACCGGGCAACAACTGATCAACCGCGAGGCTTTTCTCAAGCACCTGGACGGATTGCCTTTTGGCGATTCAGAAGCCACCGGGGTACGGCGCGGCCAGCGTTTCTACCATGCCGACCTGGATTTCACTCTGGGCTTTGCGCCCGGCTGGTCCCTGGTCAATCGGCCTGATGCGCTGATTATTCACAGTGCCGATCAGCAGGCGTTCGTGGCCATGACCCTGGAAGACAATGCGCAGCGCCTGGCCCCGGAGGCGTTCCTGCGCCAGCGTGCCGGCTCTTCCGCCCTGCAGGCGGGCACGCGCTGGACGGCGGGTGAGTTTCAGGGCTACACCGCGCTGTTGGCGGGCAACCCGACGCGGCGTGTCGCTGCGGTGGTGCAAGGCGAACGCGCCTACCTGTTCGTAGCCGTGGTGCGCAATGCGGCCTTGCAGACCCAGGACCGCGCGTTTCTTGAAGTGATCCAGAGTCTACGCAAAATGACTGCCGCCGAACGGCCTCTGGCGCAGCCGCAGCGTCTGTACCTGCACCGCGTGAAGGCGGGTGAGAGCATGGCGGTGTTGGCGCGCGGCAGTGTGTTGGGTGAGGAGGCCGAGTCCCGTCTGCGTCTGCTCAACAACCTTTATCCCGCCGGCGAGCCACGGCAGGGCGACTGGGTGAAACTGGTGCGCTAGCCCATGACCTGTGGGTGACCGAACAGTCTTGTGCAGCTATATGCAACTTGCGTATCCTCGGCCGCCTGCCTGTCAACAGCCAAAAAAGCGGAACGCCACTATGTCTGATCTTAAAACAGCCGCTCTCGAGTACCACGCTCTGCCCCGTCCGGGAAAACTCAGCGTCGAACTTACCAAGCCCACTGCCACTGCCCGTGACCTGGCGCTCGCCTACAGCCCGGGTGTTGCCGAGCCGGTCCGCGAGATCGCGCGCGATCCTGAGCTGGCCTACCGCTACACCGGTAAAGGCAACCTGGTTGCCGTGATTTCCGACGGTACGGCCATCCTCGGTCTGGGCGACCTCGGCCCGCTGGCGTCCAAGCCGGTCATGGAAGGCAAGGGTGTACTGTTCAAGCGGTTTGCCGGCATCGACGTGTTTGACATCGAAGTCGATGCCGAGAGCCCGCAGGCGTTTATCGACACCGTCAAACGCATCTCCATCACTTTCGGCGGCATCAACCTCGAAGATATCAAAGCGCCAGAGTGCTTCGAGATCGAGCGCGCGCTGATCGAACAATGCGACATCCCGGTGTTCCACGATGACCAGCATGGCACCGCCATCGTGACTGCCGCCGGCATGCTCAACGCCCTGGAAATCGCCGGTAAGACCCTGGAAGAGGCGAAGATCGTCTGCCTGGGTGCTGGTGCTGCGGCCATCTCCTGCATGAAGCTGCTGGTGAGCATGGGCGCCAAGGTCGAGAATATCTTTATGGTCGACCGCAAGGGCGTGATACACGCCGGCCGCGACGATCTGAACCAGTACAAGGCGGTGTTTGCCAGCGAAACGGACAAGCGCACCCTGTCCGATGCCCTGGATGGTGCTGATGTGTTTGTGGGTCTGTCGGGTGCCAACCTGCTGACCGCAGACAACCTCAAGCGCATGGCGCCGAACCCGGTGGTCTTCGCCTGTTCCAACCCGGATCCGGAAATCAGCCCTGAGCTGGCCCATGCCACCCGTGATGACGTGATCATGGCCACTGGTCGCTCGGACTACCCGAACCAGGTCAACAACGTGTTGGGCTTCCCCTTCATCTTCCGTGGTGCCCTGGACGTACGCGCAACGCGCATCAATGAAGAGATGAAGATCGCCGCTGCCACCGCGCTGCGCGAACTGGCCAAGCTGCCGGTACCGCAGGATGTCTGTGATGCCTACGGCGGTATCAAGCTGGAGTTCGGTCGTGAGTACATCATTCCGAAGCCGATGGATAAGCGCCTGATCACTGTCGTCTGCGATGCCGTGGCCAAGGCCGCCATCGAGTCCGGTGTGGCCACGCTGCCGTACCCGAAACACTACCCGCTGACTTCCGTTGACCAGGTATTCAACGGCTGATTCGGCAGGCGAGCGCGGGTGGTCATCCACCCGCCTCGGCAATAAAAAACCCGCATCCAAGATGCGGGTTTTTTATTGCGCTCACTTTATAGGCGAGTGCTTAGAACAGATCGATGGGCGCGGCTTCGTCGGCAGGCAAAGGGCTGCCGGGTGCGCCATAACCCGAGTCGAATTCCGACATCGGCGGTGGCGTGTCTTCGCTTTTGAATAGCTCGAAGTAGGCGTCGGCGGTCGACGGTGTCGCGGCACGGCCGCTGTGCGGGTCTATGCGCAGGGTCATCAACCCTTCAGGCTCGGGCGGTAGATGGCTGGGCTTATCCTTGAGTGCCCCGCCCATGAAACTCATCCAGATCGGCAGGGCGACTGTGCCGCCGTATTCGTTGCGGCCCAGACTTTCCGGTTGGTCGAAGCCGGCCCACACGGTGGTCACGTAATCGGCGTTGTAGCCCGAGAACCAGCTGTCTTTGGACTCGTTGGTGGTGCCGGTCTTGCCGGCCAGGTCGTCGCGTCCCAGGGCCATGGCGCGGCGCCCTGTTCCGCGCTTGATCACGTCCTGCAGCATGCTGGTCATGATGTAGGCGGTGCGTTCGTCGATGATTTGCTCGGCAGCAATAGGTTCTGGGGTCAGCATCTGTGCTGCAAGCTGCTGACCCAGGTTGGCCGGTGCTTCCAGCTGGGCTTCAGGCGACTGAACGGCGGCTGGCGCTTCTGCGGTTGGTTTGCCATTCGGGACGGTCGGCGGATTGGCAACGAACAGGGCTTCACCCTGGCGGTTGTCGATGCGCTGGATCAGATAAGGTTGGACCTTGTGCCCACCATTGGCGAAAACCGTCCAGCCGGTGGCGATTTCCATCGGCGTAAGGTTGGCCGTGCCCAGCGCGAGGGACAGGTTGGGCGGTAGGTCTTGTTTGTTAAAGCCGAAACGGGTCACGTAGTCCACGGTATTGTTGATACCGAGGGCTTGCAGCAGGCGGATCGAAACCAGGTTGCGCGACTTGTACAGCGCTTCGCGCAAGCGAATCGGGCCTAGGAAGGTGTTGTTGTCGTTCTTCGGTCGCCAGACCTGGTCCAGGTATTCGTCGACGAAGACGATGGGGGCATCATTGACCAGGCTGGCAGCGGTGTAGCCATTGTCCAGCGCGGCACTGTAAATGAAGGGCTTGAAGCTGGAGCCTGGTTGGCGTTTGGCCTGGACTGCGCGATTGTAATTGCTTTGCTCGAAGGAGAAGCCGCCCACCAGCGCGCGTATGGCACCGTTTTGCGGGTCGAGCGAAACCACTGCGCTCTGTGCCTGAGGTAGCTGGACGAAATGCAGGCTGCCATCTTCCTGACGTTGCACGCGTACCAGGTCGCCTACTTGAGCGACATCGGCCGGTTTCTGCGGGCGAGGGCCCATGCTGTTGGTGTTCAGGAAAGGCCGCGCCCATTTCATGCTGTCCCAGGAGACGGCTTCTTCCTGGCCCTGGCGAGTGAGTACCAGCAGGCCACTCTTCTCGACTTGAGTGACGATGACCGGCTCCAGCCCGCCCAGGCTATTGCGTTTGCCCAGTTCCTCAAGCCAGGTTTCCTTGGTCATGCCCGGCAACCGACTCTCGGGGCCGCGATAACCATGGCGCTGGTCATAGTTGACCAGACCCTCGCGCAGTGCGGTGTTGGCCAGGTGTTGCAGGTCGCTGGGTACGGTCGTGGTGACGTTGAAGCCTTCGGTGTAGGCCTCGCTGCCATAACGGCCAACCATCTCGGCGCGGGCCATCTCGGCAACGTAGGGGGCCTGCACTTCTGGTGCTTGTACGTGATAGCGCGCGTCAATGCCCTCGGCAATGGCGGCGTCGTGGCGCGCCTTGTCGATTTTGCCGAGCATCAGCATGCGTCCCAGGATCCAGTCACGGCGCTCTTTGGCGCGTTCGGGATTGACCAGCGGGTTGAAACGCGAAGGTGCTTTTGGCAGGCCGGCGATCATCGCCAATTGGCCGAGTGTCAGCTCGCGTATGGGTTTGCCGTAATAGACCTGGGCGGCTGCTTCGATACCATAGGCGCGGTGGCCCAGGTAAATCTTGTTGACGTAGAGCTCGAGAATCTCGTTCTTGCTCAGCTCGCGCTCGATTTGCAGCGCCAGAAGAATTTCTGTGGTTTTGCGCGAGAAGCTGCGTTCGCTGGTCAGGAAGAAATTCTTCGCCACCTGCATGGTGATGGTGCTGCCGCCGCTCTGGATCTGGCCACTTTTCAATAATTGCGTGGCAGCGCGCAGCAGGCCTGTCACGTCAACGCCATAATGATTGGCGAAGTTGTCATCCTCGGCGGCGAGCAGGGCGTTGATAAAGTCTTGTGGGATGTCGTTGAAAGCGATCGGCGAACGGCGCATCTCGCCGAATTCCGCTATCAGCTTGCCGTCGCTGCTGTAGACGCGCAGCGGGATCTGCAGCTGTATGCTGCGTAGCGACTCGACGGATGGCAGGCTGGGGCTAAGGTAAAGGAAGGCGCCGCTCAAACTGAGCAGCAGCCCACAAAAAATAGCAACGCAGGACCAGAGCAGGAACTTCAACAAACGCATCAAAATGTTTGTATTTCCAGATAAAAGAATGGGTTAAGAAAAAGACGACGCGAAAATAGAAAAACCGTTCACATTATAAGCGGTTTTTTCGTCAGGGAGCCATTTGCGCTTCTGTCAAGACTGTTATTTAATGTGGAAAAACATAAATAGTCCGTAAGTTGCGGATGCCAATAGGAAATCGGTCGTGCTAGGGCTCTTCAATCAGAAAGCGAATACGCTGCTGGGGATCGATATCAGTTCGACCTCCGTCAAGCTCCTCGAATTGAGTCGCTCCGGAAGCCGCTACAAGGTAGAGGCCTACGCTGTCGAGCCGCTCCCGCCCAATGCGGTGGTCGAGAAGAACATTGCCGAGCTCGAGGGGGTCGGTCAGGCATTGTCACGTGTTCTAGCCAAGGCGAAGAGCGGAGTAAAGGTCGCCGCCGTCGCAGTAGCCGGCTCCGCTGTGATCACCAAGACGATCGAGATGGAAGCTGGGCTTTCGGATGATGATCTCGAGAACCAGTTGAAGATCGAGGCGGACCAGTACATTCCCTACCCGCTGGAAGAGGTTGCCATCGATTTCGAGGTGCAGGGCGCCTCACCTCGCAACCCCGAGCGTGTAGAGGTGCTGCTTGCAGCTTGTCGCAAGGAGAACGTCGAGGTGCGCGAGGCGGCGTTGGCGCTTGCTGGCCTGACCGCCAAGGTGGTCGACGTCGAGGCGTATGCACTGGAGCGTGCTTTTGGCCTGCTGTCCGGGCAGCTTGGTAGTGGCCATGACGAGTTGACGGTTGCTGTTGTTGATATCGGCGCCACCATGACCACCCTTAGCGTTCTGCACAACGGCCGTACCATCTATACCCGTGAACAGCTATTCGGTGGGCGTCAGCTGACCGAAGAAATTCAGCGTCGTTATGGGTTGTCCATGGAGGAAGCTGGTCTCGCCAAAAAACAAGGCGGTCTTCCGGATGACTATGACAGCGAAGTTTTGCAACCGTTCAAAGAGGCGGTTGTTCAGCAGGTATCGCGTTCTCTGCAGTTCTTCTTTGCGGCCGGCCAGTTCAACGATGTCGACTACATCCTGTTGGCGGGTGGTACGGCGTCTATTCCTGATCTTGATCGCTTGATCCAGCAGAAGATTGGTACCCAGACGCTGGTGGCCAACCCGTTCGCCGATATGGCATTGAGCAACAAGGTCAATGCTGGGGCGCTGGCCAGTGATGCTCCCGCGTTGATGATTGCCTGCGGTCTGGCGATGAGGAGTTTTGACTGATGGCACGGATCAACCTTCTTCCCTGGCGAGAGCAGCTGCGCGAAGAGCGCAAGCAGCGGTTCCTCGTGGCGCTTGGTGGCGTGCTGATTATCGCGGCTGGCAGCATCTTTCTGGGTGACCAGTACCTGAACAGCGCGATTGAACGACAGACGGCTCGCAATGAGTTCGTGCGCAAGGAAATCGCGGTTCTGGATGCGCGCATCAAAGAGATCAGTGAGCTGAAAACGCGTCGCGAGCAGCTACTCGAGCGTATGAAGATCATCCAGGACTTGCAGGGCAACCGTCCGATCATTGGTCGGGTATTTGATCAGCTGGTACGTACGTTGCCTGATGGTGTGTATTTCACTGCGCTCAAGATGAACGGCAAGAACATCGCAATCGTAGGTGCGGCCGAATCGAACAATCGTGTTTCCAATCTGATGCGTAATCTGGAGTCGTCTGACTGGCTGGAGTCGCCCAATTTGACCGAAGTCAAGGCAGTGACTGCTGGTGCGCTGGATCAGGCGAATGTATTTCAGTTGACCGTGCAGCAGACGCAGCCTGCACTAGGCTCGGAGGAAGTTGAGAAATGAGCCTGAGTGAATCGCTTGAAAGTTTGCGCAAGGTTGATCTCGCGGATCTTGACCTTAATAATCTAGGGTCTTGGCCTGCACCAATCAAGTTTATTGCCGGAGTCCTTTTGCTGATTGCTGTGCTGGCGCTTGGTTACAACTTTCATCTCAAGGATCTTCAAGCGCAACTGGAGCAACAGCAGGCGCAGGAAGTAACGCTCAAAGAGCAGTTTTCTACCAAGGCGTTTCAGGCGGCAAATCTGGAGGCTTATAAGGAGCAGATGCAGGAGATGGAGGTGTCCTTTGGCGCCTTGCTGCGTCAACTTCCGAGTGATACCGAGGTCCCCGGGCTGCTGGAGGACATTACGCGTACAGGGCTTGGTAGTGGACTTGAATTTGAAGAAATCAAGCTGCTGCCAGAGGTTACTCAGCAGTTCTATATAGAGCTGCCAATACAAATCAAGGTAGTGGGGGCGTATCACGATCTGGCGACGTTCGTCAGTGGCGTGGCCAGCCTGCCGCGCATCGTTACGCTGCATGATTTCGAAATGGTTCCAGCCTCTGCTGATAGTGTCTCCAAGTTGCGTATGAGCATTCTTGCGAAAACCTATCGCTACAATGACAAAGAGGTAAAAGGTGGCACGACCGGGACTGCTAAGGTCGCTGGGAAAGGAGCGAAAAAATGATGAAGCGTTCCTGTCCATTTCTACTAGTTGCTCTAGCTGCCTTGTCGGGGTGTGGTTCAAATGGGGGCTTTTCAGATCTTCAGGCCTTCCTGGATGAGGTGCGTGCTCGCCCCAAGGGCTCTATAGAGCCTTTGCCCAAGTTCAAGCCTTATGAAAGTTTTACCTACAGTGCCGCAGCTATGCGCAGCCCTTTTCAGCCGCCAGTCAAGATTGATCTTATAAGCCGACAAAAAGGCTCTCAGGACATCAAGCCAGACGAAACTCGAGTGCGCCAATTCCTTGAGGGTTTCAATATCGAAACTTTCGAAATGGTCGGTACCCTAGGCAATGAGCAAGGTGCTTTCGCGTTGGTCAGCGGTGCGGGTGGTGTTCATCGCGTGAAGGTCGGGGATTATCTAGGGCGCAATCATGGCCGTATCCTGTCGATTGATGAGGCCAAGATTGATGTTATGGAAATCGTTCCTGATGGTGATGGCGGGTGGCTCGAACGTCCGCGCAGCATTGCCCTCAAGGAGCGCTCGTAAGAGCGAATTGAGCATGAGAAAAAATAATCGGTCTGCCCAACGGAACCTGATGATGAATAGCCCATTGAAGCACCTCGGTCTTTCCCTGCTGGCGATAGTTCTTTCCCCAGCCTTGTTGGCCGCTGACTTGCAGACGCTCGATGTGGCTGCATTACCCGGAGACCGCGTCGAGTTAAAACTGACGTTTGATGAGCCTGTTGCTGCCCCGCGTGGCTATACCATCGAGCAACCTGCAAGGATTGCTCTTGACCTGCCGGGAGTAGCGAACAAGTTAGGTTCCAAGAACCGCGAGTTAGGCGTCGGTAATGCGCGAAGCCTGACAGTGGTTGAGGCCAAGGACCGAACCCGGCTGATTATTAACCTAACCAATCTGGCGCCCTACAATACGCGCGCCGAGGGTAATAACCTGTTCATTGTTGTTGGTGAAAGTAGCGGTGCACCACGTGTCGCGACGACTTCGGCTGCCACTGTCTCTACACCTGCTCCGGCGCCAGTTAAGGCCTATGTGCCTCAGGCCAAGTCAATCAGCAATATCGACTTTCAGCGTGGTGAGCAGGGTGAAGGTAACGTTGTCATTACGTTGTCTGATGCCAGTGTGAGCCCTGATATCCAGGAGCAGGGGGGGAAGATTCGCTTGGATTTCTCCAAGACCCAGCTGCCTGAGGCGCTGCGAGTACGTCTAGATGTTAAGGACTTTGCCACTCCTGTACAGTTTGTGAGTGCGAGTGGGTCTGCCGATAAAGCGAGCATAGTGATTGAACCGACTGGGCTTTATGACTATCTCGCCTATCAAACCGATAATAAATTGACGCTCAGTATTAAGCCGCTGACCCAGGACGAAGTGGACCAGCGTAAGACAGAGCGCTTCGCCTATAGTGGTGAAAAACTGTCTCTCAACTTTCAAGATATTGATGTGCGGTCAGTCCTGCAGCTTATTGCAGACTTTACCGATCTGAACCTTGTCGCTAGTGACACTGTTGCAGGCAACATTACTCTGCGGCTGCAAAATGTTCCCTGGGACCAGGCGCTTGATCTCGTGCTCAAGACCAAGGGGCTAGACAAACGCAAGGTTGGCAACGTGCTGCTGGTTGCGCCGGCGGACGAAATCGCTGCACGGGAACGTCAGGAGCTGGAGTCGCAAAAGCAGATTGCCGAATTGGCACCGCTACGCCGTGAGCTGATTCAAGTCAACTATGCCAAAGCATCTGATATGGCGAAGTTGTTTCAGTCCGTTACCAGTGCGGATGGTGCTGTATCTGAGCGTGGTTCGATTACTGTTGATGATAGAACCAACAGTATTATCGCCTACCAGACACAAGAGCGACTTGATGAGTTGCGTCGTATTATTGCGCAGCTTGATGTGGCTGTTCGTCAGGTGATGATTGAGGCGCGTATTGTTGAGGCAAATATTGATTATGATAAGGCGCTTGGCGTGCGCTGGGGGGGCAGTGCAAGAAGTGGGCGTTGGGATGTCAGTGGAAAAGATGGTGTTCAAGCGTTTGATGATGAAACTGGCCAGCGCGCTGACTTTGTAGGAACTGATGAAGTCGGTAGTACCACCTTAGATGATGGGTTGGCGCGTTTACCTTTCGTGGATATGGGTGTTGTAAGCAGTACTTCTGGTATTGGTATTGGCTACCTCGGCAGCAATGTTGTGCTGGATCTACAGCTGTCAGCCATGGAAAAAACGGGGAATGGTGAGATTATTTCACAACCCAGGGTAGTCACCTCGGACAAGGAAACCGCCAAGATTCTCAAGGGGACCGAGATACCTTATCAGGAATCGACCTCCAGTGGCGCCACCTCAACCGCTTTCAAGGAGGCCGCCCTGTCGTTGGAAGTGACGCCGCAGATAACTCCGGATAACCGGATTATCATGGAAGTAAAGGTAACCAAGGATTCCGTCGGACAGGTATTCGCGGATGGAGTGTCTATCAATAAAAACGAGGTCAACGCCAAGGTTTTGGTGAGCGATGGTGAGACCATCGTAATCGGCGGAGTGTTTTCCAATGAGCAGATTAAATCTGTTGATAAGGTACCGTTCTTGGGGGACATGCCCTTTGTTGGTCGGTTGTTCCGTCGCGACGTGGTCAGAGACAACAAGTCGGAACTGTTGATTTTTCTCACACCGCGTATCATGAACACCCAAGCCGTAGCGGTGAGCCGTTGACTCTGTGCGTAATTTGATTCTTGTAGGCCCGATGGGTGCCGGGAAAAGCACCATCGGGCGTTTGCTTGCCAAAGAGCTGCGTTTGCCTTTCAAAGACTCCGACAAGGAGATCGAGCAACGGACAGGTGCTGACATTCCCTGGATCTTCGATGTTGAAGGTGAGCAGGGTTTTCGTGAGCGTGAGCAGGCGGTGATCGCTGAGTTGTGCGAGCAGGATGGCCTGGTACTGGCGACGGGGGGCGGGGCGGTGATGCGTCCTGAAAACCGTTCGACGCTCTGGCGTGGTGGGCGTGTGGTGTATTTGCATGCGTCGGTCGAGCAGCAGCTTGATCGGACTGCCCGTGATCGTAATCGGCCATTGCTGCGCACGGCGAACCCAAGCAAAGTGCTGGGTGAGCTGCTGGCGATACGTGACCCTCTATACCGCGAAATTGCCGATGTGATCGTGGAAACCGACGAGCGACCTCCACGTATGGTTGTCCAGGAGATCATTGAGCGGCTCGAGGCGTTGCCCCCCCGTTAAAGCGCAGGCATAACTGCGCTATCCTAGGACCCTTTCCTGACCGGGGGCTCCATGCAAACTCTTCACGTCGATCTCGGCGAGCGCAGCTATCCCATTTATATCGGTGCCGACCTGCTGGGGCAGGCGCAGTTGCTTGCGCCTCACATTGTCGGGCGGCAAGTGGCGGTGGTGACCAATGAAACCATTGCACCGCTGTATCTTGAGCGCCTATTGGCCAGCCTTGCCGGCTACAACGTGGTTTCCATTGTGTTGCCGGATGGTGAGGCGCATAAGAACTGGGAAACCCTGCAGCTGATTTTTGATGGTCTGCTCGGCGCGCGCCATGATCGCCGTACCACTGTCATAGCCTTGGGCGGTGGCGTGATCGGTGATATGGCTGGCTTTGCCGCGGCTTGTTATCAGCGTGGGGTTAACTTCATCCAGATTCCCACCACGCTGCTGTCGCAGGTTGATTCCTCGGTTGGGGGCAAAACAGGCATCAATCACCCGCTTGGCAAGAACATGGTCGGTGCGTTTTACCAGCCGCAGGCGGTACTCATCGATACTTCCTCACTCGTCACCCTGCCGCCGCGCGAGTTGTCGGCGGGTTTGGCGGAAGTGATCAAGTACGGTTTGATCTGTGATGCCCAATTCCTCGATTGGCTCGAAACCAATATGCCGGCGCTGCGATCGCTGGATCAGACTGCTTTGACGCTGGCTATCGAGCGCTCCTGTGCCGCCAAGGCGCGAGTCGTTGGTGCGGATGAGCGTGAGGCTGGGGTGCGGGCTACCCTGAACCTTGGGCATACCTTTGGTCATGCCATCGAGACGCACATGGGCTATGGCGTTTGGTTGCATGGTGAGGCTGTGGCAGCGGGGACGGTCATGGCGCTGGAAATGTCTTGCCGTCTGGGCTGGATCAGCCAGGCCGATCGTGATCGCGGTATTCGTCTATTTCAGTCAGCCGGCTTGCCAGTCGTTCCCCCTGCCGAGATGACACCTGAACAGTTCCTCGAACATATGGCAGTCGACAAGAAAGTGCTCGATGGCCAGCTACGGCTGGTGCTGTTGCGCCAGATGGGGGAGGCGGTCGTGACGGCCGATTACCCGCGTGAAATTCTCGATGCCACGCTGCGTACGGATTACCGCGCGCAGGTGGATCTGCTTACACATCAATGAGTGGCTCATGACCAGTTTGCATGCCGACGAGGCGTTTCTCGATCACTACCAGTTCACCCATGATCCCTTTGCGGCTCGCGTGCCGGGCTTCAAGTTTTTCCCGGCGCAGCGCAAGCCGGTGCTGGGCCAGTTGCATCATCTGGCGCGCTATAGCCAGCTGCTGTTGGTGGTGACTGGCCCGCTCGGCAGCGGTAAGACGTTGTTGCGCCAGGCATTGGTTGCCAGCACCAACAAGCAGGCTGTGCAGAGCGTGGTGGTGTCGGCGCAGGGCGCGACCGATCCGGCCAGTCTGCTACGCCAGATTGCCCAAGCGCTGCAGGTCCAGCAGGCTGATCCGCGCGCCATTCTGGCGCAGGTTGGCCAGTTGGCGCTCACCGGGCAGGAGGTTTATCTGCTGGTCGATGATGCTGAGCAGTTGAGTGAGGCCGCGTTGGTCGCTCTGCTAGCTCTCGCGGCAGGTAACGGTGAGGGCCGGCCGCATGTGTTCCTGTTCGCTGAGCCTGAGGTGATCGAGCGGCTTGAGGTGCTGGCTGCCGGGGAAGAGCGCTTTCATGCCATCGAGCTGCAGCCTTACAGCGAAGATGAAACACGCGAGTACCTGGCGCAGCGGCTCGACGGTGCTGCGCAGGGCATCGAGCTGATCAGTGATGAGCAGATAGCCGAGATTCACGAGCAGTCTGGCGGTTGGCCAGGTTCAATCAATGAGGTGGCTCGCGAAACATTGATAACCGCCATGCTGGCCAGCCGAGGTAAAGCCAAGCCTGGTGGGGCCGGTTTTCGCTTGCCGCGCAAGCACGCATTGGCACTTGTGGTAGTGGCTATCGGGGTGCTTGCTGCCTGGCTGATGCAGGGCCGTGAGCTCACCACGGAGCCGGCTTCGACTGTGCAACAGGTGCCCGCTGCTGAGCCGCAAGGGGGTCCATCCACACCTGCGCAAGAGTCTGCGAGTACAGGTGTACCGGCGATCGAGTTTGCCGGTAACAACCAACCGCTGCCATTGCCGTTAGTGGGTGACGCGCAGCCGGTCATTCGCCAGCCGTTGGCTGAGGCGGCCGGGATGAGTGCTGGTGATGATGCGGAGGTCGACGGGGGAGAGCCCGTGATCAATTTGCCGCCGCCGGTCCCGGTTGCCCCTGTGACACCATCTGCGCCTGTTGCTCAGGCGCCAGTCCCGGCGACAGCACCTGCACCTGCACCTGCACCTGCACCTAAGGCTGTTCCTGTGACGACCCCTAAGCCTGCTCCTGCTCCGGCGCCTGTGGCTGCTTCAGCGGCTGCCGGTTGGTATGGCGCTCAGGCTGACGGTCGTTTTACCCTGCAGATTCTGGGTGCCCGGGCGGAGCGCAGTGCTCAGGCATTTGTCAGTGAGCACGGTAGTGAGTACCGCTATTTCCGCAAGCAGCACCAGGGGCAGCCGCTTTACGTGGTGACCTATGGTAGTTTCGCCAGTCGTGATGCGGCCCAGGCGGCCCTGCGCGGCCTGCCGGCTAAGGTGCAGGCCGGTAAGCCATGGCCGCGGACCTTCGGCAGTATCAAGCAGGAAATCGCCCAGTCCCGCTGAGCACGCTAGATAACCTTCAGGTCGGTAGCACGGCTTGCAGGTTGAGTCCTTCGTTTTAGCGACATAAATTTGCATGGCTTCGCCACGAAATTTGTGAGCGCCAGGGCGGATATGTACAATAACCTCCCTTTTGCCTGCGCAATGCTGGGGCACTGCCCTGCGCGTACGGTAACTTGTTGAATTAGAAAGCAATAGCCTTGAAAAAGGCAGCCTGGTGAGAGTCCCTATGAAAGCAGGTTTGTACCGTCCTGATGAGTTCAAGGATAACTGCGGCTTCGGCCTGATCGCCCACATGCAGGGCGAGGCGAGCCATCACCTGCTGCAGACGGCCATCGAAGCGCTGACATGCATGACCCACCGCGGTGGGATCAACGCCGATGGCAAGACCGGTGATGGTTGTGGCCTGTTGATCCAGAAGCCCGATGCCTTCCTGCGCGCGATTGCTCAGGAGCAGTTTGGTGTAGCGCTGCCCAAGCAATATGCGGTCGGCATGGTGTTCTTCAACCAGGACCCGGCCAAGGCCGAGGTTGCCCGCGAGAACATGAACCGCGAAATCAGCAATGCCGGGCTGCAGTTGATTGGCTGGCGTAAGGTGCCGGTCGATACCAGCGTGCTGGGGCGCCTGGCGCTGGAGCGGCTGCCGCAGATCGAGCAGGTGTTTATCGGCGGCGATGACCTGTCCGATCAGGATTTCGCCATCAAGCTGTTCAGTGCCCGCCGTCGTTCCTCGGTGGCCAACGTCGATGACAGCGAGCACTACATCTGCAGCTTCTCGCACAAGACCATCATCTACAAAGGCCTGATGATGCCGGCCGACCTGCAGCAGTTCTACCCGGACCTGGGTGACGAGCGGCTGCAAACGGCTATCTGTGTATTCCACCAGCGCTTTTCCACCAACACCCTGCCGAAGTGGCCGCTGGCGCAGCCGTTCCGCTTTCTTGCGCACAACGGCGAGATCAACACCATCACTGGTAACCGCAACTGGGCCCAGGCGCGGCGGACCAAGTTCGCCAACGACCAGATCCCCGATCTGGACGAGCTCGGCCCGCTGGTCAACCGCGTCGGCTCCGATTCCTCTAGCATGGACAACATGCTCGAGCTGATGGTCACCGGCGGCATCGACCTGTTCCGTGGCGTGCGCATGATCATTCCGCCAGCCTGGCAGAACGTCGAGACCATGGACGCCGACCTGCGCGCGTTCTACGAGTACAACTCCATGCACATGGAGCCCTGGGATGGCCCGGCCGGCGTGGTGTTGACCGATGGTCGCCATGCCGTCTGCCTGCTCGACCGTAACGGCCTGCGCCCGGCGCGCTGGGTGACCACCACCAATGGCTACATCACCCTGGCCTCGGAAATCGGCGTGTGGGATTACCAGCCCGAGGACGTGATTGCCAAAGGCCGCGTTGGCCCGGGGCAGATCCTGGCGGTCGACACCGAGACCGGTCAGGTGCTCAACACCGAGGACATCGACAACCGCCTCAAGTCGCGCCACCCCTACAAGCAGTGGCTGCGCAAGAGTGCCCAGCGCATTCAGGCGACCCTGGAAGACCGCGATCACGGTTCGGCGTTCTACGACAGTGACCAGCTCAAGCAGTACATGAAGATGTACCAGGTCACGTTCGAGGAGCGCGACCAGGTATTGCGCCCGCTCGCCGAGCAGGGCCAGGAGGCGGTCGGCTCCATGGGTGACGACACGCCGATGGCGGTGCTCAGCCAGCGTGTGCGCTCGCCCTATGATTATTTCCGTCAGCAGTTCGCTCAGGTCACCAACCCGCCGATCGACCCGCTGCGTGAAGCCATCGTCATGTCCCTGGAGATCTGCCTCGGTGCCGAGCGCAACATCTTCGAGGAGTCGCCGGACCATGCCAGCCGCGTGATTCTCAGCTCGCCGGTTATTTCGCCCGCCAAGTGGCGTGCGCTGATGAACCTGGACCGTCCAGGCTTCGAGCGTCAGATCATCGACCTGAACTATGACGCCTCGATCGGCCTGGAAGCAGCCGTGCGTAACATGGCAGACCAGGCTGAAGAAGCCGTGCGTGGCGGCAAGGTGCTGCTGGTACTGACCGACCGACACATCGCCCCCGGCAAGTTGCCGGCGCATGCGGCGCTGGTCACCGGAGCGGTGCACCATCGCCTGACCGAAAAAGGCCTGCGTTGTGATTGCAACATCCTGGTCGAGACGGCGACTGCCCGCGACCCGCATCATTATGCGGTCCTGCTGGGCTTTGGCGCGTCGGCGGTCTATCCGTTCCTCGCCTACGAAGTGCTCGGCGATCTGATCCGTACCGGCGAAGTGCTGGGCGACCTCTACGAGGTGTTCAAGTACTACCGCAAAGGCATCTCCAAGGGCCTGCTGAAGATTCTCTCGAAGATGGGCATCTCCACGGTGGCGTCTTACCGTGGTGCTCAGCTGTTCGAGGCCATCGGCCTGGCCGATGACGTCACTGAGCTGTGCTTCCGCGGTGTCGCCAGCCGCATCAAGGGTGCGCGTTTTGTCGACATCGAAGCCGAGCAGAAGCTGCTGGCTGCCGAAGCCTGGAACAACCGCAAGGCGATCCAGCAGGGCGGTTTGTTGAAGTTCGTCTACGGCGGCGAATACCACGCCTACAACCCGGATGTGGTGAGCACCCTGCAGGTGGCTGTGCAGCAAGGCAGCTACGAGAAGTACAAGGAATACAGCGCGCTGGTCGATACCCGTCCGGTATCGATGATCCGTGACCTGTTGGCGCTCAAGCTGGCGGATCAGCCGTTGGCGCTGGACCAGGTCGAGCCGCTGGAGTCGATCTTCAAGCGTTTCGACTCCGCCGGTATCTCCCTGGGCGCGTTGTCGCCGGAAGCCCATGAGGCCATCGCCGAGGCGATGAACCGCCTCGGCGCGCGCTCCAACTCCGGTGAGGGCGGTGAAGACCCGGCCCGCTATGGCACGCTGCGCAGCTCGAAGATCAAGCAGGTGGCCACCGGCCGTTTCGGCGTGACCCCGGAGTACCTGGTCAACGCCGAAGTGCTGCAGATCAAGGTTGCTCAGGGCGCCAAGCCCGGTGAGGGCGGCCAGCTGCCAGGTGGTAAGGTCAATGGCCTGATCGCCAAGCTGCGTTATGCAGTGCCGGGCGTGACCCTGATCTCGCCGCCGCCGCACCATGACATCTATTCCATCGAAGACCTGGCGCAGTTGATCTATGACCTCAAGCAGGTCAACCCGGCCGCCCTGGTGTCAGTCAAGCTGGTGGCAGAAGCCGGCGTCGGTACCATCGCCGCCGGCGTGGCCAAAGCCTATGCCGACCTGATTACCATCTCCGGCTACGACGGTGGCACCGGCGCCTCGCCGCTGACTTCGATCAAGTATGCCGGTGCGCCCTGGGAGCTCGGCCTGGCCGAAACCCACCAGACCCTGCGCGGTAACGACCTGCGCGGCAAGGTGCGGGTGCAGACCGACGGCGGCCTGAAAACTGGCCTGGACGTGGTCAAGGCGGCCATTCTCGGTGCCGAGAGCTTCGGCTTCGGCACCGCGCCGATGATCGCCCTGGGCTGCAAGTACCTGCGCATCTGTCACCTGAACAACTGCGCCACCGGCGTGGCCACGCAGAATGACAAGCTGCGCAAAGACCACTTCATCGGCACCGTCGAAATGGTGATGAATTTCTTCACCTATGTCGCCGAAGAAACCCGCGAGTGGCTGGCCAAGCTGGGCGTACGCAGCCTGGAAGAGCTGATCGGGCGCACTGACCTGCTCGAAATGCTGCCCGGCGAGACCGACAAACAGCAGCACCTGGACCTCACGCCGCTGCTCGGCAGTGATCACATTCCGGCGGACAAGCCGCAGTTCTGTCTGGTCGAGCGCAACCCACCGTTCGACCAAGGCCTGCTGGCCGAGAAGATGGTCGAGTTGGCCAAGCCGGCAATCGATGCCGCCAGCGGCGCGGAGTTCGAGCTGGACATCTGCAACTGCGACCGTTCGATCGGTGCGCGGGTGTCGGGTGAGATCGCCCGCGTGCATGGCAACGAAGGCATGAATGGCGCGCCCATCACCTTCCGCTTCAAGGGCACGGCCGGCCAGAGCTTTGGTGTGTGGAACGCCGGTGGCCTGAACCTGTACCTCGAAGGCGATGCCAACGACTACGTCGGCAAGGGCATGACTGCCGGCAAGCTGGTGATCGTGCCGCCCAAGGGCAGCCCGTTCAAGACCCAGGACAGCGCCATCATCGGCAACACCTGCCTGTACGGCGCCACCGGCGGCAAGCTGTTCGCCGTGGGGACCGCGGGTGAGCGCTTCGCTGTGCGTAACTCCGGTGCCCATGCCGTGGTCGAAGGCACGGGTGACCATTGCTGCGAATACATGACCGGTGGCTTTGTCTGTGTACTGGGCAAGACTGGCTACAACTTCGGCTCCGGCATGACCGGTGGCTTCGCCTATGTGCTGGACCTGGACAACAGCTTCTATGACCGGGTCAACCACGAGTTGGTGGAGATCCAGCGGATCAACAACGAGTCGATGGAAGCCTATCGCAGCCATCTGCAGCGCGTGCTCACCGAATACGTGCAGGAAACTGCCAGTGAATGGGGACACAATGTCCTGGAAAACCTGGACGATTACCTGCGCAAGTTCTGGCTGGTCAAACCCAAGGCTGCCAGCCTCAGGTCCTTGCTCACCAGCACCCGCGCCAACCCGCAATAACCGCAGCTGCAAGCGGTCAGCCTCAAACCACCAGGTGGTGGAGGCTGACCAGCTACCGTGATCGTCTTGCAGCTTGAAGCCGTGCGCTGAAGCTGCTGTTAAGAGGTTTTTATGACTGAACGTCTGAATAACGACTTCCAGTTCATCGAAGTTGGGCGCAAAGACCCGAAGAAGAAACTGTTGCGTCAGCGTAAGAAAGAGTTCGTCGAGATCTACGACAACTTCAAACCTGCGCAAGCGGCCGACCAGGCGCACCGCTGCCTGGGCTGCGGTAACCCCTATTGCGAGTGGAAGTGCCCGGTGCACAACTTCATTCCCAACTGGTTGAAGCTGGTGTCCGAGGGCAATATCCTCGCCGCCGCCGAGCTGTCGCACCAGACCAACACCCTGCCGGAAGTCTGCGGCCGCGTGTGTCCGCAGGACCGTCTGTGTGAGGGCGCCTGTACCCTGAATGACGGCTTCGGCGCGGTGACCATTGGCTCGGTGGAGAAGTACATCACCGACACCGCGTTCGCCATGGGCTGGCGCCCGGACATGTCCAAGGTTAAACCGACCGGCAAGCGTGTTGCGGTGATCGGCGCCGGCCCGGCCGGTCTCGGTTGTGCCGACGTGCTGGTGCGCAACGGCGTGACCCCGGTGGTGTTCGACAAGAACCCGGAAATCGGCGGCCTACTGACCTTCGGTATTCCCGAGTTCAAGCTGGAAAAAAGCGTGCTCAGCCGCCGCCGTGAAGTCTTCACCGGCATGGGGGTCGAGTTCCGCCTGAACACCGACGTCGGCACCGACGTGACCATGCAGCAGTTGCTGGATGAGTACGATGCGGTGTTTATGGGCATGGGCACCTACACCTACATGAAGGGCGGCTTCCCCGGTGAAGACCTGCCAGGCGTGCACGATGCCCTCGACTTCCTGATCGCCAACGTCAACCGCAACCTGGGCTTCGAGAAGTCGCCGGAAGACTTCGTCGACATGAAGGGCAAGCGCATTGTTGTGCTCGGCGGCGGTGACACAGCCATGGACTGCAACCGCACCTCGATTCGCCAGGGCGCCAAGAGCGTGACCTGCGCCTATCGCCGTGACGAAGAGAACATGCCGGGCTCGCGTAAAGAGGTGAAGAACGCCAAGGAAGAAGGCGTGAAGTTCCTCTTCAACCGTCAACCCATTGCCATCGTCGGCGAAGACAAGGTCGAAGGCGTGAAAGTGGTTGAGACCCGTCTTGGCGAGCCGGATGCCCGTGGCCGCCGCAGCCCCGAGCCGATCCCAGGCTCCGAAGAAATCATCCCGGCGGAAGCCGTGCTGATTGCCTTCGGTTTCCGTCCAAGCCCGGCAGCCTGGTTTGGGGACTTCACCATCCAGACTGACAGCCAGGGCCGTGTGGTCGCGCCCGAGCAGAGCCAGTTCAAGCACCAGACCAGCAACCCGAAGATCTTCGCCGGTGGCGATATGGTGCGCGGTTCCGACCTGGTGGTGACGGCAATCTTCGAGGGGCGTAATGCCGCTGAGGGGATCCTCGACTACTTGGGCGTCTAATCGATTGTGTCGCGGCTTGCCCGCGACAAATTGACCCGATGGATAAAGGCACGGCACTCGCCGTGCTTTTTGTTTTGTATTGCCATTCCGGCTTGCAGCTGTTTCTGGTGTATTGCTATATTAATACACATGAATCCAGAAGCCCTGTACATCGAACCCGCTTCGCCCGACCCCATTTACCGGCAGATTGTGGGGCAGATCGCACGCATGATCGCTGCTGGTCAATGCCAGCCAGGTACTCGCCTTCCCTCGGTACGAGAGGTTGCAGCCGCGCACGCCATCAACCCGATGACTGTTTCCAAGGCTTATTCGCTGCTGGAAGAGCAGGGGTTGCTCGAGCGTCTGCGTGGCAAGGGCATGGTGGTCATGGCGCAGGCCGCCGTCAGGCAGCCACGTGCTGAGCGCTTACAGGTGCTGACGCCTCTGCTCGCCGAGTTGGTTCGTCAGGCGCGCCAACTTGATCTGGATTTTAAGCAGGTAACGGAGGCTTTACGGCCATTGATGGAGAAAAAGGAATGAGTTTAGTGTGCAACTCGGATGCAGTGATTGAGGTCCGTGGTCTGGCAAAACGCTATGCCGATCATCAGGTGCTGGATGATCTATCGCTACGTGTCGAGCCAGGTAGCATTTTGGGTCTGGTCGGCCGCAATGGAGCCGGCAAGAGCACCTTGCTGCGCTGCATGCTTGGTCTGCTACGCGCCGATAAGGGGCAAGCGTTCGTGCAGGGGCGTGATGCGTTGCGCCTTGATGATCAGGCCAAGAGCGCGCTGAGTTATGTGCCGCAACAGCCCGACAGTTTCCCGTGGATGACGGTAGGCGCCATGCTGGATTTTGTCGGAAGTCTTTATCCGAATTGGGATGCCGACCTGGTAAAGCGGCTACTCGATCGCTGGGAGCTGTCGCGGGCGCGGCAATTGAACAAACTATCTCCCGGCGAGCGTCAGCAGGTGGCCCTAATTCGTGCGTTGGGCAGTCGACCGCAGTTGCTGGTGCTGGATGAGCCAGCTGCGGCGCTTGACCCTGTGGCACGTCGTGAGCTGCTACGCGAGATCGTTGGTAGCGCAGCCGAGCAGGGCGCTACGGTGATTCTGTCGACGCATATCATTTCTGATCTTGAGCGCATCGCCTCTGAGGTCGCCTTTCTGCATCAAGGGCGATTGCTGCTGCAGGCCGGTCTGGATGAATTAAAAGATGAAGTTCGCCGTATCGTGCTGCCGGCTGATGTCAACCTACCGCAAGAGCGATTACGCGGTGAAGTCATGCGCCATCGTCTTAGCGATGGCGGCTATAGCGTGTTGTTACGCCTTGCTGATGGCAGCGCTTCGCTACTGCCTGGCAAGTACCAAGCGCAGACTCTGGGCCTGGAGGATCTGTTCCTGGAGTTAGTGCGATGATCGCTATGCACTGGCGTAGTCTGTGGCCGGAAAGCCAGCGTCTGTTGTTTGCCCTTGCCATCTGCAGCACGTTGACCATCTTGAGCGTTTACTTCGGTCCGAAGGTACGCGGCAATAGTATGCAGAATGTGCAGACTTTGGCCTGGTTGCTCGCGGGGTTGCAGTGGGGGCTGCTGGTTTCTGCGCGGCCTTTTCAGCTTGCCTGGCATATGCTCGGATTGCGGATGCCGGGAGCTATCAGGGTGGTGAGCCTTGGTGTCGTTGCCAATTTGGGGTTATGCCTTCTGGCTATTTCCAGCCTGGCGGCGCTATCTGAATACGCAAATGTTTCCCGCCTGGGGGCTGGGCTGCTGCTGGGCTGGAGCCTGGCTTTGTTGATACTGGTGTTGCCTGCTCATCACATAACCGCAGCTATAGTGCCTGTTCTGCTGCTGGCCGGCACTTATTGGCAGGCCTGGTGGCCGCAGACGACCGCAGAGTATGGAGTGCCCGCCCTGGTCATCCTGACCCTGGCAGCAGCCCTGTGGTTCTACGTATGCAAGCGACGCTGGCCGATACTAGCGCTAGCTGTCGAGATGCCATTGCGGCTGACCGTGCAGGACGAAGATGTGGCGCTATTCCGTAAGGCAAATGCGCCGGATTTAAGCGCTGGACTGAGTCCAGTCCAGCGGCTGCGCGAGGTGCTCGCTCCCGAACTAAAGGGCATCATCCAGGAGGCGAGCTGGCCTAACCGACTGCTGGGTGCGCTGTTTGTATGCAGTGGCATTGGCTTTTTGCTGTGGCTGGAGCCGAATCGTGGAACTCGTTTTGTTATTGCCTATGGAATAGTTGCCGCATGTCTGATGCTGGTATCGCAGCCTGCACGTTATCTGCTGGCAGAGCGTAATCGTACCAGCCAGTCGCTAGTCGCCGAGTTGTGCTTGCTGCCGGGGTTGCCGAGTGACAGGCGGTGGCTCTTGGGGTTGTGCCTGCAGATATTGCGTGGCATGTCGGAGCGACTGGTTTTCCTGGGACTCTTTATCAGCCTGATCGGTTGGAATTATGGTTTTCCAACCGCCTGGCTGCAGTGGGTCTGGCTCTATCTGTTGGTGATTCTGTCTCTGGGTTTAGCGCAGGCTTTGCAGATTGGCCTGCTAGGTTATACGCTGGGCCGCTGGCGGCTTTTCGAATTTGTGATGATGATTGTCGCTATTGCCAGTAGCGCCTGGTTGCTCTCTAAAGATGAATCCACGAGCCTGCTGTTGTGGTCGTGGTTGGTCCTGCTGGCGCTATCCTTGGCCTTCTGCGTCCGGCTCTTTCAGGGCCTGCAGCGGCGTGGCGCGCCGTATTTTTCTTGAGCGAGGCAAATCGTCGCAATTGGTAAAAGGCATGGTCCCCACCGTGCCTTTTGTTTTGCGCTCTGCGAAAATGCCCGCACTTTTTTACCGATTACTTTTCTCGGGAACTGCCATGACCGCCCTGAAGAACGACCGCTTCCTTCGTGCTCTGCTCAAGCAACCTGTCGACGTCACCCCGGTGTGGATGATGCGCCAGGCCGGTCGTTACCTGCCGGAATACCGCGCCAGCCGCGCCAAGGCCGGGGACTTCATGAAGCTGATGATGAACCCCGAGTTCGCCTGTGAGGTGACCCTGCAGCCTCTGGACCGCTACCCGCAACTCGACGCGGCGATCCTGTTTTCCGACATCCTCACCATTCCCCATGCCATGGGTCAGGGCCTGTATTTCGAGACCGGCGAAGGGCCGCGCTTCAAGAAGGTCATCAGCTGCGCCGCCGATATCGACGCGTTACCGATCCCCGACCCGGAGCAGGACCTGGGCTACGTGATGGATGCTGTGCGCACCATCAAGTCGGCGCTGGGTGGCCGTGTACCGCTGATCGGCTTCTCCGGCAGCCCCTGGACCCTGGCGACCTACATGGTCGAGGGCGGCTCGTCGAAGGACTTCCGCAAGATCAAGGCGATGCTCTACGACCAGCCTGAAGCCATGCACGCCCTACTCGACAAGCTGGCGCAGTCGGTGACCCTCTACCTCAATGGGCAGATCCGCGCGGGCGCCCAGGCCGTGCAGATATTCGATACGTGGGGCGGCAACCTGTCGTCGGCGGCCTACCAGGAGTTCTCCCTGGCCTATATGCAGAAGATCGTTGCCGGCCTGATCCGCGAGCACGACGGCCGTAAGGTGCCGGTGATTCTGTTCACCAAGAACGGTGGGTTGTGGCTGGAGTCGCTGGCCGCCGCGGGCGCTGATGCACTGGGGCTGGACTGGACCTGCGATATTGGCGAGGCGCGTCGTCGCGTTGGCCAGCAGGTAGCACTGCAGGGCAATATGGATCCGACGGTGCTGTATGCCAAGCCATCAGCCATTCGCGCCGAAGTGGCGCGTATCCTGAGCAGTTATGGCGCAGGCAGCGGGCATGTCTTCAACCTGGGCCACGGCATCACCCCGGAAGTCGATCCAGCCCATGCTGGGGCCTTCCTCGAAGCGGTGCATGAGTTATCAGCGCAATACCACGTTTAATCCTGAAAGGGCCGCAGATGCGGCCCTTTCAATTTATGGACGGTGCTTTTCAGCGTTGTTCGAGTCATCTGGTGACCAAACATCTCGCCCTTGTCATGTCCTTTGCATAGAATCCAGGGGTCTATAGGTTCAGGGAGGTGTGACATGCGACGCGTGGTGTTCAATCAGAAAGGCGGTGTCGGCAAGTCGAGCATCGCCTGCAACCTGGCGGCGGTGAGTGCATCCCAGGGGTATCGTACCCTGCTGATCGACCTTGATGCCCAGGCCAACTCCACGCATTACCTCACTGGGCTCACGGGTGATGACATCCCCATGGGAATCGCCGAGTTCTTCAAGCAGACCCTGGCCAGTGGGCCGTTCGGCAAGAAGAACCAGGTCGATATCTACGAGACGCCGTTCGATAACCTGCACGTGGTGACCGCCACGGCCGAGTTGGCCGATCTGCAGCCCAAGCTCGAGTCCAAATACAAGATCAACAAGTTGAGCAAGCTCCTTGACCAATTGGCCGAGGATTACGACCACATCTACCTCGATACCCCGCCAGCGCTGAACTTCTACACGGTTTCGGCGCTGATTGCCGCGGATCGCGTGCTGATCCCCTTCGACTGCGACAGTTTTTCACGCACGGCGCTGTACGGCCTGCTGCGCGAGATTGAGGAGTTGCGCGATGACCACAACGAGGGGCTGGCGGTCGAGGGCATCGTGGTCAATCAGTTCCAGCCTCGTGCCACCTTGCCGCAGCAACTGCTCGACGAGCTGATCGCCGAGGGGCTGCCGGTGTTACCGGTGAACCTGATGAGTTCGGTGCGCATGCGCGAGTCCCATCAGGCCTGCATGCCGCTGGTGTATATGGATCCGCGGCACAAACTGACCCAGCAATTCGTCGAACTGCACGACCTGCTCGTCGCCGCGCAGTGAACCCGCCGCGCGGTTAGCGCACCACCAGCACATCACAGGGCGCCTTGTGCAGAAAGTGCTGCGCCAGGCTGCCCAGCAGCGCCTGTGACAGCGCGCTACGGCCGTGGCTGCCAAGCACCAGCAGATCGCTGCGTTGTACCTTGAGCTGCTCCTGCAGCCGGCGCAGGATGCCGCCGTCATACACCGAGTGACTCAGGCGCGCGCCCTTGTCCGGCAGTTTCTGCGCTTCATCGTGCAGCAACTGTTCGATCAGCGCCCGCTGAATCTGCTGTTGCGCCTCGATCTGCCCGGGCGTGCCCTTGTCCGGGTCGAACACATGCACGGCATGCAACTGCGCATCGGCGGGGAGCAAGCGGTAGCCCTGCTCCAGGGCGCTGCAGGCGCACAGGGAAAAATCGATGGCCGACAGGGCGCGGCTATAGGGCTGGATTTCATTGCGCGCGACCAGCAGCAGCGGCACGGGGCACTGCCGGGCAATACGGTCAAGGCTGGTGCCGGAGAAAAAGTCATGGCGCTGTTGGTGGCCGCCGAGCACCAGCAGGTCGCACGCCTGCGCCTGCACCTCTTGCAGTACCACTTCCGAGGGTTTGCCACTGCGCACCAGTAACGCGCTGCCGCCAGGGGCAAATGCCGTCAGGCTGCGGTCCAGGGCCTGGCGGGCCTTTTCGTGTTGTTCGCTGGTCTGCGCTGGGTCGAGCACGTGCAACACGCTCAGGCGCGCGCCGTGTTGCTCGGCCAACTGGGCTGCACGGCGCAAGGCCATGTCGGCCGTGTCGCGCAGGTCATGGGCAATCAGGATGTGGGTGAACATGGAAACTCCCGCCGAGGCGCCAGCAAATGATTATTGTGCTCCATCAATTAGCTGGTCTTTTGACTTGTGGCAAGGCCAGCGGTCAGCGACGTCGCAGTTGGTAGAGCGCGCTGCTGTCCGCCACGACCTCACCGGCGTCATTCGTCAGCACCAGTGTCAGGCTGAATTCCGCTTTGCCGTTGCTCTGCGCCTGGGCTTGCAGGGCGTCGATCAGCTCGGCAGACAAGCGCGCCTCGACCCGAATATCGCCCAGTGCCGGACGGCGAAAGTTGAGGTTGAAGGATTTGACGATGGGGTAGTAGCGCTGTGCATCGAAGCTGGTGAGAAACAGCGCGCCGCCGGGCATTTCTGCCAGGGTGAACAGCGCACCGGCATACATGCTGCCGATATGGTTCTGGTTACCCGTCAGGGGCATGCACAGGCGCACGAAGCCGGGTTCGAGCACCTCGGCCTTGAGGCCGCTGCGCTTGACGAAGGCAATCTGCTCTTCGGTCAGCTGACGAATCAGCTCGGCTGGCATCGACATGCTTGGACTCCGCTGGCTGGGATTTACTCGCAGCCTAGCGGGCATGATGGACGGCGGGAATGACCTCACGCGGTCAGTGGGTTGACCGATCCGCTCAGATCCCCTGCTGGCGCAGCCAAGCCAGCAACTGGGGCAGCGGCAGGGCGCCGCTCTGGCGGGCGACTTCCACGCCGCCTTTGAACAGAATCAGGCTGGGAATCGAGCGGATACCCAGGCTGCCCGACAGTTGCGGCGCCGCCTCGCTGTCCAGTTTGCCCAGGCGGCAGCGGCCATTTAGCTGGCCGGCGGCCTGCTCGTAGATAGGCGCAAAGCTGCGGCATGGGCCGCACCAACTGGCCCAGACATCCACCAGCAGGGGCAGGTCGCCTTTGAGTTGGCTGGCGAAGTTGCCTTGTGTCAGCTCGAAGGGTGTTGTCGGCAGTACTTCGGCCTTGCAGCGCCCACAGCGGGGGCTGTCGCCCAGGCGCGCGGGAGGAATGCGGTTAAGGCCGTTGCAGTGGGGGCAGGGGATAAGCAGAGGATCGGACATAAAACGGCTCCAGTAGCGTTGGCTGTTACATGGCGCCGCGCGCGCTGGATATCAAGTCATGCGGGCGTGAGCGGGAAGAACCAGGGAATCACGAAGCTGGCCACGACCCAGAGCAACAGATTGAGCGGGATACCGACCTTCATAAAGTCGGTAAAGCGATAGCCGCCGGCGTTGTACACGAAGGTGTTGGTCTGGTAGCCAATGGGCGTGGCGAAGCTGGCGCTGGCGGCGAACATTACCGCTACCACGAAGGCGCGCGGGTCGACGCCCAGGTGTTGAGCCATGCCGATGGCAATGGGCGTGACCAGCACGGCGACGGCGTTGTTCGACAGCACCTCGGTGAGGATCGAGGTGAACAGGTAGATAAAGCTCAGCATCAGCAGCGGCCCGGCCCAGGGCATCAGGCCCATGACATTGCTGACCATCAGGCTGACCAGGCCGACCTTGTCCATGGCGATGCTGATGGCCAGCATGCCGAAGATCAGGCTGAGGATTTTCCAGTCCACCGCTTTGTAGGCGTCTTCCACATCCAGGCAGCGGGTCGCCAGCACAGTCACCGCACCGATGATCGCCAGGCCCTCGATGGGCATCACGCCAAAAGCCGCCAGCAGCATCACCGCGAGGGTGGCGATGATTGCAATCGGCGCCTTGTCGCGGCGGAAGGCACGCTCTTGCACAGCGTTGAGGCTGATCAGATCGCCATTGTCGGCAAAGCGTTTGATCTGTGTCGGCGTGCCTTCGACCAGCATCACGTCGCCGAATTGCAGTTCGAAGTCATCCAGGTTGCCCTGGATGTTCTCGTCCTGACGGTGCACGGCCAGCACGGCGATGCCGTAGCGCGCGGTCAGGTCGAGGTCGCGCATGGGCCGGTGGCTGTAGCGCGAGTTACGCCCGACGATGGCCTCGGCGAGGATCACGTCGTGGCTGCTGATGGTTTCAAAGGCATCGCTGCGGTTGAAGATCAGGTGGCCGCTTTCGCGCAGCTCTACCACGTCCTTGACCTGGCCGTGCAGCACCAGTTGGTCGCCGGCAAGCAGCAGGGTGTCGTGGGCCGGCTCGGTCAGTTGCTGCTCGTCGCGGAAGAACTTCAGCACCTGCAGGCCGCTGCCGCCGTTGAGGTGCGCTTCGTGCAGGGTCTTGCCGATCACTGGCGAGTCATGCGGCACCAGCAGTTCGGTCATAAAAGTGCGGTCGAGGTTCGGGCGCAACTGCTTGGACAGGGTTTCGCGCTCGGGCAACAGGCGATGGCCAATGGTCAGCAGGTAGGCCATGCCGAACGCGGCCATGATCAGGCCGGCGCCAGTGATTTCAAAGATGCCGAAGGGCGCCAGGCCTGCCTTGCGTGCCACACCGTCGACCAGAATATTGGTCGAGGTGCCAATCATGGTCAGGGTGCCGCCGAGAATAGTGGCGTAGGACAGCGGAATCAGCAGCTTCGACGGCAGAGTGCCGGCGCGGCGCGCCAGGGAAATCGCCACCGGGGTGAGGATGGCCACCACGGGGGTGTTGTTCAGGCAGGCGGAGGCCACCAGGGCGGTGACTGTCAGGCCGGTCAGCACGCGGATCGGGCTGGTACCGACCAGGTCACCCAGCCAGTTGCCGAGAGCGTCGATGCAGCCGGTGCGCTCAAGCGCGGCGGACAGCACGAACATGCAGGCGATGGTCACCGGCGCCGAGTTGCTCAGCACGCTGAGCACTTCTGCCGGGGTCAGCAATTGGGTAATCAGCAGCGCGGCCACGGCGATGGCCGCGACTATGTCCGGGCTCCAGGTTTCGCGGACGAAGGCATACAGCACCCACAGCAGCAGGGCGCCGACGAACAACAGGGGCAGGGAGTCCCAGTACATGAACATCCTTGGCGTGCGAATCTCGTGTGAGGTATCGGCGGCCAAGCCGGGTTGGGCGGCCACACAAGGCGCAGAAGATAAGGCTTGCTGCTTAGAGAGTCTAAGAATGTTTGGAAAGGTTTATATGCCTTTTCGATTTAATAGATAAGGCTGTGCCGACCACTCTGGCGCGCACTGTGCCTGTGCGCCAAGCCAGCTGAGGATTAGGCTCAGGGCTTTGCACCTAGGGGGTTGATATGCGCCAGCTTGGCATTTTGGGTGGCATGAGCTGGGAGTCCACGGCCAGCTACTACCGCTTGCTCAATCAGGGCGTGCGCGAACGCCTGGGTGGTTTGCATTCGGCGCCGTTGCTGCTGCATTCCGTGGATTTTGCCGAGGTCGCCGAACTGCAGCACCGTGGTGACTGGCTCGCGGCCGAGGCACTTTTGGCCAAGGCCGCGCAGGGGCTGGAGCAAGCAGGGGCGACAGCTCTGCTGCTGGCCACCAACACCATGCACAAGGTGGCGCCGGCCATCGAAGCGGCAGTGGATATCCCCCTGTTGCATATCGGTGATGCCGTGGGCCAGGCGCTACAAGACCAAGGCGTAAAACGCGCGGCCTTGCTCGGTACGCGCTTTACCATGCAGGAAGACTTCTACCGTCAACGCCTGGCCGAGCGCTTTGACATCGAGGTGATGATCCCGAGCGCAGCGCAGATGACGGAAATCGACCGTGTGATCTTTGCCGAGCTGTGCCAGGGCCAGTTTCTGCCCCAGGCGCGCGAGTTCTATCTGGACTGCTTGCGCTCGCTGCAGGCGCAGGGCGCCGAAGTGGCGATCCTTGGCTGCACGGAGATCGGTTTGCTGCTCGATGGCATAGACGCGCCACTGCCCTGGCTCGACAGCAGCGCGCTGCATGTGGCGATGGGGTTGGAGTGGATGTTGGGTGGCGTTTAGGTCGTCTGTGGGAGGCGCTTTAGCGGCGATTGTCGCGGCTAAAGCCCCTCCCACAACTGGCTACGAGGAGCAGCTGATTTCCAGGTGCTTACCCCACTCCGGCGGACGCTGGGCATAGCGCTCGAAGCCGGGCTGCTCATCGAAGGGGTGTGACAACACCTGATGCAGCTCGCGCACCGGGGCGTAGTCGCCCTGTTCGGCGGCTTCGATGGCTTGTTGCGCCAGGTAGTTGCGCAAAATGTACTTGGGGTTGGCCGCGTGCATGCGCGTGCGCCGTTGCGTTTGCTCGTCGCCATCCTGAGCGCTGCGCGCCAGGTAGTCGGCGGCCCAGGCGTCGAAGCCGGCCAGGTCGGTAAAGTCATCACGCAGGCGCGCCACCGCTTGCGCTGCCGGGCTGTCGCCGAGCTCGCGGAAGAACAGGCTGTAGTCCACCGCGCTGCTCTGCATCAATTGCAGCAGGCGTTGCACCAGGGCTTCGTCGCCGTCAGCGGCGCTGAGCAGGCCCAGGCGTTTGCGCATCAGGTCGAGGTAGTGCGCCTGGTACAGCGGCAGAAACAGGCTCAGGCTTTCGCGCAGCGCCTCTACCTCGACCAGCGGCACCAGGGCCTGGCCGAGGGCGGCGAGGTTCCACTGGGCAATCGGCACCTGATTACTGAACGAGTAACGGCCGCTGTCATCCGAATGGTTGCAGATGTGTTTGGCGTCGAAATCATCGAGAAAGGCGTAGGGGCCGTAGTCGAAGGTGATACCGAGGATCGACATATTGTCGGTATTCATCACCCCATGACAGAAGCCGTAGGCCTGCCAGTAGGCGATCATCGTCGCGTTGCGTTCGATGATCTCGCGGAACATCGCCAGATACGGCTGCTCCTGCTGCAGGCAGTCGGCGTAGTGGCAGCGCAGCACGTGTTCGGCCAGCTGTTTGAGCTGCTCATGCTGCTGGGTGTAGTAGAAGTACTCGAAGTGACCGAAGCGGATATGGCTGGGCGCCAGGCGCAGGACCATGGCGGCGGTCTCCTGCCGTTCGCGCCACACCGGGGTGCTCGAGCCAGTCACGCACAGCGCCCGCGAGCTGGGGATGCCGAGGGCATGCAGGTGCTCGCTGGCGAGGAATTCACGGATCGACGAGCGCAGCACTGCGCGGCCATCGCCCGAGCGGGAGTAGGGTGTTTGCCCGGCGCCCTTGAGGTGCAGGTCCCAGTATTCACCCGCATCGTTGATCACTTCGCCGAGCAGCAAACCACGGCCGTCACCCAGGCGCGGGCTGTAACCACCGAACTGGTGACCGGAATAGACCATGGCGCGCGGCTCGGCCGTACTCCACAGGGTGTGCCCGGTAAAGACCTGGGCGAACAGGTCGCTGTCGGCTTCGCTCGGGTCCAGATCGAGTAGCGCCATAGCCGTCGGGCTGGCGACTATGAGGCGCGGCTCGGTAATCGGCTCTGGCAACACCTCGGTGGAGAAGGTATCGCCGAGGCGGGCAAAGCGGTTGTCGAACTGCAGCTCGATGAGCGACTTCACGGTCTGGCTCCAGCCGGGCAGAGACTGCCCGGCGATGGTGAGAGAGTGGCCTTGGCCGCACTCTACTGAGGGTCGATTGCCGGCGTCGGTGCAGGCGGTGGTAGTTGTCCCTGCTGCGCATTGCTTGCCGCAGTGGCTGCGACCATCTGCCCAGTGGTCAGATTGAGTTCCTGGCCGTGCAGGTTCTTGATCATGACCTCGACCTGGTTGAACGCCATCTCCACATTGTGCTCACGGAAGCTGATGGCGATCCGGGTGAGAATCTCATCGGTGGAGGCGTTACGGTCGCCCAGCTCACGTACGTGGAAGCGCAGCTCGTAGTCGAAGGTGCTCGGGCTGATGGTGAGGAAGAACAAAAGCGGCTCGGGGTCGCGCAGCACCCGTGGGTTTTCCAGGGCCGCCTGGAGCATCAGTTTGCGCGCCAGGGGCAGGTCGGTTTCGTAGGCCACGCCGATCTTGATGATGACCCGGGTCACGGTGTCGTTGAGCGACCAGTTGATCAACTGATCGGTGACGAAGGTCTTGTTCGGCACGATGATTTCTTTGCGGTCGAAATCGGTGATGGTGGTGGCACGGATGCGGATCTTGCTCACCGTGCCGGACAGGTTGCCGATGGTCACCACGTCGCCGATACGCACCGGTCGCTCGAACAGAATGATCAGGCCGGAAATGAAGTTGGCGAAGATTTCCTGCAGGCCAAAGCCCAGCCCCACCGACAGCGCCGCCACCAGCCATTGCAACTTGTCCCAGCTGACCCCGAGGGTCGACAGGGTGATGACGAAGCCGATGCCAACAATCGCGTAGGACAGCAGGGTGGTGGTGGCATACGCGCTGCCCTGGGCCAGTTTCAGGCGGGACAGCACCAGCACCTCGAGCAGACCCGGTAGGTTACGCCCCAGGGCTACGGTGATGCCGATGATCACCAAGGCGCTGAGCACGTTGTTGACGCTGATCGGCACCAGGCTGGCGGTCTCGCCGGTGCCGCTGGTGTATTCGTAGAGGGTGATGTTGTCCAGGTAGGCGAACACCGAGATCAGGTCGGCCCAGACCCAGTACAGGCCGGCGATGAATGCACCGAGCAGGGTCAGGCGGATCAGACGCAGCGACTGCTGGTTGACCTGCTCGATATCCAGGGTCGGCTCTTCGATCACCACCTCTGCGCCTTCGCTGGCTGCTTCCTTGGCCTGGGCCTGGCGTTTGGCCGTGGCGCGGTGATAGGCCAGGCGCCGGGCTGCCACGCCCAGGCCGCGAACGAAGGTGGCTTCGACGATCAGCCAGATCATCAGCAAGTACAGGGTGTCGATCAACCGGTCGCTGAGCTTGAGGGCGGTGTAGTAGTAACCGAAAGCAACGGCGGCGATCAGCGCCAGCGGCAGCAGGCTGACCAGTAGTCCAAGCAGCATGCGAAACGCCGAGGCGTGCTCGCGCGCCGGGCCACTGACCAGCAGGCGGTGCAGCAGCCAGGCCATCAGCGCGTAGCACGCCAACACCACCACAATGCCCATGACGTCATCCGCCAGGCTTGAGGGCTGATGCTCGGCCACAGTGACCACCGCCACCAGGGCCATGACCACCAACCCCAGGTAACGCAACTGGCGATGCAGAAAGACCACGTGGTGGCGCGCCCAGCGGAAGTGCAGCTCGGCCACCCCGCCGGGCGTGAGCATGCGGTACACGGTGTAGAACACCAGCCAGGCTTGCGCCATCTCGAACAGTGCGGCCCCCAGGTTAGTGTTTTGCCCGCGCCCATCCATCTGCAGCATAAAGCCGCAGAGGGCGAAGAACAGCGTCCCAGGCAAGGCCAGCAACACGTTGAGCAGAATCGCCAGCGGTGTATGCAACTGGCTATCGCGCTTGAAATGGCCAATATCCTGGTGCAGGTCGGCGAGCTTTTTCGACAGAAAGGCCCGCTTCCACAGCAAACCGGCGATCAGCAGCAGCAGCGGCAGGAACAGCCAGGGGCGCTCGGCCAGCCCGGCGCCGAGCTGGCGCAGATTGGCGCCCCAGGCCAGTTCCGCGACCTGGCGCTCGAGCATGCGCGGCGTGGCTTGCAGCCAGTCGAGGTCCAGCGGTTTGTTGCTGGGGATCCAGAACATCTGCTCATCGAGCGTGGCGCGCAGAGACGCTGCCGTGCTCTGTGTCTGCTTCTGGTTGAGCTGCAGGGTGATCGATTCATTGAGCAGCGCATTGAGCTCGCGGTTGAGGCGGTCAAGCAGCTCACGTCGGGTGCTGAGCAGATCGAGCAGATTGGCGCGCAACTCCGGGGTGATATTTTCCGGCGGCTGTTGGGCCAGCAGCTTGTCGATATAGGCGCTGGGGTTGCCGGCTTCCTCGCGTTGCTGGGACAGCTCGAACTGGTAAAGGCGGATATCGGCGATCTGGTCGGCGAGCTGTTTGTCGACTGTCAGCGAGGGCAGGGCGTCTTTTTGCTGATAGAGAATTTTCGACAGCAGCAGGCTGCCTTGCAGCACGCTGATCTGTTCATCCAGCGCCTGATCGCTCTGGTTGAGCGTATCGAGCTGCTGTTGGGTCTTGAGGTTTTCCTGGGTCAACTGGTTGAGGCGATCGGTGGCGCGCAGCAGGTAGTCCGAGAGTTTCAGGTTGAGTGCGCTTTCCTGCGCCAGCAGTTTGTCCGAGCCGACCCGTTCGGCTTCCTCGGACTGTTCGGCGACGGTCTTTTCCGACTGCTCGCGGCGCTTTTCGTTGATCAGGGTTTGCAGGCTCTGCAGCTCCTGCTCAAGGCGCTTGATGCGCTCCTCCAGCAGGTTACGGCGGCTGCTGCCCAGGTCTTGCAGCAGGCTGTTGCCCGCCAGCTCCTGGCGGCGCAGTTGGGTCAGGGCGGTGAGCTGGGCCAGTTCGGCAGCCAGTTGGTCACGCTGCTCGCTGCTCAGGGGTTTGTTGTCTTCGCGGCCGTTCTTCAGGATGTTGTTGATCGCCTGGCTGCGCGCCTGGCTGCTGGCGATTTCTGCCTGAGCGCGCTCCGGACGGGTTTGTGCGGTGATGATCAGGCTATTGGCCTCGATGATCTGTTTTTGCCACTCGTTGAGCTGGGCGCTGCGCTCACTGAGCAGTGCATCCAACTGGTCGACCCGGCTATTGGCGTAGCGTGTGGCAATGGGCGCGGGTTGGCTGGCCTTGAGCCGTTCCAGTTCGCGCTGGGCTTCGCCGATCAGCCGCGGTGCCTGGTCCAGCTGTTTTTTCAGGTCGGCGAGCTTTTGCGTGCTATCGGCCTGGGCGTCGAGCAAGGCCAGGGTGCGCTCCAGGGCGAGCTTGACCTGGGTCTGCTCGGTCTCGGACAACTTGCGCTCGGCCAGGCTATCCAGGCTGCCCTGTACATCGGCGCGCGTGGGTGCCTCGGCGGCGTAAGTGAAGGGGGCGCTCAGGCAAACGCCTAGCAGGGTTGCAATCAGGTAATGACGAAAAGAGGGCATGGTCGCGATCGGCGGCTCGAATGAGGTCGGGGAAGTCTATCAGGCTGCTGGACAGCCCGGTAAGGACTCCGCCGGGCGCTGTGCAGCGCGCCCGCCAGGTTGGTCTTAAAGGAACAGACCGGGGCCCGGGCGGGCACCTTCGGGGAATTTGACGCCGATCTTGCGGATCTTGTTCCCTTCCATCGCCGCTACCGTCCAGGTCAGGCCCTGCCACTCGACCTGGTCGCCGATAATTGGCTCGCCGCCGATTTCATGGGCGATAAAGCGGCTCAGGCTTTGCTGGGCGTCCAGCTCGTCCAGCTTCAGGCCGTAGAGGGCCGCGACTGCGCCGAGTTCGGCGTCGCCTTCGAGCACGAAGTCGCCGAAGAAGCGCAGATCCTGGCCGCGTTTGGGTGCCTGGATGAACAGTTTGCCGAGGGCGGGTAAATCGTGTTCATGGCCAATCACGCAAAGCAGATCACCGGCCTCCAGGCGTGTGCTGCCGGAGGGGTGGAGCAGTTCATGGCTGCGGAACAGCGCAGCGATCCGCGTGCCCTCAGGCATCTTCAGCTCGCGCAGGGCGGCGCCGATGCACCACTTTTCCTTGCCCAGACGGTAGATGAACAGCTCCCACTGGCTGGTGGCATGCACTTCCAGCCCGGCGCGGGAAACCGGCAGCGGCTCTGGCGGCACCGTGACGCGCAACAGTTTGGCAGCCAAGGGCAGGCTGGTGCCCTGCAGCAGCAGCGACACCAAGACGATAAAAAAGGCCACGTTGAAGA
The DNA here is from genome assembly GCF_900110925.1 of Pseudomonas cuatrocienegasensis. Lineage (GTDB taxonomy): Bacteria > Pseudomonadota > Gammaproteobacteria > Pseudomonadales > Pseudomonadaceae > Aquipseudomonas > Aquipseudomonas cuatrocienegasensis. The sequence goes on along the minus strand of NZ_FOFP01000003.1, from coordinate 11,315 downwards.
ACAGCTGGGCATTGGGCAGCCCGGCCATCAGTGGGAACACCGCGAGGATAATCGGCACTGCGCCGCGCAGGCCGACCCAGGCAATAAAAGCGCGTTCGCGGTCGTGGAACGCACGGAAAGGCAGCAAGCCGATAAAGATCGACAGCGGTCGGGCAAACAGAATCATCCACAGCGCCAGGGCAAGGGCCGGCAGGGCGATGGGCAGCAGTTCGTGCGGGGTCACCAGCAAGCCGAGGACCAGGAACATACCGATCTGCGCCAGCCAGGTCAGGCCGTCGAGCATATGCAGGATGCCGTGGCGCGAGCGGATCGGCCGGTTGCCGAGCAGCAGGCCGCAGAGGTAGATCGCCAGGATGCCGCTGCCGCCCACCGCAGTGGTGATGGCGAAGATGATCAAGCCGCCGCTGACCACCAGCAGCGGGTAGAGGCCGTTGGCCAGTTCTATGCGGTTGATCAAATTGAGCAGCAGCCAACCACCGCCCAGGCCGAGCAGGCCGCCGATACCGAACTGCAACAGCAGTTGCAGCGGCAAGTCCCAGGTCAGGCCGGTGTCGCCGCTGCCGAGGATGGCGATCAGGGTGATGGTGAGGAACACCGCCATCGGGTCGTTGCTGCCGGACTCGATTTCCAGGGTGGCGCTGACCCGCTCGTTGAGGCCGCGTCCGCCGAGCAGGCTGAACACCGCCGCGGCGTCGGTGGAGCCGACGATGGCGCCGATCAGCATGCCTTCCATGATCGTCAGGTCGAACAGCCAGGCCGCAGCCATGCCGGTCAGCCCGGCGGTAATCACCACACCGACAGTCGCCAGCGACAGCGACGGCCAGAGCGCTACGCGAAAGCTCGATACGCGGGTGCGCATGCCGCCGTCGAGGAGGATGATGGCCAGCGCCAGGTTGCCGACCAGGTAGGCCAGCGGGTAGTTGTTGAAGACGATGCCGCCCGGGCCGTCGGTACCGGCGAGCATGCCGACGCCGAGGAAGATCACCAGGATGGGAATGCCGAAGCGCGAGCCGAAAGCGCTGACGAGAATGCTCAGGGCAACCAGTAGACCACCGACCAGGAACAGGTTGTTGATGGTGCTGGCATCCAAATCGATCTACTCCCTGGCTGATGCTTTTGGGCGCGGCCAACTGCACTTATGCATGGCGCGTGCCAGGGATTCTAACCTGTGCCCTCGCTCGGGTGTCAAAAAAACGCCCGGATCTGTCCGGGCGTCAGGGAACAGACAGCTATCACCTCAGAACCAGGCGTCCTGCATCGCCAGGCAGGTCGGGTCGCGGCCTTCCAGCAGGTCGAGGTCATGCTGACAGGCGGGGACTTCCCAGGTCAGGAAGAAGCGCGCTGCTTGCAGTTTGCCCTGGTAGAAGTCGGCATCGGCGGGGTTGCCCTCGCTGTTATTGAGTCGCGTCAGGCCCTGCTCGGCGCAGATCGCCTGTTCCAGCCAGCGCCAGCCGATCACAGTGTGGCCAAACACTTTCAGGTACAGCGCCGAGTTGGCCAGGCCCTCATTGACCTTGCCGCTCATCAAATCGCCGAGCAGCGCCAGGGTGACGGTTTGCAGGCGTGCCAGCAGTTGCTCCAGTGGCTCGCGCAGGGCGGTCAGCGAAGCGTGGGCTTCGGCGCGCTGGCAGGTGCCGTGGATCAGCTTGAGCAGTTGCTTGAGCGCCGCGCCGCCGTTCATCGAGACCTTGCGGCCGAGCAGGTCGAGGGACTGGATGCCGTGGGTGCCCTCGTGGATCGGGTTGAGGCGGTTGTCGCGGTAGTACTGCTCCACCGGGTAGTCGCGGGTGTAGCCGTGGCCGCCGAGAATCTGGATGGCCAGCTCATTGGCCTTGAGGCAGAACTCCGAGGGCCAGGATTTGACGATCGGGGTAAGCAGATCGAGCAGCTCCAGGGCGCTGCGGCGCTCTGCCTCGGTCTCCAGCGTCAGGGTGTCATCGAACAGTCGTGCTGCGTACAGGCCGAGGTCGAAAGAACCCTCCACATAGGCCTTCTGAGTCAGCAGCATGCGCCGCACATCGGCGTGTTCGATGATCGCCACCTGGCTGGAGGTTGGATCCTTGCCATCCGGCAAACGGCCTTGCGGGCGTTGGCGCGCGTAGTCCAGCGAGTACAGGTAGCCGGCGTAGCCGAGCATTACCGCACCCATGCCGACGCCGATGCGCGCCTCGTTCATCATCTGGAACATATACGACAAACCCTGATGGGGCTTGCCGACCAGATAGGCCACACAGTTGCTGTTGTCACCAAAATTCAGCGCGGTGGAAGTGGTGCCGCGCCAGCCCATCTTGTGGAACAGCCCGGCCAGCACCACGTCGTTGCGTTCACCCAGGCTGCCGTCATCTTTAACCAGAAATTTCGGCACGATAAACAGCGAAATGCCCTTCACCCCGGCGGGGGCGTCCGGCAGCTTGGCCAGCACCATGTGTACGATGTTTTCGCTTAATGGGTGGTCGCCGCCGGAGATAAAGATCTTGTTGCCCTTGAGCCGGTAGGTGCCGTCAGCAGCCGGCTCGGCGCGGGTACGGATATCCGACAGTGAGGAGCCAGCATGGGGCTCGGTCAAGGCCATGGTGCCGAAGAAGCGGCCGTCGATCATCGGCTGCAGAAAGCGCTGCTTCTGTTCCGGGCTGCCGAAGGCTTCTATCAGGTTGGCCGCGCCCATGGTCAGGAAGGGGTAGGAGGTAGTCGCGGCGTTGGCCGACTGGAAGTGGGCGAAGCAGGCCTGCGACAGCAGGTTGGGCAGCTGCATGCCGCCGACCTCGAACTCGCGGGTGGCGTTGAGAAAGCCGGCTTCGAGAAAGGCGTCCACCGCCGGCTTGACCTCGGGGATCAGCACCGCGGCGCCGTCGACATACTCCGGCTCGTGTTCGTCGTTCTTGCGGTTGTGTGGGGCGAACAGGTTCTCGGCGATGCTGCGCGCTGTATCGATGGCCGCATCGAAGGTTTCACGGCTATGCTCGGCGAAGCGTTCGCGCTGGGTCAGGCCTTCGGCGTCCAGCACTTCGTAGAGTTCAAAGGCCAGGTTGCGGGAACTGAGCAGGGACTCGGACATGGGTGTACCTCCGGTTGCAATGTGCCGAGTCTAAGCAGGCGTGCGTGTGGCTCCCAGCACTATTAATAAGCGTGATAACGGGGCGTTGGGACGGATCGGTCGGGTAGGGTGGATGACGCTTTATCCATCCACCAGATCGTGATGGTGGATGAAAAAGACGTCATCCACCCTACGAAGTTGTACCGCAGAGATCGTGCTTACTGAATAGAGCCCCGGGCCAGCTCGCGGGTCAGTTCGGCGGCGCCAATGGCCTTGCAACCGCTGACATTCTGCCCCGCCCACAGCGGTGAGAAGTCGCCATTGCCCTGGCTTTCTGCCTTACTGCGCAGCGGTGCAATGGCGGCGGTAGCCAGGGGGAAGGCCGGCGCCAGTGGGCTGATTGGACCCAGCTCGCGCATCACCCGGTTGACGATGCCGCGCGCTGGCCGGCCGCTGAATAGATTGGTCAGGGCGGTGTGCTGCGCCGCCGGGCTGTGCAGGGCGGCGCGGTGGATGGTGCTGGTGCTGGCTTCATCGCAACACAGGTAAGCGGTACCGATCTGCACCCCGGCTGCGCCCAGGGCCATGGCTGCGCGCACGCCTTGTGCGTCGGCAATGCCGCCGGCGGCAATCACCGGCAGGCGCACGGCCTGGACGATCTGCGGCAGCAGGGCAAAGGTGCCGAGTTGGCTGCTCAGCTGGTCAGTCAGAAACATGCCGCGATGGCCGCCGGCTTCCAGGCCCTGGGCGATAATCGCGTCCGCACCGTTGTCTTGCAGCCACAGCGCTTCGGCAACCGTGGTCGCCGAACTGAGCACCCTGGCCCCACAGGCCTTGACCCGCGCCAGCAGCTCGGCCGAGGGCAGGCCGAAGTGAAAACTCACCACTGCCGGGCGGAATTCATCCAGCAGGTCGGCCATCTCGGTACTGAATGGCAGTCGGCCGGGGCCACTGGCGATAGTCGTCGGGTCGATGCCGAACTCGGTGTAGTAAGGGCTTAGTGCCTCGCGCCAGGTTGCCTCGCGAGCAGCATCGACGATGGGTGGGGTATGGCAGAAGAAGTTCAGGTTATAGGGCTTGTTGGTTTTACCGGTCAGCGCCTGCAGCTCCTTGCGCAACCCGCTCGCGTCGAGCATGGCGCAGGGCAGTGAACCCAGTGCGCCGGCATTCGACACGGCAGCTGCTAGGCCATGCAGCTGCACGCCGGCCATGGGTGCCTGAATCAAGGGCAGCTCAATGCCCAATAGCGCTTGCAGTGACATGTCGGTTCTCTCTTGCCAGACGGCTCAATGGCCACCGTACTGATCCATCTGGCGCATGGCAAATACCGTCACCCTGTGGCCCTGTTAAACTGTTCGGCCACAGGAGCCCGTCCCAATGAACTACCGCCACGCCTTCCATGCCGGCAACCATGCCGATGTGCTGAAACACTACGTCTTGAGTCGTCTGATTGCCCTGCTGTCGCGCAAGGAGGCAGCGTTCGCCTACCTCGACAGCCATGCCGGTATCGGTCTGTATGACCTGCGCGGCGACCAGGCCAGCCGTACCGGCGAGTGGCTGGAAGGTATTGCGCGGCTGTGGCAAGCCACGGATGTACCGGACCCGCTGCTGGATTATCTGGAAGTGATCCGCGCGATGAACCCGGATGGCGAGTTGCGTCATTACCCAGGCTCGCCGGAACTGGCGCGCTTGCTGACCCGTGAGCAGGACCGCCTGCACCTGAACGAGAAGCACCCGGAAGACGGTCGCCTGCTCAAGGAAAACATGCATGGCGACCGCCGCGTCGCCGTGCACCTGGGCGAAGGCTGGCATGTGCCGCGGGCCCTGCTGCCGACCCGCGAGAAGCGCGCGCTGCTGCTGATTGACCCGCCGTTTGAGCAGGTCGACGAAATGGAGCGCTGTGCCCAGTCCCTGAGCGAGGCCATCAGTCGTATGCGTCAGGCCGTGGTCGCGATCTGGTACCCGATCAAAGAGCCGCGCCAGCTCCGACGCTTTTACGGCGACCTGCAGAAAAGCAAGGCACCCAAGCTGCTGCGGGTGGAACTCTACGTGCATTCCACCGATGAAGCCGCGCGGTTGAATGGCTCCGGCCTGGTGATCAGCAACCCGCCATGGGGGCTGGAGGATGAGCTTAAGCAGACCCTGCCCTGGCTTGCTCAGTTGCTGGGGCAAACCCAAGGCGGCTGGCGCATGGATTGGCTGATCGAGGAAAAGCCTGCGGGCTAGCTGAATAGCTAGGGTCGCGACACAAATAATATGTCGCTCTCGGTAGGAGCGAATTTATTCGCGATTGATCGTGGGGCGCTGCAAACGTCGCGGCTAAAGCGGAGCGCCGCCCGGCCCCTCCCACGCCGCCCGGAATTTACCGACATTTGATGCATGACGTGACACTCAGGCCTGTTGCAGGTTCTTGGTGCGCACGGCGCACCCTACGGCCAGCCGCAGCCGCTTGAGCAATGATTATTGCTTAGCAAGGTCATGTTAGGTGCCAATGAGGAAACCTCGCTAGCGGCGACCGTGCCCCGGTTCGATGTGGTAGCTCAGCTGGCGCCGCGGGCTGAGGTATTCCAGCACCTGCAAAGGCACTTCAGTCGGACGCAGGCTGCGTTCGATACTGTGTTGGGGATTCTGCTCAAGGTCGAGGATCAGCGCTTCGTGCTTGGGCAGCTCGGCATCGTGCAGCATCAGGGTCGGGCGCAAGGGTTTTTCCGGATTCATGCCCAACACCAGGGCGTAACGTTGATCGTCGAGCTGCACCAGGCTACCCGGCGGGTAGATGCCCATGCAGCGAATAAAGGCCTTCAAGGCGACCTCGTCGAAGCGCGACCGTTGGTGCTTGAACATCATGGCCAGGGCCTCGTGCGGGCTCAGGGCTGCGCGCGGATCCAGTGGATTGCACAGGTTGTCGAACTGGTTGGTGATGGCCACCAGTCGGCTCAGGCGACCTATCGCTGGTTCATGCAGGCCGCGCGGGTAGCCGCTGCCGTCGCAGTGTTCATGGTGTTCCATGATGATGCGCAAGACCTCGTCATCGAACATCAGTTTCTCGCCCATGCGCTGCCCGAAACTGCAGTGCAGTTGCACCAACTGTTGTTCCGGGCGTGTCAGCGGTTCGCGCTTGAGCAGCACTTTGCTGGGGATCTCCAGTTGGCCGATGTCATGCAGCAGAGCACCGAGCCCGAGGATATGACAGGCCTCGCTGTCCAGGCCAAGCTGGCGGCCAAGCAGCAGCGACAGCACCGTGACATTGAGGGCATGGAAGTAGCTGTCATCCGCTGCTTTGCCGGTGATGCTGTGCAGCACCACACCGGGCGCGCCGAGCAGGGTCTCGACCATGGCTGAGACGATCTCGCCGGCGGCTTTCATGGCGTCTTCCGGACGGCTGCGCAAGGTCTGGTTGAGTGCCTTGATCTGCTGGCTGGTTTGCACGAAACGCCGGTCCACCTCGGCCAGGCGGGTGCGCAGGGCGCGCAACTGAGCGGCTCTGGCATCACGCGCGAGCTGTTGTGGGTCTACCTTGGTGGGCACAGCCGCCGGGGCTGGTGGCTCGCTGCTAAGGGGCAGGGGTTGGCAATCGCTGCGTGCCGGGTCATAGCGCAGGCTCGGCAGATTCAGCTGGCGCAGGCTATCGAGCTGCGCCTGGTCGCGAATTTTGAACTGGCTGAAGGCGAAGCCGTGTTGCCACCAGCTCAGATCCAACTGAACGTAGAGCCCGATGCACAGCTGCTCGGGCTGGATGTAGTGTGCAGAGGGCGGCATGCCGGGCTCGCAAGCAGGTTGGGTGGCGATTCGCCAGCAAGTCTACTGCGCTTTGCCGCTTTTTGCCCGGACCGCCATCAGGCTGGCAGGCACACACCCGTGCCACCGAGGCCACAGTAGCCACCGGGGTTCTTTGCCAGGTATTGCTGGTGGTAGGTTTCGGCGTAGTAGAACGTGGGGGCTTCGGCGATTTCGGTGGTGATGGTGCCCAGGCCGGCCTTATCCAGCTCGGCCTGGAAGCGCGCGCCGCTTTCCAGCGCCGCGGTCAGTTGCTCTGGGCTGTAGCAGTAAATCGCCGAGCGGTACTGGGTGCCCTGGTCATTGCCTTGGCGCATGCCCTGGGTTGGGTTGTGCGCTTCCCAGAACACCTTGAGCAGGGCTTCGTAGGAGGTGAGCTGCGGGTCGAACACCACCCTCACCACTTCGGTGTGGCCAGTTAGCCCGGAGCAGGTTTCTTCGTAGGTCGGGTTGGGCGTATGGCCACCGGCATAACCAACCGCCGTGGTCCACACGCCTGGTTGTTGCCAGAAGCGCCGTTCGGCACCCCAGAAACAGCCTAAACCAAACACGGCCTGCTCCAGGCCTGCCGGAAAGGGTGGCAGCAAGGGGTTGCCGTTGACCGCGTGTTGATTGCCCACCTGCAGGGGCGTGGCGCGACCTGGCAGGGCCTGCTCGGCGCTGGGCAGTGCGGATTTGTGTGCCAGAATTTGTGAGCGCAGAACCATGAGAGGCGTCCTCGACGTGAATGTAGTGTATTGACCCGGCTGGGGGCGCAAGGTTACAGCGCGATCAGGCCGGTGGTCGGCGCGGGTAGCGTTTCAGGCGCTCGAGCAGGTCGCGCCCGGGGATCGGCTGGTCGAACAGGTAGCCCTGGCCGATATCGCACTGCTGGCGCCGTAGAAAGGCCAGTTGCGCGGCCGTCTCGATGCCTTCGGCGACCACTGTGAGTTTGAGGTTGTGCGCCATGGCGACGACAGCGGAGGTGATCTCCATGTCGTCCTGGTTGTCCGGGATGTCTTTGATAAAGCTGCGGTCAATCTTGATCACATCGATGGGGAATTTCTTCAGGTAGCTGAGCGACGAATAGCCGGTACCAAAATCGTCCATCGCCAGGGTCAGGCCCAGGGCCTTGAGGCTGGCGAGTTGCTGGCGGGTGTCCTCGGTGGCATCGAGCAGCAGGCTTTCGGTGAGTTCCAACTCCAGCAGGCGTGTGGGCATTTGCTCTTCCTGCAGGATCGTGGTGATCGAGCCCACCAGGTCGGGGTCAGAGAACTGCTTGGGCGAGAGATTGATCGCCACCTGCAGGTTGACCAGGCCGACGGCGGTCAGTTGCATGCTCATCCGGCAGGCCTGGCGTACCACCCATTTACCGATGGGGATGATCAGCCCGGTTTCTTCTGCGACGCCGATAAACTGGTCGGGGCGGATCATGCCGCGCTCCGGGTGCTGCCAGCGCAACAGCGCTTCCATGCCGATCAGTTGGCCCGTCCTGAGGCATAGCTTCGGTTGGTAGAACACTTCCAGTTCGTTTTGGGTAAGCGCGCGACGCAGGTTGTTTTCCACGAACAGCTTGTAATCGGCCTCGGCGTTGAGCACCTCGGTGAAGATCTGCATCTGGTGTTTACCGTTGGCTTTGGCCTTGTGCAGGGCCAGACCAGCATGCTTCATCAGGGTTTGCGGGTCCTTACCGTGCAGGGGCGCGCAGGCCAGGCCGACCGAGCCGGTCACGCTGATCAGTTGATTGTCGATGAACAGCGGTTTATCCAGGGTCTGCAGGACCTGCTGGGCGATCGCTTGGCTGTCCTCTAGATCACAGGTCAGGAGAATGGCGAACTCGTTACTGGCGAAGCGCGCCAGGACCCCATGGGGGCTGAGGCTATTACGCAAACGTTTGGCCAGGCTGACCAATAATTTGTCGCCGGTTTGGTGGCCGAGGCTGTCGTTGATGCGTTTGAAATTGTCGATATCCACCAGCAGCAGGCTGATTGTCGCCGTAGCGCTTTCGGCGAAGCGTGCCTCAAGGGCGCGGATAAACGCGTAGCGGTTGCCCAGACCGGTCAGGTTGTCGCTGTAGGCCAGGCGCTCGATGCGCTGCTGCGATTGCTTGCTCTCGGTGATGTCTTCGTAGATGCCGATGTAGTGAGTCAGGGTGCCGTCATCGGCATGCACTTTGGAGATCGATAGTTGACTCCAGTAGGGTTCGAGGTTCTTGCGTCGGCTTTTGAATTCGCCCTGCCAGCTGTGGTGCTCGGCGAGGCCGGATTGTGCGTCGAAGAGCAGGTCGCTGAGATTTTCCAGTGCAGGTAGCTCGGACAGCAGGCGCCCCTGGACTTCTTCAGCGCTGTACAGGGTGATGGCGGTGAAGCTGGGGTTGACGTATTCCACCAGGCCGTCGCGATCGAGCAGGATAAAGGCGCTGGCGCTTTGCTCGACGGCTCGCTGGAACAGATAGAGGGCGCTGGTGGCGCTGCGCCGCTGGTAGTTGGTCAGCACCTGGGCATATTGGTCGGCCAATTCGCCGGCAAACGCCACTTCATCGGCTTGCCAGGTACGCGCTGTACCTGTGTGTTCCAGGCAGAGCACCGCCACGACTTCGCCGCCTACGCGGATGCTGGCATCGAGCACCGCGGTGATCCCGAGTGGGCACAGGTACTCGACGGCTAACGCGGCAGTGCGCGGATCTTGCAGGGCGTCATGGGCGTCCAGCGCGCGACCACCTTGCAGTGCCTGCAGATAAGCGGGAAAGCGACTAATGCTCAGTGGTTGAGGGTGCAGGTACTGGGCGATCTGGCCGTCATACAGGGCCATCGGCTCCAGGGTCTCGCCGTTGAGGTTCCAGATACCAGCTCTGGCGACTGCGTAGATCTCACTGGCGACCTTGGTGATCAGTTCTGCGGCTTCGCGCAGCGGGTTTTCCGCCCGGTAGCGGTGGCGGGCGAGGGTAACGATCAGGTCCTGCTGCACCCGTGTGCGGTCCTGCTGTTGCTGAAACGCTGCCTGGTCACGCTGGTACAGGGCCAGCGACGTTTGCAGGCGCTGGTTGTGTGCCTGTAATTCGCTGGCGCGCTGCTCACCATTGCTGAGCAGGTTGCTGTCGGCGATCATCAGATAGCCGCGCAGCAGGTGACGGCCGCGTTGCTTGAAGGGCTCGCCGAGCTCCATCAGGGTCAGTGGCCCGCGTGGTGTGTGCAGGGTGTAATGGATCAGGTAGTGCCCTTGTTGGGCGAGTTGGGCCTGGATCGTATCGTGCAATCGGTAGCGTGCTTCCGGCTCCATCAGGCTGGCGTAGGGCGCGTCGACCAGGGCGCACAAGTCAGCGGCAGGGATGCCTAACTGTCGTTCGCAGGCCGGGTCGAGAAACAGCATGCTCCAGCTGGCCTCATTCAGCCGCTCGTAACGCAGCATGCCGAGCCGTGATGGCACTGGCAACTGCGTCACAACCTCGGCCGCTAGGCGGCTTGCGGCATCAGGATGGCTTTTCATTCAGGCTGCTGGCTTCCACTATGCTGGCCGATACGAGGGCACGGCCCACTTCACTATAGCGTCGAGTAAGGGTGCATCATGCAACTGTCACTGACAAGAAAACTCAGCGTGCCGGCGTTGTTTCTGCTGGTCCTATACGGCACATCTGTCCAGGCGAACGGGCCGGACAGCGGCCTCAGCAGCGCCGAACAATCGAGCTATCTCGAGCGCGTAAAGCAGTTGTACCTGACGCGGGACGAGCGTCAAGCGCTGCTTGCGCATTGCAACAGCTTATTGGAAACCTATGCCCTGCGCGCAGCCTATCAGGTTGGCCAGTCGCCGCGTGAGGACCTTCGCTATGAGCTGCGCCTGGGTGAGCCGGGTGAGCTGCTGTTGCGCGAGGATGTGCGCGCCATTCAGGGTGTCGAACGTTCGGTAAGCACCCGACGTATCGGGGTGTTCGGTGTCGATCCATTCATTCGCTACGACTGCCCTGCCGGGGCGGTCCAGTGCGTGTTGCGCAACCCTGTCGATGACAGCCCGTTGCTGAGCATCGTACGTGATCACCAGGGTGCCGCCGAGTTGGCCAAGGCCCTGAGTTTTCTTATTCGCAACCTGCAGAAGGGCTAGGGTCTGTTCCCGTTTCGTTCGCGGCAACGCGGCTTGCGACGAAACGGGAACGGACCCTAAGACCCGCTGCAGGTGTGCTGGCCGATGTCTGTAGTGGTCAACTAATCCCGGACACTGCGTTAAGTTTTTCTTCCGCCACGGCAGGCGGGAGTCCGCCATTGAATTGATGTGGCCGTTGCCAGTTGTACCGTTGCATTAAAAACCGTCCGATATCTTGCTGTGCGAGCGCAGCGCTCATGTAACCCACACTCGGCACCCATTCTGTTTTCAAGCTGCGAAACAACCGTTCCATTGGCGCGTTGTCGTGGCAGTTTCCGCGGCGGCTCATGCTCTGTTTGAACCGATAGCGCCACAGTCGCTGGCGGAAGCTTCTGCTGCCGTACTGGCTACCCTGATCACTGTGGAACAGCACATTCTGGGGGCGGCCGCG
>NZ_FOFP01000015.1 GCF_900110925.1 Pseudomonas cuatrocienegasensis | reverse complement strand
TCGTCAGCCCGGCGCATTCTACACAGCTTTCGCTGCTTTGCAACCCCTCTTTTTTAAGCTAACTCATTGATTTAAAACGAGTTATCCGAGAAGTCCGCGCCGGAAGAGGTGCGCATTATAGGCACAGCAGAAATGCCGTCAAGGGTTTTATGACGATTTGATGGCAAAGCATGCTTAAAGATCAATAACCCCTGCACCAGAAGCAGAAAAGCCGCTGAAGCAAGGCTTCAACGGCTTTTTAGGTAGCAGCGAAATCAGCTGACGGATTTACGCTTACGCAACTGCAGCAGGTATTGGATCGGCCCAGAGGCCGCATAGGCCAGGAAGATCAGCAACAGAATACGCGGCGGATCACTGAAGACGACCGCGAACACCAGCACAACCGCCAAGATCGCGACAAAGGGCACGCGCCCCTTGAGATCAAGATCCTTAAAGCTGTGGTACTTGATATTGCTGACCATCAACATACCAGCCGCTGCGACCAGGATAGCCACGACAAAGGCCATGTTCGAACCCTGGATACCAAAGTCGCTGAACGCCCACACAGTACCTGCCACAACACCGGCGGCAGCCGGGCTAGCCAGGCCAATGAAGTAACGCTTGTCGGTAGTGCCGATCTGCGTGTTGAAACGCGCCAGGCGCAATGCGGCACCAGCCACATAGATGAAGGCGACCATCCAGCCGACCTTACCCATGCTGCCCAGCGCCCACTCGAATGCCAATAGCGCCGGCGCTACACCGAAGGCCACCATATCGGACAGCGAATCGTATTCTGCGCCGAAGGCACTCTGCGTATTGGTCAGACGTGCCACGCGACCATCGAGACCATCCAATACCATCGCCACGAACACGGCAGCTGCCGCTACATAGAAGTTGCCGTTCATAGCATTGATGATCGCGTAAAAGCCCGCAAACAGATTGGCGGTAGTGAACAGGTTGGGCAGCAGATAGATACCGCGATGGCGAACCTTGCGCCCTTCTGCGTCGTGCCCCTCCTCGACGTGCTCGTCGATGGGCAACAAGCTTTCAGGTTCGGGGGCCGAAGACGGCTGTTCTGGACGTTCGCTCATGAAATACACCTTGCAGCGGATTTGAAGATTCGACACGGACCTGGAGCAAGGGTTCGTCCTGGCTCCGACGTGAGTACCGGCTTTATACCAGAGCCTTGCTGCAGAATGAAAAAACGCGGCCATGGCCGCGTTTTTTTATCTCGCAGACGAGGCCTTAGTTCTTGGCTTTGTCGACGATCTTGTTGGCCGAGATCCAAGGCATCATGGAGCGCAGCTGCTCGCCGACCACTTCGATACCATGGGCCGCATTGTTGCGACGGTAGGCAGTCATCGACGGGTAGTTGGCGGCACCTTCCTGGATGAACATCTTGGCGTACTCGCCGTCTTGAATACGCTTCAGCGCATTGCGCATGGCGGCACGGGATTCAGCGTTGATGACTTCCGGACCAGTCACGTACTCGCCGTACTCGGCGTTGTTGGAGATCGAGTAGTTCATGTTGGCGATACCGCCTTCGTACATGAGGTCAACGATCAGCTTCAGCTCATGCAGGCACTCGAAGTAGGCCATTTCCGGCGCATAGCCAGCATCGACCAGGGTCTCGAAGCCAGCCTTGACCAATTCAACGCAACCGCCACAGAGAACAGCCTGCTCGCCGAACAGGTCGGTTTCGGTTTCGTCCTTGAAGGTGGTTTCGATGATACCGGTACGGCCACCGCCCACGCCCGAAGCGTAGGACAGGGCAACGTTCTTGGCGTTGCCGGAGGCGTCCTGATAGATCGCGATCAGGTCAGGGATGCCGCCGCCTTTGACGAACTCGGAGCGCACGGTGTGGCCCGGTGCTTTCGGCGCGATCATGATCACGTCGAGGTCAGCGCGTGGCACAACCTGGTTGTAGTGGATCGCAAAGCCGTGGGAGAAGGCCAGGGTGGCGCCCTTTTTGATGTTCGGCTCGATTTCATTCTTGTACAGCTGGGACTGGAACTCGTCCGGGGTCAGGATCATGACCAGGTCAGCACCGGCAACAGCAGTAGCCACGTCAGCTACTTTCAGGCCATGAGCTTCGGCCTTGGCAACAGTGGCCGAACCTTTACGCAGACCAACAGTGACGTCGACGCCGGAGTCTTTCAGGTTGCATGCCTGGGCGTGGCCCTGGGAGCCGTAACCGATGATGGCGACTTTCTTGCCCTGGATGATCGAGAGGTCACAGTCTTTGTCGTAATAAACTTTCATGGTCTTGGCTCTTTTAAGCGAAAAGGGGTGGGTGCATGCACCGCGACGGAGCCACCTTAAGCGATCCGCGCTATTGCGTAAAATGATATATTCGCAACACAACATGCCGATATGTGAAACGACTATGGACAGCCATGCACTCAGGCTCTTTCTCGCGCTGGCCGACAACCTGCACTTCGGCAAAACCAGCCGCGAGCAGCACGTCAGCCCATCAGCGCTCAGCCGCAGCATCAAACAGCTTGAAGACGAGCTTGGCGCGACGCTGTTCTTGCGCGACAACCGCTCGGTGCACCTGACCCGAGAAGGCCAACAGTTTCGCGAGTATGCAAGCGGGGTCATGAGCGGTTGGCAAGCCATACGCCAGACATTCAAGCAGGATCAGTTGATCCTGCACGGGGAGTTATCCCTCTATTGCTCGGTCACCGCCAGCTACAGCTTTCTCTATGACATTTTGAGCAGCTTTCGCCAGGACTACCCACGCATTGAAATGAAGCTGCACACTGGCGACCCGGCAAAAGCGGTCGAGCGCGTGCAGGAAGGGCTGGAAGACCTCGCCATCGGCGCCCGCCCCGACAGCCTGCCCCCCGGCGTCGAGTTTCAATCGATTGCCCGCTCCGCATTGTGCTTTATCGGCCCGCTATCGCCGCAGCTACTCACCGAAGAACAACTGAAACACCCCAGCGCGGAGACGTGGCGGGACGTGCCGATGATTCTCTCGGAAGAAGGCCTCGCGCGAACCCGCACCGACCGCTGGCTGAAAAGCCACAATATCAAGCCACGCATCTACGCCCAGGTGAGCGGCAATGAAGCCATCGTCAGCATGGTGAGCCTGGGCTTTGGTATTGGCGTGGTGCCGCAGATCGTCCTCGATAACAGCCCGCTGACTGCACGCATCCGCATCTACGATATTCAACCGCCATTAACCGCCTACGACATCGGCCTGTTCGCCCTGGGCAAGCGTCTTAAAGAGCCGTTGATCAATGCCTTCTGGAATCGTCAGGGCTGAAGCCGTTCTACGGCACCTGAAAAACAAAAAGCCCTCGGGAGAGAGTCCCCCCGAGGGCTTTTTGTTTAATCAGTACAACGCGATCAGATGCTCAACACCTTGTCGCCACGGGCGATACCGGTAACACCGCTGCGCACGGTTTCCAGAATCGAAGCCGTGCCAATGGCCTGGATAAAGCTGTCCAGCTTGTCGCTCGTACCCGCCAGCTGAATGGTGTACACGCTGGTGTTCACGTCGACGATCTGCCCACGGAAGATGTCGGTGGTGCGCTTGACCTCGGCGCGCTGGGCACCGGTGGCCTTGACCTTGACCAGCATCAGCTCGCGCTCGATGTGCGCGCTTTCTGACAGGTCGACCAGCTTGACCACTTCGATCAACTTGTTGAGGTTCTTGGTGATCTGCTCGATCACATCGTCCTGACCCACAGTAGTCAACGTCAGACGCGACAGAGTCGGGTCTTCGGTCGGTGCCACGGTCAGGCTTTCGATGTTGTAGTTGCGTTGCGAGAACAGCCCAACCACACGCGACAGTGCACCGGGCTCGTTTTCCATCAGCAGAGAGATGATGTGTCGCATGATTAGGTACGCTCCGTCTTGCTCAGCCACATATCGCGCATCGAGCCGTCTTTGATCTGCATGGGGTAGACGTGCTCACTGGTATCGACCTGGATATCGAGGAACACCAGACGATCCTTCATCGCAAACGCTTCTTCGAGCTTCGGCTTGAGGTCCTTCAGTTCGGTGATGCGGATACCGACATGGCCGTAGGCCTCGGCCAGTTTGACGAAGTCAGGCAGCGACTCCATGTAAGAGTGCGAGTGACGGCTGCCGTAGTTCATGTCCTGCCACTGGCGCACCATACCCAGCGCACCGTTATTCAGGTTGACAATTTTCACCGGCAGACCGTACTGCATGCAGGTCGACAGCTCCTGAATGTTCATCTGGATGCTGCCCTCGCCGGTTACGCAAGCAACATCATCGTCCGGGAAGCTTAGCTTCACGCCCATGGCGGCAGGAAAACCGAAGCCCATGGTGCCCAGGCCACCGGAGTTGATCCAGCGATTGGGCTTGTTGAAGCGGTAGTACTGCGCCGCGAACATCTGGTGCTGACCAACATCGGAGGTGACGAAGGCATCGCCCCGGGTGACTTCGCTGAGCATTTCGATCACGGTCTGCGGCTTGATGATGCTGCCGTCGCCCTTCTCGTAAGGGAACATACCGCGACTGCCACGCCACTCTTCGATCTGCTTCCACCAACTGGCCAGCGCGTCCTTGTTCAGGTGCTCGCCAATCTCCTTGAGGATGGCGACCATCTCGGTCAGCACGCTGTCGACCGGCCCGACGATCGGAATGTCGGCCTTGATGGTCTTGGAGATAGAGGCCGGGTCGATGTCGATATGAATGATCTTGGCGTTCGGACAGAACTTGCTCGCGCCATTGATCACCCGGTCATCGAAGCGCGCACCCACAGCCAGGATTACGTCAGCATGGTGCATGGCCAGGTTAGCGGTGTAGCTGCCGTGCATACCGAGCATGCCGAGGAACTGGCGATCGGTACCGGGATAACCACCCAGCCCCATCAGGGTGTTGGTCACCGGCAGGTTGAGCATCTGCGCCAGTTCTGTCAGCGGCGCGGCCGCACCGCCCATAATCACGCCGCCGCCGGAGTACATCACCGGGCGTTTAGCCGTCAGCAACAGCTCGGCCGCCTTGCGGATCTGCCCGGAGTGACCGCGCAGTGCCGGGCTGTAAGAGCGCAGCTTGGCTTTCTTCGGGTACACGTACTCGAATTTTTCCGCTGGGTTGGTCATGTCCTTGGGAATGTCCACAACCACCGGACCCGGGCGACCGGACTCGGCCAGGTAGAACGCCTTTTTCATGACTTCCGGGATTTCCGAGGCATGCTTGATCATGAAGCTGTGCTTCACGATAGGCCGCGAGATACCGATCATGTCGGTTTCCTGGAAGGCATCGGTGCCGACCATGTTGCTCGGGACCTGACCGGACAGGACGACCATCGGAATGGAGTCCATATAGGCCGTGGCGATCCCGGTGATCGCATTGGTCGCACCAGGACCGGAGGTCACCAGCACCACACCGGCCTTGCCGGTGGCACGGGCATATCCATCAGCCATGTGCGTGGCGGCCTGCTCGTGGCGAACCAGGATATGGCTGACTTCCGGTTCTTTGAACAGGGCATCGTAGATGTGCAGGAGGGCACCGCCCGGGTACCCATAGATATGCTTAACGCCTTCGTCACGCAAAAAGCGGACGACCATTTCAGCGCCGGATAAAAGCTCCACGTTGTTCACCTCTAAAACGCCAGAAGACCGCCCACGGTGGACGGCCCAAGATAGGTTTACTGTCAGCAGAGCATGAGCGACGGTGGTCGCCGACTACGTCAGCTACAACTGAGCAAGTATTGGGAAAGCGCCTTGGTGTTGCGGAGCATTCCCACCCAGCGCGAGGTAACGCGTTGCGGGTGTTACAGGTCGGCGCGGGTGTGCGCCTCATGTCTGCTGAGCTAAAGCCTGCTTGCGGCCGACTCCACTACAGCGAGCTTGGAATTGTTCGGATTCGGCGCCAGCAAGTCAAGTCATCCGTTGTTGATTCTCTAATCTTCTGCTGTGACGCAGCGCAGGATGACGGCACCGTGCTTTTGGTTATAGTAATGCCAGGCTATTCAGAAGCCCCAGCGCTCACCAGAAGGAAACCCCATGCGCCGCACGATCCTCGTCAGCAGCCTGCTGCTCGCCCTCAGCGCTCCCGTCATGGCCAGCCAGGTGTACAAATGGGTCGATGCCCAGGGCGTCACGCACTTCGGCGCCCAGCCGCCCCAGGGCCAACAGGCCACGCAAATCAACACCAGCGCGCCACCGCCGCGCCCTGCAGAAACACCGCCGACGCCCGCTGCGCCTACATTCGACAGCATTGCCGACCCCGAGCAGGAAGCGATCAACGAGCAGGTCCGCAAGGATGTCGCCGCCCAGGAAGCAGAGCGGCGCAAGTACTGCGAAGCGCAGCGGAACAACCTGGCTCAGCTAGAGAACAACCCGCGAGTTCGTGTCGAAGTGGATGGCGAAGTCAGGCGTTTGGGCGAAGATGAACGCCAGGCGCGCATCACGGAGGCACGCAAGGCAATAGAGGAGACCTGCAAATAACACTGCAGGGGCTCTACAGTATGAGCAGGGCAGACTTTGCCCTGCTCAGGAGGCAGAACCACCTATCAGCGCATCGAACTCACCCAGCAACACGATAAGTCCCTGGGCACGAGCTTGCTGGCCATAAACCTGCTCGGCCATCGGTTGAATGCCGGAAACCCTAGGCAACGCCGCACCGGCTTCAAGCAAATCCTTCATCCGCGGCAGAAAGATCCACTGCAGCCACTGTTCGAACGCCAGGCTGTCGACACAGAAGGGCTCTACGCTGGCGAGCGCTTCAGCGCTAGGCGCTTGCTCTTCCCACCAGCCTTGCACGCGCAACTCACGCTCGATCAGCAATATCTGTTGAGCGACTGCTGGAAAACGCGCATCCATCAGAGGTTGACCCGCGCCTGCTCACGGGCCTGAGCAGCACCTGCCGGATCACCCTGGCGCTCCCGCGCCTGGGCGATCAGGTCCCACAGGCTGGCCTGCAGCGCCGGGCGACCACTGGCATAACTCAGCCCACGCCGGGCGAACTGCTCGGCTTGAGCGGCATCACCCTGCGCCAGGCGCACTTCGGCCAGACGATAGAGCACCTGGGGCTCACGGGGTGCGATACGCTGGGCGCGCTCCAGGCTTGATGCAGCGCCATTGAGATCGCCACTTCCCTGCAGCTGCTGGGCGGATGTCAGCAAAGCCAGCACCGGGCCGTCGAGCTGCTCATCCGCGGCGAGACCACCGCCACTGGGAATCCCGCTCGGCTGGCTCGGCATAGAAGGCGCAGTGAAAGTACCACTCGACGGCGCAGCAGGTACGTCACTGCCAGAACCGAAAGTCAGCGGCTGCTGATTGGCAATACCGCCGCCGGCACCGGAAGCAGGAAACGTTTGGATCGGCGCCGAACTGCCGCCCGGCACCATGACCACCACACCGGAGTCCTCCGGCGCGCTCTGCATGGACGCCTGGGGCGCTGCACTGGCGTAACCAGCGCTGCCGCCATCCTGCAATTCGGAAGCCGAAGTACCCGAGTCGACCACTGGAATGGAACCCCGCGGGACACTGGCACAACCACCCAGAACCATAGACGCGGTTAAAACAGGAATCAGCCACTTAGCCACAACACACCCTCTCGTCTTAGTCCAACCAGCCACGTACCCAATCCATCACCGAATCGACCGGCGCCTGGATGCCGCAGGCTTGACCTGCCGCGGGTTCACTGCCGCGAATATACGGCATCTGCACCGCGCCAGGGCAGCTCGGGTCCGAGCCCTGACCAGTCGTGGGATTAATCCACGCCTGCACCACGTTGTCCGGCATCGGCATGTCCAGCGGCAAGGGGTCAGCCTTGCGCATGAAATCTGTCCAGACCTGCAAGGCACCAGTCGCGCCTGTCAGCGGCGTTGGGCCGTTGTCATCGCGGCCGAGCCAGACCACCGCCAGCACGTCTTGGCCGAAACCGGCAAACCAGCTGTCGCGCGAATCGTTACTGGTGCCGGTCTTGCCAGCCAACGCCAGGGAGGCCGGCAACTGGTTGTACACCGAGCGCCCAGTACCTTCGCGCATGGTGCGCTGCATCGCATTCTGCAACAGGTAGATAGCACCTGCATCGAAGCGCTGCTGAATCTGATACGGGTAGCGGCCAAGCGGCTGCCCTTCGGCGGTCAGCACACTGCGAATGCCGCGCAGCGGTGTGTTGAAGCCACCATTGGCCAATGTTTGGTACATCCCCGCGACGTCCAGCGGGCTCAAGGCTCCCGCCCCCAGCAACATGGACGGATAGGCCGGCCACTGGCGACTCACGCCCATCCGATCAAGGGTTTTGAGCACGGTCGGCACGCCCAGTTCCAGACCGAGCTTGGCAGTCGACAGGTTGTAGGAATGGACCAACCCCTGGTACAGGTAGATGGTGCCGTGCGCCTTGCGGTCGTAGTTCTGTGGGCGCCAGACCTGACCATCCTGCCCCTTGACCGAGAATGGCTCGTCCTCGAGGAAACTGGTCAGGGTGTATTGGCTGGGCCGTTCCAGTGCTGTGAGATAAATCGCTGGTTTGATCAGCGAGCCAATCGGCCGTACCGCATCAATCGCTCGGTTAAACCCGGCAAAGCGCGGTTGGCGACTACCGATCATCGCCTGCACTTCGCCAGTTTCCGGATTGGTCACCACCATGCCGGCTTCGACTTCGTCGACGCCCTTGCGTCCGGAAAGGCGCTTGAGGCTGTCGCTCAGCGCACTCTCAGCCTTGAGTTGGAGGATGGGATCGAAGCTGGTGAAGATTCGCAGCCCCTCTTCGGTCAGGTCTTCCTCGCGGTAGTCCTCACGTAACTGGCGCTTGACCAGATCGAGGAACGCTGGAAACGAGCTGTTAGCCATACTGCCGCGCTGGGTCACGCCCAAGGGGCGCTGTTTGGCGGTTTCAACTTCTTCGGCAGAGGCCACGCCCTGCTCAGCCAGTACGTCGAGCACCAGATTGCGCCGCTCCAGCGCACGCTCCGGATTGCGTCGTGGGTTGTAGAACGTCGGCCCTTTGACCATACCGACCAGCAAGGCCACCTGGTGCAGCTTGAGCTCCGACAGCGGCTGGCTGAAAAAATACTGGCTGGCCAAGCCGAAGCCATGCACGGCGCGCTGGCCATCCTGGCCGAGGAACACCTCGTTAAGGTAGGCCTCGAGAATCTCGCGTTTGTCGTAATGCAGCTCCAGCAGCACAGCCATCATGGCCTCGGTGGCCTTACGGGTCAGGCTGCGCTCGTTGGTCAGGTAGAAGTTTTTCACCAACTGCTGGGTCAGGGTGCTGCCACCCTGGCGCACCTGGCCGGCCGAGGCGTTAACCCAGATGGCACGGGCGACCGATTTGGGTGATACGCCGAAGTGATTGAAGAACTCGCGATCCTCAACGGCCACCAGCGTCTCGATCAGGTAGGGCGGCACCTGGTCCAGCTTGATCAGCACGCGGTCTTCCTGATGCGCCGGGTACAGGCCGCCGATCAGCATCGGCTCCAGGCGTGCAACAGCCAGATTGCTGCCATTGGCCTGGCTCAGCGCCGCCACGTAATCGCCCGAAAAGCGCACACGTACACGCTGTGACGGCTCATTGCCTTCGTAGAATTGAAAGCCCCGCGAGTGCAACTCGATGGTATTGCCAGCCACCGACACACCACCCGGCCCATCGACCGCAGTTTCGCGGCGATAGCCCAGGGCATCGACTTCCTTGAGGAAGTCATCCTTGGCCAGTTTCTGCCCGACGAACAGCTCAAGCGGCCGGGCATAAACCTTGGCTGGCACGGTCCAGCGTTTGCCGGAGAACTTCTCCTGGACCACGGCATCGAGGTAAACCGCAAAGCCAGCCAGCACCACCAGACCGACCAGGCCGAGCTTCACAGCCCAGCCAAGCAGTGGACGCAGGCCGCGCGAAGGGCGGCGTTTAGAACGGGAACGGGGGGATCGGGTACGAGTCATGGCGCGGCATTATACGCACTTTGCTGCAGCCGAGCAGGCGCAGGACAGGCGGTTTGCAGGCGGCCTCACAGCGTCCATAATGCCGCCTCTAAATCTCTCGACACCCCAAGGATTCTCCGTGAGCCAAGCCCTGATCGCCGCCCTGCAGAACCCGGCCCTCTACCCGCATCCGGTAGACGCGTTCCAGGTCATCGAGACCCACATATCCTGGGTGCTCCTGACCGGCCCCTACGCTTACAAGATCAAGAAGCCGGTGAACTTCGGCTTTCTCGACTTCACCCGCACGGATGACCGCCGACACTTTTGCCAAGAAGAACTGCGCCTCAACCAGCGCCTGACCCAGGACCTGTACCTGGAAGTCGTCACGATCACCGGCAGCGAGCAGGCCCCCCAGTTCGGCGGCGAAGGTCAGGCACTCGACTATGCCCTGAAAATGCGCCAGTTTCCCCAGCATGACCTGCTCGCCGACGTGCAGGCTCGCGGCGAATTGACCGCTGCGCATATAGATGACCTGGCCCAGCAACTGGCCGCCTTCCACCTGGCCGCGCCACGCGTGCCGCAGGACAACCCCCTGGGTAGTGCCGAAGCGGTGATGGCGCCCGTGCGGCAGAACTTCGAGCAGATCCGCCCGCTACTGCAGGACAAAGAAGCCCTGCAGCAACTTGATGCCCTCGAAGCCTGGGCTGAAAGCAGCTACGAGCGCCTCAAGCCGCTGCTCGAACAGCGCAAGCGCGATGGTTTTATCCGCGAATGCCACGGCGACGTGCATTTGGGCAATGCGACCCTTATCGACGGCCGCGTGGTGCTGTTCGACTGTATCGAGTTCAACGAACCCTTCCGCCTGACCGACCCGACCGCCGACAGCGCTTTCCTGGTCATGGACCTGGAAGACCGTGGTTTGAAATCCCTGGCCCGGCGCTTCATGAGTACCTGGCTGGAGCTGACCGGGGATTACGCCGCGCTGGAGCTGATGAACTTCTACAAGGCCTACCGGGCGCTGGTGCGCGCCAAAGTCGCCCTGTTCAGCCTTGATGGTACTCAGGATGCCGTGAAGCGCGCCGTGATCCTGCGCCAGTACCGCCGCTATGCCGACCTCGCCGAGCGCTGCAGCGCCATTCCATTGCGCTTTTTGGCCATTACCCACGGTGTCTCGTCGGTCGGCAAAAGCCACGTGGCCATGCGCCTGGTCGAGGCGCTCGGTGCTGTGCGCCTGCGTTCGGACCTGGTGCGCAAGGGCCTGTTCGGCGAGCAGCAGGGAGCCAGCAACACACTGGACAGCGGCATCTACAGCAGCGATGC
Organism: Pseudomonas cuatrocienegasensis; assembly: GCF_900110925.1. Classification (GTDB taxonomy): domain Bacteria; phylum Pseudomonadota; class Gammaproteobacteria; order Pseudomonadales; family Pseudomonadaceae; genus Aquipseudomonas; species Aquipseudomonas cuatrocienegasensis. Next base: position 131,567 of record NZ_FOFP01000015.1, on the reverse strand, counting down.
CAGCAGCGCGACCTACCAACGCCTGCACGAGCTGGCCGAGCTGGCTTTGCACAGCGGCTTCGGCGTGGTCGTTGATGCCACCTACCTCAAACAAGCCCAGCGTGAAGCGGCCTCGCGGGTGGCCGAGCAGAACGGCGTGCCCTTCCTGATCATTGATTGCCATGCCCCCGACGCGGTGATTGCCAGTTGGCTGGCCCAGCGCCAGGCCGAAGGCCGCGACCCCTCGGATGCGACACTGGAAGTGATCGCTGCCCAACAGCGCAGCCGCGAGCCCCTGAGTCAAGCCGAGCAGATCCACTGCAAACGCGTCGAGACCCACGACAGCGCCAGCATGGACAGCCTTATCGAGCGTATCCGCCAGCGCCTGCCGGGGCTCTGAAGCCGAGGCGTTCATCGCGCAAACTCCGGCATGCCACCTATACTGGTGGCAAAGCCGCTAGGGATTTGCGCCATGACCGAACAGCCCCACCACCTCGACAACCCGCTGTACCGCCTTCTGCGCGACGAGGACATCAAAGGCTTCAATGCGCAGAAACCTGCCGAAGGCCAGATCGACCTGGCCCACGGCGATTTCCGCGGCCTTGACCTGCGACTACTGAATGCCGAGCGGATTGACTTCACTGGAGCCTACTTCCGCGGCGCCGATCTGCGTGGCCTTGATCTGCGCGAAGCACAGCTTGAAGGTGCGAGCGTCGCCCATGCGCAAATCTCCGGTGCTTACTTCCCTGCCGAATTGACCGCCGACGAGATCCTCATGTCGGTCAACTTCGGCACACGCCTGCGTTATCGCACTAAATGATATGCGTGCCATCGCCTCGCTATTCGATAGGCGCGCCGAAGAGCAGCTACGCCCTGACTGCCCCATGGACGTGGTGGTGATTGACCAAGCCTGGCAGGGGCTTGCCACGCCACTTGTTTTTGTCGATGTCACACGCCTACTGCAACCTGGCGGACCAGTCGCTGTCTGGTGTGGTGGCCTACAAGAGAGAAACAGCGCTCTGAACGCGCTGATCGAGCATTGCTATCGCAGAACCTTGGCTTGCATACCCGCCCCCCGACCGAGATCGCACCGTCAATGTTCGCCATTAGAACCAAGCGGATAGCCACGCAACATGGCTACGAGCAAGTCTGCGCATTGAATCAGGCCATTGAACAGAACTGAGGCCCTCCCCACTCAACACCTCACCTACGCTGACTACTGCATCTGTACACCTGCGCCTGGGCAAGTCGCAGCACCCCTAAACTTTATCCATACGGCGCAAGGAGGCTCGATGAACGACGAACTGCAACAACTCAAGAATCTTGGCAAGACGTCAGCACAATGGCTGCATGCCGTGGGTATCCATAGCGCCAACGACCTCCGTCGACTGGGGGCCGCCAGCGCTTATAGCGCGGTACGCGCACGCGGCTTTCGTGCCTCCAGAGTGCTGCTCTACGCCATCGAAGGCGCACTCCTGAATGTTCACTGGAGCGAATTGCCACCGGCGCACAAGGCACTTCTCAACGCTCAGGTCGAGGATACGCAGGTGCGCAACAAGCGCTAGCTCACAACCTAAAGGCCCAAACATTTACCAAAGACGCGCCACCGCCTATTGTTTGAGGGACGTTCGTGCGCATGAGGGGCCTGCAGGTTACCCATGGCCACGACCTGGCCATGCAACGGCATACAGCTGCACACCGCGTCGGACCCTTGACGCGTTATCAATCGCCAACGGATCCTCGCTCAGCACGTTCAAGGAATTACACACATGTATCTACTCGGGGAGCAACCGGCGTACGCCGATCAGCTGATCAACCGACTGCAAAGCATCCCGGCCAAACTGCTCGACGGTCTGGCCCCGTGCGGCGAAGTGTTGCAGTTTGAAGGCGTCGACGACCTGGGCAAGCTGCTGCCGGGCAATCAGTTGTTCATTATCGAAAATGGCCTGCTGCACGCGCTAGTCGATGAACGGCCGCTGTTCTACCTGCAGGAGGGTGATCTGGTCGGCTTGCGCCAAGGCATCGACCTGCCCAGTTGCCGCTACAGCAGCGAAGAGCCGCTGAGCCTGCTGCCCTATTCACGCAGCGACGTGTTCAAGCACATCTATGCCAACGAACAGCGCCAGGAGCTATTCATTCAGTACCTGGTTGGCCATACCGCGCTGCTCTCGGACGCGCTGGCGCGGCTCAAGCAACCGGAAATTCGCCCTTCCACCGGCTTCCAGCATTTCGCTGCGGGTGAAGAACTGATCCACCAGGGTGATGCCGCCGATCATGTGTTCATCATCATCGAGGGCCATGCCGAGGCCTATGTCAATGGGCACAAGGTCGGTGATGTGCAGAAAGACGAGATATTCGGGGCGATGGCGGTGTTCACTCGCGAGAAACGCAGCGCGACCGTACTGGCCAGCGAACCCTGCACGGTAATGGTGATTCCCAAAGAGCAATTTCTCAGCCTGATGCAGAGCAACCCACGCATTGCCCACAGCCTGATCGAAAGCATGGCACGACGCATCGACCTGCTGAACAAGGAGGTTACCCAGCTGCGCCTACCCGACGCGGATGAGTGATTGTCCACTGCATTATCAAGAACCCGGCCGAGGCCGGTTTTTTTGTAGCGCCCGACCGTTCATCCGCCGTTGAGAATCTTTTTCAAAAAGACGTTGACTCATGAATGAGAATTGTTATTATTCACTCAACTGATCGCGAGATCAGTCGATAAGCTCAAGAGACTCTCATCAGGCTCTTCAGGTTATCTCCTCATCAGGCTAATCACGGTTATTGACCCGGCTAACACCCGGGTCTTTTTTTGCCTGCAATTTAAGCGCGGGCAGGCAGCGTGGTGACCGCATCCAAGGCCAGCCTGGCCATGTCATGGAAGTCATCCTGGCGCTGTTGGGCGCTGAGTTTTTCGCCGTCGAGGATATGATCGCTGACCGTCAGCAGCGTGAGCGCCTGACGGCCCAGTTCCGCCGCCACGCCATACAGCCCGGCCGCTTCCATCTCCACGGCAAGAATGCCCATGCGGGTCATCTTGGCGAACAGCTCGGGATCGGGCTCATAGAACAGGTCGGCGGAAAACACGTTGCCAATGTGCACAGGCAGGCCACGGGCCTGCGCCGCTTGTACGGTATGAGCGAGCAAAGCGTAGTCAGCGATGGCGGCAAAATCGAAACCGCCCAGGCGCTTGCGGTTGACCTGAGAGTCGGTGGAAGCGCCCAGCGCCAGCACCAGCTCACCAACCCGCACACCCGACTGTACCGAGCCACAACTGCCGACCCGCACGATACGCTGCACGCCGTACTGGCTGTACAGTTCATGGGCGTAGATGGAGATAGAGGCAATGCCCATGCCCGAGCCCATCACCGACACCGGCTGGCCGTTATACAGGCCAGTGAAGCCCAGCATATTGCGCACCGCATTCACCTGGCGTACCTCGCTCAGGTAGGTCTCGGCGATCATCCGTGCGCGCAGCGGATCACCCGGCATCAGTACGGTTTCAGCAAAATCGCCTGGTTCAGCCTGAATATGTGCAGTCGCCATCAGCGCGTACTCCTCGAAAGAGTGGGTTGCAAAAAGGACAGGCCATGGCTGCAGGGCGCCAGGCCGAAAAACGCGGCCAGGGTCTGGCCAATGTCGGCAAAACTGCCGCGCTCGCCCAGGCTGCCGGCCACCACGCCCTTGCCCAGGGCCAACACGGGCACGTGTTCGCGGGTGTGATCGCTGCCCGGCCAACTGGGGTCGCAGCCGTGATCGGCCGAGAGCAGCAACAGGTCGTCGGGCTGCAATGCGCCGATCAACTCGGGCAAACGTCGGTCGAAATCCTCAAGCGCCTGGGCGTAGCCGGCCAGGTCGCGGCGGTGGCCGTAGAGCATGTCGAAATCAACAAAGTTGCTGAACACCAGGCTACGCGCTGGCGCCTGGGCGAGAGCCTGCAGGGTGCTGTCGAACAACGCGTCGTTGCCGTCGGCCTTGTACAACTGGCTGATGCCGCGATGGGCGAAGATATCGCCGATCTTGCCCACCGCATGCACCTGTCCGCCGGCGGCGCACAGGCGATCCAGCAGGGTTGGCGCCGGTGGCGGCACGGCATAGTCGCGGCGATTGCCGGTGCGTTTGAAGGTCGCCGGGCTGTCACCGCTGAACGGCCGGGCGATCACCCGGCCGATCTGGTAGTCATCGCACAGCTCACGGGCAATAAGGCACAGCTCGTAAAGCCGCTGCAGGCCAAACGTCTCTTCATGGGCGGCGATCTGCAACACGCTATCAGCCGAGGTGTAGCAGATCGGCATACCTGTGCGCAGGTGTTCGTCCCCCAGCTGTTCAAGGATGGTGGTACCCGAGGCATGACAATCGCCGAGGATGCCGGGCAGCTTGCCGCGCTCGATCAACGCCTCGACCAGCGCGCGGGGGAAACAGGGGGTACCTGCAGGGAAATAGCCCCAGTCATCAAGCACCGGCACGCCGGCCATTTCCCAGTGTCCGGACGGCGTGTCCTTGCCGCTGGACAGCTCGCGGGCATAGCCATAGGCCCCCGACGCTGTCTGCTCGGCAGAAAAACCTGGCGGGTAACAACCGGCACTCAACGCGGCAGCATGACCCAGGCCCAGCCGTGCCAGATTGGGCAGCTGCAACGGGCCGGCACGGCGTTCGCTGTCGGCCTCGCCCCGCGCGCAAGCCTCGGCAATATGCAAAAAGGTATTGGCACCGACGTCGCCAAAACGCTCGGCATCGGCCGTGGCGCCAATGCCGAACGAGTCCAGCACCAGCAGGACAGCACGAGACATAAGAAAACTCCTGAATCAGTTATCGCCCTTCGACCGTGACGATCTAGAGATGGGCCAAAATCAGCGCATTGGCAGCGACCGGCGCGTCAGCAAGCTGATAAGCACGGCGCAGCGCCTGCTCGGCCAAATCGGCGCTGGCCGCATCCCGCGCATGCACGCAGGCCAGTACATGCCCCGGCCCTGCCGGCTCGCCAGGCAGGGCCAACTGGCTGAAGCCCACCGACGCATCGATGGCATCACCCGCCTGCTGACGACCACCGCCCAGCCCGATCACCGCCAGGCCGATGGCACGGGTATCCACCGTGCTGACATAGCCGCTGTGCGAGGCTTCGATGCGCCGCGTGACCGGGGCTTGGGGCAGATAATCCCAGGGCGCACGCTGCAGATCGTTCGGCCCACCGAGAGCGGCGACCATACGCGAGAAGCGCTGCAGCGCCGCGCCACTGGTCCAAACTGCCTGCAGTTGAGCCTGGGCCTCTTTACGGGTAGTCACGCGTTGCGCCGCCAGGAGAATGTCCTCGGCCAGGGTCAGGGTCAGCGCCCACAGCCGCGGGCTGCGTACCTCGCCCGCGAGCAGGGCCAGCGCTTCCTCGACCTCCAGGGCATTGCCGGCACTGCGTGCCAGGGGCTGATTCATATCGCTGACCCGCGCCTGGGTGCGCACGCCCGCGCCGTTGGCCACCTCCACCAGGCTACGGGCCAGGGCCTCGGCTTCGGACAGCTCGCGCATAAAGGCGCCATTGCCGACCTTGACGTCCATGACCAACACGTCGAGGCCAGCCGCCAGTTTCTTTCCGAGGATCGAGGCGGTGATCAGGTCAATCGACTCGACGGTGGCGGTGACATCACGAATGGCATACAGGCGTTTGTCCGCCGGCGCCAGGTCGGCGGTCTGGCCGATGATCGCGCAGCCAACCTCGGCAACCACCTCACGCAAGCGCTCGGGGGTGGGCTGGATGCAGTAACCGGGGATGCTCTCGAGTTTATCCAGGGTGCCGCCGGTGTGGCCCAGGCCACGCCCGGAAATCATCGGCACATAGCAGCCACAGGCGGCCAGCAGCGGTGCCAGGACCAGGCTGACCAGATCACCGACGCCGCCGGTGGAGTGCTTGTCCACCACCGGGCCGGGCAACTGCCACTGCAGCACCTGGCCGGAGTCACGCATGGCGCAGGTCAGCGCGATACGTTCGGCGACCGTCATGCCCTTGAGCAGCACGGCCATGGCAAAGGCGGCCATCTGCCCCTCGCCCACGCTGCCGTCGGTAATACCTTCGACAAACCGCTGGATATCCGCCGCCGCGAGCACCTGGCCGTCGCGCTTCTGGCCAATCACTTCCTGGGCCAGCCACAGCTCAGTAGCCACTGTGGTGCCCCGCTGCCGCTGCCTGGCCCAAGGTCGCCAACAGATCATCCAGCAGGCTGGATGCACCGAGACGCAGGTGCGCCGGCGTGACCCAGTCGGCACCCAGGATCTCGCCCGCCAAGTCGATATACAGCCGCGCATCGGCCAGGGTGCGGATGCCCCCGGCCGGTTTGAAGCCCACCTGCGCACCACGCTCGACAATCGCCGCGAGCATGATCCGCGCCGCCTCGGCGGTGGCGTTGACAGCCACCTTGCCAGTGCTGGTCTTGATAAAGTCGGCGCCCGCATCGATAGCATCCAGGCTGGCCTGACGGATCAGCGCGGGGTCCTGCAACTCGCCGGTTTCCAGAATCACCTTGAGCAGTACGCGGCTACCGCACGCCGCCCGACAAGCGGCCACCAGGGCGCGGCCCACGGCGGCATCGCCCGCCAGTAACGCGCGATAGGGGTAGACCACATCTACTTCGTCGGCGCCCGCTGCTACTGCAGCAGCGGTTTGTGCAGCGGCAGCCTCGACATCCGCCGCCCCCGCCGGGAAGTTGGTCACAGTCGCCACCCGCACGGCTGCGCCGCCCAGCTCATCCAGGGTGCGCCGCGCCAGCGCGACGAACGCTGGGTAGACGCACACCGCCGCCACCGTGCCGGCTGGGCTGAGCGCCCGCTGGCACAGGGCGATGATGCGCGCCTCGTCGTCGTCGGCGTTGAGGGAAGTCAGGTCGAGCAGCGCAACGGCCTGCTGGGCCAGGGTTTGATCGGCAGTCATGGCAAATTCTCGGCAGTGGCAAAGACACCCGCCGGAGGGCGGGTGGCGGCATCAGAAATTATATTTGAGGGTATAGATCATCGCGTTCTGGTAATCGTCCGGGGTGCCAAGCTTGTTCATCGAGTAACGGTACTGCACGCCGGCGGTGATGGCCGACACGGGGTGCCACCAGAGCGAGACCGCGCCGTTATTACCCATTTTGCCGGCGCTGCCGTTGACGTAGTTCTCGCTGACATAGTCGTCATCACGGTCGAAGGTCAGCTCATGCCAGTTGGTGACACTGAGTTTCTGCTCCATCACGGTGAAATCGTAACCGGCCACCCAGCCTGCCATGTAACCGTTCATCCCGCTGTAGTTGGCGCTGTTGACGTGGGCGACGCCAAGAAACGGCTTGAACCACAGGCCATTGTCGAAGGTGTGGCGATAGCCCAGGCCGACGACCTGGTCCTGCTCGCGCCCGTCATAGCCGGGGTCACGAAAATCGTAGACATGCAGGTAGACGGAAAACGGCGACTCGCCCAAGTACAGGTGCGAGGTGATCTTGGCAGCGCTGCGGCGCTGGTCGCGGCCATCGTCCTCGCGCTTCTTGTTGCCCGGGTTTTCCCAGTCGGCAAAGCCGTAGAACTCACCCCAGGTAAAGCCCACCCCGCCTTCCACTTCGAGGAAGAAGAAATCGCCTTTCGCGGCGTTGCTGGCCGTACGGTCTTCGGTGCCCTTGGACCAGTCCAGGTAATTGAGCGACACGTTACGGAACGACCACACTGGCTCGAACGCATCGGCCAGCACCTGCGGGCTCACCGCCAGTGCAGTGGCACAACCCAGCCAGCGAGCGCCCTGGCCCAGGGACGGTACAGCGGTATGACGGGTAATGGACATCGGACTCTCCTTTCTCGCGAGTGATATAGCGCCCGCTTGGGCGACCGTGGGGCAAAGGGTTCCCGCAGGCCTCGAGTGAGGCCTGAACGGTGACCAGGGGTGACTGTGGGGCGAGCGCCCCGCTTAAAGTGAAACGAACAGGCCGGCCAACGCCGCGCTCATCAGGTTGGACAGGGTGCCGGCGAGCACCGCCTTGAGGCCCAACTCAGCCAGCTCCTTGCGCCGAGTCGGCGCCATCACGCCAAGGCCGCCGAGGAGGATGCCGATCGAGGACAGGTTGGCGAAGCCGCACAAGGCAAAGGTGACGATGACCTGGGTTTGCGCCGAGAGCACCTGCACACCGCTCTCCAGCGCTTTGGCCGGATCGATGTAACGGGCGAAATCGATGTAGGCGACAAACTCGTTAAGCACCAGTTTCTGGCCGATAAAACTGCCGGCCTGAACCGCTTCGCCCCAGGGCACGCCGATGACGAAGGCCAGCGGTGCGAACAGGTAACCGAGCAGCCCCTGCAGGCTTACCTGTGGGTAGCCGACCAGGCCGCCGAACCAGCCCAGCAAACCGTTGAGCACGGCAATCAGGGCGATAAACACCAACAGCATGGCGCCGACGTTGAGCGCCAGCATCAAGCCACTGGAAGCACCGCTGGCGGCCGCATCGAGCACATTGGTCGGACGCTCGTCTTCACCTTGCTGCAAGTCACTGGGATCGTCATGCGGCTTGCTGGTCTCCGGCTCCATCAGCTTGGCCATCAGCAATCCACCCGGGGCTGCCATGAAGCTGGCGGCGATCAGGTACTTGAGTTCGACACCCAGGCTGGCATAGCCGATCAACACCGAGCCGGCGACCGAGGCCAAGCCACCGACCATGACCGCGAACAGTTCCGAGCGGGTCATGCGCGGGATAAAGGGGCGCACCACCAGCGGCGCTTCGGTCTGGCCGACAAAGATATTGGCGGTGGCCGACATCGACTCCGTACGACTGGTGCCCAACACCCAGCGCAGGGCGCCGCCGATCACCCGGATAATCAGGGTCATTACCCCCAGGTAGTAGAGCACTGCGATAAAGGCACTGAAGAACACAATCAGCGGCAGCACGCGAATGGCGAAAACAAAACCACCGCCGCCGAAGACTTCAAACATTTTGTCACCGGCCAAACCGCCAAACAGAAAGGCGATGCCTTCGTTGGCCGCGCTCTGCAGCGCCGACACAGCACCGGACAAGTTGAGCAGCACTTCCTGCCCCCAGGGCACGTAGAGCACGAAGGCGCCCAGACCAGCCTGAATCAGAAAGGCGCCGATCACCGTCCGTGGGCGAATGGCCCGTCGGTTACTGGAAAAGGCGATGGCAACAAGCAACAACACGACGATGCCGATCAAACTCATGGCGCAGGGCTCCCGCTACAGGGCAATAGACGATAGGGGCGAGCTGCGTGGGGCAGCCCGAAGGTAGATTCAGGGAAAGCTGAAAGCGCCGGGTAGCAGCTCATCGGTGCGCCACTGGCGCATCTGGCTGTCATCGCTGCCGCAGCAATACACCGGGCAATCGGCCTCGAGCAGCTCGCTGATCACCTGGCGACAGGCGCCGCAGGGGCTGATCAGCTCGACCTTGGGTGCATACACCACCAGCGCCTTGAAACTGCGCGGGGCGTAACCCTGACTGATGGCGGCGAAGAGCGCGCTGCGCTCGGCGCAGTTGGTCAGGCCGAACGAGGCGTTTTCCACGTTGCAGCCTGTGATAAGGCGATCGTCATGGGTCAGCAGCGCGGCTCCGACGGGAAAATCGGAGTAGCGGCAATAGGCGCGGGTGCTGGCCTGGCGGGCTGCATCGAGCAGCGTAGCGACCTGCGAAGCGGTGATGGGGGTATGCGTCATGAGCACTCCGGGCGTCTTCGAAACCTGTCTTGTCGGTCAGCTACAGCAAGTGCCGCGCCAACTTGAAAAAAGGATTTCAGGCCGCCTGAAAAATTGTTGTTTTTTAGAGTGTTAGCCCGACATTCAGCGTGTAGCAAACGTTTGGCATGGCAATAATCTGCGCCAAAACCTGAAAACTTGTCAAACAGGTATTTTTTTGGTGCGCCCACGCACCGAAATCAGTCATTGCCTTGCGAAGGCGTTGAAAGTGCGCAGGGGCTAGGCGCTGGACGGCGGACAGCGGCTCGCCGGGCAGGTAAAAATCAGCGCCGCAGCTGGGCGCAGAGGTCCTGTTCGGCCACGCCTGGGGTGTACCAGACATAGTCAGCCATGGCCGCACTGACCGGTTTGCCGGCTTCGGCGAGGATCAGTACCCGTTCGTCGGCGGGCAGACCAAGATCACGCAAATGCAGCGGCGCGCCGAGGTCACGCCGCACATGGTAAGCCCCGGCAAATAGCAGGCTCGGCGTCGCGGCTGCCTGCAGCGCTTGCGCCATGCGCAGGTCGCGCTGCTGCTGCACGGCGAGCATGGCGGGCAACTGGCTTTCAGGCAGCAGGTCGCAGTGTGAGGTGCGAATCTGCGCCAGCAGCGCCTCGCGCACAGCGGGCGCACTCGCCGCGGCGCCCTTGAGCGGCGGCACGGCACGGTAGATAGCCATGACCTCGGCACGGTCCAGGTTGGCCGCCCGCAACGGGTAAGGCTGCGCCAGGGCATACCGCACCACGGGGCCGTACAGCGCCCAATCCCAGCCCTTCTCCCAGCTCAGCGCGGCGGCTAGATCAGTCACCGCCTCGCCCCGCGCCAGTGTTGGGCGCACGCCATCGACCTGGGCCTGCTGGCTTGGCGTGAGCATTTCCAGCAGCAGGCTGCCCTGCCCGCGCTGACTGGCCAGGGCCTGTAACAACCAGAGTTGCAGGGCGTGGTGGTCGGGGTTGTCATGCCGCTCACCGACCAAAACCTGCGGCGCGTCAGCCAATTGCTCGACCAGTTGCGCCGGGCTCAGGGCCTGGCCGCTGCGCAGATCGATGATCTGCCCAACACCGGGCGCCTGCCCCTCGCTTGGCAACTGCCACGCGGGCAGTGCCGGCAGATGTGCCTGGCAGCCGGCCAAACAGAGCAACAGGACGAACGACAACAGGCGCATGGCAAACCCTCAGCGAGCAATGATCAACGGGTGGCCGCGCTCCGGGTGTTGCTGCACCAGGACATCCAGACCGAAAACCGCCTGCAGCGGTTCGGCACGCAGCACTTGCTCCGGGCTGCCGAGCGCGTAGGGACGGCCCTCGCGCAGCAGGAGCAGGCGATCACAATAGCGGGCCGCGAGGTTCAGGTCATGCACGATCACCAGCACCGCGGCGCCCTGCTCGGCAAAGCGCCGCACTGCCTGCAAGGTGGTGTGCTGGTGCAGTGGGTCGAGCATCGAAGTCGGCTCATCGAGCAACAGCACCTGCCCCGCCGCCCCTGGCCAGAGCTGCGCCAGCACCCGCGCCAGGTGCACGCGCTGGCGCTCACCGCCGGACAGCGCCAGGTAGCTGCGCCCGGCCAGGTGGCTGGCATCGGCGGCGGCCAACGCCTCGCCGACGATCTGCGCATCGCGCTGCTGACCGCTGGCATGGGGCAGCCGGCCCATGCCGACGACCGCCTCGACACTGAAGGCGAAGCTCAGCGTCGAGGTCTGCGGCAATACGGCCAGGCGTTGCGCGCGCTCGACCGGGTTCCAGTCCGCCAGGGCCTGCTGGCCGAGCCAGACCTGCCCCTGCGCCACCGGCAACTCGCCGCTAAGCGCGCCGAGCAGCGTGCTCTTGCCGGCGCCATTGGGGCCGAGCACGCCCAGCACTTCGCCGGGCAGCAGCGCCAGATCGACCTCCGCCAGCACCGTGCAGGGCCCGCGCTTTACCGCCAGGTTCTCGACACGCAGCATCAGGTGCGCCCTCGCAACAGCAGATAGAGGAAGAATGGCGCACCGAGCAACGCCGTGACGATGCCGATCGGCAGCTCGGCCGGGGCCAGCAGCAAACGGGCGATCAAATCGGCGAACAGCAACAGGCTGGCGCCAGCCAGTGCCGAAGCGGGCAGCAACACCCGGTGATCCGGCCCGACCAGCAGGCGCACCAGGTGCGGCACGACCAAACCGATAAAGCCGATCATCCCTGCCGCCGCCACAGCTGCGCCCACGCCCAGGGCGGTGCAGAACACCAGCTCACGCTTGAGCCGCTCCACGGCAAAGCCCAGGTGACGCGCTTCCGACTCGCCCAGCAGCAGGGCGTTCAGCGCCTTGGCCCGGCGCGGCAGCCACAGCGCCACCGCCAGAGTGACCAGCAGCAGCGGCCACAACCGGCTGTAGCTGGCGCCATTGAGGCTACCCAGGTTCCAGAACGTCAGGGTACGCAGGGTGGCGTCATCGGCCAGGTAGGTGAACAGGCCGATGCAGGCGAACGCCAGGGCATTCAGGGCAATGCCGGCCAGCAGCATGGTGGTGACACTGGTTTGGCCATCGCGCCGGCCGAGACGGTAGACCAACGCCGTCACCCCCAGGCCGCCGGCAAACGCGCAGAGCGACAGCAGATAAGGAGCGTAGACCTGCGGTAGGCCGCCCAAGGCAGCGCCGCCGACTATCGCCACCGCCGCACCCAATGCGGCGCCGCTGGACACCCCGACCAGTCCGGGGTCAGCCAGCGGGTTGCGAAACAGCCCCTGCATGGCCACGCCACAGAGCGCCAGCACGGCGCCCACCGCCAGGCCCAGCAAGGTACGCGGCAAACGAATCTGCCCGAGAATCAACTCAGCCTGATCCAATTCGGCACCGCCAAGCGGCGCCCCGAGCAGGCGCAGCGCCGCCTGCAGCGTATCGAGCAGCGGCAGGCTGACCGGCCCCAGGGCCAGGGACAACCAGAGCGCAAGCGCGAGCAACAGGCCCAGTGCAATAAACAGTGAGCGCGGTGTAAGAACGGGCTTCATGGCTTAGGCGAGGCTTCGGCGGTAAGGGGCTGGCGGGCAGGATAAAAGGCTGCGGACATGGCCGCCAGCCCATCCGGTACACGCGGCCCCAGGCCACCGACCAGCAGGGTCGGGTCCAGCGTCAGCAGGCGCCCCGTACGCGCGGCCGTGGTGGCCGCCAGAGCCGGGTTCTGCGCCAACAGCGCGTCGCGCGCAGCATCACCTTTCAGACGCCGATCGGCGATCACCAGCACCTCGGGGTCCAGGGCCAGCAAAGCCTCGGTGGACAGGGTTTTGTAGCCCTCATGCTCGGGCAGATTACGCCCGCCGGCCTGCTCGACCAGCCAGGCACCCGCCGTGCCCCGCCCTGCCGCCAGCGGACTACCGCCGGCATGGCCGACCACCAACAGTACGCGCGGCGCCGGCTGCTGTGCCTGCGCGAGCCAATCAGCCTGGCGCTGCAGCTGTTCGCGGTAGGCGTCAAAACGCGCGCTGGCACGTTGCGGCTCGCCCAGCAGCGTACCGATGCGCTGCAGGTTGGCGGCCAGGGTAGAAAGATCCGGCGTAGACGGCAGCACCTCGACCTGCACCCCTGCGGCCTTTAGCTGCGCCAAGACCGGTGGCGGGCCCATCTCTTCAGTGCCCAGCAACAATTGCGGCTGCAGGCTGAGAATGCCCTCGGCGGCCAGTTGGCGCTGGTAACCAATGCTCGGCAAACGGCTGAGCGACGCCGGATGCAGGCTGGTGGTGTCGACCCCGACCAAACGGGCTTCTCCGCCCAGTTCGACCACCCACTCGCTGAGCGCGCCGCCAGCACTGACCCAGCGCTGCGGCAACGGCTCGGCCGCCAGCACCTGATTCGGGAACAACAAAACGGCTGCCAGGCCGCCGAGTATCTGCGCAAGACGCATGGTCAGGGCTCCTTATAAATAAGCAAAGCCCGCCGCCAAGCATGGCGGCGGGCACACAGGGCTCAGCCCAGAACCGGCAAGGCCTCGGCCAATTCGCGCCAATCGTCGCGCTCGGCCATACCCGGTTTACGCGCGCCGAATAGCTGGACCACCAGTTCGCCGTCGGCGTCGAAAGCCTCCAGGCTGGTGATCACCCCGTCCACGCTGGGCTTGCGCACGCGCCAGAGTTCGACCACCCCGGCGGTCTGCAGGTGCAGGTTGAAGTCAGGGTCAAGAACGTTGAACCAAGTGTCCATCCAACGCAGGTTGCGCACCGGCCCGGTGTGGATCTGGATGCAGTGGCGGTTGCCGACAAACACCATGATCGGCACCTCACCGGCGCCCGCCTGCTCCATCAGCCGGGGCAATTCGCGGGTGTCCAGCGGCTCAGCCCACTGGCTGCCCGCCAGGCGCAAAGCCTGGGTCCGCGCGACCTCGTGCTTTTTCAGCAAGGCGAAAAAGTGGTGGGTGTCCTTCAGTGCCGCCCAACCATCGCGCAGAGCCTGCTGGTCGATCTGCTCGTCGGCCTTGTGCAGCGGCGCTGCAGGCAGCGGCTGCAGGGCCAGTTCAGGACTTTGCTCGGCCGCAGCGAAGCGCGTCAGCAACGGCGCCCAGGCCGACACGTGGCTGTCTTCGGTCAGGTAGACCTTGTGCACCGCAACGCCCTGACGATCAAACACCTGCAGGCTGCGCAGCATACCGTTGGCGGTTTGCTCGGCCACAGCAAACACGCTGGCCCAGCCGCCGAGGAACAGCCGCAGATCGATATCGGCCGACACCACCAACCCCATCTGCCCGTTAGCGCTGACGCTGACCTCGCGGTACAGGCCTTTGCGCTCATGAACACAGTGCTCATTACGCGTCAGCACCATCACCCGACCCAGTTCACCCAGCGCCGGCAGCAACTCGGCCCAGTCCGGGCGCAGGCGCACGGCATCCACGCCCAACCGGCTGGCAGTCAGCTCGGCTTCGCTGACGCCCAGCGCGGCGGCCGCCTCGCGGGCGCGTAAACGCGGCTGCTCATGGCGCAGGGCCTGCCAGCGTTGATACAGATCGGCCACCTGCACGGCGGCGGTGTATGCGGTATTCATCGGAACGCTTCCTCTCTCAAGGCCTGGGGCGACTGCGGCCTGGGCAGTCGTATCAAAACCCAAACAAAATAATCTATATGAGAAGTATTTGCATCCGAGAATTAATCTGGTTACCGTTTTGCGCCATTGCCAACCAACAGCCGCAGAGCTGCCCCCACGCACTGGAGTCATGACGATGCTGATTCGCCCACCGTTCACCCGCCGCCCCTGGCTTGCCCTGCTGCTCTGCCCCTCTCTGGTCCTGGCTGACGCTCCCGCCGAGCTACCGGATGTGGAAGTAACCGCCACTGCTGCTGCCCAGGCGCTGCCGACTACCACCAGCACCGACGCCGATACCCTTGAACGGCGGCAGATCCGCAGCTTCGACGACCTCGCACGCCGCGCCGAACCCGGCGTGAGCTATAACCGCAACAACAACAGCATCAACATCCGTGGCCTGGACAGCGACCGCGTGCTGACCACCATCGACGGCATTCGCCTGCCCTGGCTCAACGACGCTGTGCGCGAGGTCAACGGTGGCCTGGACAGCATCGACTTCCAGAGCCTGTCATCGATCGACGTGGTACGCGGCGCCAACTCCAGCCAGATGGGTTCAGGAGCCCTCGGTGGCGCGCTACAGTTACGCACCCTCAATCCAGACGATCTCCTGGGCACCGAAGACGACTTCGCCGGCCTGGTCAAAAGTGATTACGACAGCGCCGACCGCAGCTGGGGCCTGAATGCCGCCCTGGCCGGGCGTTTCAACGACACCTCCTGGCTGCTGCAGGCCGGTGGCCGGCAAGGGCACGAGCGCGAAAACATGGGTCATGACGATGCGTTGGGTAGCCAGCGTACCGAGCCCAACCCCAGCGACACCGACCAGCACAGCCTGCTGGTCAAGGTGCAGCAGAAGCTGCAGGGCGGTCACCGCGTGGGCATCACCGCCGAGCGGTTCGAGCGCGAAGAGGACATGGACAGTCGAATCAACCAGGGCACGGCCAACTACCCCGATCACTATGACGCCCGCGAAACCAACGAGCGCAAGCGCCTGTCCTTCGACCACCATTACCAGGCCGAGGACGCCAGTGGCCTGCTCGACTGGGCAGAGACCGTTGTTTACTGGCAAAAGGTCTATCGCGAGGACCAAGTCGACGCCACCCGCGCCGGCACCCTGGCCGGCCCGTTCGGGCGTAGCAATGAGATCGAGAAGACCCAGTACGGCATCAACAGCAGCCTGGGCAAACAGGTCGGCCAGCACAACCTGACCCTGGGTGGCGAGGCGAGCCGAATCGAGGCGCAGCAGTACAGCGGCGGCTACGATGCCTGCCCAAGCGTGCTGGTGCCACCCTTCCAGCCCGGTGGTACGCCAACAGGAATTTATTTCGCCTGCATGAACCTGCACACCAACCAGGCCGAAATGCCGAAAACACCGGGCACGCTCTACGCCCTGTATCTGAAGGACGAAATCGACCTGAGCGATACCCTGACCCTGACCCCCGGCCTGCGCTACGACCGCTATGCCTACAAACCCGATAGCAACACCAGCGGCTATGTACTGGCAGGCGACAGCGTGATGCTGACCGAGAACAAAGACTCCAACTGGTCGGGCAGCCTGCTGCTGAACTGGCAGGCCCACGAGTTGGCAAGCTTTTATGCCCAGTGGGCAGAGGGCTTCAAGGCACCCGACGTCAACGAGCTGTACAGCACCTTCATCAACACCGGCATGCGCTACGCGCGGGTCGGCAACCCGAACCTGAAACCCGAGGAAAGCACCGGCTATGAAGTCGGCACGCGCCTGGGTAACGAGCGCCTGGGCGGCTCCATCAGCCTGTTCGACAACCGCTACAAGAACTTCATCGACAGCATCACCGCCAACGAGGCGGACTACGGTTTCCAGACCGGCGAATTCCCGACTTTCTTCGAAGTCATGGAGAACCGCAACAAGGTGCGCATCTACGGCGCGGAAGGCACCGCCCACTGGCAATTCGCCCCGGCCTGGCAGGCCTGGACATCGGTGGCCTGGGCCGTCGGCAAAGACCGCGAAACCGACCAGCACCTGAACTCGGTCGCTCCCCTCACCGGCACCCTCGGCCTGAGCTACACCCAGCAACGCTACGGCGCCGACCTGATGCTGACCGCCGCCCGCAGCCGCGACAAGGTCGAGAACGACGGCGACTTCCAGGCGCCCGGCTACGCCGTGGTCGACCTCACCGGCTTCTGGCAACCGGCGGTCCTGGAGGGCGTCCGTCTGCAAGCCGGCCTGTTCAACCTGTTCGACAAGCAGTACTGGAACGCTCTCAACGTGCCGGACACGGGCAGCCGCACTGGCGCGCAACCGGATGACTATTACAGCGAGCCAGGGCGCAACTTCCGCGTATCGGCGTCCTGGCAGTTCTAGCGTTTCATCTGCGCAAGGATGCGCCCCCCTTCTTCCTGCGCGATAATCCGGCTTCATTACTGGAGCACGCGATGATCCGCTTATGCACCCCCGGCGAGCTGGCTGAAGGCCAGAGCCGGGGCTTCGTTATCGATGAACTGAACCTGCTGGCTGTACGACGGGCCGGTCAGGTGTATGCCTACCGCAACCGCTGCCCGCACCGTGGAGTGCCGCTGGAGTGGCAAGCGGATCAGTTTCTCGACAACAGCGGCAGCTTGATCCAGTGCGCCCGCCATGGCGCGCTGTTTCTGATCGAGAGCGGTGAGTGCGTGGCCGGCCCCTGCGCCGGGCAGGGGCTGCAGGCCATTGCCTGCAGTGAGGACGCCACCGGCATTTGGGTACAACCCTAGCCTTTATTCGCGATAACTCTTACAAGCGCCGAAAGAGTCGCGGCTAAAGCCCCTCCCACACGCTCTATAGCACTTCTAAACGGCGTACCACCCGCACCTCGTCCGGGCTGATATCCACACCATAAGCCAGCACTTCGACGCCGGCCAAGCGCGCCTCGCGTAGCGCTGCCGCATATTGTGGGTCGATCTCCTCGGCGGCGCGCACGGCGCTGATACCGGAGAGATTCACGCAATACAGCTGCACTGCGCGTACCCCGGCGCGGGCCAGCGCCGCCAGCTCGCGCAGATGCTTTGCGCCACGCTCGGTGCGCGCATCGGGGAAGGCCGCCACGCTGCTGTCGGCAAAGCCCAGGGTGACGCTCTTGACCTCGACGAAGGCCGTACCACCGGGGTACTCCAGGCAGAAGTCCACCCGGCTGCGCTCCTGACCATAGGGCACTTCGCGGCGCAACCCGATGAAGCCGTCCAGCTCACTGATCACCCCGGCGCGCAGGGCCTCCTCCACCAAGGTATTGGCGCGCGCAGTGTTGATCAGCGCCAGGCGCCCGTGGGGCGTCTCGCCGATCTCCCAGGTGCCCGGCAGCTTGCGCTTGGGATCATTGGAACGGCTGAACCAGACCGCCGCGCCCTCGCTCATGCAATTGAGCATCGAGCCGGTATTTGGACAATGCAGGGTCAACAACTCGCCGGTTGAAGTTTCGATATCGGCGAGAAAGCGCTTGTAGCGGCGTAGCAAGCGCCCTTGCTGCAGCGGCGGCTCAAATTTCACGGGCGCGCCAGCTCTTCAGCCCACGGGCGATGCGCTCGACCGCCTGCTCCAGGCGCGGCAGGTCCTGGGTGTAGGCGAAACGGACATGGTGCGCGGCCTGGTAGCGACCGAAATCCAGGCCTGGGGTGAAGGCCACATGCTCGGTTTCCAGAAAGTGCTGGCAGAAGCTGAAGGCATCGCCGCCAAAGGCGCTGATGTCTGCATATAAATAGAAGGCGCCTTCCGGTTCCACGGCGATGCCGAAGCCCAGCGCGCGCAATGCCGGCAGGAGATAGTCGCGACGCGCGGCGAAGGCATGCCGGCGCTGTTCGAGGATTCCCAGGGTCGCGGGCTCGAAGCAGGCCAGTGCGGCGTGCTGGGCCATGCTCGGCGCACTGATGTAGAGGTTTTGCGCAAGCTTCTCCAAATCGGCCACCGCCGCCTGCGGCGCCACCAGCCAGCCGAGGCGCCAACCGGTCATGCCGAAATACTTGGAAAAACTATTGAGCACGAAGGCGTCGTCATCCACCTCCAACACACTGGCGGCGTCGCAGCCGTAAGTCAGGCCGTGGTAGATCTCATCGACTACCAAGTGCCCGCCACGGGCCTTGAGCGCCTGGGACAGCCCGCCCAGTTGCTCGCGGCTGAGCAGCGTACCGGTCGGGTTGGCCGGCGAGGCGACCAACGCGCCGACGCTGTCGCTATCCCAATGCCGATCGACCAATTCGGGAGTCAGTTGGTAGCGCACCTCGGGGCCAACCGGCACCAGTTGCGCCGCGCCCTCGACCAAGCGCAGAAAATGTCGGTTGCACGGGTAACCCGGATCGGCCAGCAACCAGTGCTTGCCCGGATCGACCAGCAGGCTGGTGGCCAATAACAATGAACCCGAGCCGCCGGGGGTGATCAGAATGCGCTCGGCATCAACCTGCACGCCGTAACGCTGGGCGTAAAACCCGGCAATCGCTTCACGTAGGGCGGGCAAACCACGGGCTGCGGTATAGCGCGTATGGCCAGCCGCCAGGGCAGCCTGGCCAGCGGCAATAATAGGCGCGGCGGTGGTGAAATCCGGCTCGCCGATCTCCAGGTGAATCACATCATGCCCATCGGCCTGCAACTGATTGGCGCGGGCCAACAAGGCCATGACGTGGAACGGCTCGATGGCGCGACTGCGGGCACTGTAGGTCGTGGGCATGAAAGGGCCTTGAAATGGGTCGAGCCGCGGATTCTACCCAAGGCCTGGGGCAAACGGCAGCAACCTCGACAACCGGGAGTGGCGCGGCAGGTGTTGTTCTGGTAAGTTCGCCCGCTTGCAGCCGCAGGGCCGAGTATTAACGGCAAAGGATAGTATCCTGCGCAGTGGATTAGAGAGAGTGAGAGGCGGTCATCCATGCCCACCAAAGCAAAAGCAACTAGCAGCCAACTGACTCGTGGTTTCGAGCCCTATAAAGAAACAAAGGGCGAGGAATACATGGGTGAGCCGATGCGCGCCCACTTCACCGGCATCCTCAATAAGTGGAAGCTGGAACTGATGCAGGAAGTCGACCGTACCGTACACCACATGCAGGACGAGGCAGCCAACTTCCCCGATCCAGCCGATCGCGCCAGCCAGGAAGAGGAATTCAGCCTCGAACTGCGCGCCCGTGACCGTGAACGCAAGCTGATCAAGAAAATCGACGAAACCCTGCAACTGATCGAAGACAACGATTACGGCTGGTGCGACTCCTGTGGTGTAGAGATCGGCATTCGCCGCCTCGAAGCCCGCCCGACCGCAACCCTGTGCATCGACTGCAAAACCCTGGCGGAAATCAAGGAAAAGCAGATCGGTTCCTGATTGGCCGTGCAGTACATCGCGCCAGGCTTCGGCCTGACGACCCACAAGGGGTGCTTCGGCACCCCTTGTTGTTTCTACCTAAGGCTTGCCCATGAACCGTCCGCCCTACATCGGCCGCTTCGCCCCCACCCCCAGCGGCTATTTGCATTTTGGCTCGCTGGTCGCCGCCCTCACTTCCTACCTCGACGCCCGCGCCGTGGGCGGCCGTTGGCTGGTGCGCATGGAAGACCTCGACCCGCCGCGCGAAGTGCCGGGCGCCCAGGCGGCGATCCTGCAGACCCTTGAAGCCTACGGTTTTGAATGGGACGCCGAGGTGGTCTGCCAGAGCCAGCGCACCGACGCCTACGCCGAAGTGCTGCAGCGCTGGCTCGAACAGGGCCTGGCCTATGCCTGCACCTGCTCGCGCAAGCAACTCGAAGGCAGCAATGGCCTTTACCCCGGCACCTGTCGCGAGCAGAACCACGGGCTGAGCGATGCAGCGATTCGCCTGCGTGTGCCGGCGCTACGCTACGGGTTCAATGACCGCGTGCAGGGAACCTTTGCCCAGGACCTGGCCCGCGAGGTGGGCGATTTCGTGATTCGCCGCCGCGATGGCCTGCATGCCTACCAGCTCGCCGTGGTGCTGGACGACGCCTGGCAGGGCATCACCGATGTCGTACGCGGCGCCGACCTGCTGGACTCCACGCCACGGCAACTCTATCTGCAGGAGCTGCTTGGCCTGCCCCAGCCACGTTACCTGCACGTCCCGCTGCTGACCCAGCCCGATGGCCACAAGCTGGGTAAGACCTACCGCTCGCCAGCGCTCCCAGCCGAGCAGGCCAGCGCCCTGCTACTGCGTGCCTTGCGCGCCCTGGGCCAGGACAGTGATGCGCACCTCGCCCAGGCGCGCCCCGCTGAAGTACTGGCCTGGGCGACGACACGCTGGGATGCCAGCCGTATTCCACGTAGCACCACCCTGGCCGAAGCCAGCCTGGATTAGAGGCTGTCCCCGTTTCGTCGCACACGAACCAAACGGGAGAGGGCCCTCGGTCTGCTATCCTGCTCGCCTCTTTTATCCGCACCACAGGACACGCCATGAAAGCCCAACTCCACGAACTGATCAGCAAAATTAGCTCGGGCTGCATGGCCGACGACGAAATTACTCGCATCGCCGACGAAGCCGCCCAGGCCTATGCCGACCCGGCAGCGTTCCTGGCGACCAACCCGGACATCAACTACGACGACAGCTTCCCCATTCCCCTGGGTGAATGGGTGGTGGTCGGCAGCCTGCCGGAGACCGTGCTGTTCCAGGCTGACAGCTATGAAGCCTTGTTCCAGCAGATCACCGAATCCTTCGGCCCAGAGGTCAGCTTCGTGCTCAAGGCCAAGCAACTGGCCAAGACCGAACCGCTCAAGGCGCTCAACCGTATTCAGGTGCAACTCTCCAGCCTCTCGCCAGAAACCGGCGGCTATGTGCTGGTGGACTTCAGCGAACCGCTGGACGACGAACTCCAGGCCGTACTGGTGTACACCAGCGACCTGCCACGGGTGCTGGAGTTGGCTGTAGAAATCGGCCTGTACGCCGCACCGGCCTACGAGTCGCTCAAGGCCGCCCAGGAATAAAACTGAACGGGAGCCTCCATGCGCCTGCATGCCGATTTCAGCCAGCCGGTGGTGATCCGCCCCGGCGACAGCCCTTGGCTGGCCTCGCCCATGGCCGGGGTCGAACGCTGCCTGCTTGATCGCATTGGCGACGAGGTGGCCCGCGCCACCTCCCTGGTGCGCTACGCGCCCGGATCACGCTTCAGCGAGCACCAGCACCCCGGCGGGGAAGAATACCTGGTGCTGGAGGGCGTGTTCTCCGATGCCCGCGGTGATTACCCGGCGGGGACGTACGTACGCAACCCCATCGGCACAGCCCATGCGCCGTTCAGCGAGGATGGCTGCACGATCTTCGTCAAGCTCTACCAATTCGCCCTTGATGACGACAGCCCGGTCGTCATCGACACCACCCGTACCCTGTGGACGCCAGGCTCGACACCGGGTGTTGAAGTCTTGCCCCTGCACCAGCACGGCCATGAGCAGGTCAGCCTGCTGCGCTGTGCGCCTGGCAGTCATTTCACCCAGCCAGGGAATGGCCGCGGTGAGGAAATACTGGTGCTCGAAGGCAACTTCCGGGATGACCATGGCGATTACCCCAAGGGGACCTGGCGCCGCACGCCACAACTGACCGAACAGCGCAGCTACAGTGCGTGCGGATGTCTGCTGTGGATAAAAACCGGACACCTTGCGCTGGTTTCCCTGGCAGCCCGCTAGCAGCCCAGGACTTACTCTACTATCGTGCGTAGGCAGGCAGCGCGCTTTCAAGCGCGCTCTGCCCAGTTGCAATGCCAAGGATCAAGGCCACTCCCCCAAGTACCTTTTTACGGGTTACGGGCCAAGTAGCCGACCGTAAGCCAGTAAGGCATTTCAGGAGACGCCGATGCTCAACCCTACCCCGCACGAGCAACTCGAGGCGGCGCTGGGCGAGCGCCAGTACCGTTTGCGCTTTCCCGATGATCTGGAGAAGCGCTTCGAGGCCGATACTGGCGACCAGCGCTCGCAGATGCTGTTTATATCGGGCGTGATTTGCCTGCTGATTTATGACTCTTTTCTTATCGCCGACTACCTGCTGCGCCCGGCACAATTCTGGGGCATTGCCGCCTTACGCCTGGGCCTGGTCAGCGGCTTTGGCATGCTCGCGCTGCTGTGGGTCCGCACAGGACCGCCCGGCTGGCAAAGGGAGGGCTGCCTGGCGCTGATCATCGTGCTCGGCATGGCCACCTCGGGGCTGATCTTCTCGTTCTCGCCGCAGTCCATTGCGATGTTCGACCCGTTCTCCTTTTGCCTGATTCTGCTGGCCAGCAATATCGTGATCGCCCTGCGCTTCAAGTATGCGCTGCTCACCACCCTGGCCTGCCTGCTGATCATGGCCCTGTATGTTGTGCCCAGCGCCCTGATGCCCCTTGAGGCCAAGACATTCGCATTGCTCACGACCCTGGGTACGGCGGTTTTCACCTTATTCGCCAACTATCGCCTCGAAATCAGCGAGCGCAACAACTACCTGCTGCTGTTGCGCGAGCGCCTGCGCGCCAGCCTGATGCACGAAAGCAATCAGGTACTGACGCATATATCGCAAACGGACTCGCTCACCCAATTGCCTAACCGACGCCGCTTCGACGAGGTCTACCAGCGTCTCTGGCAAGAGGCAGCCCAGCGAGCGCGGCACATTGGTGTGCTGATGATCGATATCGACCACTTCAAACGCTACAACGACCATTACGGCCATCAGCAGGGTGATATCTGCCTGGCCACCGTGGCCGCCGCCATAGAGTCCCAGCGCCGTGCCCAGGATCTGGTCGCGCGTCTGGGCGGCGAGGAATTCGCTGTACTGCTTACCGATACCGACCTGGACACCGCCGTGCAGATCGCCGAACGCATCCGCAGCGCCATTGAGGTCCTGGGCCTGGAGCATGGTGCATCCGGCGAGCGGACAATGGTGACAGTGAGCATTGGCGTGGCGCTGACGGTACCAACACCCCAGACCACCCCGGCCTGGCTGATGCGCCAGGCTGATGAAGCGCTCTATGCGGCCAAAGGCAGTGGCCGTAATTGCGTGCAGATAGCGGCCACGTCAGGCTGAACCGGTCAGAGGCCTGCCTCGTATAGCCGCCGCGCATGGGCGACAAACAGCCCGACCGGATCAGCGCCTTTACCGACCAGACCGAAACTCTGGTTGACGATATCGAAGTGATCCAGCGGAAAATCGTCGCCAATCACCGTACCCAGGTGTGAGCTATAGCGACCGACCATGCCGTCGCACTGCCCCGCTTCGCGCTGAAAAGTGCGGGCGAACAACCGGCACGCCCGGTTAGGGCCGTCGAAGCGGTTGCCGCCGCAGTCGGTGAGCCCGGGTTGCAAGGTGCCGGACCAGGAGTAATAGCGCACACCATTGACCTCGGCCGCTCCTTCACCGCCCCAGGTCTCGGGCAAGCCCTGGGGAAAACGTGCGTTGAACGCCGCCACCCCCTCACTGGTCAGCGAGCCCTCGGCCGCCGCCACATCCACTGGTAGGCGCGGCCCACGGTAGCCGGTTTCCAGCCACCCCATGCAGCGCGCCAGCCCACGCAATAACGCGCCCAGCAGGCGGCCGCGCCAACTGTCGAGCGGCGCCTTGCGGGCGAGAAAATCCGCCAGCTCCGAGCCATGATTGGGCCCGGCCACCGAGGTCACCGAGGCCACCCAATCGGGCCGCAGGGCAGCGGCGTAGCGCGCCGTCAGCGCCCCCTGGCTATGGCCGATCAGATGCACCCGCGGTGCGCCCGTTTCGCGCATGACCTCGGCAATGCGCTCAAGCAACTGTTCGCCACGTACCTGCGTAGCGTTAATTGGCGAGACCAGCACAGCAGTCACCTGTGCCCCTTCGCGGCGCAGCGCGCGAATGATGCCGAACCAGTAGGAATACCCCAGCAAGCGGACAAAGCCGAGCAGACCGGGAACCAGGATCAACGGATAACGCGGAGTTGCCGGGCGATGCATAGAAGCGTCCCTGTCATAAAGGAGGTGGACGAAAGGCAGCGGCATGTTCTGTATCAGGACGGTCAATGGACACTATCAGAACGCTCAACTTCTTATATTTCATGGAATACCTAGCATAGGCCCCCTGAAACACCCCGTGAGGACTTCATCATGAAACGCGCACTCGCACTCAGCCTGATCCTCAGCCTGCTTGCGCCCTATGCCCTGGCCATGCCCAGCCGCCAGCCCCAGCCCTTGCTCGGGGAAGTCATCGACTCCCAGGCTGCCAGCGTGGCGCTGCCTTCAGCCCAGTGAGAGCATCCATAACGGCAGCGTCAACGCCGCCAGCACGGTGGACAGAAACACCGCCGAGCTGACCTGCCGAGTGTCTTCGGGGGTCTTGGCGAACGCCAGAATGTTCACCCCGCTCGGGCAGGCCGCCAGCAGCACCAGCACCATCCGCGCCGAGTCGTTGAGGCCGGGCAGCCAGGCGCTGAACCACCATACCAGCGCCGGGAACAGCACCAGCTTGGCCAGCGTCACGCCCAGCGCGGTGGGGCTGGGGCGCAGGCGATAGCGCGACAGGCTGACGCCCAGCACGATCAATGCACAGGGCAGCGCGGCCTGGGACAGCCAGGTGATCATCCGCCACAGCGGCTCCGGCACACTCAGGCCGGACAGGTTGAGCAACGCGCCCAGGGCCAGGCCAATGATCATCGGGTTGGCCAGGTTCTTCAGCAGCGCCAGCCCGTTGACCCGCTCCCGCCCACCAAAGGCGGCGTACAGGCTGTGCAGGGAAAACAGCGTGAGGCTGTGAAACACCAGAATGGCGAAAACATAGACCAGCCCCTGGGAGCCCATCAGGCTGGTTACCAGCGGAATGCCCACCAGCACATTGTTGGAAAATGCCGCCGTCAGCCCCAACGGGGTCGCCTGGCCGCGCTGCAGGTGCACCACCAGGTTGACCGAGGCAAACACCAGCAGCACCGGCACGAAATAGGCCACCAACAACAAGGGCGACAGCCCTTCACCGAGCGGGGCCTTGGCGATGCCGGCAAACAACAGGGTCGGCATAAACAGCTTGAAGGTAATGGCCGCCAGCCCGGCGGCCGATTCACCACTGAGCACGTTGCGCCAACCCAGCAGGTAGCCCAGCACTATCAACGCGAAAATCGGCAGAATCGCCTGGATAACCACCATCAGCCGCCATGCTCCTTGATTAGCCCAGCGCTGCCAATCGCCTGAAAGGCGCGCTCTTGAGGGGCGCCAGGATAAACCGCGGCGCAACGGCCAGGCGACCGTTAGCGCGGAAAAATAAGCGCAACTTTCGCCCGCGCGCCGGGCTCCAAGGTTTATCCCTCCCCACGTGCAAGAAAAGGAAGCCTCCATGTACAAGCAATCACTGGGTGTCGTCTGTGTGCTGGCCACCCTGGCTGGCTGTGCGGGCAAACCGGAAAACCCGATCGATTACCTGACCTACCGTAATGAACCGCTGGTCAAACAGATCGAACTGGACATGAGCAAGGCCCGCGTCAGCGAACTGGCTGGCCCATCTTCCAGCGAAATGCGCCGCACCCTGCTGCCGGGCACCTGCAATAACTACGTCCTTAACAAGGATGGTCATCAGCAGCCGTATTACGTCAGCTTCAACTCGGCAGACCGGGTCGATGGCAAGGGCTTTATGACCTGCGAGCAGATGGAAACCAACGCCCGCGAACGGGCTCGCGGCAACGGCCTGTAAGCCGCACTGCGCGCAAGCAAACGCCGCACCCCAGGGTGCGGCGTTTTGCATTGCGGGGTTAACAGGCCGTTGAAAACGTAGGCGAAGCAGCCAGCGCAATACCGATGGCGGCCCCACAAAAACAGGCGAAAAACGGACTGGGCTCGCACTCGAGTTTACGAGTTGTAAATGAGCATTTTGAGACGCCGCGTCCCGGCCTGTTTTTAACGCAGCGATGGCAACGTAGGTAGTTTTTCAACAGCCTGTTAATCAGCTCGCCGTGCTGGGCAGGCGATACACCCAAATGCGGCGCATCACACTGGCGAACTGCCGGGCCAGGCTGCCGCTGTTGTAGACCTGGCCATAGCGTGTAGCGATGGCCTGTACCTCGCGCGCCAGGCTGGCGTAGCGGCGCGCCGGCAGGTCCGGGAACAGGTGGTGCTCGATCTGGTGACTGAGGTTGCCAGTGAGGATATGCAACAAGCGTCCGCCACGCAGGTTACTGGAGCCACGCAACTGGCGCAGGTACCAATGACCGCACGTCTCACCATCCAGCACCGAGGGCGCAAACACCGCAGCCTGCTCGGTAAAGTGGCCGCAGAAAATCACGATGAAGGTCCACAGGTTGCGCAGCAGATTGGCCACCAGGTTACCGGCCAGCACAGCCAACGCATTGGCGCCCAGCAGCAACGCCAGGAGCGGAAAGATCAGGTAGTCCTTACCCCATTGGCGCAGCAGCTTGGCGGCAAAGACCTTGAGCAGCGGGCGCACCTCGTCAAAGGCCAGTTTGCCCTTGGCGACCTTGTCCAGGCGCAGATGCTGGATCGCCACCGCGTACTGGAACAGCAGCGCCTGCAGCGTCACCCACAGCGGTTGCCAACGATAAAAAGGCTTCCAGCGCTGCTCGGGGAATAGCCGCACCACGCCATAACCGACGTCATCGTCCATGCCCAGCACGTTGGTGTAGGTGTGGTGAATATGGTTATGAGTGTGCCGCCAGAAGTCGCTCGGCCCGGCGATGTCCCACTCATAACTGCGCCCGGCCAGGCTGGGGTCGTTCATCCAGTCGTACTGGCCGTGCATCACGTTGTGACCCAGCTCCATGTTCTCGATAATCTTGCCCAGGGCCAACAGCAGCGTGCCGAGCAGCCAGGTCGGCGGGAACCAGCCAGCCATCAGCAATACCCGGCCGCTCCAGCAGCACGCCCGTACCGCCGCGCGCACACGGCGGATATAGCGCGCGTCCGCCGCGCCGAGGTCGGCCAGGGTGCGCTGGCGCAGCGCGTCGAGCTCCGCGCCAAAAGCCTCCAGTTCGGAGGCAGACAGGGTTTTATCCATGCGCATGGCAGTGCTCTCTCTAGAGGTCGATTTCGACATCACCCACGGGTGCGCTGACGCACAGGCGGATGGGTTGGCCGGGCTCACGCAGCACAGCGCCACTGCGCAGGTCGCGCACCGCACCGCCAAGCAGCAGGCAAGTGCAACTGGCGCAAATGCCCTGACGACAGCCGAACGCCGGGCGCAACCCATGGGCTTCGGCCTGCTCCAGCAGGCTGCGCTGGTTATCCCCGGTCGCCTGCTGGCGACTGCGGGCGAAACGCAGGCTCACGGCCTGACGTGCGTCCTGCACTGTCGGCAAACGCGGTGGGGTGAACGCCTCAACCTGCAGCGCTTCGCCAAGCCCGGCGATCTGGGCCCAGGCACTGACCCGCTCGACAAAACCGGCCGGGCCACAAGCCAGCACCTGATCGACTGCCGTAACCCCGAGCTGATCCAGATGCGCGGCGGCAAAGCGCCCATGGGCCGTGCCGTCTGCCGCCTTGCAGGCTGGATCAGTGAACACCGCGTGCACCTGCACATTGGTGTAGCGCTGCTGCAGCTGCTCCAGCAATTCGCCAAAGGCGCGCTGCCCGGGCGTGCGTACGTAATGCAGCAGCGTGACTGGCGCACTAAAACCCTGGGCCAGCGCCTCACGCAGCACGCCCAACAGCGCCGTGATGCCGCTGCCGGCAGCCAGCAGCAACACACCCGGGCTCTGGCTCGGCCAGTGCAGTGCGCCAGCGACTGCACCGATCTCCACGGTATCGCCGACCGCCAGGAGCTCGACCAGCAGCGCTGAGACCCGCCCGCCATCCTTGCGCTGCACGGCAATCTCCAGACGCCCATCCGCGTTGCAGGCCGTCAGGCTGTAGCTGCGGCTCAGGCGTACCCCATCCACCTCCAGATAAAGCTGCAGGTGCTGGCCGGGCCGCGCCCCACGCCAGTGGCCATTGGCGTGCAGCGTCAGCGCCAGCATGTCGTCGGCCACCCAGCGCCGCTCCAGCACCTGCGCCATCACCCGCTGCACATTGAGCAACGGATGCACCACACCCAGGCAAGCGTCCAGATCGCTGCCGCGCAACCAACCGCCGTCCACTGCAACACGCAGCGGACGCAATGCCGGCGTCAAACAGCGCACCCATGCCAGGGGAATCAGCTTCATGCTCAGCTCTTAGTGGATAAACCTAGTGGACAACTGTTCACTAGATTGGCAGCACCGCCCTTTTCAGTCAACAGTCGTACACTAAAACCGGTTCGACGCCTCCCGAGTGCCTTTGTTAAAGTGCGCCGCACTGCCACGGACAAGGTCTTGCAATGCAGCCGCGCGCCGAACAAAAACTGCAAACCCGTCATGCCCTGATGGACGCCGCACGTAGCCTGATGGACAGCGGTCGCGGCTTTGGCAGCCTCAGCCTGCGCGAGGTCGCACGCACTGCCGGCATCGTACCCACCGGCTTTTACCGGCACTTTCAGGACATGGACGAACTCGGCCTGGCGCTGGTCGCCGAGGTGGGCGAAACCTTCCGTGAAGCGATCCGCCAGGTTCGCCACCATGAGCTGGAACTGGGCGGCCTTATCGATGCGTCGGTGCGCATCTTCCTCGACGCCGTGGCCGCCAACCGCGCGCAATTTCTGTTTCTTGCCCGAGAACAGTACGGTGGCTCACTGCCGGTACGCCTGGCCCTGGGCGCGCTGCGCGAGCGCATTACCGCCGACCTGATTGCCGACCTGGCGCTGATGCCCAAACTGCAGCACCTGGACAGCCGCGCCCAGGCGCACCTGGCCGATCTGGTGGTCAAGACCGTCTTCGCCACCCTGCCCGAACTGATCGACCCGCCCCGCGAAACCCTACCGGCACACCTCACGCCGCAAGCGAAGATGATCGAGCAACTGCGTTTTATCTTTATCGGTGCCAAACACTGGCAGGGTCTGGGGCATGGCAATGCCAGCAATCCGGAAAACGCACCTTAACAGTGCAGAAATCCGCATAGCGCACCAGTAAAAACCTGACCGACGCCCCAACTCTTGCCACAGCCGGCGTGCAGCCCGCACCAGGACGGCGCTTCAGCGCCTTGGCAAGGCACTTGCTCTGTCTGTCCCATTGATCTGCCGGAAAGTCCCCATGCTTGTGATTCATCGCCGCACCGCCGCCCAGCCCACCTGGGATGCCGAACTGCACCTGACCTTCGAGGCCCGTAGCAAATCTCGCCTGCGCTGCTTTAGCGCCAGCGGCGAGGAAGTCGGCCTGTTTCTCGAGCGCGGCCAGCCCGCCTTGCAGGACGGCGAATGCCTGCAAGCCGAAGATGGCCGTATCGTGCGGGTGGTCGCCCGCCCCGAGCAGCTGCTGCACGTCACCTGCAGCAGCCCGTTCGAGCTGATGCGCGCGGCCTATCACCTGGGCAACCGGCATGTGGCCCTGCAACTGGGTCACGGCTGGCTGCGCCTGCCGGATGACTACGTGCTCAAAGCCATGCTCGAACAACTCGGCGCCGAGGTCAGCACGGTCGAGGCGCCCTACCAGCCCGAGCAAGGTGCCTATGGCGGTGGTCATCACCACTCCCATGCTGGCGACGCTGAATTCAGCTACGCGCCGCGCCTGCATCAGTTCGGTGCACGAAAATGAGCATCGCTGGGCGGACTGATCATGGCTGCTGAACCCCTCGGCAACCCCAACCGTGCCTGGGCACTGCTGCGTCTGGCCAGCCCGCAACTGCCAATTGGCGGCTATAGCTATTCCCAGGGCCTGGAAATGGCCGTCGAACAGGGCCTGGTGGCAGACGAAGCCTCGGCGGCGTGCTGGCTAAGCGACCAGTTGTTGCTCAATCTGGCGCGCTTCGAGGCGCCGCTGCTGCTCGCCCATTGCCAGGCCGCGCATGCCGGCGACTGGGCAGAACTGCAGGAACTCGCCGCCCAACATCGCGCCAGCCGCGAAACCCGCGAACTGCGCCTGGAAAGCCGGCAGATGGGTTACTCACTCAAACAACTGCTCGATGGCCTGCCGGAGCTGGAACAGCAGGTTCGTGAGCAGCTTGAGGCTGTCGAGGAACCCGGACTTGCCCTGGGCTGGGCCCTGGCCGCACGCACCTGGCAAATCAGCCCGCAAGACGCCCTGGCGGCCTGGCTCTGGGGCTGGCTGGAAAACCAGCTGGCGGTGCTGATGAAGACTCTGCCCCTGGGCCAACAGGCAGCTCAGCGCCTGACCTCGCACCTGCTGCCAACACTCGATACGGCGCAGCGCGAGGCTCAGGCCTGCCCGCCACAACACTGGGGTAGCGCGGCCTTCGGCCTGGCCCTGGCGAGCATGGCCCATGAACGCCAATACAGCCGGCTGTTCCGCTCGTGAGCCTTTTTTACTGTCGGCCGCCAGACGGCGACCGACCCTTAGACGATTGATGGGAGAGACATCCTGATGAACAGCCAACCCCTGCGTGTCGGTATTGGCGGCCCGGTCGGTTCCGGCAAGACCGCCCTGACCCTGGCGCTGTGCCTGGCCCTGCGCGAACGCTACAACCTGGCCGTGGTCACCAACGACATCTACACCCAGGAAGACGCCCAGTTTCTGGTACGCAACGAGGCCCTGGCGCCGGAACGGATCATCGGCGTGGAAACCGGCGGCTGCCCACACACCGCGATCCGCGAAGACGCCTCGATCAACCTGGAAGCCGTCGACCAGCTCAACCGACGCTTTCCGGGCCTCGACCTGATCATTGTCGAGTCCGGCGGCGACAATCTTTCGGCCACCTTTAGCCCGGAGCTATCGGACCTGACCATCTACGTGATCGACGTGTCGGCCGGCGACAAGCTGCCGCGCAAGGGCGGTCCAGGCATTTGCAAATCGGACCTGCTGGTGATCAACAAGGTCGACCTGGCCCCGCTGGTCGGCGCCTCGCTGGAGGTCATGGGGCGCGACACCCTGAAGATGCGCGGCGATAAGCCCTTCGTCTTCAGCAACCAGAAAATCGGCCAGGGTCTGGAGCAGATCATCGCCTTTATCGAACGCCACGGCATGCTCAATGCCGCCTGAACCCTTAACGTCAAGGAGAGCCTTATGAACCTGCGCAAACCCCTTCTCGCCCTCGGCCTGATGCTCAGCCCGGCGCTGGCTTTCGCCCACCCAGGCCATGACCACTCAGGCCTGATGGCGGGCCTGGCCCACCCGGTATTTGGTCTGGACCACCTGCTGGCCATGCTCGCCGTCGGCCTGTGGGCCGCTCAGCAATCCGGCGCGGCGCGCTGGGCGCTGCCGCTGACCTTCGTCGCCAGCATGCTGGCCGGCGGGATGCTCGGCTTCGCTGGCCTGGAAATCCCGCTGATGGAAACCGGCATTGCCGCCTCGGTCCTGGCCTTCGGTCTGCTGGTCGCGGTGGCCGTGCGCCTGCCGATGGTGATCTCCATCGCCCTGACCGCACTGTTCGCCCTGACCCATGGCGTCGCCCACGGCCTGGAACTGCCGAACCTGGCCAGCCCCTGGACCTATGCCGTTGGCTTCCTGGTCGCCACCGCCGCTCTGCATGCCGCCGGCTATGCCCTGGTGCGCAGCCTGCCCCGCGCTGCAGCCCCGCTGGTGCGCGTAGCGGGTGCCGCTTCGGCCCTGACCGGCGTTTGGCTGCTGGCCAGCTGACCCAGCGCGTACCCCGGCGTCTTGCGTCGGGGCAACGCTGTACAAAAATCACTCAACCGGCGCAACGCCTTGGTACTGCTGGGCTGCAGCGCGACATGCGCAGCTTATCCACAGATCGCCCCACAAGCCTCGGGGATAACCCGCCCTACGACCGCGCCAAGTGCTTGAATAATCTGCGATTTATCTTGACAGCAGCTGCGTGCCGACACGCTGCCGAATCCTGGTCATAAAGTAACCATCCCGCTACAGACCACGCAGTTACTGGTCTGCAGGTAGCTGCCCAGTGGTTATCCACAGCCCTGCGCACACGCAATGGGGATAAGCGTTGCGCCCCCCGCTCCCCCACCTGAGATCATCGATCAAAAAACAACCAGGCAGCGCAACGCCTAGTGCTGCCGAGCCTGCAGCGGCTTGCTCCCATGATATCCACAGCCAGCCCCACAGCGATTGGGGGTAAGCCGGCACAACCGCAGTGGATAACGAGGGTCTTTTCCCGTTTCGTCGCAAGCCGCGTTGCTGCGAAAAATCTCGCCAGGCCGGGCGGCGTTCCGCTAGGCGGAGGACGCAGGGAATGGACTCGCCGTCCACGTCGTTCCCTTGCCAAGTCCTCCAACACCGCATGGCGAGATTTTGCGCGCAACCCGCAGGGCCGGGCCAGTTTTAGCGCGATGCTGCGTTTCTCGATGGCTCATTTAGCTGGCTAAACTTCGCATCTCGTGCCTGGCCTCGCGCAAAAACTGGCTCCGGCGCGGCCGCGAACGAAACGGGAACAGACCCTAGCGCCCAGCAAAAAGCCGCTTGTAAGAAGCGGCTTTTGTCCCTGCAGGCGTCTGGTTCAGTCGACCAGTTTCAGATTGCCTTTCATCAGTGCGACATGCCCCGGGAAGGAGCAGAAGAACTGGTAGGCTTCGCCGGCAGTCAGCTTGGCTACGTCGAAGGTCACCGAGTCGGACTCGCCGCCACCGATCATTTTGGTGTGGGCGATAACGCGGGTGTCGCCGTCTTTCAGGTAGCCCTTGTCCAGGCCAGCACCAATGCCGTCGGCGGCAATAGCCGGGGCGTCGGCAGTCTTGCTCAGCACCCAGTTATGGCCCATGGAGGCCTTGGGCAGAGAACCCGAGTGTTTCAGGTTAACGGTGAAGGTCTTGCAGCTTTTGCTGACCGCGATCTCTTTGGTATCGAAGGTCATCTGGTCTGTGGCTTGCACATCTACAGCACACTCGGCAGCGAGCAGAGGGGCACTGGAGAGGGCGAGCAACGATGCGACAACAAACTTGCGAATCATGTGAGTCTCCTGGGCAGTGAGGCAAATGGCCTCGTTGCTTAGAGTGCACCGCAAGCGTCCCGGTTCCTATGCCCTGCGGCAACAGGCCGCGCCCCAGGTGATCGTTTGATAAATGCTCAGGATGAAGAAATAGATCGCACCCTCAGTACCTCGCTGGGTCAGCTGTAATGCCCGTGGCGCCTATCGTTGCGATGCACACAATCAACGGTGCAGAGCGCCGAGCAAGGCGTAGAGTCGCGACACTAACTCAGGAGCAACGGCCATGTTTATCAATGATCTGTTACACAGTTTGCTCGTCGCCTATGCCGGTGGCGCCAGCGGCAGCACACTCGACTGACTCACATAGGCAAAAGCGGGCAACCTCGCTACCCTGCTGCGCGACACTCGCACAACCGGGAGTTAATGATGGCCTTGCAATCGATCTGTGTGTTCTGCGGCGCCAGCCCCGGCGCGAATCCCGAGTATCGGGCTGCGGCCGAGCACCTGGGCCGCTACCTGGCAGAACAGGGCATTCGCCTGGTCTACGGCGGCGGTGCCGTTGGCCTGATGGGCGTAGTGGCTGATGCCGCTCTGGCTGCCGGCGGTGAAGTGATCGGCATCATCCCGCAAAGCCTGAAACGCGCCGAAGTGGGCCACAGCGGCCTGACCCGCCTGGAAGTGGTCGATGGCATGCACGCGCGCAAGGCGCGCATGGCCGAACTCAGCGATGCCTTTATCGCCCTGCCAGGCGGCCTGGGCACCCTGGAAGAGCTGTTCGAGGTGTGGACCTGGGGTCAACTCGGCTACCACGCAAAATCCTAGGGTCTGTTCCCGTTTCGCTCGCGGCCGCGCCGGAGCCCGTTTTAGCGCGAGGCAAGGCACGAGATGCGAAGTTTAGTGAGCTAAATGAGCCATCGAGAAACGCAGCATCGCGCTAAAACTGGCCCGGCCCTTCGGGTTGCGCGCAAAATCTCGCCATGCGTTGTTGGAGGACTTGGCAAGGGAACAACCATTCCCTGCGTCCTCCGCCTAGCCTGGCGAGATTTTGCGCAGCAACGCGGCTCGGGACGAAACGGGAACAGACCCTACGCCTGCTCGACGTCAACGGTTTCTATAGCCGTCTGGGCGAGTTTCTCGATCACCTGGTTACCGAACAGTTCGTCCGCGCGCCGCACCGGGCCATGCTGCAGTTGGCACAAACGCCGGCTGAACTGGTCAGCCAATTGCATGACTGGCGCCCGACTGCTCTGCCCAAATGGGGCTGACACATTGCTCAGCCATGATTCGGCAAAGCCAAGCAAACAGACGCCCTGAACTGCGGTCTGACACTCTCCCTTAGAAGGATTTTTCCCATGGCCGGCGCTAGCCTGTTGACCCTGCTCGATGACATCGCCACGGTGCTGGACGATGTCGCCCTGATGACCAAAGTGGCGGCGAAGAAGTCCGCCGGAGTGCTCGGTGATGATCTGGCGCTGAATGCCCAGCAGGTTACCGGCGTGCGCGCCGATCGCGAGCTGCCGGTGGTCTGGGCGGTGGCCAAGGGTTCCTTGCGCAACAAGGCGATTCTGGTGCCGGCGGCGCTGCTGATTAGCGCCATTGCCCCTTGGGCCGTTACCCCGCTGCTGATGCTCGGCGGCGCCTTTCTCTGCTACGAGGGCTTTGAAAAGCTCGCCCACCGTTACCTGCATTCCGCTGCCGAAGATACAGATGCAGATCAGCGCCTGCGTGCGGCAGCGGCAGATGAACACGTCGACCTGGTGGCGTTCGAGCAGGACAAGATTCGCGGCGCGGTACGCACCGACTTTATTCTCTCGGCCGAGATCATCGCCATTACCCTGGGCATAGTCGCGGGTGCGGCGTTTTTCTCCCAGGTGGTGGTGCTGGTGGGTATCGCACTGCTGATGACCGTGGGCGTGTATGGTCTGGTGGCGGGTATCGTCAAACTCGACGATGCCGGCCTGTACCTCAGCCAGCGCGGCAGCAAGTCTGCCCAGGCCATCGGCCATGGCATTCTCGCCACCGCACCCTACCTGATGAAAACCCTCTCGGTGGTCGGTACCGCGGCGATGTTTATGGTCGGCGGCGGCATCCTCACCCACGGCATCGCACCCGTGCATCACGCCATTGAGCAGGTGGCCGCAGCCGCCGGCAACGGCCTGCTGACGGCCATTATCCCCACGCTACTCAGCGCCCTGTTCGGCGTCCTTGCCGGCGCCGTGGTATTGGCGCTGGTAAGTGGCGGCAGCCGAATATGGCGCGCCGTGCGTACCTAAACTGGGGCAGCCAGCGGCAGCACCGTCACTTCGACTTCCGGGTCGTGGCTGCCGCCGCCAAGGATCACCCCGCGCAGCGGTGAGACATCGGCAAAATCCCGACCCCAGGCCAGGGTGATGTGCTCCAACGCCGGTAGCACGTTATTGGTCGGGTCGAAGTCGACCCAGCCCTGGCGCGGGCAATACACCGAGATCCAGGCATGGGAGGCATCGGCGCCGATCAGCCGCGGCTGGCCGGGTGGCGGCTGGGTCAGCAGGTAGCCGCTGACGTAACGCGCCGACAAACCCCGCGAGCGCAGGCAGGCGAGCATCAGGTGGGCGAAGTCCTGGCACACCCCACGACGCTCTTCGAGCACCTGCAACAATGGCGTCGCCACTTGGGTGGCGGCGGCGTCGAAGGTGAACTCGGTGAAGATCTTCTGCATCAGCGCACGCACCGCCAGCAGCAGCGGGCGCCCCGCCGGAAAGCAGTCCTCGGCATAGTCGACGAAGGCCTGCTTCAAGCGCACATAGGGCGACTCGAAGCGAAAGCGCGCCGCCTCCAGTAGTGGCGCTGGCAAAGGCTGCCCGCTGTAGGTCAGCAGCGCGCAGGCACGCTCCCAGGGCGGGGAATTTTCGAGCGTCAGGGCAACACGCGCCAGCACCTCGACCTGCAGCCGCGCGCTGACCTTGAGCTCGTCGTGTGGACGCTCGAACACCAGGCGGGTCAGCGGGTTGCCATGCACGTCGAGGGCATCGCGGCGCTGGCACGGCTGCGGGCCGACCTCCAGTTGGCGCAGGTGGCAGCGCTGCCAGGCGCAGTCGCGCGGCCACAAGTGGGCCAACTGCTGGGCCAGGGAAACCGGCGCCGAATAGCGGTAATGGGTGTCATGCAGAATCTGGTAGTGCGCGCTGGTCATGACGACTGGGTCCGCTGGCTGGCATCGACGTGAACGAAAAAACGCAGCCCAAGGCGATCTGACGTCTCGCTGGCCGCCTGGGCGATGGCTTCCAGCCGTTCTGCCAGACCGTCGAGCACGGCATCCACACCTTCGCTGCCAAACAGCGGGTTTTCCAGGCTACTCAGTTGGAAGGCCGACAACTGCTGCTCCAGCGTCGCCAGGGCCTGTTCCTCGGGTAGCTCAAAACGCTCACCCAGGCGCTGCAGCGAGCGCAGCAGGGTGCGTAGCTGGAACAGCACTGAATGGGGGTTCTGCTCATCCAGCAGCAACAGGTCGAGCACCGGGATCAACTGCGCCGAGGCCAGGTAACGGGTGCGGTAGGTGATGCTACTGTTGCCCAGTTCGAGCAGCCATTCCAGCGCGGACTGGTCCTGCGCCGCGCCGCTGCGCAGAAAGCCGGCGACGCTGTCGCAGATAAACTGCAGGCGCTCGATGCAGCGCCCGATCATCAGGAAGCGCCAGCCATCGTCGCGGGTCATGTCGTCCAGGGCGAAGCCCGAGAGTGCGGCCAGGGACATCAGCAGGCGGTTGAGAAAATCCAGCAGGTCGCCGAAGTCGCCGTGCTCGGCATCCAGCTCCTGGGCCTCACGCTGCAACTCCACCAGGGCTTGCCAGTTGGCCTGGGACAGCTTGCCGCGCACGCTGCCGGCGGTCCACTGCAGGCGTTGCAGGTTGGCCCGCAGGCTGGCCGGCCACTCCTCGCCAAGCAGGGCCTCGAGCAGGCGCTCATCCAGCTCGCCGCTGTCCGCCTCGGGTAGCAGGCCCAGGCGCTCGCCCAGCACCAGTGCGGTCTGCAAGGCCTGGGGATCGTCATCGTCGTCGACGTAGCGCGCCAGCATGATACGCAGCAGCCGCGCGCTGTCTTCACAGCGCTCGCTGTAGCGACCGAACCAGAACAGGTTCTCGACCATGCGCGATGGCAGGAAGGGGTCGCTGCGCACCAGATCGGCGACGCCCAATGGCCGCAGCCACTGCCAGGGTTCGCCACTGACCTGGCGCTCGCTGAGCACCCAGGTGTCCTTGCTCGCCCCGCCACGCTGCATCGACACCACCTCGGCGTCGGCATCGGCTGCCACCCGGGTCAGGCCGCCTGGCATCACCCGGTAACCGTCGGCGCTGGCCACAGCGAAAACTCGCATGCCGATGGCCCGTGGCTGCAGGCTGGCCTCATCGGCCTGCCACACCGGCGCCTGGGACAGTTGCGCCAGGGCCTGGGCGACATAGGCGTAGGGGCGCGCCCGCAGGCGCTCGCTGAGGGCCTCGCGCTGCGCAGCATCGAGGTCGCGGCCGAACACCGGAGTGAAGCTCTGGGACGGAAAGGTCGGGCGAATCAGCAACTCCGGCAGTTTCTTCAGCGCCGCTTCGAGGACTGGCGGCTCGCCGCACCACCAACTGGCGATGCTCGGCAGCAGCAGCGGCGTGCCCAGCAGCTTCTCGGCGATGGCCGGCAGAAAGCCCGGCAAGCCCGGCGACTCCAGCACGCCACTGCCCAGGGCATTGGCCACCAGCACCCGGCCCTGACGCACCGCCTCGAGCAGGCCTGGCACGCCCAGGGCGGAATCGGTGCGCAGCTCCAGCGGGTCGCAGAAGTCGTCGTCCAGGCGGCGCAGCACCGCATGCACACGACGCAGACCGGCCAGGGTCTTGAGGTAGACAGTGGCATCGCGCACCGTCAGGTCGCTACCCTCGACCAACGGATAACCGAGTTGGCGCGCCAGGTACAGGTGCTCGAAATAACTTTCGTTGAAACGCCCCGGCGTCAGCAGCACCACCAGCGGCGGCTCGCCATCGGCCGGGGCCTGACGCGCCAGGGTGTCCTGCAGGGTACGGAAGAAGCCAGCCAGGTGCTGCACGCCGAGGTCGCGGTACAGGTCCGGGAAGGCACGCGAGAGAATTTGCCGGTTCTCCAGTGCGTAACCGGCGCCCGAAGGCGCCTGGGTACGATCGGCAGTGACCCACCAACGGCCATCGGGCGCACGCGCCAGGTCCACCGCATACAGGTGCAGGTAGGTGCCGCCAGGCGGCTGTACGCCCTGGCACGGCCACAGGTAGTTGTTGTGGCCAAACACCAGCTCCGGCGGCAGCAGGCCATCGGCGAGCAACTGCTGCGGCCCGTAGACATCGGCCAATACCGCATTCAGCAGGCTGGCACGCTGGGCCACACCGGCAGCGATCTGCTGCCACTCGTGGGCGGGAATCAGGTTGGGCAGCAGGTCGAGTTCCCAGGGGCGATCAGCGCCTTCCGGGTCGGCATAGACGTTGTAGGTCACGCCGTTTTCCTGGATCTGCCGGGCCAGCAGCGCTTGGCGCTGATTCAGCTGCGCGGTGCTGCTGCGTTGCAATTGGGCAAACAGTCGGCGCCAGTGCGGCCGCACCTGGCCCTGGGCGTCGAGCAGTTCATGGTAGGCCGCCTCGGGCAGCGGGTAGTCGGCAAGCAAGTCTGGCATCAAGGTCTCGGCAGCAGATCATCGGTACGCGGCCCTTGCGACGCACGCCCGTGCGCGCCCTCAAGGGGCGTCGACACGGGCGTGGCCGGGCTTCTACGCGGGGCGCCACTCAGCTGTGGCGCAAATCCAGGGTCATTGGGCTCTCATTATGGCTGATCGCCAGCAAAGGCGGGCGTTTGCCTGGCGTATGGCCGACGCGGAAGAAACGCGCCAGGCGCCGACTCTCGGCCTCGTAGGCGTTGACCGGCAAGCTGTCGTAGTTGCGCCCGCCTGGGTGGGCGACATGATACTGGCAACCGCCCAGGGAGCGATTCATCCAGGTATCGACCAGGTCAAAGATCAGCGGCGCATGCACGCCGATAGTCGGCTGTAGGCAGTTGGCCGGCTGCCAGGCACGGTAGCGCACACCGCCGACGAACTCGCCGACCTTGCCAGTGGGCCGCAAGGGCACCGGTACGCCATTGCAGGTCAACACGTAGCGGTCGGCCGGCAGGCCATTGAGCTTGACCTGCAGACGCTCCAGGGACGAGTCGACATAACGCACCGTGCCGCCCGGCGCACCCTCCTCACCCAGTACATGCCAAGGCTCCAGGGCCTGACGCAGCTCCAGGTCGATGCCCTTGACGCTGAAGTCACCGGCCTTGGGAAAGCGGAACTCCAGGTGCGGGGCAAACCATTCGCTGCGCAGGCGATAGCCGAAGCTACCCAGCTCCTGCAGCACGTCGGCGAAATCCTGCTCGATAAAATGCGGCAGCAGGAAGCGATCATGCAGCTCGGTACCCCAGCGCACCAGGCGTGGCGGGGTGTAGGGCTCCTGCCAGAAGCGCGCGACCAGGGCACGCAGCAGCAACTGCTGGGCCAGGCTCATCTGCGCATGGGGCGGCATCTCGAAGGCGCGCAACTCAAGCAGGCCCAAGCGCCCGGAGGCGGAATCCGGCGAATACAGCTTGTCGATGCAGAACTCGGCGCGGTGGGTGTTACCGGTGACATCCACCAACAGGTTGCGCAGCAGGCGGTCGACCAGCCAGGGCGGGCACTCGCGGTCCTGCTCGGGGAACTGGGCAAAGGCCACTTCCAGCTCGTAGAGCGCATCGTTGCGTGCTTCATCCACCCGTGGCGCCTGGGAGGTCGGGCCGATAAACAGGCCGGAGAACAGGTAGGACAACGACGGGTGGTTGTGCCAGTAACTGATCAGGCTGCGCAGCAGGTCGGGACGGCGCAGAAACGGCGAATCCGCCGGTGTGGCGCCGCCCAGGACGAAGTGGTTGCCGCCGCCGGTGCCGGTGTGGCGACCGTCGATCATGAACTTCTCGCTGGTCAGGCGGCACTGGCGGGCCTGTTCGTAGAGAAACTCGGTGCGTTCGACCAGTTCGCTCCAGCTGGCAGCCGGGTGGATATTCACCTCGATCACGCCCGGATCTGGGGTCACCCGGAAGAACGCCAGGCGCGGGTCGCTCGGCGGCTCGTAGCCTTCGAGAATCACCGGGCAGTCCAGCTCGGCGGCGCTGGCCTCGATGGCCACCACCAGTTCCAGGTAGGCCTCCAGCGTAGTCAGCGGCGGCATAAACAAGTACAGCTTGCCGTCGCGCGGCTCGGCGCACAGCGCGGTACGCACGATATCGGCGGCCGACTGCTTGAGCGCTGGTTTGCTGCGGGTGCTTGCCTTGCCATTCCATACACCACGCAACTGGCGCTGCAGCTGAGTGATCGCCGGCAGCGGGGCAAACGCCTGTGAGGGGTCGGCTGGGGTGACATAGGGGTAGTCGGCTTCCTTGACCCAGGGCTGCGAATCCAGTGGCAAGCGGAAGCCAATGGCCGAATCCCCTGGGATCAGACGGCAATGTCCGTCACGCAGGAACCAGGGCCCGCTGATCCAGTTTTGCTCATCACTGTCACGGGCCAGCGGCAGGATATGGCCGACCACCTTGTCCAGGCCCTGCTCGAATACCCGGCGCAGGCGCTCGCGCTCCAGCGGGTCGGCCAGGCGCGGGTCTTCGGCGGTGACGTTGATCGGCAAACGCCGCTCGCGCCACAGGTAATAGAAACGGTCTTCATAGGCCGGAATGCGGTGCGCCGGGTCAACCCCCAGGCGCCGCGCCAGGATCTCGAGAAAGCGTGCTGCCAGTGCAGCATCGACCCCATAGTCGCGCTGCTCATCGGCATACAGGCGTGCGTCCTGCCACACCGGCTGGCCGTCACGGCGCCAGAAGCAGT
Source organism: Pseudomonas cuatrocienegasensis (assembly GCF_900110925.1). Lineage (GTDB taxonomy): Bacteria > Pseudomonadota > Gammaproteobacteria > Pseudomonadales > Pseudomonadaceae > Aquipseudomonas > Aquipseudomonas cuatrocienegasensis. The sequence goes on along the minus strand of NZ_FOFP01000015.1, from coordinate 90,228 downwards.
TCAGCGACCAGCGCGGCAACTGCTCGCCCGGGTACCACTTGCCCTGACCGAAGTGCACCAGCGCCTTGGGCGCGTAATGCTCGCGCAGGCGATGGAACAGGTCAGCGGACAGACGGCGTTTGTTCGGCCCCAGGGCGGCGGTGTTCCACTCGTCATCGTCGGGGTAATCGAGGGCGACGAAGGTTGGCTCGCCACCCATGGTCAGGCGTACATCGTGGCGCTGCAGGTCTTCGTCGATGCGCTCACCGAGGCTACAGATCGCCTGCCACTGCGCTTCGCTGTAGGGCCGGGTGACCCGCGGCGCTTCCCAGATACGCTCGATGCTCATGCTGTGGTTGAACTCGCACTCGCACTCGTCCACGCCACCGCTGATCGGCGCCGCCGACGACGGCTCGGGGCTGCAGGCCAGCGGAATATGACCTTCGCCGGCGAACAGGCCGCTGGTCGGGTCCAGGCCGATCCAGCCGGCGCCCGGCAGATACACCTCGCACCAGGCATGCAAATCGGTGAAATCCACCTCGGTGCCGGACGGGCCATCGAGGGATTTGACGTCAGCGGTCAGCTGGATCAGGTAACCGGAGACGAAGCGCGCCGCCAGCCCCAGGTGGCGAAACAGCTGCACCAGCAGCCAGGCCGAATCACGGCAAGAGCCAGAGGCGTTCGCAAGGGTTTCTTCCGGGGTCTGCACGCCCGGTTCCATACGGATCAGGTAGCCGATATCAGTCGATAGCCGTTGGTTCAGGCCGACCAGAAAATCCGCGCTGGGCGTTGGCGTGCGGCTGATGCCTGCCAGGTACTTGGCAAACAGCGGCGTCGCCGGCAGCTTGACCAGATAAGGCGCCAGCTCGCGCTGCTCGCCCTCGGTGTAGGCGAAGGGAATACGCTCGGCATAGGGCTCGAGGAAAAAATCGAATGGGTTGAACACCGCCATCTCGGCGACCAGGTCGACCTCGACCTTGAACTCGCGGGTCTTCTCGGGGAACACCAGGCGGGCGAGGAAGTTGCCCTGGGGGTCCTGCTGCCAGTTGACGAAGTGCTCGCCCGGCTCGACATGCAGGGCATAAGAAAGAATACGGGTGCGGCTGTGGGGTGCCGGACGCAGCCGGACGATTTGCGGGCCGAGGTTGACGTCACGGTCATAGCGGTAGTGCGTCACATGGTGCAAGGCGATATGGATCGACACAGTGGGCCTCCTGCGAGCCTGGGCGATGGATGAAGGTGCGCAAGACTTATGCCAGCGCGCGGCAGCCGGCGTTATGCGCAATGCCCGTGTATACGCGCACCATAGCAGCGCTAACGCATGCCCCATAGCTGACATGGCGCACCAAAATACAGCAACAACCCCAACTAACCGCGCACCTGTCCGCTTCCACGCTACGCAGGGTGACGCGCTTCCGTTACCATCACCGGCATTCCCGTGACGAGAAACGGCATGTACATCTATCGACTGGTGCTGATCCTGGTGGTGGGCATCTACCTGTTCTCCCCGGCCATCATGGACTGGTGGATCGACCCCAGCGGCGCCTGGTACCGCCCCTATCTGCTGTGGCTGATCCTGATCGTGGTGACCTTTATCCTGCAGAGCCAGCGTGATGCCGATGAACTCTGAGCCCGTTCGGCGAACCGCCGTGCATGCCGATACCGCTTTCTTCGCCGAGCCAACCTGATGCTGACGAGCTTTAGCCTGAGCCAGCTGATACTGATCAGCGCGGCCTACCTGCTGGTGCTGTTCGGCGTCGCCTGGATCAGCGAACGTGGGCTGATCCCGCGCTGGATCATTCGCCACCCGCTGACCTATACCCTGTCGCTGGGCGTCTATGCCAGCGCCTGGGCGTTCTACGGCACGGTCGGCCTGGCCTACCAATATGGCTACGGTTTTCTGGCCAGCTACCTCGGGGTGTCCGGTGCCTTTCTGCTGGCGCCGGTGCTGCTCTACCCGATTCTGCGCATCACCCGCACCTACCAGCTCTCGTCCCTGGCGGACCTGTTCGCCTTTCGCTTTCGCAGCACCTGGGCCGGCGCCCTGACCACGCTGTTTATGCTGATCGGCGTGCTGCCGCTGCTGGCATTGCAAATCCAGGCGGTGGCCGACTCGATCGGCATCCTCACCCGTGAGCCGGTGCAGGAGCGCGTGGCCCTGGCCTTCTGCGGCCTGATCATCCTCTTCACCATCCTGTTCGGCGCCCGCCATATCGCCACCCGCGAAAAGCACGAGGGCCTGGTCTTCGCCATCGCCTTCGAGTCGGTGGTCAAGCTGGTGGCGCTGGGGATCATCGGCCTGTATGCCCTCTACGGCGTGTTCGACGGCCCGCAGGACCTGGAACGCTGGCTGGTACAGAACCAACTGGCCCTGAACAGCCTGCACACGCCGCTGCAGGAAGGCCCGTGGCGCACCCTGCTGCTGGTGTTCTTCGCCTCGGCCATCGTCATGCCGCACATGTACCACATGACCTTTACCGAGAACCTCAACCCGCGCGCCATGGTCAGCGCCAGCTGGGGCCTGCCACTGTTTCTGCTGCTGATGAGCCTGGCCGTGCCGCTGATTCTCTGGGCCGGGCTGAAACTCGGTGCCACCACCAACCCGGAATACTTCACCCTGGGCCTGGGCATTGCGGTGGACAGCCAGACCCTGGCGCTGGTGGCCTACGTCGGCGGGCTTTCGGCCTCCAGCGGGCTGATCATCGTCACCACCCTGGCGCTCTCGGGGATGATGCTCAATCACCTGGTACTGCCGCTCTATCAGCCGCCAGCCGAAGGCAATATCTACCGCTGGCTGAAGTGGACGCGCCGCGCGCTGATCGTCGCGGTGATCATGGCTGGCTATGGTTTCTACCTGCTGCTCGGCGCCGAGCAGGACCTGGCCAACCTGGGCATTGTCGCCTTCGTCGCTACTCTGCAGTTCCTCCCCGGCGTGCTCTCGGTGCTGTACTGGCCGACCGCCAACCGGCGCGGCTACATTGCCGGCCTGCTCGCCGGCATCGGCGTCTGGCTGGTCGGCATGCTGCTGCCGATGCTGGGCAACGTGCAGGGCTTCTACCTGCCGGCGCTGGACCTGGTGTACGTGCTCGATGACAGCAGCTGGCACCTGGCGGCCATCGCCTCGCTGGCGACCAACGTGCTGGTATTCACCCTGGTGTCACTGTTCACCGAGGCCAGCCCGGAAGAAAAAAGCGCTGCTGAGGCCTGCGCCGTGGACAACGTGCGTCGCCCGCAGCGCCGCGAACTGGTGGCCCTGTCGCCCCAGGAATTCGCCGCTCAGCTGGCCAAGCCGCTCGGTGCCAAGACCGCCCAGCGCGAAGTGGAGCAGGCGCTGCGCGACCTGCACCTGCCCTTCGATGAAAACCGCCCTTACGCCCTGCGCCGCCTGCGCGACCGTATCGAAGCCAACCTGTCCGGGCTGATGGGCCCCAGTGTGGCCCAGGACATCGTCGAGACCTTCCTGCCGTACAAATCGGGCAGCGAAACCTACGTCACCGAAGACATCCACTTTATCGAAAGCCGCCTGGAGGATTATCACTCGCGCCTCACCGGCCTGGCGGCCGAGCTCGATACCCTGCGCCGCTACCACCGGCAGACGTTGCAGGAACTGCCCATGGGCGTCTGCTCCCTGGCCAGGGACTTCGAGATCCTCATGTGGAACAAGGCCATGGAAGAGCTGACCGAAGTACCCGCGCACCGCGTGGTCGGCTCGCGCCTGACGGCGCTCAGCGAGCCCTGGCGCGGCCTGCTGCAACAATTTATCGCCATGCCCGACCAACATCTGCATAAGCAGCGCCTGGCGCTCGATGGGCAGATTCGCTGGCTCAACCTGCACAAAGCGGCCATCGACGAGCCACTGACGCCCGGTAACAGCGGCCTGGTACTGCTGGTCGAAGACCTCACCGAAACCCAATACCTGGAAGACAAACTGGTGCACTCCGAACGCCTGGCGAGCATCGGTCGCCTCGCCGCCGGGGTGGCCCATGAGATTGGCAACCCGATCACCGGTATCGCCTGCCTGGCGCAGAACCTGCGCGAAGAGCGCGAGGAAGACCCGGAACTGACGGAAATCAGCCAGCAGATCATCGAGCAGACCAAACGCGTCTCGCGCATCGTCCAGTCGCTGATGAGCTTCGCCCACTCCGGCAGCCACCAGCACAGCGACGAGGCCGTATGCCTGGCCCAGGTCGCCCAGGAAGCCATCGGCCTGCTGGCGCTCAACCGACGCAGCGTCGAGGTGCAGTTCTTCAACCTCTGCGACGCCGACCACTGGGTCTGCGGCGATCCGCAGCGCCTGGCCCAGGTGCTGATCAACCTGCTGTCCAACGCCCGCGACGCCTCGCCGCCCGGCGCGGCGATCCGCGTACGCAGCGAAGCCAGCGAGCACACCGTCGACCTGATCGTCGAAGACGAAGGCAGTGGCATTCCCAAGGCGATCATGGACCGCCTGTTCGAGCCGTTCTTCACCACCAAGGATCCTGGCAAGGGCACCGGACTGGGCCTCGCGCTGGTCTATTCCATCGTGGAAGAGCATTATGGACAGATAACAATCGACAGCCCGGCCGACGCCGAGCACCAGCGTGGCACTCGCATTCGGGTGACCCTGCCGCGGCATGTCGAGGCGACGTCCATAGCGAACTGAACCTGCGACCTGAGACCGTCGAGAGACCTTATTTAATGCCTCATATTCTGATCGTCGAAGACGAAACCATTATCCGCTCTGCCCTGCGCCGCCTGCTCGAACGCAACCAGTACGAGGTCAGTGAAGCCGGCTCGGTGCAAGAAGCCCAGGAGCGCTTCAGCATTCCCGGCTTCGACCTGATCGTCAGCGACCTGCGCCTGCCTGGCGCCCCCGGCACCGAGCTGATCAAGCTGGGCCAGGGTGTCCCGGTGCTGATCATGACCAGCTACGCCAGCCTGCGCTCAGCCGTCGACTCGATGAAGATGGGCGCGGTCGACTATATCGCCAAGCCCTTTGACCACGACGAAATGCTCCAGGCCGTCGCCCGCATTCTGCGCGACCGCCAGGCCCTGGACAGCACCGCCGCAACGCCAGCCCTCGCCCCCAACCGCGCTGCCGACAAAGGTGGTGACAACCGCAATGGCGAAATCGGCATCATCGGCTCCTGCGAGCCCATGCAGGCGCTCTACAGCAAGATCCGCAAGGTCGCCCCAACCGATTCCAACGTCCTGGTCCAGGGCGAGTCGGGCACCGGCAAGGAGCTGGTCGCCCGCGCCCTGCACAACCTCTCACGCCGCGCCAAGGCGCCGCTGATTTCAGTGAACTGCGCGGCGATCCCGGAAAGCCTGATCGAGTCCGAGCTGTTCGGCCATGAAAAGGGCGCCTTCACCGGCGCCAGCGCTAGCCGCGCCGGCCTGATCGAAGCCGCTGACGGCGGCACCCTGTTCCTCGACGAGATCGGCGAGCTGCCCCTCGAAGCCCAGGCCCGCCTGCTGCGCGTGCTGCAGGAAGGGGAAATCCGCCGTGTCGGCTCGGTGCAGTCGCAGAAAGTCGACGTGCGCCTGATCGCCGCGACCCACCGCGACCTGAAAACCCTGGCCAAGACCGGCCAGTTCCGTGAAGACCTGTTCTACCGCCTGCACGTCATCGCGCTCAAGCTGCCGGCACTGCGCGAGCGCGGCGCCGATGTCAGCGAAATTGCCCAGGTGTTTCTCGCCCGCCAGTGCCAACGCCAGGGTCGCGAAGGGCTGCGCTTCGCGGCCGATGCCGAACAGGCCATCCGCCTCTACAGCTGGCCGGGTAACGTGCGCGAGCTGGAGAATGCCATCGAGCGTGCGGTGATCCTGTGCGAAGGCAACAGCATCTGCGCCGAGCTGTTGGGTATCGATATAGAGCTGGATGATCTGGAAGACGACGATGGCGGCTTCATGGGCATGCCGGGCAGTTCGAGCAACAGCCACGAACCCACCGAGGACCTGTCCCTGGAAGACTACTTCCAGCACTTCGTCCTCGAGCACCAGGACCACATGACCGAAACCGAGCTGGCGCGCAAATTGGGTATCAGCCGCAAATGCCTGTGGGAGCGCCGCCAGCGCCTGGGTATTCCACGGCGCAAGACCAGCAGCACCGCTCCATGAAGCAGTGATACCTAGGCGATAGCGCACACAGTTTGTTACCGCTCAAACACCTCGTAACAAAAGCCGGGTCTTATGGTAACGAGAACCCGGCTTTTTTAGGCCTACGCACTGTCACCCATAACAGCCAAGCCCTTGATTTAAAAGGATTAACAGAAACTGGCACGGCTTCTGCTTTATCTCTGGCATAACAACAATAACAAGCAATGCACCACACACAATAAAAACAAAACGCAACGGCTCTAGCACAATAAGAACAAGACGGCAGAGGCGCAGCTAACTGATTCTTTTGGAGAGGAATGGCTTTTTTGGGGTTCGCCCCACACCAGACCGAGAACAATAAAACTGTCCTGAGACAGCACCCGTACTGGTAAGACCGCAAGGTAAAAAAGCTCTGTCAGCATCCAAAGAAATCCGTTTGCTATTGACTCCCCTTTGGGAGGTCTCCGGAAGCACGGCGCTTCCAGGAACGGGCAATTGAACAAGAACAACAAGCCCGCAATAACAATAAAATGAAGCACGCATTACTTAGAGGGGAGCTTAGGCTCCCCTCAGTGCTTTCTGGCGTTTGACACCTGTCTTCCCTCCCGTCCTACACCATCCCGCGACACAATGCTAGAATCCGCGCCACTCTTGTGGTCAGCGTTTACTTCTGGCCGGTCATTCCGTCAAACAGTGCATCCCATGCTGAAAAAGCTGTTCAAGTCATTCCGTTCCCCGCTGCGCCGCGCCCAGACCAAAAGTACGCCTCAGGTACTCAGCAGCAGCCAGCACCCGATCAAGCGCAGTGAGATCAGTCGCTACGCCATCAGCGTGGTCGAACGCCTGCAACAAGCCGGTTACCAGGCCTACCTGGTCGGCGGCTGCGTACGCGACCTGCTGCTGGATATCGACCCCAAGGATTTCGACGTTGCTACCAGTGCTACGCCCGAACAGGTGCGCGCCGAGTTCCGCAATGCGCGCATCATCGGCCGGCGTTTCAAGCTGGTTCATGTGCACTTTGGCCGGGAAATCATCGAAACCGCGACCTTCCGCGCCAATCATCCACAGGATGACGAGGAAGAAGACAGCCACCTGTCCTCGCGCAACGAAAGCGGCCGCATCCTGCGTGACAACGTCTACGGCACTCTGGAAGACGACGCCCAGCGCCGCGACTTCACCATCAATGCGCTCTATTACGACCCGGTCACCGAGCGCATTCTGGACTACGCCAACGGCGCCCATGACATCCACAACCACCTGGTACGCCTGATCGGCGACCCGACCCAGCGCTACCAGGAAGACCCGGTGCGCATGCTGCGCGCCGTGCGTTTTGCCGCCAAGCTCGACTTCGATATCGAAAAACACAGCGCCGCGCCTATCTACAAACTGGCACCGCTGCTGGCAGGTGTGCCAGCAGCGCGCCTGTTCGACGAAGTGCTCAAGCTGTTTCTCAGCGGCTACGCCATCTATACCTATGAGCTGTTGGTCGATTACGGCCTGTATGGCCAGTTGTTCCCGGCCAGTGCCGCCGCGCTCAAGCAAAACCCCGACTACACCGACACTCTGATCCGCAACGCCCTGGGCAATACCGACCTGCGCATCCAGCAGGGCAAGACGGTGACGCCGGCCTTCCTCTTCGCCGCCCTGCTCTGGCCCGCCCTGCCGGCTCGGGTGATTCGCCTGCAAGAGCGCGGCATGCCGCCGATCCCGGCAATGCAGGAAGCCGCCCACGAGCTGATCAGCGAGCAAGTCCAACGCATCGCCGTGCCCAAGCGTTTCACTCTGCCGATCCGCGAGATCTGGGACATGCAGGAACGCCTGCCGCGGCGCAGCGGCAAACGCGCCGACCTGTTGCTGGAAAACCCACGCTTTCGCGCCGGCTATGACTTCCTGCTGCTGCGTGAAAGCGCTGGCGAGCAGACCGGCGGCCTGGGTGACTGGTGGACCGACTACCAGGACGCCAACGACAGCGAACGCCGCGGCATGATCCGCGACCTCAGCAGCAAGGACGAAGGCCCCAACGCCCCACGCAAGCGCCGACGCAGCGGTAGCAAACGCAAACGCAGCGGCGCCGATGGCGCAGCACAGCCTGCCGCTGACTGATGGAACGCGTGTATATCGGCCTGGGCAGCAACCTGGCCGAACCCCTGGCACAGTTGCGCGACGCCTTCGAGGCGTTGGCACAATTGCCGGACAGCCAGCTCGTGGCCAGCTCATCCCTGTATGCCAGCGACCCCCTCGGCCCACCGGACCAGCCGCGCTACGTCAATGCCGTCGCCGCCCTGGACACCAGCCTGACGCCACTGGGACTGCTCGATGCATTGCAGGCCATCGAGCAACGCCAGGGTCGCCAGCGCAAAGCCGAGCGCTGGGGACCGCGCACCCTCGACCTGGATATCCTGTTGTTTGGCCAGCGCCTGATCGATGAGCCGCGTCTGGTTGTGCCGCATTACCACCTGCACGCCCGCGCCTTTGTCCTCTATCCGCTGGCCGAGCTTGCCCCCGACCTGCAGTTGCCCGATGGCCGCACGCTACCCACGCTGCTGGCCGCCTGTCCGTTCGCCGGACTGGAGCGACTCTCGAGGCCGGTAACGCCCGTAACAGGACGGTAACACCCGCAATTGACTTCGAGCGGCCCCATCAGGACTATAGGCGTCCCGTTGCCCCGCACCGGTGCAAACCGAGGCCATTGCAGGCCAAATTGAAGCAGCCCAGAAGCTGACAGAACGCCTGAGTGAGGACGATTTTCATGCCTGACATTACCCTGACCACCCTGCAGAGCCTCAAGCAGAATGGCGAGAAAATCGCCATGCTGACCTGCTACGACGCCACTTTCGCCCATGCCGCCTGCCAGGCTGGGGTTGATGTGCTGCTGGTTGGCGACTCCCTGGGCATGGTTCTGCAGGGGCACGACAGCACCCTGCCGGTCAGTGTCGAGGACATGGCCTACCACACCGCCTGCGTCAAGCGCGGTAACCAGGGCGCACTGATTCTCGCCGACCTGCCGTTCATGGCCTATGCCACCACCGAACAAGCCCTGCGCAGCAGCGCCGCACTGATGCAGGCCGGCGCACACATGGTAAAACTCGAAGGCGCAGCCTGGCTGGCCGAACCGATCCGCCTGCTCGCCGAGCGCGGCGTGCCGGTGTGCGCGCACCTGGGCCTGACCCCGCAAGCGGTGAATATCCTCGGTGGCTATAAGGTACAAGGCCGCCAGGAAGCCCAGGCGCGGCAGATGCGTGCCGACGCCATGGCCCTGGAGCAGGCCGGCGCGGCCATGCTGTTACTCGAGTGCGTACCCAGCGAGCTGGCGGCGGAAATCACCCAGGCGGTGAAGATCCCCGTGATTGGTATCGGCGCTGGTGTCGCCACCGACGGCCAGGTGCTGGTGCTGCACGACATGCTCGGCCTGTCCCTGAGCGGCCGTGCGCCCAAGTTCGTGAAAAACTTCATGGCCGGCCAGAGCAGCATTCAGGACGCGCTGCGCGCCTACGTCACAGAAGTGAAGGCGCAGACCTTCCCCGCCACCGAACACGGATTCAACGCATGAATACGGTCAAGACTGTCCGCGAGCTGCGCGCTGCCGTCGCCCAGGCGCGTGCCGAGGGCAAACAGGTCGGCTTCGTGCCGACCATGGGCAACCTGCACGCCGGGCATGCCGCACTGGTGGAAAAAGCCGCCCAGCGCGTCGACTTCGTGGTGGCGAGCATTTTCGTCAACCCACTACAGTTCGGCGCTGGCGAAGACCTGGACAAGTACCCACGAACCCTGGTCGCCGACCAGGAGCGCCTGCTCGCCGCAGGCTGCCAGTTGCTGTTCACCCCCAGCGTCGAGGAAATGTACCCCGAAGGCATGACCGGGCAGACCCGCGTCAGCGTCCAGGGCGTCTCCGAAGGGCTGTGTGGCGCCAGCCGCCCCGGGCATTTCGAGGGTGTCGCCACCGTGGTGACCAAACTATTCAACATGGTCCAGCCGGACCTGGCGATCTTTGGCGAGAAGGACTTCCAGCAACTGGCGGTGATCCGCACCCTGGTGCGCGACCTGAACATGCCGATCCAGGTGATCGGTGAGCCGACCGTACGCGCCGCAGACGGTCTCGCCCTGTCCTCGCGCAACGGCTACCTGAGTGCCGAGCAGCGCGCCCTGGCGCCCGTGCTGTACCAGACCCTGGCGCAGATTGGCGACGCCCTGCAGGTTGGCGGGCGTGACTTCGTCGCGCTGCTCAGCGCGGCCCGTAAGCGCATAGAAGCGGCCGGGCTGCGCCTCGACTACCTGGAAATTCGCGAGGCCGAAAGCCTGCGTCAGGCCACGGCGCTGGACCATAACCTGGTCATTCTGGTTGCCGCCTACCTGGGCAACACCCGCCTGATCGACAACCTCAGCGTCACCCTCGCCGCCAACGCCTGAGCACGAACACCGCCGGGGCGTTTACACCGCGGCGCTTGCCCTCCCCCGCCCTGCCCCAGTTACACTGCGAACGAGCAGAGCCTGCCGGATATTGGTCGCGCCCACGCACAACAGCGCTACGAAAGAATTCGGACCTTTTTGCACTGGCGCTGCCTAATACTTCGCACCCGCTCCCGCACATCGCACAAGGAAACGAGCCCAGATGGCGTACTACCAGCACCCTCTCGATGTGACCCGCCTGCCGACCTGGCAAGCCCTGCAAGCCCACCGCGATAGCCTGCAGAACTTCAGTATGCGCGATGCTTTCGCCGCCGATGCGAAGCGCTTCGAGCGTATGTCACTGAGCAGCTGCGGGCTGTTTCTCGATTATTCGAAGAACCTGATCACCGCGCAGACCCGCGAAATGCTGGTTAGCCTGGCCCGTGAAGCCGGCCTGGAACGCTCCATTAAGGCGCTGTTCGACGGCGAGCTGATCAATGCCTCGGAAAGCCGCCCGGCGCTGCACACCGCCCTGCGTCGACCATTCGGTGATCGCCTGCTGGTCAACGGTGAAAACGTCATGCCCGACGTGCACCGCGTGCTCAACCAGATGACCGAGTTGGTGGGCCGCATCCATAACGGCCTGTGGCGCGGCTACACGGAAAAGCCGATCACCGACGTGGTCAATATCGGTATTGGCGGCTCCTTCCTCGGCCCGCAACTGGTGTCCGAAGCCCTGCTGCCCTTCGCCGAGCGCGGCGTGCGCTGCCATTACCTGGCCAATATCGACGGCAGCGAGTTCCACGAGTTGTCGGCCAAACTGCGCGCCGAGACCACCCTGTTTATCGTCTCATCGAAATCCTTCAACACCCTGGAAACCCTGAAAAATGCCCAGGCCGCGCGCCAGTGGTACCTGGCCCAGGGCGGCACCGAGGCGCAGTTGTATCGGCACTTTATCGCCGTGTCGAGCAACCTTGAGGCAGCCGTGGCATTCGGCATCCACGAAGAGAACGTGTTCCCGATGTGGGACTGGGTTGGCGGGCGTTACTCGCTGTGGTCGGCCATCGGCCTGCCCATCGCCCTGGCCATCGGCATGTCCAGCTTCAAGGAGTTGCTGTCCGGTGCCTACAGCATGGACCAGCACTTCAAGACCGCACCCTTCGAGCAGAACATGCCGGTGCTGATGGCCCTGCTGGGCATCTGGTACGGCAATTTCTGGGGTGCGCAGAGCCAGGCGATCCTGCCGTACGACCATTACCTGCGCAACATCACCAAGCACCTGCAGCAGCTGGACATGGAGTCCAACGGCAAGAGTGTGCTGCAGGACGGCACGCCCGTGCACTGCGCCACCGGGCCGGTGATCTGGGGTGGTGTGGGCTGTAACGGCCAGCACGCTTACCACCAGTTGCTGCACCAAGGCACCCAGTTGATTCCGGCCGACTTTATCGTGCCAGTGGTCAGCTATAACCCGGTGTCCGACCATCACCAGTGGCTCTACGCCAACTGCCTGTCGCAGAGCCAGGCGCTGATGCTCGGCAAGACTCTCGAGGAGGCCTGTGCCGAGCTGCGCAGCAAAGGCATGGATGAAGACGAGGTGCAACGCCTGGCACCGCACAAGGTGATCCCTGGCAACCGTCCGAGCAACACCCTGGTGCTCGAGCGCATCAGCCCACGCCGTCTCGGCGCGCTGGTGGCGCTGTACGAGCACAAGGTCTTCGCCCAAAGTGCCATCTGGGGCATCAATGCCTTTGATCAGTGGGGCGTGGAGCTGGGCAAGGAACTGGGCAAAGGCGTTTACTCGCGCATGGTCGGCAGCGAGGAAAGCGGTGCCGAAGACGGCTCCACCCAAGGTCTGATCGACTACTTCCGCGGCCGCCACCGCGGCTGATGAAGGGCTGCGGTCCTCACGGGCCGCAGCTGCTACTCTGCAACATCGCGGACACAACAAGAAGGAAGCCGCCATGTTCGAGATCACCCGTCATCCCGTTTCCGCCGCCACGCGTCAGCGTGCCCACCTCAACGACGCAGACTATCAGCGCCTGTACCGCGAGTCGGTCGAGCAACCCGAACGCTTCTGGGCCGAGCAGGCGCGCCAGTTTCTCGACTGGAGCCAGCCCTGGCAGAGCGTCTACCGTGGCGACCTGCGCAGCGGCGAGACGCACTGGTTCGAGGGCGGCCAGCTGAATGTCAGCAGCAACTGCATCGACCGTCACCTGGCCACCCGTGGCGAGCAGATCGCCCTGATCTGGGAAGGTGACAACCCCGCCGAGTCGGCCAACATCACCTACCGCAAGCTGCACCATCACGTCTGCCGCCTGGCCAACGTGCTGAAAAGCCGTGGTGTAGGCAAAGGCGACCGGGTGTGCATCTACATGCCGATGATTCCCGAGGCGGCCTACGCCATGCTCGCCTGCGCGCGCATCGGTGCGGTGCATTCGGTGGTGTTCGGTGGCTTCTCCCCCGACGCCCTGCGTGATCGTATTCTGGATGCCGACTGCCGCACGGTGATCACCGCCGATGAAGGCGTGCGCGGCGGCAAATACATCGCCCTGAAGGCCAACGTCGACAAGGCCCTGCAGAGCTGCCCAGCTGTCAGCACGGTGGTCGTAGTCGAGCGCACCCAGGGCGAAATCGACTGGGTCGAGGGCCGCGACCTCTGGTACCACGAAGCCCTGCGCACGGTCAGCGACGACTGCCCCGCCGAGCCCATGGAAGCCGAAGACCCGCTGTTTATCCTCTACACCTCCGGCTCCACCGGCAAACCCAAAGGCGTGCTGCACAGCACCGGCGGTTATCTGCTGATGGCCGCCATGACCCACAAGTACGTCTTCGATTACCACGAGGGCGATATCTACTGGTGCACCGCCGATGTCGGCTGGGTTACCGGCCACAGCTACATCGTCTATGGTCCGTTGGCCAACGGCGCGACCAGCCTGATTTTCGAGGGCGTGCCGAACTACCCGACCGCCTCGCGCTTCTGGCAGGTGATCGACAAGCACCAGGTGAATATCTTCTACACCGCCCCCACCGCCCTGCGCGCGCTGATGCGTGAAGGCACGGCAGCCGTCACCAGCACCTCGCGCAGCAGCCTGCGCCTGCTTGGCAGCGTCGGCGAGCCGATCAACCCGGAAGCCTGGGAGTGGTACTTCAACGTGGTTGGCGAGCGCCGTTGCCCGATCGTCGACACCTGGTGGCAGACCGAAACCGGTGCCATCCTGATCACCCCACTGCCTGGCGCCACCGACCTCAAACCCGGCTCAGCCACCCGCCCATTCTTCGGCGTGCAGCCGGTATTGCTCGACGAGCAGGGCCAGGAAATCGACGGCCCTGGCAACGGCGTGCTGGCGATCAAGGCGAGCTGGCCAAGCCAGATCCGCAGCGTCTATGGCGATCACCAGCGGATGATCGACACCTACTTCAAGCCCTACCCCGGTTACTACTTCAGCGGCGACGGCGCACGCCGCGATGAAGAGGGCTATTACTGGATCACCGGGCGGGTAGATGACGTAATCAACGTCTCCGGCCACCGCATCGGCACGGCCGAGGTGGAGAGTGCCCTGGTACTGCACGACGCGGTCGCCGAAGCCGCAGTGATCGGCTACCCCCACGACCTCAAGGGCCAGGGCATCTACGCCTTCGTCACCCTGATGAACGACGCCACGCCGAGCGACGCGCTCAAGGCCGAACTGCTGACCCTGGTCGGCAGCGAGATCGGCAGCTTCGCCAAACCCGAGCTGCTGCAGTGGGCACCCGGGCTGCCGAAGACCCGCTCGGGCAAGATCATGCGGCGCATCCTGCGCAAGATCGCCTGTAACGAACTCGACAGCCTGGGCGACACCTCCACCCTGGCCGATCCCTCGGTGGTCGACAGCCTGGTCGAGCAACGGTTGAATCGCTAGCACGTACTGTTGGGTGCGCCGTGCGCACCTAGGAGTCTTATTCGGCCACAGGTCCTGAAGGCGGCACGCTTTTACTTGAAGCGTGTCGCCTGAAGCCTGAAGCCAGGGTCTGTTCCCGTTTCGTTCGCGGCCGCGCCGGAGCCAGTTTTAGCGCGAGGCAAGGCACGAGATGCGAGGTTTAGTGATCTAAATGAGCCATCGAGAAACACAGCATCGCGCTAAAACTGGCCCGGCCCTTCGGGTTGCGCGCAAAATCTCGCCATGCGTTGTTGGAGGACTTGGCAAGGGAACAACCATTACCTGCGTCCTCCGCCTAACCTGGCGAGATTTTTCGCGGCAACGCGGCTCACGACGAAACGGGAACAGACCCTAGCCCCCATGGAATGGCTCCGCTCCCACATTGAAACCCAGGTGCTCAGCCTCAGCGGCATCGCCCTGGGGCAAATCGACTTCACCCAACCCCCTGGCGACCCCGGCCTGTTCGGCCCGGATGCGGTGTGCTGGCGCGTGCACGGTGACTTCACCAGCATGTTGGTCGGCGGCATCAGCGCGTTGTTGCTGCAGGCTCTGCACCCGCTGGCTCTGGCCGGGGTGTGGGACCACTCGAACTTTCGCCAGGACCTGCTGGGGCGCCTGCGCCGCACCGGACAATTTATCTCCGGCACCACCTTCGCCGCGCGCGCCGACGCCGACTGGCTGATCGACAAGGTGCGGCGTATCCACCTCGGCGTGACCGGCACTGCGCCAGACGGCCGGCCCTACGCCGCCAGTGATCCCGCGCTACTGACCTGGGTGCATGTCGCCGAAGTGCAGAGCTTTCTCCAGGCCCACCTGCGTTACCACAACCCAGGCCTCGGTGCCGCCGAGCAGGACCGCTACTACGATGAAGTCGCGCTGATCGCCGAGCGCCTCGGCGCCACCCAGGTGCCGCGCTCGCGGGCGGCCGTGGCGACGTATCTGCAGCAGGCCCGCGGCGGCCTGTACGCTGACGCACGCAGCCATGAAATCCTGCGGATTCTGCGCAACGCGCCGGCGCCCAGCGCCCTGGCACAACCGGTAGGCGCCCTGCTGGTCCAGGCCGGGATCGAACTGCTGCCGGAGTGGGCGCAAGCAGCCTACGGCCAGTCATTCTCGCCCCTGCGCCGCCGGCTGATTCGCCAAGGCGTCAACCGCCTCGCACCAGCGCTGCGCTGGGCGGTACGCAACGGCGCCACACAAAAGGCGCACCAGCGCATGGGCCTGGCGCCGCGCACCTGAGCAGTGCGCTTTATTGCTAAACTGCGCGCCTTTCCCTTACGAGCTGCCGTGCATGTTGCCCCTCGACCAGGCGCTGCGCGCCGCCCTTGCCCAGCGCGCGCCGCTGCTCGCGACCCTGCATGCCCAGGGCACCAATTGCTACCGCCTGTTCCATGGCAGCCAGGAAGGCGCCGGCGGGCTCACCGTCGATCGCTACGGCCCACAATTGCTGGTGCAAAGTTTTCACCAGACGCTGCCGCGCGACGCCCTGCTGCACCTGGCGAGCCTCTGCGAAGAAGCCTTGGGCACACCCCTGCAACTGGTCTACAACGACCGCTCCCAGGGCAACTCGCGAATCGACCGCAGCGACCCGGTGTACCAGGCCGAGGACGCCGCACTGGCTGACCTGATCGGCCAGGAGTGGGGGCTGAACTACCGGGTGCGCGGCCGTCATGCCGGGCAGGACCCGCTGCTGTTTCTCGACCTGCGCAACGCCCGTGGCTGGGTCAAGGCGCACAGCGCCGGCAAGTCGGTGCTCAACCTGTTCGCTTACACCTGCGGCGTCGGCCTCGCCGCTGCAGCAGGCGGCGCCCGTGAGGTGGTCAACCTCGACTTCGCCGAAGGCAACCTGGCGGTCGGTCGCGAGAACGGCGCACTGAACCCTGAGCTGGCGCCCATGCAGTTCATCCAGAGCGATTACTTCCCGGCGATCCGCCAGTTCGCCGGCCTGCCGATCGCCCAGCGCCGCGGGCACAAACTGCCGCCCTACCCACGTCTGGCGGCGCGCAGCTTCGACCTGGTGTTCCTCGACCCACCGGCCTGGGCCAAGAGCGCCTTCGGTACCGTCGACTTGCTGCGCGACTACCAGAGCCTGCTCAAGCCGGCGATTCTCGCGACGGCCGAAGACGGCGTGCTGATCTGCTGCAACAACCTGGCAAAGGTTGCCCTGGCGCCCTGGCGCGAACAGGTGCTGCGCTGCGCGGAGAAAATCGGCCGACCGCTGCGCGACTGCCAGGTGCTGGCCCCGGCGGACGACTTTCCCTCACAGGATGGCCAGCCGCCACTGAAGACACTGATCCTGCAGTTCTGAGCCGGCTGCGGAACTGCACACTCGTGCCATACTCCAAGGCATTTCGTCAGGACACAGATGCCCCGCTATGTACAAAGCAATGAAGCGTCTCGTCAGCGTCCTGTTGCTCGCCGTGCTGCTCTACAGCCTGCTTGGTTTTCTGATCCTGCCCGGCATCGCCCTGCGTATCGCCAACCAGCAATTGGCCGAGTACAGCAACGTGCCGGCCAGCCTGGAGCGTCTGCAGTTCAACCCCTTCAGTCTCGAACTGGACCTCTGGGGGCTGCGCATGGGCGAGCCCCAGGCGCCCCAGCTGGCATTCGCGCGGCTGCACGCCAATCTGCAGCTCGACAGCCTGTGGCGCGGCGCGCTGCACCTGGCCGACGTGGAACTGCAGCAACCCCAGGTCGAGCTGCGCTTTGCCAAAGATGGCACGCTCAACCTCGCGCAGCTGTTCAAGCTGCCGCCTAGCGCGGAGCCCACCGCTACCGAAGAACCCAGCGAACCCTTCCCTCTGCAACTCGACCGCCTGCAACTGAGCGGTGGCGACCTGTACCTGCAAGACCTGCGGCCCAGTAGCCCGGTCGAGCTGCGCTACGACGACCTCACGTTCGAGCTGCACAACCTCAGCACCCGCAGTGCCGACGACGCCGAGATGACCCTGGTCGCCAGCGGCCCCGATGGCGGGCGCCTCGACTGGAGCGGTACGTTCGGCCTGACGCCGATCCGCTCCAGCGGCAGCCTGAAGATCAGCGATGGGCCACTGCACAGCCTGTGGCCCTATGTCAGCGATGCCGTACCCCTGACCCTGGCCGAAGGCGCCATCGACCTGGCCGCCGATTATCAACTGAGCCTGGCCGAAGGCACCCAACTGTTGCTCAAGGGTATCCAGATCAAGCTCGCCCCCTTTGCCCTGCAGGCCAGCGATGGCCGCCCGCTGCTCAAACTGGCCAGCCTGGAAGTCGCTGACAGCAGCCTGGACCTGGCCAAGCGCCAAGTCGTGGTCGGCAGCGTACGCAGCCAACAACTGGAAACCTGGGCCGCCCGCGAAGCGGATGGCCAGTTGGACTGGCAGAAGCTGTTTGCCGCCGAGCCAAGCCCCCCGGCTACAGCCAACAGCGCAACGGTTGCACCAGCCACTGCGGCCGATACCGAGGCAACCACGGCCCAGGCGGAAGCTCCCTGGCAGGTGCGTCTGCGCGATATGCAGCTGCGTGATAGCCATGTGCACCTGGCCGATCGTGTACCTGAGCAAGCCGTCGCACTCGACCTCGGCCCGCTCAACCTGAGCCTGCAAGACTTCGACAGCAACGGCACCTCGCCCTTCAACCTGCAGCTCGATACCGGCGTCGGCAAACAGGGCCGCTTGAGTGCCGAGGGACAGGTGCAACTGACGCCGACCACGGCCCAACTCAAAGTCAGCAGCCAGGACATCGACCTGCGCGTGGCCCAGGCCTACCTGAGCCCGTTTGTCCGCCTGGAACTGCGCAGCGGCCTGCTCGGCAGCGACCTGGATGTGACCCTGGAAAGCACCGCCCCCTTGGCCCTCAGGGTTACCGGCGCCGCGCGAATCAGTCAGCTGCATACCCTCGACACCCTCAAGGAGCGCGACTTCGTACGCTGGAAACAACTGGACCTGGCAGGCCTGAACTACCGCCATGGCGAATTGCTCAGCATCGACAGCGTGCGCCTGGAACAGCCCTATGGGCGCTTCATCATCAATGAAGACCTGACCACCAACGCCAGCGAACTGCTGATTGCCCAGGCCAAGCCTGCAGCGCCCAGCGAGGGCGCCCCGCTCGGCGTGCGCATCGGTCAGGTGGATATCCACGATGGCTCGGCCAACTTCGCCGACTTCAGCCTGACGCCCAACTTCGCCACCGCCGTGCAGCAGCTCAATGGCCGCATCGGCACCCTCGACAACCGCGCGGGCAAACCTGCCAGCGTGAATATTGCCGGCAAGGTCGACCGCTACGCACCGGTGAGCATCAAGGGCAGCCTCAATCCGTTCGACCCGCTGGCCAGCCTGGATATTGCCACCCAGTTCAAGCAGGTCGAACTGACCACCCTGACGCCCTACTCAGGCAAGTTCGCCGGCTACCGCATCCGCAAAGGCCGCCTCAACCTGGACCTGCACTACCGCATTCGCAACGGTCAGCTGGACGCTGAAAACAAGGTGGTAGTCGAACAACTGCAGCTGGGCGAGAAGGTCGACAGCCCGAGCGCGGTGGACCTGCCCATCCGCCTGGCGGTTGCGCTGCTCAAGGACAGCGACGGCAAGATTGCCCTCGAGTTACCGCTCAAGGGCGACCTCAACAGCCCCGACTTTGATGTCATGCCGATTGTCTGGCAGACCTTGCGCAACCTGGTGCTACGCGCAGCTCAAGCACCCTTCAAGTTTATCGGCGGCCTGGTCAGCGGTGGCGCCGAGGTCGACCTGAGCAGCGTGCCCTTCGCACCCGGTAGCGACGAGCTGGACGCCAACGCACGCAGCCGCCTGGATACCCTGTCGGCCGCGCTCAAGGCGCGCCCGGCCTTACGCCTGGAAATCGAAGGGATGAGCGCAGCGCAGGACGGCCCAGTTCTCGCGGCACAACGCCTGGAGCGCGAATACCAGCGTACTTACTACGCCATCCTCCAGCGCCGCGGCGACAAGGTACCGGCCAGCGCCGGCGAGCTGCAGGTAGCCGATGACGAAAAGCCCGCCTTGCTCGAGGGGATTTACCGCGCTCGCCTGAAGCAGCAGCCGCCTGCCGAGTGGGCCGAACTGGACGATGATCAGCGCACCGAACAGTTGCAAACAGCGCTCCTGCAATCCTGGGGCGCCAGTGAACTGATGCAGCGCCAGCTTGCCCAAGCCAGAGGCGCACGCATCAAGGAATACCTGGTCGACCAGGGCGGGCTCGAAGATATGCGCCTTTACCTACTGGATGTTAGCCTGGGCCAGGCGGATGCCGACGGACGAGTGGCCACCCCCCTGCACCTGGACAGCGAGTAAGGAGTGCCGATGAAAAGAAGTCTGTTCCTGCTGGCCCTGTGTGTGGCGGCGAGCGCTGCCAATGCCAGCACCATGCGCTGCGGCAACCAACTGATTGGTCTGGGTGACCGCATGTTCGAGGTGCAACGCAAGTGTGGTGAGCCGGTCGCCCGCGACGTGCTCGGCTATACCCTGGGCCCCTATGAGCGCCGCGAAGCGGTTATCGAAGAGTGGGTGTATGGCCCGAGCAACGGCGTCTATCGCTACCTGCGTTTCGAGGCGAATCGCTTGACCAGCATCAGCACCGAGCGCAGTCACTGATGCGCCGCCCCCGCCTGTCCGCCACCCTGCTGCTACTGGGCCTGCTCGGCGCCAGCACAGCCCAGGCCACCAGCCTGCGCTGTGGCAGCGCGCTGATTACCCGCGACGACAGCACCCACGAGGTACTGAGCAAGTGTGGCGAGCCGGTGAGCCGTGACTTTCTTGGCTACCGCGAGCGCCTGGACATCTACGGTTTTCGCAACGAAATAGCGGTCGAGGAATGGACCTACGGGCCGCGCAATGGCATGTACCACTTCCTGCGCTTCGAGGCCGGTCGGCTCGTCAGTATCGGCAGCAAACGCGGCAACTGACAAACCGCTGAACGGCTGCTAGTGTCGCGCCACAGAAGAGTCTGGCGCTTTCTGTGGGAGGGGCTTTAGCCGCGATTGACCTCGAAAGCGCTGACAGTATCGCGGCTAAAGCGGA
Source organism: Pseudomonas cuatrocienegasensis (assembly GCF_900110925.1). Taxonomy (GTDB): domain Bacteria; phylum Pseudomonadota; class Gammaproteobacteria; order Pseudomonadales; family Pseudomonadaceae; genus Aquipseudomonas; species Aquipseudomonas cuatrocienegasensis. The sequence goes on along the minus strand of NZ_FOFP01000015.1, from coordinate 69,857 downwards.
GCGCCGCCCGCCCACACAAGGATTCTCACCATGCTGCGCTGTTCAGCGCCCCAGCAGCGGCCATGCTGTGCTCTGTCGCCTGACGCACAGGGCACGCCGCTATGCTGATCATCCCGGCCGAGCACCCACTGGACTGGAAGAAGCCGCCGGTGATGACCCTGCTGCTGATCCTGCTCAACGTGCTCGTCTACCTGCTCTATCAGGGCGGCGACGAGCAACGCGAACAGCAGGCAGTGCAGACCTACCTCGACGGCGGCCTGCTCAGCCGTGAGCGCGAGCTGTTTATCGACGCCTTCGTGAGCCGGCATGACCTTGATGCCGATGAGCAGCGCTATATCGAACGCATGGCCGGCACCGCGCTGACGCGCCTGGTGCTGTATGACCTGCAGTTCGAGCACGACCTGCATCAACGCACGGACTACCAGGCTGACCCTCAATGGCAAGCCGCGCGCCAACGCGCCGAAGCGGCCCGCGATAAGGTCAGCAGCATCCGGTTCGGCTTCATCCCGGCCCGCTTCACGGTCGAAGGCCTGGTCGGTGCGATGTTCCTGCATGGCAGCATCGACCACCTGGTCGGCAACATGCTGTTCCTGTTTATCTTCGGCTTCGCCCTGGAAATCGCCCTCGGCCGCTGGCTGTACCTGGGCCTCTACCTGGCCACGGGTATCGCCTCGCACCTGCTGTGGTGGCTACTCGACCCAGTGTGGATCAGCGGTGTTGGCGCATCCGGGGCGGTGTCCGGGCTGATGGGCATGTACATCGGCCTCTACGGCCTGCGGCGGATCAACTTCTTCTACTGGCTGGGGCCGTTTTTCGGTTACCTGCGCGCCCCGGCCTTGTGGATCTTGCCGGTGTGGCTGGGCAAGGAGCTATACGGCCTGCTGTGGGCCAAGGACAACGTCAATTACTACGCCCACCTGGGCGGCCTGGCCGCCGGCTACATGGGCATCTGGCTACCACAGATGCTCGGGCGCCTGAAGGTCAACCAGGCCTACCTCGACAAAGAGCAGCCCGACGCAGCCTTCACCCGTGAACTCGCCAGCCTCGACCAGGTGCTCGAGCGTTTTGATCTGGAAGCCGCCGCGGCCCGTGGCCTGGATCTGCTGAGCCGCTATCCAGGGCGCCTGGCCCTGCTGCAGCGCCTCTACCCACTGGCGCTCAACCGCCGCGACAAGGCCTTGCTCAGCCCCGTGCTGCAGCAACTCCTGCGCCTGCCGGAAAGTACTGACAGCCTGCCACTGCTACAACGCCTGGCCCGCGACAGCGCCGAACCCCAACACCGGATACTGCAGCACCCCAGCGTGCAGGCCCACCTGTTGCAGCGCCTGCTACGTGCCGGCCAGGGCCAGCAGGCCATTGCCTGCTGGCGGCACCTGTGCACCGCCCAAAAAGCCCCTGACAACCTGCCCATTCTGACCCTGATGCTGGCCAAGCAGGTCGGTAACCAGGGCGACAAAGCCACCCTCGCCGAGCTGGCGAGCCTGCTGCACAGCCGCTACCCCGACAGCGAACAAACCCGGCAACTGGAACAGTTGAGGGCACACCTGGCGCGTTGAACGCACAACAAAAAGCCCCACCGGCAAGCCGGTGGGGCTTTTTGCTAAAACATGCATCCTGCCAAACCGGCGGATGCTGATCCATTCCAGGATCAGGCGCGAGCATCCTGCTGCATCCTTGCCGTCTCATTAACGCTACGACAGCCTTGTCGATCACGCCCCCGTCCATGGGGGACGCCTCCTGGCGAACGTGATAAGCGTGCTGAGACGCGCCTCAAACCTGCCGTGCGGCGCCTTGGGCATCCGCCAGGCGGTATTAGTCGGCCGACTTCAGGCCATCAGCGGACACCGCGGTCACGCCTTTGATTTCCTTGGCCTTGGCAATCGCCAGGTCACGCTCGGCGTCGCTGGCGACTACACCAGAAAGGGCAACAACACCCTTGTTGGTTTCAACCTTGATATCCATGCCGCTGAGGCTGTCTTCAGCGAGGAAAGTAGATTTGACCTTGCCAGTGATCCAGGTGTCAGACACGGCTTCTTCAGCCTTGTCCATGGTCGTGTTAGCGGCCAGCACAGTGGACTGCAGGGTCGGCGTTTCCGCGAAGGCGGCGCTGGCCATCGACAGGCTCAGGGCGGCAGCAGTGGCAGTGGCAACAAAAACGTTATTGATCGAGTTCTTCATGGATTCGACTCCTAGGTTCTGAATAATCCGCCGCCATTCCTGGCCGCAGTCTCCCCTAGGTAATTGCACGCGGCATGCCAGTGCATAAATAAAATAAAATCCATAAATATCAATAACTTAAAAACAAACCAAAATGACAAGTCCGTGCAAACTGCATGCTGGCGCACAAAACGCCGGGCAATTTGCATGGCCTCTTACGCGGTCTTCTCAAGCCGGTCCAGGGTCGCCTCAAGCGCCGCTACCTCACCCAATAACGACGATTGCGGATAGCGCTGGCGAATAAACTGCAGCAACTGACGGGCCGGCCCCAGCTCCCCCAGGTACTCGGCAAAGCCACGCGCCGCAAGCAGATAGGCACGCGCAATATGCGGATAGTCGGGGAAGCGCCGGTGCAGGTTGCGCAACAGGCTCAACGCCTCACGAGGCTTATGCCGTTGCAGCAGGGCCGCAGCGAGACGCTCGCACACCAGGGCGTCATCCGGCAGGTAATCGGCCTGCAGCTGACGCGCGTTGAGCAGTGCAGTCACCGCCTGAGGCTCGCTCAGCCGGCTCGCCAGCGGCAGGTAATGAGCCAGGTGGCGCAGGCAGCGCTCGCGGGCGCCGAGGCCGTAAAGCAGTTGGTGGAAGCGCTCATTGAGCGCCAGGTCATCCGGCGCGCGCTGCAGGGCCAGGGTCAGAATTTCCAAGGCCTGTTCAAGCTGGCCTTCCTTGATCCGCACCTGCGCATCGGCCAGCGCCTTGCGCCGCAGAAACTCTGCGGCCGGGTAGGCTGCCTGGCCCTCCTCATCGGCGATCACATAACCCAGGGCCGCCTGATACTGGAATACGGCATAGCCCATCATGGCGCACATGACCACGCCGAAATAACCGAACAGGAAGGCCGCTACCGGCAACAGCACCACACGCGGCAAACCACCGGCCAACATCATCGTCACCCAGCTCGGCGACTGCCAGAGCATAAACAGAAAGGCGCAGAGGATCAGGTAACGCCAGCCCATGGCACTGATCACCTGGCCGACCTGCTCCGGGCTCAGCGCGGCGCCGAGTTGCTTGTCCAGCGCCAGGCGAATAATGCTGGCCGGCATAACCAGCAACAGCCCGAGATTGACCAGCCAGAACAGCCCGCGACTGCCCGTGTCAGCCGCCAGCCAGAGTACACCGAAGGCGACCATGAACACCGCCAGCTGCTTGATAAACAGCGTGAAGCCTTCCCCCGTGAAGGCACTGAGCAGGCTCGGTGCCTGCCGCTCGGCTTGGCTGCTGCCCTCGATGACGCTATGGAAGTACTTGGTTGCCACGCTGAACACCAGCAGCCAGAGCAGCAGCGAGCGTGGCAAGAACAGCCCGGCCAGGGCCAGCAGCGCGGCAAACGCCAGCGGTCCACTCTGCAAGCCATAGGCAAAGAAGCTCGGAATGCGCTCCCAGAACGGCTGGGCACTGTTGGCGGCGCCGAGAAACTCCAGGGTACCCGCGCAGAGTGCGCATTTCGGGGCATCGTCGGGGGCGTCGGCATTGAGCGGCACACAACAATCGCCGTAACTGCGAGCGCAGGGTCGGCAGGTCCAGGTGGCAGGTTGTGCAGCGTGGTAGTGACAGTGAATTTTATCCATGGGTGTGCATCGTCCTGCTCGCCAACTCATTAGGTCAGAGGGTTTCAGCAGACAAAAAAAGAGGGCCCGCATGGGGCCCTCTGTTCAGCATGCTGCTTAGGTGCGATTAAGCACCCGAGGCTTCTGCTGCTGCAACGTCTTTGATCGACAGCTTGATACGACCGCGGTTGTCCACGTCCAGTACCAGTACCTTCACTTCCTGACCTTCTTTGAGCACGTCGGTGACTTTCTCGACGCGCGCATCGCTGAGCATGGAGATGTGCACCAGACCGTCTTTGCCCGGCAGGATGTTGACGAAGGCGCCGAAGTCGACGATGCGCTCAACCTTGCCGACGTAGATCTTGCCGATCTCGGCTTCCGCGGTGATGCCCAGTACGCGCTGACGCGCGGCCTCTGCAGCGTCCTTGGTCTCGCCGAAGATCTTGATCGAGCCATCGTCTTCGATGTCGATCGACGCCTTGGTTTCTTCGCAGATGGCACGGATGGTCGCGCCACCTTTGCCGATCACATCACGAATCTTGTCCTGGTCGATCTTCATGGCGATCATGGTCGGTGCGTTGGCCGACAGTTCGCTACGGGATTGAGCAATGACCTGGTTCATCTGGCCGAGGATATTCAGGCGCGCTTCCAGGGCCTGGCCCAGGGCGATTTCCATGATCTCTTCGGTGATGCCCTGAATCTTGATGTCCATCTGCAGTGCAGTAACGCCATTGGCGGTACCAGCAACCTTGAAGTCCATGTCGCCCAGGTGGTCTTCGTCACCGAGGATGTCGGTCAGCACGGCGAATTTCTCGCCTTCCTTGACCAGACCCATGGCAATACCGGCTACCGGTGCCTTCATCGGCACACCGGCGTCCATCAGGGCCAGGGAAGCACCGCAAACGGAAGCCATCGAGGACGAACCGTTGGACTCGGTGATTTCCGAGACAACGCGGATGGTGTACGGGAACACGTCGGCAGCCGGCAGCATGGCCTGCACGGAACGACGAGCCAGGCGGCCGTGACCGATTTCGCGGCGGCCAGTGGCGCCCATGCGACCACACTCGCCGACCGAGTACGGCGGGAAGTTGTAGTGCAGCATGAAGGGGTCTTTACGCTCGCCTTCGAGGGTGTCCAGCAGTTGCGCGTCACGGGCGGTACCGAGGGTGGCAACCACCAGCGCCTGGGTTTCGCCACGGGTGAACAGCGCCGAACCGTGGGTCTTGTCCAGTACCCCGACTTCGATGTTCAGGCCACGCACGGTGCGGGTGTCACGGCCGTCGATACGCGGTTTGCCGTTAACGATGTTCTCGCGCACGGTGCGGTATTCGATTTCGCCGAAGGCTTCTTTGACTTCACCGGCGGAAGGCTGACCTTCTTCACCTGCGAATTTAGCGACAACCTGGTCTTTCAACTCGCCCAGACGCGCGTAGCGGTCCTGCTTGATGATGATGGTGTAGGCCTGGGAAATCGCCTCGCCGAACTCGCTGCGGATCGCATCGAGCAGCGCGGTGTTTTCCGCTTTCGGCTGCCAGTCCCAACGCGGCTTGGCGGCTTCGGCAGCCAGCTCGGTGACGGCCTGGATCACGGCCTGGAACTCGTCGTGGGCGAAGAGTACGGCGCCCAGCATCTGGTCTTCGGTCAGCTCTTTGGCTTCCGACTCAACCATCAGCACGGCGTCTTTGGTGCCGGCTACGACCATGTCCAGGCTGGAGGCCTTGAGCTGCTCGTAGTTCGGGTTCAGCAGGTAGCCGGTTTCCGGGTGGAAGGCCACGCGCGCAGCACCGATCGGGCCGTTGAACGGGATGCCGGAGATGGCCAGCGCAGCCGAGGTACCGATCATCGCAGCGATGTCCGGATCGGTCTTCTTGCTGGTGGAAACCACGGTGCAGATGACCTGGACTTCGTTCTGGAAGCCTTCCGGAAACAGCGGACGGATCGGACGGTCGATCAGACGCGAGGTCAGGGTTTCTTTCTCGCTCGGGCGCGCTTCACGCTTGAAGAAACCGCCAGGAATCTTGCCGGCTGCGTAGGTTTTTTCCTGGTAGTGCACCGACAGCGGGAAAAAGCCTTTGCTTGGGTCGGCAGTTTTTGCGCCAGTGACAGCGACCAGCACGGTGACGTCGTCGTCAACGGTGACCAGCACTGCGCCGGAGGCTTGACGGGCGATACGGCCTGTCTCGAGGGTAACGGTCGATTGACCGAACTGGAACTTCTTGATTACCGGGTTCACGGTGTTTTCCTTCTCTCTATTGCCCTTGGGGAAAGCGTTTCTTGCAACCGTTCTATCACGTCTAGGTGAACGACACGGGTCTTGCAGAATGTGTGGGCGGTGGCGGGAATCGGACCCGTTCACGTCCAAAACAGCTAAAGCAGAAAAGCAAAAGCTGGAAGCAGGGGCAAACCCCACTTCCAGCTTCGGCAGTCAGCTACGCATAAGCATTGCTTAGCGACGCAGACCCAGGCGACCGATCAGGGCGCTGTAACGACTGGTGTCTTTACCCTTCAGGTAATCCAGCAGCTTACGACGCTGGTTAACCATACGGATCAGACCACGACGGCTGTGGTGATCTTTACCGTTGGCCTTGAAGTGGCCTTGCAGCTTGTTGATGTTGGCGGACAGCAGTGCAACTTGCACTTCCGGGCTACCGGTGTCGCCTTCAGCTTGCTTGTAGTCGTTAACGATCTGGGCTTTTTCTTCAACGCTGAGTGCCATGGGGCAATCCTCTCAGTTAAGCAACTGCCGAAACAGTCGCAATAGGCCGGGAATCGCTTCCCGTGTTTTTAAGTGAGGTATGACCGTGCCTATTAACAGCCACCCTCGATACACAGACCAGAGCCGAAACCCCAGGCCTGCGCTACGGTCATGCCGACCGAATCAAACGACGCGGCGCAATGCGCCCGTCTTCGCTCACTTCACCGATACCGATAAAGCGACCATTGTGATCCTGCACCCGGACCATGCCGAACTTCGGCCCGTCCGCGGCGCGTACTGGCTGCCCTTGCAACCAGTAGAACGAACTGTGCTCGGAGAACTGCAGCAGCGGCCAGTGTTGCAGGCCGCTGTCGACCGGTTGCAGGAACTGGTCAACCGCCTCATTGCCACCTTCGCCGTGTACCCGCTCCAGCTCTTCGAGCGTGACGGTGCGGCTCAAATCGAAGGGGCCGGCTTTGGTTCTGCGCAGCTCTGCAACGTGGGCACCACACCCCAGCAGGTGGCCGATGTCTTCGACCAGAGTGCGGATGTAAGTGCCTTTGCTGCAATCGACCGCCAGACGCGCTTGCTCCGCCTCGCAGCCCAGTAATTCCAGGCGCGCAATAGTAACAGAACGCGGCTCGCGCTCCACTACTTCCCCTGCCCGCGCCAGCTTGTACAACGGCTGACCATCACGCTTGAGCGCCGAGTACATCGGCGGTATCTGGCTGATTTCACCACGAAAACCTGGCAAAACCGCTTCAATATCGGCACGACCAACGGTCACCGGACGACGCTCCAGCACTTCACCTTCGGCATCGGCAGTGGTGGTGGTCACACCCAGTTGCATCAGCGTCTCGTAACCCTTGTCGGCATCGAGCAGGTACTGGGAGAACTTGGTCGCTTCACCGAAACACAGCGGCAGGACGCCGGTAGCCAGCGGGTCGAGGCTGCCGGTGTGCCCGGCCTTCTCGGCGTTGAGCAGCCAGCGCACCTTCTGCAGCGCAGCGTTGGAGCTGAAGCCCTTGGGCTTGTCCAGCAGGATGATGCCATCGACCGCACGACGAATACGTTTCACCTGGGCCACGCGCTTACTCCTTGGCCTCGGTGGGTTCGTCATCGTGCTGACGGTCTTCGCTGACCGCACGCTCGATCAATGCCGACAACTGCGCACCGCGAATCACGCTCTCGTCGTAATGAAAGCGCAGGTTCGGCACGCTGCGCAGCTTCATCGCCTTGCCCAACTGCATGCGCAGGAAACCGCTGGCGTCGTTGAGCACCTTGATGCTCTGCACCACGGGGTCAACGCCCTCTTCTGCTTCAGCACCCATGATGGTGACGAACACCTTGGCATGGCTGGAGTCGCGGCTGACTTCCACGGCGGTCACAGTCACCAGGCCGCCAAGACGCGGGTCTTTGATTTCCAGGCGGATCAACTGCGCCAGTTCGCGCTGTATCTGGTCGCCGATGCGCTGGGCCCGGCTAAATTCTTTGGCCATTTCTACTACCTTCACTCGTCACGCTGCTCGAAAAGCAACGGACCTAAAAGCGGCAAACGCCCGGCCGCGCAGAAGCGGGGCCGGGCGCTGCATGTTGCGACTCCGCCTTACAGGCTACGAGCCACCTGGACCTTCTCGAACACTTCGATCTTGTCGCCGACCTTTACGTCGTTGTAGCTCTTCACGCCGATACCGCATTCCATGCCGTTACGCACTTCGGCAGCATCGTCTTTGAAGCGACGCAGGGATTCCAGCTCGCCTTCGAAGATCACCACGTCTTCGCGCAGTACGCGAATCGGACGGTTACGGTAGACCGTACCCTCAATCACCATACAACCGGCGATCGCACCGAACTTCGGCGAGCGGAACACGTCACGCACTTCGGCGATACCCAGGATGTTCTCGCGAACATCGCTGCCGAGCATGCCGGTCAGGGCTTTCTTGACGTCTTCGATGATGTCGTAGATCACGTTGTAGTAACGCATATCCAGACCTTCCTGCTCGACGATCTTGCGCGCGCCGGCATCGGCACGCACGTTGAAGCCGAACAGTACAGCGTTGGACGCCAGTGCCAGGTTGGCATCGGACTCGGTGATACCACCGACGCCGCCACCGACCACACGCACCTGTACTTCGTCGTTACCCAACCCGCCGAGCGAGCCTTGCAGCGCTTCCAGCGAACCACGGACGTCGGATTTGAGGACGATATTCAGCGTCTTCTTCTCTTCCTGACCCATGTTCTCGAAGATGTTTTCCAGCTTGCCGGCGTGAGCACGGGCCAGTTTCACTTCGCGGAACTTGCCTTGACGGAACAGGGCGACTTCGCGGGCTTTCTTCTCGTCAGCCAGCACGCTCATGTCGTCGCCAGCATCCGGCGTGCCATCCAGGCCGAGAATTTCGACCGGAATCGACGGGCCAGCTTCCTTGATCGGCTTGCCGTTCTCATCAAGCATGGCGCGGATACGCCCGTAGTTGGAACCGATCAGCACCATGTCGCCTTGACGCAGGGTGCCGTCCTGAACCAGAACAGTCGCAACCGGACCGCGGCCTTTATCAAGGCGCGATTCAACCACCACGCCACGACCCGGAGCCGACGGCGTTGCAGTCAGTTCCAGTACTTCGGCCTGCAGCAGCACAGCTTCGAGCAGCTCGTCGACACCGGTACCGACTTTCGCCGATACAGAGACGAACGGCGTATCACCGCCCCACTCTTCCGAGGTCACACCGTGCACCGACAGCTCGCTACGAATGCGATCGAGGTCAGCGCCCGGCTTGTCGATCTTGTTCACCGCAACCACCAGCGGCACACCAGCAGCCTTGGCATGCTGAACCGCTTCGATGGTTTGCGGCATCACGCCGTCGTCCGCCGCAACCACCAGGATCACGATATCGGTCGCCTTGGCACCACGAGCACGCATCGCGGTAAACGCGGCGTGGCCCGGGGTGTCGAGGAAGGTGACCATGCCGCGCTCGGTTTCTACGTGGTAGGCACCGATGTGCTGGGTGATACCACCGGCCTCGCCAGCAGCAACCTTGGCGCGACGGATATAGTCGAGCAGCGAGGTCTTACCGTGGTCGACGTGACCCATGACGGTCACCACCGGCGCACGGGAAATCGCTTCACCTTCGAACTTCAACGACTCGGCCAGCTGCTCTTCCAGGGCGTTGTCGCTGACCAGCTTGACCTTGTGGCCCAGCTCTTCGGCGATCAACTGGGCAGTTTCCTGGTCCAGTACCTGGTTGATGGTCACCGGAGTGCCCATCTTGAACATGAACTTGATGACTTCAGCGGCCTTCACCGACATCTGCTGCGCCAGGTCGCCCACGGTGATGGTTTCACCAATGGCGACGTCACGCACGATCGGGCCGGTCGGGCTCTGGAAGCCGTGAGCATTACGCTTCTTGAGCTTGGACTTGCCACGCCCGCCACGACGGAAGCCATCGCTTTCTTCGTCGATGGTGCGCGGGGCAACGCGCGGCGCAGGCGCCTTTTCCTTGACGGTCGGGCGGTGCTGCGTGGTCTTGCGATCACTATCACGGCGGCTTGCGTCGTCGTTACGAGGCTTGTCTGGGCGACGCTGCTCGTCCTTCTTGCGTTCTTCGACCACAGGCACCGGCGCAACAGGCAGGTCAACAACCGGCGCAGCCACAGCCGCTACATCCGCAGCAGACGTGGAAGGCTGGCGCTTGGCCTCTTCTTCGGCTCGGCGCTTGGCTTCTTCCTCGGCTTTCAGACGAGCAGCTTCGGCGGCAGCACGTTGCTCTTCGAGCTCACGCTGCTTCTCCGCTTCGATCTCTTCGTTGCTGCGCTTGACGAAGGTTTTCTTCTTGCGCACTTCAACGCTGATGGTCTTGCTACCGGCAACCCGCAGGGTGCTGGTGGTCTTGCGCTGCAAGGTAATCTTGCGCGGCTCTTCTACCTTGTCGCCATGGCTGCTCTTCAGGTGCGCGAGCAGGGCTTGCTTCTCGTTATCGGTGACAACTTGCTCGGCACTGCTGTGCGGCAAACCTGCCTCACGCATCTGCTGCAGCAGGCGCTCTACCGGTGTGTCGACCACTTGGGCCAGTTCTTTCACCGTGACTTGCGTCATGCACTTCTCTCCTCAGGCCGTAAAACTTACTCGAACCAATGGGCTCGGGCGGCCATGATCAGCTTGCCGGCACGCTCTTCGTCGATGCCGTCGATGTCGAGCAGGTCGTCAATCGACTGCTCGGCCAGGTCTTCGCGGGTAATCACACCGCGTACTGCCAGTTCTTGCGCCAAACCCTTGTCCATACCCTCGAGAGCGAGTAGGTCTTCGGCGGGGTGGGCATCTGCCAGTTTTTCTTCAGTGGCGATTGCTTTGGTCAACAGGCGATCTTTAGCCCGTGACCGCAGCTCGGTGACGATCTCTTCATCGAATCCATCGATGCTGAGCATTTCTTCCATCGGCACGTAAGCGATTTCTTCCAGGCTGGTAAAGCCTTCCTCGACCAGCACCTGAGCCAGCTCCTCGTCGACTTCCAGCTCGTCGATAAAGCGCTGCAGGATGTCGCCAGTCTCGGCCTGCTGTTTAGCCTGAATATCTGCCTCGGTCATTACGTTCAGCGTCCAACCAGTCAACTGACTGGCCAGGCGCACGTTCTGACCACCACGGCCAATGGCTTGTGCCAGATTGTCTTCGCCAACGGCGATGTCCATGGCATGGGCATCCTCATCGACGATGATCGCCGCCACTTCGGCCGGGGACATGGCGTTGATAACGAACTGCGCGGGATTGTCATCCCACAGCACGATATCCACGCGTTCACCGACCAGTTCACCGGAGACCGCCTGCACACGCGAGCCACGCATACCGATACAGGCGCCCTGCGGGTCGATGCGTTTGTCCTTGGAGCGAACGGCGATCTTGGCGCGCGAACCCGGGTCACGGGCAGCGGCCATTACTTCGATCAGATCTTCGGCAATTTCCGGTACTTCGATGCGGAACAGCTCGATCAGCATTTCCGGCGCGGTACGCGACAGGATCAATTGAGGGCCGCGGTTCTCGGTGCGGATTTCCTTGAGCAGTGCACGCAGGCGCGCACCGACACGGAAAGTCTCACGGGAGATGATGTCTTCACGGGCCAGCAGGGCCTCGGCATTGTTGCCCAGGTCGACGATGACATTATCGCGCGTCACCTTCTTCACGGTGCCGGAAATGATTTCACCCAGACGCTCGCGGTAGGCTTCAACCACCTGCGCACGCTCGGCTTCGCGAACCTTTTGCACGATGACCTGCTTGGCAGTCTGTGCAGCGATACGGCCGAACTCGATGGATTCGATTTTTTCTTCCAGTACCTCACCGACCTTCGCGTTCGCTTCAACGGCGCGCGGCATGTCAGTGGTGACCTGGTGAGCCGGGTCATCGAAGTCGGCTTCTTCTACCACGGTCCAGCAACGGAAGGTTTCATAGCTGCCCGTTACGCGGTTGATCGCCACGCGCAGCTCGACTTCGTCTTCAAAACGTTTCTTGGTCGCCGTGGCCAGAGCCAACTCCAGCGCTTCAAAAATCACGCTGGCCGGTACGCCCTTTTCGTTGGATACCGACTCAACAACCAGCAGTACTTCTTTGCTCATCGTACGCCTCGCCTTTCGCAATCCGTTTTGATCCACGCAATCCGCGTACACCGCGGGATCCGCGTCTCAATCAAATCTGGGGATGATATTGGCCTTGTCGATCATGTCGATCGGCAACAGAAACTCGTGGTCATCCACCTGCACCACGACGTCCTGATCCTCCACACCGCGGAGCAGGCCCTGAAAGTTACGGCGCCCTTCGAAAGGCGAACGCAGCTTGACTTTCACTTGTTCGCCCGCGTGAGCGGCGAACTGTTGCAACGTGAACAGCGGCCGGTCCATACCAGGAGATGACACCTCCAGGGTGTACTCCGCACTGATCGGATCCTCGACATCGAGGACACCGCTGATCTGCCGACTGACCTTCTCGCAATCTTCAATGAGAACGCCATTGGCGTGATCGATATAAACGCGCAGCAACGAATGCCGCCCTTGCGACATAAACTCGATGCCCCAGCACTCGTAACCGAGCGCCTCGACCACAGGGGCCAACAAGTCCTGCAACTGTTCTAGCTTGCTCGACACCTGAACCCCTCGCGCATGCTGTGCAAATAAAAAATGGGCGAAACGCCCATCCATCAAACCGCCTAAACGGCTGTAAACCTGTCGTCCAGCTAGCAAAAAGCCCCTGAGAAAGGGGCTCCGCTACTACTGGTTGCGGGGGCTGGATTTGAACCAACGACCTTCGGGTTATGAGCCCGACGAGCTACCAGACTGCTCCACCCCGCGTCAAAGCTGGGGCCGAAGTATACGGCTGAACCCTCTACAGGGTCAACCAAACCTCCAGCGACAAGAAAGCCCGCATCGAGCGGGCTTTCTTGTTTAATTGGTACCGAGAAGGGGACTCGAACCCCTACAGCCTATGGCCACTACCACCTCAAGGTAGCGTGTCTACCAATTCCACCACCTCGGCAAAACTGCTTTTACTACGTTACTGCTGCTCTGGAGCTTGAGGTACGTCAGCCGCATCACTTGCCGGCTTTTGCTCTTCGAGCACCGGCACATCTTCAACTGCCGGTTTTTGTTGCACTTCCAACACAGCTGGATCAGGCAAACCGACCTGAGCCAACGCATCAGCCTTTTGATTAGCAAAGAACGCTAAGCCCAAGCTAGTCATGAAAAAAGCGGCCGCAAGTATACCAGTAACTCGGCTCAGAAAGGTAGCAGTTCCTTGGCTACCGAAAACGGTAGACGAAGCACCCGCACCAAATGAAGCACCAGCGTCTGCACCCTTGCCCTGCTGCAAAAGAACCAGCGCAACCACACCGATGGCGCCCAGCAGATGAAAAACGACTACGACTGTTTCCAGCATTTTTTCAGTTTCCTGCGGCGCGACAGATCGCACCGAATTCATCCGCATTCAGAGAGGCTCCACCAACAAGCCCCCCATCGATATCCGGCATACCGAACAACTCGGCTGCACTGGCGGCCTTAACGCTGCCGCCATAAAGAATTCTTGCCTGCTGTGCGACTTGCGCACTGCAAACGGCCAACTGCTCACGTATTGCTGCGTGCACTGCCTGCGCCTGCTCGGGAGTAGCCGTCAGGCCAGTACCAATAGCCCAGACCGGCTCATAGGCGATTACACCACCTACAAAAGCATCTACGCCCAATGCGTCAATTACCGCAGCAACCTGAGCCTTAACCACAGCAAAGGTTTGCCCAGCTTCTCGCTCGGCAAGGGTTTCCCCCACACACAACACAGGCACCAGACCTGCATCACGAGCCACTGCAAACTTGCGCACCAGCAGTGCGTCAGACTCAGCCAACAGCGAGCGACGCTCCGAGTGACCAATCAGCACATAACGCACACCAGCATCAACCAACTGCTGCGCAGCCACTTCACCAGTAAGCGCACCCTGCTCAGCTTGCGCCGCACAATTCTGCGCACCTACCGCTACGACCGAACCATCCAGCGCAGCAACGGCCTGGGTCAGATGCAACAGGGTGGGAAACACCACCACATCGACATCATCAGCAAACGCCTGACGCGTAAGACCTTCGATCAGCTCTGCGACGCTGGCGCGGGTACCGTGCATTTTCCAGTTACCAGCTACCAATGGGCGACGCATGCTTTACCTCGTCGGTCAAAGAGGGCGCAGATGTTACCCAACGAAAATCCTACTGGCAAGCCGAATCAAGCACATACCTGTGCAACAATTTTAGCCAATTCATCGGCATAGCCTCGCACCTGGGTTTCGTCATCACCTTCGACCATCACCCGAACCAGCGGCTCGGTGCCGGATTTGCGCAGCAGCACCCGCCCACGGCCTGCCATTTGCTCGGTCACCCGGGCACTGGCCTCCTGCACCGCCGGGTGCTCCAAAGGGTCCACAGTGCCAGCAAAGCGCACATTCACCAGGACCTGCGGACACTTGCGCAGCGCAAGGCGTGCCTGCGCCAGGCTCTGCCCATCGCGCCGAACCGCCAGCAGCACCTGTAGAGCCGCAATGATCGCATCGCCTGTGGTGGTGTGCTGGAAGCACACCAGATGCCCGGAGTTCTCGCCACCGATCTGCCAATCACGCGCCAGCAACTCGGCGATCACATAGCGATCACCGACCTTGGCGCGCACAAAGGGAATCTCCAGCTCAGCGAGCGCAAGCTCCAAGCCCAGGTTGCTCATCAGGGTACCGACCACACCACCGCGCAGCTTGCCGCGCTGCTGCAGGTCACGGGCGATGATAAAGAGCAACTCATCACCATCGACCAAGGCTCCCGTGTGATCAACCATCAGAACCCGGTCAGCATCGCCGTCAAATGCGATACCCAAGTCCGCCTGCTGTGCCACCACCGCCGCCTGCAGGGCTGCCACATGCGTCGAACCGCAGTCAGCATTGATATTCAGGCCGTCGGGCTCAGCCGAAAGCACCGACACCTGAGCACCGAGTTCACGGAATACACTCGGCGCCACCTTGTAGGCCGCACCGTTGGCGCAATCAAGCACCACCTTGAGGCCGGCGAAGCTGGTATTGCTCGGCACACTGCTCTTGCAGAACTCGATATAGCGACCAGCGGCATCGTTGATTCGCGAGACCTTGCCCAACTGGCTCGACTCAACAACGCTCATGGGCGCATCGAGCAACTCCTCGATCATCAGCTCGACCTCGTCCGGCAACTTGGTGCCCTGGCCCGAGAAAAACTTGATGCCGTTGTCGTGGTGCGGATTGTGCGAAGCGCTGATCACGATGCCCGCCTGCGCTTGAAAAGTGCGTGTCAGGTAGGCAATAGCCGGAGTGGGCATAGGCCCAAGCAACATCACATCGGCACCTGCAGCGGACAACCCCGCTTCCAGGGCCGACTCAAACATGTAACCGGAAATCCGCGTGTCCTTGCCAATCAAGATGCGGCACTTGCCATGCTTGCGAAAAGCCATGCCTGCCGCCCAACCTAACTTGAGCATAAAGTCGGGGGTGATCGGGAACTCGCCAACACGCCCACGAATACCGTCGGTGCCGAAATATTTTCTGCTCATGCTGCACATCCTTTCTATTATTCGGCCGCTTCGACAGCGGCAATCATCCTTACCACATCCACAGTCTCGGCCACATCGTGTACCCGCAGGATCTGCGCTCCCTTGGCGACCGCCAGCGCGGCCAGACCAAGACTGCCATACAAGCGGCCACCGACCTCATGCCCCAGCACTTTGCCGATCATGCTCTTGCGTGAGACACCGACCAGCACCGGCAGACCAAAGGCATGCAGCGCCTCCAGGTGCTTGAACAGACGCAGATTGTGATCCAGGGTCTTGGCGAAGCCAAATCCGGGGTCGAGTACCAGCCGCTCGCGGGCGATACCTGCCGTCACACAGGCCTCAATCCGCGCCTGCAGAAAGCTTTCGACCTCACTGACAATATCGGCGTACTGCGGATCCTGCTGCATGGTAGTGGGCTCACCGCGCATGTGCATCAGGCACACCGGCAACCCTGACTCCGCCGCCGCCGCCAACGCACCCGGACGCTGCAGTGCACGCACATCATTGATCAACCCGGCGCCGGCCCGCGCCGACTCGCGCATGACCTCAGCAGTCGAGGTGTCGACGGAAATAATCACATCCAGCTCGGCGGCAATCGCCTCGACGACCGGGATCACCCGCGCCAGCTCTTCCTCAGAGGAAACGGCAGCGGCGCCGGGACGGGTCGACTCGCCACCCACGTCGATCAGCGTTGCGCCCGCAGCGACCATAGCCGCTGCATGGCGCAGCGCCGCATCGCGCTGGCGGAACTGTCCTCCATCGGAGAACGAATCAGGGGTTACATTGAGAATCCCCATCACCTGCGGATGGGTCAAATCAAGAAGCCGGCTACCACAAGGTAGCCGGCTCAGGGACAAGGCAGTGGACATCTCAGGCCTTAATGCTCGGCAGCAGGACCGCCGATGGGCGTTTCGGGACGCGGCACATCATCGTTGCCAGCAACAGGTGTACCGCCCGTGCTACCACCACCGCTCCAGTCTTTCGGCTCACGGGCCGGACGACCGTTCATGATGTCGTCGATCTGATCGGCATCAATGGTTTCGTACTTCATCAGCGCTTCGGCCATGGCATCGAGCTTGTCGCGGTTTTCCTCGAGCATGCGCTTGGCGGTGGCGTAGCACTGGTCGATGATGCTGCGCACCTCCAGGTCGATCAGCTTGGCGGTGTCCGCCGAGATATTGCTGTTCTGGCTGCCCATGCTGCGACCCAGGAAGACTTCGCCTTCCTCTTCGGCATACATCAGCGGACCGAGCTTCTCGGACAGGCCCCACTTGGTCACCATGTTCTTGGCCAACTGGGTGGCGCGCATGATGTCGTTGGAGGCGCCGGTGGTGACACCGTCGAAACCCAGGGTCATTTCTTCGGCGATACGGCCACCGAACAGCGAGCAGATCTGGCTGGTCAGCGCACGCTTGCTCAGGCTGTAACGGTCTTCTTCCGGCAGGAACATGGTCACACCCAGGGCGCGACCGCGCGGGATGATCGACACCTTGTAGACAGGGTCATGCTCAGGCACCAGGCGCCCAACGATGGCATGACCTGCCTCGTGAAACGCGGTGTTGAGCTTCTCCTTGTCGGACATGACCATGGTCTTGCGCTCGGCACCCATCATGATCTTGTCTTTGGCCAGCTCGAATTCCTTCATCTCGACCAGGCGCTTGCCAGAACGTGCGGCGAACAGCGATGCCTCGTTGACCAGGTTGGCCAGGTCGGCACCGGAGAAGCCCGGTGTACCGCGCGCAATCACGGCAGGGGCAACGTCATCACCCATCGGCACCTTGCGCATGTGGACCTTGAGAATCTGCTCACGACCACGGATATCCGGCAGACCGACCACGACCTGACGGTCGAAGCGGCCCGGACGCAGCAGCGCCGGATCGAGCACGTCAGGACGGTTGGTCGCGGCGATCACGATGATGCCGTCATTCATTTCAAAGCCGTCCATCTCCACCAGCAACTGGTTGAGGGTCTGCTCACGCTCGTCGTGGCCACCACCCATACCGGCACCACGGTGGCGACCTACGGCGTCGATTTCGTCGATGAAGATAATGCAGGGCGCGTGCTTCTTGGCCTGCTCGAACATGTCGCGTACACGGGATGCACCGACACCAACGAACATTTCCACAAAGTCCGAACCGGAAATGGTGAAGAACGGTACTTTCGCTTCGCCAGCAACCGCCTTGGCCAGCAGCGTCTTACCGGTACCCGGCGAGCCGACCATCAACACGCCACGGGGGATACGCCCGCCGAGGCGCTGAAACTTGCCGGGATCACGCAGGAACTCGACCAGCTCACTGACCTCTTCCTTGGCCTCGTCGCAACCGGCGACATCGGCGAAGGTGGTCTTGACCTGGTCTTCGGAAAGCAGCCGGGCCTTGGACTTGCCGAAACTCATCGGCCCGCCCTTGCCACCTGCACCGCCCTGCATCTGGCGCATGAAGAACATGAATACGGCAATGATCACCAGAATCGGGAAGCTGGCCACCAGTAGCTGAGTCCAGATGCTCTGCTGCTCGGGCTGCTTGCCGACGATCTCGACGTTATTGTCCATCAGGTCCTTGATCAGGCCATTGTCCTGAATCGCCGGACGTACGGTCTCGAAAGACGAACCGTCGCCACGCACACCGCTGATGATGAAGCCATCAACCGTGACACGCTTGACCGTACCATCCTGAACCTGCTGGATGAACTCCGAGTAATTGAGTTTGGTGGACTCACTCGGGCTTGAGAAGTTGTTCATCACCGTCACCAGGACGGCGGCGATGATCAACCACAGGATCAGATTCTTTGCCATGTCGTTCAATTCGCTACCCTCTGCAGCAGGCCTCGTGACGAAGCGTGCTTCGCATGACGACCAGTTATGTACCGATCTAACTTACTACACAACGCCTGCCCCTGGCAGGCGCCGTCTGTAACCCTTTATTTGACCCTTCACTGCCTATGACTGGGCAATTACATCAGGGTTGCATCGTTTCGCTCGCCGCGGAAGCCGCGGGCCAGCATGTACTGCTCACGCGAGCGATCGCGCGACGACAACGGCTTGCGCATTTGCACCTTGTCGAACATCTGGCGCACCTGCTTGTGGTACTGGTCGAAGCCCTCGCCCTGGAAAATCTTGATCAGAAAGTCACCGCCCGGCCGCAGTACGCGGGCCGAGAGGTCCAGCGCCAGCTCGCACAGATACATCGCGCGCGGCTGATCGGACTCCCTCACCCCACTCATATTGGGGGCCATATCGGAAATCACAAGGTCTACGGGTGAATCACCGATGGCCTCGAGCAACTGGGCAAACACGGCGTCATCGGTGAAGTCGCCCTGGATAAAGGTCACATCCGGAATGCTGTCCATTTCCAGGATGTCGGAGGCAATCAGCGTACCGCGATCGCCAATCACCCGACTGGTGACCTGCGACCAGCCGCCCGGCGCCGCACCCAGGTCGACCACGGTCATGCCCGGTCGCAGGATGCGATCCTTTTCCTGGATCTCCAGCAGCTTATAGCTGGCGCGCGAGCGATAGCCGTCCTTCTGCGCCATCTTCACGTAGGGATCGTTGAAATGCTCTTTCAGCCAACCTTGACTGGTCTTGGAACGGGCCACGCGTTACCTCTAACTGTACTGGGCATGAATATCTGGGCGGCTCATCGGGCGCTCGGGTAAACTGATCGCCGCTTTTACCAGAGCTGTTTTTTTACCAGATTGCAGGAAACTGATTATGCCGCTCACTCAAGAGCAGAAGAAACAATTCAAATCTATCGGCCACCACCTGAAACCCGTATTGATCGTGGCTGACAATGGTTTGACCGAAGGCGTGCTGGCCGAGCTTGAGCGCGCCCTGAGCGACCACGAGCTGATCAAGGTGCAACTGCGTATCGTCGAACGCGAAGGCCGCATCGCCACCATTGAGGCGCTGTGCAAAGCGGGCCACGCGGAAGTGGTACAGATCATCGGCAAAATGGCGCTGATCTACCGCAAGAACCCCAAGGTCAACAAGAACCTGTCCAACGTACACCGCCATCAGGGCTAAGCCGCACTGACAGCAAGCACCTCTCAGACTGTACCCGGTGGCTCCTGGCCCCGCGGTACCGGCTGTAGCACCAGCAGCAACCCGCAAAATGCCATCGCCAGGTAACTGAACAGCAGCCACTGCTGCAGGCCAGGCAGCATGCTGCGCACCAGCAGGTAACTGGCGGCCGCCAGGATCACCACCAGCAGCAACTGCCCGCGCGAATCGCGCCACAGAGCAGTCAAGCCCCGATCAATCAGCAGAATCAAGACCTGTAGCCCGGCACAAACCGCTGCCAGACCGACCAACAGTGGTCGCAAGGTCGCGTCCAGTTCCTCGATCAGTAGCGGCGCCAGCCCTGTCTTGGCGATGGCTGGCAGCAGCAGAAAATGCAGCAGCCAAAGGCCACCAACCCAGAGCGTCTGGGTCAGCAGCCAGGCCACTGAAGCGGCCCGCAGGCCCACAGCGTTAGAGATGGCGAACCTCGACAATCTCATATTCGAGCTGGCCACCAGGGGTCTTGACCAGCACCACGTCGCCTTCTTCCTTGCCGATCAGGGCGCGGGCGATAGGCGAACCGACGGAAATCTTGCCCAGTTTGATGTCGGCTTCATCCTCACCGACGATCTGGTAGGTCACGCTTTCATCAGTTTCGCAGTTGGCGATTTCCACGGTGGTACCGAAGATCACCTTGCCGGTATGGGCAATGGTGGTCACATCGATGATCACCGCATTCTGCAGACGCCCTTCGATATCACGGATACGCGCCTCGACCATGCCCTGCTGTTCGCGCGCGGCATGGTATTCGGCGTTTTCCTTGAGGTCACCGAGCTCGCGCGCGGTGCCGATATCCTGGCTGAGCTTGGGACGCACCACCTTGGTCAGGTGTGCATGCTCTTCTTCCAGGGCGCGCGCGCCCTGGACGGTCATCGGGTATTTAGTCATGCGTTGATTCCTGCATGCAGATCCTGCAGCCGGCGCACGGTCTTCTCGGGACCAAACTTCAGCGCTTCACAGATCGCCTGGCCCGCCGCAATGGTGGTGGTGCAGTAGATCTTGTGCTGCAGAGCGTTACGACGAATAGAGTAGGAGTCAGCAATCGACTGACGACCTTCAGTAGTGTTGATGATCAGGGTGACTTCGTCATTCTTGATCATGTCGACCACATGCGGACGGCCTTCAGTCACCTTGTTGACCCGGCGTACGGGCAAGCCCGCCGCTTCGATCAGCTTGGCAGTACCGGCAGTGGCCACCACCTCAAAGCCCAGCCCGATCAGGTCACGCGCCACGCCCGCCACTAGCGGCTTGTCGTCATCACGCACACTGATAAAGGCCACACCGGCATTCGGCAGGATTTCGCTGGCACCCGACTGGGCCTTGGCAAAGGCTTCGCCGAAGGTATCGCCGACGCCCATCACTTCACCGGTGGACTTCATTTCTGGGCCGAGGATCGGGTCGACGCCTGGGAACTTGGCGAACGGGAACACCGCTTCCTTGACGCTGAAATACGGCGGGATGATCTCGGCGCTATAGCCCGCTTCTTCAAGCGACTTGCCGGCCATAACGCGAGCAGCCACCTTGGCCAGCGAGACGCCAACGCACTTGGAGACGAACGGCACGGTACGCGAGGCGCGCGGGTTCACTTCGATGACGAAGATGTCCTCGCCCTGCACGGCCATCTGCACGTTCATCAGGCCGACCACATTGAGCTCCAGGGCCATTTTCTTGACCTGGTCGCGGATCTCGTCCTGGATGTGCATCGGCAGCGAATACGGCGGCAGCGAGCAGGCAGAGTCACCGGAATGCACGCCGGCCTGCTCGATGTGCTGCATGATCGCGCCGATCACCACGGTTTCGCCGTCGCACACCGCATCCACGTCCACTTCGATGGCGCAGTTGAGGAAGTGATCGAGCAGAACCGGGCTGTCGTTGGAGACTTTCACCGCTTCGCGCATGTAACGCTTGAGCTCGTCTTCCTGGTAGACGATTTCCATCGCCCGGCCGCCCAGTACATAGGACGGACGCACCACCAGCGGATAACCGATGACTTTCGAGGCCGCCAGGGCTTCGTCTTCGCTGCGCGCGGTGGCGTTGGCCGGCTGACGCAGGCCCAGACGCTGAACCATCTGCTGGAAACGCTCGCGGTCTTCGGCGCGGTCGATGGCGTCCGGGCTGGTACCGATGATCGGCACACCCGCTTCTTCCAGAGCACGACAGATCTTCAGCGGGGTCTGGCCGCCGTACTGCACGATCACGCCTTTGGGCTGCTCGACGCGGACGATTTCCAGTACGTCTTCCAGGGTCACCGGCTCGAAGTACAGACGGTCGGAGGTGTCATAGTCGGTGGAGACGGTTTCCGGGTTGCAGTTGACCATGATGGTCTCGTAACCATCTTCACGCAGCGCCAGCGCCGCGTGTACGCAGCAGTAGTCGAACTCGATGCCCTGACCGATACGGTTAGGGCCGCCACCGAGGATCATGATCTTGTCGCGGCTCGACGGATTGGCTTCGCACTCTTCCTCGTAGGTCGAATACATGTACGCAGTGTCGGTGGCGAACTCGGCGGCGCAGGTGTCAACGCGCTTGTACACCGGCAGCACTTTGAGCTTGTGACGGTGGCTGCGCAGGTTCTTCTCGGTCACACCCAGCAGCTTGGCCAGGCGAATGTCGGAGAAGCCTTTGCGCTTGAGCTTGTACATCGAGTCGCGATCAATGCTGGACAGCGCCAGGGTCTTGATGCGCTCTTCGTCCTTGATCAGGTCTTCGATCTGCACCAGGAACCACTCATCGATATTGGTCAGCGCGAACACGTCGGCCACGGTTTTACCCGCGCGGAAGGCATCAGCGATGTACCAGATACGGTCCGCGCTGGGCACGGTCAGTTCGCGGCGCAGGGTGCTCTCGGCTTCAGGATCGGCCAGGTCGAGTTTTTCATCGAAACCGGCGACGCCGACTTCCAGACCACGCAGGGCTTTCTGCAGGGATTCCTGGAAGGTGCGACCGATGGCCATGACTTCACCAACCGATTTCATCTGGGTGGTCAGACGAGCATCAGCTTTCGGGAATTTTTCGAAGGCGAAACGCGGGATCTTGGTCACGACGTAGTCGATGGCCGGCTCGAACGAGGCCGGGGTGCGACCGCCGGTGATGTCGTTGCTCAGCTCATCGAGGGTGTACCCCACGGCCAGCTTGGCGGCGATCTTGGCGATCGGGAAGCCGGTGGCCTTGGAGGCCAGTGCCGAGGAACGCGACACCCGCGGGTTCATCTCGATCACCACCATACGGCCGGTGTTCGGGCAGATGCCGAACTGCACGTTGGAGCCGCCGGTTTCCACGCCAATCTCACGCAGCACCGCGAGCGATGCGTTACGCAGGATCTGGTATTCCTTATCGGTCAGGGTTTGCGCCGGTGCCACGGTGATCGAGTCACCGGTGTGCACGCCCATCGGGTCGAAGTTCTCGATGGCGCAGACGATGATGCAGTTGTCCTTCTTGTCGCGGACCACCTCCATCTCGTATTCCTTCCAGCCGATCAGCGATTCGTCGATCAGCAGTTCGCTGGTCGGCGACAGATCGATACCGCGGGCGCAGATTTCTTCGAATTCTTCGCGGTTGTAGGCAATGCCGCCACCGGTGCCGCCCATGGTGAAGGACGGACGGATGATGCAGGGGAAGCCGACCTTCTCCAGCACCGCGTAGGCTTCTTCCATGTTGTGGGCGATGCCGGAAACCGGGCAGGCCAGGCCGATGTCTTTCATCGCCTTGTCGAAGCGCGAGCGGTCTTCGGCCTTGTCGATGGTGTCGGCGTTGGCACCGATCATCTCGACGCCGAATTTCTCCAGCACGCCGTGCTTTTCCAGGTCCAGGGCGCAGTTCAGCGCGGTCTGGCCGCCCATGGTCGGCAGCAGCGCGTCGGGACGCTCCTTCTCGATGATCTTGGCCACGGTGGACCACTTGATCGGCTCGATGTAGGTCGCATCGGCCATGGCCGGGTCGGTCATGATGGTCGCCGGGTTGGAGTTGACCAGAATGACGCGGTAGCCCTCTTCTTTCAGCGCTTTACACGCCTGGGCACCGGAATAATCGAACTCGCAGGCCTGGCCGATAACGATGGGGCCGGCACCGAGGATGAGGATGCTTTTGATATCTGTACGTTTTGGCATAGCGGTTACTCGAATCCTTGGGTCAGTCGGCGAGGTTTAGCGGCGGTTGGCCATGGCTTCGATAAAACGGTCGAACAGCGGCGCCACATCGGCTGGGCCGGGGCTCGCTTCGGGGTGGCCCTGGAAGCTGAAGGCGCTCTTGTCGGTACGCTCGATGCCTTGCAGGGAACCATCGAACAGCGACTTGTGGATCGCCCGCAGGTTGCTCGGCAGCGTGGCTTCATCCACGGCAAAACCGTGGTTCTGGCTGGTGATCATCACCACACCCGTGTCCAGGTCCTGCACCGGGTGGTTGGCACCATGGTGGCCGTGGCCCATTTTCAGGGTCTTGGCGCCGGAGGCCAACGCCAGCAGCTGGTGACCGAGGCAGATGCCGAAGACCGGGATATCGGTTTCCAGCACATCCTGGATCGCCTGGATCGCGTAGTCGCACGGCTCGGGGTCGCCCGGACCGTTGGACAGGAACACGCCATCGGGATTCAGCGCCAGCACCTCGGCTGCCGGGGTTTGTGCCGGCACCACGGTCACGCGGCAACCGCGCTCGACCAGCATGCGCAGAATGTTCCACTTAACGCCGTAGTCGTAGGCCACCACATGGTGGGGCAAGTCGCTGGCTGGGATTTCCGGGTGGCTGTCGTCTTTCAGGTTCCACACGCTGGAGCGCCACTCGTAACGCTCGGTGCAGCTGACCACTTTGGCCAGGTCCATGCCCTTGAGGCCAGGGAAGCTGCGCGCCAGTTCCAGTGCTTTCTCTTCGGTGGCGTCATCGCCGACCAGAATGCAGCCGTTCTGCGAGCCCTTCTCACGCAGGATGCGGGTCAGGCGACGGGTGTCGATGCCGGCAATGGCGACGGTGCCGTTTTCCTTGAGGTACTCATCCAGTGGCTGCTTGTTGCGCCAGTTGCTGGAGGTCAGTGGCAGGTCGCGGATAATCAGGCCGGCGGCCCAGACGCGATTGGATTCGGCGTCTTGCGGCGTAGTGCCGGTGTTGCCGATGTGCGGATAGGTCAGGGTGACGATCTGCTGGGCATAGGAAGGATCGGTAAGGATTTCCTGATAGCCGGTCATGGCGGTGTTAAAAACCACCTCCCCAATAGTCTGGCCATCGGCACCGATGGCCTCGCCGCGAAAAATACTGCCATCAGCAAGAGCCAAAATGGCAGGTTTAAGGGCTGGCTTACTCAAGAAAACCTCCGAAAATTAAATCGTGAAGCAAACGCAGATTGTAAAAAAGCGGGATGACGTATCAACCGTCACCCCGCTTTTTTATCTGATTCATTCTGCGTAACTTTTAGTGGACACACTAAAGCGGGAAGCTTACAGAAAAATGCCTTTTTGGTCCACCGCCTGAAACGATTAATGACTCAGCAGTCGATTTTCCACCTGAATTTCAATGCAGGCCCAGCACATCCTGCATGTCGTACAGGCCTGCCTCGCGCTTGTGCAGCCACAGCGCAGAGCGCACCGCACCCTTGGCGAAGGTCATGCGGCTAGAGGCCTTGTGGGTGATTTCCACGCGCTCGCCGTCAGCGGCAAACAGCACGGTATGGTCGCCCACCACATCACCTGCACGCACAGTGGCGAACCCGATGGTGTCGCGCGCCCGCGCGCCGGTCTGGCCTTCACGGCCGTAGACCGCGACCTTCTGCAGATCACGCCCCAGGGCATCGGCGATTACCTCACCCATCCGCAGTGCGGTACCGGACGGCGCATCGACCTTGTGCCGGTGATGCGCTTCGATGATCTCGATATCGACTTCATCACCGAGCACCCGCGCAGCCGTGTCGAGCAGCTTGAGGCACAGGTTGACGCCCACACTGAAGTTGGCAGCGAAGACGATAGGAATGTCATTGCCCGCCTCGGCCAGCAGCTGCTTTTCCTCTACGGAAAAGCCCGTGGTGCCGATGACCATGGCCTTGCCGGCGCGGCGGCAGATGTCCAGGTTCTTCAGGGTCACCGAAGGATGGGTGAAGTCGATCAGCACGTCGAACTGGTCCAGCACGGCGCTCAGATCACCTACCAGATTCACACCCAGCTTGCCCAGCGCAGCCAGCTCACCCGCATCGGCACCCACCAGGCTGCTATCGGGCCGGTCGACGGCCGCACTGAGCTGCGCGCCCTCGGCTTGTTGCACCGCCTCGATCAGGGTCTTGCCCATACGCCCGGCGGCGCCCATTACTGCGATACGTTGCATAGATAATCAGCTCCAAGCTTCACGCTTAAAGCTGCAAGCCCGAGCGGCGCCGACGTGCAGCTTGCCGCTTAGCGCTTGCAGCTATTTGACCTACAAATCGCCGAAGAAGCGCTTCACGCCCTCGAACCAGCCATTGGCCTTGGGCGAGTGCGAGCTGTCGCCTTCCAGGGATTTGCGGAACTCCTCCAGCAACTCGCGCTGACGCCGACCCAGGTTGACCGGCGTTTCCACCGCGACCCGGCACATCAGATCGCCCGCGCCACCACCACGCACAGGCGCAACGCCCTTGCCACGCAGACGGAACAGCTTACCGGTCTGGGTGCCTTCCGGAATCTTCAGCTTGACCCGACCATCCAGCGTCGGCACTTCCAGCTCACCACCCAAGGCCGCATCGGCAAAGCTGATCGGCACTTCGCAGTACAGGTGCTTGCCGTCGCGCTGGAAGATCGCGTGCTCGCGCACGTTGACCACCACATACAGGTCGCCCGCCGGGCCACCCATGGCGCCGGCTTCGCCTTCGCCTGAGAGGCGGATACGGTCGCCGGTATCGACACCAGCCGGCACTTTTACCGACAGGGTCTTGTGCTCTTCCACCCGGCCGTGGCCGTGGCAGGAACCACAAGGATCAGTGATCATCTTGCCGCTGCCGTGGCAACGCGGGCAGGTCTGCTGCACCGAGAAGAAGCCCTGCTGCATGCGCACCTGGCCAATACCGCCACAGGTGGTACAGGTGACCGGCGCGGTGCCCTTCTTGGCACCCGAGCCATCGCAGGTTTTGCAATTGACCAGAGTCGGCACGCGAATGGTCACGGTGGTACCGCGCACCGCTTCTTCCAGATCCAGCTCGAGGGTGTAACGCAGGTCGCTGCCACGCTGGGCGCCACCACGCGAACCGCCGCGGCCACCGCCGCCAAAGAAGTCGCTGAACACATCACCGAAGATATCGGAGAAGTTCGCGCCGCCAGGACCTGCGCCACCACCCATTTGCGGGTCAACCCCGGCATGACCGTACTGGTCATAGGCCGAGCGTTTGGCCGCATCAGAGAGCACTTCGTAGGCCTCGTTAGCCTCCTTGAATTTCTCTTCGGACGCTTTGTCATCCGGATTACGGTCCGGGTGATGCTTCATCGCCAGGCGTCGGTAAGCCTTTTTCAGCTCCGCTTCACTGGCGCCGCGCTCGACACCCAGCACCTCGTAATAGTCACGTTTTGCCATAAGTCTTCAACACCCTTAAATCGTCTACTCCAGACACGCCAACGCGGGAGCAAGCCCCCGCGCGGCGAATCGTGTCGGTCATGACCTGCGCCCCGACCGGCTGGAGCGGCAGGCAGCAGGCGCCTGAACACCTGCTGCAGTACGAGCCTGGCTCGTTATTTGTTGTCCTTGACCTCTTCGAACTCGGCATCGACAGCGTCATCGGCGCTGCCCTTGCTGTCGCCGGCGTCCTGGGCCGCAGCACCTGGTTGCGGCTGTTCGGCATACATCTTCTGGGCCAACGGCGTGGTCGCCTCGGACAGAGCATTCATCTTCGCCTCGATAGCGGCCTTGTCGTCACCCTTCACGGCAACCTCCAGCTCACCCAGGGCTTTCTCGATGGCAGCCTTCTCGTCCGCGGTGGCCTTGTCGCCCGCCTCGGTGATCATCTTGCGCGTGGCGTGTACCAGTTGGTCGCCCTGGTTGCGCGCAGTCGCCAGCTCTTCGAACTTGCGGTCTTCCTCGGCATTCGCCTCGGCGTCGCGGACCATCTGCTCGATCTCTTCCTCGGACAGACCGGAGTTGGCCTTGATCACGATGGACTGGGTCTTGCCGGTGGCCTTGTCTTTGGCGCCGACATGCAGAATACCGTTGGCATCGATGTCGAAGGTCACTTCGATCTGCGGCACGCCGCGCGGCGCTGGCGGAATCTCGGCCAGGTCGAATTTACCCAGGGACTTGTTGCCGCTGGCCTGCTTACGCTCCCCCTGCAGCACGTGAATGGTCACGGCGCTCTGGTTGTCGTCAGCAGTGGAGAACACCTGGGACTTCTTGGTCGGGATGGTGGTGTTCTTCTCGATCAGCGCGGTCATCACGCCGCCCATGGTTTCGATACCCAGGGTCAGCGGCGATACGTCGAGCAGCAGCACGTCCTTGACGTCACCCGCCAGAACCGCGCCCTGAATGGCAGCACCCATGGCGACGGCTTCGTCCGGGTTAACGTCCTTGCGCGCTTCCTTACCGAAGAACTCGGTCACCAGCTTCTGCACCAGCGGCATACGGGTCTGACCGCCGACCAGAATCACGTCGTTGATCGCACCGATGTCGATGCCGGCATCTTTCAGGGCGATACGGCAGGGTTCGATGGTGCGCTGCACCAGGTCTTCCACCAGCGCTTCGAGCTTGGCGCGGGAGATTTTGACGTTCAGGTGCTTAGGACCGGTAGCGTCTGCAGTGATGTACGGCAGGTTGACGTCGGTCGACTGGCTCGAGGACAGCTCGATCTTGGCTTTTTCAGCCGCCTCTTTCAGGCGCTGCATCGCCAGCGGGTCACCCTTGAGGTTCATGCCGGTTTCTTTCTTGAATTCGTCGACGAGGTAATCGATCAGACGAATATCGAAGTCTTCACCGCCGAGGAAAGTGTCGCCGTTGGTGGCCAACACTTCGAACTGGTGCTCGCCATCGACTTCGGCGATTTCGATCACCGACACGTCGAAGGTACCGCCACCCAGGTCATAGACGATTACAGTGTGGTCGCCCTTGGCCTTGTCCATACCGTAAGCCAGCGCAGCGGCGGTCGGCTCGTTGATGATGCGTTTGACGTCCAGACCGGCGATACGGCCAGCGTCTTTGGTGGCCTGGCGCTGACTGTCGTTGAAGTAGGCCGGCACGGTGATCACCGCTTCGGTCACTGGCTCGCCGAGGTAGTCTTCGGCGGTCTTCTTCATCTTCTTGAGAATTTCAGCCGAAATTTGTGGCGGTGCCATTTTCTGGCCGTTCACTTCGACCCAGGCGTCGCTGTTGTCAGCCTTGACGATCTTGTACGGGACCATCTGGATGTCTTTCTGCACGACTTCTTCGTCAAAACGACGACCGATCAGACGCTTCACCGCGTACAGGGTGTTGTGCGGATTGGTCACTGCCTGACGCTTGGCCGACTGACCAACCAGAATCTCGCCATCGTTGGCGTACGCGATGATCGACGGCGTGGTGCGCGCGCCTTCAGCGTTTTCAATAACCTTGGCCTTGCCGTTTTCCAGCACGGAGACGCACGAGTTGGTGGTCCCCAGGTCGATACCGATAATCTTGCCCATGATTCACTCTCCCGAAACTTGAATATTCCCGCCGCTGAGCCTGTCAGCCGCGGTAGCACTAAAACGCTTGACTGTTAGATGGGGGCTGCTCGCCGATTTTCAAGCCTGCTCGTCGATCGACGGCGGCGCTTCGCTGGGCGCCTTGCTGACCACAACCATGGCCGGGCGCAGCAGGCGACCATTGAGCAGGTAGCCTTTCTGGAACACCTTGAGCACGCTATTGGGCTCGACATTGGTGCTCTCCTGCATCGCCATGGCCTGATGGTGCTCCGGATTGAACGGCGCGCCATGGGGGTCAATGGCTTCCAGCTGGTAACGCTTGAGGGTGTCCTGGAACAGCTTGAGGGTCAGTTCCATGCCTTCACGCACGGCCTTGATCGCCTCATCGTCAGGGCTGGACAACTCCAGGCCGCGCTCCAGGCTGTCGAGCACTGGGATCAGGTCGCCGGCAAACTTCTCCAGGCCAAACTTGTGCGCCTTCTCGACATCCTGCTCGGCGCGACGACGTACATTCTGCAGGTCGGCGGCCATGCGCAGAGCCTGATCCTGAGCCGCGCTCAGCTGCTCTTCGAGCGTCTGTACACGAGCCACCAGCTCATCGGCCGAGGCGGCCTCAGGCGCTGCGGTGGCCTCGGGGTTCTGCGGATCCAGGTTCTGTTCGTCAGCCATGCGGTTCTCCTCTGAAAATTCGACGCGAGCCTCAACTTGCGTACCTGCCGCCTATATGGGGTCGACTTGCGTCACTTCAAGGGCGCGCAGTGGATTGTCAGCCACAGGAAAAACACTGTATAAATAACCAGACAACGCCTTGGGAGACCTCGCCATGCTGGTGCACCTGTCCGTACACAACTATGCCATCGTTGAACACCTCGACCTGGAACTGGACCGCGGCATGAGCGTGATCAGCGGCGAGACCGGCGCCGGCAAGTCGATCATGCTCGACGCCCTCGGCCTGACCCTGGGCGACCGCGCCGACAGCGGCGTGGTACGCCCTGGCGCCGACAAGGCGGACATCCTCGCCAGCTTCGATCTGGACGACATTCCCGAGGCCCGCGCCTGGCTGGCCGAGCGTGATCTGGACAACGATGGCCCGTGCATCCTGCGCAGGGTGATTACTGCCGAAGGCCGCTCACGCGGCTATATCAACGGCACCCCCTGCCCCCAGGGCGACCTCAAGGCTCTCGGCGAACTGCTGATCGATATTCACAGCCAGCACGAACATCAGTCACTGCTAAAACCCGACACGCACCGCCGCCTGCTCGACGAATTCGCCGGCAGTCAGGACCTGGCACGTCAGGTGCAGCTGGCCGCGCAACGCTGGAAACAGACACGCAACGAGCTGGAACGCATCGCCAACATCGGCGACGAGCAGCGTGCCCGCCACCAGTTGCTCAGCTATCAGCTCGAAGAGCTGGACAATCTCGCCCTAGGCGAGGACGAACTCGAACAGCTCGAGCAGGAACACAAGAACCTGACCAATGCCGAAAGCCTGCTCAGCGCCTGCCGCCTGGTCATCGAGCAATGCAGCGAAAACGACGCGGGCAACGTGCTTTCGGCACTGACCACCAGCCTCAATCGCCTGAGCGCCTTCAAGGGCCAGCCTGGCGCCCTCAGCGAAGCCGGCAACCTGCTGGCCAGCGCGCAGATCCAGGTCGAAGAGGCCGTGGGCGAACTCAATCGCTTCCTCGATCACTTCGAGGCTGACCCCGAGCGCCTGCAGCAGATGGAGGAACGCCTGGACGCCATCTACACCCTGGCGCGCAAGCACCGCATTCAACCGGCCGAACTCGGCGCCTTGCAGCAACAGCTGTTCGAGGAGCTGGAAAGCCTCAACGCCGACGACCAGGCCGCCGAACGCCTCGCCGAAGAGCTGACCGCCTATTTGCGCCACTATCAGGAAAAGGCCAGCGAACTGAGCCAACTGCGCGGCGAAGCTGCCGGGCGCCTGGCCAAGGCGGTCGAAAGCGAGATGCAGAACCTGGGCATGCCTGGCGGGCGCTTCACCATCAAACTCAGCCCCCACGCCAACGACGAGCCGCACCCGCACGGGCTGGAGCAACTGGAGTTTCTGGTCAGCGCCAACCCCGGCCAGCCCCTCAAGGCTCTGGCCAAGGTCGCGTCAGGCGGTGAACTGTCACGGATCAGCCTGGCGATTCAGGTGATCACCGCGCAAACCTCAAGGGTGCCGACCCTGGTGTTCGACGAGGTCGACGTCGGCATCGGCGGGCCGACGGCTGAAGTGGTGGGCCAACTGCTGCGGCGCCTGGGCGAGCGCGGCCAGGTGCTCACCGTGACGCACCTGCCCCAGGTGGCTGCACAGGGTCATCAACACTTGTTCGTGCACAAGGTGCGCGAGCAGGACAGCACCCGCACCGCCGTGAGCAAACTGGACAACGATCAGCGGGTCGAGGAAATCGCCCGTATGCTCGGCGGCCTCGACCTCACCGCAGAGTCACTGGCCCACGCACGCAAGATGGTCAGCAGCGCTCAAGTCTGAATCCCAACCCACGCAAAAAAGGCGACCTGCAGGTCGCCTTTTCAGCTTAAGCGCCGGATTATTTCCGGGGCTTGGCGCGCACGTAGAGCACCAGATTGTGATCGACCAGCTCGAAGCCATGCTCCTGGACGATCTCTTTCTGACGCTTTTCGATCTCGGCATCGAAGAATTCGATGACGTCACCGGTGTCGACACAGACCATATGGTCATGGTGACCGCTGTCTGCCAACTCGAACACGGCATGGCCGCCATCGAAGTTGTGTCGCACCACCAGGCCTGCGGCCTCGAACTGCGTCAGAACGCGGTAGACCGTGGCCAGACCCACGTCCTCACCGGCCTCCATCAGCGCCTTGTAAACCTCTTCGGCACTCATGTGACGCTGCTCTGTGGAGTCGAGCATTTGTAGAATCTTGACCCGTGGCAGGGTCACTTTCAGGCCAGCTTTGCGTAGTTCGCTATTTTCAACCATGGTCTGCTTTCTCGCGGAAGCGGCTTCGCAGCTTCCTTTATTGCGGGTATGATCCGGGTTTACGTTGCCAAGCCAAGATAGTGGAAGTCGCCCACCGATGCAAAAAACCAAGCTCCTGCTGACCAGCCTCACCCTTTCGGGGCTCATCACGCTCGCCGGTTGTTCATTCCCCGGGGTTTACAAAATCGACATCCAGCAAGGCAATGTCGTGACGCAAGACATGATAGACCAGTTGCGCCCCGGAATGACCCGGAGCCAAGTGCGGTTTATCATGGGTAACCCGTTGATCACCGACACCTTCCACGCCAACCGCTGGGACTACCTGTACAGCCTGCAGCCTGGAGGCGGTCAACGCCTGCAGGAGCGCGTCAGTGTGAACTTCGACGGCAACGACCAGTTGGTCGGTCTGTCCGGCGACTTCATGCCCGGCGTCAGCCGTGACCAGGCGATCCTCGGTGAAGACGGCGATGCCGCCATCACTACGCCGCGCAGCGCAACGGAGCAGGCACCGGCGCCCGGCTCTCTGCTCGAGCAGATTCAGCGCGAAGTCGACGATGTTCAGGCCGTACCGGTGCCGACGCCGGAACCTCTGGACACCAACCCGCAGTAAGCCTGCTGAAATACGCTGCAGCAAAAAGCCCGACGTAGAAGTCGGGCTTTTTCGTTCCTGCCGACCTATTACTCGGCGTCAGCGCGCCCTTTGGCGGCTTTGGCCGCGCGCTGTTTGCGCACTTCTTTGGGATCAGCGATCAGCGGGCGATAAATTTCCACGCGCTCGCCCTCTTCGAGTACACGTGCGTCCGACTTGGCGACGGCCTTGCCAAAGATACCCAGCGGGCTGCCCGCCAGATCGAGGCCCGGGAAATGCTGATCCATCCCAGACTGCAGCACCGCTTCACGCACCGTGGTGCCATCAGGCACGCTGAGGCGCAGCAATTTCTGCTTGTCGGCCAGGGCATAGCCGATCTCGACCACGATCATGCGCTTATCCATACAACTGCTTCGCTCGCTGACAGAAGGCATCTACCAGGGTGTTGGCCGCCTGATTGAACAGCGGCCCCAAGGTCGCACGGACCAGTGGTCCGGCGTAGTCGAAGGTCAGATCCAGGCTGATCTTGCAGGCCTTTTCGCCCAGCGGCTTGAACACCCACTGGCCATGCAACTGGGTAAAAGGCCCTTCTTCCAGATTCAACTCGATCGATTGCCCCGGCACCAGCGTATTACGCGTGACGAAGCGCTGGCTGAGCCCAGCCTTGGACACCGCCAAGGCCGCACGCATCATGTGCTCATCGACCGCCAGCACTTCGCTGGCCGAACACCAGGGCAGAAACTCCGGGTAGCGGGCAACATCATTGACCAGATCGAACAATGCCTGGGCTGGATAAGGCAGCAGCGCCGAGCGCTGGATATGCGTGGTCATTTCACTAACTCGGCGACGAACACAATCAACACGCCCAGGGGCGCCACCACACGCATCGCCCAGTAGACCCAGGGAAACAGCCGCGGATGGCGCAACGCAAGCTCGTCGCGCACCGTCTCGCGTTGCAGCACCCAGCCGGCGAACAGCACGAACGCCAAGCCACCCAGGGGCAGCAGAATGCGGCTGGTCAGGTAGTCGATGCTGTCGAAGAAGTTACGTCCGCCCTCGGCGCCCCACTGGAACAGACGGAAGCCATCCTCAGCGAAAACGAAGAACTTGGCATCGGCGGCCACATTGAACGACAGCACCGTACCCATGCCCACCAACCAGCACAGCAGCGCCAAGACACTGGTGACGAACGCACGGCTGCGCTGCGTGCGCTCGACCAGATAGGCCACCGCCGGCTCGAGCATGGAGATCGAGGAGGTCCAGGCGGCAATCAGCACCAGAATGAAAAATACCGTACCCATCAGTTGGCCGAAGGCGATATTGCCAAAGGCCACCGGCAAGGTAACGAACATCAGCCCAGGCCCGGCACTGGGTTCGAGGCCGCCGGCAAACACGATGGGGAACAGCGCCAGGCCAGCGGTGAGCGCCACCAGGGTATCGAGCACGCCGACCGTAAGCACAGTGGCGCCGATGGACGCTTGGCGCGGCATGTAGGCGCCGTAGACCATGATCGAGCCGACACCCACACTGAGGGTGAAGAACGCATGCCCCATGGCCGCCAGCACGCCGTCGAGCAGACGATCCGGCTGGAAGTCGAAAAGAAAGTGGAAGCCCTGCATAAAATGCCCGGTGGTCATGCTGTAGCCCAGCAGCACCAGCAGCAACACGAACAGCAGCGGCATCATGATCCGCAGACCGCGCTCCAACCCTGCGACCACGCCGCGGGCGATAACGAACCCGGTCAACAGCATAAACAGGCTGTGCCACAGCGTCAGCCGCCAGGGATCGCTGGTCAGCGCGCCGAACGCGGCTCCCGCGCCCTCGGCGCTGATACCGTCGAAGGTACCGCGACCCATGCTGATGATGTAATCCAGCGACCAGCCAGCGACCACGCTGTAGAACGACAGGATCAACAGCGCAGCGACCATGCCCATCAGCGCGGCCCACGACCATTTCGGCGAGGCCCCGGCTTCCAGGGCCAGGCTTTTTAGGCTATTGACCGGGCTTTGCCGACCGCGCCGGCCGATCAGCGTCTCGGCCAGCATGATCGGCAGCCCCACCAGGAAGATGCACACCAGGTACATGATGACGAACGCGCCGCCGCCATACATGCCGGTCATGTAGGGGAACTTCCAGATGTTGCCCAGGCCGACCGCCGAACCGGTCGCCGCCAGGATGAACACCCAGCGACTGGCCCAGGCACCGTGGATCGAAACCTTGTCGCGCGTCATTGATGTTTTCCGTGATGCAGGTCGAAAAGAGCGCGCATTGTCCGGGATTCACCAGGCATTGAAAAGCGCAGCCAGGCGCCACGCGGCCCGCCACAGGTTGCATACGCCTGTCGCCAGCGGCAGCAGGACTCCCTATAATGCGCGCCCTATGGCTAAACAAACGAAACACCCTCAAGGCTCCATTGCGCAGAACAAAAAGGCGCAACACGATTACTTCGTCGAATCCCGCTTCGAGGCTGGCCTCGTGCTGGCTGGCTGGGAAGTCAAAAGCTTGCGCGCCGGCAAGGCCCAGCTGGTCGACAGCTACATCCTGCTCAAGGATGACGAAGCCTGGCTGATGGGCTGCCACATCACGCCGCTGAAAACCGCCAGCACCCACGTCATCGCCGACCCCACGCGTACGCGCAAGCTGCTGCTCAACAAGCGCGAGCTGGACAAGCTGTTCGGTGCCGTGCAGCAGAAGGGCTATACCTGCGTCGCCCTGGCGCTGTACTGGAAAGCGCACCTGATCAAGTGCGAGATTGCCCTGGCCAAGGGCAAGAAAGACTTCGACAAGCGCCACAGCGAGAAAGAACGTGACGCCGACCGTGAAGTCCAGCGCGCCATGCGCAGCAAGGGCAAGGACGAGTAACTCGTCCGTAGGGTGCGCCGCGCGCACCTGAATGCCTGTGTAGCCACAGCGGTGCGCAAGGCGCACTCTACGATTTGACCGCCCCCCGGCGCTGCGCGCGCGCCACCCGGCGCACTTCCTGCTGCACTTCGGACAAGACTTCCTGCACATAGTCGATGTGCCGATTGGACAGCTCCCGCGCCTGCTCGGCGCGCCCCTGCATGATGGCCTCGAACAACGCGCGATGCTGATTGATCAGCATGTCGCGGGTCTCGTCGCGCTGGGCGTACATGCCGCCGATATTGGTCACCACATTGCGCTTGAGCAGGTCGAACAAGCCGCGAATGGTGTGCAGCAACACGGCGTTGTGGCTGGCCTCGGCGATGGCCAGGTGAAAGCTGGCATCCGCCGCACCCTCTTCTGCACGGGTCACGCTGGCGCTGCGGCTGTAGCAATCCTGCAGCGCGGCAAACGCCTCACTGAGTCGCTGGCGGTCCAGCTCGGTGGCGCGCAACGCCGCGTAATAGGCACAGGAGCCCTCCAGCGTATGGCGAAACTCCAGCAGGTCGCGCTGCGCCTCGGTATTGCTTTCCAACAGATGCAGCAAGGGATCACTGAACGTCGAGCCCAACGATTCAGCCACGTAATTACCGCCGCCCTGGCGACTGACCAGCAGCCCACGCGCTGCCAATTTCTGAATCGCCTCGCGCAGCGACGGCCGTGACACACCGAAACG
Organism: Pseudomonas cuatrocienegasensis; assembly: GCF_900110925.1. Classification (GTDB taxonomy): domain Bacteria; phylum Pseudomonadota; class Gammaproteobacteria; order Pseudomonadales; family Pseudomonadaceae; genus Aquipseudomonas; species Aquipseudomonas cuatrocienegasensis. Next base: position 33,543 of record NZ_FOFP01000015.1, on the reverse strand, counting down.
CTCGGCCAGCACGCGCTCGGCAGGCAGGCGCTCACCGGCCTTGAGCGTGCCCTCAAGGATCATGGTTTCCAGCTGCGCAACGATGTCATCCGACAGGCGGCGCTGGCGTACCTGACCTATTTCCATAACCCATCTCCATTGGTTTGACCGGCCACAACAGGCATTACCGCGGGCCAGAGCGGAAGCCTATAGCGCCGCTGATTGCCAGACAAGTCGAGTCTGTTCGACCAAAGTCGCAGAGCTGCGGATTGACATCACAGGAGCACGGCTTTTAACCTGAGCACCGCTGATTGTAAATTGGTATTACCAATTTAAACGCATGTGATAACAACTCCAAGAATGCTTCCGAGGTCCACCATGCCGCTTCGATCTGCCGTACCGCTTCGCGCCCTCCCGCCCCTGCGTCTAATGCGCCGCTGAGCGAGGAGCCTGCCATGACTACCGGACTTCTCGCGCTACTCGCCTTCTCGCCGATCCTGCTGGCCGCCATCTTGCTCGTGGGCCTGCGCTGGCCGGCCAAGCACGCCATGCCGCTGGTGTACCTGATGACCGCTGCTGTTGGCCTGTTTGCCTGGGACATGAGCGTTACCCGTATCCTTGCCTCCACCTTGCAAGGCCTGCTGATTACCCTCGGCCTGCTGTGGATCATTTTCGGCGCCATCCTGCTGCTCAACACCCTCAAGCACTCGGGCGGCATCACCGCGATTCGCGCAGGCTTTGCCACCATCAGCCCGGACCGTCGGGTGCAGGCGATCATCATTGCCTGGCTGTTCGGCTGCTTTATCGAAGGCGCTTCGGGCTTCGGTACACCGGCAGCGATTGCCGCGCCGCTGCTGGTTGCCATCGGCTTCCCGGCCATGGCGGCGGTGCTGCTGGGCATGCTGGTGCAAAGCACGCCGGTGTCCTTCGGTGCGGTTGGCACACCGATCATCGTCGGGATCAACAGCGGCCTGGATACCGCGACCCTGAGCGCGCAACTGCTCGAACAGGGCTCGTCCTGGGCGCAGTTTCTGCAGCTGATCACCAGTGAAGTGGCGATCACCCACGCACTGGTCGGCACCATCATGCCGCTGGTGATGGTGCTGATGCTGACGCGCTTCTTCGGTCGGGAAAAAAGCTGGAAAGCGGGTTTTGAAGTGCTGCCCTTCGCCCTGTTCGCTGGCCTGGCCTTTACCCTGCCCTACGTCGCCACCGGCGTCCTGCTCGGCCCGGAATTCCCGTCCCTGGCAGGCGGCCTGATTGGTCTGGCCATCGTCACCACTGCGGCCCGTGCCGGCTTCCTGATGCCGCGCAGCACCTGGGATTTCGCCCCGGCCAATGAATGGCCAAGCGAATGGCTGGGCACGGTCGAGATGAAGCTCGACAGCCTCACCGCCAAGCCGATGAGCGCACTGCGCGCCTGGTTGCCCTATGTACTGGTTGGCCTTCTGCTGGTGATCAGCCGGGTATTCCCGGCGGTGGGCAATGCGCTCAAAGCGGTGGTGGTCAACTTCCCCGACCTGCTGGGCGAAACCGGCGTCAGCGCCAACTTCCAACCGCTGTACCTGCCGGGCGGGATTCTGGTGACGGTGGTGATCGCCACCTTCTTCCTGCACCGCATGCGTTTGCAGGACCTGGGCAAAGCGGTGAAGGAGTCGTCCAGCGTGCTGCTCAGCGCCGGTTTCGTGCTGCTGTTCACCGTGCCCATGGTGCGCATCCTGATCAACTCCGGGGTCAACGGCGCCGAGCTCAGCAGCATGCCGATCCTGATGGCACGCTGGGTGGCTGACAGCGTCGGCGGCGTTTATCCGCTGCTGGCACCCAGCGTCGGCGCGCTGGGCGCCTTTATCGCCGGCTCCAACACCGTCAGCAACATGATGTTCAGCCAGTTCCAGTATGGCGTGGCCCACAGCCTGGGGATTTCCGGGGCCATGATGGTCGCGGTACAGGCAGTGGGCGCGGCAGCCGGCAACATGGTGGCCATTCATAACGTGGTCGCAGCATCGGCCACGGTCGGCTTGCTCGGTCGCGAGGGCAGCATCCTGCGCAAGACCGTGTGGCCTACCCTGTACTACGTGCTGGCAACCGGGGTAATCGCCCTGATCGCCATTTATGTACTGGGGATCAGCGACCCGCTGGTCATACCCCGTTGAGCCCCTCGCGCCGTCAGGGCAACCTGACGGCGCGAGAGCCGTTAAGCTGCACCCACAACAAGATGCCGTACGCAACGGTTTACCGCCCCCGGGCGGCCCCTTTGCCTGACTCAGGATGACGACCATGATCATTTCTTCTTCTACTGATTACCGTGCCGCCGCCCAGCGCAAGCTGCCGCCTTTTCTTTTCCACTATGCCGATGGCGGCGCCTATGCCGAGTACACCCTGCGGCGCAACGTCGAAGACCTGGCCTCGATCGCCCTGCGTCAGCGGGTGCTGCGCAACATGTCGCAGCTGAGCCTGGAGACCCAACTGTTCGGTGAGACCCTGGCCATGCCGGTAGCGCTCGCGCCCGTCGGCCTGACCGGCATGTTCGCCCGTCGCGGCGAGGTGCAGGCGGCCAAAGCGGCGGCGGCCAAAGGGATTCCCTTCACCCTGTCGACGGTGTCGGTGTGCCCCATCGAGGAAGTCGCGCCGGCCATCGACCGGCCGATGTGGTTCCAGCTGTATGTGCTGAAAGACCGCGGCTTTATGAAAAATGCCCTGGAGCGGGCCAAGGCCGCCGGCGTCAGCACCCTGGTGTTTACCGTGGACATGCCCACCCCCGGCGCCCGTTACCGCGATGCCCATTCCGGCATGAGCGGGCCGAACGCTGCCCTGCGCCGCATGCTGCAAGCCTTCACCCACCCGGCCTGGGCCTGGGATGTCGGCGTGATGGGCAAACCCCATGACCTGGGCAATATTTCCACCTACCGCGGCAACCCCACCGGCCTGGCCGACTACATCGGCTGGCTGGGGGCGAACTTCGACCCGTCGATCTCCTGGAAAGACCTGGAGTGGATCCGCGACTTCTGGGACGGCCCGATGGTAATCAAGGGCATCCTCGATGCTGACGACGCCCGCGACGCAGTGAAATTTGGCGCTGATGGCATCGTCGTATCCAACCACGGCGGGCGTCAGCTCGACGGCGCGCTGTCCAGCGCTCGCGCCCTGCCGGCCATCGCCGACGCAGTAAAGGGCGACTTGAAGATCCTCGCCGACTCGGGCATCCGCTCGGGCCTGGATGTGGTGCGCATGATCGCCCTGGGTGCCGACACCGTGATGCTCGGCCGTGCCTTCCTCTACGCCCTGGCTGCCGCTGGCGGTGCGGGTGTGAGCAACCTGCTGGACCTGATCGAAAAAGAAATGCGCGTGGCCATGGTGCTCACCGGCGCCAAGTCGATCAGCGAAATCAGCCGTGATTCGCTGGTGCGCGAGCTGGGTGTCTAGCCCGGCTGCACCCGGGCGTCGCACTGACGCCCGCTTATAAAAGGCTATGTCCCAAAACTGTGTCGCCACCTCAAATCGGCTTGTGTAGGAGCGAAGGGGGCGCCTAGCCTTTATTCGCGATTGTGCCGCGAATTTCGCGAATAAATTCGCTCCTACAGAAATAGCCTATTGAGACATAGCCTTATAACAAGGCCGCGCGAACGGCCTGTATCTACCGTGTTTTCTGGAGCCGCCATGAGCCTGCCTGCCGCCTTTCTGGCCGAGGTCGAACGCCTGATCCCGCCGACCCGCCGCTTCGATGACCCGCTGTCGACCCTGGCGTTCGGCACCGACGCCAGCTTCTACCGGCTGATCCCCAAGCTGGTGGTGCGCGTCGAGTCCGAGGACGAGGTGGTCAGCCTGCTCAAGCTGGCCAGTGCCGAGCAGGTGCCGGTGACCTTCCGTGCGGCGGGCACCAGCCTCTCCGGGCAGGCGCTCAGCGATTCGGTGTTGATCGTCCTGGGCGACAACTGGAACGGCCGTGAAGTGCGCGCCGAGGGTGCACAGATCCGCCTGCAACCTGGGGTTATCGGCGCTCAGGCCAACGCAGTACTGGCGCCCTTTCAGCGTAAAATCGGCCCCGACCCGGCCTCGATCAACGCCTGCAAGATCGGCGGCATCGTCGCCAACAACGCCAGCGGCATGTGCTGCGGCACAGCGCAAAACAGCTACCACACCCTGGCCGGCATCCGCCTGGTGCTGGCCGACGGCAGCGTGCTCGACACTGAAGACCCGGCCAGCGTGGCGGCCTTCAGCAGCCAGCATGCCGAGTTGCTCGCGCACCTGGCCGAGCTGGGTCGGGAGACCCGCGCCAACATAGAGTTGGCCGCGCGCATCCGCCACAAATACCGCTTGAAGAACACCACCGGCCTGTCGCTCAACGCCCTGGTCGACTACGACCAGCCGCTGGATATCCTCAGCCACCTGATGGTCGGCTCGGAAGGCACCCTGGGCTTTATCAGCGCGGTGACCTACGACACCGTGCCGGACCATCCGCACAAGGCCAGCGCGCTGATCGTCTTCCCCGATGTCGCCACCTGCTGCCATGCCGTAACGGTGCTCAAACAGCAACCGGTCGCCGCCGTGGAGCTGCTCGACCGCCGTAGCATGCGCTCGGTGGAGAACAAGCCGGGCATGCCCGAGTGGGTGCGCAGCCTGTCGAACAGCGCCTGCGCGCTACTGGTGGAAACCCGCGCGGCCAGCGACAGCCTGCTGCAGGAGCAGATCGCCCAGGTGATGGCGTCCATCGGCCACTTCCCGGTGGACAAGCAGGTCGACTTCAGCAGCGATCCGCTGGTCTACAACCAACTCTGGAAGATCCGCAAGGACACCTTCCCCGCCGTCGGTGCCGTGCGCCAGACCGGCACCACGGTGATCATCGAAGACGTCACCTTCCCCATCGAGTGCCTGGCCGAAGGCGTCAATCGCCTGCTGGCGCTGTTCGACCGCCACGGCTACGACGAGGCGATCATTTTCGGCCACGCCCTGGAGGGCAACCTGCACTTCGTCTTCACCCAGGCCTTCGACACGCCGGAGCAGATCGCTCGCTACGCGGCTTTTATGGACGAGGTGGCGCAGCTTGTAGCGGTTGAATTCGGCGGCTCACTCAAGGCCGAGCACGGCACCGGGCGCAACATGGCGCCCTTCGTCGAGCTGGAGTGGGGCCACGATGCCTACCAGTTGATGTGGCAACTCAAGCGCCTGCTCGACCCCAAGGGCATCCTCAACCCGGACGTGGTGCTGTGCGACGACCCGGATATCCACCTCAAGCACCTCAAGCCGCTGCCGGCTGCCGATGCGCTGGTCGATACCTGTATCGAATGCGGTTTCTGCGAACCGGTGTGCCCGTCCAAGGGGCTGACCCTGAGCCCGCGCCAGCGCATCGTCATCTGGCGCGACATCCAGGCGAAAAAACGCGCCGGCATCGACACCACCGCACTGGAGCGCGATTACCAGTACCACGGCCTCGACACCTGCGCAGCCACCGGCCTGTGTGCCCAACGTTGCCCGGTGGGCATCAACACCGGCGACCTGGTACGGGCCCTGCGCGCCCGCGCTGCGACCCACACAAAAACCGCCACCTGGCTGGCTGAGCACTTTCATCAAACGCTGCTGGCCGCACGTTTCACCCTGCACGTAGCCAATGGCGCGCGCCTGCTGCTCGGCGCCCCGCGCCTGGCCCGCGCATCGGCAGCCCTGAGCCGGGTCAGCCAGGGCCGCGTGCCGCAGTGGACGCCGGCCATGCCGCAGCCGTTGCAACGCCTCGACCTGCCCAGCCCGCGCAGCGACGATACACGCCCGCGCGTGGTCTACCTGGCGGCCTGCGTCTCCCGCGCCATGGGCCCGGCCGCAGGCGACCGCGAACAACAGCCGCTGCTCGACAAGACTCGTGCCCTGCTGGAAAAAGCCGGTTATCAGGTGATCTTCCCGGCGCAGCTGGATGAACTGTGCTGCGGCCAGCCGTTCGCCTCCAAAGGCTACGCCGCCCAGGCCGATGCCAAGCGCCAGGAACTGATCGACGCCCTGCTCAAGGCCAGCCGCGGCGGGCTCGATCCAATCTACTGCGACACCAGCCCCTGCACCCTGCGCCTGCTGCAGGACGGCCTCGATCCGCGCCTGCAAATCCACGACCCGGTGCGCTTTATCCGCGAGCACCTGCTCGATCGCCTGGACATTCAGCCCCAGGCCGAGCCCGTTGCCGTGCACGTCACCTGCAGCACCCAGCACCTCGGTGAAGCACAAGCGCTGATCGACATCGCCCGACGCTGCGCCCGCGAGGTGGTGATCCCGGAAGGCATTCACTGCTGCGGCTTCGCCGGCGACAAGGGCTTCACCACCCCACAGCTCAATCAACATGCTCTGCGCACCCTGAAAGACGCGGTACAACACTGCAGCGAAGGCCTGTCGACCAGCCGCACCTGCGAGATTGGTTTGTCGAGCCATAGCGGTATCGATTACCACAGCCTGGTGTATCTGCTTGATCGCGTATCCCGGCCGTTAGCGGCCGTTTGACAGTAAAAACATTGAACACCGGGCGCAGCAGGCCGGTCAGCTATTCAGAGCCCGAATGACTCGGGCAGACATCGACCCCAGCAGCTCCCCTTGAGCTGCTGCAAGATTTCTGCACAAGAGGATGATCTGATGAAGCGCACCGCATTGTTTTTCGCTGCCGCCGTACTCGCCGCCCCGGCTTTCGCCGACGACCTGTGCACCGTCAACCTGCAGAAGCTGGATGACAGCCTGACCACCTCCACCGTCGGCTCGCCCCTCAAGGAGCAAGTTGAAGAAGCGCACCAGGCCGCCCTGAAAGCGCAGAGCGCTGGCGACCTGCAAGCCTGTGGCACCCACGCTGAAAAAGCGTTGCAAATGCTTGAGCGCCCGAGCACTGACGGCTCCAGCAGCAGCTGAGCCCGAACACGGCGACCGGCCTGGCCGGTCGCCGTGACCTTTCATCGCCTACCCCGTCATCGCCCTCCTGCATTTCCTACAGTCAAAGCTCCCTCACACAGGAGTAATGACCATGCGCCGCCTGACCCTGCTGTTTTCCACACTGCTGCTCAGCGCTTCTGCCTGGGCCATGCACTGCCCTGCCGACATGGCCAAGATCGATGCGCTGCTGAAAAGCGATCCCCCCAGTGACGCCACTGTCCTGGCCCAAGTGCAACAGCTGCGCGCCGAAGGCGAGGCGCAGCACAAGGCTGGCAAGCATGACCAATCCGTGAAAAGCCTGGGCGAAGCGCTGCAGTTACTGGAAGCCAGTAACTGATGCTCGGCTAGAGCGCGTTAGCAGCCAAACGTAACGAGCTAACGCCCCACCCCGTTCAAAAATCGCTGGCACGGGAAGACATGGCAGCAGCGCCTAACAGCGCAGCTGCCACTCGGCGTACCTCGGCCAGATCGATCGGCTTGCTCAGGCAGGCTTGCGCGCCCTGGTCCAGAACCTCGGCGCATACGCTCTGATCGGCCGAAGCACTGATCACCAACACCGGCACGCCACTCAGGTGCGGCTCGCGGCGCATGTGCTGGAGGATGCTCAGGCCATCGCCATCCGGCAAATCGAGGTCGAGCACCACTAGATTTGGCGTGCTCTGCGCCAGTTCCGCCAGGGCGCGCTGCACCGAGCCCACGCCCCTGACCTGCGCCCATTCGCGCAGCGCTTCCTGCACGATGCGCAGACACGCGGGGCTGTCTTCGATGCACAGCACATCGGCTGCCACAGTAGCGCTGACTGCTAACGCCTGATCGGTGTCTGCAGCCATTGCTTCAGGCGGCGCGGCACCCGGCAGGTCGATCCAGAAGCGGCTGCCCTGACCGAGAGCGCTGGCAAAGCCCATCTCCCCGCCCATCAACGTGGCCAGTTCACGGCACAGAACCAGGCCGATACCCGTCCCGGGAATGCTCGAATTCTCTCGCCCCAGACGCTGAAACGGCTGGAACAGCTGCGCCTGCTGCGCGTCGCTGAGCCCTGGCCCACTGTCCTCGACCCACAGCCGCAGACAACCGGAACGGACCTCGTAACCCAGCGTGATGCAGCCGTGCGGGTTGTTGTACTTGATCGCATTGGACAGCAGGTTGAGCAGCACCTGGCGCACACGCCGCACGTCGGCCTGCACGTACAGTGAGGTATCAGCACTGGCCAAGACCTGCAGCTGTAACTGGCGCTGCTGCACTTCGGGTAGCACCAGCTCGGCGCAACCGTTGAGTAACGCGCCGATTTCCACTGGCTGCAATTGCAGCTGCTGGCGCCGGCTCTCGATGCTCGACAGGTCGAGAATATCGTCGACCAGAGACGTCAGGTGGCGACTGGCGTTGACGATCTCTCGCGCATAATCGGCCTCTTGCTGGGAGCCCGGTTTGTCCTGGGTTTCCATCTCGATCAATTGACCAAAGCCATAGATGGCATTGAGCGGCGTGCGCAACTCGTGGCTCATGCTCGAGAGGAAACGGCTCTTGGCCTTGCTCGCCTCCTGGGCGGTCAGGCTGGCGTGGCGCAACTCCTCCTCCACCTGCTTGAGCCGCGTGATATCCACGTGGGTACCGGCCACCCGCCATGCCCCGCCCTGGGCTTCGCGCTCCATTACCTTGCCGCGGCTGAGCAGCCAGACATAGTTGCCCTGGGCATCGGCATAGCGGTACTCGGCCTCGAACTGATCCTCACCACTGCTGGCAAACAGCTGGCGCAAATGGCGAATGCGCTCCAGGTCATCGGGGTGCACACGCAGGTTGAACTCGCTGAAGCTCATGCGCGCAGCAGGCAGGCCGAAGCGTTTAACGAAGCGCCCACTGAGGCTGATGGTCATGCCCTCGGCCTGGACCTCCCAGAGGCTTTCGGTGGTGCCTTCCAGCACCAGCTGGAGGATGCGCTGGGCCTCCTGGCGCTCGCCCTCACTGCTCTGCAGCTGGGCGCCGGCCTGCTGCACCGCCTCGACCAACTGAGTCATTTCCTCGATACGGCTGACCACCGGCGCGGGCGCGTAATCACCGCGCCCCAACTGGCGCATCATCGACACGATGCCCGCCATGGGCTGCGCCAACTGCTCGCTAAGACGCCGCGAGCGCAGCCACATCCAGGCGAAGAACAGCAGGTAGAACAGCACCAGCCCCGCAATCATCAAATAGCCAATGTGCAGGTAGCGCGTGGACAGCCGGTTGGTTTCACTGAACAGGTTAGCTTCATCGACCACCAGCAGCAGACGCCAGCCGGTCTGGCGGATATCGCTCCAGGCAACCAATTGGTGACGCCCACCCAGGCTCACCTCCTGCACGCGAGCGCCCGGGAGTTGCAATGCATCGAGCAGCGGGCGCAGTTCGGGGCGGCTGGCGAGGTTGAAGTCTTCGGGCTTGAGTACCTCGCGGCGTACCGCCTCGGCGTAGGAATACTCGGTCAATTCACGCAAGCCAAAATCGCGTTCCCCCGCACGCGGCAACGCGATGATGTTGTTATCGGGCGCCACCAGCATGGCGTAGCCCGCCCACGGCACCTGCAGCTCACCAATTTTCGCCAGCATCTGGTTGAGCGTGATGTCCTGCCCGACCACACCTTCGAGAAAATCACCGCGGTAAACCGGCGCCACCGCCGACATCATCCAGCCCTGCCCAGCCGGGTCCAGGTAGACATCGGTCCAGACCACCTTGCGCTCGGGGTTATGGGCCGCATCGGCCAGGTAATAGAAGTTGTACGCGGGGATGTTCATGTCATGGGGATACTGGTCCGGCGTCATGAACCACGGATAGATGCGGTTGTAACTGTCCCAACTATTGAAATACACCGCAGCCACCAGCGGGTCCGCGCGGCGGATCGAGCGCATGACTGGGTCAAGCTGCGCCAGGCGCAGCGCCTTGGCATGGTCCTGCTTGGCCACCGGCGTGCTGTTGGCATAAAAGGACGCCGCCCGACCATCGTCGCTGCGGCTATAGAACACACCGCTGGGCGTCAGCCCATGACGGCTGCGCTCCAGCGCATCCGGCACGAATGCCGTGTTGGCCAAGGCCTCGGCCGCCGCATCGCGCAGAATCTCGACCTGAGTCTCGATGGCCTGCAAGCGCCCATCGATCACCTGCCCCTCACGGACCGCTGCGGCTTCCAGGTCCTCCACTGCGCTCTGCTGCAAGTGGCCAATCTGCGCGTCACGAATGGCGGAGTTGCTGAACAGGTAGACGGCAATCAGCACCGACTCCACAAGGATCAACGGCACCAGCGCACTCTGTGCAAACACTCGCCAGATCCAGTGGCGCAACGGGTAACCGGGCGAAGATGACGGCATACGTGGGTCTCATCCAAAGACAGGGCAACAGCACAGGTCGCCATCATAGCCGCACAGAGTCCCCACGCCCACGCCGCCGCGCAGGTCGACGCAGCACAGGCTTTGGCGTAGACTAGGCCCGTCACCGCGTAACGCTGACCAGTTTTGGGGCCGATTAGGATTCGACGCCGGTAGCGAAGCTCTAGGTGCATGCCGACTTGGTAACAGAAGTCGTAAATCCACTGTTGCAACTTTCTATAGTTGCCAATGACGAAAACTACGAGGGCTACGCTCTCGCTGCGTAAGCGGCGCGACTAGTCCTTCTGGTAGCTTCGGCTCCAGCGATCACTAGGGGATGCCTGTAAACCTGAAGTGATTGTCATGCAGAACAGGATCGCCGCGTAGTACGTTGTGGACGAAGTGGCTAAAACTTACACAACTCGTCCAAAGCACCCTGCCCGTCGGGCGGCTGCGGATTAACTCAATAGACACGGCTAAGCATGTAGTACCGACAGTGGAGAACTGGCGGACGGGGGTTCAAATCCCCCCGGCTCCACCATTTTGTCTTCCCAGGAAGACCCAGAAAAGCCGTAAAGCCTAGAGAAATCAAAGCCTTACGGCTTTTTTCTTGCCCGCGTTTTCCCACCTAATCCCAGGGCATCCCACGGTTGACGGGGGCATATATGGGGGCATAAAACGCTCATCAGCTCGCTCGGAGAGGATGTGCCCCCAATGCCCCTGAAAGACACCAACTGCCGCAACGCAAAGCCTCAGGACAAGCCCTATCGCCTGTACGACGAACAAGGTTTGTACCTGGAAGTGCAGCCCAGCGGAGGCCGTTACTGGCGTTTGAAGTACCGGTTTCTGGGAAAGGAAAAGCGCTTGGCGCTTGGTGTTTATCCTGAGGTTGGCCTACAGGAGGCCCGGCGCAAGCGTGATGACGCTCGTGTTCAGCTTGCCGGCGGCCAAGACCCTTCGCTGCAAAGGCGTATGGCCAAGGTGGTCAGCCAGCTTGATCACCAGCACACCTTTGAGTCAGTTGCCACGCAGTGGTTGAGTATTCGCGAGTCATCCTGGGATCCTGAATACACCCGCACGGTGCGGCAGCGCCTTGAGCTCAATGCCTACCCCTGGCTGGGAAAACTCCCGATCAGCAGCATCAGCACGCCCATGCTGGTCGAAAACCTGCAGCGCATCATCAAGCGCGGTGCTCGCGAGACGGCGCGTCGTGTTGCACAGATCTACAAACAGATTTTCGAGTTCGCCGAAGCTGCCGGCATCACCCCACCCAACCAGATCGGGAATCTCTCGCGTACTCTCCCAGCCAAGCGGGTGAAACACTTTGCTGCCGTGACCGACCCTGAAAAGCTCGGCGCTCTGCTTAAAGCACTGGATAGCTACAGCGGAACGATGCCTGTTTGTTGTGCGTTAAAACTGGCTCCGTTGCTGTTCTGCCGACCCGGAGACCTTCGACACATGGAATGGTCGGAGGTCAATCTGGATGCTGGAGAATGGCTGATTCCCGGCCACAAGATGAAAGGGCTCACTGTCACCAAACAGGATCGCCCGGATCATTTGGTTCCCCTAAGCCAGCAAGCAATCGCTATTCTGCGCGAGCTGAAACCACTCACCGGCAGACATCGGTACGCCTTCCCCTCGGCACGAGGAGGCGACCGGCCGATGTCCAACAATGCCGTACTTAGTGCGTTACGCCGAATGGACATCAGCGGCGACGAAATGACAGGGCACGGCTTTCGTGCGACCGCGAGAACCATAGGCGCTGAGGTGCTGGGGTTTCGCCCCGACCTCCTAGAGCATCAGCTTGCTCACACGGTAAAAAATCCGCTGGGACGTGCGTACGATCGAACCACTTTCTTGCCGGAGCGGCGCGAAATGATGCAGACATGGGCCAACTATTTGGACTCGATAAAGAGCTAAATGCTCTGTCAACTGCGCCCTTGGTCGGGCCAATGCCTACCCAACCAAGGAGAGGGGCATGCGAGTTGCTATCGAACATGCTCGCATGTTAAAAATCGTTCGTCCCAAGCGATCCCTATCGATCCGCAACGGTCCGCCACGTCGCCCTGGTAACGACGTTAAAAACTTTCGCCTCGTTCGTATCCGCTGAACGGGCCGCATCAGCTGCCATTGGTTGATTTGCGTATCTGGGCAGAACACTCTCAGTCCGTTCTGCCCCTAGAAGCCTCACGGCCTAGAATTTCTGTAGCCCACAACGACCTCCGACGCTACCGAACATTAATCTCGGAAACGCGCATATATCTATGCGTGTGGCAAATGCCCGTGCTCGCTATATAGCCAGCCGATATCCGTCTTTTACCCTTTTTAGCAGTAGTGCCGGAGGACGCTGCCTCACGCTTCAGGACCTAGGACTCAAAACCTATGGCAATGCACGTTAGCAACTTTGACGACGTCGGCGACGATGACAAGATTCTTCGTTTGCGCGATGTCGAAGCAATCGTCGGCCTAAAACGGTCAACGATCTATCGGAAAATATCGGAAGGCCTTTTCCCGCGACAGCGCCTTTTGTGCGGCTCCAGCGTCGGTTGGCGTAACAGCGAGATCCAGGCTTGGATTCGGCAAAGGGAGGCGCTGTGATGCAGCGCCAAACACCTCAACAGCCGGGCTGGGCGGTAGAACTCACAGCGGCAGTCGATATTCCAGTGGAAAAAATCCAATGGATTTGGCCTGGCTGGCTACCAAGGGGAAAGCTATCCATTCTTGCCGGCGCTGGTGGATGCGGCAAAACCACCTTGTCGATCTCGCTGGCCGCCACGCTCAGTAGAGGTGGTGACTGGCCAGACGGCAGCAAAAGTGAGACTGCTGGCAACGTCGTAATTTGGAGCGGCGAGGATGGTATAGCTGACACCATCATTCCTCGCCTTACGGCTGCAGATGCAGACCTAACCCGCGTGCACATTATCGAAGGGCTCAGGGATCGGAGTGGGAACAGGCGACAATTTGATCCTGCAGCCAACTTTGCCCTTTTGAACCAGGCAGCCGCACGGATTGACGGCGTTTCATTGCTGATTTTCGACCCACTGATAAATCTCATTCGTGGGGACATGCACCGAGCCAATGAAGTTCGGCAGGGACTACAGATGGTGGTGGATTTTGCCGAACAGCATTGCTGCTCTGTGCTCGGTATATCTCACCTCAGCAAAAGCGCCTCTCAGTCCTCTGTAGCTGATCGAGTCATCGGCAGCCAGGCATTCTCAGCACTTGCTCGCACGGTACTGGTGGCCGGGAAAGCTAATAATTCTGAAGCTCGGGTGCTTGTCCGGGCCAAGTCGAACGTTTCGATCGATATAGGGGGGATAGAGTATTTCGTTGAGCCCATCGTGATAGACGAGCAGCTGGAAACAACCTGCATCCGGTGGGGAGAGGCCGTCGAAGGAAGTGCTGAAACTATTTTGGCGGATATCGAGCGAACGGGTGGAGCGAGACCAGCATCAGCGACTCAGGAAGCTTGCAGCTTTCTTGAAGCCACGCTGCAAGCAGGCCCCGTCTCGATCACTGCGCTGCAGTCTTTAGCTGAAGAGTCATGCATCTCTTGGGCATCAATTCGTAGAGCGCAGAAACAGCTAGGTATACGTTCACGCAAAACAGGTATGCAGGGCGGATGGGCATGGGAGCTGCCCGCCTATACCTGAAGATGCTCACTTCACTCGAAGGTGCTCAAAGAATATTGAGCACCTTCGTATTTTTGAACACCTTCGCTTTCCGATACCTCACAGATCATCCGAGGACGGTTCATGGCCGTATGAACCGCACGTCTGCCTAGCAAGATGCTTCTGACTTTAATACTGCGATGGCCTAGCTTATATCAGTTCCTTTTCCTCACTTCCTAGCGACCTTTTTTGATGCTGCTTTCGTATCCACACCGCGCTTGGTCAGATCGATCCCAATCACCTTGATTTCTTCGACACCTGGGAACTGTGGCGCGAGGATAGTCCAATGATTTTGAAGCGCTTCTATCAAGGCACCGAAACTCTCAGCACGTTTACCATTCGGCAGATCCCAACTGGCCTTGACTCCATGAAAAACGAGCGCAAATATCCCGCGGCTAGATCGCCGATCTCGAAGGTAGTCTCCACAAAGTTGTACCTCAAGGCGCTCAAAGAGATGCGGCCCGGTCCATTTGTCGCCGAGCTTGAGCTCTACCGGCACCGGCCCATCGAAACCAACGCCATGAAAGCGCAGGTCAGGCCTTTTGGCGTCGGCGAGCTCCTCCTCTTGTGGAATCACATATCGACCACCTGAGCGCTCTCGGCACCAGTTTCCGATATATTTTCGGATCTCCGTTTCTCGGTCTACTGGCTGCAGAATTGATGCGATGCTCGCATCGCCTTCCTCAAGATCATGCTTGAGATCAAGCATACGATCGACGGCAAGACTCCAGAGATCACGATGATTGGTCGGTGTACGTTCTAGCCGATCGTGGAAGTCGCGTACTTGCAGTGGCGACCAGGCATGAGCATCTGCATCAAGAGTCGCTTTGGCCTTGGCATAAAACGCCATCCAGGGACGCGATTTTTCGGCGGGATGCGCGCGTGAAATATCCATCAATGCAAGAAAAGCCTCTTTGCCTGGAGTCTCCCTAATAAACGAAAACAGCGCATCGCGTGCATCCTGAGCATCATCGCGCAGGCCCGGTGAGTACACACCATTTCCGGCGCGCTCGATGTCATCCTCCAGACGCACATAGTTGTGCGTCAGGAGGTAAAGCGCTTTCATGTGCTCGACCGTGCGGAAGGCTTGGCGAGTACTACTGTTTTGACGGCGATCACCAATTAGCGCCGTGATAAAACACATAGCAAAAAGTGTTTGGTTATCGATCCCCTTAATCTCGGCAAGCCGCGCAGCAAGCGCCGGAATAGCAACCCCTGGATCAACTCCCACCCACATCGCAAACCAAAGCGGCGCGGCTCTAAGGTTTTTGGTCGTTTTAGTCTTTTGTGCTGCTAGCTTCGCAATAGCCACATCGTCGACCGATGAACCTTGCACGACGCTGAGCATATAGCGCAGGTTGCCGATATTCTTCGGCTGCTTGCGTAACCGAGCGATTATTAATGGTGCGAGCCGATCCCACATCCAACTGCCGCTCCAGCTAGCGTCATAGAGCACATAGTGGCTTGAGCTATCAGAACTCTCTGTTGTGAGCTCATAGTCAATCTCGGTGATCACAACATCGATGACTACTTCGGGATAGGCCACATAGAGCCCTGGCAACCAACTAGGAAAACCGTTGAGCTCGTGTAGCGCGAAGCGGGTTGCAATATTTGCCTCCGCGATAGAGATGTCCTTGAGCCAGCCAGGGTGCTCTCGTGTCTCGATCGACAAACCTGTAAGCCCAAAGATGACGCTGAAGGGGGTGACATTAGGCTTAGCCCCCTCGGAAAGTAATGTCGGACGATGGCAGCGCCAAAAGTTAACCGCACCGTCGCGGAACGCTCGCGCAATCGACTGACCGAACTCAGGGATGAGCGAGCACCAGTCTCCCTCACTCCATTGGTTGGAACTATCGGTGTTCTCGCGCATTCGCTGGTGCAGATAATATTGGGCGTTAGTGATAACCCCCTGAGCGCCCGGATCGCGCAGCGCCTCGATATTAGCGTCGAGATGCTCCTTCCATTTGCGCTTATTCGTTTCTCGGTTCGCTACGTCCTTTGCCGCCTGCTTCTTCCAGCGCGCCTCGCGCTGCTTCCAGATTTGCCGGCCTTGGGCCGGAGGACGTAGTAACGCGTCCAGTGTTGACCTCAGCTCGCCCTCGCACTTTGCAAGGTCTTTCAAGCGAGCTCGCCACGCAGCGGGACGACCACTCTCTCGGTAGATAGAAAAGGCTAAAGTGAGTGCGACAAGTTTGTCGTCTAACAGTGTCCGGATAGCGATGTCATCACACACGGTATCGAAGCTGTCGGCACCTACCATCCAGAGATGACCAAATATGCCGACCTGCCAATAATCGATGAGACGTTCGTCTTTCTTAACCTCAAGGGCAGCGCGTGTTTCGGCAACATCGTGCCAGAACAGCGCATGATTGAGTTCGGGCCATTCGACGATACGTTTCGAAAGATCGCCACTTAAGTCGCGAAACTCGTATTCGCCATATCCCTGGGCAATAGGTAGCGTGCGCAGGATCGACAACGCAGCGGGCTCGAGTGCACTCAGATCACGAGCGTCTATAAGGCGGCGAACAGTCTGAGCTGCGGCTTGCGCCAGCCAGCTGTATCGCGTCGATATCTCACAAAAGCGCTGCTCGATGACCGGTGGCCTCTTCAGGAGGGCATGGAAGCCGGCAAGCAGTCTGGGGAGAAGCAGCAACGGCCATTCAGTGACCAGTTGCGACAAAGAGCGCATCAGGCTGTCAACTGCGAACTGTTCTTTGGCTGGCGTGCGCTCCAGCGCCGCGAGCAGCCATTCAACGGCGTTGCCGCTCTCCGGAAGCCCGGGAATCAGCTCGACGAGCCAATCGCGTCTAATCTCTTCGCTCTCGTGAAGTAAGGCGCACCGTACCTCATCATGATCAGCGGCTGATCCGACTGCCGCCAGCGCGCGAAAAGCCGCGATTCTCGTGTATTTGTTACGCGAAACCAGCGCGAAACTCTTGGCTTCGGAGGCGGCCCCCCTGATCTCCCCTTGCCAGACCATACGGAGCAAGAACGAGGAGATATCATCGTCCTCAGCATATTGGACGAGCAGCGCCTTGATATCGTCAGTGAGATCTATATTCGCAAAGCGCTGAACTGCTGAGTAATCAGTAAGTGACCGGCCATGCGCAGGCTGTGCTAGTTGCTCGCAGGCTTGACACAAGATATCGCTCCGCGTTTCGCGCGGCAGCTGGCTCGGATCACCACCCTCGAAGAGAATTTCAGGTGCGAGACGACGGACTCGGGCGAGGATACGTCCGTCTAGTATGGCGAGCCAGGGCAGTACCGGCCGCATCGTAGGGACGATAACTTCGATGCCATACTGCGACCGGAAGAACAAACTCTCAATCCGCTCACGCGAGCCTTCGTCGACGATAAGCGTATGTAGCCACTCGGCAGTGAGATATTCGCGCACCGATCGGTGATGAAAACGAACCGTACCGTAGATGCCCTCGTCAAATATTGGCCGGCTGAGTAAAGTCGCGCAATCGGTGTCGTTCCAATCGGTAAGAACCTCCCGGATAGCGATACCCTTCGCGTTGTTGACCCCATCAGGGACTCGAATCGCCGACTCCTGGGTTAGCGTAGTCGCGGCTGCCACCAGGCGCGCTCCGAGACGCAAGCTATCGCTCGAGATCGGACGCGCCTCAGAACGATCTTGGTCACGCTCCGCTAAGCGGCGAGTAATACTGCTCTGCATAAGCTCAAAACGTGAACCGATCCGCTGATGGTCATTCCAGAACTCAACGAGTTCAGCCAGATCCTGCGGGCGGGTGGTCAGCGACCAAGCATCCTTTCGATCCACAGCATCGCGGAAAGCCTTGACGTACTCCACATTTTTGTCATGCAAAAATGTGTCGATCTGTGCACCGTGAAGATCATCGAGCGCGACGATTTTAAATGGGGCAGTAAGGTTTGCATCGACCGCCACTGTGTGGGTGGCGATATCCCGCGCCTCCTCCGCTGACGCGTTCTCATCAGCAGCATTCTCGCCTGAGCGATAGGGAAGCGAGTTACTGCACAGCAGCAAATCGGTCTTCGCTCGCCATGCTGTCGTTCGTCCTGTGATGACGATATGTGCCTGTTGTGATACTGGTGCGAGCAACCGGCCGAGCTTTCTGATGGCACGTTCAAAGTCTTTGGGGTCGCGCAACCTGGCTTCGTCCACCGAGTCGAGAAGCAACCACCCTTCTTCTCCTGACGCCGCCCAAGCACTGAACTCTTCGAAACTGCCTTCTTCGAAGGCATCCTCGAAATCCTGACTAACGTGCTCAATCCGAACAAAGAAAGCAGGCTTTCCTTCTTGTCGAAGCTTGCGGGCGGTATTGCGGATTTCCTCCGTTTTACCCGAGCCAGCCTCCGACAGCAGGATTACGCGATACTCGCTTAAAAGACTGGGCCAACGAAGGCTTTCGCGCTGCCCCAGACGGCGAGTCAGATCGACATCGTCGTTCGCGTCCGACTCGAGTGCTAGCTCATGGAAAGTCCGATCGAGCGGGATGTATTCGTCTAGAGGGGCAGTCATGGAAGTCCTTTTAAAACTGTTTCCCGAGATTGAGCAGCAAGGCTATTCATAGCTGTAGGCCGTTAAGATGCCTTCGCCTGCCGCTAGACCTGAGTCGACTACCGAAGCTAACAAACGGCCGCTTCTGCGTCCATCGAACACTTTTTCCTGAAATCGCCTCTGCATCTCAGCCTACAGTGGGCTGACCGCTTGGGGCTATGGTCAGTGTAAGTTCTAAGAAATGACCGGGCGTATCCGAAAAATCAATCACGGAAAACTATCGTTCGTGGATGTTTTTACTCAGGTAACGATACAACGTTGTCCTCGAAACCCCGTAACGTGCTGCCACACTAGCAACTTGAATTTCTGGATCCTTTAGCAAGGCCTTAATTTCACGGATCTGCAACTCAGCCAGAGCCGGCTTGCGCCCACCTTTCCTTCCACGGACGCGGGCTGCAGCAAGTCCTGCGCGGGTCCGCTCGCGAATAAGGTTGCGCTCGAACTCGGCCAGCGCAGCGAACACATGAAAGATCAGCTTGCCGGCAGCGCTAGTAGTTTCGATTCGTTCGTTGATGGACTCGAAGGCCGCACCCTCCCGCTCCAAACGACTGACGATCCCAACCAGGTCAGGCAGAGAGCGCCCGAGACGATCCAGTCGCCACACGACCAAAGTATCCCCGCTGCGCAAAGCCTTGAGGCAATGCCCCAGTTCCGGCCTGTCCGCTGACTTGCCACTCATTGTCTCTTCGTAAACTACGGAGCACCCAGCCAGGGCAAGTGCATCTCGCTGCAGGTCGAGATTCTGATCATCAGTCGAAACTCGGGCGTATCCAATCCGTTTTCCCATACGTTTTTCTCACACTGATTTCGGTATGGGAAAAGTGACAGGAAAGCGGTAAATCCCAAGTCCAAAAGATCATCTGGAATAGGTGTGCCATAAACGACCGTTTACGGGACGGATACGCTCGTCAATTTCAGGCGCTAAATGCGACCGAAAACGAAGCCCAGGATATTTTTTCTCGCTCAACATTTCCTTTAGCAGCTCAGCACCTGAGCTGAATGGAGAAATGACCCATGAAGCAGAGTTTCCACTCACATTTTGATCGGGACTTGACCAAGGCCGGCTCGGCGGTACTCGGGGAGGCAGTCCGACGCAGGCTACTTGGGCAACACGAGGCCATGATCCACGACCAGCAATGGGCGCAGTTCTGTGTTTATGCCAGGGACTCTCATGAGGTGGATATCCTGGAATTCGTCAATAAAAAACTTGTGAGGGAGTACGGGGAAGAGCTGTACATCCAGGCATACCAAGGGAACCTTCCGCAGCAAAACGTAATCGCTCTGCTTGAGACTGTACATTCAGTAATGAGCTTCGCAAGTGATGGACGCTGGAAGGGCTCAGCGGCTGATGCTGGTAGCAGGCTTGGCTTTCCAAGCCATGCACGGATTACGGTACCTCGCGGTCTTGACCGAACTAGGTTTGAAGCCGCGATGGTAGATATTCAGGCTCTCCACTCAGAGCAGCTAGCAACATTGATCAGATTGGTTCGATACCTCGGCATGTCAATGCTAGACGCTTTTTTCTTCGACGCAGAAGATGCTCATAAAGAAGCCGAGGCGGAAAACATCTTTTATGCGTTCAGCAAAGATAAGCGTGAGCATCGGATCATTAATATTTCTGATCCTGAGCAAATTGTCATTCTGGATAAGGCCGCAGCATTTCAAAAACGACATGGCAGCAGGCGCCCGAAGCCTGCAGCTTGGCGTACATGGAAATCAAAGAACCTACCTGCAGCGCAAGAGCTTTTACTTTCTCACGGACTAAACATTGATGACTGTCGCGCAGCATATGCCTGCGAGCTCTACCAGCGGTCGTCTGGTCACCACGCCCCGATTCTTGGAGGAAAAGCACCCGACGATGAGGATCTGGAGGCTCGGAATGACGTCGCCTACGAGTTAGGGCATTTGCATATTTGGGAAACTGATGCGTACGTCGGTGCTAGGGCCTACATGCGGAAAGAGCCTGCCGGCACCGGGCGCAAAGCCGTCTCACAGTAGATTTGGGATTCGATCAAAAGCCCTTAACCTTTAGACCTCAAATCAAAGGAGTAAGGGCATGGATCGTTTTGAGCTGCTTGTATATGCCGTGCTTGCCGTCGTCAGTGCGCTGACCATCGCAGGCGCTATTGGCTAATTGGTCGCAGCGCGTCTGGACAAAAAGCGTGGCGACGACTGAGTCTTCAGCGGTACGGCCAGCTACCAGCAGCAAACTGCCCGCTGCCTCTTTTGGCAGCGGGCGCTGATCCAAATCCAACGGCAGGGCACCCTACCGCTGCGATACGCAGTATTTTCCCAAGCCTGTGAGGTCATGGGATGACTTCGGAAGGGCTGTCAGTTTCGGCACCCTAGCGAAAGTGAGCAAAACGCCGAAGCGTTTAGATCAGCTACATGTACGCACGCCATATGGCGAGCTAGCTTGCCCAGCAAGATAAACTCGTGCGCCGACTCGCTGACAACAGCTGACCTTGGGTTTTCAGGAAGTTACCGGAGAGTGTCTAGCGACCTCATCTATCCGGAGCACAAGCATGGAATTTCGTCACCTCAGTAACGGGCAATACTTCCCACCTATTGCACCAAACGGTCGGGTTTACGCTGTACCTCTTGGGCAGGAAACCCAGGTACAGATTTTCTGCCTGGCCCCAGTAGGCATCATGGGCGCGGGCATCCAATTACACTGGTCAGAAATCCTTGGTTGTTACTACGACGACGAATCATGGGAGATCATCCCGCGCAACTACTCGGGACGAGGGATGCGCTTCCGCAGAGGCCTATCCTGCATCATGGTCATCGCAGGCAACGAGGCTCTCACGACCCACATCCAGGGCTACCCCATCCCCATCTGCGTAATGAACCGCATTGCATTCGAACAGCAGAGAGGCAGCGAGGGGTAGCGCGTTACCGTCACCACCCGCTGCGCGACACGGGTACCAGCTGGAACGGCACTTACCAATGTTTATTTTATGAAAGTGAAGCCTTTCACTACTAATACAGATCAAAGCTGGCCGGCTGACCTGGTCTTAAGCGTCACTGCTAATAGCAAATACGGCCTCCGCCCGCGCCTGCAGGGGCCTGCTGGCTGACAGCGAGTAGATTTAGCGCCCAACACTGCTTATAGCCCGAACCCGTCGCCTTCCCTGATCAAGCGCAGCAATATATCTCGCCGTAGTTCACTGCTGATACGAGAAAGCCCCGCCAGACCAAGCTGCACGGGGCTTTCGGGATTTACAATCGGGTCAAATCTGTTCGGCACTGCTTATAGGTACTCAGCCGCTACCCTGCCGAATAGAGGTCGCCATGATTAAGCGCTTGGTATCTAGACAGCTTCTTCTCATAAGCGACCAACGTCCGACGTAGCTGACGATTCTCGCTCGCAACGCGGCGAATCTCTGCAAGCCGCCCCTCAACTTGCAGAACGAGGTGACGGTATGGATATTCAACAAACTCAAACGAGGAAGCCGGGTATTTATGTTTGCCATTCCCCTTGGCAATAGTCAGGGGCGCGAATTTGTTTTTTTGTCCTTGCAGCGGCACCAGTTTGCACCAGTAGATTGAATACGCATTAGGGCTCACCTGCTTGATTGATACGCCGGCCACAACAGATTTGACCCCGGTCTTTTTGTACAGCTTCATGGACGCATCCACATAGCTTGCTACCAAGCATCTCGCGTCCGCAAGCAACTGCTCGTACTGCTGATCCAGCAGGATGACTATCGTTTGTGCTTCTTTACTCATGGCCAAGGCTCTCTTCGCTGTAAGAGCCAAAATGGTGACCGATCGCTGAGCACCCGGGATTCGATTTCAGACCGTTCTACCGTCGGAAATATACGAAAGCTGGGCGAACTGGCTCACGCTGTGACCCAGCTTCGCATCAGATGACCGACGGATGACGACATGTCAGTCGCAGTAAAACATAACATGCAAAGGATGCAGGATAGATGACGACGGCAGCCTTGACCCTGAGCGGAACAAGGTCGACTTGTTAGAAGCAGATTACAGCGAGCGGGCGTGTATCCCTGCCAAGCTGCAACTGGCCAATTTCTGCCAGTTACGACAGGCAGAAATCGGCCAAAAGCAGGCGGCCGCAAGCGTCTAGGAAGGCTGGGGCGATTCACTATTGCTCGTGACCGGTAGGCACTTGGGGATTGATCAAACGCCACTTTTTTATGGGCAAGGGATTGGTGTTCTGGTGTTTTATGAGCAAGTACCTCAAGCAGAGCGTTTTGTGGGCTGATCCCTCGCTAGACACGTCCCGGCCTATTCGAACCGCATCTGCCTGTGTACCTCGCAGCGGCAGCCGTGGACCCGCTTCAGGATGTTGTTATAGGTTCTGGGAGCGACTTCCTTGTTGGTATGGGTGCAACTGAATCGGTAGGTCACCCCAGGCTTCGTGGTTCTCCATTCGCTGTCTAGCAACGTCAATCCTAGCTTTTGGCCCTTCGATCTCAAGCTTTCGAGATGTCGAGGATAATGGACACGCATCGCGGCATGGGCCTGAGCACGTACTGTTGAATTGCGGGTCACGCAGGAGGGGCATTGAGGCCATTTTGCCTTCAAGCGTAGAGCATACGACGTCTTGAACACGTGTTCGCACGCGTTGCACGTCCAAGTGTAGTGATGGTGCTTTCCGTACCAAGCCTTCTCTTTGACCGTTAAGTTGTGCGCTTTCGCCAGATCCAGCAGGCTCTTTAACCCCTGCGCATGGAGCATCGGCGTGTGAGCCTGCAAGGGGAGGGGGTCTGGCAGTGCCCAGGGTCGCTTTAGATTGGCCTTTAACAGCGCCGATTCGAGTTTTTGTCGAACATCGACGGCTTGGAATGGATATTCGAACTCATGCACCTCGATCAAGGCGATATGAAGCGCTTTGCACATGACGGCTTTTTGTGCGTCACGCTGTAACTGCTCACGATAACTGGCTTCGGACTTGTGGCGCTGTCGTTGTGAATGCCAGGCACCTTGGTATTCGAAAGCGATTTGATGCGTGGCGTCATAGCCATCGAGCTCCAGCCAGGCATGAGGCGTGACCAGTGCGGGGTGATCGTTTTGATAGAAGCGCTTCTTGCGCAGCGATACTCGCAAAACACTGTCGAGGACACTGCGGGTGATCGCTTCACCCACAAAAGGCGAGCAGTCCGGGCATCCGCGTCCACTGAAGATTTTTTGCGGCACGTGATACACCTCATGCCCTTCGTTGCAGCGCATAAATGCCTTTTGGCTTTGATTCACGTAATCCTCCTCCTGCTCAAGAAACGTAAAGCCGTGCTCGGCCAGCCGTGTCCTCAGTACTTGATAGGGAGTTCGATACCTAAGACGTGATGCGTCCCCCTTGCAGCGTTGGCAGCCTGCCGGTGAGCGCCTGCCTTGCTGCACATGGGCGGCAGCAGAGGGGGTAAAGGTGAAGCTGTGCTCTGGACAAAAAACAGTAACCTTACTGACCCACGTGTGGAGCTCATTCTCCAGGGCAGGGTATTGATATTTTCCGCCATGGGTCTGGAACGCCTCTAATTTGAAGGCTTGTATCAACGAGGGTTGATTGCGTTGACGACGTTCGGCGGTCGATAGCTTTCTGCTGGCGGCTCTGCATTGAGGGCAAAAATGACTGCCACGCAGATGCGCTTCGGCGCTTTGGCTGGACACCAACTCGTGCTCAACGCAGCGAACGGTGATGACCTCCTTGGCACTGGTGCTCTGGAAGGCGACGCGGCTGTAGTCGTTGCGCTCACCGAAGAGTGCCAGGGCGTTGGCGATAAACGCCCGTTGATAGTCGCAGACATTGCAGCCCTGTCCATCGAGATGGGCTTGGGGAAGCATTCTGGACCAGCCATGTAGCTGGCAGGTTATCTCGCAGTAGCGGGACATTGAGACAAACTGCGCTTCCGCATATTGGTACCGCATCGAGTGTTTCTTATCTGCAGCGATGACAAACTCTAGAAAATTCGGATTCTCGCAGTTGAGCAGATGCGCATGATTTGGAGGCAGCGCGTTGCGGAGCGCCTCCAATCGGGGTGCATTTTTCTGCAGCCGAACACACTCGCGACATCCGTTGCCCACGAGTAACGACTGCGCTTTGACGCTCCAGTGCACGTCATGAACGCTGCAGTGAGCATGAGTCGGCGTCGCAAACCCTGACCATGGTGTCTGGATCGTCACTGTCAGTTTCGAGCCAAACTTGTCATGGATTCGAGCGCGCCAGTCCTGTTCTGTGAGCTTTAGGCTCTCGGATACGCAGTCCTTGCAGTCAGAGCCCTCGGCGTGCCGTTGCGCACGCTGGGAAAAGGGACCGTGCTCGGGACAGATGATGGTGACATCCAGGTTGAAGCCTCGATAGCTGGCTTCGTCATATTGGTAGTAGTCGCTATGGCGTTCCCGCGCTCGCGTCAGGAACTCAGGGAATAGCACCCTTTTACTCGCATACAGTGGCTCATTGGCCAAGCTGATTTTTTCGCCCTTGCACCGTGGACACCCAGCGCCTCGGAGGTGGACGTCGGGCACTTGTTCAAACTGGCGCTCGTGCCGTCGACAGTAGATTTTTACTGCGATGTGGGCGTTGATATAGTCCACGGCTCCATAATCAAAAGCGTCGCCGTGTAAAGTCTGTGCTTCGGCAATGAATCCGTCGCGACCCTTGCCATGGCGGGCACGGGCACCGTCGGCCTTGCATTGACGGCACCCGCCTTTTTTCCTGAAGTGCCGATCCGGCGTCACCTCAAACTTTTTGGCTGCCGAATGGTGCAGGCAGTAGAGGACAAGCGGCGTACGAGCATCGACATATATTGCGTCTTGGTAACCGAATTGCTGGTCGTATTTGGCCCTAGATTTGGCAATGAAAGATTCTGTGTCGTGGACGCGACTCATGGGCGATCTCCTGAATGACTGGCCAAAGGCGGGGCATCCGATTCTCCCTGGCGCGCGCAATACATTATTATGTTGGCTGTGGCTGAATCGACCTAGTTTTCGTCGACAGTGTTGAGTGCCAGCTTTAGGTCGAAAACGATCAATCGTGCCTGACAGCTAAAGGCCGTTAGCTACTGATCAAGGTCCATCACGCCAAGACGAACCTTGAACCTAGTAGGGCGCTATCGGCCAAGAGCCGAAGAGCCGACATCGAGCGCGAGTGTTACATTGAATACGGGCTATGGCCTGGCAGCTGCTACTTGCTCGCGTCGCAGGATGACGGCCTTGCGCCAGGTGTCCAGCCTCTCGATGTCTCCGCTGAGCTCGTCAGGATCAGGAACAGGTAATCTTCCGACGCGCATGGCCGCATCGTGCTCAAACTTAGAGCTCTTGGTCATGCCGGCATCGATTTTGCGATAGTCGTCGTCAGTAACAACCACTCGCTTGAGCCGTTGGGTCGACACCCCTTCGCCGAATCGTTGGATTGACTCATTGAAAAGGACTTCTTCGATGCATCGCTCCCAGGCGAGGCGCAGATACCCATAGACCTCTGCCGTCAGTTTGCGGTGGCTGTCCTCGTCGCCTGCCTTGTGTGCCCTCCGGACATCCTCAAGCATGAGTCGCAGCCGCCCAATCCGGTCCTTGGTCCCGAGCACGTCAAACGGTAGATCCTCTGAGTGCACGCCGAACCCTGCTGCGGTTCTACGGATGTAGTTCTTGGCCAGACTGGCTCCTGCCTCTTGAGAAGGCAGCAATCGGCCAAAAGCAGCTCATTATGAGTGACGGCTTTATACCCATAGCGGACATCTTTAGCTTGGGCTGCTTCGCAACCCACCGGCGGTGGGTCCGATTCTCGGCCTCCACTCTTAGAAACCCCGTAGATTAGCGTCTACGGTTTTTTATTGGGCGGCATAAAGTATGCCCTACAGGCATCTTATGTCGTCCCTAAAATATTGTTTGTGTAATAGGCATTCACAGTGGTGGGATTGTCGTGCATCATGCGAACGAGCCTAGCTTACAACATTCTGTAGTTTTAATGGAAGTGAGAAATATATCATATGGATAAGAAGAGTAGTCAAACTGCTGACGGAGTGGTAAAGCTTCTGTACGGAATTGTTTGTAGCGCTGTCGTAGTAGTGTTTGCTGTGTTTTCTTTTTACTTTTACAAATTTGGTGCCTACTCTTTAAGTGCGGACCGTGGTGATTGGGGCACGTTTGGCGACTATTTAGGTGGTACCCTCAATCCGATTCTAAGTTTTTTTGGGTTGATCGCCTTGCTTTTAACCATCGTGTTGCAAGGGAAGGAGTTGGAGTTAACAAGGCGAGAGCTACAGCGTTCCGCAGAGGCGCAGGAGCGCACGCAAGAAGTGCTTGATGAGCAGTCTAATACGCAGATAAAACAACAGTTTGAGGGCACTTTTTTTGCACTACTTGATCAGCATAATCGCTTATTGAGTGATATCAGCAAATCAAGCGTTCTGTATGAGTCGATAATAGAAAAAACGCTTTTGAACGCTACCGCAACTGGAGTGGGTATTGCTGACGGTGGTGATCAGCATTATTTTATTTTTCGGAAAGTAATTAACTATATTAATATAACTAGGGAGCTCCTAAAGTTTAACTTTTATAACGCCCCTGGTGGTGATATTGGCCCATCCTATATAGGTAATCTTGAAGAGGCTCCCTATCCGACACGAAGTGAGCGGGTATATGCGGACATTGTCAAGGCTCATCTGACTGATGAGGCTGCTATTCTTATTTCAATTTATGGGGCTTATGAGGCTAGGTTAGATGACCCTCTGGGATCTTTGTATTCACTCGTAAAAAGATATGATATAGCCCAAGAAATTCGAATCCTGCCGGATAGTCCCTTTCTTAAAATCCTGCTTGAGATTAACGGCGAATACCAAGACGAGTATTCCTAACCCCTATTTTTCTTGGTCCAAACTATTCTTGAGTTCCTAAAAAGCCGCGCCATAAACCGCATTCCACACTACCGAAAAGGGGACACGAAAAGGGGACAGATTTATTTTTCTATCACTGTCCGCTTTTGGCCGGTTCCTGCCTGTCGTCCCTGAGTGGAATTACCACCTTGTCAGCAATCCACAAACCAGTTGTAAAAACGATATCCCGCAAAAACCGACACCGCGCAGGTTACAAGGGTCAATAGAGGCCATTGCCCTTCAATGCCGAGCCACCACTGCACTTTGAAGAAAAATGCCCCCACCAACACACAGGTCAGAACGCCCAAAGTCAGGCCAACCAAAGCGAACAGTTGAGCTCCTAATCCTGGATTCCCGCCGTGCCAGTTCTCACTAAGGCAAAAGGGACAGTGATTCGACGAAGGCGAATATCCCCAGAAACCACGGCTATATGTCGCTCTCGGAACCATAGCTTTGCCACAGTTGTGGCAGGTAGCCATCGAGTGTCTCATACCGCACCTCAGCTCAAATCGTCCTAGATGAGCCTATGGTGCGCTACCGCTGAAAATACCCAACTACGTGACCTTACATCTACCCAGCGTCCGGTCTGAGCTGGACTTAAACCCTCGTAGCCAGATAACCGAGGCTATGCTGTACACGACCGACTCCATTGAACGCTCGCCGGTGGCTGACTGGCCTCGCCCGGTCGCAGCACGATAATTCAAGACGCCAGTTCAACTCCTCAAATAGCCGCTCATCGGAAATACGTGCACGGGGGCACTTATGGGGGTACTTAATAATATATCTGCAAATAAATCTATTTAAAACAATAGGTTATACATTTAATTCAAATCCCCCCGGCTCCACCAAATAAGCCCTTGAAAATCTTAGATTTTCAGGGGTTTTTCTTTTGGGTGTCGATAATATGTCGAAATCGTAGAGGATGGCTTTACGACAACACTGTCAAGGATGAGTGATGAATTACAGGCAAGCTAAGAGAAAGGCAGCAAATCAAGCGATTATCGCCTTCGTTGTGATGGTATCGGGGCTGATCGCTAGCATCGTTTCAGCAATGAAGATGATCTATTTCAGGCTGGACGATGGAACAGCTTTAAGCGGAATGCTTACAGCTCCCCTAAAGAATCTGATCTCATACCTGTACTACCAGCCATGGTTTCCAGAATGGTTGTGGCAGATCTGCCCGACACCTAATCCATTTGCTATTACTGATCCAGAAAACATCAAGTTTCTGGTGGTTTACGCAGCTATTTTCGTGGGTGCCGCAATCTCAGCGGGCGCTAGGAAATCCAAAGTTCGCCTTGCCAAAATCAACGAAGAGATTGAGAACGAGCTGCTGCGCCAGTCACTTAGAGGGGAGAGTACTAGCAATAGCAGAGCATCGATGGAGGAAAATGCCGTTATTCCACAGCAAAGCATTTTCAGCCAAGTGCACCAGCTGTACTTAGCCCCGATTGTTGTGACGATCATCGGAGCCTTACTGCTCAAGTTTGGTTTTGGTATTTGATGGCAGGGCCGAGCCTTACGGCCTCTTGCAGATGATCCGGGGCCAAGTGTGCGTAGCGCATGGTCATGGCAAGGCTGGAATGCCCCAGGATGCGCTGCAGAGTGACGATGTTTCCGCCGTTCTGGATGAAGTGGCTTGCGAAGGTATGCCAGAGGCCTTGAGCGGCCTGCCCTTTCGGTAGCTGGACAGTCATCTTGGCCAGTGCACGACGGAACGAGGTAATGGCCGAGTTTGGCTGGCCATGCTTTTCCAGTGTTGGCGGGTCTTGGCTTCCAGCTCTGCCGTAATCGGCACAGAACGCACCTTCCGCTCTGAACGTAATCACCGCATTGCGTAGGCCGGTCGGCTTGAGCTTTTCGGCCTCAGACCATCGAGCACCGGTAGCCAGGCAAATAAGCGTGATGATCTCGACATGTGGGTTATCGCAGCGATCACGGATGACCTGTAACAGCTCGGTGATTTGCTCACTGGTCAGCCAGGATAACTCACGTTCCTGAATCTTCAATGGCTTCACCAGGGCCAACGGGTTGGCGTGGTGATGACGCCCAAACCGCACAGTTCGTTGTAGACCGAACGCTGTAGTGGTCAAGCCATTCTGGACAGTGGGTTAAGTTTTTCTTCGGCCACGGCGGACGGAGACATATTTTATGAGGGGATAGATAGCGCTTCACGCCAATATCGTAACGGCACTTGATCGCATGGCTCACGCGTTTGCTGGATAACCTCCTCCAAGATGACGAAAAGTCTCTGCGCCTGTGCCCGGTAGCCCAGTAAGCACAATGATTTTAGAATGCGCGTCATTCGCAGGTCGTTGTGATTCTGCCTGAATGCCCAGTTCTGACTCCGGCTATCCCAGTCGCTTGATTTCTCGATACGCCCTGACGCTTGTTGGCGTAAACCATAGAAACTCAGTATGCGACGCAGAGCGCGCTCTACCCCGCCTCTAACGACCTCGTCGTTCGCTAGCTCGTCGAACTCAGCAAGGCTGGCCACTGGAGAGTGGCCGTTGTAAGCACTAGGCTCAGGCAGCGGAAACCACCATTGTATGAAGTCATGTGTGCTTTCCAGGGCGTCATCATCCCAAGCCAGTGACTGGGCTAATGTACGTTGGCGATGGTCCATGCCATCGTAACCCAGATAGTTGCGAATCAAATCTTTCGCGCTCGCCATGCATTGCCCTCGTTACGCTTTATTGGCCACCAGTTCCAGCGCTTTACGGATGACATCAGGCGCTACTTCTGGTTGGTCTTGCGTTGTCCGCTGGAAGACAACGATAGTGATCTTTTTGCGACGCTGCTTATCAGCACCGTAACGAGCAGCCTCCGCCAACGCCAACACCAACCCCGCAATCGCCAACGATGGATCAATTCCACCGTGCCCGGCGCCTAGCACTGGCATGACCACTTCGTTGATCCGCTTGTCAGCAAGCAGCTCGAACAGTTCCTGCATACCATCGAATACGTAGGACATCCTGGCGGCAAGCCCTTGCCCGGCGCGCTGCGTGGTGGTGGAAACCAAGGCTATTGCGGCCGCGTTTTTCGAGGGGTCCGAAACAAGGATGGCTCGGCCGGGACCATAGCTTTCGCTAGACTCATTCATCGTCTTTTGTTGCAGCGTACCGACACCAAAGCGCATCTGGCATTGCTGCCTGACAAGATCCGAAAATTCCGACGTCGTTTCGGCGCAATGCCGGTTGATATAAACGCCCAACGCACTCCGGGTATCGCGGGTGCAATGGTCTTCAAAATACTCATTGCAAGGTAACGCCACCACGGTTGTTTTCGCGTCCACAGGATAATTTTCGATACGCCCAGTAACGATGCAGATCTCACTCTCTCCGACGCTGGTACAGAAGCCGCCGGGACACTCCCAGACATTGGTGGTATTGCCCTTTTGCTGCACGATACCTTCGATGAAATCACACAACACGCGGTGCTGAATGGCCTGTGCATCAGCCGGCTTGGCGATGGAAAAATGATCTGACAACGGGACCTTTAAAGCATCGCCGAAATAGATGGCCCCACTGACCGGAGGCACGACCTGTGCAAACAACAAAAAGCGCTTGAGCACCACGAACTGGTCTTCCACCAATTCCCGACCATGGATCACCAGCTTGCGGCTCATCAATACATTGCGAAAATCACTATTCAGATCGTTGAGCCAGACATTGTTCTGACAAAACGCCAACGCCTGACCTTGAACATGCCCCATAAACTTTGCGATCGGCCCAAGCCAATTAGCATAGGACGAACCCAGTGAGGGCGAGGCGATCAGGAAAAGCCCAACTTCAGCACCACGCCCTACCAGGTCATCCAAGCGCTGCACGATATAGCGTCGGGCCACGATGCCCCCCATACTATGAGCAACGAAGACAATTTTCCGCGCCCTATTGACACCATCGAGGTACAGGCATTCCTTCAATGCATCGACAACATCGCCTAAGCTGTAGGATCCGCTGAAGAACTCCGTGCGATAGGTGAACTCATAAATGCCTACGCTATCTATAGCCGCATGCTGGGAAAGCAGGTCCGGCCAGTAGGTTTTATTTTGATGACGCCAGCACGTTTCACCGTCGGACAGCACCCCATGCAGAAACACTACGGCCATCGGCGATGCCGTATCGTCCATTGCTCTGATCCAGCGTCCCTTCATAGTGCTCCTCTCACGTCCATTCCTGCACATTCACAAATCATAAAAAGGCGCAGTTAACCAATGCCGGTAAAGCGACTCCAGCCTTCCCCCGAACATTCCAGGTACAGACGCTGTCGAGCGCGGTTTTCTCTGGATTGATCTGGATAACTTTGCAGCCCGCCCGGCTCGCCTCTTTTGGAAGCCGAGCGGCAGGGTGGACATTGCCCGATGTGCCCACCACGATGAGCAGATCGGATGAACTGGTTGATTTAAATGCCCTATCTAGCATGCCCTGAGGCAACAGCTCGTTGAACCATACAACGCCTGGCCGAATCTTACCCGCACATGTTTGGCACTGGGGTGGCGACAAGCGCCCGTCCTCTGCAGGCATCTCAAACGTGCTATCCACCAACGAGAACGGGCTCGCGCACTCGAAGCACCGTGGGTGGTGAAGACTGCCGTGGAGATGCTGCACTTCGGTGCTTCCGGCACGCTCATGCAGATCGTCGACGTTCTGGGTAAACAATGTAAGTTGCGGGACACGGCGAGCAAGCTCGGAGATGGCCACATGAGCGGCATTAGGCACCGCCGCAAGAACCTGCGCTCGCCGCCACTCGTACCAGCCCCACACCAAGGCAGGATCGCGCCGGAACGCTTCGGGCGTGGCAAGCTTCTCGGCGTCGAAATTCGCCCAAAGCCCGGTCAGTGCATCGCGGAACGTCGGAATACCGCTTTCAGCGGATACACCCGCTCCTGTCAACACGGTGATCTTTTGCGCACCTTGCAGTGTCGTGATCAATTCGGGATCAAAATTGGTGAAGTCCATGGCACCTTTCTGACGGCCTACTCCACGTCCAGCACGTGGCGCTAACCGAATCAGTCCTAGGGATGAGCGGGGCTCTACCTGGCAATCCGAAACCAGAACGCTTCTGGCTCCTAACATCCCAGCGCAAAATTTTACGTAAAATCACGAAATAAAAAAGTTTCTTGGATTGCATCTGAGCCACCCTGACTTCTACACAACCCAGCTGGGATATGAATCTCGGGGGTATTAATGGGGGGCACCTACACATACTTATAATAAATTTACTTAAAAACCATAAAGTTAAATTAATTATTTTACCCCCCGATTCCACCAAATAGAAACACCTTAGCCCCCTGACTTCCCATGAGAATTTCAGTTTTTTGCTTTAGACACTTATCGACTGTTCCGAAAGTGTAATGCCTGCCAACAGCTACCAGTAATCAGGCTTAACAATGGCCGGTTTCCTGGGCAGAGGGACTTTGGGCGGGAGCTGAGAGGCTGACAGCTCATCATCTGAATATAGCGCCGCACCCAGTCGGCAGATGCTTTGAGCGACCCAGGTGGATCACGAACAAGCTCGCCTGAGTCCAGGCGGTGAGGCAGGATCACACCCAAACGGATATGCGGGTAGTCTGATCGAATGGCAGCTAAAGCGGGCGCAATATCGGTATCACCCGAGACAAGCACAATCTGTTCAACCTGCAGTTGATCGGCACGGCATGCAGCACGGTACATGCCCAGCGCTAGGTTCACGTCAGTCTCTTTCTCTTCAAGCTGCCAGACTGCGACCTGATTCTGTCGAGAAGCCTTTTCACCTTCGACAAATCGGGGAGCATAGCCTTTAGCAAGGCGATGGGTGCCCAGCGTTACCGAAACACCCCTAGCCTGCAGAGCACGGATATAGCGACTCTGAGCATCGTTAGACGCCTGACCACGAGTAGCTAGCCGCGCAATGACTGGGGAGGTGTAGTAGTCGACTGATACAAGCTCCGCACCGGGATCTTGTATGCGAAGGATAGAAGCCAGCAGGTCGGGGAGATCTAACCACTTGTGGGCCGACCCATGCAGCACGCCGTAATAGAGGTTGTAACCGTCTACGAAAAAAGCTGTACGCACAAATTCTGATCCCTAGAAACGAAAAAACCGGCTGTTAGGGAAACTCTGAAGAAGACTTCCTGATTTTGGCAAAATACCCGGATTCCACCCGCCGAGTTTTCCGATGAAGCAGATGACCTTTGCCGACGCCGAGTACGCAGGCAAGCGCAAGCAGACCCGCAAGGAATTGTTCCTGATCGAGATGGATCAGGTTGTGCCGTGGAAGGGTTTGATTGCCTTGATCGACCCGCATTACCC
>NZ_FOFP01000010.1 GCF_900110925.1 Pseudomonas cuatrocienegasensis | reverse complement strand
GAGCGCGGTGGCCTTTTTTAGGATCGACTTTTCCCGCTCCAGCCGGTTGATCCGGGCTTCCAGTTCTTGGATCTTTTGCTGCTCGGGTGTCAGCGCTTTGCTGGTCGGGGTTACACCGTTTCTCTCTTGTTGAAGCTGGCTTACCCATCGGCGCAAGGCCGACTCAACCAACCCGAGCGAGCGGGCTGCATCGGTATGACTGTAGCCTTGGTCGAGTACCAGGCTGGCTGCCTCGCGTTTGAACTCAGGAGTAAACGTACGGCGTTGTTTGGTCATCAGACACCTCTCTTATGGCGAGCATTCTCACCTTAAATGGGTGTCCGGGTTTAGTAGACCACTACAGTCTGTTGCCATGCTTGTCCTGAGGGTAAAAAAAACCCCGCCTATGTAAGCGGGGTTGAGGATACGAGCGTGGCGTGCTCGAAAGTTTAAAGCGGTGTTACAGCAGCATGGTGCGGATGTCGGTGAGCACATCGCCCAGGCGCTTGGTGAAGCGCGCGGCGGCGGCGCCGTTGATCACCCGGTGATCGTAGGACAGCGACAGCGGCAGCATCAGCTTGGGCTGGAAGGCTTTGCCATCCCAAACCGGCTGGATGGTTGCCTTGCTGACACCGAGGATCGCCACTTCCGGCGCGTTGACGATCGGCGTGAAGCCGGTGCCGCCAATGTGGCCGAGGCTGGAGATGGTGAAGCAGGCGCCCTGCATGTCATCGGCCGAGAGCTTCTTGGTGCGGGCTTTTTCAGCCAGCGCCGCGGCTTCGGCAGCCAGTTGCAGCAGGCTCTTCTGGTCGACGTTCTTGATCACCGGGACCAGCAGGCCGTCCGGAGTATCGACGGCAAAGCCGATGTGCACGTACTTCTTGCGAATGATCGCCTTGCCGCTCGGCGCCAGCGAACTGTTGAAGTCCGGCAGCTCCTTGAGCAGGTAGGCGCAGGCCTTGAGCAGCAGCGGCAGGACGGTGAGCTTGACGCCCGCCTTCTCGGCCACGGCTTTCTGGGCGACGCGGAAGGCTTCCAGCTCGGTGATATCGGCCGAGTCGAACTGGGTCACGTGGGGCACGTTCAGCCAGCTGCGGTGCAGGTTAGCGGCGCCGACCTGCATCAGGCGGGTCATGGCCACTTCTTCGACTTCACCGAACTTGCTGAAGTCCACGGTCGGGATCGGCGGAATGCCGGCGCCACCGGTCGCGCCAGCGGGCGCTTCCTTGGCTTTCTGCATCATCGCCTTGACGTGCGCCTGCACGTCTTCCTTGAGGATGCGGCCTTTCGGGCCGGTACCGGCTACGGCACCCAGGTCGACGCCAAAGTCGCGCGCCAACTGACGCACGGCCGGGCCTGCATGCACTTTGCCGCCGGCTGGCGCCGGAGCGGGGGCAGCAGGCGTAGGTGCCGGCGCAGCTTGCGCAGCGGCAGCGGGCTTTTCAGCCGGTGCGGCGGGGGCCTGTGCAGCTTCGGCCTTGGCCGCTGGTGCGGGCGCCGCAGCGGCATCGCCGCCTGCGACTTTCAGCTTGAGGATGAAATCACCGGTGCCGACTTCATCATCCAGTTTGATGCCAATGCTTTCCACCACGCCGGCAGCCGGCGAGGGGATTTCCATGCTGGCCTTGTCCGACTCCAGGGTGATCAGCGACTGATCGGCTTCGACGCTGTCGCCGACCTTGACCAGCACTTCGATGATCTTGGCTTTGCCGTCCGAACCGATATCCGGCACATGCACGTCCTGCACGCTGCTGGCGGCGGGTGCAGCCGCGGCAGGTGCCGGAGCAGCAGCCTCGGCGGCCTTCGGCGCTTCGGCAGCCGGTGCTGCTGCAGGCGCCGGAGCGGCCGCTGCGCTGTCGCCCTCGACCTCCAGATCGAACAGCTCGTCGCCTTCTTTCAGGCGGTCGCCCAGTTTCACTTTCAGGCTCTTGATCACGCCGGCTTTAGGGGCCGGCACTTCCATGCTGGCCTTGTCCGACTCAAGCGTGAGAATGCTCTGGTCGGCTTCGATACGGTCGCCAACCTTGACGAACAGTTCGATAACTTCGCCTTCGCCACCGCCGATATCGGGTACGCGGATTAATTCGCTCACAGTGCGTCTCCTTAGCAGTCCAGTGGGTTGCGTTTGTCCGGGTCGATGCCGAACTTGACGATGGCTTCGGCCACCACTTTCGGTTCGATATCACCCCGGTCAGCCAGCGCTTCGAGCGCGGCCAGCACGACCCAGTTGCGGTCTACTTCAAAGAAGTGACGCAGCTTCTTGCGGCTGTCACTGCGACCGAAACCGTCGGTACCCAGGACCTTGAACTCTTTGCTCGGTACCCACTGACGAATCTGTTCGGCGAACAGCCTCATGTAGTCGGTAGAGGCAATCACCGGGCCTTGGCGGCCGCCCAGGCACTCTTCCACGTAGGTCTGCTTGGGCTTCTGCGCCGGGTGCAGGCGGTTGCTGCGCTCCACGGCCAGGCCGTCGCGGCGCAGCTCGTTGAAGCTGGTGACGCTCCACACGTCTGCCGCGACGTTGAACTCGTCACGCAGGATCTTCGCCGCTTCGCGTACTTCGCGCAGGATGGTGCCGGAGCCGAGGAGCTGCACATGGTGCGCGGCTTCCTTCTTGTCTTCTTCGAGCAGGTACATGCCCTTGATGATGCCTTCCTCGACACCCGCCGGCATGGCGGGCTGCTGGTAGGACTCGTTCATCACGGTGATGTAGTAGAAGACGTCCTGTTGCTCTTCGGTCATCTTCTTCATGCCGTCCTGGATGATCACCGCCAGCTCGTAGCCGTAGGTCGGATCATAGGTGCGGCAGTTGGGGATGGTCGCCGCCAGCATGTGGCTGTGGCCGTCCTCGTGCTGCAGGCCTTCGCCGTTCAGCGTGGTACGCCCGGCGGTGCCGCCGATCAGGAAGCCACGGGTGCGGCTGTCGCCAGCGGCCCAGGCCAGGTCGCCAATGCGTTGGAAGCCGAACATCGAATAGAAGATGTAGAACGGCAGCATCGGCTGGTTGTGGCTGGAGTACGACGTACCTGCGGCAATGAAGGAGCTCATGGCGCCGGCTTCGTTGATGCCTTCCTCGAGGATCTGGCCCTTCTTGTCCTCGCGGTAGAACATCACCTGGTCTTTATCCACCGGCTCATACAGCTGGCCGACCGAGGAGTAGATGCCCAACTGACGGAACATGCCTTCCATACCGAAGGTACGGGCTTCGTCCGGGATGATCGGGACGATGCGCTGGCCGATGTCCTTGTCCTTGACCAGTTGCGCGAGGATACGCACGAAGGCCATGGTGGTGGAGATTTCACGGTCGCCCGAGCCATCGAGGATGGCCTTGAGGGTGTCCAGCGGGGGTGTCGGGATGCTGAAGCTCTTGGCCCGGCGCTGCGGCACGAAACCACCGAGGGCGGTGCGGCGTTCGCTCAGGTAACGGGCTTCGGCGCTGCCTTCTTCCGGCTTGAGGAACGGCAGGTTTTCCAGCTCCTCGTCCTTGACTGGAATGTCGAAGCGGTCG
Organism: Pseudomonas cuatrocienegasensis; assembly: GCF_900110925.1. Lineage (GTDB taxonomy): Bacteria > Pseudomonadota > Gammaproteobacteria > Pseudomonadales > Pseudomonadaceae > Aquipseudomonas > Aquipseudomonas cuatrocienegasensis. The sequence continues at coordinate 204,645 of NZ_FOFP01000010.1, read as the reverse complement.
CGGAACTGCTTGAGGCTGTCGACATCGACCTTCTTGGTGTTGTGCGCGGTGTTCTTCGCTTCACCGGCGCCGGTGCCATAACCCTTGACGGTCTTGGCCAGGATCACGGTCGGCTGCTCTTTGTGGTTGACCGCCTGGTGGTAGGCCGCATAGACCTTGTACGGGTCGTGGCCGCCACGGTTGAGCTTCCAGATCTCGTCGTCGGACAGATCGGCAACCATCGCCTTGAGTTCCGGCGAGTTGAAGAAGTGCTCACGGACGAATGCACCGTCCTTGGCCTTGTAGTTCTGGTATTCGCCGTCGATGACTTCGTCCATGCGGCGCTGCAGGATGCCGTCGACGTCCTTAGCCAGCAGCGGGTCCCAGAAACGGCCCCAGACCACTTTGTTGACGTTCCAGCCACCGCCACGGAACACGCCTTCGAGCTCCTGGATGATCTTGCCGTTACCGCGCACTGGGCCGTCGAGGCGCTGCAGGTTGCAGTTGATGACGAAGATCAGGTTGTCCAGCTTCTCGCGGCCAGCCAGGGAGATCGCGCCGAGGGATTCCGGCTCGTCGCACTCGCCGTCGCCCATAAAGCACCAGACCTTCTGCTTGCCGGCTGGGATAAAGCCACGCGCTTCCAGGTACTTCATAAAGCGTGCCTGGTAGATCGCCTGGATCGGGCCCAGACCCATGGAGACGGTCGGGAACTGCCAGAAGTCCGGCATCAGCCAGGGGTGCGGGTAGGACGACAGGCCTTGGCCATCGACTTCCTGGCGGAAGTTGTTCATCTGCTCTTCGCTGATGCGGCCTTCCATGAACGCACGGGCGTAAACGCCGGGCGAGGCGTGACCCTGGAAGAAAATCAGGTCGCCGCCGTGCTCCTCAGTTGGAGCCTGGAAGAAGTAGTTGAAGCCGATGTCATACAGCGTCGCCGAGGAGGCGAAGCTGGAGATGTGACCGCCCAAGTCTGAGTCTTTCAGGTTGGTACGCATCACCATGGCCAGGGCGTTCCAGCGCACCAGCGAGCGAATGCGGCGTTCCATGAACAGGTCGCCAGGCATGCGTGCTTCGTGGGTGACCGGAATGGTGTTGCGGTACGGCGTGGTGATGGCGTAAGGCAGCTGCGAACCGCTGCGCGTTGCCAGTTCACCCAGGCGGGTCATCAGGTAATGCGCGCGCTCTTCGCCTTCCTTGTCGAGTACGGACTCAAGGGCGTCCAGCCATTCCTGGGTTTCGATGGGATCGAGGTCTTGCATGGCTTGCTCCAGGGCGGAAAGGCTTCCAGAATCGGAGGCCAGGGTTCGTGCCCGGCTTCGTGAGCGGAACACGTGAATTCTTGATTTTACCGAGGGTGGACTCGGCATCCGTGTAGTTTTACTACATTTGGACGGCGATTTCAGCCCTCCGGACACAATCAGCAGTAGCAAAACTACAATTAGCTAAGCCGTCTCGGGTGTGCGTGCAGTCTGGCACGCAGGTTCCGGGCCTTGAATGCCGCCTTGCGGCCCGCCAAAAAGGATAGACCATGAGCCTGCCTGCACAGGTCCCGTTGCCGGCCTTGCTTGAGTCCATAGCCTGTCGCGCCGAAGCGGCGCTGTCGAGTGCGTTTGCAGTCTGTGAAGCGGCTGCGGTCCCCGGTTGGGGGCAATGGCTCGACCAGCATCGCGAGGCGTTACGCCGTGTCGCCGCCGCCAGCGATTTCGTCGCGCAACAGGCGCAGCGCGATGCCCCCATGTTTGTCGAGCTTGCCGTCAGCGGTGCGCTGGAGCAATCGCTGTCTGGCGGTGCTCTGCGTGCCCAATTGCAGCAGGCGCTGCAAGGGTGTCAGAGCGAGGACGAGCTGGGGCGCTGCCTGCGGCGCTTTCGCAATCGCCAGCAGGTGCGCATCATCTGGCGTGACCTGACCCGCCAGGCCGACCTCATCGAAACCTGTCGTGACCTCTCCGATCTGGCCGACTGCTGCATCGACGAGGCCTATCAATGGTTGTACCCGCGCTGCTGTGAACAGTTCGGTACACCGATCGGGCGCCGCACCGGTGAGCCCCAGCACATGGTCATTCTCGGTATGGGCAAGCTGGGCGCCCATGAGCTGAATCTCTCGTCAGACATCGATCTGATCTTCGGTTACCCCGAGGGCGGCGAAACCGAAGGGGTGAAGCGTCCGCTGGATAACCAGGAGTTCTTCATTCGCGTCGGGCAGAAGCTGATCAAGGCGCTGGACGTGATCACCGTCGACGGCTTCGTCTTCCGCACCGACATGCGCCTGCGGCCCTACGGCTCCAGTGGTGCGCTGGTGTTCAGCTTCAACGCCCTGGAGCAGTACTACCAGGACCAAGGGCGCGACTGGGAGCGCTACGCCATGATCAAGGCCCGCGTGGTGGGTGGTGATCAGCTCGCCGGTGCGCACCTGCTCGATATGCTGAGGCCCTTCGTCTATCGGCGTTACCTGGACTTTTCCGCCATCGACGCGCTGCGCACCATGAAGCAGCTGATCCAGCAGGAGGTGCGGCGCAAGGGCATGGCCGAGAACATCAAGCTCGGTGCCGGCGGCATCCGTGAGGTGGAGTTCATTGCCCAGGCCTTTCAGCTGATCCACGGTGGGCGCGACCTCAGTCTGCAGCAACGCTCGCTGTTTACCGTGCTCAATACCCTGCGTGATCAGGGCTATCTGCAAGCGGCGGTGACCGACGAGCTGCGCGACGGCTATGCCTTTTTGCGTTATGCCGAGCATGCCCTGCAGGCCATCGATGACCGGCAGACGCAGATGCTGCCGGACAGCGAACAGGACCGCGCGCGTATCGCCTGGATGCTCGGCTTCGCCGACTGGGCGGCGTTCCATGATCAGTTGATGCACTGGCGTGGGCGTATCGACTGGCATTTTCGCCAGGTCATCGCTGACCCCGACGAGGAGCTCGACACGCCGGACGATGAGACCTACGGCTGTGAGTGGATGCCGCTGTGGGATGACATGCAGGACGAGGAAGCGGCCTGCCGGCAGCTTACCGAGTCGGGCTTTAGCGAGCCTCAGGCGGCGTTGCAGCGTTTGGTCGGCTTGCGCAACGGCAACCAGGTGCGGGCGATGCAGCGGCTCGGTCGTGAGCGCCTGGATGCCTTTGTCCCGCGTCTGTTGGCGCAGGCGGCAGAGCATGACAACCCTGACTTGGTGCTCGAGCGCGTATTGCCGTTGATCGAGGCTGTGGCGCGGCGCTCGGCTTATCTGGTGCTGCTGGCAGAGAATCCCGGCGCCCTGCAGCGCCTGCTGACGCTGTGCGCCGCCAGCCCATGGATTGCCGAACAGATCACCCGTTTTCCACTGTTGCTCGATGAGTTGCTCAATGAGGGTCGACTGTTCCATCCGCCCTTGGCGCCCGAGCTGGCGGCCGAGCTGCGCGAGCGCCTGACGCGTATTCCCGAAGACGACCTCGAGCAGCAGATGGAAGCCCTGCGCCACTTCAAGCTGGCCCACCGGCTGCGCGTCGCCGCCTCGGAAATTGCCGGTACCCTGCCGCTGATGAAGGTCAGCGATTACCTGACCTGGCTGGCCGAGGCGATTCTCGACCAGGTGCTGGCCCTGGCCTGGCGCCAGACCGTCGCGCGTCATGGCGTGCCGCAACGCGCCGATGGCAGCCTGTGCGACCCGGACTTCATTATTGTCGGCTACGGCAAGGTCGGCGGCATCGAGCTGGGACATGGTTCGGACCTGGACCTGGTGTTTATCCACGACGGCGACCCGCAGGCGGAGACCGACGGCGCCAAGCCGATTGATGGTGCGCAGTTCTTCACGCGCCTGGGCCAGCGCATCATTCACCTGCTGACCGCGCAAACCAACTCCGGCCAGCTGTATGAGGTGGACATGCGTTTGCGCCCGTCCGGGGCATCAGGCCTGCTGGTCAGCTCGCTCGGCGCCTTTGCCCGCTACCAGGCAAGCGATGCCTGGACCTGGGAACACCAGGCGCTGGTGCGCGCGCGGGTGCTGGTGGGTTGCAAGCGGGTCGGACAGGCGTTCGAGGCGGTGCGTGCCGAGGTTCTGCAGCGCCCGCGTGAGGATGAGGTGCTGCGGCGTGAGGTCAGCGAGATGCGCGCCAAGATGCGTGACAATCTCGGCAGCAAGGCCACGCTTGCCGGTACGGCGGCCAATGCCTTCGAGGCCGCGCAGCCGTTCGATCTCAAGCAGGATGCCGGTGGTATCGTCGATATCGAATTTATGGTGCAATACGCGGCCCTGGCCTGGTCGGGCAAGCACCCGCAGGTGCTGGCGTTTACCGACAATATCCGCATTCTTGAGGTGCTGGAGCAGGTGGGGTTGTTGCCGGGTGAAGACGCCCGTTTGTTGCAGACGATCTACAAGGCTTACCGTTCCGCGGCTCACCGCCAGGCGCTGCAGAAGCAGCCTGGGGTGGTTGCCGGGGACCAGTTTCAGGACGAGCGCCGCGCTGTGATGCGCATCTGGCGAGCACTGGGGCTGAATTGACTTTCACGTGCCGTGGCCGTTCGGGTCAGGTGCAGAACGTATGAATCGAACTTGAGGAGCAGGCAACTATGTCGATGGCCGATCGTGATGGCGTGATCTGGTATGACGGCGAACTGGTGCCGTGGCGCAACGCGACCACCCACGTACTGACCCATACCCTGCACTACGGCATGGGCGTGTTCGAGGGCGTGCGCGCTTACAACACCCCGGACGGCACGGCGATCTTCCGTCTGGACGCGCACACCGACCGCCTGTTCGATTCGGCGCACATCATGGGCATGAAGATCCCCTACACCAAGGAAGAAATCAACGAAGCCACCCGCGCCGCCGTGCGTGAGAACAACCTGGAAAGCGCCTATATCCGCCCGATGGTGTTCTACGGATCCGAAGCCATGGGTCTGCGTGCCAGCGGCCTGAAAGTGCAGGTCATCGTGGCCGCCTGGAGCTGGGGCGCCTACATGGGCGACGAAGCCCTGCAGGCCGGTATCAAGGTGCGCACCAGCTCCTTTACCCGTCATCACGTCAATATCTCGATGACCCGCGCCAAGGCCAACGGCAACTACATCAACTCGATGCTGGCCCTGCAGGAAGCGATTTCCGGCGGTGCCGACGAGGCCATGCTGCTCGACCCGGAAGGCTACGTGGCCGAAGGTTCGGGCGAGAACATCTTCCTGGTCAAGAATGGGGTGATCTACACCCCGGAAGTCACCTCCTGCCTCAATGGCATCACTCGCAACACCATCCTCACCCTGGCGGCCGAGCATGGCCTTGAAGTGGTCGAGAAGCGCATCACCCGCGACGAGGTGTACATCGCGGATGAGGCCTTCTTCACTGGCACCGCCGCTGAAGTCACGCCGATCCGCGAGGTCGACGGCCGGCAGATCGGCGCTGGCCGCCGCGGTCCGGTGACCGAGAAGCTGCAGACTGCCTACTTTGACCTGGTAACGGGCAAAACCAGTAATCACGCCGCGTGGCGTACATTGGTTAAATAAGGCTTGAATTAAGTAAACGAGGGAGGCGATCAGGCTGTTTGGAAGCGTCGCGAGCGACGGCGAGGCAAGGCAAAAACTGGCGAGTGGCGGAGTTGACTCTAGTCAATGAGCAAGCGAGTCAGTTTTTAACGCAGCACCGCCGAGCGCAGTAGCTTCCAAATAGTCTGATAAGCCTCCCTGATCGTTTCTGGACTAAGCATGAACATACTGATCGTAGGCCCCAGTTGGGTCGGTGACATGGTGATGGCGCAGACGCTGTTTCAGTGCCTGAAGCAGCGTCACCCCGAGGCGCAGATCGACGTGCTGGCGCCCGAATGGAGCCGCCCGCTACTCGAGCGCATGCCCGAGGTGCGCCGCGCGCTGAGCCTGCCGCTGGGCCACGGCGTGCTGCAGCTGGCCACACGCTGGCGCATCGGCAAGTCCCTGGCGGGCCAGTATGACCAGGCGATCCTGTTGCCCAACTCGCTGAAATCGGCCCTGGTGCCGTTCTTCGCCGGCATCCCCAAACGCACGGGCTGGAAGGGCGAGTTGCGCTATGGCCTGCTCAACGACATTCGTACGCTGGATAAAGACCGCTACCCGCTAATGATCGAGCGCTTTATGGCGTTGGCTTATGAGCCGGGTGCGTTGCTGGCCAAGCCGTATCCGCGGCCGAGCCTGCAAATCGACCCGCAGTCCCGCGAGGCGGCCCTGGCGGCGTTCGGTCTGACCCTGGATCGACCGGTGCTGGCGCTGTGTCCGGGCGCCGAGTTCGGTGAGGCCAAACGCTGGCCTTCGGACCATTACGCCAAGGTTGCCGAGCTGAAGATCCGCGCCGGCTGGCAAGTCTGGCTGTTCGGCTCGAAGAACGACCATGCGGTGGGCGAGGCGATTCGCGCGCGGCTGATTCCCGGCCTGCGCGAAGAAGCGGTCAATCTATCGGGCGAAACCAGCCTGGCCCAGGCCATCGACCTGATGGCCTGTGCGACGGCCGTGGCGTCCAATGACTCGGGCTTGATGCACGTGGCGGCGGCGCTGAACCGTCCGCTGGTGGCGGTCTACGGCTCCACTTCACCAGGCTTTACCCCGCCGCTGGCCGAGCAGGTGGAGGTGGTGCGCCTGGGTATCGAATGCAGCCCCTGTTTCGATCGCACCTGCCGCTATGGCCACTACAACTGCTTGCGCGACCTCAAACCGCGGCCGGTGGTCGAGGCGCTGGAGCGCCTGGTGGCCGACCCCGTCGACCTGGTCGAGAACGACTGATGCGGGTGTTGCTGATCAAAACCTCGTCGCTGGGCGATGTGGTACACACCCTGGCGGCCCTGACTGACGCCGCGCGCGCCATTCCGGGCATTCGTTTCGACTGGGTGGTGGAGGAGGGTTTCGCCGAGATTCCCGCCTGGCATCCGGCCGTTTCCCAAGTCATTCCGGTGGCCATCCGCCGCTGGCGCCAGCACCCGCTGCGTACCTGGAAATCCGGTGAATGGAAGCGCTTCAAGCAGCGCCTGGGCGAGACCAGGTACGACCTGGTGATCGATGCCCAGGGCCTGCTCAAGAGTGCCTGGCTGACCCGTTACGTCAAGGCGCCAGTGGCGGGCCTCGATCGCGATTCAGCCCGCGAGCCGCTGGCCAGCCGCTTCTACGATCGTTGTTACGCAGTGCCCAAGGACCAGCATGCGCTGGAACGGGTGCGCCAACTGTTTGCCCAGGCCCTGGATTATCCGTTGCCGGCACGCACTGGCGATTATGGCCTGGACCGCGCCGCCATGGCCGATGCCACGCCACAGCCTTATCTGGTGTTCCTGCACGGCACCACCTGGGCCAGCAAGCACTGGCCGGAAAACGACTGGCGCGCGCTGGCCGAACGTATGGATGCCCTGGGTTGGGCGGTGCGCCTGCCGTGGGGCAATGCGACTGAAAAGGCTCGTGCCGAGCGCATCGCCACTGGGCTTTTGCATGCCGCCGTGCTGCCGAAGCTCAACCTGGCCGGGGTGGCCAAGGTCATCGCTGGCGCCACGGCGTGCGTCGCGGTCGATACCGGCCTCGGCCACCTGGCCGCAGCGCTGGATGTACCCAGTATTTCCCTGTACGGGCCGACCCTGCCGGGCAAGGTCGGCGCCTACGGTCGCAGCCAGATACACCTGTGTGCCACAGGGCCGGGCGCTGGCAGTGGCGATCGTCAACAACCCTGCTTCGACGGACTGGATGCCGAACGTGTAGGCACCGAACTGGAGGCGCTGTTGCTGGCACCGCCCGATGTCTTTGAGGAGCGGTACTGATGCAACTGGCTTTTGTCCTCTACAAGTATTTTCCCTACGGCGGCCTGCAGCGCGACTTTCTGCGTATCGCCCTGGAATGCCAGGCGCGCGGGCACGCCATCCGCGTGTACACGCCAATCTGGGAAGGCGAAACGCCGCCCGGTTTCGATGTGCGGGTGGCGCCGGTAAAGGCGTTCTTCAACCATCACCGCAACGAGAAATTCAGTGCCTGGCTGGCCGCCGACCTGGCGCGTGATCCGGTCGATCGGGTGGTGGGCTTCAACAAAATGCCCGGCCTGGACGTTTACTACGCCGCCGACGGCTGCTACGAAGATAAAGCGCAGACCCTGCGCAACCCGCTTTACAAGCGCTGGGGGCGCTACAAGCATTTCGCCGACTACGAGCGCGCGGTGTTTGCCCCTGAGTCGAAAACCGAGATTCTGATGATCTCCGAAGTGCAGCAGCCGCTGTTTATCCAGCATTACCACACCCCGCTGCAGCGCTTTCACCTGCTGCCGCCGGGCATCGCCCAGGACCGCCGGGCGCCGGCTAATGCTGCCGAGATTCGCGCCGAATTCCGCGCTGAATTCAAGCTGGCCGACAGTGACCTGCTGTTGGTGCAGATCGGCTCCGGCTTCAAGACCAAAGGCCTGGACCGCAGCATCAAGGCCCTGGCCGCGCTGCCGCGCGAGTTGAAACAGCGCACCCGGTTGATTGTCATCGGCCAGGACGACCCGCGCGCGTTCCAGTTGCAGGCCAAGGCGTTGGGCGTGTCCGAACAGGTCGAAATCCTCAAGGGGCGCAGCGACATCCCGCGCTTTCTGCTTGGCGCCGACCTGTTGATCCACCCGGCCTATAACGAGAACACCGGCACGGTATTGCTTGAAGCTCTGGTTGCCGGCTTGCCGGTTCTGGTCACCGAGGTCTGCGGTTACGCCCATTACATCCGCGATGCCGACGCCGGGCGCGTGCTGCCCAGCCCGTTCGAGCAAGCGCAGCTGGATCGTTACCTCACCGAGATGCTGAGTGATGCCGAGCAGCGCGCGGCCTGGTCGCGTAATGGCCTGGCGTTCGCCGATACGGCCGACCTGTATTCCATGCCGCAGCGCGCGGCGGACGTGATCCTCGCGCAGGTGCCTGCATGACCCTGATTCTCAAAGAGCCTTTCCAGAGCCTGTGGGCTGGCCAGGATCCTTTCGTCGCCGTCGAGGCGTTGCAGGGCCAGGTCTACCGCGAGCTGGAAGGCCGCCGCACGCTGCGCACCGAAGTCGATGGGCGCGGCTATTTCGTCAAGATCCACCGTGGCATCGGCTGGGGCGAGATCGTCAAGAACCTCGCCAGCCTGCGCCTGCCCGTGCTCGGTGCCGGCCAGGAGTGGCGGGCGATCGAACGGCTGCAGCAGGCCGGCGTACCGACCATGACCGCGGTGGCCTACGGCGAGCGCGGCAACAATCCGGCCATGCAGCACTCGTTTATCGTCACCGAAGAGTTGGCGCCGACCACCGACCTTGAGCAATTGACCCTGGGCTGGGCCGAGCAAGCGCCGGCGCCGCGACTCAAGCGCGCGCTGATCGATGAAGTCGCGCGCATGACCGGCACCATGCACCGCGCCGGGGTCAACCACCGCGACTGTTATATCTGCCATTTCCTCCTGCACACCGACACGCCGGTGACCGCGGATAATCTGCGCCTGTCACTGATCGACCTGCACCGCGCTCAGGTGCGTGCCCAGGTGCCGCGTCGCTGGCGCAATAAGGACCTGGCCGGGCTGTACTTCTCCGCCCTGCATATCGGCCTGACCCGTGGCGACCGCCTGCGTTTTCTGCGCGCCTATTTCCAGGCCGCCGGTAGCCCCCGTCCGCTGCGCCAGTTGCTGCGCGACGAAGCACGTCTGCTGGCCTGGCTGCAGCGGCGGGCCGATAAGCTCCTGCAGCGCTATGCCCGCAAGTACGCCCCGGGGGCCGTGCATGAGTGAGTAGCGCCTGATGAAAGAGGCTATATCAGTTTATTCGGCAACTTCATTGGGCGGGTTGATACGCAGGGCTGAAAAACTTAACCGACGCAAGCAGTGGTAAGGGGATGCGTTGTGATGCACGAGGTTGATATGACGCAAATGGATTGGCGGGACAGGTGCGTAACTATTGTTCCGTGCCCCGCCTTGGGTGACGTGACTATTTATCTGCATCTGGCCTGGTTGTTCAATTTGGCAGGCGCGCGCGTACGTTTTGTCAGCAATACTTTGTTCCCGGCCCGGGAGTATTTCGACTGGTTGCAGGTAGACCCCAGCGATTGCGTGGATTTAATAGCGTTGTCCGAAAGCAGTGACTTGGTCGTCAGTTACATCAACTGGCTGACCCAGGATGCCTCGCGCGTAACTGCGCTTCTGGAACGCAGCAATATTGCCTTCGTTACCGCCAAAAAAATCTCCTCTCGCCTTGAAGTCGATGGGCGTGCAGTGCGAGTAGGGGAGCACACCCTGCCAGGCGCGAGCCGCGCACTTTGTCTGCAGTCGCGCTCAGGCTTGAATATGGTGCAGTGGGTCGAGGAATATGCATCCAGTGTCTACGGTCTTCATGCCCGGCAACCCATGGCACTTCGTCGTTTTGTTAACTGCCCTGAGTCGCGCCGGCGTGTGGCGATATTCCCGACCACGCCCCATCTAAAAAAGAACTACGCCCCCATGGGGTTTAGCTGGTTGGCGCGACGCCTTCTGGCAAAAGGTTGGTTGGTCGAGTTTGTAGGTATGCCGCATGAGCAGGAGCCACTGAAACAGATGTATGCTGATTTTCCTGTGCATACATTCGCTGATATCCGTGGATTGATGGATTACTTGAGCACTTGCTCGGTTGTCGTGAGCAACGATTCGGGAGGTGGCCATCTTGGTTCTCTAATGGGGCTGCGTAGCTTCACCGTCACTCGCAAACAGGCAGATTTTGTCTGGCGCCCCGGTTTCAATGAGAACAATCAGGTATTAGCGCCGCTCTTGAGCTTCAAGATGTTGGGCCGTTATGTGTGGCGCCCCTTCGTTCCGCTCTGGCGTATTACGTCCCGGCTGGGAGGCGCGCGCTGATGGCCGAGTGGTCGCTCTTCCCGGAATACTCGGAGCGCAAGGCTGAGTTTGGTTCCCTGGATGCCGTTTTTGCCCTTCAGGGCGAGCGGATTACCTCCGACCCCTTGTCCGAGGTGCTTCGTGTAGAGCTGGGCGGAATTCGTTATTACATCAAGCGCTACCACGGTGCGGGCAAGGGCCTGCGGCGTTTTGTCGGGCGTCCGCGCGTCAAGGCGGAGTGGCAGAATCTGCGGCACTTCGAGCGCTGGGGTATTCCCACTGCGCCGATTGTGGCGCATGGGCTAGAGCGCCAGGCTGGCTCTTTCGTGCGCGGCGCGCTGATTACTCAGGAGCTGCTTGGTACCGAAGACCTTGCGCAACTGGCGAATAAAGACGACCTGCGCCTGCGCGATCGCGCTTGGGTGGCGCGGGTGAGTGATCAGCTCGCGGCGGCGACGCGGGTCCTGCACGACCACCACTTCACTCACAATGATTTGAAATGGCGCAACCTGCTGGTCGATGAGGAAGGGCGGTTGTACCTGATCGACTGCCCGACTGGCACCTTCTGGTGGGGGCCGCTGCTGCGCCATCGTATCGTCAAGGACCTGGCCTGCCTGGACAAAGTGGCCAAGTACCAACTGTCGCGTACTCAGCGCCTGCGTTTTTATCTGGCCTACTGCAAGCGCGCGCGGCTGAACGCAGCCGACAAAGCGTGCATCAGGCAAATGTTGCATTACTTCGAAGGGCGCGAATGACGATGTATCGTGCGACCCCAAGTGAGGCGCTATTACAGCGTTATGTGCGGCCCAAAGGCGCTTCGCGCAAGTTGCCGCCTGCGTGCGCTGTTGGCGTGAATCATGTGGGGCAGTTGCCACTCAGGACTAATCAGGAACGTTGTATATGACCCTTGCTGAACTGGTCCGTGCCGGGCGTTCACCGGCCTTGCCGATGACCTTGCAATTGGCTGAAGGCAGCGAGGACGGCGTGCTGCAGATCAGCCGCTGGCTGCGCGTGTTGCCGGGGCAGCGGTATGTCGCGCAGGCACAGTGGCAGGGGCAGGCGGTGCTGGCCAAGCTGCTGGTCGGGCCGCGGGCGGCGCGTCAGTTCCAGCGCGAACAGCAGGGGGCATTAGCCCTGTCTGCCCAGGGCGTGGACACGCCGGCTCTGCTTACGGCTGCAGAAAGTGCTCAGGGCGCCTGGCTGCTGTTTGACTACCTCGACGGCGCGCAGAGCCTGGCTGAGGCCTGGGCTGCCGTCGCATATGAGGCGCCTTGCAGTGATGCCCAGCAGCAGGTCCTGGGCGAAGCTCTGGGCGCCATCGCCCAGTTGCACCGCGCTGGCCTGTGGCAGGATGACCTGCATCTGGACAACCTGATGCGCCATGCCGGGCGGCTGTATGTGGTCGACGGCGGTGGCGTGCGTGTCGAGGCGCCGGGGCAGGCGCTGTCACGCGAGCGAGTGCTGGCCAACCTGGGGACGTTCTTCGCGCAACTGCCCGCGTCCCTGGAGCCCTTTATCGAAGAGCTGCTGGTGCATTACCTGCTGGTCAATGGTGAGCATGCGCTGCCGCTGGAGGCGCTGCTCGAGGAGATCGCAGCAGTGCGACGCTGGCGTCTGCGCGATTACCTGCGCAAGATCGCCCGCGACTGCAGTCTGTTCGCGGTCGAGCGAGGGGCATCGCTGCTGCGTGCCGTGCGCCGCGATACGCTGGATGCATTGGCGCCGGTATTGGCTGATCCTGATGGTGCGATTGCCGCAGGTCAGTCGCTCAAGCAAGGCGGCTCGGCGACCGTGGCGCGTATCGAGGCGGGTGGGCAAATCTGGGTGATCAAGCGCTACAACATCAAGAACTTCCTTCATTGGCTTAAGCGCTGCTGGCGGCCGAGCCGCGCCTGGCATAGCTGGGTTGCCGGGCATCACCTGACACAGATCGGTATCGCCACACCGGCACCGGTGGCGGTCATCGAACGGCGCCGCTTCTGGCTGCGCGAGCGCGCCTATCTGATCAATGCCTATAGTGAGGGATACGACCTGTTCCAACTGCTCGGCCATGACGGTGGTGAGCCGCCGGCTGCGGCTGTTGGCGAGGCGCTTTGCCAACTGTTCAGCCAACTGGGCGCGGCGCGGATCAGCCATGGCGACCTCAAGGCCACCAATCTACTCTGGGACAATGGCCGCATTGCGCTGATCGATCTGGATGCACTGTGTGTGCATCGCCGCCATTCGAGCTGGCAGCGTGCTGCGCTTGCTGACCGGGCGCGTTTTATCCGTAATTGGCCGAGCTCAAGCCCGCTTGCCAATTGGTTCGAGCACAATCTGCCGATGCCCTGAGGCATACCCATGTGGCTGCACCGCGTTTTATCGTCGTTCAGTACAGCCACCCTCAGGGTCATAGAGGTTGCCGATGCAGTCGATTGAGGATGATTGGCTGGCGTTGGCGCCCGCAACGATACGTCTGAGTATCATTATTCCGACCTATAACTACGCGCACTTGTTGCCGCGTGCGTTGGCGGCAGCCAGCGTGCAGCTTTCATCCGCTTGCGAGTTAGTCGTCATTGATGATGGCTCCACCGATGCCACGGCGCAGGTGTTACGCGATACGCCGATCAAGGGCCGAGCAGGGTATCTGCGGCAGGCTAATCAGGGCCCTTCGGCGGCGCGTAACCAGGGGCTCGCGCTGGCGTGTGGCGAATGGGTGATGTTTGTCGATGCCGACGATGAGCTGCTGCCTGATGCTTTGGTACGGGTTCTGGCGCACCTGCAGGCAGCGCCGGAGACTGACTTTTTGCTTGGTGGCCATATCAGTTGCCGTCCCGATGGTCGTCGCCGTATGCACCGGCCCGGCCGTCTCGCTGTAACGGCCGAGCAGCGGCTACAGGACTTGCTGTTCGACAAGCGCATCGCGATTAGCCACGGCTGCTCGGTATTCCGTCGCGAGCGCGTCGCGCAGCGCCCCTATCCGGTCGGGTTGCGCCAGGGGGAAGACATCGCAGTGTTCGCCTTTATGCTGATGAGTCCAGCAGTGGCGCTGATCGAGACACCGCTGGTGTTGATTCATAAACATCCGAAAAGCCTGCGGCACGGGCCAGTACTGGAGCCCGATCATTGTGAACTGATGGTCGAGGCGGTCTTTCATCATCTGCCGTCAGCCCTGCAGCGCTGGCGTTGTATGTATCTGGCACAATGTCGTTTGTCGATGTTCCGGCGCTGTTACCAGGCAGGGCGCAAACCTGAGGCGCTGCAGTACTACAAGCAGGCGTTCACCTTGGCACCAAGGCGGGCATTGCGTTGGGGCTACCTGTCAAAAGTCATGCGGCTGTTACTGCACTAGACCAGCGGCGATAACAATAAAATCAGCTACACCGGGGTTGGTAATGACGACGATTGAGGTCCAGACGGGGCATGGCGATGAAGATCGCCTCACCTATGACATTGCGGTTGGTTCCAGGCATTACCAGGTTTACTTCGCCTGTGCACGGGCACCGCTGCGTTCGGGGGCTGATGCCGCATTGGCGCTGAGTGCGCTTGCGGCGATGGATACCGGGTATGACCTGCATATCAGCGGCACGCTCTCTCCGACATTTCTGCAGAATCAACAGCAACTGATGGGCATATTCTGCCAATGGTTCGATCGTTACCAGTCGGTCGAGTTTCGGGCTGACGCCCTTGCAGAGCCGATCGCGCTGCCTGCCGGGCGGGTTGGCTGTTTTTTCACGGGAGGAGTGGATTCCTTCTACAGCTTTCTCAAGCACCGCGAGCACATCACCGACCTGATTTTTGTGCACGGCTATGACGTCGGTCTCAAGGACTGGCCAAGGCGAGAGGCCGTCAGTGCCATGGGCCGCTCGATCGAGGCGGCTACCGGTGTGCGCTTTATCGAGGTCGAGAGCAATGCTATCCGCCTGTTTCGCGATTTTGGTCGTTGGGGGCTGCACAGCCATGGCTATGGTCTGGGTACGGTAGCGCGCCACCTGGCCGGCTATCTGGATCGCCTCTATGTGCCTTCATCTTTTGCTCAGGCCGACCTGAGCCCCTGGGCCTCTCATCCGCTGACCGACCCCCTGTTCTCCGACGAAGACCTGCAAGTGGTGCATGACGGCTGTGAAGCAGGGCGCGTCGACAAGGTAGTCGCGCTGTCGGGCTCGGCCTTGGCGTTGCAGCACCTGCGGGTTTGCTGGGAGCGGGTCGAAGGCGCCTACAACTGTGGAGTCTGCGAGAAGTGTTTGCGCACCATGACCTCGCTCTATGCCGTTGGCGTGCTGGAGCAGAGTGCGACCTTCCCTCAGCGGCTGGATGCCGAACAGATTCTGGCGCTGGTGCTTTATGACGAGTCGCTGAAAATATTCGCCCGGGAAAATCTACGTTTGCTGGAGCAGCACGGCAAGCTCGAGACCCCCGTTGGGCGGGCCTGGCAGAACTTGCTCGCGCGCTCTCATCTGCATAACCGGTTACGGCTGCGCCTGGCCAAGTGGCGCAAGCGCTGGCTGCGTCTTGCCCGAAAATTCACGGGGGCGGCATGACGCGTATCTGTCTGTTGGAATATACCGGCGAGGTCTTCGAACGTTTTGCCAACCTGGGGGACGACATCCAGACCTTGGCGGTTAGTCATCTGGTGCCGCAGGTTGACGGCTATGTCTCGCGGGAGGCGCTGGACGCGGTTGAGCAGCCCTGCACCGTCCCGCTCAACGGTTTTTTTATGAACAGTGCGCATTGGCCGCCTTCGCCAGCGGTACGGCCAGTGTTTTTCGCCTTTCATGTCACGCCACAGGCCCAGCCAGTAATCTGCTCACCCGCGGGTATCGCCTACCTCAAGCAGTGGCAGCCCATTGGCTGTCGTGATCGTGGCACTCAGGCGCTGCTGGCCGAGCATGGCGTGCAAACCTACTACAGCCGTTGCGTGACCCTGACCCTGCCGCGGCGTACCACTGCGCCCAGCAAGGGGCAGGTCTTCATGGTCGGCGTCAGCCCCACTGCGCGTTATGCGGTGCCAGCGGCCTTGCGCAAGCGCGCTATCGTGGTCGATCAGGCCAAGGTGCGGTTGCCGATTACCGATACAGCGCTCAAGCAGGCCATGGCTGCGGAGCTGCTCAAGCAGTATCGCGAGCGCGCCTCGCTGGTGATCACCTCGAAGATTCACTGCGCCATGCCCTGCATCGCCATGGGGATCCCCGTGGTGTTTCTCTATGACGACGCGCGCAGGGATGATTACCGGGTCAAGTTGATCGACGATCTGGTAGGCATCCATTACGTGCACGAGCATGGCTGGCTGGCGCGTCTGCGCAATAAGCGGCTCGCCCGCGAGATCGATTGGGCGCCAGCCCCGCTTGATATCGAAGAGCTGAAGGTTGAGATATCCGAGTCTTTCAGAGCCGCCTTTAACCGAGTCCATGAAGCGTTGGACGTGGTAATCGACTAATGGAGCATCCGTGCCCGTAAGCAGCCAAGTGCAAGTGGCGATACCTGGCCGAGAGCCGCCTCGCTATAATGCTTGTCTATTTTGCACTTGCAGGGTGTGCCGGTCCGCGTGGTCGCGGCCATCCAATGCATCCCCCGCTCACTCTGATCGCCTAGCGGTCAACGCTTCCCAAGAGGTATGTAAGTGGCACTGACCATTCTCGGCCTGTCCGGCGCCCTTAGTCACGACCCGTCTGCGGCCCTGTATATCGACGGCAAGTTGATCGCGGCAGCCGAAGAAGAGCGCTTTGTGCGCGACAAGCACGCGAAGAACCGCATGCCCTACGAGTCGGCCAAGTTCTGCCTGGAACAGGCCGGCATCAAGCCCTCGGATGTCGATGTAGTGGCCATTCCCTTTGCGCCAATCAGCCTGTTTGGCAAGGCTCGCTGGCACTACGCCAAGCGCTACTGGTACGCGCCGGACCGCGCCCTCGACGCGATCCTTATGGGTAACCGTCGCTATAAGCGCTATCGCAAGAAGATCGTCTGGTGCCTGGAGCAACTGGGTTTCGATCCCAAGAAGATCAAGATCGAACCGGTCGAGCACCACCTGGCCCACGCCTCCAGTGCTTACCACTGCTCAGGCTTTACCGAGAAGACCGCGATCATGGGCATCGACGGCAAGGGTGAGTACGCCACCACCTTTTTCGGTTATGGCGAGAACGGCAAGATCCACAAGATCAAGGAGTTCTTTGATCCCGACTCCCTCGGCGGCCTGTATGGCGCGATCACCGAGTTCCTCGGCTTCGAAATGCTCGACGGCGAGTTCAAGGTCATGGGCATGGCGCCCTATGGCGACGCCAGTAAGTACGACTTCTCGCGCCTGGCCAAATTCGAAAATGGCGAACTGGTGATCAACACCGACTATGCCAACGTTATTGGTCTGCGCCGCTACAAGGAAAAGGGCAAGGGCTTCTACTTCTCGCCGAAACTGATCGAGTGGCTGGGTCCCAAGCGTGAAGGCGATATCGCCGACGATCCCTACATCCATTACGCCGCGAGCATGCAGGCGCTGTTCGAGACGCTCGCCCTGCAGATGATGGAGCATTACCTGGGCGACATCATCCGCGAAACCGGGAAGATCGCCTTCGCCGGCGGCTGCGCACTGAACGTCAAGCTCAACCAGAAGATCATCGCCCGCGACGACGTCAAGGAACTGTTCGTCCAGCCGGCCTCCGGCGACGCCGGTACCTCGGTCGGCGCCGCTGCCTATGTGTCGCACAAGCGCGGCGTGCCGGTGGAGAAGATGGAGCACGTCTACCTTGGCCCTGCCTACTCCAACGAAGACGTCATTGCCGCCTGCGCGCGCCACCCGAATGCGCCGAAATGGCAGCAGATCGACGATATGCCGCAGCGCATCGCCAAGATCATGGTCGACGGTAACCCCGTGGCCTGGTTCCAAGGCCGTATGGAGTTCGGCCCGCGCGCCTTGGGTGGCCGCTCGATCATCGGTTGCCCGAGCATTCCGGGCGTGGCCGACCGCATCAATGAGCAGATCAAGTTCCGTGAGCGCTGGCGCCCCTTCTGCCCGTCGATGCTCGACACGGTTGGGCCGCAGATGCTCAAGGTCGACCATCCGAGTCCGTTCATGACCTTCACCTTCGAGGTCAACGAAGAGTGGAAGACCCGCGTCAGCGAAGTGGTGCACGAGGATGGCACCTCTCGCGCCCAGGTGCTCAAACGCGAGTACAACCCGCGTTACTACGACATGATGCTGGAGCTGGAAAAACTCACCGGCAACGGCGTCTCGCTGAACACCTCGCTGAACCGCCGCGGCGAGCCGATGATTTGCTCACCGACTGATGCGTTGAACATGTTTTACGGCTCCGACCTGCAGTACCTGATTATGGAAGATATCTTGGTCGTCAAGGATGGAGTGGACGGGTATGCGCCCAGCTGACGCTGCGCAGGACACACCCTGGATCCTGCAGCTTTGCCATGGCTATGACGGGCCGTTCCTCGATTGTGCGCGGCAGTACGCTGCGTTATTCGTAGGCACGCGCTACCGGGTCTGCACGGTCTACCTGACAGGCGCGGCTAATGAGGCTGTCAGGCAGGGCTCGGCTTCCGATGAGGTCATCTTCCTCAACTTCTCCAGCCGCGCGTTGCGCGGGCTGAAGCTGCAGGCCATCCGCGAACTGTCCCGGTTGGCGGCTTCGCGGGATTTCGTGAGCTGCATCGCCCACCGCTTTAAACCCATCTACATTGCTCTGCTCGGTACAGCACTGCCGGTGATCGGTGTGCATCATGCCTTTGGTGTATACGACCGACCTTTGCGTCGCCTGTTTATCAGCCGCTTTCAGTCGCGCCTGCTGCTGCTGGGCGTCTCCAATGCCGTGCGTGATGACATCCGTCAGCAGTTGCCTCGCTGGCCGACCGAGCGTATCGAGACGTTGTACAACCGGATTGATGTTGCCGCGATCCAGGCCGAACAAGTCTCACGAGAAGTGGCGCGCGAGCATTTAGGGTTGCCTCAGGATGCCTGGGTTGTCGGGAATGTGGGCCGGCTGCATCCGGACAAGGATCAGGCCACCCTGATCCGTGGCTTCGCCCAAGCTCTGCCGGACCTGCCACCGGGCAGCCTGCTGGCGATCATGGGACAGGGACGGCTGGAAGCTGAGTTGCGGCAACTGGCGCATAGTCTCGGGCTCGACGAATCCGTACGCTTTCTTGGTCAGGTCGCCGATGGCCGTCGCTATTTCAAGGCGTTCGATGTATTTGCCCTCACCTCGGACCATGAGCCGTTCGGCATGGTCTTGCTGGAGGCCATGGCGGCTGGGGTGCCGGTGATTTGCAGTGACTGCGGTGGCGGGCGTGAAGTGGTGGATGGGGTGGGGCAGGTATTTCCATTTGGTGCGCACGCCAGCCTGGCCGGGCTTATAAGGCAGTCAGCCGCGACAAGCCCCGCAGAGCTCAGTGAGCGTGCTGCAAGGCAAGTTCTCAGAATCAGAGAGACATTTTCTGACGAGGCAGTAAGTCGGCAATTCAAACCGCTGATGTTGAGTGTGTGTCGATGAAAAACGCGTGTATGCAGCGTGACGACCTCATGCGAGAGAATCCCTGGCTTGCGAAAGCGCGAGAGCTGGATCAATACCGTTGGCTATTGCTGCGTGAGCGTCATGGCGTTTTGGGCAGCGCATTGCGCTTTGCCCGAGAGGCTATGGGCGACTGGTGGTTTGGCATGCGTGCCAGGTGGCGGCTTGCTAGGGACATAACTGCTGAACCCTGTGATTTTCTTCTGTTGCAGTCGGCCCCAAAGGTCATCGCTTTCCGGCGTAAGAGGCTTCTGATTGATGCCTTGCGCGCGCGCGGCTACACGCTTGTCGAGACCGCTCTGCAAGAGCCTGGGGCGATACTCCGCGGACGCATGCTCAAGCGTCCACCCTGTGCGGTGCCCAGCCGTTACTTCGGCCTTGCGGCGTATGCCGAGTGGATAGTCGAGTGTTACCGGCCTCGCGTTTTACTCAATGACCGTAACGGTAGCCTCTACAGTCCTTTCCTACGTCTGGCACTGAATACGCGCGGTCTTGTTCTGGTGCATCTCGCTCATGCGACGACGGTGGAGCGTTCGCGCCGCCTGAGCATGAATGACTACGACTACAACTTCCTGTTCGGTCAGAGTTCACTTGAGGCGTTGCAGGGGCGTGCATTGCGTTTCGGTCGTTCGACTGCCGTGCTGGCCGGCTCCCACATGATCGATAGTACCTACGACTTGCCGGTAGCCGATCCGAATGGGCGCACGCTGCTGATTCTCGGGGTTGGCCCTGACAAGGAGAAGGAGGCCGGCTACCAGACCACCTACAGGCTATTGCGTGATTGGGCTGCGCTGCACCCGGAGTACCAGGTGCTGGTCAAGGCACATCCGCGTAGCGAGGTACCCTTCTGGCAACAGGCAGCGGCTGCTCTCGATAACCTTGAGGTCTTGCCCCGCGAGTGCAGCCTCGCTGAGGCCCTCGGCCAGGCGACGGTGGCCGTCAACATCATGTCCAACGCGGTGATCGAGGCTGCCTTGGCGCGCCGGCCAATTATCTATGTCAATGCGGGTGAGGACGTGGATGTCTTTTCCCAGGAGCGCTTCCTGGGGCGACGCGTATCCTCTCTGGAAGATTTCTCTGCACGAATGGCCGAAGTCGCCGCTTTTCATGGTGCAAGCGTAGCCCGCTCTGCTTCACTGGCTGAATACCATCTCGCCCATGGTTGTGAGGGTTTGGCGCATTGCCTGTCACTGCTGCAGGTGTTGCAGGCTGGTGGTGAAATCAATGGAGTAGCCTTACCGGGGCATAGTCAGGTAGGGCATCACTCGGCAGGCCGAGAGTGCTGTTTTGAGCGTGCCTATGTGATTAACCTGGACCACCGCCACGACCGCTGGCTGCAGACGCTGAGCACCCTGCAAAGGGTCGGTATCGCTGCCGAGCGATTCTCCGCAGTCGATTTTTCCGCCCTTGCCGCCAGTAATGATTCGCCTTCCGCCGAGTTGGATGCATTCCTCAAGCGAGTGGATGGCGTGAGGCCGAGCAACGAGCACAAGTTGCGAGCGACCTGGGCCTGCATGCGCAGTCATCTGGCGATCATTCGCATGGCCAAGGAGCAGGGCCTGTCTTCAGTGCTGATCCTGGAGGATGACTGCGAGTTCGAACCTTATTCGCGCGCCGTGCTTGCTCGTGCCGAGCGCCAGCTGCAGACGCGTTCCTGGCAGATGCTTTATCTGGGTGGGACACTCAAGAAGGGTGGGCAGCGAACGGGGGTGTCAAAAAATCTAATGCAGGTGAGCCGGGTCCGGCTCGCCCATGCCTACGTCGTTCGCGCAGCATTGTATGACCGAATACTGGCAGAAGCCCCGGCCTCTGGCCTACCGCTCGACTGGTATTACTCCGAGTGCCTGCTGCCCTCTGTTGAGGCATATATGGTCAAACCTATCCTGGCCAATCAGCGGCTGTTCGACATGAGTGATATCGAGCAGGTTGAGCGACATCCCAAGTTCAAGACGCGCCAGGCGATCAGGCGTTGTCTGGCAAAAATTCGCTACGGACGCAATTGATGCTCACAACTATCAGGCGCCTGTCGCCATTAGCTACAACCAATCCTTATTTGGGTGCTTGGCTCGCCTTTGGGTTGGCCTGGTTCCTCCTCGGCATGCTGTTTCTGCCGAACAGCAAGCTGTACCACCAAGGGCTGATTCTTTTCCTGTGGCTGCCTGGGCTTGCTGTCTACCGGCCTGGGCTTTGGCAGCAACTGGGTTGGGATCGCTGGTTGCTCAGCGCCGTGCTGGCTTTTGCAGGCTGGAGTTTGCTGTCCATGTTGTGGGGGGGCGACTCCGGGTTGATCAAGGAGATGCTGTATGTCGGCTTGACCGTGCAAGCCTTGGCGCTCATAGGCAGCATCTATCGAGAGCGGTTTTGGCCGCTGCTGGCCTGCATCGTGTTGGTCGGTGGCCTGTGGGTTGGCTGGTTTATCCTGTCTTTTTACGTGCTACAGGGTATGCCGCTAAATGCGCGACTGGTTGGCGGCGGTGTACTTGATCATCCGATCCTGGCAGCCCAGGTCGTAGGCGGCTTGGGCATACTGTTGTGGTTTCTTCGACGTAGCTTGCCAGCCAATTTGCAAGGTTGGGTATGGCTGCTCGGATGTGGTTTATGCCTGGCTTTTGTTGTGCTTTCGCGCAGCAAGGGGCCGATGCTCGCGGTGGTAGCTACGCTGGTTCTGTCCTGCCTATGGATGCCGGGGCGACGTATCCAGATATTTTCTTGTCTGGTCGTTGTAGGAGCCGCATCGGCAATTCTGGCCTTCCCGGAGTTTCTCCTGCGCGGTGGTCTTTCCTACCGTCCCGATCTACTGCGTGATGCCTGGACGCTCTTTCTCCAGCATCCCTGGCTCGGGCTGGGAGCCGGTGCCGAATATCAACTCACCGTCGTGCAGATAGGGCAAGTATTCGAGCATGCCCATAACCTGTTTATGCATGTTCTTTTGCAATTGGGCGTTCCTGGGTTGGCCTTGTGGGGGCTGATGCTGGCCATTGTTGCCATGCGAGCCTGGCGCGCGCGCGAAACTATCGCAGGACGGGCACTGTGCGGGCTACTTTGCTTCTCTGGTCTGGCGCTGCTTTCGGATGGTGTTGGGCCTTGGATAAAGCCTAGGGAGGAGTGGTTTACGGTTTGGCTTCCGGTTTTCTTGTGCCTTGCGCAATACGCGAGCACGTATACGCAGAGCTGCGATAAGAGAACTGCATGATTAGTTTGGCTTGCCACGAGCCGTGCGGGAAACTCTTCCAAGGGTTGTCAGGATGATTGAACGCAAACTTCACTATTGCTGGTTTGGTGGCCGACCACTGCCGCTGCAGGCTCGACTCTGTCTGGCCTCTTGGGCTTATCACCTGCCGGATTATGAAATCGTGCGCTGGGATGAGCAGCGTTTCGATCCGGCTAGCCATCCTTTTACCGCGGACGCTTACGCTGCTGGTCGTTTCGCTTTCGTCTCAGATTATGTGCGGATGTTCGCGTTGTCTCAGCAAGGCGGAATCTATCTGGATGTCGACGTTGAGGTATTAAGCTCGTTGGACGGCTGCCTCGACGTGGATTTCTTCATCGGTCTTGAGGACCGGCAGCGCTTCGCCACATCGCTTATCGCCGCGGTAGCAGGTCACTGGTTACCTCAGCGGATGCTGGCTTACTACGACCAAAATACGTTTGCTGTAGAGCGTGTTTCCGAACTGGTCAATGTTAACGAAGTCAGCCGCCTGCTTCTGGAGCATGGGTTTTTGGGTACGGGTGGGTATGAGCGGCAGGGGGGCGAGCAGATTTATCCCATTGGGTGCTTTGGCGCCGCCAATCGGAAATTGGCGTGTGCTGATCGCGTTTATTCGCGTCATCTTTTTGCGGGGACTTGGCGCTCGACGCGCAACAAGGGAGCCTTAAGTAGAGCCTGGCGCTTGTTGCGCAATCTTCCAGAAAATCTGCAAGCACTGCTGAGGCTAGCCTTCTACAGGGCGGCACGGCGGCTGGCGAATCGCTAGCCGCGAGTCGGTTTACCTGTAATGAGCTGACCCTGCTGCGGAATAAAATAGCGTTCTTTGCGCCCCGCACCATGTCGCTTGAAATACTCGTAGAACTCGACGAATTTCTTCTGATCCAGCCCCGGGAACTTTATCAGCTTGGTATGTACCAGTTGATCGTAATTCGCCTCATCGATATAAGCATGCAGTTTGAACTCAAACAGTAAGCCCAGCTGATAGCCAAGTGTTTCCGCAGAGAAAAGTGTTTGGCGCAGGAAGCAATTCTCAAAGTCAATGACTTTGATGGTGGGTGTTGGACTGTCCGAGAGCATGAAATTTCCCAGCCAGAGATCAAGGTGGTAAATGTTCTGGCTATTGAGCTCAAGGATGCAATCGATGAGCCTGGGGAGTAGTTGGGGTAATGCTGACGAGTAGCGATCTAGCCACTGAGCGCCGTTGAGAAAGCCTGTTTGATCTTCAATGATCAGGACCACCTCGTTGATCAGCCCAAACCGTCCACGGATATGGCTGTAGCCAAGTAGTTGTGGGGTTAAAGCTGTTAATCGATTGACCTTTAGACTGTTGCGTAATTCCGCTATTGGCCAGTCGAGGGCACCTGAGCGGCGGCGTAGCCCAAATGTTACGCGCAAGCGTGAAATCAGGCTGCTTAGGTGGGTAGTCTTGATGAAGAGATGTCCCCCCGCCGTGCTTATGCTACCCCAGAGGCGATGCCGTCCGAGCCTTTGGCGTTCTGCGATCAGGCTGCGAATGAATTCGCCAACTTGTGGGGTCTGTAAGTGTGGCGTCGGATTGACAAGGGTTATAGCGTTAGTTTTTTTTGGTTTTACAGTTATTTGCATAAGCCCAGTAAAGTCCTTTTAGGGTGCTTAGGGGGAAGTTATTTATCTTGCGCCGCTGGAGGTAGCCCTCAAGGTGGCGAAAGTTACGCTGAGCATGCCAGCCTGACAACGGTAGCCTTTTGCGCCGCAGGTCGAGAAAGTCTATCAGGCCAAATTCTCCTTTACTCAGCCAGAGGATATTGCCAAGGTGCAGGGAGCGGAAGTAGATACGTTTAGCATGAAGTTGGGCAATGAAACGCGCCAGCTCTGGCAGTATTCGTTCGAGTTGCTCAGGGTCCTGCTTGAGAATTTGCTCTAAGGAACAGCCTTCCAATGGTTCATACAGGCAGGCGCTAAGCCCCTTTTGATCGTCGAGCCAGAAAGCTTCACTGACGTGCGGCGCGGCTATACCTTGCTGTTTGAGTAATTCGGCATTGCGGGCAAAGCGTAGTGCAGGTGGAAATAGACGGGCTAGCATCGCTGCACGGCGAGTGTGGAAGATTTTCAGGAAGCGACCATCGCTTAGCTGGACAACCTTAGGCCCGCGTGCGTCTCGCTCAACAATCCTTCCTGTGGCCAGCCAGCTTTCCAGCTGCTGCGCTGTTACAATCCGCATCTTATTCCTCTAGCCAGTCGTATGGGGCTTGCCGAATGTCCAATTCTACCCAGCAATCCAGTCTGAAGGTGTATTTGCGGTTGCTGCGCTATGTCGTGCCGTACTGGGGGCTGTTCTCGATCAGCTTGCTGGGCTTCCTGATCTTCGCGTCGACCCAGCCGATGCTCGGCTACATGTTGAAGTTCTTTGTCGATGGATTGAGCAATCCGAATGCCGGGCTTTTCTCGGAGGTGCCTTGGCTGCTGGAACATGCCACCTGGATTGCCGAACTTAAGCTGTTGCAGGCTGTGCCTTTGCTGATCGTATTGATCGCCCTGTGGCAAGGAGTGGGGTCGTTTCTGGGCAACTATTTCCTGGCCAAGGTTTCGCTCGGGCTGGTGCAGGACCTGCGTGTAGCGCTGTTCAACAGCATGCTCAACCTGCCGAATCGCTATTTTGACAACCACAGTTCCGGGCACCTAATTTCTCGCATCACCTATAACGTGACCATGGTGACTGGGGCGGCGACGGATGCGATTAAAGTGGTGGTTCGCGAAGGCATGACGGTGGTGTTTCTATTCGCGACCCTGCTATGGATGAACTGGCGCCTGACCCTGGTGATGGTAGCGATTCTCCCAATAATCGGTTTGATGGTGACCAGCACCAGCAAGAAATTTCGCAAGCAAAGTAAGAAAATCCAGCTGGCGATGGGCGATGTCACCCATGTCACATCGGAGACTATTCAGGGTTATCGCGTCGTGCGTAGTTTTGGTGGCGAACAGTACGAGCAACAGCGCTTTTTCGACGCCAGCGAAGACAACAAGAACAAGCAGTTGAAGATGGTCAAGACCAACGCGGTCTACACGCCTTCCTTGCAGTTGGTGATCTACAGCGCCATGGCCGTGTTGATGTTCTTGGTGCTGTGGTTGCGTGGTGATGCGTCTGCGGGTGATCTGGTGGCCTACATCACCCTGGCCGGGTTGCTGCCCAAGCCGATTCGCCAGCTGTCTGAGGTCAGTTCGACTATCCAGAAAGGCGTGGCTGGTGCTGAAAGCATATTCGAGCAGCTCGACGAGGCGCCGGAAGTCGATCAGGGCACGCAGACCCGTGAGCGGATCAGCGGGCGGCTTGAGGTGCGGGGTCTTAATTTCAGTTACCCAGGTGCCGAGAAACCGGTGCTCAGCGACATCTCCTTTAGCGTCGAACCAGGCCAGATGGTGGCGCTGGTAGGCCGCTCCGGTAGCGGTAAATCGACGTTGGCCAACCTGATTCCGCGCTTCTACCAGCATGACCAGGGGCAGATTCTGCTCGACGGCTTGGCGATTGAGGAATACACCCTGCGTAACCTGCGTCGGCATATTGCGCTGGTCACTCAGCATGTCACCTTGTTCAACGACAGCGTGGCGAACAATATCGCTTATGGCGACCTGGCCGGCGCGCCGCTGGAAGCCGTCCAGCAGGCGGCTCGTGATGCCTTTGCCGATGAATTCATCGAGAAGATGCCACAGGGCTACGACACCCTGGTCGGCGAAAACGGCGTGCTGCTTTCCGGTGGTCAGCGTCAGCGCCTGGCGATTGCCCGTGCACTACTCAAGGATGCGCCGCTGCTGGTGCTCGATGAGGCCACCTCGGCGCTCGATACCGAATCCGAGCGGCATATCCAGGGAGCTCTGGATCGAGTGATGACTGGGCGCACCACGCTGGTCATCGCTCACCGGCTGTCGACCATCGAGAAGGCCGACCTGATTCTGGTCATGGACCAGGGGCGGATCGTCGAGCGTGGCACCCATACCGAGTTGCTGGCGCTCAATGGCTTTTACGCCCGCCTGCATGCCATGGGGCTGGATGACAGCCCAGCCGCAGACATCGCCTGATAAACTACACCCCCGCCACCTGAGGCTCTGGAGTTGCCATGAAGTTGTCCATGCCCCGTTTCGACCAAGCGCCCGTTCTCGTGGTGGGCGATGTCATGCTCGACCGTTATTGGCATGGCGGTACCTCGCGCATCTCTCCGGAGGCGCCAGTGCCGGTGGTCAAGGTCGAGCAGATCGAAGATCGCCCCGGTGGTGCTGCCAACGTCGCCTTGAATATCGCAGCCCTTGGCGCACCGGCCTTTCTGGTGGGGGTGACCGGGCGTGACGAGGCCTCCGAGAGCCTGGCCGACAGCCTGCAAGCGGCGGGCGTGCAGACGCGTTTCCAGTTCATTGACGACCAGCCAACCATCGTCAAGCTACGAGTGATGAGCCGGCATCAGCAATTGCTGCGCATGGATTTCGAAGAACCGTTTCGTACCGACACCGCCGCCCTGGCTGCAGATGTCGATGGCATGCTCGCCGGGGTCAAGGTGCTGGTGCTCTCCGATTACGGCAAGGGCGCGTTGCAGAATCACCAGGCTCTGATCCAGCTGGCCCGTGCCCGCGGTATTCCGGTGCTGGCCGACCCCAAGGGCAAGGATTTTTCGATCTACCGCGGTGCCAGCCTGATCACCCCGAACCTCAGCGAGTTCGAGCTGATTGTTGGCGGTTGCGCTGATGAGGCCGAGCTGGTCAGCAAGGGCGCTGCGCTGATGCGTGATCTGGACCTCGGTGCACTGTTGGTGACCCGTGGCGAGCACGGCATGACCCTGTTGCGTCCGCAGCACGCACCGCTGCACCTGCCGGCGCGGGCGCGCGAGGTGTTTGACGTCACCGGCGCTGGTGACACGGTGATCTCGACCCTGGCCGCTGCCATTGCCGCAGGCGAAGAGCTGCCCCAGGCTGTGGCACTGGCCAACCTGGCCGCTGGCATCGTCGTTGGCAAGCTGGGCACGGCGGCCATCAGTGCGCCTGAGCTGCGTCGCGCGGTACAGCGCGAAGAGGGCTCCGAGCGCGGTGTGTTGAGCCTGGACCAGCTGCTGTGCTCCATCGAAGATGCCCGCGCCCATGGCGAGCGCATTGTGTTCACCAATGGTTGCTTCGACATTCTGCACGCCGGGCATGTCACCTACCTGGAACAGGCCCGCGCCCAGGGCGACCGGTTGGTGCTGGCGGTCAACGATGATGCTTCGGTTAGTCGCCTCAAAGGCCCTGGCCGGCCGATCAACTCGGTCGACCGGCGCATGGCCGTACTGGCCGGCCTGGGCGCCGTGGACTGGGTCGTGAGCTTCAGCGAAGACACCCCTGAGCGCCTGCTCAAGCAGGTGCAGCCTGACATCTTGGTCAAGGGCGGCGACTATGGCGTTGATCAGGTAGTGGGCGCCGATATCGTCACCGCTTATGGTGGCGAGGTGCGCGTGCTGGGGCTGGTGGAAAACAGCTCGACCACGGCCATCGTCGAGAAGATCCGCCGCCAGGATTGATTCAGAACCGGGTGCCCATGGTCTGCATGGGCTACCCAGTTGCTGAGTTAGCGGTTAACCAACTTTGCGCTTTATCGCTTTGCTGGCCTTGAGGGTTTCCAGCCCCTGCTGCGCCACCCAGTCGCGCCAGCGAATACGCTCTTCACGTACCACCCAGCCGTCCTGCGCCGCAAAACTTTCTGCTAGCCAAAGGCCGCGGGTGGCGACGCTTTTCAGGGTGCCGTTTTTCAGGGTCAGCAGTTCGGCGGTTGGGCGGCCCTGCTCCAGCGGAATCAGGTACAGGTCCGGGCGGGCGCGGTCGAGGCGGGCAATCAACTGACCATCCTCGAAGCATTCATCCACATGAAACAGGCTCAGTTGGCGCGTTTCGCGCGGCAGCTCCAGTTGCATGTCGTAGACCAGTTGCAGGGATGCTGTGGGCAGGTGCACGTAGGCGCGCGGGCGCTCCAGCAGGGTCATGTTGGCGCACTGCACCGGTCGGGCAGCACCAGACAGCGGGCTGAGGCGGAACTGCACGGCTTCGCGGTAGTGCAGGGTGCCCTGGTAAGGCGTTGGCAGCCAGGTATCGCCGAAGCGCCCGGCCAACCAGCCCTCCGGGGTTTCCAGTAGGCACTCTTCGGCCACTTCCTGAATGGCGGTGAGCAGCGGCAGGTTCAGCTCGTGGGCCGGTACGTAGCCGGAAATCAGCTTGAGCACCACATCGCCGCGGTCCTGCCGGCGCTGACGCACCAGTACCCAGTAATCCTTGCCCTGCCAACTGAGGGTCAGACGCACCGAGACGCCGAGGTTGGCCAGTTCGATAGCGAAGCGTTGAGGGTCGCTGACCTCGACGGGGCGGCGCCGTTCGAGCATTTCAGTGAAGTTCAGCGGGCGTCCCAGGCTCTGGTAGCTCAGCCCGTCGGTGCTGGCTTCTACGTACAACGGCAGGGTCTTGAAAGCGGTGGGGTTCTTGCGAATCAGCGTGCGCGGCATATCGGCTCCTTCTTGCGTTGGGGTCGGCCACCTAGGCGGAATGGGCAGCGTGGTTCTTGATGCAGGCAGTGGTGTCTGCTTTCGCGATCAGGTGTCTGGCTTACTCGTGGCCGCGCGTGCAGCGGCAACAGACCCTAAACACTAGCGCGAATTATCGCGGCAGCTGTACTCACATTGTGTGACAGATGGTGTGGGTTGATGGTGCCGACGATGGCGCTGGCCGCCGCCGGATGGCTGAAAATCAGGCGGAAGCTGGCCTGGATTGGGTCTTCGCCGTCTTGCAGGCAGGCGTGGCCGCTGGCCAGGGCTTTCTTGATCAGGATTGCCTTGCCGTGTTCGGCGGCGTAGTCGAGCACCGGGCGTTCGGCTTGTTCGTTAAGGTTGTAGGTGACCATGGCGCAGTCACCGCTGGCCAGCGCTTGCAGGCCGCCGGCGACGGTTTTGCCGGAGAGGCCATAGCCGCGAATCTTGCCCTCGGCCTTGAGCGCCGCGAGGGTGTCGTAGACCCCAGCCTGCAGGGCGTCCAGATCATTGCCGTCGGAATGCACCAGCACCAGGTCGATGACATCGGTTTCCAGGCGCTTGAGGCTGCGCTCCACCGAGAAGCGCGTGTGGGCGGCGGAAAAATCGAAGTGCGAGTGACCATTGTCGAACTCTTCACCGACCTTGCTGACGATCACCCAGTCCTGCCGTTGCCCGCGCAGCAACGGGCCGAGGCGGGTTTCGCTGCTGCCATAGGCCGGCGCGGTGTCGATCAGGTTGATGCCCAGATCGCGGGCCTGGTCGAGCAGGCGGCGCACGCTGGCGTCATCGGGGATGGTGAAGCCGTTGGGGTATTTCACCCCTTGGTCACGGCCGAATTTGACGGTGCCCAGACCCAGTGGCGAGACCCTCAGGCCGGTGCTGCCCAGCGGGCGATGCAGGTCGTGCAGGCTGGTCATGGCAGCAGGGTCTCCCAAACGGGCAGCGCCAGGGGCGGGCGCGGCAACGCGGGCAGAGGCGGCTGCGCCTGCGGGACGATGGCGTCGCGCTGCAGGGCGGCCAGCACGCGGTCGGTGAAATCCGGCGCCAGTGCCAGCTTGGTCGGCCAGCCGACCAACAGGCGTTGCTGATCGGCGAGGAAGGCATTGTCCGGGCGTACCAGGCCGGACTGCGCCGGCTCGGCGCGGTCGACACGCAGCGTGGCCCAGCGGGTTTCGCGCTGGTCGACCCAAGGCAGCAAGTCGGCCATTTCCTTTTGCGCGGCGCGGATCTGCGCCGCTTCGTCGCGGGCCACGCCGTCGGCTTCGGCCAGGTCGCCGCCGAGGTACCAGACCCATTGGCCGTTGGCCGCTGGATGGGTGGTCACGGTGACGCGCGGCTTTGGCCCGCCGCCCAGGCAGTGGGCATACAGCGGTTTCAGCGCCGGGCCCTTGGCCAGCACCATGTGCAGCGGGCGCAGTTGCTGTTTGGGTTGCTCGACCCCGAGCGCAGCGAGCAACTCGGCATTGCCGGCGCCGGCGCTGAGCACTACGCGCTGGGCGCGGATTTCCCGGCCATCGACGCGCAGGCCGCAGAGCCCGTTGTCGTCGTGCAACGGCTCGATGCGCTCGCCGGCCAGCAGGCTGTCGCCGGCCAGTTCGGCCAGGCGTGCGACCAGGCTGGGCACGTCGAGCACCAGCTCGGCCAGGCGGTAGACCTTGCCTTTGAATTTTGGGTGCTGCAGCGCCGGTGGCAGGGCCTCGCCCTTGACCTGATCGACGCGGCCGCGCACCGCTTTGCTGGCGAAGAAACTGGTGATATTGCCGGCCAGGCTGCCGGGCGACCACAGGTAGTGGGCATCGGAGAGCAGGCGCACGCCGCTCAGGTCAAGTTCGCCGCTGCCCTCCAGCGCTTCGCGCCAGCGCCGCGGCATGTCGGCGATGGCTTCGGAAGCACCGGTCAGCGCACCGTGCAGTGCGTACTTGGCGCCGCCGTGGATGATGCCCTGGGATTTCAGGCTCTGCCCGCCGCCCAGACTGGCGCGTTCTACCAGCACGGTGGCATAGCCCAGGCGGCGTAACCGCGCATTCAGCCAGAGGCCGGCGATACCGCCGCCTACGATCAGGATGTCAGTGCTCAGCGCCTCGGTCATGGACCCATCTCGTCGGGAAAACAGGCGCGCAGTATAACCCGAGGTTTGCTTAGTGCCCGGTGACCCGGGAGAACAACTGAATGACCACCACGCCGGCCACGATCATGCCCATGCCGAGCATCGCCGGCAGGTCGAGCTTTTGTCCGTAGACAAAGGTGGCCGCCACGCTGACCAAGACGATGCCCAGCCCGGCCCAGATGGCATAGGCGATGCCCACGGGGATGGTGCGCACCACCAGAATCAGCATCCAGAACGCGATGCTGTAGCCACCGATCACCAGCAGCAGGGGCAGCGGTTTGTTGAAGCCGTCGATGGCTTTCATCGAGGTGGTCGCGACCACTTCGGCAGCGATGGCAATGGCGAGGTAGAGGTATCCGGGCATGGCGTTTGGCTCCTGAACAATGACGGAATTCTAAGCCTGTGGGTGATGGGGTAAAGTGATTACCAATCTGTAAATAAGATAGGTTGCGCCTATGAACTGGAACCTGGAGCAGTTGCGCTTGTTCGTACAGGTCGCCGAGCAGCAGTCGTTCTCCGCCGTGGCGCGCCAGGCGCAGCGCGCGCAATCGGCGGTGAGTAACGCCATTGCGCTCTTGGAGACCGACCTGGGGGTGCTGCTGTTCGAGCGCAGCAGCGGTCGCCAGCCGCGCCTGACCACAGCCGGTGCGTCCTTGCTGGAGGAGGCACGCGAAGTGCTGCGCCAGTGCGAGCGTCTCGATGGTCGGGCGCTGGGCTTGGTGCGCGGCGAGGAGGTACTGCTGCGTCTGGCCCAGGACGAAGCTATGCCCTACCAGCCGGTGCTCGATAGCCTGGAGGCGCTGGCCCGGCAATTTCCGCTGCTGGAGGTGCAACTGGCCAGTGGCGCCCAGGGCGAGGTGGCTTGCAAGCTGCTGGAGCGCCGCGCCGACCTCGGTTTGCTGTTCCATCAGGAGCAGATGCCCAATGCCCTTGAGCGCCAGCGTCTGGGTACTGTCGACATGGTCACGGTGTGTGGAGTAGGCCACCCCCTGGCCACTGCCGGGCATGTCGACCGACGCGCTCTGGCCCGCCATCGGCAGTTGCTGATGGCGCCGCAGTACCCCGGTGGCGAGCAGATCAGTCCGGCGGTCTGGCGCACCGACAGCTTCTACGCCATGGCCGAGCTGCTGATGCGCAACCTTGGCTGGGCCTGGTTGCCGCGCCATGTGGTGCAGTACCCGACTTACCAGGGACAACTGGTCGAGCTGAGCAGTGATTGGACGCCGCCGCCGCTGGTGGTCGAACTGGTGTGCCGGCGTGATGAGGCGCTGGGCCCGGCGGCGCTCTGGCTGGCCGAGTGTTTTGCCCAGCACCTGCGGGCCAATGGCTGATTGGGTGCGGCCTGTCCGATAGGGTCTGTTCCCGTTTCGTTCGCGGCCGCGCCGGAGCCAGTTTTAGCGCGAGGCAAGGCACGAGATGCGAAGTTTAGCCGGCTAAATGAGCCATCGAGAAACGCAGCGTCGCGCTAAAACGGGCCCGGCCCTGCGGGTTGCGCGCAAAATCTCGCCATGCGGTGTTGGAGGACTTGGCAAGGGAACAACCATTCCCTGCGTCCTCCGCCTTGCCTGGCGAGATTTTTCGCAGCAACGCGGCTTGCGACGAAACGGGAACAGACCCTAAGCTGCGCGCCCATGAATAGAGCCCTCTACACCCTGTTGTTTCATCTCGGCCTGCCGCTGGTGGCCGGTCGACTGGCCTGGCGCGCCTGGCGTGCGCCGGCTTATGCCCAACGCATTGGCGAGCGCTTCGCCCTGGGCCTGCCACCGGTCAAACCCGGCGGTATCTGGCTGCATGCGGTCTCGGTGGGCGAAAGCATTGCCGCGGCGCCGTTGGTGCGTGAGCTGCTGGTGCGCTATCCGCAGTTGCCGATCACCATCACCTGCATGACCCCGACCGGTTCTGAGCGCATCCAGGCGCTGTTCGGCGGGGCGGAATACGCCGGCCGGGTGCAGCACTGCTACCTGCCCTATGACCTGCCTTGGGCGGCGGCGCGCTTTCTTGATCGGCTGCAGCCAACGCTGGCGGTGATCATGGAGACCGAGCTATGGCCGAACCATATTCACCAGTGCGCGCGCCGTGGCATCCCGGTGGCGCTGGCCAATGCGCGCCTGTCGGCCCGCTCGGCGCGGGGCTATGGGCGCTTCGCCAAGCTCACCGCGCCGATGCTCGCCGAGATGAGCCTGATTGCCGTGCAGACCCAGGTCGAGGCTGAGCGTTTTCTCAGCCTGGGCGCGCGCCCCGAAACCGTCGAGGTGACGGGGTCGATCAAGTTTGACCTGCGCATCGAGGCTGATCTGCCGGTGCGGGCGAATGCGTTGCGTAGCGAGTGGCAGGCGGCTGAGCGCCCGGTGTGGATCGCTGCCAGTACCCATGAGGGCGAAGACGAAATCGTTCTGGCCGCACACCGCCAGCTACTGCAGATCTACCCGAATGCCCTGCTGGTTCTGGTGCCGCGCCACCCCGAGCGTTTCAACGCTGTGCATGAGCGTATTCAGCGCAGTGGTCTGTCGGTGCGTCGACGCTCGACCGGCGAGCCGCTGCAGGCGGGCGATCAGGTGTTGCTGGGCGACACCATGGGCGAGCTGCTGTTTCTCTATGCATTGGCTGATGTGGCCTTTGTTGGCGGCAGCCTGGTGGCTAACGGCGGGCATAACCTGCTGGAGCCGGCGGCGCTGGGCAAACCGGTGCTCAGTGGTCCGCACCTGTTCAACTTTCTCGATATCGCCGCGCAATTGCGCGAGGCGGGGGCGTTGCTTGAGGTTGCGGACGCCGAGGGCTTGGCGCAGGCCGTGGCCAACTTGTGGCGCGAGCCTGAGGAGGCTGAACGCCGGCGTCAGGCCGGGCTCGCGGTGCTCAAGGCGAATCAGGGGGCGTTGGAGCGGTTGTTGGCGGGGTTGCGGCGTTTGCTAGATGCCTAAGGGGTGTTGCCGTTTCGCTCGCGGCCGCGCCGGAGTTCCGGTAAGCCGCGACGCTTTCAGCGTGTCCAAGGCCAATCGCGAATAAAAGCATCGCGAATAAAGGCTAGGCGCCCCCTTCGCTCCTACAGGTCGTAGTCGCCGGCTCGCGCAGATTATGCGTTCCGCTTTAGCCGCGAGCCGTTAGAGCGCGAAGATTTTTAAGCACACCGCTCGCCGAGTTCCAGCGAGCGGCATTGCTATCAGTAGTCCAGGTCGCCGCGCAGTTGCGCTTCGGCAGCGCGGGCCAGGTCCGGCGGCAGGAAGTCCTTGTCCGGGTCGTAGTCCGGCTTGAGGAAGGCGCCCAGCGCTTCCAGGTCACCTGGGCTGAGGGTGCCGGCGGCCTGCTTGAGGCGCAGGTTGTTGAGGATGTAGTCGTAGCGCGCGTTGTTGTAGTTGCGCACCGAGCTGTACAGCTGACGCTGGGCATCGAGCACGTCGACGATATTGCGGGTACCGACCTGGTAGCCGATTTCGGTGGCCTCCAGGGCGCTTTGGTTGGAAATGATCGACTGCTTGCGCGCCTGCACGGTTTCCACATCGGTATTCACTGCGCGGAACAGGTTGCGGGTGTTCTGTACCACCTGGCGGCGCAGGCTTTCGCGCAGTTGCTCACTCTGGTTGACGCGCTGATAGGCCTCGCGCACCTGGGAGCTGGTCAGGCCGCCGCTGTATAGCGGGATATTCAATTGCAGGCCAATCGAACGCTGCTCGACGTCGCCGCTAAAGCGGTTGATGCTGCCGGCGCTGTTGCTGAAGCCCAGGCTGTCGTTGTCGCCTTTCTGGTAACTGGCGACCGCATCCAGGGTCGGGGCGTGGCCGGATTTGCGTTGGCGCAGGGTGTCTTCGGCTGCGTCGACAGCGTAATTGATCGCCTGCAGGTTGAGGTTCTGCGCGGCGGCGGTGTCCACCCAAGCCTTGGCGTCGGCCGGGGTCGGCGCGAGGATCGGCAGGGTGTGCAGGATGCCTTCGATGGCCAGGTATTCGCGGTTGGTCAGGGTTACCAGGGCCTGGAAGGCGTCGTCGACCTGGCGCTGGGCGATGATCCGGTTGGCGCGGGCAGTGTCGAAACCGGCCTGGGCTTCGAGCACATCGGTCTTGTCGGACAGGCCGACATCGAAGCGCTCATTGGCCTGGTCAAGCTGGCGCTTGAACGCCGCTTCTTCAGCCTTGGTCGAGGCCAGGGTGTCCTGGGCCAGCAGCACGCTGAAGTAGGTTTCCGCGCTTTGCAGGATCAGGTTCTGCTCGCTGGCGGACAGCTCCAGGGCAGCCTGTTCGCTGCTCGCCTCGGCGGCCTGCAACTGGAACCAGCGGTCGGCACGAAACAGCGGCTGGCTGAGGTTGGCCTGGTAGACCGTGCCGCTGCGGGTCGCGCTGTTGGCCGGTGAGTCGACCTCGGTGCGCGTATTGGCCAGGTTGGCGCCTGCCGAGAGGTTGGGCAGCAAGCCGGCACGGGCCTGCGGCACCACTTCGCGCTGCGCCTGATAGTCGGCGCGAGCGGCGGCGATATCAGCGTTGTTGCGCGCAGCTTCCTGGTAGACGGTAACAAGGTCGGTCTTGCTCGCCAGGGGAGCCTGGGAAGGGGCCTGGTCGGCCCACGCGGTGCCGTAGGAGGCGGCGGCCACGGCGAGGGCCAGGGAAAGTCTGCGCAACATGAGGATGTCCTGGGGCGGCGATGATCGGCAAGGCTATGCGGCGTGACGCAGGGGGTCAACATCCCTGTACGCGGCCGGATTGTAGTTTGCAACAAGCTATGTTGCCTGGATGCAACAATCGCTGCGCGGATAAATCTAGGGTCTGTTCCCGTTTCGACGCAAGCCGCGTTGCTGCGAAAAATCTCGCCAGGCCGGGCGGCGTTCCGCTAGGCGGAGGACGCAGGGAATGGTTGTTCCCTTGCCAAGTCCTCCAACACCGCATGGCGAGATTTTGCGCGCAACCCGAAGGGCCGGGCCCGTTTTAGCGCGATGCTGCGTTTCTCGATGGCTCATTTAGCCGGCTAAACCTCGCATCTCGTGCCTTGCCTCGCGCTAAAACTGGCTCCGGCGCGGCCGCGAACGAAACGGGAACAGACCCTATGGCTCGCCGCCCGACGCATGACCTGCGCCGGATTGGTGTTCTCCCCGCGTGTTGTTTAGACTGGCCTGGTTCTTGTCGGGGTGCCCCAATGCGGGGCTGAGATTGGCAGCTAAGCCGGATCCCGTTGAACCTGATCAGGTTAAGGCCTGCGTAGGGAACAAGAGGTATCCGCCCCTGGTGGATTTCCCCCACACCACATCCGTGGTGTGCCCGCGCCCTGGCTGTCCGCTCATGCTGGCGCGTTGATCACGTCCGCATGCTCTGGCAGCCCAGGCGCGGCGTTGCTTTACCTTGCTGCGATCAGGTTCTCCTCCGACATTTCTAGCCAGGAGAATCCAGCCGATGAGCGTAAAACAACA
The DNA here is from genome assembly GCF_900110925.1 of Pseudomonas cuatrocienegasensis. Lineage (GTDB taxonomy): Bacteria > Pseudomonadota > Gammaproteobacteria > Pseudomonadales > Pseudomonadaceae > Aquipseudomonas > Aquipseudomonas cuatrocienegasensis. The sequence continues at coordinate 168,206 of NZ_FOFP01000010.1, read as the reverse complement.
ACAGCACCTGAGTGAGTCCGCCCAGGTCGACCAGCAGTCGATCCAGCCCTTTCCCCGCTCGCAGAAAATCTATGTTCAGGGTTCGCGCCCGGATATCCGCGTGCCGATGCGCGAGATCAGTCTCGACGTAACGCCGACAGACTTCGGTGGCGAGATCAACGCCCCGGTCACCGTCTACGACACCTCCGGCCCTTACACCGACCCCAGCGTCAGCATCGACGTGCGCAAGGGCCTGGCTGATGTGCGCAGCGCCTGGATCGAGGACCGCGGCGACACCGAGAAGCTCCCCGGCCTGAGTTCCGAGTTCGGTCAGCGCCGCCTCAACGACGCCGAGCTGACCGCCATGCGCTTTGCCCACGTGCGCAACCCGCGCAAGGCCAAGGCCGGCGCCAACGTCAGCCAGATGCACTACGCGCGCAAGGGCATCATCACGCCCGAGATGGAGTACGTCGCCATCCGCGAGAACATGAAGCTGGCCGAGGCCCGTGAAGCCGGCCTGCTCCAGCCGCAGCATGCGGGGCAGAGCTTTGGCGCCTCGATCCCGAAAGAGATCACCGCTGAGTTCGTCCGTGAAGAAATCGCCCGTGGTCGCGCCATCATCCCGGCCAACATCAACCACACCGAGCTGGAGCCGATGATCATCGGCCGTAACTTCCTGGTGAAGATCAACGGCAATATCGGCAACTCGGCCCTGGGTTCCTCCATCGAGGAAGAAGTGGCCAAGCTGACCTGGGGCATCCGTTGGGGGTCGGATACGGTGATGGACCTGTCTACCGGTAAACACATCCACGAAACCCGCGAGTGGATCATCCGCAACTCGCCGGTGCCGATTGGTACGGTGCCGATTTATCAAGCGCTGGAAAAGGTCAACGGCGTGGCCGAAGACCTGACCTGGGAGCTGTTCCGCGACACCCTGATCGAACAGGCCGAACAGGGTGTGGATTACTTCACCATCCATGCCGGCGTTCTGCTGCGCTATGTGCCGCTGACCGCCAAGCGCGTCACTGGCATCGTCTCGCGTGGCGGCTCGATCATGGCCAAGTGGTGCCTGGCGCACCATAAAGAGAACTTCCTCTACAGCCATTTCGACGACATCTGCGAAATCATGAAGGCCTACGACGTGTCCTTCTCCCTGGGCGACGGCCTGCGTCCGGGCTCGATTGCCGATGCCAACGACGCGGCGCAGTTCGGTGAGCTGGAAACCCTCGGTGAGCTGACCAAGATCGCCTGGCAGCACGACGTGCAGACCATGATCGAAGGCCCTGGCCATGTGCCGATGCAACTGATCAAGGAGAACATGGACAAGCAGCTCGAGTGCTGCGACGAGGCGCCGTTCTACACCCTCGGCCCGCTGACCACCGATATCGCCCCCGGTTACGACCACATCACCAGCGGCATCGGTGCGGCGATGATCGGCTGGTTCGGCTGCGCCATGCTCTGCTACGTCACGCCCAAGGAGCACCTGGGCCTGCCGAACAAGGATGACGTCAAGACCGGCATCATCACCTACAAGATCGCCGCGCACGCAGCGGACTTGGCCAAAGGGCATCCCGGCGCGCAAATCCGCGACAACGCCCTGTCCAAGGCGCGCTTCGAGTTCCGCTGGGAAGACCAGTTCAACCTTGGCCTGGACCCGGACACCGCGCGCAGCTACCACGACGAAACCCTGCCCAAGGACTCGGCCAAGGTCGCTCACTTCTGCTCCATGTGCGGGCCGAAGTTCTGCTCGATGAAGATCACCCAGGAAGTGCGCGACTACGCCAAGGTCAACGGCCTGTCGGATGAGAGCAAGGCGGTCGAGGCTGGCTTCAAGGAGCAGGCCGAGCGTTTCCGCGAGGAAGGCTCGGTGATCTACAAACAGGTCTAAGGCGCTGCGCGCTCGGTAGCGCACACCTTTGTCAGTCGTCGAAGCCCGGTGCTCTGCGCCGGGCTTCGTGCGTTTTCCCCTTTCTCAGGTCAGTCTTTCGTGAATACTTCCAGCTACTCACCGCATCATGCGGTCCCGCTCGACCGCCGTGTATTCGGCGCCCGTGACCTGTTTTCCCTGTGGTTCTCCCTCGGCATCGGCCTGATGGTGCTGCAACTCGGCGCGCTGCTGGCGCCGGGACTGGGCTTGTCTGGCGCCTTGCTGGCGATTGTCTGCGGCACGGCGGTCGGTGTACTGCTGCTCGGCTCGGTGGCGGTGATCGGCTGCGACACCGGGCTGTCGGCCATGTCGGCGCTCAAACTCAGCCTGGGGCGGCGTGGCGCGGTGTTGCCGGCGCTGTTGAATTTGCTGCAACTGGTCGGTTGGGGCGCGTTCGAGATTATCGTCATGCGCGATGCGGCCAGTGTGCTGGCGGTGCGCGCGTTCGGCGAAGGCAGCCTGCTCAACAGCCCGATGCTTTGGACGTTGTTTTTCGGCGGCCTGGCGACGCTGCTCGCGGTCACCGGCCCGCTCACATTCGTGCGGCGAATTCTGCGCAAGTGGGGCATCTGGCTGCTGCTGGGTGCCTGCCTGTGGCTGACCTGGAACCTCTTCGACAAGGCCGACCTGGCCACACTCTGGGCGCGTCCAGGCGATGGTTCCATGCCCTTTGCCCTGGGCTTCGATATCGCCATCGCCATGCCGCTGTCCTGGCTGCCGCTGATTGCCGACTACTCGCGCTTCGGCAAGGCGGCTGGCCGGGTGTTTGGTGGCACGGCGTTGGGTTTCTTCCTTGGTAATGTCTGGCTGATGAGCCTGGGCGTGGGCTACACCCTGGCGTTTGCCGACAGCAGCGAAGTCAATGCGCTGTTGCTGGCCCTGGCGGGTGCCGGCTTGGGTATTCCGCTGCTGCTGATTCTGCTCGACGAAACCGAGAACGCCTTTGCTGATATCCATTCGGCAGCAGTGTCCAGCGGCATCCTGGTGCCGTTCAAGGTCGAGCACCTGGCCCTGGCGATTGGTGCGCTCTGCACCCTGATCGCCTGGTTCGCGCCGCTGGCCGAGTACCAGAGTTTCTTGCTGCTGATTGGCTCAGTGTTTGCGCCGCTGTTCGGCGTGGTGCTGGTCGATCACTTCATCCTGCGTCGCCGCGATGCCGCCCGCGCGCCGAATGTGGCGCTGCGCTGGGACACCCTGGTGGCCTGGGGCAGTGGTGTGCTGATCTTCCACCTGCTGGCCAATCTGGTGCCGCATATCGGCGCCAGCTTGCCGGCGCTGTTCAGCGCCGCGGCGTTGCAGTGGGTGTTAGGTCGCTTCAGTCTTGCTCGGGCAGGTACTGCGGCTTGAGCACATCGGCCAACTGGTCGTAAGGGATGACCAGCTCCGGATGGCCCATGGCATAGGGCGCGATGCTGTAAACATCGTACTTGAGGTAGAGCGCCTGGCGGCCGAGGGCGATGTTGGTGGTGGTGGTGAAAGGCCAGGTGTCGAGAAAGCGCGCGTCCTGGTCCAGGCCGGAGGCCTTCAGCCAACGCTGGTGAGCCTGTTCGGCACGTTGCCAGAACAGCGCCTCCTGGCCGGGGCGCAGCATGTCGGTGAGGCTCAGGGCTTTGCCGAGCTTGCGGTCGTAGTTGATAAAACCGCGCCCCGGCATGCCATGGGCGCCGCCTGTGTGCAGGTAGCTGGACAGCTCGATGACCACCAGATTGTCATGCTGTTCGCGGATCTTGGCCTGCAGATAGGCCATCCAGCCCGGCTCGGCGCGCTGCAGGAAATCGTCCTGGTAGGCCTGCAGGGACTCGGGCAGCACGGCGTCCGGGGTGTTCATCGTCATGCCCAGCAGGCGCTGCTCGACCAGTGCAGTAAGCGCCGGCTCGCTGGCGAACGACAGGGTGTCGATGTTTACCAGGGGGCAGCGTGGGCCGTCGCAGCCGGGAGTATGGGCTTCCCATGCAGTGCGTTGCACAGGCAGCTCCGATTGGCTCGGGGCGAAGCTCTGACAGGCGCTGAGCAGAAGGGCGAGGCTGGCGAGGGCAAGGCGGTGGCGTAGCAACATGGGGCAAAAGACCGGCTGAAGGATAAGGGCTTGGCTGGGTTCGACCCTGCTGCGTGCGATGAGTTCGCCATCAGCGCGCAGGTCGAGCCCGCCATCATCCCAGTCGGCGGCCGGCTCTGCAAAGGGGGCTGCGTCGTTGGCGCGGCAAGGGTAGGATGCGGCCAATGTCAGTCGATAATTACGAGTCAACGCCCATGAGCGAACCTTTCAACCCCGGTCCCGATGCCGTCGAGATCGTCGAGCGCGAGGCCTGCTTTCGCGGTTTCTACCGGCTCGATCGCCTGCACCTGCGCCATCGCCAGTTCTCCGGTGAAATGGGCCCGGTGCTCAGCCGCGAACTGTTTATGCGCCATGATGCAGTCTGTGTGCTGCCTTACGACCCGCAGCGTGACGAGGTGGTGCTGATCGAGCAGTTCCGCGTCGGCGCCATGGAGAAGGGCGCCCACCCCTGGCTGCTGGAACTGGTCGCCGGGCTGATCGACACCGATGAAGTGCCTGAGGCCGTCGCCCACCGCGAAGCCCGCGAGGAAGCCGACCTGGAGCTGACCTCGTTGTGGCCAATTACCCAGTATTTCCCCTCGCCGGGCGGTTCTGACGAGCATGTGTACCTGTACCTGGGGCGCTGCAGCAGCCTAGGTGCGGGCGGCGTGCACGGTCTGGCTGAGGAGGGCGAAGATATTCGTGTGCATGTCTGGCCTTTCGAGGATGCCTTGCAGGCGGTCAAGGACGGGCGAATCAACAATGCGGCGAGCATCATCGCGCTGCAGTGGCTGGCGCTCAATCGCGCCGAAGTGAGGGGGCTGTGGGGGTAACTCTGCTCAAGGAGCGCTACCGGGTCGATCTGGTCGAGTTGCAAGCGGCCTGTGAGGCCAACTACGCCCGGCTGATGCGCCTGCTGCCGGCCATGCGTGAGGTGGCCTGCGCCCGTCGTGTGGCGCTTAGCCAGGGTGAGCAGCAGTTGGGCGTGCTGGCGCTCGAGGTGCTGGAAACCTGCCCCTATACCACCACCCTCCAGGTGCGCCAGGAGCACAGCCTGCCCTGGCTGCCGATACCGCAGCTGGAGGTGCGGGTATACCACGATGCGCGCATGGCCGAGGTGGTCAGTGCGCAGAGTGCCCGGCGTTTTCGCAGCATTTATCCATACCCCAACGAGGCCATGCACCAGCCTGACGAGAAAACCCAGCTCAACCTGTTCCTCGGCGAGTGGCTGAGCCATTGCCTGGCCTGTGGTCACGAACCCGTACCGGTACGCTGAGCTGTGTAGGCGTCGCGGCTGATTTTCTGTGACCCAGGCCCACTTCTACGGTTTACCCCGGGCCGAACTAACCACCATAATCCACTGCATTCCGTTCAAGGAGACGGCCTTGCCGAGCGCGTCCATTCACCCTGCCGAGTCGTCGGTGCTGCTGGTGCAGTTGTCCGACAGCCACCTGTTCGCCGAGGCGTCCGGCAAACTGCTGGGCATGGAAACCTGCGACAGCCTGCAGCGCGTCATCGAGCAGGTGCTGCAGGAGCAGCCGCAGATCGACCTGGTGCTGGGCACCGGCGACCTGTCCCAGGATGGCAGCGAAGCGTCCTATGCGCGCTTTCGCGAGATGACCGAAGGCCTGCCTGCCCCGGTACGCTGGTTGCCGGGCAACCATGATGAGGTCCCGGCGATGCGTGCGGCCTGTATTGGCCTCGACCTGCTGGAGCCGATCATCGACGTCGGCAACTGGCGGATCATCCTGCTCGACTCCTCGATTGCCGGTGCTGTACCCGGCTACCTGGACGACCAGCAGTTGGCGCTGCTTGAGCGTGCCCTCAGCGAGGCGCCCGAGCGCCACCACCTGGTCTGCCTGCACCACCATCCGGTGCCGATCGGCTGTGCCTGGATGGACCCCATCGGGGTGCGCAACCCCGATGCACTGTTTGCCGTTATCGAGCGCTTCAGTCAGGTCCGCGCCGTGCTCTGGGGACATATCCACCAGGAGTACGACCAGATGCGTGGCGCGGTGCGCCTGCTGGCCTCACCCTCGACCTGCGTGCAGTTCGCCCCTGGCAGTGAGGAGTTTCAGGTCGACAGCAGTGCGCCGGGCTACCGTTGGCTGCGCCTGTTTGGTGATGGGCGTCTGCAAACCGGGGTGTCGCGGGTGACCAGCATCCACTTTGAGGTCGACTACAGCATCAAGGGCTATTGAGCCTCTGCGCCGCTGCCTGGCTGGAGCCGTGCCCGGCAAAGCTGCTACCGTTGCTGCCTTCGAGTCCGTCTGATCCCTACCGACCATGATGCCCAGCCTGCCGTCCATCCTCTACCTGCACGGGCTCAACAGCTCGCCCGACTCGCTCAAGGCGCAGCAACTGAGCCGTGCCATGGCCCACCTGGGGCTGGCGGCGCAACTGCATGTCCCAGCCCTGGCCCATCATCCGCGCCAGGCCATCGCACAGCTGGAAACACTCATCGCCACGCTGGGCAGCCCTGTGCTGGTCGGCAGCTCGCTGGGCGGCTACTATGCCACGCACCTGGCCGAACGCCACGGGCTGCGCGCTCTGCTGATCAACCCCGCAGTGCGTCCGCACCTGCTGTTCGATGGCTACCTTGGGCCGCAGACCAACCATTACAGCGGCGAGATCTGGGATCTGACGGCCGATCACGTCAGCGCCCTGGCCGAGCTGGACGGGCCGCCACCGGCAGACCCGCAGCGTTACCAGGTCTGGTTGCAAACGGCTGACGAAACCCTCGATTACCGGCATGCCCAGGCCCATTACCGGGCTTGCGCGCTGACCATTCAGCCGGGTGGTGACCACGGTTTTCAGGGCTTTGCCGAGCGCCTGCCTAGATTGCTGGCTTTCGCCGGTTTTCCCGCCCATGTGTGGCGCGATACCGACTTTTCCGTTTTTATTTGACGAACTCGAGACCCATGGCTCAACAGACTGCTTACAACGCCGATGCCATCGAAGTCCTCTCCGGGCTGGACCCGGTGCGCAAGCGCCCGGGCATGTACACCGACACCAGCCGGCCCAATCACCTGGCCCAGGAGGTCATCGACAACAGCGTCGACGAGGCCCTGGCCGGGCACGCCGCGTCGATCCAGGTGATTCTGCACGAGGACAACTCCCTCGAAGTGCTCGACGATGGCCGCGGCATGCCGGTAGACATTCACCCTGAAGAAGGGGTGTCGGGTGTCGAACTGATCCTCACCAAGCTGCACGCCGGCGGTAAGTTCAGCAACAAGAACTACCAATTCTCCGGCGGCCTGCATGGCGTGGGTATCTCGGTGGTCAACGCGCTGTCGACGCGGGTCGAGGTGCGGGTCAAGCGCGATGGCAACGAATACCGCATGACCTTCGCCGACGGCTTCAAGGCCAGCGACCTGGAAGTGATCGGTACGGTCGGCAAGCGCAACACCGGCACCAGCGTGCACTTCTGGCCGGATGCCAAGTATTTCGATTCCTTCAAGTTTTCCATCAGCCGCCTCAAGCATGTGCTCAAGGCCAAGGCCGTGCTCTGCCCGGGGCTGAACGTCAGCTTCGAGGACAAGGCCAGCGGTGAGAAGGTCGAGTGGCATTACGAAGACGGCCTGCGCTCCTACCTGGTCGATGCGGTCAGCGAGTTCGAGCGCCTGCCCAGCGAGCCGTTCTGCGGCAGCCTGGCCGGTAACAAGGAGGCCGTGGACTGGGCCCTGCTGTGGTTGCCCGAGGGCGGCGACGCGGTGCAGGAAAGCTACGTCAACCTGATCCCTACGGCTCAGGGTGGTACCCACGTCAACGGTCTGCGTCAGGGCCTGCTCGACGCCATGCGCGAGTTCTGCGAGTTCCGCAGCCTGCTGCCACGCGGGGTCAAGCTGGCCCCGGAAGATATCTGGGAGCGCATCGCCTTCGTCCTGTCGATGAAGATGCAGGATGCACAGTTCTCCGGGCAGACCAAGGAGCGCCTGTCTTCCCGTGAGGCCGCGGCCTTCGTCTCCGGCGTGGTCAAGGATGCTTTCAGCCTGTGGCTCAATGCCCACCCGGAGCTGGGCCAGCAGTTGGCTGAACTGGCCATCAGCAACGCCAACCGCCGCCTCAAGGCCGGCAAGAAGGTTGAGCGCAAACGCATTACCCAAGGCCCGGCGCTGCCGGGCAAACTGGCCGACTGCGCCGGGCAGGACCCGATGCGCGGCGAGCTGTTTCTGGTCGAGGGTGACTCGGCCGGTGGTTCGGCCAAGCAGGCGCGCGACAAGGAATTCCAGGCGATCATGCCGCTGCGCGGGAAGATCCTGAACACCTGGGAAGTGGACGGCGGTGAAGTGCTGGCCAGCCAGGAGGTGCATGACATCGCCGTGGCCATTGGCCTCGATCCGGGTTCCAGCGACCTGTCGCAGCTGCGCTACGGCAAGGTCTGCATCCTCGCCGACGCCGACTCCGATGGCCTGCACATCGCCACCTTGCTGTGTGCGCTGTTCGTGCGGCATTTCCGTCCGCTGGTGGATGCCGGGCACGTGTATGTGGCCATGCCGCCGCTGTACCGCATCGACCTGGGCAAGGATATTTTCTACGCACTCGATGAAGCCGAGCGTGATGGCATCCTCGACCGCCTGGTGGCCGAGAAGCGCCGTGGCAAGCCGCAGGTCACGCGCTTCAAAGGCTTGGGTGAAATGAACCCGCCGCAACTGCGCGAAACCACCATGGACCCCAATACCCGGCGCCTTGTCCAACTGACCCTGGAGGATTACGTCGGCACCCAGGAAATCATGGACATGCTGCTGGCCAAGAAGCGCGCGGGCGATCGCAAGAGCTGGCTCGAGTCCAAGGGCAACCTGGCCGAGGTCCTGCTTTGATCCGCTCGCTGGTCATCGCTTTGCTGGTGAGTGGTGGCTGGGCAAGCGCAGCGCAAGCTGAGGCGCCGCTGGAGCAACTGGCACTGTTGTCCGAGCACCCGATTGAGGGCATGCCGGGCAGCAACCTCTCCGGGTTGGCCTGGTGTGGTGATGCCTTGTGGGGCGTCTCGGACCGCGAAGACGACCGGCTCTACCGTTTCGATGCTCGCGAGTCTGTCTGGCAGGCCGAAGCCGAGCACTTTATCGCGCCACCTGCGCCGGCCATGCCGCTGCCCTGGGGGCTGCGCATGCGCACCTGGGCAGCAGGGCTGGTGCGCGGCGGCATGCTCGATTTTGAAGGGCTGTCCTGCGATTCGCTGGGCAACCGCTACCTGGTCAGCGAAAGCCGTGCGGCCGTGCTCATGGTGCCACCTGCGGCCGATGCGCGCTGGCTGGACTTGCCGCCGGCAATGGTGCGTCAGGCGCGGGCCAGCGGCATGTTGCTGCACTTCAACCAGCTGTTCGAGGGCATAGCGGTGGACCCGGCGGGTGCGCGTCTGTGGCTGGCTGCCGAACGTAAGCGGCGCGGCCTGCTGGTGCTGCATCGCCAGCAACAGACCTGGCGTTGCACCGGCGGCTGCGTGCTGCAGCATGAAGGCGGCAGCGAGGCGGCCCCCGAACCCTTGGCCGGGCCGCCGCAACCGCGGGATTATTCTGGCCTGGCGTTCCACAACGAGAAACTCTTTACCCTCGAGCGTCAGGCGCACCGCATTTGTCGGCGTGCCCTGGCGGATGGCAGTGTCGAGCGCTGCTGGTCATTCGCCGAGGCGGCGCTCAGCGATGCACGGCGTTACCCGGTGTCCTATGGCGTGGCTGAGGCCTTGTGGGTCGATGCCGAGGGTGCCTGGATCGGTCTGGATACCGCCTCGATGAGCCGTGCCGACGGCGAGCAGCGTCCGATCGTCTGGCGTTTTGCCGCGCCCAAGGGCGGCTGGGGTGCGACCCGGTGAGCACCCAGCCTGCCGGTCGCCGTGTCGGCCGCGTCATGCTGGTGCTGGCCTGGGGCGCCGGCCTGTTGCTGGCGACCAAGTTTTTCGGTGAGTGGGAAACCCGTCAGCACAACCCCAATCAGCAGCCGCTCTCGGTACACGGTGCGGACTTCATTGAAGTGCGCCTGCTCAGCAGTCGCCAGGGGCATTACGTGGCCGACGGACAGATCAACGGGCAGCCGGTGACCTTCCTGCTCGACACGGGGGCGACCCAGGTGGCAGTGCCGGCGGCGTTAGCCGAGCGGTTGCGTCTGCCCAGCGGTGCGCCGGTGCAGATTCAAACCGCCAATGGCCAGGCCACCGCCCACCGCACACGGCTCGAACGCCTGCAGGTCGGTGACATTGTGCTGCATGACGTGGCGGCGCTGATCGCCCCCGGCATGCTCGGCGATGAGGTACTGCTCGGCATGAGCGCCCTGAAACAACTCGAATTTACCCAGCGCGACGGCACCCTGGTGCTGCGCCAAACCACCTTGCAATGAGGCACGCATGAGCGAACCCCTTGATTTGAGCCTGGACGGCGTCGAACGCCGATCCCTTGCCGACTTTACCGAGCAGGCTTATCTCAACTACTCCATGTACGTGATCATGGACCGCGCCCTGCCGCATATCGGCGACGGCCTCAAGCCGGTGCAGCGACGCATCATCTACGCCATGAGCGAGCTGGGTCTGGATGCCGACTCCAAGCACAAGAAGTCGGCGCGTACCGTCGGCGACGTGCTCGGCAAGTTCCACCCCCACGGCGACAGCGCCTGCTACGAGGCCATGGTGCTGATGGCGCAGCCGTTCAGCTACCGCTACACCCTGGTCGATGGTCAGGGCAACTGGGGTGCGCCGGATGATCCGAAATCCTTCGCCGCCATGCGTTACACCGAGGCGCGCCTGTCGCGTTACTCGGAAGTGCTGCTCACCGAGCTGGGCCAGGGCACCGTGGACTGGGTGCCGAACTTCGACGGCACCCTCAACGAGCCCGCGACCCTGCCGGCGCGCCTGCCCAACCTGCTGCTCAACGGCACCACCGGCATCGCCGTGGGCATGGCCACCGACGTGCCGCCGCATAACCTGCGCGAGGTCGCGGCGGCCTGCGTGCGCCTGCTGGATGAGCCCAATGCCACGGTCGAGCAGCTCTGTGAGCACGTCCTCGGCCCGGATTACCCGACCGAGGCGGAGATCATCACGCCGCGCGCCGACCTGCTGAAAATCTACGAAACCGGCCGCGGCTCGGTGCGCATGCGCGCGGTGTACCGCATCGAGGATGGCGACATCGTGGTCACCTCCTTGCCCCATCAGGTGTCCGGCTCCAAGGTGCTGGAGCAGATCGCCGGGCAGATGCAGGCCAAGAAGCTGCCGATGGTTGCTGACCTGCGCGACGAGTCGGACCATGAGCACCCATGCCGCATCGTCATCATTCCGCGCTCCAACCGGGTGGATGCCGACGAGCTGATGACCCACCTGTTCGCCACCACCGACCTGGAGTCGAGCTACCGGGTCAACACCAACGTCATCGGCCTGGACGGCCGGCCACAGGTGAAGAACCTGCGCCAGCTGCTGCGCGAATGGCTGGAGTACCGCGTTGGCACTGTGCGCCGGCGTCTGCAGTTCCGCCTGGACAAGGTCGAGCGTCGCCTGCACCTGTTGGAAGGCTTGCTGGTCGCCTTCCTCAACCTGGATGAAGTGATCCATATCATCCGCACCGAAGACCAGCCCAAAGCCGTGCTGATGGCGCGCTTCGAGCTGACCGACATTCAGGCCGATTACATCCTCGACACCCGCCTGCGTCAGCTGGCGCGCCTGGAAGAGATGAAGATCCGTGGCGAGCAGGACGAGCTGGCCAAGGAACGCGAAAAACTGCTGGCGCTGCTGGGTAGCGAAGCCAAGCTGAAGAAGCTGGTGCGCAAGGAAATCATCGACGATGCGGAAAAATACGGCGACGACCGTCGCTCGCCGATCGTTGCCCGCGCCGAAGCCCGTGCCCTCTCCGAAACCGAGCTGATGCCGACCGAGCCGGTCACCGTGGTGATCTCCGAGAAGGGCTGGGCGCGCTGCGCCAAGGGTCACGACATCGATGCTACAGGGCTGTCCTACAAGGCCGGTGACGGCTTCAAGGCGGCGGCGGCGGGGCGCTCTAACCAGTACGCGGTGTTTATCGACTCCACCGGGCGCAGTTATTCCCTGGCGGCGCATTCGCTGCCCTCGGCCCGTGGTCAGGGTGAGCCGCTGACCGGCCGTCTGACGCCGCCACCGGGTGCGACCTTCGAGTGCGTGCTGCTGCCGGATGACGAGGCGCTGTACGTGATCGCCTCGGACGCTGGCTACGGTTTCGTGGTCAAGGGCGAAGACCTGCAGGCCAAGAACAAGGCCGGCAAGGCCCTGCTCAGCCTGCCGGCAGGTGCGCGTGTGGTACCGCCCAAACCCCTGACCCAGCGCGAGGAGGACTGGCTGGCGGCGGTGACCACCGAAGGGCGTCTGTTGCTGTTCAAGGTTGCCGACCTGCCGCAGTTGGGTAAAGGCAAGGGCAACAAGATCATCGGCATCCCCGGTGAGCGGGTCGCCAGCCGCGAGGAGTACCTCACTGACCTGGCCGTTCTACCTGCTGGGGCCACCCTGGTGCTGCAGGCTGGCAAGCGCACCTTGTCGCTCAAGGCCGATGACCTGGAGCACTACAAGGGTGAGCGTGGGCGGCGTGGTAACAAGTTGCCGCGGGGCTTCCAACGCGTCGACAGCCTGCTCGTCGAGGTTTGAGATTCTCTTAGGGCCTTTGTGCGGGCGGCGCTGGAGTCATGGCGCAGTTTCAAGGATGATACCGTCTTGTGGCGTACCGATAGCGGGCGCCATGAGCAGGACCGCGCTCGGCGTCATGCCCCAGCCGCTGGCCTGCCAACCCGATTTTGACTGCCGGCCCTGTTCGCCGGCCGGAAGAGAGTGATGAACGTCGTACGTCTACCCCTGGGCCTGCTGCTGGCCACCGTGCTGAGCGCCTGCGTAAGCAATGCGCCAGTGCCGCTGTACCAGCTCGATGCAGGTCCGGCTCATGCGCCGGTTAACGAGGAAGGCATTGCGGTCTTGCTCGGCCCAATATCCATCGCCGACTACCTGCAGCGTGAAGCTCTGCTGCAGCGCCAGGAAGATGGCAGCCTGACCACCGCTACCGGCGGGCGTTGGGCAGGTAGCCTGGCAGCGGACATCGATCAGCAACTGCTGCGGCAACTGGCCGCGCAACTGGACACCCAACGCCTGGTGCTGGCGCCGGCCGCGCCGGGTTTTGTGCCCCAGGTGCAGATCAAACTGGCGATCAGCCGCCTGGATTCCGGGCCCAGCCGCCCGGCTGTGCTTGAGGCGCAATGGAGCCTGCTGAGCAAGGACGGCAAGCTGCTCAATGGCCGTCTGATTCGCCTGGAGGAACCTCATCAGGGTGGGTTGGCGGATCAGGTGCAGGCGCAGAGCCGGGTCATGCAGAAGCTCGTTACTCAGTTGGCCTCTGCAGTGCGTAGCGCTGACAAGGCAGAGAGCGTGGCCCAGGCAGACGCGGCGCGTAAAAAGGCGCCAGCGACACCTGCCAAGCCTGAAGCCCCTCCGCGCATGCCCGTGGCTGAGCCGATTCGTATCGATGCAGAGGTTTTTCGCTTCTGATTACGTCGCTTTAACGCGCCGCATGGCGAGACTCACTATCCGGTAACGAAAAAAGCCGCGACCCTTATTGGGGCGCGGCTTTTTGTTTGGCTATGTCCCTATATGTGTCGCGCGGCGGCACTGCTTTTGTGAATACCATAGGCCACGCCGAAGTCACTGAATGGCTGCAAGCGATTCGCCCCGAGGCGGGGCTCCTACACATGTTGGCGGCTCACGCGGGCGCTGCGTTATGGCTTGCACGGGCTGCAACATGGTTTTGGGGCATAGACTTTTGCTTGAGCCCTTAGCGTGTTTTAGCTGCGCTACAGGTGCTCGTGCATACGCGCCAGCTGGCGCTCCAGCAGCGCCGGGTAAGGCTCAAGCAGACGCTCGACGCAGCAGGCGCCCTCGGGGCTGGCGATGGCGCGAATCCGCGCATGCTCACGCACCAGCGGGTCGTCACCAATCTGCCGCTCTAGCAGCAGCAGGTTGCGGCTGTGCTGCGACAGGGCCAGGGCGCTTTGTGCGGTATCACTAAGTAGCAGGTCGCCCTGGCTCATCTGCGCCAGGCCTTCGCCCTGGGTCAGGCCGAGTTGCAGCTGCAGGGTAATGCCGCTGTCGGCCACTTCGATCTGCAGGGCATGGCCCAGGGCGCGCATCAGCTCGCCACAGCAGATGGCGTGGGTCAGGTAGTCTTCGCCGCTGTCCTGGCGGTGGAACAGCATCAGGCTGCTGCCATCGCTGAGTGTGTGCAGTTCGCCCTGATACAGTTCGGCGGCCTGGTTGAGGCAGTCGCGGTAGCGCTCCAGCAAGTCCATCAGGCGGGCACGCGGCAAGCGGCGCAGTTGCTCCTGGGCGCCCAATTGAATCGCCAGGACGGCGCTGGGCTGAGGCGCTGCTGGCGCGGCAACTGGTGGGGCGTGGAACCTGTGGTCCTGCAGGTCGGCGAAGGGATCGTCGTCTGGCGTTATTGCCGCCTGGCGATGAGGGCGTTCGTCTGCGAAGGTCGGGCCGTCGTCGAAGCTGGCGTCACGCAGGTCGCGCACCTGAAAGGCCTCGTCCTCCGCGTAGTCATCGTCGTCATGGGGGTGCAGGGCGTCGTCATCGAGGAAGACCTCTGGCTCTTCTTCGTATTCGACCTCCGGCTTCTCCGGCACCAGGCGCGCCTGCAGTTGGCGCGCCAGATCGCCGATCTCATCCTGGCGTCCGGCGCCTGGGGCGGGGTCATCCGGGTCGCGCAGCCATACCCGCAGCTGCAGCAGTGGCGTCGAGATGTGGCGGCCCAGGCGCAGGCTCAGCGACAGGGTCAGCGCCAGCAGAATCAGGCTGAGAATGCCCATGCTCTGCAGGCTGATGGTCATGGGCTGTTCGAACTGCTGCATGTCCAGGCTGATGCGCAACTGCCCGGCGATCACTTCCTGGAAGGTGATCGGGGTCGAATACAGGCCGTCGGTTTCCCCCAGCATGTTCTTGCTTGGCCGGCTGCCGGCCTCGGCGAGGATGCGGTTGTCCACGCTGTAGATCGCCGCATGGGCGACCAGCGGGTTTTTCACCAGGTTATTGAGCAGCACGTTGAGGCTGAGGATGTCGTTGGACACCAGCAGTTCGGTGGCTGAGGTCGCGGTCTGGGTGATCAGGCTGGTGCCCAGGGCTTCGGCCTGTTGCTGCATCGCATGCTTGAACTGCATGCCGATGACCCAGGCGTAGATCAGCAGAGCCAGGGCTACCAGCAGCAAACTGTGGCTGGCGATACGCAGGGCCAGGGGGACGCGACGCTGACGCAGGGCGTTGAACAGCAGGAGGAAGAAATTATCGGGTTTTACGGGGGCGGGCCGGTTCACAGAGCTCGGCTCTTATCGACTGAAAGTGCCGCGCAGTATAACGACCGACCCGCACAGGGCAAAGCGCTGCGCATGCCCGTACAGCGGGGAATATGGGTAGAATGTGCGCCTTTTCTCTGGTCCGGGCGCGTATACGCTGCACCTTGACCGTTCATCACTGCCCCGGAGGGTGCGCCTTGCGCGAAATCGTCCTGATCAACATCACCGGTGAGGACCGCCCCGGCCTCACTGCGGCTATCACCGGCGTTCTGGCCAGCGGCGGGGTAACCATCCTCGACATCGGCCAGGCGGTGATTCACGACACCCTGTCGTTTGGCATCCTGGTGGAAATTCCCGGTACCGAGCAGGCATCTTCGGTACTCAAGGATGTGCTGTTCACCGCCTACAAGCTGGACCAGCAGGTGCGTTTCACCCCGGTGACCGAAGCGGACTATCAGCAGTGGGTGGCCGGCCAGGGCAAGGCTCGGCATATCGTCACGCTGCTCACGCGCAAGGTCACTGCCGAGCAGTTGCAGCGCGTCAGTGCGATCACCGCGCGCTATGACCTGAATATCGATCATATCGACCGACTGTCCGGACGCATGCCGCTGGACACGCCACTGGATCAGGGCAAGGGGTGCATCGAGTTCTCCGTGCGTGGCGAGCCGCAGGACCCGGCGGCGTTGCGCGCCGAGTTCCTCAGCGTGGCCCAGGCTCTGAATGTCGATATCGCCTTTCAGCGCGACTCGCTGTTCCGCCGCAACCGGCGCCTGGCGGTATTCGACATGGATTCGACGCTGATCGAAGCCGAGGTCATCGACGAGCTGGCCAAGGCCGCCGGCGTGGGTGAGCAGGTATCGGCGATTACCGAGCGGGCGATGCGTGGTGAGCTGGACTTTGCCGCCAGCTTTCGTGAACGCCTGGCGTTGCTCAAGGGCCTGCCGGAAACCGTCCTCGAAGACATCGGCGCCTCGCTGCGCCTGACCGAAGGCGCCGAAACCCTGTTCGCCGAACTCAAGCGGCTGGGCTACAAGACGGCGATCCTCTCGGGGGGGTTCACCTATTTCGCCAAGCAGCTGCAAGCCAAGCTGGGGATCGACTATGTGTTTGCCAACGAGCTGCAGATTGTCGATGGCCAGGTGACGGGCATTGCCGTTGAGCCGATTGTCGATGCCCAGCGCAAGGCCGACTTGCTGCGTGAGTTGGCAGCCAAGGAAGGTTTGCGCCTGGAGCAGACCATCGCCGTGGGCGACGGCGCGAATGATCTGCCGATGCTGGCCATCGCCGGGCTGGGTGTGGCCTTCCGCGCCAAACCGCTGGTCAAGCAATCGGCCAAACAGGCGATCTCGACCCTTGGCCTGGATGGCATTCTCTATCTGCTCGGGTTTCGCGATCGCGACAGTCTGGAGTGAGTCGCGCAGGCCACCTTGCGGTGGCCGCAGGCTTATTCGTCGTCGGCGGAGAAGTCGTAGTTCATCGACTGGCTGGGGCCTTGCAGGTAGTAACCCTGGATGTAGTTGACCCCGGCCTGCCAGAGTGTGGCCAGCACGCTGGCGCTCTCGACATAGGGCACGATGGTCAGCTTGGCCTGGGCATGCAGGCTGGCCAGCAGGGTCTTCAGGGCTTCCTGATTGTCGGGGATGCTCAGGTCCTGGGAGAACGAGCCGTCGACCTTCACAAAATCGACCTGCAGGTGCTTGAGCGTGTTGAACGGGTTCAGCGAGCAGCCGAACTGGCTCAGGGCGACCTTGCAATGCAGTTCGGCCAGGCCCTGGGTCACATGCTTGGCCTGCTTGAGGTAGGCGATCGCATCCGGTTCGCTGAACTGGAAGACCAGCGAATCTGAGGGCAGGCGCGCGGCCTTGAGGGCCACGCTGAGCCAGGGCAGCAGGGTCTGATCTTGCAGGCTGGCGCTGGACAGGTGCACAAACAGGCGCGTGTTGTGGCCTTTGCTGCGGTGATCAGCGAGTAGCTTGATCGAGTTGAGGATCACCCAACGATCGATTTTCTCGCCTAGACCGGCTTCTTTGGCCGCATTGAGGAAGTCCGGTGGCGGTACTTCTTCACCCTGGGGGCTGAGCAGGCGCAGGAGCACCTCGTAGTGCTCGAAGTTGTCACCGCGCAAGCTGATGATCGGCTGAAACAGCAGGCGGAAGCTGTTGTGCTCCAGGGCCTGTTGGACCATGGCAATGACGTTGCCACGGTTGGCCGCGGCCGCCAGTTCGTCGGCCGGGTTGAACAGTTTGAGGGTGTTGCCTTCGCTCAGTTCGTCGGCGCAGCGGTGGGCGCGATCAACGACTTCCTGGGCCTTGGGTGTCTTCTCGTTAACCCCAGCAACACCGATCGACAGCGTGGTCTGGGCCGTACGGCCGCTGACGTCGAACAGGTGAGCTTCGATCTTGCGCAGCAGGGCCTTCAGGATGTCTTGGCACTGCTCGGGGGTTTTGCCGGGTTGCAGGACGGCAAACACATCATCGCCAAAACGGGCCAGTTGGGCATCGTCCGGGAAGTGTGCGCGCAGCAGGTTGGCCAGGTCGGTGAGCAGCAAATCGATGCCGGCCAGCCCGACTTCGGCGAGCAGCGGGGCATAGCGATCGACGCGGATATAGGCGAGGCTGGCTGGCTGGCCGTGACTCACGGCGCGCTCGGCGGCACTGTCCATCAACTCGAGGAAGTAGATGCGGTTGTACAGGCCGGTGACCAGATCCTGGCTGCTGATCTCGCGCAGCTTTTCTTCCAGCTCGGCATTCGAGCCTTCGGCGCGGATCACCACCTGGGTGCAGGGTTCGCCATCGTAAGTGGCCGGGGAAAAGCTCATGCGCGCCTGGAAGGTCTGGCCGTCGGCCTTGACCCCGCTGCAGGTCAGTTCGGCGCTGCCGTCGGCATTCTGGTAGTTCTTCAGAAAGTCCTTGAAGCTGCTCTGGTCGCTGCCGCCGATCAGGTCGATCATCGGCATGCCTTCGAGCTCTTCGGCATCTTCGTAGGCGAACAGCTCCAGGTAGGCACGGTTGGCGTAGATATGCATGCCGTCGTGCACATAGGTGATTGCATCGACCGAGCTTTCCAGCAGCAACTGGCAGCGTTTTTCCGCCTCACGCAGGGCCACTTCGGCCATCCGCCGGGCACGGCGCTCTTCCAGATTGGCCAGCTCACGTTTGGCCACCAGCACCAGGCGCTCGTCTTCGCCCTGGGGCAGCGCGTCCTGAGCGCCAAGCATCAGGGCGTCGGTGATGCTGTCGGAGTCATTGTCGGCCAGCAGTTGGATGACCGGAATATCCTTGGCCTGGCGGCGGATCGCATTGATCGCTTCGCCTGGTTCGAGCGCTTCGCTGCTGGGCGCGCAGATCAGCAAGTCCCAGCTTTGCTGGAAGGCCTGGGCAAGGTCGTCACTGGAGGTCAGGCGGTGCACGCGCGTCGCGTTACCGGCATTGCGAAACAGGCTTACGATACGCTCGGCCTCGTTTTGCGAGTCCTCGAGTAGCAGGAGCCTTATGGTTTTTTTCTCGATGGCCATGGCGGGATCAGGTCTGCGCCAAGCAGGCGCGAAGCGGCGGCGAAATATGCTGAGCCAGGAATCTACAGCGACTTCCAGAGTGAGTCAAAGTCTTCCTCCCCGCCTGGCACGTGGGTTCCCGCAGGTGTGACGGGTGCCCGCTCATCGAGCGTATTCTGCTCGACGCTGCGGTATTCGAATTGGCTGAAACTGCCCGTACTGGTCTGTCGCGAGCTGAGTACGGCGCGGCGTTCGACGCCGCGGATATTGATCATCACCTTGTTGCCTTCCTGAAATGGCAGGCGCGGCGTGATCACTGTGGCCGGGCGCGAGATGGCGCTGATTTCCGGCAGCAGTAGGGCGCGCAGGTACTGGCTGTTCTGCTCGGCCTTGCGCACCAGTTGCAAGCCACAGGCCTGGGCGTGGGGGGCGATCAATTCGATGCCCATCTGCGTACCGCCACCACGGACCTGGCGGATCCAGCGCACGACGGCGACGCTCCAGCCCTGTTCGGGGGAATCCTGGACGCCGAGCAGTTCGCCGGCCTGCAATTGGCTGGGGACATCCTTGGGCCAGGACAGGCAGTAGCCGCCCGGGCTGTGGTTGACGATGGGCAGCTCGAAGGTCGGAAAACTATCGCCTGTACCATTTGTTTCACTGGCAGGGGCATCGCCACTGGGCGGCTTGGCATATTCGATTTCCTCGAAGGGCATGCCGTTTTCCCAGTTATTGTGCTTTTGCGCATCGAAGGCGTTGGCCCAGATGTCCGATGCACCGGTCTGTAGCTTGAAGACTGCAGTCGGGCTCGCCTCGACCGGTAGCTGCAGGACATCCTTGAACGGTTTTTTGCCTGCCAGGTAGAAGTGCAGCGCGCTCATGCCAATGCACAGGGTCATGCCGCCCTGGCCTTGGGTACGCTGGAAGGTCCGCTCGGAAATATCGCCCCAGGCGGCGCTGAGGTGCTGGAGCATGTCGATGCTGAAACCTTCGGGCACAAGCAGGCGCGGGCTAGCAGTGCCCTCCAGGTGTTCCTTGATCGCGTCGACCAGGGGTGTGGGGTCGATGCCCAGCGCATTCTGCAATTCGCTCGGCTGGTACAGCGAGGTGTAACGCGGCGGGCCGTCGAGCTGTGGCGCCACGGCAAACAGGCTGGCGCTGGCTTTGCGCGGTTGCAGGCGCACCAGGGCGCTCCAGGGTTCGAGCACCTCGGCCAGGCGTGCGATTGCGCTTTGACGCATCTGATTGCAGCGTGCGCAGCCCAGCAGCAGGGCAACCAGGTAGGTTTGCTCGACGCTGAGGCCTTCGGTGTGTTTGGCCAGTGGGTCGCGAATGATCGCTGTCTGCAGCTGGGCGTCCTGAGCGATCTGATACAACTGATGCAGCTCCAGCCAGAGCCCTTCGGGAACTGGGCAGTACAGCTGGCTGGCGCGAATGAGTGGCCCACACAGGCTGTGACTGGCCCGTTGCAGGGCAATGCTGAGTAGCTGGTTGCGCTCGCGTCCGGTCGGCGCAGCCATGCGCGCGATGATCAGCTTGTAGCCGACGGCGAGGTGGTTCTGCAGTGCCTGACACAGGTTGGCGACCTTGCGCGGGCGCTCGTCGAGGACGATGGCCTGGCTGAGAAAGTGCCGCTCCAGGTGTTTGCAGACGAAATACACCTCTGGGCGCAGCAGCTCCAGCAGTTGCAGGCGGTTGTCGGAGGGGGTCAGCAACTGATTGATTTCAACCAGTGCCTGGTACAGCTGGCGAGCCGTTTCGCCAATATTGGCTTTGGGTAACCCGGCGATCCAGCGCTTCAATTCGCGCGGGGTGGCTTCACAGAAGGACAGGCTCTGCTTGGTCGGTGTGGGCACACGAAGTAGCAAGAAGGGGCTCTGTTTATCCATCTAAATCGGGGGCTCCAGCACTGGCGCAGGGCGGTTTTGATTATCGGTAATGTCCCGAACTCTAGCAGTATCTGTCGACCACCGCAGCCAAGCCGGGTTCAGTCGGCCCCCATAAGTGGCAGCAGCTTCGCCGTTTCGCCAAGGGGCGCCACGGCGAATATCACTTATTCAGACACGGCTGCCGAGGCACTGCCCCATGCGAACGCCGCTATTGGCGCCCAGGCTCTCGGCCCACTGCACCTGGTCGGGGCCAAACAGCACGATGGCCGTGGAGCCGAGCTTGAAGCGCCCCAGTTCGGCGCCTTTTTCCAGCACAACTGGCGCGCGCGCCGTTTCGTCATAGCGGGTCCGCTTGAGTTGGCGTGCCGGCGGCGTGACCAGGCCGGCCCAGACGGTTTCCACCGAGGCGACGATCATCGCGCCAACCAGCACGACCGCCATGGGGCCACGCTCGGTATCGAAGATGCAGACCACGCGCTCATTGCGGGCGAACAGCTCTGGGACGTTTTCTGCGGTGGTCTGGTTGACCGAGAACAGGCGGCCAGGCACGTAGACCATCTCGCGCAGGGTGCCGCTCAGCGGCATGTGCACACGGTGGTAGTCCTTGGGCGAGAGGTACACGGTGGCAAACTCACCGCCCATGAAGGGCGCGGCCAGGGCGCTGTCGCCGCCGAGCAGTTCGACCACGCTGAAACTGTGGCCCTTGGCCTGGAAGATACGCCCATGCTCGATGCGCCCGAGCTGGCTGATGGCACCGTCGGCGGGGCAGAGAACGGCGTCGGCGGCGTTGTCCAGTGGACGCGCACCTTCCTTGAGGGCGCGGGTGAAAAAGGCGTTGAAGTGCTCGTAAGCACTCAGCGATTCGACCTGGGCTTCACTCATGTCGACCTGGTAGTGCTTGGCAAACGCCTTGATCAGCGGATTCTTGATCCACGCGATACGGCACTCGGCCAGGCAACCGATCAAGCGCGACAGCAGGTGATGGGGCAGCAGGTACTGGCTGATGATGAACAGACGTTGCTTCATGGGGCATTCCTTGAGAGCCGCAAGCGAGGCGGCGCGAGAAGTAGATAATCAGCGTTCGATAGGGGTGTCGGGGTGGTTGCCCCATTCGCCCCATGAGCCGGCGTAGGCTTTTACCCGGGGGTAGCCCAGGGCTTTGGCGACCAGGTAGGTGAAGCCTGAGCGGTGATGTGTCTGGCAGTGGGTGATCACTTCTTTGTCGGGCGTAATGCCCAGCGCGGTCAGCATGGCAGGCAGGTCCTGGCGCATGCGCAGGGCGCGGCTCGGGTCCATGCCAGCGGTCCATTCAAAATTGACCGCACCGGGGATATGCCCGGCTCGCGCTGTCAGCGCCTTCTCACCGCTGTACTCCAGCGGGCCACGGGCGTCCCAGATCGCCAGGTCGCTGGCACCAAGGCGGCTTTGCAGGTAGCTGCGGGTTGCCGTGGGTGCCTCGTGCAGGGTCAGTTGCAGGGTGCCGCTGGCGGCGGCTGGTTGTTCCTGGCTCAGCGGCAGGTCTGCCTCCAGCCACGCATGCAGGCCGCCGTCGAGGTAGTGGTAATGCGCGTGACCAATGACGTCGAGCAGCCAGATAAAACGCCCAGCCCAGCCGCCGCCTTCGTCGTCGTACACCACGTAGACGGCCTCGTCACGGTGCCCCAGTTCGGCGAACAGGGCTTCCAGGTCAGCCTGCGCGGGCAACAGACCAGGGGCCGGAGGCTGACCGAGCTGGGTGCGTTTGGGATCGACGAAGCGAGCGCCTGGCAGGTGGCCGGCGGTATAACGGGCGGTGCTGGTCAGGTCGACCAGAATCAGCTCGGGAGCGTCCAGGCGGCTGGCCAGTTCGGCTGGCTCAATCACCAGCGGCAGAGTATCGAAGGCGGACATGCGCGGCCTCAGGCTAACGAAAGGCCCGATTGTAGCCCAAAGGCCATTCGCGCGTTGCCATCACGGCTGGGCTCAGCGTGCACGGTGGGCGAAGCTGTCCAGCGCGCGCTCGATGCACTGCATGGTCTTGCCCACCGCCTGCAGGGTTGGCTCTGCAATGGGGGTGCCGCCCTGGTCGGCGAATAGCAGCATGACGACCCGGCCATTGTTGGCCAGTGAACGGATCAGCAGGTGCTCGCTGGGAAACAGCCCTTTCAGTGCGCCGGGCAGCAGGGCCGAAAACTGGGCGATATTGGCGGGCGTCAGGCGCAACTGCGCCGGTGCCTGCAGCAAGCGACGCAGCACTTGGCTGTTTTGCGGGTCCAGGCTGAGGCCGGACGCGGCCTTGCTCAGACCGGCGCTCTGCTGTGCGAGCAGACGCGTGTGCTGACGATCGGCAAGCAGAATCAGCACGCGCTGCATGCCACAGGCCTGCAGCGCTGCGCAGGCGGTGGTACTGAGTTGCAGGATGTTACTGAAGGTGCTGGGTTGGGCCAGTAGCTGGCCGCACAACTGCCGCCATTGGCTGACATTCGCAGGTTTCGCTGCAGGTGGTTGCAGGGCGCGCAAATGGCTGCTGCCGGTCGGCCAGAGCAATGCCTCGGCGGGGTGCCAGAGGCCATGTTCGGCCAGGCTTTGTGCGCTGCTTACTGCCTGCTGGTGGACCAGCTGTTGCAAGCCGTCCAATGGCACCTGCAGGTACAAGCCAGCCAGACGCTGCCAGCGCAGGCTGTGCGGGCCGCTCCAGGATGCATGGGCCGACAGCGCCAGGCCGTTGGCCAGCAGAATGCTGTTGCCCGGGTGGGTCAGCCAGCGCCGCAGGTGACTGTCATCGTCCAGGCACTGCTGCTGTTGCAGCGGATGGTCGTTGTTACGGGCGATATGCAGGGCTTTGACCAGCAGGCGGCGATCGGCAACCAGCAGGCGGTAACCCTCGATAATCCATTCTGGCAAATTCCAGCGTTCGACCAGTGCCAGGCAGAGCTTGAGCAAGGGCACGCCAAGCAGCTCCCGTTCAACACGAATCGCCGGCTCACCCTTGATCAGCACCCGCTGCTCCCAGGCCTCTAGCAGTTCCGGGTATGCCGCCAGCAACGACCATAGGGGCGCGAGGAACAGCAGGCTGCCCCAGTGAATTTCCTGCCACAAGCGGGCCAGGCGGCCGCTGAACAGGCCGTTTGCCTGTTGTGTCGCATGCTGGCTGATCAGCAGCACCTGGCGTAGCGCGGGGGCAATCTCACTTTCAGGCAGGCTGGGCTGGCGCTCCAGCAGTGCCGTCGCTCGCTGCAGTCCCAGGCGGTTCAGGGCGCTTTCCAGGCTTTCCGCTGGCTCGCTGAGCACCGAGCCTTTGCGGTTGGCTTCGCGCATCACCGCGAGCACCAAGGCAGGGCTGGCCTGCATCATGCCGGCGATCTCGCGGATCGAGCGGCGGCTGTCGCCGAGAGCACGACAAACCTGTAGATGAGTCTCGCTCGCAACAGGCAGCTGCAGGCCTTCCAGCAGCTTGAGCCAGGCATCGAGAGTGCGGGGGCGCGGTAGGTTCATGGGGGTTGAGCCAAACTGGCTTTTAGCCTTAACTGGCTATAGTCTCGCGCACAACTTCCGATAAATAGAAGGGTTGTTTTGCAAAACCCTTACTACCGGCTCTGGCTCCTGCGTTTTTATGATTAAAATTCTTGGCATCATCGTTGTTTTTGGTTGTGTGCTGGGCGGGTTCATCCTGTCTGGCGGACAGTTCATGGCCCTGGTCCACCCTTTCGAGGTGCTGATCATCGGCGGCGCCGCGCTGGGTGCCTTTTTGCAGGCCAACCCCGGCAGCGCTTTCATGACCGTGTTCAAGAAGTCGCTGAAGATGTTCAGCTCGCGCTTCACCCACACTTACTACCTGGAAGTGTTGCGCCTGCTTTATGAAATCCTCAACAAAAGTCGGCGCGAAGGCATGATGGCCATCGAGGCCGATGTCGAAGACCCGGCAGCCAGCCCGATCTTCAGCAAGTACCCGGGGATTCTGAAAGACGAGCGCATGACCGCGTTTATCTGCGATTACCTGCGCATCATGTCCTCCGGCAATATGGCGCCCCATGAGCTGGAAGGGCTGTTCGATATGGAAATCGCCAGCCTCAAGGAGGAGCTTGAGCATCCCGCCCATGCAGTGGCCAAGGTCGCCGATGGCATGCCGGCGATGGGGATCGTGGCTGCCGTACTGGGGATCGTGATCACCATGTCGATTCTGGCCGAGGCGGATAACGCGGAAATCGGTCAGAAGGTGGGTACCGCGCTGGTCGGTACCTTCCTCGGTATCCTGGCCTCGTACGGTTTCTTCGGGCCGTTGTCCAATGCCCTGGAGCATGACGCCAAGGAAGAGATAAACGTCTATGAAGCGATCAAGGCTGGCCTGGTTGCTTCGGCATCGGGCATGCCGCCGTCGCTGGCGGTGGAATTCTCCCGCAAAGTCCTGTACCCGGCGCACCGGCCCAGTTTCAGTGAGCTTGAACAGGCCATGCGTGGGGGCTGATAGCAGTCATGGAAAACAATCAGCCAATCATCGTCAAACGGGTCAAGAAGGTTGCCGGTGGTCACCATGGCGGCGCCTGGAAGATCGCCTTTGCCGACTTTGCCACGGCGATGATGGCCTTCTTCCTGGTGATGTGGCTGATGACCACAGCGACCCCGGAGCAGAAAAAACTTATCTCCGGTTATTTCCAGGACCCCGTCGGCTTTTCCGAAAGCGCCAGCCCCTATGTGATTGACCTGGGCGGCACACCGACGCCGGCGCCGGACCGCACGCTCAATCCCGAGTCGGAGCCCGACAGCCAGGCCCTTGATACAGACTCGAAGGCAGCAACCGACCAACCCGACCAGGCGCAGATCGATGCGGCCCAGGCCGAGAGCATTGCCGAGGAAGTTGAGCGCGAACGTCTGGAGCTGCTGTTGCAGGAACTGCAGAACAAGGTCGAGGAAGACCCGCAGCTGCAGCGCTTCAAGGATCAGATTCTGTTCGAGATCACCCAGGACGGTTTGCGTATCCAGATCATGGATGCCGAAAATCGGCCGATGTTCGCCAGTGGCAGCTCGCAGCTGCAGCCGTATTTCGAAGACATCCTGCTGGCCCTGGTCGATACCATCAAGGCCGTGCCGAACAAGATCAGCATCAGTGGCCATACCGACGCCAAGCCGTTTGCCGGTGCAGGCGATTTCGGTAACTGGGAGCTGTCTGCCAATCGCGCCAATGCGGCACGGCGGGTGCTGATCGCCGGCGGTTATGAAGAGGATCAACTGGCGCGGGTGGTGGGTTATGCCTCGTCGGCGCTGTTCGACCGGCAGGACCCGCTCAATCCGGTCAATCGGCGCATCGACATCACGGTCCTGACCAAGCGTGCCCAGCGCGATATCGAGGGTGAGCAAACGGGCGGCGAAGCGCCTCCGGCGGCGCCAGGCGATGCCCCGGCTCAGCCGCCGGCCGCCGAGCCGCTGCAGTCGGGTGAGCTACGTGAGCGCTTGAATATCTTCGAAGATGGCGTGTTGCAGATGGACCAGCAGTAAGCCGCCGCGCCCTACAAAAAAGCCGCGTTCGACGCGGCTTTTTTGTAGGTGTATCCCGTCAATAGTCAGGTTCGGGCAGGCTGGCCAGAATATGCCGATAACTGGCCATGCGCTGGGGATGCACGCGGCCTTCCTCAAGAGCCTTGAGCAGGGCACAGCCGGGTTCGCGGTCATGCTTGCAGTCGCGAAAGCGGCATTGGCCGATCAGCTCGCCGAATTCGATAAAGCCTGCTTCGACGTCATCACGGCTGACATGCACCAGGCCGAACTCGCGAATCCCGGGGGAGTCGATCAGTTCGCCGCCGCGGGGGAAGTGGAACAGTCGCGCGGTGGTGGTGGTGTGGGTGCCCTTGCCGGTCAGCTCCGACAGCGGACCGACGCGGGTGTCGACTTCCGGTAGCAGGCTGTTGACCAGCGATGACTTGCCAACCCCGGACTGGCCAACGAATACGCTGACGTGGCCGTCCAGCTGCTGCTGCAACTGCTCCATGCCATCGCCCTGATGGGCGGACACCTCCAGCAGTGGGTAGCCGAGCTGGCGGTAGACGGCGAGCATGGCGTTGAGCGCCACGGCGTTTTGCTCGTCGATCAGGTCGGCCTTGTTCAGCAGTAGCAGCGGACGAATGCCGGCGTGTTCGGCAGCCACTAGATAGCGGTCGATCAGGTTGGCGTGGGGCTCGGGCAGCGGGGCGAAGACGATCACGATCAGATCGACGTTGGCCGCCACCGGCTTGAGCTGGCCGCGGGTGTCCGGACGACACAGCTCGGTGCTGCGCGGCAGCTGCGCGACTATCACGCCGATACCCTGGTTGCCTGCCCGCCATACCACCTGATCGCCCGTGACCATGGTCGGCAGGTTGGCGCGCAGGTGGCAGCGGAACACCTGACCCGCCAGTTCGCCATCCAGCGCTTCGACTTCGATCTGTACGCCAAAGTGGGCGATGATCAGGCCGGTCTGCTCGGGGCCGAGGTCGCCGCCTTCGAGAATCTGCACGGCCTGGGATTCGCGCTTGGCGGCGCGGGCGGCGCGCTCGCCCTGGATTTTTTCGATGCGCCAGTTTTGCCGGCGGTTGAGTTGGCGTTTGGCCATGGGGCTTCCGAGTGATGAGCGATTGTTGCGATGCGCGCGAGTCTAGCATGGCGCAGCCGGCTCCCGAGCGAGCAGGTACACTGAGGCCCTGGCCTGGGGAGGGTGATGATGGCGGCATGGATGGGGCTGGTTGGGCGTTATCCGGCGTTAGGTGCGCTGCTGGCGCAAGTGGTGGCGTGTATGGTGGTGGCTATCGCTGTGGTCGCTGCGCTGCAGCTCGGGGGTTGGCGTTTCAGTCCGTTGAGCGTGGGGCTGGTGCAGGGCGCTGTCGCTGCCTGGCTAGTGCGGCGCATGGGGTTGTCGATTTGGTGGTGGGGGCTGAGCCTGGCGTTTGTACCCGCCGTGCTGCTGGCCAACGGCGCAGCGCTGCCCTCCTGGTTGTTTTTGCTGGGCTTCGTGCTGGTGCTGTTGCTCAACTGGAACAGCATCAGTGAGCGTGTGCCGCTTTACCTGACAGGCGCCCGTAGCACCGATGCGCTGGCGACCTGGTTGGAGCGGCGCGCGCCAGATTTTCGTTTTGTTGACCTCGGCTGTGGCCCGGCAGGCGCGTTGTTATGCCTGGCACGGCGGTTTCCCGAGGCGCAGTTCGTCGGTGTCGAGACCGCGCCGCTGTCCTTTGCCATCGCCTGGCTGCGTAGCCTGGGTCGGAGTAACTGCCGCATTCGCTATGTCAGCCTGTGGCGCACCGACTTGGCCGACTTCGATGTGGCCTACTGCTTTCTCTCACCCGCACCCATGGCAGCGCTGTGGCGTAAGGCGAGTGCTGAACTGCCTACGGGCGCCTGGCTGATCAGCAACAGTTTCGAGGTGCCGGATATACCTGCCGATGAAACCCTGGCGCTGCACGATTGGCGTCAGTCGCGGCTGATGCTGTGGCGCATGGGCCACTGATTATTCGCTAGACTGTGCCCTCTAGCCGAGGAGCGCCCCATGCAGAACCCAACCAACCTGATCTGGATCGACCTGGAAATGACCGGTCTGGACCCGGATACCGATGTCATCATCGAGATGGCCACCATTGTCACCGACAGCCAGCTGAATATCCTGGCTGAAGGCCCGGTAATTGCTGTGCACCAGAGTGATGAGCGCCTGGCCGCCATGGATGAGTGGAACACCCGTACCCACGGCGACAGCGGCCTGACCCAGCGGGTGCGCGAAAGCACCATCAGCCAGGCCGAGGCCGAGGCGCAGACCATTGCCTTTCTTGAGCAGTGGGTGCCGGCGGGCAAGTCGCCGATCTGCGGCAACAGCATTGGCCAGGATCGGCGCTTTCTGTATCGCTACATGCCGACCCTGGAAGCCTATTTCCATTACCGCTACCTGGATGTCTCGACCCTGAAGATCCTTGCCGGCCTGTGGGCGCCGCAGCTCAAGGACGGCTTCCAGAAGCGCGGTACGCACCAGGCGCTGGATGACATTCGCGAGTCGATCGCCGAGCTGGCTTACTACCGCGAGCATTTCCTCAAGGTGTAAGCGCCGCAGTCTGCGCGCCGCGTTGGGCATGTTGCGCCAATGCCCAGCTCACGTGCTCGCGCACCAGCTCGCTGGGGTGTAAACGGCGCGCGTTCAGCGCTTCGAGCACCGGAATGGTTGAGGGCGCATTGCCCAGGCCGACTGCCAGGTTGCGCAGCCAGCGCTCGTAACCGGCGCGGCGCAGCGGCGAGCCCTCGGTGCGGGCAAGAAACTCCGTTTCACTCCACAGAAACAGTTCGGCCAGCGAGCTGTTGTCCAGGCCGTGGCGTGGCTGGAAGTCGGCTTGCTCAGTTGGGCGGGCGAAGCGGTTCCAGGGGCAGACCATCTGACAGTCGTCGCAGCCGAATACCCGGTTGCCGATGGGCGCGCGCAGCTCAAGCGGGATGGGACCTTTCAGCTCGATGGTCAGGTAAGAGATGCAGCGGCGCGCGTCGAGCACATAAGGGCTGACGAAGGCCGCGGTGGGGCAGATGTCCAGGCAGGCCGTGCAGCGTCCGCAATGCTCCGTGGCATGGGGCGGGTCCACCGGCAGCGCCAGGTCGACGAACAATTCGCCGAGAAAGAAGTAGCTGCCAGCTTTGCGGTTGAGCACCAGGGTGTTTTTACCGATCCAGCCCAGGCCGGCTTGTTCGGCGATGGCTTTTTCCAGCACCGGCGCGCTGTCGACGAAGGCCCGGTAGCCAAACGGGCCGATGGCCGCCTGAATGCGTTCGGCCAGTTGCTGCAGGCGTTTGCGGATCAGTTTGTGGTAGTCGCGGCCCAGGGCGTAGCGCGAGACATAGGCCTGCTCGGGGGCAGCCAGGCGCTCGGCCATCTGCGTATCGCCCGGTAGGTAATCCATACGCAGCGAAACCACCCGCAACGTGCCCGGCACCAGTTCGTCAGGATGCGAGCGTTTGCTGCCATGGGCGCCCATATAGTCCATTTCGCCCTGGTAACCGGCGTCCAGCCAACGTTGCAAGTGTGCCTCGTGTTCGCCCAGGCTCACGTCGGCGATGCCCACCTGCTGGAAGCCCAGCTCGCGGCCCCAGTCCTTGATCGACTGGGCGAGGTGGGCGAGATCGGGTATTGGCGTGGGCATACAGGCAGGTAACCGGAGCAGAGGTGCGTATAATTCTGCCAGACATCGGAGCCCGCGCATGCCGCATTCAGCAGACAATCTTCCCGACGCGCTCTACAGCGCTGCCCAAGTGCGGGCGCTGGACGCGCGTCTGATCGCCGCCGGCACTCCCGGCTTCACCCTGATGAGCCGTGCGGCCCATGCGCTCTGGCGCCTGTTGCGCCAGCGCTGGCCGGCTGCAGGCGCCCTGACGGTCATGGCGGGCGGCGGTAATAATGCCGGTGACGGTTACCTGGTGGCCGAGCTGGCGCAGCGTGCTGGTTGGCGGGTGCAGGTGCTAGCACTGGCTGCACCCGCAGCGCTGCGTGACGATGCCGCACGCGCCTATGCCGCTGCCCGCGACGCTGGGGTGAAGGTACACCTGTGGGGTGGGCAGGCTGAGCTTGATGGCGTGGTGCTCGATGCCTTGCTCGGCACCGGGCTGCGCGATGCGGTGCGGGCGCCCTACGCCGAGGCCATCGCGCGGATCAATACCAGTGGCTTGCCGGTGCTGGCCGTGGATATTCCCTCTGGACTCTGCGCCGATACCGGCTGTGTGTTGGGTGTGGCGGTACGCGCCGATGTCACGCTAACCCTGATTGGGCTGAAACTTGGCCTGTTTACCGGGGCCGGTCCGGATCAGGTCGGCACGCTGCTGTTCGATGGGCTGCAGGCCGAGCCGGCACTGGTGGCCGAGCAGGGCTGCAGTGCCCGGCGCCTCAGCCGCAATAATCTGCAGCGGTTGCCAGCGCGGGCGCGCAGCACTCACAAGGGGCAGCTGGGCCATGTGTTGGTAGTGGGCGGTGATCACGGCATGGCGGGGGCGGCCCTGTTGTCGGCGCAAAGTGCTTTGCGCAGCGGTGCCGGCATGGTCTCGCTGGCGACCCGCGAGGCGCACCAGAGTGCGGCCCAGGCACGCCTGCCCGAAGTGATGGCAGTTGCGGTGGCCTCGGGTAATCAGTTGCTGGCATTGGGCGCGCGGGCCAGTGTTTGGGTGGTCGGGCCAGGGCTCGGTCAGCAGGCTTGGGCGCGCAGCTTGCTGTCGGTTGCAGCGGTTAGTTCGGCTGCGCAGGTCTGGGATGCGGACGCGCTGAACCTGCTGGCGCTCGGGGTGGTCCAGATCCCCGCCGGCAGTGTGGTCACACCGCACCCGGCGGAAGCGGCACGCTTGCTGGGGATAACCACGGCGGCGGTGCAGGCCGATCGACCCGCTGCCGCGCGTGCGCTGGCGGCCCGTTATCAGGTGGTGTGCGTGCTCAAGGGCGTCGGCAGCCTGGTGGCAGCGCCGGGCGGCGAGCTCTGGCTGTGCGATCACGGTGACCCGGTGATGGCGGGTGCAGGGTTAGGGGATGTGCTTGCCGGTTTGATCGGCGCCTTGCGTGGGCAAGGTCTATCGGCGTTGGACGCGGCGCGGCTGGGCGTGTGGTTGCACGCGCGCGCCGGCGAATACCTGGCGGCGCAGGGGATCGGCCTGGCGGCCAGCGACCTGTGCGTAGCCATTCGACATTTATTACAGGAGCTGGACGTTGAACGAGCTTGAACTGCTGGCCGACGACGAGGCGGCGATGCTGGCCCTGGGCGCGCGCATCGCCAGTGTGACCGCTGGTCGCGGGGTGATCTATCTGGAAGGTGACCTGGGCGCCGGCAAGACCACCCTGTCGCGCGGCATTATTCGCGCTCTGGGCCATGTAGGCGCGGTGAAAAGCCCGACCTTTACCCTGGTCGAACCCTACGAGCTGCCGGGTGTGCGGGCCTATCACTTCGATCTGTACCGCTTGGTCGACCCGGAAGAGTTGGAATACCTGGGTATTCGCGATTACTTCGACGGCGAAGCATTGTGCCTGGTTGAATGGCCGCAGCGCGGTGTCGGCGTTTTGCCAAAGGCCGACCTGCACATTACCATTGGCCCGCATGCCGCGGGGCGGCGCCTGCAATTGCAGGCGCAAGGGCCGCGTGGTGAAGCCTGGTGTGCCGCTTTGGCCGCCGGAGCATGATTATCAAGATGGGGTTGGGTATGCGCATAAGCGCGCGTGTTATCGCGGTGGGAATGGTGCTGGCAGCGCTGGCTGTCGAGGCCCTGGCCGCCTCGGATGTGCGCAGTGTGCGCTTGTGGCGGGCGCCGGATAACACGCGGCTGGTGTTCGACCTGTCGGGACCGGTGAAGCACAGCGTGTTCACCCTGACGTCGCCCAACCGCATCGTGGTCGATATCACTGGCGCCAAGTCGATGACCGGCTTTGACGGCCTGGCCCTGGCCAATACGCCCATCACCGGTGTGCGCTCGGCTCAGCGTGGCCCTGAAGAGCTGCGCGTGGTGATCGACCTGTCAGCACCGGTGACGCCCAAGAGCTTCACCCTGGCGCCGAATCAGCAGTACGGTGATCGCCTGGTAGTCGACTTGTTCGACCAGGGCGCCGATACCCAGCCGAGCCTGCCCGACACCACAGTCGCCTCGGCACCGCCCGTGCCCGTGACGCCGACCCAGGCGCCGACCAAGCTGGTGCCGGTGCCCAACGGCAAGCGTGACATCGTGATTGCCATCGACGCCGGTCATGGCGGCGAGGACCCGGGTGCGTTGTCGCCGGTCAAAGGCCAGTACGAAAAGCACGTGACCCTGGCCATTGCCAAGGAACTGCAACGCCAGATCAATGCGGAGAAGGGTTTCCGTGGTGAGCTGGTGCGTACCGGTGACTACTTCATTCCGCTGCGCAAACGCACTGAGATTGCGCGCAAGAAAGGCGCTGATCTGTTCGTCTCGATTCATGCCGATGCCGCGCCACGCGCTGCAGCCTTTGGCGCCTCGGTGTACGCCCTGTCCGACCGCGGGGCTACTTCGGAGACCGCGCGCTGGCTGGCGGATTCGGAAAACCAGTCCGACCTGATCGGCGGTGCTGGCAACGTCAGCCTGGACGACAAGGACCGTATGCTCGCTGGTGTGTTGCTCGACCTGTCGATGACCGCTTCACTGTCTTCCAGCCTGAACGTCGGCAACAAGGTCCTTACCAACATGGGTCGCATCACCCCGCTGCACAAGCGCCGGGTCGAACAGGCGGGCTTTATGGTGCTGAAGTCCCCAGACATTCCATCGATCCTCGTCGAGACGGGGTTTATCTCCAATCCGAACGAGGCGCGCAAACTGGCCAGCGCCAGCCATCAGCAGGCGCTGGCGCGCTCAATTACCAGTGGCGCCAAGCAGTTCTTCCAGCAGAATCCGCCGCCGGGGACCTATGTGGCCTGGCTGCGTGACACCGGCAAGATCGCCCAGGGGCCGCGCGATCATGTGGTCAGCTCAGGGGAAAGCCTGGCATTGATCGCCCAGCGCTACCAGGTCAGCCTCGCCGCATTGCGCAGCGCCAATAACCTCAAGTCGGATGTGATCAAGGTGGGCCAGACCCTGCAGGTACCGGCCACAGCGCTGGCGGCACAGCCATGAGTGGCGGTTCGCGCATCCAGCTGCTGAGCCCGCGGCTGGCGAACCAGATCGCCGCCGGCGAGGTGGTCGAGCGACCGGCCTCGGTGATCAAGGAACTGTTGGAAAACAGCCTGGACTCGGGCGCCCGGCGTATCGAAGTCGAGGTCGAACAGGGTGGTGTCAAGCTGCTGCGGGTGCGCGACGATGGCAGTGGTATTGCCGCCGATGACCTGCCGCTGGCCCTGGCCCGCCACGCCACCAGCAAGATTCGTGAGCTCGAAGACCTCGAACAGGTCATGAGCCTGGGCTTTCGTGGCGAGGCCCTGGCCTCGATCAGTTCGGTCGCGCGCCTGACCCTCACCTCGCGTACCGCCGAGGCCGATCAGGCCTGGCAGGTGGAGACCGAAGGCCGCGACATGCAGCCGCGGGTACAGCCCGCAGCGCATCCGGTGGGTACCTCGGTCGAGGTGCGTGACTTGTTCTTCAACACACCAGCGCGGCGCAAGTTCCTCAAGGCCGAGAAAACCGAATTCGATCATCTGCAGGAAGTGATCAAGCGTCTGGCCCTGGCGCGCTTCGATGTTGCTTTCCACCTGCGGCATAACGCCAAGACCATTCTTGCTCTGCACGAGGCGCCGGATGATGTCAGCCGCGCGCGCCGGGTGGCCGCCGTGTGCGGCGCAGCGTTTCTCGAGCAGGCGCTGCCGATCGAAATCGAACGCAGCGGGCTGCGCCTGTGGGGCTGGGTCGGGCTGCCGACCTTTTCCCGCAGCCAGGCGGATTTGCAGTATTTCTACGTCAACGGGCGCACCGTGCGCGACAAGCTGGTCGCCCATGCTGTGCGCCAGGCCTATCGCGACGTGCTGTTCAACGGCCGGCATCCGACGTTCGTGCTGTTTCTCGAGATCGACCCGGCGGTGGTCGACGTCAACGTGCACCCGACCAAGCATGAAGTGCGCTTTCGCGACGGGCGCATGGTGCATGACTTCCTCTACGGCACCTTGCACCGCGCCCTCGGTGAAGTGCGCCCGGAAGACCAGCTAGCCGCGCCGGCCGCCATCGCGCCCATGGTGCGCCCGTCCGGGCCGGCTGCTGGCGAGTTCGGCCCGCAGGGCGAGATTGGCCTGGCAGCCAGTGTGCTTGAGCGCCCGGCGAGTGATTCCGTGTGGCGCTCACCAGGCGCCGGTTACCAGGGGCAGCGCCCGCCATCCGGCTCGGCGTTGCCGGCGGCTGAGGCTCAGGGCGCTTACCAGGCGTTCTTCGCCCCGCTGCCGACGCAGGCGCCTGTCAGCCTGCCAGAGGCCCAGGGCGATGTGCCGCCGCTGGGCTATGCCATTGCTCAGCTCAAGGGCGTGTATATCCTCGCGGAAAACGTCCAGGGCCTGGTGCTGGTGGATATGCACGCCGCCCATGAACGCATCATGTACGAGCGTCTAAAAGTGGCGATGGCCACCGAAGGCTTGCGCAGCCAACCGCTGCTGGTGCCGGAGTCGATCGCCCTGAGCCAGCGCGAAGCCGACTGCGCTGAGGAGCATGCCGAGTGGTTCCAGCGCCTGGGCTTCGAGCTGCAGCGTTTGGGGCCGGAGAGTCTGGCCATTCGCCAGATTCCCGCGCTGCTCAAGCAGGCCGAGGCCACGCGACTGGTCGCGGATGTGCTGGGTGACCTGCTCGAATACGGCACCAGTGACCGCATCCAGGCGCACCTTAATGAGCTGCTCGGCACCATGGCCTGTCACGGTGCGGTGCGCGCCAATCGGCGCCTGACCCTGCCTGAGATGAACGGCCTGTTACGAGACATGGAAAACACCGAGCGCAGCGGTCAGTGCAACCATGGGCGGCCGACCTGGACCCAGTTGGGCATGGATGACCTCGACAAGCTGTTCCTACGGGGGCGCTGAGATGCTGCATGCTGATACCGGGGTGCTTGCGCAGCGGCCCCCGGCCATTTTTCTCATGGGCCCGACTGCGGCCGGCAAGACCGATCTGGCCCTGGCGCTCGCCGACGTGTTGCCGTGCGAGCTGATCAGCGTCGATTCCGCGCTGGTTTACCGCGGTATGGACATCGGCACGGCCAAGCCCGATGCGGCGACCCTGGCACGCTACCCGCACCGGTTGATCGATATTCTCGACCCCGCGCAGAGCTATTCGGCTGCCGAGTTTCGTGCGGATGCACTGGCTGCCATGGCCGAGATCAGCGCACGGGGCAAGATTCCCCTGCTGGTCGGCGGCACCATGCTTTATTTCAAGGCGCTACTTGAGGGGCTGGCGGACATGCCGGCTGCCGACGCGCAGGTCCGCGCCGAGCTCGAAGCCCGCGGTCAGGCCGAGGGCTGGGAGGCCTTGCACCGCGAGCTGGCCCTGCTCGACCCGGTGTCGGCGGCGCGTATCCATCCCAATGACCCGCAGCGCCTGACCCGTGCGTTGGAGGTCTATCGGGTGAGCGGCCTGACCATGACCGAGCACCGTGCCCGGCAGGCTGCGGAAAATGTCGCGGCGTTGGCATCGGGCGCTGGGCAATTCCCCTATACTGTCGCCCAGTTAGCCATTGCCCCTGTCCAGCGGGAGGTGCTGCATGCGCGCATCGCGCAACGTTTTTCGCTGATGCTGGAACAGGGCTTCATCGGCGAGGTCGAACGCCTGCGCCAACGCAGTGACTTGCATGTTGGGCTGCCGTCCATACGGGCGGTGGGGTATCGCCAGGTCTGGGATTACCTCGATGGCCAGTTTGGCGAGGCCGAAATGCTCGAGCGCGGCGTGATCGCCACGCGTCAGTTGGCCAAGCGACAGTTCACCTGGTTACGCGGTTGGGGCGATCTACACTGGCTGGACAGCCTGGCCTGTGACAATCTGCCGCGTGCCTTGAAATACCTGAAGTCGGTCTCCATATTGACCTGAGACCTTGCCGTTGGCCGTCTATCCTTGGGGGTATGGCTGCCTTAAGCCGTTCGCTGGTTTACTAAAAACTATTTGTTTATTGATCCTTAAAGGAGTGCGGCACATGTCAAAAGGGCATTCGCTACAAGACCCTTACCTGAATACCTTGCGTAAGGAACGCGTCCCGGTTTCCATCTACCTGGTCAACGGCATCAAGCTGCAGGGCCAGATCGAATCCTTCGACCAGTTCGTCATCTTGCTGAAGAACACCGTCAGCCAGATGGTTTACAAGCACGCCATTTCCACCGTGGTTCCGAGCCGCCCGGTCCGTCTGCCGAGCGCATCCGAAACCGAACAGGCTGATGCCGAGCCCGGTAACGCCTGATCCACGCGTCTGAGCAAAGGAGGCTGTATTGTTTTTCGAGCGCCATGAAGGGGGTGAGCGGGCCATTCTGGTTCATCTGGATGGTCAGGACTCCGAGGCGAGCGAAGATCCGCAAGAATTTCGTGAGCTGGCAATTTCTGCCGGCGCCGATGCGGTGGCCTTCCTCAGCGTGCCAAGCAATCGCCTGACGGCGAAGTACCTGATTGGCAGCGGCAAGGTTGAAGAGTTGCGTGACCAGGTCAAGCTCACTGAGGCGGATCTGGTGATCTTCAACCATGTGCTGACGCCCAGTCAGGAGCGCAACCTTGAGCGTGTGTTCGAGTGTCGAGTATTGGACCGCACTGGTCTGATCCTCGACATTTTTGCGCAGCGTGCCCGCACCCATGAGGGTAAGTTGCAGGTCGAACTGGCCCAGCTCGACCACATGAGCACGCGCCTGGTACGCGGCTGGACCCACCTTGAGCGGCAGAAGGGCGGGATCGGCTTGCGTGGGCCGGGTGAAACCCAGCTGGAAACCGACCGCCGTTTGTTGCGGGTGCGTATCCGTCAGATCAAGCAGAAACTAGAAAAGGTCCGCAGCCAGCGCGAGCAGGCACGGCGGGGGCGGCGTCGCGCGGATATTCCGTCGGTGTCCCTGGTCGGCTACACCAACGCCGGCAAGTCGACGCTGTTCAATGCCTTGACCGAGTCGCGGGTATTTGCCGCGGACCAGTTGTTCGCAACCCTTGACCCAACCTTGCGCCGTCTGGAACTCGACGACCTCGGGCCTATCGTGCTGGCTGATACCGTGGGCTTTATCCGCCATCTGCCGCACAAGCTGGTCGAGGCGTTCCGCGCCACGTTGGAGGAGTCGAGCAACTCGGACCTGCTGCTGCACGTGATCGATGCCCATGAGCCCGAGCGGGATCAGCAGATCGAGCAGGTACTGGCCGTGCTCGGTGAGATTGGTGCGCAGGACCTGCCGATGCTTGAGGTGTATAACAAGCTGGACTTGCTCGATGGTGTCGAGCCGCAGATTCAGCGCGATGCCGATGGCAAGCCGCAGCGCGTCTGGTTGTCGGCCCGCGAAGGCCGTGGGCTGGACCTGCTGCAGCAGGCCGTGGCCGAGCTGCTGGGCAATGATCTGTTTATCGGTACGCTCAGCCTGCCGCAAGGCTTGGGGCGTCTGCGTGCACAGTTTTTCCAGTTGGGTGTGGTGCAAAGCGAAGCGCACAGCGAAGATGGCAACAGTTTGCTGGCTGTGCGGGTGCCGCGCGCCGAACTCAACCGGCTGGTCAGCCGCGAGGGTTTGCAGCCTTCACAGTTCATCGAGCAACACACTTTGCAATAAAGCCTGAGGCAGTCACTTTGCCGTGGGTGGCAGGCATTCGGTAGCATTGGTCGGCGCGCCGTGGGCGCGCCTTTGCTTTATCAGATGGAGAGCGCTATGGCTTGGAATGAGCCGGGTGGCAACTCGAATAATCAGGACCCGTGGGGCGGCCGCAAAGGCGGCGATCGCAAGGGTCCGCCGGATCTCGACGAAGCCTTCCGCAAGCTGCAGGACAGCCTTAACGGTTTGTTCGGCGGTGGCAAGAAACGTGGCAGTGACGAGGGCACCGGCAAAGGCGGCGGCTTCGGCCTGCTGTTTATCGGCTTGGCCGTATTGGCGGCCGTATGGCTGTACAGCGCGATCTATGTCGTCGACGAGCAGGAGCAGGCGGTTGTCCTGCGTTTCGGCAAGTACTACGAAACCGTAGGGCCGGGCCTGAACATCTACTTCCCGCCGATCGATCGCAAGTTCCAGGAAAACGTGACGCGCGAGCGTGCTTACAGTAAGCAAGGGCAGATGCTCACTGAAGATGAAAACATCATCGAAGTGCCGCTGACCGTGCAGTACCGCGTGAGCAACCTGCAGGACTTCGTGCTCAACGTCGACATGCCTGAGGTTAGCCTGCAGCACGCGACCGACAGTGCGGTTCGCCATGTCGTGGGTTCCACCGAGATGGACCAGGTGCTGACCGAAGGTCGTGAGCTGATGGCCAGTGAGGTCAAGGAGCGCTTGCAGCGTTTCCTCGATACGTATCGCACCGGCATCCTGGTGACCCAGGTCAACTTGCAGAGCGCTGCGGCGCCGCGCGAAGTACAGGAAGCGTTCGATGACGTGATCCGCGCGCGTGAAGATGAGCAGCGTGAGAAGAACCAGGCCGAAACCTACGCCAATGGTGTGGTGCCTGAGGCTCGTGGTCAGGCGCAGCGCCTGATCGAGGACGCCAACGGTTATCGCGACGAAGTGGTTTCCCGCGCCCAGGGTGAGGCCAACCGCTTTACCGCACTGGTTGCCGAATACCGTAAAGCGCCTGAGGTAACTCGTCAGCGCTTGTACCTGGATACCATGCAGGAACTCATGAGCAATACCAGCAAGGTCCTGGTGACCGGCGACAAGGGGCAGAACAACCTGCTCTATCTGCCGCTGGACAAAATGATCGACAGCCGCAGTGGTTCGACGCCTAGCCAGGTTACGGGTGGCGCGTCTGCTGGTGAGCTCGGTGCGCGCGTCGGTAGCGACATGCGTCAGCCTGATGTGCGTGTAAGGGAGAGCCGTTGATGAGCAATAAATCACTGGTTGCCTTGATCGCCATCGTGGTCGTGGCTGTCGTCGGCTTCAACAGCTTCTATATCGTCTCGCAAACCGAGCGTGCGGTGCTGTTGCAGTTCGGTCGTATCGTCCAGCCGGACGTGCAGCCTGGCTTGCACATGAAGATTCCTTACGTCAACCAGGTGCGCAAGTTCGATGCGCGTCTGCTGACCCTGGATTCGAGCAGCTCGCGTTTCCTCACCCTGGAGAAAAAGGCGCTGATGGTCGACGCCTACGCCAAATGGCGTGTTCAGGATGCCGAGCGTTTCTACACCGCAACATCGGGCATGAAGCAGATCGCCGACGAGCGCCTGGCGCGTCGTCTTGAAGCGTCGCTGCGTGACCAGTTCGGTAAGCGCACCCTGCACGAGTCTGTGTCGGGTGAGCGTGATGCGCTAATGGCTGACGTAACGGCTTCGCTTAACCGCGCGGCCCAAACCGAGCTGGGCATCGAAGTGGTCGACGTACGCGTCAAGGCGATTGATCTGCCCCGCGAAGTGAACCGTAGCGTGTTTGATCGCATGAGCTCCGAGCGTGAGCGTGAGGCCCGTGAGCACCGCGCCAAAGGTAAGGAGTTGGCCGAAGGTATTCGTGCCGACGCCGACCGTCAGCGCCGTGTGCTGCTGGCCGAGGCTTACCGCCAGGCGGAAGAGCTGCGCGGTGATGGTGACGCCCAGGCGGCAGCTATCTACTCGCAGGCTTATGGTCAGGATCAAGAGTTCTACGCGTTCTACCGCAGCCTGCGTGCTTACCGTGAAAGCTTCGCGGACAAGCGTGACGTGCTGGTGCTGGACCCGAGCAGCGACTTCTTCCGTTACCTGGAACAGTCCAAGCCCTGAGGGCCGCCCGGCGGACGCCAGTCGTCCGCCGGGTGACCGTTCGGTAAAACGTGGTATCATGCGGCAGCCGGGAAAATCCCGGCTTTTTTGCGTCTGTGGTATTCAAGTTGCCGGATTGTGGCGCTGTTTCATGTTGATGCAGCCGCCTGGGTTTAGCCCGGCAATCAA
Source organism: Pseudomonas cuatrocienegasensis (assembly GCF_900110925.1). GTDB lineage: Bacteria > Pseudomonadota > Gammaproteobacteria > Pseudomonadales > Pseudomonadaceae > Aquipseudomonas > Aquipseudomonas cuatrocienegasensis. Next base: position 128,183 of record NZ_FOFP01000010.1, on the reverse strand, counting down.
TGAGTGGGCCCGCGTGGGTCGACATTCTTTTGGCTTCACTGAAGGCTTGTGCCGCCCGGTTCAAGAGGGGAATGGCGAAATGGCAACGGTAGACCGCTGGCTGCTGCCAGATGGCATCGAAGAAGTACTGCCGCCGGAAGCGGCGCGCATCGAAGTCGCGCGCCGTCAGGTGCTGGATCTGTTCCAGCGCTGGGGCTATGAATTCGTGGTAACACCGCATATCGAGTACCTGGAGTCGCTGTTGACCGGCGCCGGTCAGGACCTGGATCTGCGCACCTTCAAGGTGACCGATCCGCTCTCCGGCCGGCAGATGGGCTTTCGTGCCGACATCACGCCGCAGGTGGCGCGTATTGACGCGCATACCCTGCGCCGCGAAGGGCCGAGCCGGCTGTGCTACGCCGGCAGCGTGCTGCATGCGCAGCCGCGTGCGCTGACCACCTCGCGCAGCCCGATTCAGCTGGGCGCCGAGCTGTATGGCGACGCCAGCCCGGCCAGTGATGTGGAAGTCATCAGCCTGCTGGTCGATACCCTCGAGCTGTCCGCTGTACCGGATGTGCACATGGACCTTGGCCATGTGGGCATCTACCGCGGCCTGGCCCGCGCTGCCGAACTCTCCGGCGAGGTCGAGCAGCAGCTGTTCGACGCCCTGCAGCGCAAGGCGCTGGATGAAATCGATGCGCTCACCGCTGAGTTGCCCGAGCACTTGGCGCGCATGCTGCGCGCACTGGGCGAGCTGTGTGGCAGTCGCGACGTGCTCGACCTGGCCCAGGCTTGTCTGGTTGATGCGCCGGATGAAGTGCATGGCGCGCTCGACGAGCTGGTGGCGATTGCCGACGCGCTTGAGTTGCGCCACCCCGAGCTGCCGCTGTATTTCGATCTGGGCGAGTTGCGCGGTTACCACTACCACACGGGTGTGGTGTTTGCGGCGTTCGTGCCGGGCGTGGGCTATGCGATTGCCCAGGGCGGTCGCTATGACGACATTGGCGCTGACTTTGGGCGTGCGCGGCCGGCGACGGGTTTCTCCACTGACCTGAAGACATTGGTTACGCTCGGGCAGATGGAGTTGGGCGAGGCGCCGCGCGGTATCTGGGCGCCCGATCATCATGACCTTTACCTGTGGCAGGCCGTGCAACGCCTGCGCCGCGAAGGCGCGCGCGTGGTCCAGGCTCTGCCGGGTCAGCCGCTGAGCGATGCCGTCGCCGCCGATTGCGACCGTCAGTTAGTGCTGCAGGACGGGCGTTGGCAGGTCATGCCGTTGGCGCACTGAGGCGCTGCTGAAATCACCAGATTGGCTATCCTGAATTGTTTGTGTCGGCCACGGCCGGCTTCCAGCTTGCGCGAAGAGGACAAGTGTTATGGGTAAGAATGTCGTAGTCCTGGGCACCCAGTGGGGCGATGAGGGCAAGGGCAAGATCGTCGACCTGCTCACCGAACAGGCTGCTGCTGTCGTGCGCTACCAGGGTGGCCACAATGCGGGCCACACGCTGGTGATCGACGGTGAGAAAACCGTTCTGCACCTGATCCCGTCGGGCATCCTGCGCGAAGGCGTGCAGTGCCTGATCGGCAATGGCGTGGTGGTCGCGCCGGATGCCTTGATGCGCGAGATCATCAAGCTCGAGGAGAAGGGTGTGCCGGTGCGCGAGCGTCTGCGTATCAGCCCGTCGTGCCCGCTGATCCTGCCGTACCACGTGGCCCTCGACCAGGCGCGGGAAAAGGCCCGCGGCGACGCGAAGATCGGCACCACCGGGCGCGGCATCGGCCCGGCCTACGAAGACAAGGTGGCGCGTCGCGGCCTGCGTATCGGTGACCTGTTCCACCGCGAGCGCTTTGCCGCCAAGCTCGGTGAGTTGCTCGACTATCACAACTTCGTGCTGGTCAATTACTACAAAGAGCCGGCGATCGACTTCCAGAAGACCCTCGATGAGTGCATGGGCTACGCCGAGCTGCTCAAGCCGATGATGACCGACGTCACTGCGGTGCTGCACGAGATGCGCCGCGAATCGCGTGACATCATGTTCGAAGGCGCCCAGGGTTCGCTGCTGGATATCGACCACGGCACCTACCCCTATGTCACCAGCTCGAATACCACTGCGGGCGGTATCGCCACCGGTTCCGGGTTCGGGCCGATGTACCTGGACTACATCCTGGGTATCACCAAGGCCTACACCACCCGCGTCGGGTCGGGGCCGTTCCCCACTGAGCTGTTCGACGAAACCGGTGCCTTCCTGGCCAAGCGCGGTCACGAGTTCGGCTCCACCACAGGGCGTGCGCGCCGCTGCGGCTGGTTCGATGCGGTCATCCTGCGTCGCGCCATCGAGATCAACAGCATCTCCGGGTTGTGCCTGACCAAACTCGATGTGCTCGATGGCCTGGAAAGCATCTGCATCTGTGTCGGTTACAAGGACGCGGACGGCCAGGTGCTGGTGGATGCGCCGACCGATGCCGACAGCTACCTGGGTTTGCAGCCGGTGTACGAGGAGCTGCCGGGTTGGAGCGAGTCGACCCTGGGTGCCAAGACCCTGGATGAGCTGCCCGCCAATGCCCGTGCGTATATTGAGCGCGTAGAGGCGCTGGTCGGTGCGCCGATCGATATCATCTCCACCGGGCCGGATCGCAACGAGACCATCGTCCTGCGTCACCCGTTCGCCTAAACCGTTGCTGTTGAGCAAAGGGTCGCTTCGTGCGGCCCTTTGTCGTTTCTGGTGCGGACTTTGCGTGCCGATGCTGGCATTACAGTATTTCGTGTCGTGGCCGATGCATCTGGCGTTGGGCTTCATTTATCTGGGGAAGGGAGCGCTGTATTCGCCATGTTGTCCTTATTGCATAGCCGGCTGTTGCGCCCGGTGTTCGTTGCGTTGGTGGTGGCCATTGGTGTTCAGGTAGTGGTCTCTGTCTGGTTGACCGGTAGCACGGTCGATGGCCTGGTGCTTGGCTTATCTGCTCGCTTGCAGGAAGACGGTCAACGTTTGGGCGGTGAGCTGGAGGCTGCGGAACAGGAGGTGGTGCAGGGCCTGGCGAGTCTGGCGAGCAGCACACGTCAAGGTTTGAGTGCATCGCTGTCCGAGCGTCTCAAGGGTGAGCAGGCGCAGTTGCGTGAGGTGCTTGAGCAAAATCTCAAGCAGTCCGGCGCCTCCATGGCGCAGGTGCTGGCCGGCGTAGCGCCCAAGGCCATCTGGGATGCGGATGTGCCTGCTCTGACCGCGTTCACGCGGATCGTGCAGCGTGATCCGGCGGTGCTTTTTGCGGTGTATTACGACGCCCAGGGCAACCGGCTGACGCGCAACTTCAATCGCAGCGACCCGCGGGTGCGCGAGCTTGTGGCTGACGGTCAGGGCGCAACACCCCTTGAGAAACTCGTCGAAGCTGCCTCGCGCAACCCGCAAGTGTATGTGGTCGAGGCGTCGATCAGCCCAATGGGGGATGCGATTGGCAAGGTTCAGCTGGGTATTTCCATGGCGGCCATCGAGCAGGAATTGCAGGCGCTGGATCAGCGTTTCACTGCGCTGACCGACAGCGCCGGTAGCTTGGTCGATAGCAGCCTGGCGGGCGCTGCCCGCGACAGCACCCAGGCCTTGCAGGCGCGCCTCGAGCAGGCGCAGCAGGCTGCGAGCGGTATGGCGCAGAACAGCTTGGGCGCTTTGCGCGAGGCGACTGATCAATTGCGTTGGCGCATTGCGCTCGGCTTGCTGGTGGTGGGCTTGCTGGCGCTACTGGTGGTAGCAGCGGTGCTTGGTTGGCGGGTGCTTAGCCGTCTGCGCTTGTTGATCGTCGCGCTGCGCGACCTGGCCGAGGGTGAAGGTGATCTGACTCGACGGGTCAGTTTCGACAGTCGTGATGAGGTGGGTGAGATGGCCGAGGCGGTTAACCGCTTTGTCGCCAAGCTGCAGCCGGTGGTGCGAGAGGCGGGTGATGTCGCTTCGCGTACCGGGCAGGAAATCGCCAGCCTGGCGGCGCGCAGTGCTGCCGCAGAGCAGGCTACGGCGCGTCAGCGTGACGAGGTGGCTGAGAGCCTGCAGGCATTGGCGCACATGGCCAGTGAAGCCCAGGCGGAAAGCCAGGTGATGCAAGGTGCGCTGCAGCAGGTGGCGGCGATTCGCCAGTCGACCCATGACAGTGCCGCGATCGCCACGCGGGTGGGTGGTGCCATCGACGAACTGGTACGCCGGGTCGAGGATGGCTCGACCGTTATCAAGCGGCTGGCAACCCAGAGTGAGCAGATCGAAGAGGTGTTGACGGTGATCCAGTCGATTGCCGAGCAGACCAACCTGCTTGCCCTGAACGCCGCCATCGAGGCGGCGCGGGCTGGCGAGAGTGGCCGCGGCTTTGCCGTGGTCGCCGATGAGGTGCGGGCCCTGGCGAGCAAGACGCAGCAGTCCACCGGCGATATCCAGACGCACATCGGTGCGCTGCAAAAAGGCGCCCGCGATGCGGTGGCGGCCATCGGCCAAGCTGGTGAGCAGGCGACCCTGGGCCTGCAGGCATTGCGCGAGAGTGCGCGGGTGCAGCAATCGGTACAGGCGGCGGTGGAGGAGGTGCATGGGGCGATCAACACCGCGACCCAGGCCTCGGCCCATCAGGCGCAGGGGGCTGATGATGTGCGCGTGCGTGTTGAAGTGATTCATGCCCAGGCAGAGCAGGCGGCGCAGGCGGTTGCGGCGACGGCGGCCAGTGGGCGCGTGCTCGATGGCCTGGCGGCGCAGTTGAAGGCAAGCCTGGGGCAATTTCGCGTATAGCGCTTGAGCGCAGGCCGCCTTAGGCCTGCGCTTGAGGGTGGTGGGGTAAATCGCAGGCAATAAAAAACCGAGTCAGCTGACTCGGTTTTTTGTATTGGTGCCCAGGAGAAGACTCGAACTTCCACGACCGTAAGGTCACCAGCACCTGAAGCTGGCGTGTCTACCAATTTCACCACCTGGGCGTGCAATCTTCGTCGTGACCGACACGGAGCGTTGCATCCGTTACACTAGATTCGATGTCGCCATCGTACCTGTTGAATTTGGTGCCCAGGAGAAGACTCGAACTTCCACGACCTTGCGGCCACTGATACCTGAAACCAGCGCGTCTACCAATTCCGCCACCTGGGCACTGAAACGGATGATTGCTCATCTGTTCCGTGTTACAACGTCTGCTCGACGCTGTGGGCGCGAACTATACGGTCGCGCTTTTACCTTGTAAACCCCCGGTGGTGAAAAATTATTGTCGCTGAAAGCTGACCCGGAGGGCGCTTTCGCGCTTCAATAGGCACATGGCAAAACGAATTTGTGTACATAAGGTGAATGACCTCTAATGGCCGATTGGCAATCCCTCGATCCCGAGGCCGCTCGTGAAGCGGAAAAATACGAAAACCCTATTCCCAGCCGCGAGCTGATCCTTCAGCACCTCGCCGAGCGCGGCTCCCCGGCTAACCGCGAGCAGCTGCTCGACGAGTTTGGCCTGACCACCGAAGAGCAGATCGAAGCGCTACGGCGCCGGCTGCGCGCGATGGAGCGTGATGGTCAGTTGATCTACACGCGTCGCGGCACCTACGCACCGGTGGACAAGCTGGATCTGATCCTGGGGCGCATCAGCGGCCACCGCGATGGCTTCGGCTTTCTGGTGCCGGATGACGGCAGTGATGACCTGTTCCTCAGCCCGGCGCAGATGCGTCTGGCGTTCGATGGTGACCGTGCCCTGGCACGGGTATCGGGCCTGGATCGGCGTGGTCGCCGCGAAGGCGCCATCGTCGAGGTGATCCACCGCGCCCATGAGTCCATCGTCGGGCGTTACTACGAAGAGAGTGGTGTGGGCTTCGTGGTCGCCGATAACCCGAAGATCCAGCAGGAAGTGCTGGTGACGCCGGGGCGTAACGCCGGGGCCAAACAAGGTCAGTTCGTCGAGGTGAAGATCACTCACTGGCCGACGCCGCGTTTCCAGCCCCAGGGCGATATCGTCGAAGTGGTTGGCAACTATATGGCGCCGGGCATGGAAATCGACGTGGCGCTGCGCAGCTATGACATCCCCCATGTCTGGCCGGATGCGGTGATCAAGGAAGCACACAAGCTCAAGCCCGAAGTGGAAGAGAAGGACAAGGAAAAGCGCCTCGATCTGCGCCACCTGCCCTTCGTCACCATTGATGGCGAGGACGCCCGCGACTTCGACGATGCCGTTTATTGCGAGAAGAACGGCAGCAACTGGCGCCTGTTCTCCGGCGGCTGGAAGCTTTATGTGGCGATTGCCGACGTCTCCCATTACGTCAAGGTCGACTCGGCGCTCGACGCCGAAGCCCAGGTGCGCGGCAACTCGGTGTATTTCCCAGAGCGGGTTATCCCGATGCTGCCCGAGGAGCTGTCCAACGGCCTGTGCTCGCTGAACCCGCATGTCGACCGCCTGGCCATGGTCTGTGAGATCAGCATCTCCAAGACCGGCAAGATGACCGACTACAAGTTCTCCGAAGCAGTGATTCACTCTCACGCGCGGCTGACCTACAACAAGGTCAGCGCCATGCTCGAGGACCCCAAGGGCAGCGAAGGCAAGGCCTTGCGCAGCGAGTACAAGGAAGTGCTGCCGCACCTCAAGCAGCTCTATTCGCTGTACCAGGTGTTGCTGGCGGCGCGGCATGAGCGCGGTGCGATCGATTTTGAAACCCAGGAAACCCGGATCATCTTCGGTGCCGGGCGCAAGATCGCCGAGATCCGTCCGACCCAGCGCAACGACGCACACAAGCTGATCGAAGAATGCATGCTGGCGGCCAACGTGGCCACGGCGGCGTTCATGCAAAAGCACGGCATTCCCGCGCTGTATCGCGTGCACGACGGTCCGCCGCCTGAGCGTGTGGAAAAGCTCAAGGCCTTCCTCACCGAGATTGGCCTGTCGCTGCACCGCGGCAAATCCAAGGAAGGGCCGACGCCCAAGGATTACCAGCTGCTGCTGGAGAGTATTCGCGGGCGTCCGGATTACCACCTGATCCAGACCGTCATGCTGCGCTCGCTCAGCCAGGCGGTGTACAGCGCCGATAACCAGGGCCACTTCGGCCTGAATTACGATGCCTATGCACACTTCACGTCGCCTATTCGTCGCTACCCGGATCTGCTGATCCATCGGGCCATTCGCAGCGTTATTCGCTCCAAGCAGGATACGCCACACGTGGTGCGTACCGGCGCGGCCACTATGCCCAAGGCACGCATCTACCCGTACGATGAGGCGGTACTCGAGCAGTTGGGCGAGCAGTGCTCGATGTCCGAGCGGCGTGCCGACGAGGCCACCCGTGACGTGGTCAACTGGCTCAAGTGCGAGTTTATGAAGGACCGTGTGGGCGAGACTTTCCCGGGGGTGATCACCGCGGTAACCGGCTTTGGCCTGTTCGTCGAGCTGACTGACATCTATGTCGAAGGCCTGGTGCATGTCACCGCGTTGCCGGGTGACTATTACCACTTCGATCCTGTGCACCATCGCCTGGCCGGCGAGCGCACTGGGCGCAGCTTTCGCCTGGGCGACAGTGTCGAGGTCAAGGTCATGCGGGTCGATCTTGACGAGCGCAAGATCGACTTCGAACTGGGCCAGGGTACTGTCGATGCGCCCATTGGGCGTAAGCGTCGTGGCAGTGAAGGCAGTGCGCCGAGTAATACCGACGTGCAGAAGAGCCGCGATATCAAGAAGGCCCTGCTCGCCGAATCCAAGAGCAAGCCTGCCGCGGGCCGTGGTGGCAAGCCGGCCGCGCGCACGGACAGCGACAGCAAACCGCGCAAAGGGCCAGCCAAGAGCGGCGCAGGCTCGGCGGGTGGTGCGCGCAAGCGCAAGGCCAAGTCATGAGCAATCTGGAAAAAATCTACGGCGTGCATGCCGTAGAGGCGTTGTTGCGCCACCACCCCAAGCGGGTCAAGCAGATCTGGCTGGCCGAGGGGCGTAATGATCCGCGGGTGCAGGTGCTTTTGGCGCTGGCTGCGGATGCGCGGGTGGCGGTCGGGCAGTGTGAGCGCCGCGAGATGGATGCCTGGGTCGAAGGTGTGCACCAGGGCGTGGTGGCTGATGTGAGCCCCAGTCAGGTATGGGGTGAGCAGATGCTCGAAGAGCTGCTCGATCGCAGCGAGGGCGCGCCCTTGCTGTTGGTGCTCGATGGCGTCACCGATCCGCACAATCTGGGCGCTTGCCTGCGTACCGCCGATGCAGCCGGTGCGCTTGCGGTAATCGTGCCCAAGGACAAGTCGGCCACGCTCAACGCCACGGTGCGTAAGGTGGCGTGTGGCGCGGCCGAGGTCATTCCGTTGGTGGCTGTGACCAACCTCGCACGCACGCTGGAGAAACTCCAGCAGCGCGGCTTGTGGGTGGTCGGTACGGCCGGTGAGGCCGAGCGCTCGCTGTATGAGCAGGACCTGACCGGGCCGACTGTGCTGATCATGGGCGCCGAGGGCAAAGGCATGCGTCGCCTGACCCGCGAGCACTGCGATTACCTGGTCAAGCTGCCGATGGCGGGCAGCGTCAGCAGCCTGAACGTGTCGGTGGCAACGGGCGTATGCCTGTTCGAGGCATTGCGTCAGAGAGGCAGCGCCAAGTCGTAAGCGGAAAAGCAAAGCGTGACCGCCATTAGCGTGGCGCCCCCACGCTCGCTTGCAGTCTGCTCAATTTTTCACCAGTTCACCTTGCTTGTGCGCGGGGGCTTCTCTAGAATGGCGCCCCTTGCCGCCACGGCAGGCGCTTGCGCGCCTAGACGTTTTGGCAAGACACACCAGTGAAATTCACTCCTTGCCTGACCGCGTTTGGCGGCAGGCTACAACCCGTAAGGAGCATTTATGCGTCATTACGAAATCATCTTTCTGGTTCACCCGGACCAGAGCGAGCAAGTCGGCGGCATGGTTGAGCGTTACACCAAGCTGATCGAAGAAGACGGCGGCAAGATTCACCGCCTGGAAGATTGGGGCCGTCGTCAGCTGGCTTACGCCATCAACAACGTCCACAAAGCCCACTACGTGATGCTCAACGTAGAGTGCACCGGCAAGGCCCTGGCCGAGCTGGAAGACAACTTCCGCTACAACGATGCTGTGATCCGTAACTTGGTCATCCGTCGCGACGAAGCTGTTACCGATCAGTCCGAAATGCTGAAAGCTGAGGAAAATCGTAGCGAGCGTCGTGAGCGTCGTGATCGTCCTGAAAGCGCTGACTCCGCCGATGGCGATGACAGCGACAACAGCGACAGCGACAACGCTGACGAGTAATCCACGGATCTATTGAGGAGCCAATCCCATGGCACGTTTCTTCCGTCGTCGTAAATTCTGTCGTTTCACCGCAGAAGAAGTGAAAGAGATCGATTTCAAAGATCTCAACACCCTGAAAGCCTACATCTCGGAAACCGGCAAGATCGTTCCTAGCCGTATCACCGGTACCAAGGCTCGTTATCAGCGTCAGCTGGCTACCGCTATCAAGCGCGCCCGCTTCCTGGCCCTGCTGCCCTACACCGACAGCCACGGCCGCTGAGACCGGGTGTTCGACAAGAAGTAAGGGATAACCCATGCGTGCCATCGCTGAATTCATTATGCGCGGCCGTATGCAGGCCACCCTCGTGGTGGTCGTTTCTGCGGCATTGCCGCTGCTGTTCTGGTTGAGTGCTGCCGCAGGGAGCCTGGTGCTGCTGCGGCGCGGAGTGAGTGATGCCTTGGGCATCCTCGTCTGGGCTCTGCTACCGGCCATTGGCTGGTGGTATTTCGGTGAACCGCGCACCCTGTTGGTGTTGCTCGGTGCGCTGGGGTTGGCGTTGTTGTTGCGCGCCAATATGTCCTGGACCCGTGTGCTGCTGTGCAGCGTGGCCCTGGGCCTGGTATTCGGTCTGGTTTTGGGTGCGGTATTCCGCTCACCCATCGAAGCCATGGCGGGCGAGCTGAGTAAGCTGGTTCCGCAGATGCTCGATGGGGTTCACCAACAAATGTCGGTGGACGAGCGAGCGCGCCTTGAGAGCCTGATCGTGCCAGTGCTGACCGGATTGCTGGCAGCTTTGTTGCAGATCGTCAGCCTGCTGAGCCTGATGCTTGGGCGTTACTGGCAGGCGCTGTTGTACAACCCAGGTGGTTTTGGCCGCGAATTTCGCGCGCTGCGACTGCCGCCCCGGCTGGCGATACTGCTGGTGGTTGGCATGCTGGTGGGCCCCAATCTTGGGGCGCAGATGGCCATGTTGACGCCGTTGTGCAGTGTGCCGCTGATGTTCGCCGGCATTGCCCTGTTACACGGCATGGTGGCGCAGGGGCGACTGGCCAGGTTCTGGTTGGTGGGGCTGTACATCACGCTGCTGATTTTCATGCAGCTGACGTATCCGTTACTGGTGGTTTTGGCCATTGTCGACAGCCTGTTTGATTTTCGCGGACGCTTCGAGCGCAAGAACGGCTCAGGCTCCGCGGACGGTGAAGGTTAAAAGTTAAGAGGTTATTACCAAATGGAACTGATCCTGCTGGAAAAAATCGCCAACCTGGGCAACCTGGGCGATAAAGTGAATGTTAAGGCCGGTTACGGCCGTAACTTCCTGCTGCCGCAAGGCAAGGCCACTGCCGCTACCCCGGCTAACGTTGCGGCTTTCGAAGCCCGTCGCGCTGAGCTGGAAAAACTGGCTGCCGAGAAGAAGGCCTACGCCGAATCTCGTTCTGCCCAGTTGGCTGAGCTGGAAGTCACCATCACCGCTACCGCGGGCGATGAGGGCAAACTGTTCGGCTCCATCGGCACCCACGACATCGCTGAAGCCCTGACCGCCTCCGGCGTTGAAGTGGCCAAAGCTGAAGTGCGTCTGCCGAACGGCACCATTCGTCAAATCGGCGAATACGATGTGGCCGTGCACCTGCACAGCGACGTTGAAGCAACCGTACGGGTTGTAGTCGTAGCGGCCTGATCGCCACTCGACTAGCGGGCTTGCACTCCGGTGCCAGCCTGCTGACAATCAGGCACGACATTGCGCAAGCGATGTCGTGCCTTTTGTTTTTTTGAATCACCAACGCCTGCCAGAGCCTATGAACGACATCAGTCTGCCCGAACAGTACGACCTGCAAACCTCCGCGCTGAAAGTGCCGCCGCACTCGATCGAAGCCGAGCAGGCGGTGCTGGGTGGTTTGATGCTGGACAACAACGCCTGGGAACGCGTGCTTGATGCGGTGTCCGATGGCGATTTCTATCGGCATGACCACCGTCTGATCTTTCGCGCCATCTTCAAATTGGCCGAGCGTAACCACCCGTTCGACGTGGTGACCCTGTCCGAGCAACTGGACAAGGAAGGGCAGCTGTCGCAGGTCGGTGGCCTGGCCTATCTCGGCGAACTGGCGAAGAACATTCCCTCGGTGGCCAACATCAAGGCCTATGCGCAGATCATCCGCGAGCGGGCCACCCTGCGCCAACTGATCGGCATCAGCAACGAGATCGCCGACAGTGCCTACGCCCCGCAAGGGCGTACCGGCGAGGAAATCCTCGACGAGGCCGAGCGGTTGATCTTCCAGATCGCCGAGGCGCGGCCCAAGACCGGTGGCCCGATAAGCATCAACGACATCCTGGTCAAGGCTATCGACCGCATCGACACCCTGTTCAATTCGGGCGATGCGATCACCGGTCTGTCCACCGGCTTTACCGACCTGGACGCGCAGACCAGCGGCCTGCAGCCGGCCGACCTGATCATCGTTGCCGGGCGACCCTCGATGGGTAAGACCACCTTCGCCATGAACCTGGTGGAAAACGCGCTGATGCGCAGCGACAAGGTGGTGATGGTGTACTCCCTGGAGATGCCATCGGACTCCATCGTCATGCGTATGCTCGCCTCGCTCGGGCGCATCGACCAGACCAAGGTGCGCGCCGGTCGCCTGGACGACGACGATTGGCCACGCCTGACCAGCGCGGTCAACCTGCTCAACGACCGCAAGCTGTTTATCGATGACACCGCTGGTATCTCGCCCTCGGAGATGCGTGCGCGCACGCGCCGCCTGGCCCGTGAGCATGGCGAGATCGGCCTGATCATGGTCGACTACCTACAACTGATGCAGATTCCCGGCTCCAGTGGCGACAGCCGGGTCAACGAGATTTCCGAAATCTCGCGCTCGCTCAAGGCCCTGGCCAAGGAATTCAACTGCCCGGTGATCGCCCTGTCACAGCTCAACCGTGGCCTCGAGCAGCGCCCGAACAAGCGCCCGATCAACTCCGACTTGCGTGAGTCAGGGGCGATCGAGCAGGACGCCGACATCATCATGTTCGTCTACCGCGACGAGGTGTATCACCCGGAGACCGAGTACAAGGGTGTGGCCGAGATCATTATCGGTAAGCAGCGTAACGGCCCGATCGGTACCACACGCCTGGCATTCCTCGGCAAGTATTCGCGCTTCGAGAACCTCGCGCCGGGCAGTTACCAGTTCGACGAGGACTGACCCGCAACCCTGCCCAGATCAATAAAAACGGGCGATCAGTGTGAGTACACTGATCGCCCGTTTTGCGTTTCCGGAGCCACCTGCATGCGTCCACTGCTTGCCACTCTCGATCTGGCCGCGATCCGTCACAACCATGCCCTGGTTCAGCGCTGTGCGCCGGGCCGTGGGGTATTCGCCGTGGTTGCGGCCAATGCCTATGGCCATGGTTTGGCCGAGGTGGTGACCGGGCTGCATGACCAGGCCGACGGCTTTGCCGTGGCCAGCCTCGACGAGGCGGCGCAGGTCCGCGCGCTGCATGCCGGGGCGCGGATTCTGTTGCAGGGCGGCTGCTTTACCGCGCAGGAATACCGTCTCGCCGTGCAGCTGCGCCTTGATGTGGTGCTGCATGCCGAGTGGCAAGCCGAGCAACTGCTTGAGACCGAGTTGGCAAGGCCGTTGGATATCTGGCTGGCCCTGGACAGTGGGGTGCACCAGTTGGGCTTCAGTGCGGCAGCGCTGCGCGACTGGTATGCGCGCCTACAGGGCTCGCCGGCTGTCGCCTCGCTCAACCTGCTCAGCGAGCTGAGCTGCGCCGGTCTGCGCAACCATCCGCTGACCGAGGCGCAAGTCGAGGCATTTGCCGAACTGCTCGACTTGCCATTCGCGGCGCGCACGCTGGCGGACTCGGCTGCCACGCTGCTGTTGCCGGCCGCGCACCTGGACTGGCTACGGCCGGGTCTGATGCTCTATGGGGCCAGCCCGTTTGCCGATCTATCGGCGGCGGAGCTGGGCCTACGTCCGGCCATGCAGTTGCAAGCGCAGATTATTGCCTGCCGCGAAGTGGCCTGTGGCGAGTCTTTAGGTCCTGATGGGGCTTGGACAGCGCCCCGGCCTTCGCGCATCGCCACTGTGAGCTGCGGCTATGGTGACGGTTACCCGGCCCAGGCCGCGTCTGGTACGCCGGCGTGGCTACGCGGGCAGCGCGTGTCGCTGGTCGGGCGTGTCGGCATGGATGTACTCAGTCTGGACGTGACCCAACTGCCTGACGTGCAGATTGGCGACACCGTGCAGCTGTGGGGGCCGCAGTTACCCGTCGAAGAGGTGGCACGTGCTGTCGGTAGCGATCCGCGGGCCTTACTCAGTCAGTTGACTGCGCGTGTGGCACGCCGCTATCTGGCCTAGAGCCCGCTGGTAACCTTGATGACGTCCAGCTGCAGGCGCTCGAGCGCACTCAGGCCGCCGTCTTCGCCTTGCAGGGCCCAGCCCGAACGGCCGCGGCCTTTGACGCTGTAGAGCGCGTCGTCGGCCAATTTGTAGAGCCCGGCAAAATGGCTGGCGTGGCGTGGGTAGAGGGCGGCGCCAATGCTGATGGTCACCACCAGACGCTCGGCACCGTAAAGAACCGGTTGCGCCAGCTCATGCAGCAGGCGAGTAGCGATTTCTCGTGTGTGGTCTTCGGCGTCATGGCCGCAGACCAGTACGGCAAACTCATCCCCCCCCAGGCGTGCCACCAGATCCCCCGCACGCACATGTTCGCGCAGGCGTTTGGCGATTACCTGGAGCATCAGGTCGCCGGCATCATGGCCATACTTGTCGTTGATCGGTTTGAAGTGATCAAGGTCGATCAACAGCAGGGCTACGGGCTCTGCCTGGCGTTCGGCATGGGCCAGGGCGGCTTCGCAACGCTCGATCAGGTAGCGCCGGTTCGGCAGTTCGGTCAGCGGATCATGGAAGGCAGCATGCTGCAGCTCGCACTCGCGCTGGCTAAGGCGTTCGTTGGTGGCCGCCAGTTCGGCCGTGCGCTGAGCCACGGCATCCTGAAACTCGTCAGCATTGGCCTGCAGCTGGGTCAGGCGTGCAGTTTTTTCGCGGTCTGCCTGCTGCAGGGCGTTGGCCTTTTCCTGTTTCAGGGTCTGGATGCGGTTGGCCAGGGCGAACGAGAAGAGAATCGACTCGGCCGCCACGGCGATGGGAAATACGTAGGCGTTCCAGGTCGCCGGCTGAACCAGACCGGTGGCGCGCATCAGCGCGAGGCTGATGCTGCCCAGGATCAGGCCGTAGCCGCACAGGTAGAGCAGCGCGGGAAAATAGCCCTGGCGCCAGCGAATCAGGGCGGAGCCCAGTGCTGCGGGGATGCTGGTCAGCGACAGCAGGGCGATGATCCAGGCGGCGAGATTACGCTGGCCGAAGGCTTCCAGGCCGATGGCCAGGACATAGCAGGCGCAGGCGAAGCTCAGCAGGTGATGAGCCCAGCGCACCTGGCTGCGGGTCTGCAGCAGCACCTGAGTAAAGCGGCAGGCACAAAAGCCCCATAGCGAAGGCAGGGTGACGCGGTCCAGCCAGAACGGCACCGGGGAGTTGGGCCACAGGTACTGAAAGCCATGGCCGCTCATGCTGAGGATCATCAGCAGTGCGCCGCCGGTGGTCAGCACGTACCAGAAGTAGGCCGAGTCGCGCAGGCTGAAGAAAATGAACAGGTTGTACAGCAGCAGAGCGGCAATCACGCCGTAGACCATCCCCAGGGCGAGGTTCTCGACTGCGGCCTTATCCGACAGGTGCTGCAGTTGCCAGAGCCGCAGCGGAAAGGAATTGCCAGCGGGGTCATAGCTGCGCAGGTAGAGGGTCAGCGGCTCCTGCTCCAGAGGTGGCAGGCGAAACAGCATGTGACGGCTGTCGTGGTCGCGCCCGGAGCGATAGTCAACGCGCTCACCCGAGCGGCGCTCCTGCCAGGTGCCTGTCGGTGTTGGCAGGTACAGGCGCAGGTCGAGCTGGGTCACCGCGTTGACGGCCAGCCACCACTGCGATGGCGCCTCAGCCGTGCGCTGCAGGGTCAGTTTGATCCACCAGGGGTTGCGGCTCTGGCCAACGGTGGCGCGGCCATTGGCAGGGGCGAAGCGCTGTTGCACGGCCGGGTCGGCCATGTCGTCTATGCTCAGGCGACCGCCGACATCTTCAAGCAGTTCGATGGAGTCGTTGAGCGCCGCGCCGCTGCTCGCACTGTCGATAGCATAGGGCGCCGCACTGGCAGGGCTTGCAAGGAATGCGAACAATACGATTGACCAGAGGAACGACTGCACCCCGAACTCCTTGTACCTGGCTTCTTGGCCGGCCCAGTTAATCGCCCGAGTATAGCCATTGGCGCGCCGCATGCCTGCCTTTCGTGAGCATATGGGGCCGCTAAACAACCGAGCATAGAGGTCGGATTTGGTTATTTTTTGTGCTATATTTCGCGGCCGTTAAATCCTGCAGATCCCGGTCATGTCCATGCAAGCCGCCAAGCCGTTATTCGATTATCCAAAGTACTGGGCCGAGTGTTTCGGACCTGCACCTTTCCTGCCGATGAGCCGGGAAGAAATGGATCAGCTTGGCTGGGACAGTTGCGACATCATCATCGTCACCGGTGATGCCTATGTGGATCACCCGTCGTTCGGTATGGCGATTATCGGCCGGCTGCTGGAGTCGCAAGGTTTTCGCGTGGGCATCATCGCCCAGCCGAACTGGCAGTCGAAAGACGACTTTATGAAGCTCGGCGAGCCCAACCTGTTTTTCGGCGTCGCGGCCGGCAACATGGACTCGATGATCAACCGCTACACCGCCGACAAGAAAATCCGCTCCGACGACGCCTACACCCCCGGTGGCCTGGCCGGCAAACGTCCGGACCGCGCCAGCCTGGTGTACAGCCAGCGCTGCAAGGAAGCCTACAAGCATGTACCGATCGTGCTCGGCGGTATCGAAGCCTCGCTACGGCGCATCGCCCATTACGACTACTGGCAGGACCGCGTGCGTAACTCGATCCTGATCGATGCCAGCGCCGACATCCTGCTGTACGGCAACGCCGAGCGGGCCATCGTCGAAGTGGCGCAGCGGCTGTCCTACGGCCACAAGATCGAAGACATCACCGACGTGCGTGGCACCGCGTTTATTCGCCGTGATACGCCCCAGGGCTGGTATGAGGTGGACTCTACCCGTATCGACCGGCCGGGCAAGGTCGACAAGATCATCAACCCGTACGTGAACACCCAGGACACCGAAGCCTGCGCCATCGAGCAGAACAAGGCGCCGCTGGAAGACCCGAACGAGCCCAAGGTGGTGCAACTGCTCGCCAGCCCACGGATGACCCGGGACAAGACGGTGATCCGCCTGCCGTCCATGGAAAAGGTGCGTAACGACCCGGTGCTGTACGCCCACGCCAACCGCGTGCTGCACCTGGAAACCAACCCGGGTAACGCCCGCGCCCTGGTGCAGAAGCATGGTGAGGTGGACGTGTGGTTCAACCCGCCACCCATTCCCATGACCACCGAAGAGATGGACTACGTGTTCGGCATGCCCTATCAGCGTGTGCCGCACCCGACGTATGGCAAGGAAAAGATTCCGGCCTACGACATGATTCGCTTCTCGGTGAATATCATGCGCGGCTGCTTCGGTGGCTGTACCTTCTGCTCAATCACCGAGCACGAAGGGCGGATCATCCAGAACCGTTCGGAAGAGTCGATCATCCGCGAGATCGAAGAAATCCGCGACAAGGTGCCAGGCTTTACCGGGGTGATTTCCGACCTCGGCGGGCCGACCGCAAACATGTACCGCATCGCTTGCAAGAGCCCGGAAATCGAATCCGCATGCCGCAAGCCGTCCTGCGTGTTCCCCGGCATCTGCCCGAACCTGAATACCGATCACTCCAGCCTGATTCAGCTGTACCGCAGCGCCCGCGCGCTGCCGGGGGTGAAGAAGATCCTGATTGCCTCGGGCCTGCGTTACGACCTGGCCGTCGAGTCGCCGGAGTATGTGAAGGAGCTGGTCACCCACCACGTTGGTGGCTACCTGAAAATCGCCCCGGAGCATACCGAGGAAGGCCCGCTGAATCAGATGATGAAGCCGGGCATTGGTAGCTATGACAAGTTCAAGCGCATGTTCGAGAAGTACTCGAAAGAGGCGGGCAAAGAGCAGTACCTGATCCCGTACTTTATCGCGGCGCATCCGGGCACCACCGATGAAGACATGATGAACCTGGCCCTGTGGCTCAAGGGCAACGGCTTTCGCGCCGATCAGGTACAGGCCTTCTACCCATCGCCAATGGCCACCGCCACGGCCATGTACCACTCGGGCAAGAACCCGCTGCGCAAGGTCAGCTATAAGAGCGACGGCGTGACCATCGTCAAGAGCGAAGAGCAGCGCCGCCTGCACAAGGCCTTTCTGCGCTATCACGACCCGAAAGGCTGGCCGATGCTGCGCGAAGCGCTGACCCGCATGGGCCGCGCCGACCTGATCGGGCCGGGCAAGAACCAGCTGATCCCGCTGCATCAGCCGGCCACCGACAGCTACCAGAGCGCACGTCGCAAGAACTCGACGCCTGCCGGCAGCCACAAGGTCGCCAAAGACACCAGCAAGAGCAAACCGATGCTCACCCAGCACACCGGCCTGCCGCCGCGTGATACCGGTGCGGCCGGTGGCAACCCCTGGGACAAGCGCGAGAAGGCCAAAGCGGCTGCGCAAGTGCGTAACCAGCAGGCAGCCAAAGAGCGCGCCGATGCGGCGAAAGGAAAGGGCAAGAAGCCCACCAAGAAACCAGCCGTTCCGCGCTGATTGTGCGGAAATAAAAAACGCCAGCTTCGTGCTGGCGTTTTTTATGGGGGCGTTTGCGGTTTTGTCGCGGCTAAAGCCCCTCCCACAAGCGCATCAGGTCCAGTGGGAGGGGCTTTAGCCGCGAGTTTTTGCAGTCAGCTGCTATGCGGCTCTGATAGCCCGGATTGCATCCGTACTGCGGGGGCAGCGCGCCGCTAATCAGCCGTAACGCTTCATGGCTTCGATCGCCAAGCCGCTGCCGATGCTGCCAAAGGTATTGCCTTCCACATGCCGTGCATTGGGCAGCATGGCCGCGACGCTCTGGCGCAAGGCCGGAATACCGCTGGAACCGCCGGTAAAGAATACGGTATCGACCTGCGCCACACTGACTCCGGCATCGCCGAGCAACTGCGTGACGCTGGCGCGCACGCGCTCCAGCAGCGGCTCGATAGCGCCTTCAAACAGCTCGCGGGTCAGTTCGGCGACCAGGCCCTCTTCCAGGCGGCTGAGGTCGATCGGTCGGGCATCCTGCTCGGTCAGAGCGATCTTGCTGTCTTCCACCTGCATGGCCAGCCAGTGACCGTCGCGCCGCTCGATCAGCTTGAACAGGCGGTCGATGCCGGTGGGGTCGACGATGTCGTAGCGCATGCTCTGCAGCTGGCGCTGGGACTGTGCCGAGTACACCGCATTGATGGTGTGCCAGGTGGCCAGGCTCAGGTGGGTGCTGGTGGGCATAGGCGCATCACTCTTCATCCGACTGCCGTAGCCGAATAGCGGCATGACGCCGGCCAGAGACAGCTGTTTGTCGAAGTCGGTGCCGCCGATATGCACGCCGCCGGTGGCGAGGATGTCGCTGTGCCGGTCGGCGATGGAGCGCCGCTCCGGGGCCAGGCGTACCAGGGAGAAGTCCGAAGTACCGCCGCCGATATCGACGATCAGCACCAGCTCTTCCCGCTCGATACCGGACTCGTAGTCAAAGGCCGCGGCAATCGGCTCGTACTGGAAGGACACGTCTTTGAAACCGAGCTTGTGCGCCACGGCCACCAGGGTGTTCTGCGCCTCCAGATCGGCGACCGGGTCATCATCGACAAAGAACACCGGGCGGCCCAGCACCACTTCCTCGAACGGCCGCCCTGCAGCCGTTTCGGCGCGTTTTTTCAGTTCGCCGATAAAGAAGCCGAGCAGGTCCTTGAACGGCAGGGCGCTGCCGAGCACGGTGGTTTCGCTTTTCAGCAGCTTGCTGCCCAGCAGGCTTTTCAGCGAGCGCATCAGGCGGCCTTCATAGCCTTCCAGGTATTCCTGCAGGGCCAGGCGGCCATACACCGGGCGACGTTCTTCGAGGTTGAAGAACACCACCGAGGGCAGGGTGATCTTGCCGTCTTCCAGCGGGATAAGCGTCTCGGCATCGGGGCGTAGCCAGCCGACGGTGGAGTTGGAGGTGCCAAAGTCGATGCCGCAGGCGCGGGCGGGCGTGGAATAAGTCATGCGGCGCGCTGTTCCTGAAGTGAATGCGGACCGTTCTGACCAGGCGCAAAGCTGCCTAGCAAAAACGGCCGCGCATTCTATGCGAGTGCGGCGCGCAATGCTGCCCCGGTTATCCGGTTTTTAAGGTAGGTTTTGCCGCTCTTCGCGGCGGGTGCGCCACTGGCCCCACTCGAAGCCCAGTACCACGAGCAGTGACAGGGCGAAGGGCAGCAGCAGGTAGAAACCGCGAAATACGATCAGTGCCGCCAGCACGCTAGAGGTGGGCACGTCGGGCAGGGCGGCAAGGAAGCTCACTTCGAGCACGCCCAGGCCGCCGGGGGCATGGGACAGCAGGGCGAGCGAGAAGGACGCCAGAAACACCCCGAGGACGATCAGGTAACCCGGATTGTGCTCAGCCGGCAGGGCGAAGTAGATGATCGCTGCCGCGCAGGCCAGCTCCAGCGGACCTGCCAGCAATTGGCGGGCGACGATACCCAGGCGCGGGTACTCGATGTGCCATTTGCCCAGCCGCCAGGGCTTGAACTGCCGCCAGGAGCCCAGCACATACAGGCCTACGAGCAGCAGCAACAGCACGCCGATGCCCATCGCCAAGGCGCTCGGGACGTCCAGCACACGTTGCATGACCGAGGGTTGCAGGATCAGCACGCAACCTGTGGCCAGCAGCGTGCCCAGGGCAAAGGTGAACGAGCAGAAGACGATCAGGATGCCGATTTCCTGGGGCGACAGGCCCTTGGTGCGATACGCCCGGTAGCGCACCAGTGCGCCAGAGAACACCGAGGCGCCGATGTTGTGGGCCAGTGCATAGGTGGTGAAGGAGCACAGAGTGATGAAGTGCCAGGGGATCTTTTTACCCAGGTGGGCAATGGCAATGCGGTCGTACCAGGCCAGGGCGCAGTAAGCACCCAGGGTCGCGCCGGCGGCGAGCAACCAGTGGCGGGTGGAAATGGCATTCAGGCTGTCGGCGATTTCATCGAGGGAAATCGTGCGCACCTCGTGATAGAGCAGAAAGCACGACAGCACCACCGCACTGAGGCCGATCAGGGTCCAGATCAGGTCGCTGCGCTTCATCCTCGGCTTAATCCCTTGCAACTCTGATCCCCTGTTTGTAGTGCGCGTTGTAGGCGCTCGGTCAGCCCTGGGCTTGTGGGCGCAGGCTGCGCAGTATCACGGACGCCAGCCCGTTGCTCAACTGGCACATGCACCGGAGGCGCACAGCGTGAGCCAGGCCAGTACGGCATAACGCGTGGTTTTCGCCAGGCTGACGATGGCCAGAAACACCCACAGGCGCTCGCGCATTATCCCGGCCACCAGGGTCAATGGGTCGCCGATCACTGGCATCCAGCTCAGCAACAGGCTCCAGCGACCGTAGCGAGCGTAGCCGCGCTGGGCCTGCAGCAGGCGCTTCTCGCTGACCGGAAACCAGCGGGCGTGACGAAAACGCTCCAGCGAGCGGCCCAGCCACCAGTTGAGCAGCGAGCCCAGTACATTGCCCAGGCTGGCGACCGCAATCAGCCACAGCACCGGTTGTTGGCCGGCCAGCAACAGGGCGACCAGCAGTGCTTCGGATTGCAGGGGCAGCAGGCTGGCCGCGGCCAGGGCGGAAAGGAACAGCCCCAGATAGGTCGACAGGATCAGCATTGCACAGCACCGGCTGTCGAGGGCTCAGGCCTGCTTGTCGGCGTCGCTGTTGGCCATCACGTCTTCCAGTTTGAGACCGGTCAGGCCATGGATGGTGCGCCACAAATAGTAGAACACCGCCATCAGCATGATCATCGACGGAATCGCGATCATCGGGTAGCTGAGCAGGTTCATGCGCCCCAGTTCTTCATTGAAGGCTTCGCTGCCGGCCGGGCTGATGACGATCCACTTGGCCAGCACGTAGTTCATCGCCGAGGAGAAAAAGAAGGTGCCGCTCAGCCAGTAGGTGGCCGTGAGCAGGCGCGCCTCGAATCGCTCGGTATTGCCGGTTTGTTCCAGGCGCGCCTGGATCTTGTCGACATTGAGCACGGTCTTGTTGAACAGCATGGTGCGGATCAGCGGGTAGCGGGTGCGTGTGGACACCAGCACGGCGATACCGATCAGCCCTGGAATCGCGGCTTCCTTGATCGCCAGCCACTGGTTGTCCAGTTTGAGCAGGCCGATGCCGCCGGTCAGCAGCACGCTGATCAGGCCGAGCAAGGCGATGAAGTTGAATTTGCGGTAGGTGATCAGCTCATACGCACCCCAGCACAGCGGGAACGCCAGGGCCAGCACCAGGGCACGGTCAGCGCCGAGGTTGGCGTCACCACTGAGCTTCATCAAAATCAGTGAGGGAATCAGGATGCTGACCAGCAGGTCGATCATCGGCCGAGGTTTGTGCGTGGGTACAGGGCGGGGCGTGAGGTCGGTCATGTCATTCAGGCGGCGGTGGGGAGCGCCGATGATCGCCTGCCCGGGCGCAGACCGCCAGCCCAGCCGTCGCCTCGACTGTGACAAAGTTGTGCGCTAGTGGCGGCCTACCGCCACGCCGGTTGGGCTTTGTGGCGGGAAAAGTTACGAAATCGGGCAGGTAGAGGGGCGCTGGACGCGTCATACTGTCACGCCTGTGCGATGGCTGTGTCGCAGGGGTGGCCGGGGTTGAGGTGCAGTGCATGCAAGGGTTCGCGGTAAATCAGCGCAGAGGCAGTCGATGGGCCGCAAGGTTGCTGGCCCTGATGCTGCTTGCCGGCGTTGGCCAGGCCGCTGAGCTGCGCCTGTACACCGAGGAGTATCCGCCGCTGAGTTTTACCCGCCAGGGTGTTGCTGACGGCATGGCCGTTGAAGTGGTGCAGGCACTGATTGCCCGCACCGGCAGCGCGGCGCAGATCGAATTCGTGCCCTGGACCCGGGGCTATCATGAAGTTCAGCACCAGCCCGACACGGCACTATTTGCCACCGTGCGCACGGCGCAGCGCGAACCGCTGTTCCAATGGGTTGGGCCGATCGCCGAGGGTTATACCGGCTTCTACACCCGCGCAGGCAGCGGCCTGCGCCTGCGTACCCTGGCTGATGTCGAAGCCCAGGGTACGCTCGCGGTGCCGAAGCAGTGGTACAGCTACGAAGTGCTCAAGGCTCAGGGGCTGAGTAATCTGTACGGCGTACCCAGCCCGCGGCACATGCTGAACATGTTCAAGCACGGCCGCATCCGTGTGCTAGTCGCCAACAGCGCGACCTTGCGCGGCATGCTTGCCGAGCACGGCATGACCCCTGAGGAGGTCGAGCTGCAGTTCAGTTTCATGCCCAGCGATTCCTACATCGCCTTCTCACGCAGCACCTCGCCGGCGCTGGTCGCGCGCTGGCAAGCGCAGTTGCAGGCGATGAAAGACGACGGCAGCCTGGCTGCGATTGCCGAGCGTTGGGTCGGCGGTGAGCCGCCTCGCGGCGGGCGCACCACGCCATAGCCTGGGCTGGCGCAAAGGTTGCTTCGTGCTTGCCATCGCGTCCTTTTTGTCGAGCCCTCATGGGCCTGTATTCACCGTTTTTGGAATGATTTCATGCCGATTCTGCAACGCGCCTCCCACCACGAACTGCGTCATGCCTTCCGCCAATTGCTGGCGGCCGACCGCTGCTACCACACCGCCTCGGTCTTCGACCCGATGTCGGCGCGCATCGCCGCCGACCTGGGTTTCGAGGTCGGCATCCTCGGTGGTTCCGTGGCCTCGCTGCAGGTGTTGGGCGCGCCGGACTTTGCCCTGATTACCCTCAGCGAATTCGTTGAGCAGGCCAGCCGCATTGGCCGTGTCAGCCGCCTGCCGGTAATCGCCGACGCCGACCATGGCTACGGTAACGCGCTCAACGTGATGCGCACCGTGGTCGAGCTGGAGCGTGCCGGTGTGGCGGCTCTGACCATCGAGGACACGCTCCTGCCGGCGCAGTTCGGGCGCAAGTCCACTGACCTGATCAGCGTCGAAGAAGGCGTTGGCAAAATCCGCGCGGCCCTGGAAGCACGGGTCGATCCGGACCTGTCGATCATTGCCCGGACCCATGCCGGCGTGCTCAGCGCAGACGAAGTGATTCGCCGTACCCAGGCCTATCAGGAGGCGGGCGCCGATGGTATCTGCATCGTCGGTATCGAGGACTTTGACCACCTTGAGCAGGTCACCGCGCACCTCAGCGTGCCGCTGATGCTGGTGACCTACGGCAACCCCAAGTTGCGCGACAACCCACGCCTGGCCAAGCTCGGCGTGCGTATTGTGGTCAACGGCCATGCTGCCTACTTCGCGGCGATCAAGGCGACCTACGACTGCCTGGCCGAGCAACGCGGTATCGAGCCGGGTACGCTCAACGCCACTGAACTGACCCACAAGTACACGCTGCCCGAGGAGTACATCGTCTGGGCCGCGCAGTTTATGGACGTCAAGGAATAAGCAGGACGCGCGACTGCAACCCGAGTTGGCTTTTCTAGAAGTGAAGGGCTTTAGCCGCTCTTGGTAAGCCGGTTACGCCAGTGCAACCGCTGCGCGGCATACCTGTCCAATCCCATACGTTGGTGCGATAAGCGGACCCCGGAGGTGAGCGATGGCAGGTGGATGGGCCAGCGATGGTGCGGTACAGGAGCAGATCGACAGCAGCCTCGAGGATGCCGTCGCACGGGCGCGCAGCCAGTTGCCCACGGGTGAAAGCCTGCTGCATTGCGAAGAATGCGATGCGCCCATCCCCGAGGCGCGCCGTCAGGCGGTACCCGGCGTGCGCCTGTGCGTGGCGTGCCAGAGCGAGCATGATCGCCAGCAGGGTGGCGCCGCGGGTTACAACCGGCGCGGCAGCAAGGACAGCCAACTGCGCTGAAAAATAGACGATGTCCTCGTTTTGTGTAACGTTCAGGTGCTGGGGCCTAAGGCCGTAGGGTACGCCGTGCGCACCGGCGCAGGCTGCAGAGCCTTGGTGCGCGCGGCGCACCCTACTGCTACTCGCGCCGCTCGTCCCCAAGCCGCCCATGCAACATTCAATTGGGACATGGCCGAAAAATAGTCGGCACCTGTGGGGCGGGTGAATAGTCATAGTGCTACTACTCCCCCGACTTAGGAAGAGGTGCCTCTATGACGATTTTTGAAGCCCTGCGCATCAGCCACGACATTCAGCGCGAACTGGCGCAGAAACTGACCACCACCCAGGGCGACACGCCCGAGCGCCATGAGTTGTTTGCCCAGCTCAAGCACGAACTGGCAGTGCATTCAGTGGCTGAAGAGCGTCACTTCTATATTGCCCTGATGCAGCAGGATGGCGGCGTCGACCTGTCGCGCCATGCGATTGCCGAGCACCACGAAATGGATGAGATGGTCGAAGGCCTGGAAGAAACCGATCCCAGCAACCCCAGCTGGCTGGTGCAAGCCAAAGCCCTGTCGGAAAAGGTCCACCACCACCTCAAGGAAGAAGAGCACAGCTTTTTCCAGATGGCCGGCAAGCTGCTCAGCGACACCCAGAAAGAGCGTCTGGCGGACGACTACCTGAGTGCCTATGACGAGATGAAGCAGGCGTCCTGAGGACGCCTGTCTAGGGTTTCAGAACAGAAAATAGCGCTGGGCCATCGGCAGCACGTCGGCCGGTTCACACCAGAGCAACTGGCCGTCAGCCTTGACCTGATAGGTCTGCGGATCGACCTCGATATTCGGCAAATAGTCGTTGTGAATCAGGTCGGTTTTCTGCACCTCGCGGCAGCCCTTGACCACACCAATCTGCTTCTTCAACCCCAACTGCTCGGGCACGCCGGCATCGAACGCCGCCTGGCTGATAAAGGTGATGCTGGTTGCGTGGCGGCTGCCGCCGTAGCTGGCGAACATCGGCCGGTAGTGCACCGGTTGCGGCGTCGGGATCGAGGCGTTGGCGTCGCCCATCAGGCTGGCGGCAATTGCGCCGCCTTTGAGAATCAGCGTCGGTTTGACGCCGAAAAACGCTGGGCGCCAGAGCACCAGGTCGGCCCATTTGCCCACTTCGATGGAGCCCACTTCATGGCTGATGCCGTGGGTGATCGCCGGGTTGATGGTGTACTTGGCGATATAGCGCTTGATGCGGAAGTTGTCGTTGCCCGCGCCATCACCGGGCAGGGCGCCGCGCTGCTGTTTCATCTTGTCGGCGGTCTGCCAGGTACGGGTGATCACCTCGCCAACCCGGCCCATGGCCTGGCTGTCGGAGCTGATCATGCTGAACGCGCCGAGGTCATGCAGGATGTCTTCGGCAGCGATGGTCTCGCGGCGGATGCGGCTCTCGGCAAAGGCCACGTCCTCGGCAATGCTCGGGTCGAGGTGGTGGCAGACCATCAGCATGTCCAGGTGTTCGTCGATGGTGTTCTTGGTGAACGGCCGCGTCGGGTTGGTCGAGCTGGGCAGTACGTTGGGGAAACCGCAAGCCTTGATGATGTCCGGCGCATGACCGCCACCGGCACCTTCGGTGTGATAGGTGTGAATGGTGCGGCCCTTGAACGCGGCCAGGGTGGTTTCGACAAAACCGGACTCGTTGAGGGTGTCGGTATGGATCGCCACCTGTACGTCGTACTGGTCGGCCACGCTCAGGCAGTTGTCGATGGCCGCCGGGGTGGTGCCCCAGTCCTCGTGCAGCTTCAGCCCGATGGCGCCGGCTTTGACCTGCTCGATCAGCGGTTCTGGCAAGGAGGCGTTGCCCTTGCCGGTAAAGCCCAGGTTCATCGGGAAGGCGTCGGCGGCCTGGAGCATGCGCGCCATGTGCCAGGGCCCGGAGGTGCAGGTGGTGGCGTTGGTGCCGGTGGCCGGCCCGGTGCCGCCGCCGATCATGGTGGTGACGCCACTCATCAACGCCTCTTCGATCTGCTGCGGGCAGATAAAGTGGATATGGGTGTCGATACCCCCGGCAGTGAGGATCATGCCTTCACCGGCGATCACTTCGGTGCCGGCACCGACGGCGAT
The DNA here is from genome assembly GCF_900110925.1 of Pseudomonas cuatrocienegasensis. Taxonomy (GTDB): domain Bacteria; phylum Pseudomonadota; class Gammaproteobacteria; order Pseudomonadales; family Pseudomonadaceae; genus Aquipseudomonas; species Aquipseudomonas cuatrocienegasensis. Next base: position 101,914 of record NZ_FOFP01000010.1, on the reverse strand, counting down.
GGTCACGTCGGGCTGAATGTCCGGGTTACCGGCCTTGCCGATGGCGGCGATGCGGCCGTCCTTGAGGCCGACGTCGGCTTTGACGATGCCCCAGTGGTCGATGATCAATGCATTGGTGATCAGGGTGTCGACCACATCGGCAGCGCAGAGCTGGCCCTGGCCCATGCCGTCGCGGATCACCTTGCCGCCACCGAATTTCACTTCCTCACCGTAGGTGGTGAAGTCCTTCTCGACTTCGATCCACAGCTCGGTGTCGGCCAGGCGCACTTTGTCGCCGACGGTGGGGCCGAACATGTCGGCGTAGGCTTGGCGGGAAATTTTCATCAATGAAGTCCTGACACAGTGCGTTCGGTTTAGCCCTGTGGGAGGGGGTTTAGCCGCGATGTCGCTGGAGTCGCGGCGAAAGCCCCTCCCACAGGCCCTGATAAAGTGTGCTTAATCCAGCTCGCCCATTACCCGGCCGGCAAAGCCGAACACGCGGCGCTGACCAGCCAGGTCGACCAACTCCACTTCACGGCTCTGCCCCGGCTCGAAGCGCACGGCCGTGCCGGATGGGATGTTCAGGCGCATGCCGCGGGCAGCTGCGCGGTCAAACAGCAGCGCGTCGTTGGTCTCGAAAAAGTGGTAGTGCGAGCCGACCTGAATCGGCCGGTCGCCGCTGTTGGCCACGTTCAGGGTCAGGGTGCGGCGGCCGGCATTGAGTTCGATCTCGCCGTCCTGGATCTGGTATTCGCCGGGAATCATGGCGCGGTCCTCTCGGGGGTCAGAGTCAGTTGCATAAAAGTCAGGTCGAGCCAGCGGCCGAACTTGCGTCCGACCTGGGGCATCTGCCCGGTGATACTGAAGCCCAGGCGCTGGTGCAGGCGAATCGAGGCGCTGTTGCTGCTCTCGATGGCGGCGACCATCACGTGTTTGCCGGCGTTTCTGCCGCGCTCGATCAGCGCGCCGAGCAGTAACACGCCGAGGCCGCGGCCACGCTGGTCAGCGCGCACGTACAGGGAGTTTTCCACGGTGTTGCAGAAGCCATCGAAGGGGCGCCAGTCACCGTAGGCGGCGTAGCCGAGCACGCTGTCTGCAGCGTCCACCACAACCAGCACCGGGTAGCCTTGTTGGCGGCGTGCGGCCAGCCAGGCCTGGCGGTTAGCCAGGTCGACGATGTCATCCATCCAGATCGCCGTGGTGGTGAGTACCGCGTCGTTGAAGATCGCGCGGATATCTTCCAGGTCGTCGTCACGGGCATCACGTATCGAGTACGTCATGTTCAGGCGATCGGCTGGTGCACGGTCACCAATTTGGTGCCGTCGGGGAAGGTGGCTTCGACCTGGATCTCCGGAATCATTTCCGGCACGCCCTCCATGACCTGATCGCGGCTCAGCAAGGTGGTGCCGAAGTGCATCAGTTCGGCCACGGTTCTGCCGTCGCGGGCGCCTTCAAGCAGGGCGGCGGAGATGTAGGCCATGGTCTCCGGGTAGTTGAGCTTGACCCCACGGGCCAGGCGACGCTCGGCGACCAGGCCGGCGGTGAAGATCAGCAGTTTGTCTTTTTCGCGGGGTGTGAGGTCCATGGCAGTTCCATCAAAGGCGTAAGGCGGATTTTTCACGCAAGGTGCGTGCCTTGATCCTGGCCACGTGTTCAGCGTACAGGCCAGGAATATGTGTGCGGTTCAGGTGCTCCAGATTCTCGGCGCCAGCGCTTCGCGACCCAGCATAGCCGGGCGCAGCAGGCGCCAGAGTTCGATCAGCCAGGCGCGGGCGTGCAGGGCTTCGTCGGCCAGGCAGCGGGCGACCAGCAGGCCGGGCAGTTGCGTCAGGTCGCCGCGCACCCGGGAAGGTAGGTCGCGGCAGCGTTCGAGTAGTTCGGCCGGCGCCTCTGCGCTGATCAGCAGGGTGGCGAACACCGGTTGGCCACCCAGGCCGATCGGCGAGTCGAGCAGGCCATCGCCGCCGACCACGCGCTGGCGTTCGTGCCAGAGCAACTGGCCGTCACGGCGAATATTCAGCTGGGCCTGGAAGTGACCGCTATCGAAGCGCTCGCCACTGGCGGGGCGGCCGAGGGCGACTATGTCCCAGTAGAACAGGCGGGCGTCGCCGAGCAGCTCGATATCGGTGCTCAATTCCGCCTGGGCCGCGGCATAGACGATGGTCTCCTGGGGCAGCCATTCGAGGGTCGCGCCGGCTTCGACGCGCAGCTTGACCTGCTGGTAAGCCGGGCCAGCGGCGCGATACCACTTGGCCGCGCCCGGGCTGGTCAGTTGCGCCCAGGCCCGCTCACCGACGGTCGCGCTGATGTCCAGGCGATCACCGCCGGCGATGCCGCCCGGTGGATGGACAATGATGTGCTGGCAGACCTCCGGGCCTTCGGCGTGCAGGTGCTTTTGCACCCGCAGCGGGCCCAGGTGGCGGCGCAGGGTGGGCCGGGTGTGGGCGCCATCGCGGCCATAGCCCAGCTCCAGCTCGGCGTGCCAGCTGGGGGTAAAGGCAGGGGACAGGGCATTCATGTCGGTTCGCTTATCAGGCTCATGGCAACTGTGGAGCAATTGCCGTGCCCGGTGCGCTACGACGGTGCGTGCCTGCTGGATGCTGCTGCACAAGTGCCTCTTGAATGAGCTTGCGGCTAAATAATTGCACTTTTTTGGTGCTTTCCGTCGATTGGGTGTGCGTTAAGTGTGCGCGCTGACTGGCCCATGCTCGGCGGGTAACTGGCTTTGCTCGCGCTGGGCGAGGGGGTTAGGGTCGTGTCACGAATCAAAGGTCGGTCAATGCCAGGCTGCGCGGGAGGGGCCGCCGGGTGGCGCTCCGCTTTTTAGCCGCGACCCTTTCAGCGCTCTCAAGGATTATCGCGAATAAAGGCTAGGCGCCCCCTTCGCTCCTACAGATAACGCCCAATTATTTTTGTCGTGGCACTGTTCGCGGAGGTGCGCCGTGTTTGCTGTGATGGCCTGTGTGGCTGGCCTTGTCAGGGGGTATAGCGGGTTTGGCTTTGCCATCATCCTGGCGCTCGGGCTGTTGTTGTATCTGCCGCCTACACTGGCGATCCCGGTGACCCTGATGCTGGATCTGCTGTGCAGCATCAGTCTGCTGCCGAGCGCCCTGCGGCAGTTTGATCGGCCGGTGACGACCTGCCTGGTGGGCGGCATGCTGCTCGCCGTATTACCGGGTGCCTGGCTGCTGTCCTGGGTTTCCGGCGCCTGGCTGACGCCGCTGATTGCGCTGCTATGCCTGTTCGGCGGGGTGGCCGTGCTCTGGCAACCGGCACCGCAGCGGATCAAGCCGTCGCGACGGCCTGTGGCGGTGTTGGCGGGGCTGGTTTCCGGACTGGCCACCAGCCTGGCCTCCGCAGGTGGCCCGCCGCTGATGCTCTACCTGGTGCGCAGTGGTGTACTGCCGCAGCAGATGCGTGGCACGGCCATCCTGTTCTTTCTTGCCAGCAGTGCCTGCGCGCTACTCGGGTTGTGGGCGTTTGGCGTCTTGCAGAGTGAGCACGGGCGGCTGGTCGGCCAACTGCTGGTGCCGGCTCTGCTGGGCAATCTACTGGGGCAATGGGCGCACCGGCGCTGGCCGCCGGGGTCGGTGCGGGTGCTGGTTGGTGGGTTGTTGGTGCTGCTGTCGGCGCTGACGCTGTGGCGCAGCGTGGTCGGCGGCTAGGGTCTGCTGGATTAAGGCATGCTAGCGGTGACGGATTACGCCTTCGGCTAATCCATCCTACGGCGGCCTCGCCCCGAGGGTTCGGGGCGAGGCTGTGGTGTTGCCGTATTAGTCGCGGTCGACGGCGAAGGGCGACCAGGCCTGGCGGCTCGGCATGATTTCCAGGCGGTTGATGTTGATGTGGTCGGGCAGGCTGGCGACGTAGAAGATCTGCTCGGCGATGTCCTCGGCGGTCAGTGGTGTGGTGCTGCCGTAGAGCGCATCGGAGGCGGCCTGGTTGCCCTTGGTGCGCACCAGGGTGAATTCGGTCTCGGCCATGCCGGGTGCGATATCGGTGACCCGCACGCCGGTGGCGATCAGGTCGCAACGCAGGTTGAAGCTGAACTGTTTGACGAATGCCTTGCTGGCGCCATACACATGGCCGCCGGGGTAGGGCCATTCACCGGCCACCGAGCCGATATTGACGATGCTGGCGCCCTTGCCGGTTTCCAGCAGGGCTGGCAGTACGGCGTGGGTGACGTTGACCAGACCGGTGATATTGGTGTCGATCATGGTGTGCCAGTCTTGCAGCGCGACCTTCTGCGCCGGCTCGGGGGCCAGGGCCAGGCCGGCGTTGTTGATCAGTGCGCGAACCTGACGGAAACCCTCGGGCAGTTCGGCGACCATACGCTGCACGGCCGCGGCATCGCGCACGTCCAGTTGGGCGATGTGCACCGGCACCTGGGCCTGCAGCTCCTGTTGCAGTTCTTCCAGGCGCTCCAGGCGACGGCCGCTGAGTACCAGCGACCAGCCATCCTCGGCGAAGCGGCGGGCGGTGGCGCGGCCAAAGCCGGATGTGGCGCCCGTGATGAATACCACCTTGTTCATAAACAACCTCGTGTCGGTCTTGCGGTTCTCGGCCAGCCGGCAAGGCGGGCGGCCGTCGGGGTCAGGCGGAGAGTTCGAGGAACTTGCGTACGCGCTCGGTCTCCGGGTTGGTAAAGAATTTTTCCGGGGCGGATTTTTCGATCAGCAGGCCCTTTTCCAGAAACACGACCTGGTCGGACACCGCCCGGGCGAATTCCATTTCGTGGGTCACCACGATCATGGTGTAGCCCTCGCTGGAGAGGTTCTTCATCACCGTCAGCACTTCGCCGACGCGTTCCGGGTCGAGGGCCGAAGTCGGCTCATCGAAGAGGATCACCTCCGGGCTCATGGCCAGGGCGCGGGCAATGGCCACGCGCTGTTTCTGCCCGCCGGACAGGGTATAGGGATAGGCATCGGCCTTGTGCTCCATACCGACCTTTTCCAGCAGCGCCTCGGCGATGGCGCGGGCCTCGTCCTTGCGCATGCGTTTGACCTGCACCGGCGACTCCATGACGTTTTGCAGCACGGTCAGGTGTGGCCACAGGTTGAAGCTCTGAAAGACCATTCCGGTGCGTGCGCGGATCGCTGCCAGGTCGCGATTATTCATGCGCTTGCCGTGGGCGTCGACCCCGATACGTTCGCCGGCGATATGGATAACCCCGCGATCCGGCTCCTCAAGCCAGTTGATGCAGCGCAACAGGGTCGATTTACCAGAGCCGGAGGAGCCGAGCACGCTGACCACCTCGCCCTTGTTCACAGTGAGGGAAATGTCGCGCAGCACTTCGACACCGTCGAAGCTCTTGGACAGGCTGTCGATCTGAACCGCAGGTACCTCAGGCATGTTCGAAACCTCGTTTTGCGCCGAACCGGCCCGCCCATTTGAGCGCCAGTTCCAGGCAGATGCTGATGACCCAGTACAGGGCGATGACCACAATAAAGGCCTCGGTGGGGATGAAGTAGGTGGCCTGTACCGAGTTGGCCGCCGCCGTCAGTTCCTGCACGGTGATGATGGTGAGAAAGGCGGTGTCCTTGAGCGCGTAGATCAACTGGTTGCCGAGCAGCGGGCGGGTGCGGATCACCAGTTGCGGCAGGATGATCCGCCAGTACAGCCGCGCGGAGCGAAAACCATGGGCCTTGGCGGCCTCGATCTGCCCGGCCGGCAGGACGATGCGCGCACCGCGCAGAATCTCGGCGAAGTAGGCGGCGTGGTAAATCGCCAGTGCCACCAGGCCGGCGCCCCAGGCACTGGGTTTGACGCCCAGGCTGGGCAGGCCGTAGTACAGCAGGTAGGCGAGCACCAGAAAGGGCAGCATGCGCATCAGGTTGATCGCCCAGCGCAACACAGTGGAAAGGGCGTTGCGCGCCTCCAGCAGGTAGACGGTGAAGCAGCCAATGGCGAAGGCCGCGAGCACCGAGAGAATAAACAGGATCAGGGTGTTCAGGGCGCCGTTGAGGAAGGCGCCGCGCGCCTCCCAGATAATGCTCCATTCGGTCATGGGGGCTTCCTCACATCGCCAGGCGATTGGCTTTCTTCTCGGCGATGGCCTGCAGCTTGAGCAGAACACCGATGATCAGCATGTACAGCAGGGCGGCGGCGAGAATCGGCGGCAGCGGTTCGTAGGTCACGGCGCTGATGCGGTTGGTCACCCGGGTCAGGTCGACGATGCCGATCACCGCGATGGCCGGGCTGCTCTTGATCAAAAAAGACATTTCGTTGAACAGGCCAGGCAGGCTGCTGGTGATCATCTGCGGCAGCATGATGCGCCGGAAGAACACGCCATTGGTCATGCCGCAGGCCAGCGCAGCCTCCTTCTGCTCGCGGGAAAAACTGATAAATGCGGCCCGCCAGACTTCGGCGTTGAACGCCGCGGTGTTCAGGGTCAGGGCCAGAATCGCGGCGCTGTAGCGGTCCATCGCCAGGCCGAAGGTCGGCGTCGAGAGGAAGATGAACAGCACCAGGGTAACCAGCGGCGTAGCCCGCGCCAGGCTGACATAGAGCACCAGCAACTGGTCGATAAAGGGCAAGCGCGCCATGCGTACCAGGGCAATGCCCAGGCCGATGACTACGCCCAGGGCAATGGCGATCGAAGAGATCCACAGGGTCGTCCAGGCACCTTCGAGCAGCAATAGCCAGGCGTTTCCGGTCATGTCGGGCTCCTAGGAACTAAACGAGGGTACTTGAGGTGTAAGCACGATCAGGGCCAGGGTCGGCCCTGGCGTACGGGGCGCCGGCGATGGGCGCCCCGAAGGGGTTATTCCATGCCGGCGAGGCTGTGGAACTGCTCGACGTTGCTGATCGGCTCCTTGGGCATGCTCGGGAAGGCTTCGCCGAACCACTTGGTCTGCAGCTCGGCCAGGCGGCCGTTGTCGCGTACCTGGTTCATAAAGCCGACAAGGAACTCCAGCAGTTCCGGGCTGCTCTTGGGCACCGGCCAGGCGGCGAAGCCGTCACCGGACACGGCGATGCCCTTGGCGAAGGTGTCGCCGCGGGTCTTGACCAGGTCGTTGACCGAAATCAGCGCGTTGACCACGTAGTCCAGGCGGCCGTTGGCCAGGTCGGCATAGGCTTCCGGGTAGGACGGGTATTCGATCACATCGCCGATTTCGCAGCCCTCGGCTGCCATCATCTTCTTCAGCTCGGGCAGGCGTGCGAGCAGGGCGCTGCCAGCCTGTACGCCGGCGGTTTTGCCGCACAGGCTGGCGATATCGCCGAGGCTGTCATCGCCGGCGCGCTTGACGTAGAAGTGCTGGGCGGAGGCGAACGGCGGGGCGAAGTTGAAGACGCGCAGGCGGTCGTCGGTGACCAGCGCGCCGGTAAAGGCCATGTCGTACTGGCCGGCCGAGACCGAGGCGAGCAGACCGGTCCAGGGCAGGATTTCCTGCTTCACCTCGATGCCCTGTTCCTTGGCATAGGCCTTGAGATCTTCCAGCAGTTCCTTGTGAAACCCCTCCGGCTTGCCGTCGACGATGAAGTTGAACGGCGCGTAGTCATCCTCGGTGGCGACGCTCATGCTGCCCTTGCTCTTGATGTCGGCGAGGTCGGCATGGGCGCTCAGCGAGGCGCCGAGGAGGCAGCTGGCCAGGGCAAGTTTGCGCAACAGGCCGAAGGGTTTGCAGTCCGTAGTCGAGTGTTTCATGGGCGTGCTCCAGAGGTGTCGAACAGGGTTGTCCAGGCCGCTCAGCGGCGGTTTGGTTTTCACCTTAGAGACGCCTGACGAGACGGCGATAGGGGCAGTTTTCGCCTTTGTTCTGGCCAGCGACAGTGGCGCGCTACTTGCTACGTCACAGGGTTGTTTGGATGTTGGGAGCACCATGATCGATCATATTTACCACCTCGATTTCGACCCGCAGCGCGGCCTCCAGGAGCAGCTGCGCGAGTCTCTGGTGTCGGCCATTCTCGGCCGCGGTTTCCCGGCTGATGAGCCCTTGCCGTCGTGCCGCAAGCTGTCCCAGCAGCTGTCCATCTCGCGCAATACCGTGGCGCTGGTGTACGAGAGCCTGCTCGACAACGGTTACCTGGTCAGCCGCCCGCGCAGTGGCTACTACCTGCACCCGGATTACTGCGGTCAGGCTGGCGAGGCGGTTCTGCGTATGACGCCGCTGCGCAAGCAGGAGCACTCCGACGAGCCGGCCGCGGAGCGTGCGCTGGATTGGGCCACGCGCCTGCGCATGCAGCCCAGTTTGAAGCACGGCGTGCTGCGCCCGAGCAACTGGACGAGTTTTACCTACCCGTTCATTTATGGTCAGCCGATCAGCGATGTGTTCCCGTTGGAGCGCTGGCGTGAGGTGTCGCGCAATAACCTGCGCGCCGAACGTGATCAAAGCTGGCTGGGTGATCGCTTCGACCGCGACGACGACATGCTTATTGAGCAGTTGCGTACCCGCGTCTTGCCCAAGCGCGGCATCTGGGCGCGGGCCGATGAGATTCTGGTCACCCTGGGCTCGCAGAATGCGCTTTATCTGCTGGCCAGCTTGCTGATGAGCCGGGGCGTGACCGTGGGCATGGAAAACCCCGGCTTTCGCGATGCCATGAGCATCTTCGATATCCAGGGCGCGCGGGTGCAGTTGCAGGATGTTGACGCCGAGGGCCTGGTGGTCGACGCGCGCCTCGATAGCTGTGAATACCTCTATGTCACCCCAGGGCACCAGGTACCCACTGGTGTGGCCATGAGCGCGGCGCGGCGTGGCGAGCTGTTGCGGCAGATCCGCCAGCACGACCAGGTGCTGATCGAGGACGACTACGACGCCGAATTCAACCTCGACAATCACCCGCTGCCAGCGCTCAAGGCCAGCGACAGCAGCGGCCGGGTGATCTACCTGAGCAGCCTGTCCAAGGCCTTCGCGCCGGGCTTGCGCATCGGCTACATGGTCGCCGATGCCGAGCTGATCGACGAACTGCGCGCCCTGCGCCGGCTGATGTACCGCCACCCACCGTTGAACAACCAGCGCATGCTTGCCGAGTTTCTTGCCCAGGGGCACTACGACGCCCACCTGCGGCGTTTTCGCGAAGAACATTGCCGCCGCCGTGAGCTGCTGTATCAGGCCTTGCGCAGCGATCTGGCCGATTGCCAGCCGATGGGCAGTCCCGGCGCCAGCGCCTGCTGGCTGGCGGCGCCGGCTGGAGTGGATACCCAGCGACTGGCCTGGGCCGCGGCGCAGCAGAGTGTGCTGATCGAGTCCGGTGCGCAGTTCTTCCTTGGCAGCGCGCCGGCACCGACAAACTTTATGCGCCTGGGTTTTCATGCCATCGACGCCGAACGTATTCGGCCGGGTGTGCAGAAGTTGGGAGAGGTGCTGGCGCGGTTGTAACGGGCGGTCGCGGCTAAAGCCCCTCCCACAGACCTACGGAGCATCTGTGGGAGGGGCTTTAGCCGCGACGGTTATCAGGCAAAGCGCGGGGCAAACAGCGCGAACACCTCGTCAAAGATCGCCAGGGCCTCATTGACCTGGGCGGCGTTGACGATGCACGGCGGCACCACATGGATGCGGTTCTCCACCACGAAGCTGAGCAGCCCGCGGGCGGTCAGCGCGGCTTTCATTTCCTGCATCACCGGCGCTGGCATCGGCGTCTTTTTCACTGAGTCGCTGACGAACTCCAACGCCCAGAACAGGCCGACGCCACGGGCTTCGCCGATCATCGGGTAGCGTTCGGCGAGTTTCAGCAGGCCTGGGCCGAGTACCTCCTGACCGATCTGGCGGGCATTGTCGACCATGCCTTCCGCGCTCATGGCGTCGAGGGTGGCGACAATCGCCGCCATCGCCAGGGGATGGCCGGAGTAGGTCAGGCCGCCGGGGAAGAAGTGGTTGTCGAAGTACGCACAGATCGGCCGGGAGATCATCACCCCGCCGGCCGGCACGTAGCCTGAGTTGACGCCTTTGGCGAAGACGATCAGGTCCGGCACCACGTCGAAATGCTCCAGCGCCAGCCAGGCGCCGGTGCGGCCGAAGCCAGCCATGACTTCGTCGAGGATCAGCAGGATGCCGAATTCGTCGGCCAGCGCGCGCACGCCCTGCATATAGCCCTTGGGCGGCACCAGGATACCCGCGGTACCGGGGATGCTTTCCAGCAGAATCGCGGCGATGGCGCCAGGCCCTTCGCACTCGATGACCCGGCGCAAGTGCTGCAGGGCACGCGCGCATTCTTCTTCTTCGTTGGCCGCGTTGAACTCGCTGCGGTACAGGTAGGGGTTGAAGAAGTGCACATGGCCGCGGGCGAATTCATTGGGCACCCGGCGCGGGTCGCCGGTGGCGACGATGGCCGCGCCGGTGCTGCCGTGGTAGGAGCGGTAGGCAGAGAGGATCTTGTCGCGCCCGGTGTACAGGCGCGCCATGCGCATGGCGTTCTCGTTGGCGTCGGCGCCGGCATTGGTGAAAAACACCTTGCCGAAACCGGCCGGCGCACGGGCGAGGATGCGCTTGGCTGCTTCGCCACGCATCAGGTTGGCGGTCGCCGGGGCGATGGTCACCAGGCTGCCGGCCTGTTCCTGAATCGCAGCGATGACCTTGGGGTGCTGGTGGCCGATGTTGGTGTTGACCAGTTGGCTGCTGAAGTCGAGGTAGCGACGGCCGTCGTAGTCCCACAGCATGCAACCCTCGCCACCGGCTATCACCAGCGGGTTGAGGCTGCCCTGGGTCGACCAGGAGTGGAAGACGTGCTGACGATCCAGGTCGTAAACATACTGGTTGCTGATCGGGTTGCTCATGGTGACCTCTCGTGACCGCAGGGCTGACCGGTGGGGCCGGTATCTATGGGTTTCACGATAGGAGCAACGTTACCGCTTGCCGTAGGGCCAGATGGGCGCAATGCCTGAGTCAGCCACATCTGGCCCGTCGACTGGCGTCATCTGTCCCTTGGCTCGCCTGGTTGGCGCGCTAGGCTGTGGCCTGATCTTTCTTTTGGAGCGCCTTAGCATGGCCCACGCATTTGATATCAAGGCTGCACCCGTAACTGTCGTTAGCGGCCTCGATACTCCTGCGATCCGTCAGGCACGCATTGATCTGGCTGCCTGTTTGCGCATGGCGGCCCGGCTGGGCATGGGCGAAGGCATCTGCAATCACTTTTCTTTCGTCGTGCCAGGGCACCCCGAGTTGTTTCTGGTCAACCCCTATGGCCTGGCGTTCGCCGAGGTCACCGCGTCGTCGCTGCTGATCTGTGATTTTCATGGCCAAGTGGTGGCCGGCGAGGGCCGCCCGGAGGCCACTGCATTCTTTATCCATGCCCAGTTGCACCGGCTCAATCCCCAGGCCACGGCCGCCTTCCACACCCATATGCCCAATGCCACGGCGCTGTGCTTGCTGGAGGGCGAACCCTTTGTCTGGGCCGGGCAGACTGCGCTGAAGTTCTACGAGCGGTTGGCAGTGGACGAGGATTACAACGGCCTGGCGCTGGATTATGCAGAGGGCGAGCGCATCGCCCGCGCGGCTGGCGATGCCGCTGTGCTGATGCTGAAAAACCACGGTCCGCTGGTGCTGGGGCCGAGCATCGCCGAAGCCTGGGACGATCTGTACTACCTGGAGCGCGCCGCCGAAGTGCAGCTCAAAGCCATGGCCAGCGGCCGGCCGCTCAAGGCAGTGCCGCCAGCCATCGCCAGTGCGGCCAGCCGGCAGATGCAGCAGGGCAACGCCGAGAGCGCGCATCTGCACCTGGAGAGTGTGAAACGCCAGTTGTTGCGCGAAGGCTCGGATTTTGCCGAGTGAAGGGCTGAATTAAAGCAAAAGCGGACGTAGGGTGGATGACGCTTTTTTCATCCACCATTGCAATCGCAGAGCGGTGGACGGATGAAGCGTCGTCCACCCTACGAGGCTTATCAGATCGCCACTAACCCGCGCACGCCGTCGGCTTCCATGGTCTCGCCACGGCCCTGCTGGACGATTTCGCCGCGGCTCATCACCAGGTACTGGTCGGCCAGTTCGGCGGCAAAGTCATAGAACTGCTCGACCAGCAAAATGGCCATATCGCCGCGCTCGGCGAGTTTCTTGATGACCACACCGATCTCCTTGATCACCGAGGGCTGGATGCCTTCGGTGGGCTCATCGAGGATCAGCAGGCGCGGCTTGCTCGCCAGCGCTCGGCCGATGGCCAACTGTTGCTGCTGGCCGCCGGAGAGGTCACCGCCACGGCGTTGCTTCATCTCGCGCAGCACCGGGAACAGTTCGTAGATAAATTCCGGCACCACCTTGGCTTCGCTGCCGGGGAAGCGCGACAGGCCCATCAGCAGGTTCTCTTCGACGGTCAGGCGACCGAAGATTTCCCGGCCCTGGGGCACATAGGCAATACCGGCATGCACACGCTGGTGCGGCTTGAATGCGGTGATCGGCTGGCCTTCCCAGTTGACTGCGCCTTGCTTGGCTGGGATCAGGCCCATCAGGCACTTGAGCAGGGTGGTCTTGCCCACGCCGTTACGCCCGAGCAGGCAGGTGACTTCACCGACCTTGGCCTCGAACGACAGGCCGCGGAGGATATGGCTGCCGCCGTAGTATTGATGCAGTTGCTCAACTTGCAGCATGGGTGTGTCCTTCATTGTTCTTGTGGGAGGGGCTTCAGCCGCGACGCCTTGGATCTTAAAAAACTCGCGGCTAAAGCCCCCTCCACAGGTCGCGCGTAGGGTGGATCGGGGCGCGTAGCTCGCGTTCTATCAATCCACCGTGCGATGTCATTGGTGGATGAAAAAAGCCTCATCCACCCTACGAATTCCTTAGCGGCCGAGATAAACCTCAATCACCCGCTCATCGTTCTGCACCTGTTCCAGCGAACCTTCGGCCAGCACGCTGCCCTGGTGCAGTACGGTGACGTGGTCGGCGATGGAGCCGACAAAGCCCATATCGTGTTCCACCACCATCAGCGAGTGCTTGCGCGCCAGGGACTTGAACAGCTCGGCGGTGAACTCGGTTTCGGCGTCGGTCATGCCCGCCACTGGCTCATCGAGCAGCAACAGTTGCGGGTCCTGCACCAGTAGCATGCCGATCTCCAGAAACTGCTTCTGCCCGTGGGACAGCAGCCCGGCGGGGCGCTGGCGCGAGGCGTCGAGCTTGATGGTCTGCAGCACTTCGTCAATACGGTCTTTCTGCTCGCCGGTCAGCTTGGCACGCAGGCTGGCCCACACCGACTTGTTGGTTTTCTGCGCCAGTTCGAGGTTTTCGAACACGCTCAGCGCCTCGAACACAGTGGGCTTCTGGAACTTGCGGCCGATGCCGGACTGGGCGATCTCGACTTCGCTCATCTGGGTCAGGTCGAGGGTTTCGCCGAAGTAGGCGACGCCGTTGTCCGGGCGGGTCTTGCCGGTGATCACGTCCATCATGGTGGTCTTGCCGGCACCGTTGGGGCCGATGATGCAGCGCAGTTCACCGACGCCGATATACAGGGTCAGGTTGGTCAGCGCCTTGAAGCCATCGAAGCTGACGTTGATGTCTTCCAGGGTCAGGATGGTGCCGTGACGCACATTCAGGCCTTTGCTGGCCAGGGTGCTAGCACCAATCGCATCGCGGCCGCTGCCAGCGGCGTCGAAGACAGGTTCGAGCATAAATTCGGGTACCGGAGTGGCGCGCATCATTGCTCTCCCTTTTTACGAAGAAGGCCGATTACACCCTTGGGTAAGAACAAGGTTACGACGATAAACAGAAAGCCCAGGGCGAACAGCCAGTACTCGGGGAAAGCCACGGTAAACCAGCTCTTCATGCCGTTGACCAGACCGGCGCCGAGCAGTGGACCGATCAGCGTGCCGCGTCCGCCGAGGGCCACCCACACGGCGGCTTCGATGGAGTTGGTCGGCGACATTTCGCTGGGGTTGATGATGCCCACCTGTGGCACATAGAGCGCGCCGGCCAGGCCGCAGAGCACGGCACTGAGCACCCAGATAAACAGCTTGTAGCCGCGTGGGTCGTAGCCGCAGAACATCAGGCGGTTTTCCGCATCGCGCAGTGCGGTCAGCACTCGGCCGAACTTGCTGCGCGCCAGGGTCCAGCCCAGGTACAGGCTGGCAACCAGCAGCAGCACGGTGGCGAGGAACAGCACCGCACGGGTGTGCGCCGAGGTGATATCGAAACCAAGAATGGTACGGAAGTTGGTAAAGCCGTTATTGCCACCAAAGCCGGTTTCGTTGCGGAAGAACAGCAGCATGCCGGCGAACGTCAGTGCCTGGGTCATGATCGAGAAGTACACGCCCTTGATCCGCGAACGGAAGGCGAAGAAACCGAACACCAGGGCCAGCAAGCCCGGCGCCAACACCACCAGGCACATGGCCCAGAGGAAGTTGTCGGTGCCGTACCAGTACCAGGGCAGCTCGGTCCAGGCGAGGAAGCTCATAAACGCCGGCAGGCCATCGCCGGCCGCTTCGCGCATCAGGTACATGCCCATGGCGTAACCACCGAGGGCGAAGAACAGGCCGTGGCCGAGCGACAGCAGGCCGGCGTAACCCCAGACCAGATCGAGCGCCAACGCGACGATGCAGTAGCAGAGGATTTTGCCGACCAGGGTCAGGGTATAGGCCGAGACATGCAGGGCGTTGTCCGCCGGGAGCAGGTGCAGCAGCGGCATGGCCACGAGCACGGCCAGTACCAGCAGGCCGATGGCGATGGACACTTGCGGGCCGAGCTTGGCGCTGGCGCGCGCGAGTAGCGTTTGATTGGTGGCATTCATCAGTCGATCACCCGTCCTTTAAGTGCAAACAGACCTTGCGGGCGTTTCTGAATAAACAGAATGATCAGCGCGAGGATCAGGATCTTGCCGAGCACGGCACCGATCTGCGGTTCGAGAATCTTGTTGGCGATGCCCAGCCCGAAGGCCGCCATCACGCTGCCGGCAAGCTGGCCGACGCCGCCAAGCACCACCACCAGGAAGGAGTCGATGATATAGCTCTGGCCGAGGTCCGGGCCGACGTTGCCGATCTGGCTCAGGGCCACGCCGCCGAGACCGGCGATACCCGAGCCCAAACCAAACGCCAGCATGTCTACCCGACCTGTGGGTACGCCGCAGCAGGCGGCCATATTGCGGTTCTGGGTGACCGCACGGACGTTGAGCCCCAGGCGGGTTTTGTTCAGCAGCAGCCAGGTCAGCACCACGACAAACAGGGCGAAGCCGATGATCACGATGCGGTTGTACGGCAGCACCAGGTTCGGCAGCACCTGGATGCCGCCGGACAGCCAGTAGGGGTTGGCCACTTCGACGTTCTGCGCGCCGAACAGCACACGCACCAGTTGGATCAGGATCAGGCTGATGCCCCAGGTGGCGAGCAGGGTTTCCAGCGGGCGGCCGTAGAGGTGACGAATGACCGTGCGTTCCAGGGCCATGCCGATGGCAGCGGTAACGAAGAACGCCACCGGCAGCGCCACCAGCGGGTAGAGCGCCAGGGCCTCCGGGGCGAAGCGCTGGAACAGCACCTGTACCATATAGGTGGAGTAGGCGCCGAGCATCAGCATCTCGCCGTGGGCCATGTTGATCACCCCGAGCAGGCCGAAGGTGATGGCCAGGCCCAGGGCGGCCAGCAGCAGGATCGAGCCGAGCGACAGGCCGCTGAAGGCCTGGCCGAGCAGTTCGCCGATCAGCAGTTTACGTTTGACCTGGGCCAGGCTGGTTTCGGCGGCGGTGCGTACCGTGGCGTCGCTTTCCACGCCAGGGTCGAGTAGGCTTTCCAGGCGCGTACGGGCCAGCGGGTCGCCGGTTTCGCCCAGCAGGCGCACCGCAGCCAGGCGCACGGCCGGGTCGTTGTCGACCAGTTGCAGGTTGGCCAGGGCCAGGCTCAGGGCGTCGCGCACGCCGTCATCTTCTTCAGCGGCGACGCGGGCATTGAGCAGGGCCAGTTGCTCGGGTTTGGCGCTCTTCTGCAACTGCTGGGCTGCGGCCAGGCGCAGCGCCGGGTCTTCGGCGAGCAACTGGTGGCTGGCCACGGCGGTGGCGATCAGGCCGCGCAGGCGGTTGTTCAGGCGCAATTTGCGCGGCGCTTCAGCCGCTGCGGCCGTGCCGTCGGCGGGCTGGTATACGCCATCGGTTTCGATAAAGGCGGCCTTGTTGCTGTCGGCGGCAACGCGACCTTGCTGCAGCGCTTCGAGCAGCGGCAGGCGTGCGGCATCGGGTTCGGCCGACCAGCGCTCGAGCAGGGCAGCCTGCTGCGAAGAACTGGCGGCGGCAAAATCGCTGGCGTCGCCAGCGTGAGCGATCACTGGCAGCAACAGCACCAGTGACAGCAGGAATCGGTACAGGGCAGTGGGCATAGAAAGTGTCCTGGAAGAGGGACGCTGTGGAGGCGGGCGTGCGGGCATCAGGCTCGCTAGCGGCGAGGCCTGATCGCCCACACGCCGGCTCCTACAGGATTACAGCGGGTGAGGCGTGCTGGCTCAGTTCGACTTCACCGCGTAGTCCGGCTTCTTGTCGTTGCCTTCGATGTACGGGCTCCATGGCTGGGCGCGCACCGGGCTGCTGGTTTCCCAGACCACTTCGAACTGACCGTCTTCCTGAACTTCGCCGATCATCACCGGCTTGTGCAGGTGGTGGTTGCTCTTGTCCATGGTCAGGGTGTAACCGCTCGGCGCGGCGAAGGTCTGGCCGTACATGGCCTCGCGCACTTTATCCACATCGGTGGTGCCGGCCTTTTCAACGGCCTGGGCCCACATGTGGATGCCGACGTAGGTGGCTTCCATCGGGTCGTTGGTGACCACGGTATCGGCGTTCGGCAGGTTCTTGGCCTTGGCGTAGGCTTTCCAGTCGGCAACGAACTTGGTGTTGACCGGGTTCTCGACCGACTGGAAGTAGTTCCAGGCGGCCAGTTGGCCCACCAGCGGCTTGGTGTCGATGCCGCGCAGTTCTTCTTCGCCGACCGAGAAGGCGACTACCGGGATGTCGGTGGCTTCGATGCCCTGGTTGGCCAGTTCCTTGTAGAACGGCACGTTGGAGTCGCCGTTGACGGTGGAGATCACCGCGGTTTTGCCGCCGGCGGAGAACTTCTTGATGTTGGCCACGATGGTTTGGTAATCGCTGTGACCGAACGGGGTGTAGACCTCTTCGATGTCCTTCTCGGCCACGCCCTTGCTGATCAGGAAGGCGCGCAGGATCTTGTTGGTGGTGCGCGGGTAGACGTAGTCGGTGCCGAGCAGGAAGTAGCGTTTGGCGGCGCCGCCGTCTTCGCTCATCAGGTACTCGACCGCCGGGATGGCTTGCTGGTTTGGCGCGGCGCCGGTGTAGAAGACGTTTGGCGACATCTCTTCGCCTTCGTACTGCACCGGGTAGAACAGCAGGCCGTTGAGTTCTTCATAGACCGGCAGCACGGATTTGCGCGACACGCTGGTCCAGCAGCCGAAGGTCACGGCAACTTTGTCCTGGGTCAGCAGTTGGCGCCCGCGTTCAGCGAACAGCGGCCAGTTCGAGGCGGGGTCGACGACCACGGCTTCGAGCTGCTTGCCCAGTACGCCGCCCTTGGCGTTGATCTCGTCGATGGTCATCAGCGCCATGTCTTTGAGCGAGGTCTCGGAAATGGCCATGGTGCCGGACAGCGAGTGCAGCACGCCGACCTTGATGGTTTCGGCGGCGTGCAGGGTATAGGGGAACAGACCGCTGAGCAGCAGGGCACTGGCGGCGAGTGTCGACTTCAGAAAAGGACGGCGTTTCATTGTTATGGCTCCGTGCGCATCATGTGGGTAGAGACCATGAAGGGTCGTCAGTCCAATGGCAGCATCCGTGCCAAGCTGGCTAAAGCCTTGATCTAGAAGGCTTGCAGCGATTCTGACCAGTCACTCAGAACGCCCTTGTGCGCGCCTGTGGTGCATGCACCGCCGTGTAGCGCTTGCCTGGCGGCGGTTTGCACCAAGTTAGAGCGAAAGGTAGTTTTTCACCCCGGTAAAGATGATCTGCGCGGCCAGGGCACAGACGAAAAGCCCCATCAGGCGGCTGACAATCTGCAGGCCCTGGTCGCCCAGCAGGCGCTCGAACTGGTTGGACAGGTAGAGCACCACGCCGACGGTCAGGCTGGCCAGGAAGATGCCGACCACCGCCAACAGCTTGTCGTCCCAGTGTGGCTGGCTGGCGCCCATCAGCAGCAGGGCGCCGATGGTGCCGGGGCCGACGGTCAGGGGGATGGTCAGCGGCACTATGGTCACGTCCTGCTGCACGTTGTCGCTTTGCACCGCCGGCTTGCCCTGGGCCATGCCCAAGGCCGAGATGAACAGCACCGAGCCTGCGCCAATACGGAAGGCGTCGATGGTGATGCCGAACAGGGTGAAAATGTGCTTGCCGAACAGGTACAGCAGCACGCTGGAGACCAGCACCCCGGTCGCCACCTTCCAGGCCAGGCGCTTGCGCTCTTTCACTGTGTAGCCGCGGCTCAGGCCGATGAAGCACGACAGCACGAAGAAGGGGCTGTAGAGCACCAGCAGTTTGAGGTACAGGCTGAACAACGCTGACGCCATGGCGAACGGTCTCGAATCACAACTGGGGAGAGAGGCTGGGTTGCCCCGTATTGGGGCGATATGATCCGGTATCGGCACGGGCTTGGCCAGTGCCGATACCCTGATGCTGATCAGGAGGGCAGTGGGTCGCTCTGCCGGCGGATTTCCCGTTCGGCGATCCAGTATTCGATCAGCTCACGCAATTGTGAGAGTTCGACCGGTTTGGCCATGTGCCCGTCCATGCCGACCTGGCGGGCGCGCTCCTTGTGCTCGCTGAGAATATGCGCGGTCAGCGCCACCACCGGCGTACGGTCGCGCCGCTCGGTGATTTCCCAGGCGCGCAGCTGCTCGGTGGCGGAGAAGCCGTCGAGTATCGGCATTTCGCAGTCCATCAGCACCAGGTCGTAGCGCTGCTTCTTCATCGCCTGCAGGGCTTCCTCGCCATTGCTCGCGGTG
This sequence comes from Pseudomonas cuatrocienegasensis, assembly GCF_900110925.1. Classification (GTDB taxonomy): domain Bacteria; phylum Pseudomonadota; class Gammaproteobacteria; order Pseudomonadales; family Pseudomonadaceae; genus Aquipseudomonas; species Aquipseudomonas cuatrocienegasensis. Next base: position 83,096 of record NZ_FOFP01000010.1, on the reverse strand, counting down.
TCTGGCTTGAGGTTGAGCTTGCCGAGCATGCCGCGGATGACCTTGGTCGAGATGCTGTTGTCTTCGGCGACCAGGATGCGGAAGTCGTCGGGAACCTGCAGCGGGGCGGCGCTGATCGTGGTCGGCATAAACAGCGCCGAGCCACCCTTGCTGCGTTGGGCGAGCTCATCGGCCAGGGTGGTTTTGAGGGTATAGCCCGCCACTGGCTTGGCCAGGATGCGTTTGATTCCGGCGTTGCGTGCGATGACCTTGCTCGGCGCATTGCTGATGCCGGTGAGCATGATCACCAGAATGTCGTGATTGAGGCTGGGGTCTTCCTTGATCTTGCTGGCCAGCTGCATGCCGGTCATGCCGGGCATGTCCTGGTCGAGCAGGACCACGTCGAAGTACTCGCGCATGTGCGCCTTGGTGCGCAGCAGGGCCAGGGCCTCCTTGCCGGACGGCACCGCGCTGACGCTCAGCCCCCAGGCGCTGCACTGCTGCATCAGCACCTTGCGACAGGTTTCATTGTCGTCGACCACCAGCAGGCGTGCGCCCTGCAGCGGGCCATCGAGGTCGGCGGTAGGGTGCTGCAGGCGCTGGGCATCCAGCGGCAAGGTCAGCCACAGGGTTGAGCCTTGGGTGCCGCCGCTCTGAATGCCGAACTCGCCGTCCATCAGGCGCACCAGTTGCCGCGCAATGATCAGCCCCAGACGGCCGCCCAGCTTGCTGGCGGCGAGGAAGTCCTTGCTGTGCAGTTCGGTGTTGAGCAGCGCATTGCGCTCTTCGGCATCCAGTGGCTGTCCGCTGTCCTGCACGGCAATGCGCAGGCGCGGGGCATCGCCGGCGCTTTCCAGGGCAACGACCAGCAGGATCTCGCCTTCGTCGGTCTGCTTGAAGGCATTGTCGAGCAGGCTCAGCAAGGTCTGGCGCAGGCGGGTTGGGTCGCCGCTGATCACCCGCGGTACTTGCGGTTGCGTGAAGCTGATCAGCTCGACACGCTGCTGCTCGGCCTTGGCGCGGAAGATGTCGAGGCAATCCTCGACCAGCGCATTGAGGTCGAACTGCACGTCATCCAGCTCGATTTGCCCGGATTCCAGCTTGGAAATGTCGAGAATCTCGTTGATCAGGGTCAGCAGTTCATTGCCCGAGCTGTGGATGGTCTGCACGTAATCACGTTGCTTGGCCGACAGTGGGGTGCCGAGCAGCAGCTCGGTCATGCCCAGCACACCATTCATCGGGGTGCGGATTTCATGGCTGATCTTGGCCAGAAACTCGGCCTTGGCTTTCAGCTCGGCCGAGCTGGCGGCCATGTGGGTGCGTTCGGTCAGGGTCTCGTACTGGATCTGCCGCTGGCGTTCGGTGAGCGACACCGTGAGCACCAGCCCGCTGAGCGTGGCAATGCTGAAGACCCCGGTAACCAGCCAGCCTGGGTTGAGTTGGTCGAGGCCAAACAACACCGGGATAAACAGGCTGAAGCCGAGGTTGAATACCAGCATGCCTGCCATGATCAAGCGTGCCGGTTGATAACCGCGCTGCCAATGCAGGCCGCTGACCACCATCACGCTCAAGGTACCGAGGATCACCAGCAGATAGACCAGTGAGCTGTACCAGAGCAGGCCGGTGAACAGGATGATCAAGGCCACGCCCAGGGTCAGCAGCGCGTGGCCCTGGAGCAGGCGATTAAGCTTGCTGTGCTGAGCGCTGGTGCCTGCCAGGAAGGTCAGGGTGAATGCCTGCAGGCAGAATGCGGCGATGAGCGCGGACAGGTCGGCGATCAGCGACTGGCTATAACCCAGGCTGGGGATCCAGACGGCAAGCATGCCCAGGTTGGCGGCGGCACACAGGGCCAGGCCGAAATGCATGGCACTGAGCCACAGGCTGCTGGCGGAGCGGCTGTAGATGAACCGTGTGATGTTGTAGAGCATCAGCAGCAGCAGGCCGCCGAGCAGGGCGCCAAACACATAGGCGGGCTTTTCCAGGCTGACCAGTTCTGCCTCATCAATCACCTTGAACCAGGCCATAAGCGGGTGATTGGAGGTCATGCGCACATAGACTTCGCGCTGCTGCTGGTCGTTGGGCAGCGACAGCAGATAGGCCCGCGAAGGCAGGGGGCGCGAGCTGAGCGGCAGCGCCTCACCGGTATGGGTGGTGGTTTCCAGCTGCCCATCGCGCAGCAGGTAATAGTCGAGGTACTGCACCCGCGGGGCGAATAGCCACAGCCAGGTTGGTGCGCTTGAGGTGTTGATATCGACGCGCAGCCAGACCGCATGCTGGCTGGGCGGGAAGGTGAACGCCAGTTTATCCAGCGGGCTGAACTGGTTGCGCAGGGCGCGGACATCGTCCAGCTGCATCTGGGCACTGCGGTCGATGAACATCGACCAGCCGGTGACGCGTGGCAGGGTGCTGCGCTCATCTGCCAGCGCCGCGGGCAACCAAAGGCTGGCCAGAAGCAGGCTGACAAGTAATCCTGTGGCAATCCTGAGCCGCCGCACGCTGAAATCCCTTCACAAATAAGTGCTCCGATTATAGCCAAGCGCGGCCAAAGCGGAACATGAAAAAGGCGGCCAATAGGCCGCCTTTGTGGGCGAATACGCTTTATCTAGCGGCTATTTGGCGTCATTTTCTTGCTGTTCCCGGGCAATCGCCCGGTAGCCGATGTCGTGACGGTAAAACAGGCCGTTCCAGCGGATTTGCTCAGCCAGGCGATAGGCCTGTTGTTGGGCGTCTGCCACGCTCTTGCCGATGGCGGTGGCGCACAGGACGCGACCGCCGGCGGTGACTACCTGGCCATCCTTGAGCGCAGTACCGGCGTGGAACACCTTGCCTTCCAGCGCCGCTGCCGCGTCCAGGCCTTCGATCACATCACCCTTGGCGTAGTCGCCCGGGTAGCCGCCTGCGGCCAGTACCACACCGACAGTGGGACGCGGGTCCCAGCGTGCTTCGACCTTGTCCAGGGCCTTGGCCAGAGCGGCCTCGACCAGCAGTACCAGGCTGGACTCCAGGCGCACCATGATCGGCTGGGTTTCCGGATCGCCGAAGCGGCAGTTGAACTCGATGACTTTGGGCTGGCCGGCCTTGTCGATCATCAGTCCAGCATAGAGGAAGCCGGTGTAGACGTTGCCTTCCTCAGCCATGCCGCGCACGGTCGGGTAGATGACTTCGTCCATCACCCGCTGGTGCACCTCGGCGGTGACCACTGGGGCGGGTGAGTAGGCGCCCATGCCGCCGGTGTTCGGGCCAGTGTCGGCGTCGCCAACACGTTTGTGATCCTGGCTGGTGGCCATGGGCAGCACATTGGCGCCGTCGACCATGACGATGAACGAGGCTTCTTCACCGTCGAGGAATTCTTCGATGACCACCCGCGAACCGGCTTCGCCAAAGGCATTGCCAGCAAGCATGTCGCGCACGGCGTCTTCTGATTCCTGCAGGGTCATGGCGACGATCACGCCTTTGCCCGCGGCCAGGCCGTCAGCCTTGATCACGATTGGCGCGCCGACTTTTTGCAGATAGGCCAGGGCCGGCTCGACTTCGGTGAAGTTCTGGTAGTCGGCGGTGGGGATCTGATGACGCGCGAGGAAGTCCTTGGTAAAGGCCTTGGAGCCTTCCAGCTGGGCGGCGCCGGCGGTCGGGCCGAAGCAGTCCAGGCCGCGCGAGCGGAACAGGTCGACCACGCCGGCCACCAGCGGCGCCTCGGGGCCGACGATGGTCAGCTGTACATGCTGCTCGGCAAAATCAGCCAGCTGTTCCAGGGCCAGCACGTCGATGGCGACGTTCTCGCACTTGGCTTCAGTGGCTGTGCCGGCGTTGCCCGGGGCAACGAAAACCTTTTGTACGCGCGGGTCTTGCGCGACTTTCCAAGCCAGGGCGTGTTCACGACCGCCGCTGCCGATGATCAATACGTTCATGTTTTTCTCCCCGTGGAGGCGGGCCTTGAGCCCGATTGGTGGATAAGCGAAGCGTTATCCACCCTACGAAATCGGTGCGATGTAGGGTGGATGGCCGCAGCCATCCACCACGCCATCAATGGCGGAAATGACGCATGCCGGTGAATACCATGGCGATATTGGCCTCGTCTGCGGCGGCAATCACTTCCGCATCGCGCATCGATCCACCCGGCTGGATCACCGCGGTGATGCCATTGGCAGCAGCGTTATCCAGGCCGTCGCGGAACGGGAAGAAGGCGTCGCTGGCCATGACCGAGCCGGCGACCTGCAGGCCGGCGTGCTCGGCCTTGATCGCGGCGATACGGGCGGAGTTGACGCGGCTCATCTGACCGGCGCCGACGCCGATGGTCTGGCGGTTCTTGGCGTAGACGATGGCGTTGGATTTGACGAACTTGGCCACTTTCCAGGCGAAGATCAGGTCGTGAATTTCCTGCTCGCTCGGCGCGCGCTGGGTGACGATTTTCAGGTCTTCTGCCTTGATCATGCCGATATCACGGCTCTGCACCAGCAGGCCACCGTTGACCCGCTTGAAGTCCCAGCCGGCACTGCGCTCGGCGGGCCATTCGCCGCATTCGAGCAGGCGTACGTTGGCTTTCGCAGCGACGATGGCGCGGGCCTCGGCGCTGATTTTCGGGGCGATGATCACTTCGACAAACTGACGCTCGACAATAGCCTGGGCGGTGGCGCCGTCCAGCTCGCGGTTGAAGGCGATGATGCCGCCAAAGGCCGATTCGGTATCGGTGGCGTAGGCCAGCTCGTAGGCCTGGCGAATGCCGCCTTCGCTGTCCAGGGCCACGGCCACGCCGCAGGGATTGGCGTGCTTGACGATGACGCAAGCCGGCTTGACGAAGCTCTTCACGCATTCCAGTGCGGCGTCGGTATCGGCGACGTTGTTGAACGACAGCTCCTTGCCCTGCAGTTGCACGGCCGTGGCGACGCTGGCTTCACCTTTCTGCGCTTCCACGTAGAACGCCGCGCTCTGGTGCGGGTTCTCGCCGTAGCGCATTTCCTGGGCTTTGACGAACTGGCTGTTGAAGGTGCGCGGGAAGGCGCCGCGCTCTTCGGTGGACAGGGTCTCGCGGCGCTGGTCGATGGTGCCCAGGTAGTTGGCGATCATGCCGTCGTAGGCAGCGGTATGCTCGAAGGCCTTGAGGGCCAGGTCGAAGCGCTGGGCATAGCTCAGGCCGCCGGCTTTCAGCGATTCGATAATGCCGCTGTAGTCACTGGCGTTGACCACGATGGCCACGTCTTTGTGGTTCTTCGCGGCAGAACGGACCATGGTCGGCCCGCCAATGTCGATGTTCTCGATGGCGTCGGCCAGGTCACAGCCGGGCTTGGCCACGGTGGCGGCGAACGGGTAGAGGTTGACCGCCACCAGGTCGATCGGCTTGATGCCGTGCTCGTCCATCACCGCGCCGTCGAGGGCGCGACGGCCGAGGATACCGCCGTGGATCTTCGGGTGCAGGGTCTTGACGCGACCGTCCATCATTTCCGGGAAGCCGGTGTAGTCGGCCACTTCCACGGCAGCGATGCCGTTGTCCTTGAGCAGCTTGTAGGTGCCACCGGTGGAGAGAATTTCCACATTCAGGGCAACCAGCTCGCGGGCAAACTCGAGGATGCCGGTCTTGTCGGAAACACTGATCAAGGCGCGGCGAACGGGGAGGCGGGTGGTCTGGTCGGTCATTTCAGCGTCCATCAGAGCGGAGGTGTCAGCAAAAAAGGCGGCTGTTATGGCCGCCCTTTTCGGGAGTTCGGGGTTACAGCAGGTCGTACTGCTTGAGCTTCTTGCGCAGGGTGCCGCGGTTCAGGCCGAGCAGCTCCGAGGCTTTGGTCTGGTTACCCTTGACGTAATTCATCACGGTTTCCAGCAGGGGGGCTTCGACTTCGGTGAGCACCAGGTTGTAGACGTCGGTGACGTCCGCGCCTTCGAGGTGGGCGAAGTAGTTGTGCAGCGCCTTTTCCACGCTGCCACGCAGGGTTTGCCCCTCTTCGCTCGGCGTATTGAGGTGCTGTTTCAAACTGGTGTTGTCACTCACGGGCGCAGTCCCACTTCCTAAAGTCTCGGTCAACATCGTCATGCGGCCACCTCTTCTCCATCGTTATGCCGTTCGCGGAAAAACGCGCGAACAGTGGCGCACTGAGCGTCCTTACAGTCCAGACGATTGAATTGGGCGCGAAACTCCCCGGCGCCCGGCAGGGTGGCGAGGTACCAGCCGACATGTTTGCGCGCGATGCGCACACCCATGACATCGCCATAGAAGGCGTGCAGTTCGGTCAGGTGCGCCAGCATAATCTGTTCCACTTCGTACAGCGCGGGAGCGGCTAGCAGCTCGCCGGTCTGCAGGTAGTGCTCGATCTCACGGAAAATCCACGGTCGGCCCTGGGCCGCACGGCCGATCAGCAGCCCGTCGACTCCTGTTGCCGTCAGCACCGCCTGGGCCTTGGCCGGCGAGTCGATATCGCCATTGGCCAGCACCGGAATCGACACCGCCTGCTTGATCGCGGCGATGGTGTCGTATTCGGCTTCGCCGGTATACAGGTCGGCGCGGGTGCGGCCATGCACGGCCAGGGCGACGATGCCCGCCTGTTCGGCGATCTTGGCTACGTCCACGCCGTTGCGGTTCTGCCTGTCCCAGCCGGTGCGGATCTTCAGGGTGACCGGCACATCGACGGCGGCAACCACGGCTTCGAGAATCGCCTGGACCAGCGCCTGGTCCTTGAGCAGTGCCGAGCCGGCGGCCTTGTTGCAGACCTTCTTGGCTGGGCAGCCCATGTTGATGTCGATGATCTGCGCGCCCAGCTCGACATTGGCACGGGCGGCGTCGGCGAGCATCTGTGGGTCGCCGCCGGCAATCTGCACCGAGCGCGGTTCGGCCTCGTCGGCGTGGATCAGGCGCAGGCTGGACTTGCGCGTGTTCCACAGGCGCACATCGCTGGTGACCATCTCCGATACCACCATGCCCGCGCCAAGGCGGCGGCACAGCTGGCGGAATGGCCGGTCGGTGACCCCGGCCATGGGGGCCAGGATCAGTCGATTGGGCAATGTGTAGGGGCCGATGCGTAGCGCCGACATAGGGCTTCCCTGCTCAAGAGACGAACTGTTGAGCCAACGAGGAGAGTGCGAAAAAGGGTGGGAATCATACCCGCTCTGGATGACCGGATAAAGGTTGTTTTGAACAAAATCTGAACAGTTGCCGAGCGCTATCGTCGCAGGCTCGGCCAAACGCCGGCGGTTGCCGGCGCCGCTGCCGTCTATTCCGGGGAGTGGAAGCTGAGGCTGTAGTTCACTGCGCGGGCGCCGGGGTCGAGAATATCCAGCGACACGTGGATCGGCGTCTGGGTCGGCATCTCGGCCTTGCCGGCCAGCTCGCCGGCCAGGTATTCGCTGGGCTTGAAGCGACGACTGGCGAGCAGCTTGCCATTGATGTCGGCAAAGCGCATTTCCAGCAAGGGGAAGGGCTGGGCGAACGGGGCGCGGTTATAGAGGATCGCATCCACCACCAGGGCGCCGCTGAATTCCGGGTGGCTGCGCACCACCAGGTTGCTGCTTTTTATCTGGCTGATATCGACCTTGGACGGCAGGGTGCAGCCCAGGCTGGGGCACAGCTGCTCGAACCAGGGGCGGTATTGGTCCTGGCGCGCCAGTTCGGCGAAATGGTAGTGCATGTACTGCCCGGCCAGGGCCGCGACGGCGATCAGGTTCAGCAGGCCCCAGCCCAGCCAGCGACCCCAGGGCGTGCGCGGTGGCTGCCAGTCGAGGTCCAGCGGGTCGTCGTTGAGGTTCAGCAGGGCCTCGTCGCGCAGGGCGGGCTCGCTGCGTCTGCGTGGTGGGCGTGGTGCCAGGGGTGGATCGGCGTCGATTTCTTCGTCGGGCGCCGGCTCCTCGTCACGCTTGGCGTTCAGCGCTGCATGGCGTGTCGGGCGGCGTTCTGCAGTGTCGTCATCCTCGTCCGCAATGGCGCTGATGCTGGGTTCGCTGCGAGGTGGCAGCGCGCGGGCGGGCGGGGTGCTCGGCTCGCGCAGCGTGGTGGCTGCTGGCTCAATCGTGGCGTCGGCCCCTGTTGGGCGGTGATCGCTGTGGGAGGCGTCGGGCACCGCCTGCAACGGAGTGAGCTGCAAGGGTGCGTTGGCTTCGTCTTCGCGCAGCAGGGCTTCGGCCCAACGCTCATCCTGATCGACCGCGTCCTGCTCCTTATCGGCCTTGAATGTCGGCGCCGTGCGGGTGGCGCTTTCCAGGGCAAGAAACTGCTGCGAGAGCTGCTGCTCCTGCTCTTCGAGCTTGGCCAGCTCCTCGTCCAGGTCGAGGCTGTCGAGGTCCAGGTCGTCATGAATCCACAGCGTCTCGCTGGGCGTCTTCTTGGTCTCGGGTTTGGCGGGGATGGCTGGCGGATTAGCGCTGGTCGGGCGTGGCGGGGCGGCTGTGCTCAGCGCTGGGGCTACTGCTGGCGCTGGCGGCGCGACGGCAGTGGCTGCAGGCTGCGCCAACTGCTGGCCTTGGGCGCGCAGTTGCTGGGCGGCATTGAACACGTGCAGGCAGGCCCCGCAGCGCACGGCGCCATGGGCGGCGCCGAGTTGCGCACGGTTGACGCGAAAGCGGGTGTGACATTGAGGACACTGGGTGACGTAACTTTCGGTCATGCGACGATCCGGTGGCCGGCGGTGCAGGGTAGGGCGGCTAGTCTACCGCAAGTGCCGCGCGAAGCTGCAGCCGCTCAGCTAGGGTCTGTTCCCGTTTCGTCGCAAGCCGCGTTGCCGCGAAAAATCTCGCCAGGCTAGGCGGAGGACGCAGGTAATGGTTGTTCCCTTGCCAAGTCCTCCAACACCGCATGGCGAGATTTTGCGCGCAACCCGTAGGGCCGGGCCAGTTTTAGCGCGATGCAGCGTTTCTCGATGGCTCATTTAGCCCACTAAACTTCGCATCTCGTGCCTTGCCTCGCGCTAAAACTGGCTCCGGCGCGGCCGCGAACGAAACGGGAACAGACCCTAGTGACGGCTGCCGCTGATGCGCACCCAGCCGTCTTTCTCGGCAGTGGGGTCGAGGGCGAACGCGTCGGCATAGGCGGCGCGCACCTCGTCGGCCTGCTCGGCAAGAATGCCTGACAGGGCCAGGCGCCCGCCCGGTTTGACCAGGCGGGTGATCTGCGGCGCCAGCGCCACCAGGGGGCCGGCGAGGATGTTGGCGACTACCACGTCGGCCGGCTGCTGCGGCATGGCCTCCGGCAGGTAGAGCGGGAAGCGGGCCGGGTCGATGCCATTGCGCTGGGCATTGTCACGCGAGGCTTCGATGGCCTGAATGTCGATATCCGTACCGACCGCGTGGGGCGCACCGAGCAGCAGGGCGGCAATCGCCAGGATGCCCGAGCCGCAGCCAAAGTCGATGACGCTGCAGTCCTGCAGGGCCTGGCCGTCCAGCCATTCCAGGCACAGCGCGGTGGTCGGGTGGGTGCCGGTGCCGAAGGCCAGGCCCGGATCGAGCAGCAGATTGACCGCATCCGGCTCAGGTGCGGCGTGCCAGCTGGGTACGATCCACAGGCGCTGGCCGAAACGCATCGGCTCGAAGCCGTCCATCCAGCTGCGCTCCCAGTCCTGGTCGGCGATCACTTCGGCGTGGTGCTCCGGCAAGTCAGCGCCGGTCAGCAGTTGCAGGTGAGCGAATACCGCATTGGCGTCGGTATCGGCCTCGAACAGCGCGAGCAGGTGGGTGTGCGACCACAGCGGCGTGGTGCCCAGGTCCGGCTCGAAGATCGGCTGGTCTTCGGCGTCCATAAAGGTCACGGAGACGGCGCCGACTTCCAGCAACGCATCTTCGTAGGTTTGCGCCTGCTCTGGGGTGATGGCGAGACGGACTTGTAACCAGGGCATGGGAAACCTCGTGAGCGTTGTGGCGGGATGGCGCAAATTGGCGCGCAGCTTACTTGAAGCGGTGGGGCCGCTGCCACCGCCGGTCAGGCTGAAACGACAAAGGCTGCCGAATGGCAGCCTTTGTTTAGCACTTCTGTCATGACCTCGCGAGCTAGAGCGAGACAAGGCAAAAACGGCCGAGGAAGCGGAGTTTACTTTTGTAAATGAGCATTCCGAGGCCGTTTTTAACGCAGTATCGCCGACGCGCAGCAGGTCATTGAGCTTAGTGCTTATCCATACCCAGCTTTTTCTCTAGGTAATGGATATTCACGCCGCCTTTGCAGAAGCCTTTGTCACGGACCAGATCGCGGTGCAGGGGCACGTTGGTCTTGATGCCGTCGACGACGATCTCGTCCAGCGCGTTGCGCATACGGGCCAGGGCCTCGTCGCGGTCCTTGCCGTAGGTGATCAGCTTGCCGATCAGCGAGTCGTAGTGCGGTGGCACGGTGTAGCCGCTGTACAGGTGCGAGTCGACGCGTACGCCGAAGCCGCCTGGCGCGTGGAAGTGCTTCACCTTGCCGGGGCAGGGCATGAAGTTGTCCGGGTCTTCGGCGTTGATCCGGCACTCCAGGGCGTGGCCCAGCAGCTTCACATCTTCCTGCTTGTACGACAGCTTGTTGCCCGCGGCGATGCTGAGCATCTCCTTGACGATGTCGACGCCGGTGACCATTTCGGTGACCGGGTGCTCGACCTGTACGCGGGTGTTCATCTCGATGAAGTAGAAACGGCCGTCTTCATAGAGGAACTCGAAGGTGCCGGCGCCGCGGTAACCGATCTCGATGCAGGCATCGACGCAGCGCTGCAGCACTTCGGCACGGGCCTGTTCGTCGATCATCGGTGCAGGGGCTTCTTCCAGTACCTTCTGGTGACGGCGCTGCAGCGAGCAGTCGCGGTCGTACAGGTGGATGGCGTTGCCCTGGCCGTCGGAGAGCACCTGGACTTCCACGTGACGCGGATTGCCGAGGAATTTCTCCAGGTAGACCATGGGGTTGCCGAACACCGAACCGGCTTCGCTGCGGGTCAGCTTGGCCGATTTGATCAGGTCTTCTTCTTTCCACACCACGCGCATGCCACGACCACCGCCGCCGCCAGCGGCCTTGATGATCACTGGGTAGCCGACCTCGCGAGCGATCGCCAGAGCGGTTTCCTCGTCTTCCGGCAGCGGGCCGTCAGAGCCTGGTACCACAGGGACGCCGGCCTTGATCATGGCGTGCTTGGCCGAGACCTTGTCGCCCATCAGGCGAATGGTGTCGGCTTTCGGGCCGATGAAGGCGAAACCGGAGTTCTCCACTTGTTCGGCAAAATCGGCGTTTTCCGCGAGGAAGCCGTAGCCGGGGTGGATCGCGGTGGCGCCGGTGACTTCCGCGGCGCTGATGATCGCCGGGATGTTCAGGTAGGAGGCGGCGCCGGCAGCCGGGCCGATGCACACCGATTCGTCGGCCAGGCCCAGGTGCATCAGTTCACGGTCGGCGGTGGAATGCACCGCGACGGTCTTGATGCCCAGCTCTTTGCACGCTCGCAAGATGCGCAAGGCGATCTCGCCGCGGTTGGCGATCAGCACTTTTTCCAACATCGCAGGCTCTCCGCGGTTCAAACGATGGTGAACAGGGGCTGGTCGTATTCCACCGGCTGGCCGTTCTCGCCCAGGATGGATTCGATCACGCCGCTGGTCTCAGCCTCGATGTGGTTCATCATCTTCATTGCTTCGACGATGCAGAGGATGTCGCCTTTCTTCACGCTCGTACCCACTTCGACGAAGTTCGCCGAGGTTGGGCCGGAGGCGCGGTAGAAGGTGCCGACCATCGGCGAGCGGACCACGGTGCCGTTCAGCTTGGCAGCAGCGGGAGCAGCGGCCTCAGCAGCAGGGGCGGCAGCAACCGGAGCAGCGGCCGGCGCAGGCGCCTGGGCGTACATCGGCTGTTGCATAAAGGTCGGTTGCTTGCTGTGACGGCTGATGCGCACGGATTCTTCGCCTTCGCGAATCTCCAGCTCGTCGATGCCGGACTCTTCCAGCAGTTCGATCAGTTTCTTGACTTTACGAATATCCATAGTGGTCTAACTCCCGGTGAGGTCAGGGTCGTTCAAGTTGTTCGAGTGCGGCCTCCAGGGCCAACCGATACCCGCTGGCGCCAAGGCCGCAGATCACCCCTACAGCAACGTCTGAGAAGTAGGAGTGATGGCGAAATGGTTCACGCTTGTGCACGTTGGAGAGGTGCACTTCGATGAATGGGATGCTCACCGCCAGCAGCGCGTCACGTAATGCGACACTGGTGTGTGTAAAAGCAGCGGGATTGATCAGGATAAAGTCGACACCTTCGGCCTTTGCGGCATGAATGCGTTCGATCAGCTCGTACTCGGCGTTGCTCTGCAGGTACTGCAGATGGTGGCCGGCATCGCGGGCGCGGCGTTCAAGGTCGAGGTTGATCTGTTCCAGTGTGGTGGCGCCGTAGACGCCGGGTTCGCGGGTACCCAACAGGTTGAGGTTGGGGCCATGCAGCACCAGAAAGGTGGACATTCGGGGCAATCCTTGTTTTTAGCTTGCGCAGGACTATGCCGGAGTCGCCTTGCGACTGTCCAGTTCTCGGCAATAGTCAGCACGATGCCCGTAGATTGCGTGAGTTAAATGACTAGGGTCTGTTGCCGTTTCGTTCGCGGCCGCGCCGGAGCCAGTTTTAGCGCGAGGCAAGGCACGAGATGCGAGGTTTAGCTGGCTAAATGAGCCATCGAGAAACGCAGCATCGCGCTAAAACTGGCCCGGCCCTTCGGGTGGGGCCGCCTAGGTTGCGCGCAAAATCTCGCCATGCGTTGTTGGAGGACTTGGCAAGGGAACAACCATTACCTGCGTCCTCCGCCTAGCGGAACGCCGCCCGGCCAGGCGAGATTTTTCGCGGCAACGCGGCTCGCGACGAAACGGCAACAGACCCTAGGAGTGTGTCTGGAGTCGTGGTTCTGTGCGCCCAGGCGGAAAATCTCGTCCGGCCGGGCGGTGTTCCGCTTTAGCGGCGATATTTTCAGCGCGACTGAACGTTGGTCGCGGCTAAAGCCCCTCCTACAGAACGCCACAGAGGGTCTGCTAGAAGCGGGTGCGGGCCTGTTCCAGACGTGCGGCGAAGTCGCGGGCGTTGATTTCGCCGACGACGCGCAGGTCCTGCCATTCCTGGCCGTTGCCGGCGAACAGCTGGATCGCTGGCGGGCCGAACAACTGGTAGCGGTCAAGCAGGGCACGCTGCGCCGGGGTGCTGTCGGTGATGTCGAAGCGCACCAGGCGGTAGTCGCCGAGTTGGCTGCCGACGCTGGGAGCGTTGAGCACTTCGCGTTCGATCACCTTGCAGCTGATGCACCAGTCGGCGTACCAGTCGAGCAGCAGGGGCTGGCCGGCCTGAGCCGCGCTGGCCAGTGCGGCGTCCAGTTCGGCGGGCTGGCTGACGGTCTGCCAGTTACCTGCCTGCACGACTGCGCCTGTTGCTGTGCTCACCGGGTGGCCGAGGGGGCGCAGCGGGTCTTCTTCACCGCGCAGGGCGCCGGTCCAGGCGGCCAGGGCGTACACCAGCAGGGCCAGGCCAGCGAGCTGGGCGAGTTTGCCGCGGCTGCTCTTGGCAGTGAACTCCAGGGCGCCGAGGAACAGTGCCACGCCTGCCGCCAGCAGGCCCCACAGGGCAAGCGACAGCGGGCCGGGCAGTACGCGCTCGAGCAGCCAGATCGACACCGCCAGCAGCATTACGCCGAAGGCGTTGCGCACCACCACCATCCAGTTGCCGGACTTCGGCAGCAGCGCGCCGCCACCGGCGCCGAACAGCACCAGTGGTGTGCCCATGCCCAGGCCCAGGGCAAACAGCTGCAAGCCGCCGCCGACGGCATCGCCGGTGCTGCTGATATACAGCAGCAGGGCCGTCAGTGGGGCGGTGATGCACGGCGAGACGATCAGGCTGGAGAGTACGCCCAGGGTCGCTGCGCCGGCAATCGAGCCGCCCTGGGTCTGCGCCGCCTTGCGGTCCAGGCGCTCGCGGATAAAGGCCGGCAGGCGCAGTTCGAAGACGCCGAACATGGCGGCAGCGAACAGGCTGAAGAACGCTGCAAAAGGCACCAGGATCCACGGCGACTGCAGCATGGCCTGCAGGTTGAGGCTGGCGCCGAACAGGCCCATCAGGGCGCCGAGCACGGCATAACAGGCGGCCATCGGCAACACGTAGGCCAGGGACAGCACCAGGCCGCGGCGGTTGCTCGGTCGCCCGCGCAGCACTACGCCGGAGAGGATCGGCAGCATCGGCAGCACGCAGGGGGTAAAGGTCAGGCCCAGGCCGGCGAGGAAGAACAGCGCCATGTCGCGCCATTGCCAACTGCTGGCTGGCGCCGCCGTACCTGCGTCGACCAGGCCACCGCCAATTTTCAGCACTTCGCTTTCCGGCGGGTAGCACAGGCCCTTGTCGGCGCAGCCCTGGTAGCCAACGGTCAGGTTGAACGGCTGGTTATTCGGGTTGTTGACGGGGACGTCGACATCCAGCACCTCGTAGTAGACCTCGACATCGCCGAAGAACTCGTCGGTCTTGTGCTGACCTTGCGGCAGGCTCACCTCGCCGGCGATCAGGCCGTCTGGCTGGGTGCTGAATTGCAGGCGATGGCGGTACAGGTAGTAGCCTTCGGCCGCGACGAAACGCAGCTTGATCCGCTCGGGCGTGCTCTCGACCAGGCTGAGCTTGAACGCCTCGTGCACGGGCAGAAAGTCCGCGCTGTTGTTCAAGGGCGCGCCGAGTGGGGTGGCGGCAGGGCGCTGATCAAACAGGCCGGCGCTGGCCGGCAGGGTCAACAGCAGCAGAAGCAGGGGCAGCAGGCGGCGCATGGTGTACTCGCAGGGCGGGCTGAGCGCGCATCATACCCAAGTCCTGGCGCCGACCCCAGGCGGCGCAGTGGCGCAGGCTGTCAGCGGATATTGCTGGCGGCGCCTGGGCGCCGGCTGTCAGGCCTGCACGCGGAAGCGTTGCACGGCGCGATGCAGTTGCCCGCCGAGTTGCAGCAAGGTGTCGCCCTGCTCACGGCTCTGGGTGATGCGCTGCAGGTTGTCGCTGCCGAGTTGGTGAATGCCCTCGCTGTGGTCGCGCACGTCGGCAACGGCGTCACGTTGCTGCGCCGACGCATCGGCGATGCGCTGGGTCATGCTGGCTATGGTGCGAATGGCCGCGACGCTGTCGTCCAGCGCGCCTTCAGCCGATTCGGCCTGGGTTGCGGTGGCTTGGGCGTGGTCGACTTGCGCACGCATGGCGCTGACCGATTGGTGGGCGGCTTGTTGCAGGCGACCGATGACGCCCTGGATCTCGCTGGTGGCGCTGGTGGTGCGTTGCGACAGTGAGCGTACTTCGTCGGCGACCACGGCAAAGCCACGCCCGGCCTCGCCAGCGCGCGCCGCTTCGATGGCGGCGTTGAGCGCGAGCAGGTTGGTCTGTTCGGCAATGCTGCGAATCACCGTCAGCACGCTGTCGATGGTCGCAGTTTCCGCTGCCAGGGACTCGATGGCCTGGGCGTTGTGCTGCACTTCATCGACCAGTGCATGCAGGCCACTCAGGCTTTGCGCGATGACCTGCTGACCTGCGCTCAGCGCACGTTCGGCCTCGCGACCGGCGTCGGCGGCTTGCTGGGTATCCCCGGCGACCTGCTGGATGGTCTGCTCCAGGGCGCCGAGTGCATCGCGGATCTGCGCTGTCTCGACCGCCTGGTGTTCGGCGCTGTCATGCAGGCCGCCGTTGAGTTCGGCCAGGCTGCCGCTGGTGCTGGCCACGGCTTCTGCATGCTGGCGAATGGTGCCGACCAGCTCGCCCAGGTAAGTGCGCAGACGGTTGAGCGAGGCCTCGATATCCTGCAGCTCGCGGGTGCGCGTGGCCATTTGTACCCCGCTCGAGAAGTCGCCGGCTGCCCAGGCCGACAGAGTTGGCACCAGATTGCTCAGCAGGCGGCTCAGGCGGCGCTGCAGGCTGTCGATGGTCAGTGCGATCAGCAGGATCAGCCCGATCATCACGCCTTGCAGCAGGCGCACTTCGCCCTGGATGCGGCCGTGCTCGGCACGTACCCGTGGCTCCAGCGCAGCAAGCGCCTGCTGCACCTGGCCGATGCGCTCCTGGGTTTGCTGGGCAAGGGCCTGGCGCTGTTCGATCAGTGTGCGGGTGCGCGCCAGTTCGGCCGGGTAGCGCGCGACCAGACTGGCCAGTTCGCGCTTGAGGGCGATGCCGCGGTCTTCGCTGGGAGCGGCCTCGGTTTCCTGCTCCAGGCCCATCATCGCGGCGAAGTTGTTGCTTGGGTCGGCTTCGCTGGTCTGGGCTACGCCGAGCAATGGCAATGCCTCGAGTTGGCGCAGTTGCTCACCCAGGGCAGCCAGCTCGCGCTCGACGTCAGCTGCCAGTTCGCTGCGGCCGCTGCTCATCAAGCGCTCACGGGCGTGGGCCAGGCGTGTCAGGTGCTGGGCGATGTCGAACAGGCGGCGTGGGTAGGCGGCTGTATCGCTGGTGCTGCCGGCCTGGTCGGCGTAAGCGACGAGTTGCGCCAGGTTGCCGGCCATTTCCCGTTCAGCCTGCAGCAGCAGGCCCTGGGGATCACCCGCCAGCTTGCCAGCGGCAAGCAACTCGCCGCGGCTGAATTCGGCCAGTTCTGCGAGGCTGCGCTGCAGGTCCGTGGCTAGATCCGCCGGCAGCTCGGCCAGCAGTGGGGCGAGGGCGTCCAGATTATGCAGCGCGCTGCTGTGGCGCGTGGCGTCGCCACTGGCGAGGTAGGCGTCGATGTCGTTGGCCACTTGCTGCTGGAAGTCTTGCGACAGGCTGAGGTAGCGCTCCATCAGCTGATAAGGGCGCTCCAGGGCGCGCTGGGACCACCAGAGGGTCATGCCCAAGGCGATGCACACGGTAACCAGCAGCAGGGTGTTGAGGTTGGTAAGGGTTTTGAGGCGCATGGCGGGCTCGACCGGCAGGGGGCGAAGGCTCGGCCTGGGTGGCCGTCATGGCGCATAGGTTATGGCAGTTTGGTGACAGTAAAATGACAGACGCTTCTCTGGCGCCTGTTGTCAGGCGAATACCGCAACGCGGTTGCGGCCTCCATTCTTGGCCACGTACAGCGCCTGGTCGGCCTGCTGTGAAAGGGTCTTGCCGTCCATTTCGCCAGCCAGCTCGGCGATACCGCAACTGAACGTGCAGCACAGGTCTTGAGGTTGCGCGGGGTAGTGGATTTCGGCGAAGCGACGACGAATTTCGTCGAGGACATGGGCCGCCGTACGCGCGTCGGTATTGGGCATTACCACGGCGAACTCTTCGCCACCGTAGCGGCCGATATGATCGCTCTTGCGCAGCCGCTGCTTGAGGAACAGCGCCAGGCTCTTGATCACCCGGTCGCCCATGGGGTGGCCGTAGTTGTCGTTGACCTTCTTGAAAAAGTCGATATCGATCATCGCGAAGCTCAGCGGCTGCTCGTCACGCTGGGCACGGTAGCGGGCATCTTCGAGCAGTTGCAGGGTATGCGTGTGGTTGTACAGCCCGGTCAGGCTGTCGCGCACCATGCGCGCCTTGAGGCTGCGCGCGCGGGCGGCGCGGTTGCGTACCGTGGCGATCAGGTGGCGTGGTTTGATGGGTTTGGTGAGAAAGTCGTCGCCGCCTTCACTCATGGCGTCGAGCTGTTTGTCCAGGTCATCTTCGGCGGACAGGTAGATGATCGGTACGCTGACGTAACGGTCATTGTGGCGGATCACCTTGGCCAGTTCGGTGCCACTGCAGGCCGGCATGTACATGTCGAGGATGATCAGGTCTGGTTGGAACTCGGCCAGCTCGGCCATGGCCTCGATGGGCTCGGTGAGCGTACGGGTAACGATGCCGGCGCTGTTGAGTACCCGCTCGGTATGGGTAGCCTGGGCGCGTGAATCGTCGACGATCAATACGCGGTAAGGGTCGTACTGGGCGACATGGGTGAGCACTTCAATACGCTCGAGCAGACTCGAGGCGTCCAGGGTGCCGGTGAAGAATTCTTGCCCGCCAGCTCGTACGGCGGCGAGGCGGGTAGGGGTGTCGGTGTCGTCGTGGCTGTAGAACAGCAGCGGGATCTTGTCTTCCAGGCCTTGTTGCACGGCTTCGGCAAGGGCCAGGCC
Source organism: Pseudomonas cuatrocienegasensis (assembly GCF_900110925.1). GTDB lineage: Bacteria > Pseudomonadota > Gammaproteobacteria > Pseudomonadales > Pseudomonadaceae > Aquipseudomonas > Aquipseudomonas cuatrocienegasensis. The sequence continues at coordinate 65,156 of NZ_FOFP01000010.1, read as the reverse complement.
CATCCCGGTGCCAGAGAAGTTGACATCCATCAGGATCGCCGCCGGGTGACGTTCGAGCATGGCCGCCCGAAAGGCGTTGGCCGTTTCGAGGGGTTGCGCGCTCATGCCGAAATAGTCCAATTGATGGGCCAGGCGCTCAGCCCGCTCTACATGCTGCAAGGCCAGGTAAACCGGCTTGCGCAGCGGCGGCAGAATGGTCTGTTCGAAATGGTCGCCGCGGCGTAGACCAGTCCGCGAGAGGCGCTGCATCAGCTGGTTGAGCTCACTGATCATGCCGCTGTTGAGGCGCCCGCGGTTACTGGCCACGGCATCCAGGCAGCGCACGATGCTGGCGGCCAGCTGGCTGTGCTCGGCCTGCTCAAAACGCTCTGCGTAGCGGTGCAGCAGAAGCGTGGCGTCGGCCAGTTCCTGCATGCCGTTGTCGCTCCACTCACTGCGCTGCATGCGCTGCCAGGTTTCCAGAACCTGTCGCGCCTGGTGGATCACCCGCTGTGCGAAGTGCTGTTTGAGGCGGTCGTGGCTGGGTTCTTCGTGGTCGGGCATGGGCTGGCCCCTGGGGCAGAAATTTGCGCAAGTGGTGGCGGTATGCTAGCACCGTGGGTGGCCACGACTAGTACCGTCGATCAACTGGCGCCAGCCTTTCATCATTACGTCAGCGCGGTGGCTGCGCCAGTGCAGCGCTGCGTTTGTGCCTTCACTCCCTTATAGTGGTGGTATTAAGGGCGCAACCCCTGGCTGGGGTCGTGGTCGAACACCTGAATGCCTCTCGATGGAAGGATACTGCCATGCTGGATTGGAAGAACCGCACCGCTGCTGGCTCTGACGGCGCAACCGCCGCGGACTCCGGCACTCGCCGAAGCCTGCCGGGTGGGCGCATCGGTCGCCTGCTGGCGGTCCTGCTGGGCCTGTACCTGATCGCCTGCGTGGTGGTCGGCTGGTACTGGAGTCAGGAGCCTGATCTGTTTCCGGTGACCCAGCATGCCGAGGCTGCGGCCCAGTCGGCACAGCGGCAGATGACCAAGGGCTATACCACGGTCGAAACCCTCAAGCAGGTCGCCAGCACCCTGATGGACAAGCCCGGTGGCTACCTGTCCAACGACCTGGCGCCGCCTGGTCTGTGGCTCGACAACATGCCCAGCTGGGAATACGGCGTACTGGTGCAGGTGCGTGACTTGTCTCGCGCGCTGCGCAAGGACTTCGCCCGCTCGCAGTCGCAGTCCACTGAGGACGCCGACCTGGCGCGCGCCGAGCCGCGCTTCAACTTCGACAACAAGAGCTGGGCGCTGCCGGCTTCGGAAGCCGAGTACCGTGACGGTATTGCCTCGCTGGATCGCTACCTGGCGCGCCTGGCCGACCCGAGCCAGTCGAATGCGCAGTTCTATACCCGCGCCGACAACCTGAACAACTGGTTCGGCGATGTAGCTACGCGTCTGGGTTCGTTGTCGCAGCGCCTGTCGGCGAGTGTCGGCCAGGTGCGCCTGAACACTGATGCCAAAGACCCAGCAACCCTGGCCGAAGGCGAAGTGCCGGAAGTCACCGAACGCATCTACGAAACCCCATGGCTGCAGATCGATAACGTGTTCTACGAAGCACGCGGCCAGGCCTGGGCGCTGTCGCACCTGCTGCGCGCGATCGAGGTGGACTTTGCCGATGTACTGGCCAAGAAGAATGCCACCGTCAGCGTGCGGCAGATTATCCGTGAGCTGGAGGCTGCCCAGGAAACCCTGTGGAGCCCGATGATCCTTAACGGCAGCGGCTATGGTTTGCTGGCCAACCATTCGCTGGTCATGGCCAACTATATTTCGCGGGCCAATGCCGCGGTGATCGACCTGCGTCAACTGCTGTCGCAGGGTTGAGGCGTGTCGCATAGCGCCAGTGAGGCCGCGCACCGTGCGGCCTCCGATGCCGAGCTGATCGCCTGGGTGGACGAGCAGGATGTTCTGCTGGGCAGCCTGCCGCGCGCCGAGTTGCGTGCCCGCGGGCTGATCGGTCGGGGCACCTTTATTCTGTTGTTCAATAGCCGTGGCGAGCTGTGCGTGCACCGGCGCACCCTGAGCAAGGCAGTGTATCCCGGGTACTGGGATGTCGCCGCCGGCGGCATGGTGGCGGCCGGCGAGGACTACGCAGAGTCGGCGGCGCGTGAGCTGTTCGAGGAATTAGGCGTGAGCGGCGTGACCTTGCGCGCGCACCGACGCTTTTTCTTCGATCAGCCGGACAATCGCCTGTGGTGCGCGGTGTTCTCGGCGGTTTCCGATGCGCCGCTGCTGCTGCAGCCCGAAGAGGTGCTGGAAGCACGCTTCATTCCCCCGCAGCAGGCTCTGGCCGAAGCCGCCGAGCGCGACTACTGCCCGGATTCGCTGCAGGCGCTGCGGCACTATCTGGCGTCCACGACTTCCTGAATTCACCTGCCAGCGGCCTGGGATCGTTTACAGGCTGTTCAGCATCCTGCACGGCGTCGCCCTTTCACGGGTTTTTGCCGCATTTTTACCCTTAGCAGCGCGCGGGTTTGCCGGTACACTGCGCCGCCCGAGCCACTGCGCTCGGATGCGCCGCCCCTGCCAGAGTGGGGCCTCGCGGTCGTCTTCGGTCGGCCAGTCGCTATCCTGACCCCTACGAGGAAAAGCCGGTGGTCAAGAAAGCTTCGTCATTCGCCGCCCTGAGCGGTTTGGTGTACTCCACCGACAGCGGTCGCCACTGCCCCGAGTGCAGTCAGCCGGTGGATGCCTGTATCTGCAAGCAGACCCTGATCCCTGAAGGTGACGGCATTGCCCGTGTGCGCCGCGAGACCAAAGGTCGCGGCGGCAAGACAGTCACCACCGTCAGCGGCGTGCCCTTGGCTGAAGATCCACTCAAGGATCTCGCCAGCGCCCTGAAAAAACGCTGCGGCTGCGGTGGCTCGCTCAAGGATGGGGTTATCGAGATCCAGGGCGATCATGTCGAGTTGCTGCTCGACGAGCTGGGTAAACGCGGCTTCAAGGCCAAGAAATCCGGCGGCTGATGGCCTGCCTTGTAAACTTCCCCGGCCATTGATCAGTCAATTGCCGGGTAACTGTCATTTCCACACCCTATTCTTCGGCCATGTATGAGTTACCTGTTGAGCGCGTTCTAGGGGCGAATGTATTCGCGAAATTCGCGGCACAATCGCGAATAAATTCGCTCCTACACCTGCACGATTGCTGCATCAACAGCCAGCTATGGCATGACTTATTCTTTTCCCGTCCGGTTTCGCCGGGCGCTATCGCCACCAAGGGAGACTTCGATGTCTGCACGACGCACACGCAAAGATGACGGCAGCCAGTGGACAGTCGCGGACAGTCGCAGCGTCTATGGCATCCGGCATTGGGGCGCGGGGTATTTCGCGATCAATGACCAGGGCCGTGTCGAAGTGCGTCCCAACGGCCCGCAGAGCACGCCGATCGACCTCTTCGAACAGGTCGACCAACTGCGCCAGAGCGGCCTCAGCCTGCCGCTGTTGGTGCGTTTCCCGGATATTCTTCAGGACCGCGTGCGCCAGCTGACCGGTGCCTTCGACGCCAATATCGCGCGTTTGGGCTACGAAAGCCGTTACACCGCGCTGTACCCGATCAAGGTCAACCAGCAGGAAGCGGTGGTGGAAAACATCATCGCCACCCAGGACGTGTCCATCGGCCTGGAGGCTGGCTCCAAGCCTGAGCTGATGGCGGTGCTGGCGCTGGCGCCGAAGGGCGGCACCATCGTCTGCAACGGCTACAAGGACCGCGAGTTCATCCGCCTGGCGCTGATGGGCCAGAAGCTCGGCCACAACGTATTTATCGTCATCGAGAAAGAATCCGAAGTGCAGTTGGTGATCGAGGAGGCGGCCGAACTCAAGGTCGCCCCGCAGATCGGCCTGCGCGTGCGCCTGTCGTCCCTTGCCTCGAGCAAGTGGGCCGACACCGGCGGCGAGAAGTCCAAGTTCGGCCTGTCGGCGGCGCAACTGCTGTCGGTGGTCGAGCGCTTCCGCGAGGCCGGTCTGGATCAGGGCATCCGCCTGCTGCACTTCCACATGGGGTCGCAGATCGCCAACCTGGCCGACTACCAGCACGGCTTCAAGGAAGCCATTCGTTATTACGGCGAGCTGCGCGGCCTCGGCCTGCCGGTCGACCATATCGATGTGGGCGGCGGTCTGGGTGTGGATTACGACGGCACCCATTCGCGTAATGCCAGCTCGATCAACTACGACATGGACGACTACGCCGGTGTAGTGGTCGGCATGCTCAAGGAGTTCTGCGATGCCCAGGCGCTGCCCCATCCGCACATCTTCTCGGAGAGCGGCCGCTCGCTGACCGCGCACCACGCCATGCTGGTGGTGCAGGTCACTGACGTGGAAAAACACAACGACGTCATCCCGACCATCGAGGACGTCACCGGCCTGCCGGAGACCGTACGTTACCTGGTTGAACTGCTCGGCCCGACTGACCTGGAAATGGTCACCGAGACCTACTGGCGCGCGACGCACTACATGAGCGACGTGGCTGCGCAGTACGCCGAAGGCAAGCTCAGCCTGACTGACAAGGCCCTGGCCGAGCAATGCTACTTCGCCGTTTGCCGACGCCTGCACAACTCGCTCAAGGCGCGGCAGCGTTCGCACCGCCAGGTGCTCGATGAGCTCAATGACAAGCTCGCCGACAAGTACATCTGCAACTTCTCGGTGTTCCAGAGCCTGCCGGACACCTGGGCCATCGGCCAGGTGTTGCCGATTCTGCCGCTCAATCGCCTCGACGAAGAGCCGCTGCGCCGCGCCGTACTGCAGGACCTGACCTGCGACTCCGACGGCAAGATCCGCCAGTACGTCGATGAGCAGAGCATCGAGACCAGCCTGCCGGTGCACGAAGTGCGCGAGGGTGAGGACTACCTGCTGGGGATCTTCCTGGTCGGTGCCTACCAGGAAATTCTCGGTGACATGCACAACCTGTTCGGCGACACCGATTCGGTGAACATCTACCAGAAGACTGATGGCAGCGTGTACCACGCCGGTATCGAGACCCACGACACCATCGAGGACATGCTGCGCTACGTGCACCTGTCGCCCGAGGAGTTGATGACCCACTACCGCGACAAGGTGGCCAGCGCCAAGATCAGCCCACGCGAACGCACCCAGTACCTCGATGCCCTGCGCCTGGGCCTGACCCGTTCGTCCTACCTGTCGTCCTGAGGCGCCCTGCGAACGGCCCCAGGGGCCGTTCGCCAGGTCATTCCGCTGGCGTTGGCAGGTTCTCGCGCAGCATAAACAGGCGGAACAGCACCACGCAGGTGAACAACTGCAGGAAGCCGCCCAGGGTGCTGATGAGCACACTGAGCAGGGCGTCTGGCTGGTTTTCCGGGGTGGGAAAAAGCCAGACCTCCAGGGTCCAGACCGGCACCATCACCGCCAGCACGCAGAGCAGGATGGGCCAGAAGTACCCCGTGGTCATGTCGAAGCTGGCGCGCAATGCGCTCAGTGGGGGCAGGCCGCGCAGCACCAACAGGAACTCGCCGAACGACAGCTTGATCATCAGCCACAGCCCCGGCAGCACGAACAGCGAGGCGCCGAGCATGATCGCCAGGGTGCTCACACTCGCCAGCAGGGCATAGGCCGGCCACAGGCGCAGGCTGTGGGCCAGTACGTCACGGTTGCTGGGCGTGTCGCCCTGGCTGCGTGCTGCGAGAAACAGAATCAGCGCGCCGCTGTACAGCGGGTAGAACAGCAGCCCGATCATCACGCTGGCCAGGGCTGCCGAGCCCGTGTCGACCTGCCCACCGAACACTTGCTGAACCACGGATTCGAGCAGAATCAGCGGTAGGCACAGGCGCGCGATGGCTGCCAGGTTGTGACTGAAGAAGTAGCAGGCGTCGCGTAGGGCATCGAGTGCATTCATGGCAAGGGCATAAACAGGGATTGGCCTGACACTTTAGCAGACCCTGGCACCTACGCCCGCGCGTGGCGGCGCAGGTCTGGCATACTGCGCTCCTTTGCCCATGCCTGATGGCGAGCCCCAGCGGCCCGTTGCGGGCTGACGAGGATGGCCCGTTGAAGACGATCGCGGTATTCGCCGACGTACAAAACCTCTACTACACGGTACGCCAGGCCTATGGCTGCCACTTCGATTACGCCGCGCTCTGGGCCGATATCAGCCAGCACGGGCAGATTGTCGAGGCCTACGCCTATGCCATCGACCGGGGCGACCCCAAGCAGCAGCAGTTCCAGCAGATCCTGCGCAACCTGGGTTTCACGGTGAAGCTCAAGCCGTTTATCCAGCGCAGCGACGGCTCGGCCAAAGGCGACTGGGACGTGGGCATTACCATCGACATCATGGACGCCGCGCCGCGGGTCGATCAGATCGTGCTGGCCTCCGGTGATGGCGACTTCGACATGCTGCTGGACAAGGTGCGCGCCAGCCATGGTGTCGAGGCAGTGGCCTACGGCGTGCCGGGCCTGACCGCACAATCGCTGGTGCGCGCCGCCAGCCGTTATGTGCCGATCGAAGGCACGCTCTTGCTCAAACACTGAGACCTGCATGCGCCCCATCGCTGTTATCGACTTTGAAACCACCGGCATGTCGCCGGCCCAGGACGCCCGCGCCACGGAAATCGGCGTGGCAATCATCGAACAGGGCCAGATCGTTGCGCGCTACCAGAGCCTGATGAACAGCGGCGCCTGGGTGCCGCCGTTTATCGAACAACTGACCGGCATCAGCAACGCCATGCTGCGTGATGCGCCGCCGGCCGCCCAGGTGATGCACGAGGTTGCGGACTTTGTCGGCGACCTGCCGCTGCTGGCGCACAACGCCGCGTTCGACCAGAAGTTCTGGGACGCCGAGCTGGCACGGGTGGGCCGCCAGCGTGTGCAGCCATTCGCCTGCTCGCTGCTGCTATCGCGTCGTCTGCTGCCCATGGCGCCGAGCCACAAACTCGGTGTGCTCAACCGCTGGGCGCAACTGCCGTCCACCGGCAAGGCCCACCGTGCCCTTGCCGATGCGGAAATGGCGGCGAACCTGACCTGCTTTATGGCCGCGCTACTGCGTGAACGCCACGGCCTGGCCGAGGTGTCCCACCGGCTGTTCTGCGACCTGCAGAAAGTGCCCGCGGCAAAGATTGGCCAGACCCTGCAGCGCTGGCGCGGCGCGTAGCACCTTGTCACAGTACCCGCCGGCCTTATGCCCCTGGCGGGTTTAAGCTGCAGGTGTCGGGTTGATCGGCAACCCGTTTTATCGAGGCAATACAGCATGTTCGGTCTGTTCAAACGTGACCCGGTCAAGCGCCTGCGTGAGCAGTACAGCGCCAAGCTCGAAGCGGCCATGCAGGCCCAGCGCAACGGTGATATCCGCGGCTATGCCACCCTCACCGAAGAGGCCCAGGCGTTGTGGAAAGAACTCGAGCCACTGGAGCAGGCCAAGCGCTGAGGCGCTGTTGATGTTTCGTTCGCGGCAACGTGGCCGGCGAAGAAACGTCAAAAGATCCTAGGGGCATACAAGACCGGGCCGTGGCGCCTCAGGCAGGATAAACTGTGCGCCATTGTCCCCCGCGTCTACCGGTTACCCCTATGACCTTTGCTTCCCTCGGCCTGATCGAGCCGCTGCTGCGCTGCCTCGATGGCCTCGACTACCAGACCCCCACACCCGTCCAGGCCCAGGCCATCCCTGCCGTGCTCAACGGCCGCGACCTGATGGCGGCGGCGCAGACCGGCACCGGCAAGACCGCTGGTTTTGCGTTACCCGTGTTGCAGCGCCTGATGATGGAAGGCCCTGTGGTTGCCAGCAACTCGGTACGCGCCCTGGTGCTGGTGCCGACCCGCGAGCTGGCTGAGCAGGTTCACCAGAGCTTTGTCACCTACGGCCAGCACCTGCCGCTGCGCACCTATGCGGTGTACGGCGGGGTCAGCATCAATCCGCAGATGATGAAGCTGCGCAAAGGCCTCGATGTGCTGGTGGCCACCCCTGGTCGCTTGCTCGACCTGTACCGGCAGAACGCGGTCAAGTTCAACCAGGTGCAGACCCTGGTGCTCGATGAAGCCGACCGCATGCTCGACCTGGGCTTTGCCAACGAGTTGCAGAGCGTGTTCCGTGCCCTGCCCAAACAGCGCCAGACCTTACTGTTCTCCGCGACTTTCTCCGAAGCCATTCGCAGCATGGCCGGCGAGATGCTCAAAGACCCGCTGAGCATCGAGGTCAGCCCGCGTAACGCCGCTGCCAAATCGGTCAAGCAATGGCTGGTGCCGGTGGACAAGAAGCGCAAGAGCGAGCTGTTCCTGCACCTCTACCAGAACAAGCGCTGGAGCCAGGCCCTGGTCTTCGTGAAAACCCGCAAGGGTGTCGATGAGCTGGAAGCCGAGCTGCAACGCCATGGCATCAGCGCCGACTCGATCCACGGCGACAAGCCCCAGGCCACCCGCCAGCGCGCCCTGCAGCGCTTCAAGGATGGCGAGGTCAAGGTACTGGTGGCCACCGACGTGGCGGCCCGAGGCCTGGACATCGACGATATGCCGCTGGTGGTCAACTTCGACCTGCCCATCGTTGCCGAAGACTATGTGCACCGCATCGGCCGCACCGGGCGGGCCGGCACCACGGGCCAGGCCGTATCACTAGTCTGCGCTGACGAAGTGCAACTGCTCTCGGCCATCGAAACCCTGACCCAGCAAGTGCTGCAGCGCATCGACGAGGCGGACTTTATCCCCGACCACCGCGTACCCCAGACCCTGCCCGGCGGCCAGGTGGTGAAAAAACCGAAGAAGGCGAAGAAGCCGAAAGTGGTTGGCGGCGGCAAGGGCGGCAGCCTGGGGCGCTGGATGGAAGCCGATGAACCAGCCGCGCCCTCCGTCAAAGCGGTGCGCAAGGTGCCGAGCTTTGGCGGCAAGCCCAAGGGCAAGAAGTAGGTCGGACCGTTATGGCGTGCCTGTGTGTGTCGCCTGATGGGGTGGTGCGCACGGCGCACCCTGCGCCCTGAGCTGAGTCACAAACTGTAGGGTGCGCCGTGCGCACCGCCGTTTGTGCCACATGATTTGGCGGTGCGCATGGCGCACCCTACGTGCTGCCAAGCTACCGGCTAGATATTCTGGCCAATCCGCCAGAGCACGCCGCTGGGATCAAAGATCACGAAATCGCGCATGCCCCAGGGCTGGTCCTGGGGTGGCACCAGGCGTACCTCGAAGCGTTCGCTGAGTTGCTCGTCCAGCACCTTCTGCCACCAGGCATCGACGTGCTCCACCAGCAGGTGCATGACGAAGTTGTCTGCCTGCTCCTTGACGTAAAAGTTCTGCAGCAGAAAGGCGCAGTGGTCGCCATGGCTGAAATAGGCCAGGTCCTCGCCAACCCAACCCGGTTTGAAACCCAGCGCTTGGTAGAACGCCTGGCTCAAGGCAAAGTCGCGGGCCGGTACGAAGGTTTTCAGTTCAACACTTTGCAACATCGGCTGGCTCCTGCCTTGGGGGTTCGAGCAGGCTGCTGGGTTAATGGTTTGCCTGGGCCGCTTGCAGCTGCTTTTTGTGGGTGGCGGCGGCGGTCATGTCATAGATCACCACGCAGATATGCTCCACCGCACCGGTGGCGCCGCCCAGCGGCAGCAGGGTGACGTTCTGGTACATGAAGTCTTCCTGGCCGGTGATCGGTTGGTAGTTCTTGAAGTGCATCAGGTACGGGTGCTGCTCCCACAGGCTGAAGGCCCGGGTGCCCAGCGCCACCACGGTGTCGACCTTGCGCCGCAGCCAGGCCTCGTCGATTTCATTGAACAGGCTGAACAGCGTCTTGCCGTGCACTTCGTCCGGGCCCATGCCGGAGTGGTTTTCCATAAAGCTGTTCCACACCTCCACCTGGTATTGGCGGTTGAGCACGATCACGCCCACATCGATGCACTGCACGATGTCGAGCAACCAGTGGACCTCTTGGATATCGATCTGGGCGGGCATGGCTGAGGGTCTGCTCCCGTTTCGTTAGCGGTCGCGCCGGAGCCTGTTTTTGTGCGAGGCAAGGCGCGAGACGCGAAGTTTGGTGTTCCAAATGAGTGTCGAGAAACACAGCATCGCACAAAAACAGGCCCGGCCCTGCGGGTTGCGCGGGAAATGGCCCCCGCTGTCGTTGCAGGACTTGGCAAGGGGGCGACCATTACCTGCATCCTACGCCTAACCGGGGGCCATTTCTCGCGGCAACGCGATCCGCGAACGAAACGGGAGCAGACCCTACCCCATCAGGTAGTTGAGTTTGTGGGTCAGGCGCTTGATCGAGTCTTCGGTAAACAGCAGCAACAGGTCGAAGTGAATGCTGTGGGCTTCCAGGCTATAGCTCACCTCGATGGCCAGGGTTTTGCGCCAGCGCCGCTGGTTGAGGTGGATCAGCCGTTCGATGGAGGCGTGTTGGCCGAGCAACTGCGGGTGGCCCTGGGAGAAGCGCACGTCGATCTGTTCGGCGATGCCGGCCAGGCAGGCGCCAGTGATGATGCTGGACATGTCCAGCAGCATTTCCGAGGTCTCGTTGTCGTCTTTGGGCTGCCAGCCCAGCAGTTTCGCCATGTCGGCGACTTCCGAGTCATGGAACAGCAGCAGCGCTTCGCCAGCGATGCCATCGCCGATAAAGCCCTGGCACACCGCGCTCATGCGCTCGCCGCGCATGGCGTCGGTCAGGGTCATGTGCAGCTCACTGACCTCGAAGATATTCACCTGGGGCACCGGCAACTGCACGAAGACGCCAAGCACTTTGGCCAGCAAGGCAGCGGCGCGGCCCATGGCGACGTTGGTGACCTCGCGCAGGGCATCGCGGAAGTTGACCTTCAGATCGTCCAGTACGCTGCTCTGGGCCGGGGTGGCGGGTGTGGTCGGCGCGGCCTTGGGGTCGAAGAGGCCGAGTTCGAGCAGGGTGCTGCGCAGGATTTCGGGGTCGGCGGGCTTCTTGATAAAGGCCAGGGCGCCGAGCTCCTTGACCCGGCGTACGGCTTCATCCTGCACGTCACCGGAGACCACCACGACCTTGCAGGCCAGGCCTTCGGCGCGCATGGCGGCGAGGGTTTCGTAGCCATCCAGCACCGGCATGGTCAGGTCCAGCAGCATGACCTGACCGAGGCCTTGGCGCAGCGCGGCGAGGGCTTCCTGGCCATTGGTGGCCTGGGTAATGGTCACCTGCCATTCCGCTGGCAGGGCGCGGATCAACTGCTTGCGCGCCATGTTGGAGTCGTCACAGACCACTAGTGGGATCACGGCTGGGGCTTACCTGTACGCGTGGAAGACAGCCTGGTGGGGCGGTTTTCCCAAGCATAGCCGTTTTAACGCGTTAAACGACGTGCTTATTCGACAGCCTGGCGAGGATGCCCAGCGCGGCCCGTCGGCCGCTGGCGAAGCAGGCGGTGAGCAGGTAGCCGCCAGTGGGCGCCTCCCAGTCGAGCATCTCGCCGGCGCAGAACACCCCAGGCAGCGCCCGCAGCATCAGCTGTGCATCCAGCTGCTCGAAGGGCACGCCGCCGGCGCTGCTGATCGCCTCATCCAGCGGCCGGGTGGCGATTAGGGTCAGCGGCAGCGCCTTGATCGCCGCCGCCAGATCGACGGGGTCGGCAAAGTGCGTCGGGTCGGCCAACTCGCGCAGTAGCGCGGCCTTGACGCCATCGAGGCCCAGTTGGCGATGCAGGTGCTTGGCCATCGACGCAGCGCCGCGCGCTTTGCTCAGGGCCTGCTGCACCTGGGCCAGGCTGCGCTGGGGTTGCAGATCGAGGTGCAGGGTGCTGTGGCCATCGCGCTCGATGGCCTGGCGGATCTCGGCGGACAGCGCATACACCAGGCTGCCCTCGACGCCCTGGGCGGTGAGCACGAATTCACCCTGGCGCGGCGCGGCGTCGGGCAATTGCAGGGTGACGTTCTTCAGCGGTGCACCGGCGAATTTGTCACGCAGATACGGGCTCCAGGCGCGCACCTCAAAGCCGCAGTTGCTCGGGCGCAGCGGCGCGATGCTCACCCCGCGCTGCGCCAGCAGCGGTACCCAGGCACCGTCCGAGCCCAGGCGTGCCCAGCTGCCGCCGCCGAGGGCGAGCAGGGTGGCGCTTGGGCGGGCGTGCAATTCTCCCTCGGCGTGGGCCAGGCGCAGCGCGCCGTCGTCTGTCCAGCCGAGCCAGCGGTGCCGGGTGTGGATACGCACGCCCTGTTCGCGCAAACGCTTGAGCCAGGCGCGCAGCAGCGGCGCGGCCTTCATATCGCGGGGGAATACGCGCCCTGAACTGCCGACGAAGGTCTCGATGCCCAAACCATGAATCCACTCGCGCAGGGCCGTGGCGTCGAAGCCGTCGAGCAAGGCCGTGATCTGCGCTTCACGCTCGCGGTAGCGGCCGAGAAAGGCCGCACGGTCTTCGGCGTGGGTGATGTTCATACCGCCGACACCGGCCAGGAGAAACTTGCGGCCCACCGACGGCATGGCGTCGTAGAGGTCCACGGCAATCCCGGCACTGGCGAGGATCTCTGCCGCCATCAGGCCGCTGGGGCCGGCGCCGATAATGGCGACGTTGGGCGAGGATGGGCGGGCGGATGCGGTCATGGCGGCGGGCTATCTGGGCGAAAAACGCCATTCTACCCGAGCACGCAGGGGCTTATGGATCAGGGTGCGCTTTTGCGCGGGGCCTTACGTTTTCCCTGGGCGGCTCGGCCGCTGCTGCGGCGTTTCTTCTGCCAGGCTGGTTTGCCGGTAGCGGCAGGACCGGCACTGATGTTCAGGTGCAGGCCACGGCAGCGCTCGACCTGCTTGCTCAGCCAGGCGGACTGCTTGCTGACAAAGGTCTCCAGGCTCATTTCGCCGCTTTGCACCATGTCCAGTGCCTGCTCCCAGATCGCCGTGGTGCCGGGGTCGGCGATGGCCCTGGGCACCGCGTCGATCAGGCTGAAAGCGGCCGAGCTGGCGCACAGCGCCTTGCCGCGTTTAGTCAGGTAGCCACGGTCAAGCAGGCCCTTGATGATCCCGGCGCGGGTGGCTTCGGTGCCGATGCCGGTGGTGTCCTTGAGTTTCTGCTTGAGGCGCGGGTCTTCGACCAGGCGTGCGACGTTCTTCATCGCCTTGATCAGATCGCCCTCGGTGAATGGCTTGGGCGGCTGGGTCCAGAGGTCTTTGAGTTCGACCGCCAATACATCGCAGTGCTGGCCCTGGTGCAGCGCCGGCAAGGGTTGTGGCGCTGCTGCCTGGTCCTGGCTGGCGGCCTTGAGCGCTTCGGGCAGGGCGCGCTTCCAGCCGGCCTCGACCACCACCTTGCCACTGGCGCGCAGGGCCTGGCCGGCGCAGTCGAGGTCGACCTGGGTACGGTCGTAGGCGTGGTCAGGGAGAAACTGCGCCAGGTAACGCGCGCGGATCAGGCTGTAGACCGCGCGCTGCTGGCTGCCCAGGCGCGCCAGGTCGGCCGTCACGGCGGTGGGGATAATGCCGTGGTGCGCACTGACTTTGGCGTCGTTCCAGGCGCGTGAGCGGCGCGTCGCATCCAGGTGCGGCGTAAGTGCGGCCAGGCTGCTGTCGGCGCGCTGTAGGGTGGCGAGAATAGCCGCCGCGTCTGCGTGCTGGCTCAGCGGCAGGTAGCCGCAGTCGCTGCGCGGGTAGGTGATCAGCTTGTGCGTCTCGTACAGCGCCTGGGCGGTGTCGAGGGTTTCCTGGGCGCCCATACCGAGGCGCTTGGAGCAGACCTCCTGCAGCGTGCCGAGGTCGAACGGCAGCGGCGCGCCTTCACGCACGCGTTCAGTCTTGCACTGGCGCACCTGAGCCTGTTGCGCGTCGCGCAGGGCCTCGGCGGCTTGTTGCGCCTGGGCCTGGTTGATGCAGCGGCCCTGCTCGTCACAGTGCGCCTCGGGCGCGCGCCACTGGGCGGCGAAGGCCTGGCCCTCGGCCTGCAACTGCACTTCGATGGCCCAGTAGGCGCTGGGCACGAAGTCGGCAATGCTGCGGTCACGGTCGACCACCAGGCGCAGGGTCGGCGTTTGTACGCGGCCCACCGGCAACACGCCCTGGTAGCCGGCCTGGCGGCCGAGCAGGGTGAACAGCCGGCTCATGTTCATGCCGATCAGCCAGTCGGCCCGCGAACGGCCCAGGGCCGAGTGGTACAGGCTGAAGGTTTCTGCGCCGGGCTTGAGCGCGGCCAGCGCCTTGCGGATTGAGGCGTCGTCGAGGGCCGACAACCACAGACGCTGCACCGGCCCGCGGTAGCGGCAGTGCTCGACCAGCTCGCGGGCGATCATCTCGCCTTCGCGGTCGGCGTCGGTGGCGATCACCAGCTCCCGGGCCTCGCCCAGCAGGCGCTTGACCGCCTTGAACTGGCTGGCGGTCTTACCTTTGACCTGCATCTTCCATTGCGCCGGGATGATCGGCAGGTCGGCCAGCACCCAGCGTTTGTAACGCGCGTCATAGGCATCCGGCGGGGCGGTTTCGAGCAGGTGACCAATGCACCAGGTCACCGTCACGCCATCGCCCAGCCAGCAGCCATCACCGCGCCGGCGGGCGCCGAGGACCTGGGCGATGTCCTTGGCCTGGGAAGGCTTTTCGCAGAGAAACAGGCGCATGGCGCGGTGTACCGGGTGGGTCGACAAGGGCATAGCATGCGCAGCATGAGGCCGTGCGGCAAGTTTTATCTGTATGGATATACAGTTTTGCGTTTAGCCGAGGCCGCGCTCAGCCCAGATGGCGGCCGCGCTGTGGTGCAGGATGCCGTGACGGCGGGCGAGCAGGGCGCGATCCTTGTCGTAGCCGCCACCGATCACACCGACCACCGGGATGTCGCGGCCCAGGCAGTGCTCGATCACGGCGCGGTCGCGGCGGGCCAGACCGGTGTCGGTCAGTTGCAGGTAGCCGAGGGCGTCGTCCTTGTGTACGTCGACGCCGGCGTCGTAGAGCACCAGGTCGGGCTGGTACAGCGGCAGCAGGTAGTTGAGCGCATCGTCCACCACCTTGAGGTAGTCGTCATCGCCCAGGCCCATGGGCAGCGGGATATCCCAGTCGCTCTCGGCCTTGCGCGCGGGGAAGTTCTTCTCGCAGTGCAGCGATACGGTGATCGCCTCCGGCGTATCGGCAAGGATGCGCGCGGTGCCATCGCCCTGGTGCACGTCACAGTCGAAGATCAGCACGCGCTGCACCCGGCCGCTGGCCAGCAGGTAGCGGCTGATTACGGCGAGGTCGTTGAAGATGCAAAAGCCCGCCGGAAAATCATAGTGGGCATGGTGGGTGCCGCCGGCCAGGTGGCAGGCCAGGCCGTGTTGCAGCGCCTGTTCGGCGGCCAGCAGCGAGCCGCCCACCGCGCGCACCGTGCGCCGGGCCAGGGACTCGCTCCAGGGCAGGCCAAGGCGGCGCTGGTCGGCGTGGGGCAGGGCGCCTTCCATATAGCGCGCCACGTACTCAGGGCAGTGGGCCAGGGCGAGAATCTCCGCCGGGCAGCAATCGGGGCGCAGCAGCGTCGCATCATCCGCCACGCCACTGGCCAGCAGGTGCGCGTGCAACAGACGAAACTTCTCCATGGGGAAGCGATGGTTAGCAGGGAAGGGCGGGCTGTAGTCGTCGTGGTAGACGAGGGGCAGGCGCATGGCGATGGGGCTCCGAGGGCGGCGCGAGGGTCTGTTGACGTTTCGTCGCAAGCCGCGTTGCCGCGAAAAATCTCGCCAGGCAAGGCGGAGGGCGCCGGTAATGGTGTTCCCTTGCCAAGTCCTCCAACACCGCATGGCGAGATTTTGCGCGCAACCCGTAGGGCCGGGCCAGTTTTAGCGCGATGCAGCGTTTCTCGATGACTCATTTAGCCAGCTAAATTTCGCATCTCGTGCCTTGCCTCGCGTTAAAACTGGCTCCGGCGCGGCCGCGAACGAAACGTCAACAGACCCTGAGTATTACCGTCACTACAGCACTGACTCAAGCCTCCCGGCGTTGCTGTCTGGCCTTACACTAGTCGATCCTGAAATATCGGCGCGTGGGAGCGGCGTTGCACTTAAGCCACGACACGGTTGGAGCTTTAAGGTCAATCGCGAATAAATTCGCTCCTACGAGATAGCGGCAGAGCCTATATGCCGCGACACTAGGTTTTTTGCGTGCACCCGTTTTGAGATCGGCCGTGAGCCGGCGTGAGGAGAGAACACAGATGAGTCAGGTACTGGATGAGCTGGTGGCCTTGTTGAGCCTGGAAGCCATTGAGGAAAACCTCTTTCGCGGCGTCAGCCAGGACCTGGGTTTTCGTCAGCTGTTCGGCGGGCAGGTGCTGGGCCAGTGCGTCTCGGCGGCCTGCCAGACGGTTGAGCCCGAGCGCCATGTGCATTCGCTGCACGGTTACTTCCTGCGTCCGGGCGATGCGGGCTTGCCGGTGGTCTATCACGTCGACCGGGTGCGCGACGGCGGCAGCTTCAGCACGCGGCGGGTGACGGCGGTGCAGAAGGGCAAGCCGATCTTCACCTGCAGTGCGTCCTTTCAGTACGACGAGGAGGGTTTCCAGCATCAGTTGGGCATGCCCGATGTGCCCGGCCCCGAAGGGCTCAAGTCGGAAACCGAGCTGGTGCGCCTGGTGGCCGACTCCTTGCCTGAGCGCATGCGCGAGCGGGCGGTGAGCGACAAACCGATCGAGATCCGCCCGGTGACCGTTGGTAACCCCTTTGCGCCCGAGCCTTGCGAGCCGGTCAAGTACGTCTGGTTCCGTGCGGCGGGCGAGTTGCCGGATGATCCGCAATTGCACAAATACCTGCTGGGTTATGCCAGCGACTTCAACCTGCTGACCACCTCGATGCTGCCCCACGGCGTGTCCGTGTGGCAGAAGTTCATGCAGGTCGCCAGCCTCGATCATGCCCTGTGGTTCCACGCCAACCTGCGCATGGACGACTGGCTGCTGTACGCCATGGACAGCCCCTGGGCCGGCAATGCCCGCGGTTTCTCCCGCGGCAGCATTTTCAACCGTCAGGGGCAGCTGGTCGCTTCGGTGGCCCAGGAAGGGCTGACCCGGATGCGTGAGGACTGGAAATGATGGGCGCGTCTGTGGCTCTGGCCCAGCGTAAACACTGGGTGTTCGACATGGACGGCACCCTGACCATTGCTGTCCACGATTTCGAGGCGATCAAGCGGGCGCTGGAGATTCCTGTCGATGAAGACATCCTCGGCCACCTGGCGGCGCTGCCGGCTGACGAAGCCGCGGCCAAGCATGCCTGGCTGCTCGAGCATGAACGCGAGCTGGCCCTGGCCTCCCAGGCGGCACCCGGTGCGGTGGAGCTGGTGCGCGAACTGGCCGGGCGTGGCCACCAGCTCGGCATCCTGACCCGCAATGCCCACGCGCTGGCCCTGCTGACGCTGCAGGCCATCGGCCTACACGACTGCTTTGCCTCAGCCTATGTGCTTGGGCGCGATGAAGCTGCCCCCAAACCCGCGCCCGACGGCCTGCTGCACCTGGCCGACGCCTGGCAGGTTGCGCCGCACGAGCTGGTGATGGTCGGCGATTATCGCTTCGATCTGGAATGCGCCCGCGCCGCAGGCGCCTGCAGTGTGTTGGTCAACCTGCCGGACAATCCCTGGCCGGCGCTGACTGATCATTTCGCTGTGGACTGTTGGGCGCTGCAACAGGCGTTGTAGAAAGCGCTGCTTTTTTCATCCGCCAAGGGCGGCGCATCGGGCGGATGGGGGAGGTGTTATCCACCCTATGCGGGACGGTTCACACATCCGCCAGACTCCAGGTCTTTGAGAATCGGACAGTCCGGGCGCTCGTTGCCCTGGCAGTTGTCCATCAGCTCCTTGAGTGTGTCGCGCAGGCCGCTCAGTTCGCTGATCTTGCGTTCCAGCTCGCTGATATGTGCGGCAGCCAGGGCTTTGACGTCGGCGCTGGCGCGTTGGCGGTCCTGCCACAGGGTGAGCAACTGGCTGACTTCGGCCAGGGAGAAGCCCAGGTCCCGTGAGCGTTTGATAAAGGCCAGTCGATGCAGGTCCTGGCTGCTGTACTGGCGGTAGCCGCTGTCTGTTCGGCCGGCGGCAGGCAGCAGGTCGATGCGCTCGTAGTAGCGAATCATCTTCGCACTAAGACCCGTTTTCAGCGCGGCTTGACCGATATTCATGGGCGCTCCTCGGGGCTGGTGGCTGAGTCGGACGCCGGGCGCCAGGTGTTGAGCAGCAGCGCGTTGCTCACCACGCAGACGCTGGACAGCGCCATGGCAGCGCCGGCGAGCATCGGGTTGAGCAGGCCGACGGCGGCCAGGGGGATGCCGATCAGGTTATAGACGAAGGCCCAGAACAGGTTCTGGCGGATCTTCGCGTAGGTGCGTCGGCTGATGTCCAGGGCGGCTGGCACCAGGGCCGGGTCGCCGCGCATCAGGGTGATGCCCGCCGCCTGCATCGCCACGTCGGTGCCGCTGCCCATGGCGATGCCGATATCGGCGGCGGCCAGGGCCGGGGCGTCGTTGATGCCATCGCCAACCATCGCCACCAAACCGTTCTGACGCAGTTCGGCGATCAGCCGCGCCTTGTCGGCCGGCAGCACGTTGGCGTGCACCGCCTGGATGCCCAGGGCACGGCCCACGGCCTCGGCGCTGCCGCGGTTGTCGCCGCTGATCAGGTGGCTGCTGATGCCACGCGCCCTGAGTTGTGCCACCGCCGCCTGGGCGCTGGGCTTGAGGCTGTCGCCAAAGGCCAGCAGGCCGATCACCTGGGGCGTGGGCGCCGCTTCGATCAGCCAGGCCAGGGTGCGCCCCTCGGCCTCCCAGGCACGGGCCGACTCGGCCAGGGCGCCGGGCTGCAGGCCAAGGTCCTCCAGCAGGCGCTGATTGCCCAGGTTGAGTTCGCGCCCTTCGAGTGTGCCGCGAATGCCGCGACCGGGCAGGGCCTGGCTGGCTTCGGCAGCCTGCGGGGTCAGGTCGCGGGCGGCGCAGGCAGCGAGCACTGCCTGGGCCAGGGGGTGCTCGCTGCCGCGCTGCAGGGCGCCGGCCAGGTACAGCAGGCGCGCGTCGTCACCGTCCAGGGCTTGCTGATGGACCACGCTCGGCGTGCCGGCGGTGAGGGTGCCGGTCTTGTCGAACGCCACCTGGGTCACGCCGTGGGCGGTTTCCAGGGCGCTGGCATCCTTGATCAGGATGCCGTAGCGCGCCGCCACACCGGTGCCAGCCATAATCGCGGTCGGCGTGGCCAGGCCAAGGGCGCAGGGGCAGGCGATGACCAGCACCGCCACGGCATTGAGCAGCGCCACCTGCATCGGCGCGCCGAGCATCAGCCAGGCGACCAGGGTTGCCAGCGCAATCAGCAGGACCACGGGCACGAACACCTGGCTGACCCGGTCGACCAGCTTCTGGATCGGCGCCTTGGCTGCCTGGGCATCCTCGACCAGGCGAATGATCCGCGCCAATACGGTTTCCGCACCGAGGGCGGTGGCTTCGATCAGCAAGCGGCCCTCGCCATTGATCGCCCCGGCGGTGACGCTGTCGCCGGGTTGCTTGGGTTGCGGCAGGCTTTCGCCGCTGATCAGCGCTTCATCGGCGTGACTGTGGCCGTCACTCACCCGGCCATCGACCGGGAAACGCTCGCCGGGGCGCACGATCAGGGTGTCGCCAAGGGCCAATTGGTCCAGCGTCACCTGTTCTTCCTGGCCGTCACGCAGGCGCACGGCCTGGTCTGGGCGCAGTGCCTGCAGGGCGCGGATGGCGCTGGTGGTCTGGCGTTTGGCGCGGCTTTCCAGGTATTTGCCAAGCAGGATCAGCGCGATGATCACGCTGGAGGCCTCGAAGTACAGGTGCGGCGCGTGCCCGGCGTGGGCGGTGGCCCACTGATACAGGCTCAGCCCATAGGCCGCGCTGGTGCCGATGACCACCAGTTGGTCCATATTCCCGGCCCCCGCCCGCAACGCGCGCCAGGCAGCCAGATAAAAGCGCGCGCCGAGGATGAACTGCACCGGAGTCGCCAGGGCGAACTGCGCCCAGGCCGGCAGCATCCAGTGGATGCCCAGGGGCGCAAGCAGCATGGGCAGCACCAGGGGTAGGGCGAGCAGCAGGGCCAGGCCGACGTGCAGGCGCTCGCGGTTCAGCTGACGTGCCGCGTTACTGGGCGGCGCCGTTGCATCTTCGACGCTGCGCGCTTGGTAGCCAGCGCGCTGCACGGCCTGGCGTGCCAGTTGCGGGTCGAAGCCATCGACAACGCTCAACTGGGCGCGTTCGCTGGCCAGGTTGACGCTGACCCGCTGTACCCCCGGCAAGTGTTCCAGTGCGCGCTCGATACGCCCCGCGCAGCTGGCGCAGGTCATGCCGTCGATGGCCAGTTCCAGGCGCTGTAGCGGCACCTGGTAACCGGCGCCCGTGACGGCGGCAAGCAGCGCCGGCCCGGCGTCGCTAGCTGCCTCGATACGGGCACGTTCGCTGGCCAGGTTGACCGTGGCGCTGTGGACCCCGGCGACTTGGCGCAGTGCCCGCTCGACACGGCCGGCACAGCCCGCACAGGTCATGCCCTGGATGGGCAGGTCGAAGGTCGTGAGTTCGCTCATGGGGCACCTCGGGGTAATGAGGCGCTTAGGATCAACCTTGACCCTGGGTCAAGGTCAAGCGCTGCAGGCTGTTGAAAAACTACCTGCGTTGGCAATACTGCGTTAAAAACGGCCCGGGACGCGGCGTCTCAAAATGCTCATTTACAACTCGTAAACTCCGCTTTTTCGGCCGTTTTTGCCTTGTCTTGCCTGCCTCGCCTACGTTTTTCAACGGCCTGCTACTGGCTGGATGGTGCCGCAAGCAGGTACAAGCCTGCGGTGCTCAGGGCAATCCGGTAGCGCCGCACTTCGCCGGCGGTGAGGCTAATGCGTTGGCTATCCGGGGTGCTGATGCCAGGCTGGCAGCGGTCGCTGCCCAGGGTGCTCATGCGCAGCGACACCTCGCCAGGTGGCAGATTGAAGGACACCGATTGGCCCTGGTGCAGGCGGCCGGCCAGTTGATCCTGCAGGTACAGGCCGATCTCGCAGGGCGTTGCTACCTCCAGGCGCTCGCGGGAAATGATCAGTACGGCATAGCCATCGCCCTGGGGCGTGGCGGGTGGCAGGGCCTGGGCCGGCAATGCCAGCAGACCAATGAGCAGAGCGAGGTAAGGGCGCATGGGGTTGCTCCTCTGGTAGTTGCCCTGAGCGTGGACGACTGCACCCGTTGGGGCAAGCGGTCAGGGTTGGCAATGCTGCCACTGTACGCCTTGACCTTGCCCCGATGGCAGGGTTCAGACTGGCCTAGGAGCCTGTCGGACTTAACACTGTTCTACTGCGGAAAAGCCGGACTCGGCCACTTTTGCTGCTCTTTCTCGTTAAATAGCTCGCTATTTGCGGGGCGGCCATCCGCCTCGAAAGACCAACAAAACTGACTCAAGCCGAAATGTCGGACCACGGACTTTCCCTCGCTACGAACGGTCAAGCCCGACAGGCTCCCAGTCATCCCACTTATCAGGAGGTTCCCATGCCCGTATTCACTGTTACTGGCCTGTCGTGCGGTCACTGCGTGCGCTCCGTGACTAAGGCCGTTCAGGGCCTGGACGCTACGGCCCAGGTGCAGGTCGAGCTGGCCAGCGGCGAGGTCCGCATCGACAGCGCCCAGCCTGCCGAGGCACTTGCTGCGGTCATTGAGGCCGCAGGCTATTCAGTCGTTGCCGTGAAGTAGCGGCGCCTCGGGGCAGGCTGTGCTGGCGGCCCAGTCGCGGATCAGTCCGCGGAAACAGGCGTCGACCAGCACGCGGGCCTCGCTTAGCGGATCAAACAAGGTCGGGTCGCGCAGCCAGTCACTGAACAGGCCGACGATCAGGGCGTGCAGGCTGCGGGCCGCCAGGCGTGGGGTCATCCCCGGTTGCAGGCGGGCCATGGATTGCGGCTGGGCGAATTGCTGGGTGCACAGCTCGATGAATTGATTGATGAAGGCTTCATGCCGGGTTTCCGCTTCGCGCAGCTCTTCGGTGAACTCGCAGCGGTGCAGCAGGATGGTGAAGATGCGCCGCGTCTGGGCGTCGCGGGCGAGGTTTTCCAGGGCTTCTACCACCAGAGCGTGGAGCACGCGCAACGGGTCACAGGCGTCGCTGCACTGCAGGCGCTCGGCCAGTTCTTCAGGCGGCAGGCGTACCTGGCTGAGCATGTCGTGGAACAGGTGCGCCTTGTCCTTGAAGTGCCAGTACACCGCGCCACGGGTAACGCCCGCCTGACGGGCTATGTGTTCGAGGCTGGTGTGGGCCACGCCTTTTTCCAGGAACAGAAGTTCTGCTGCACTGAGGATGGCATGGCGGGTTTTTTCGGCTTCTTCTTTGGTTCGGCGCATGCGATTCGGGCGTACATGTCAGGGAAAGTGCGGGCAGTGTAATGAAAATGGATCGGTGGGTCTTTTTTACAAGCGCTGTTGTATGTAAATTCCTTGGCCTATGCCCGCCTGCCCGGTTTTATCTTTGGTCGAGCGTCAGGCCTGCTCCCTTGTACTGCTCCTCTGTGGATCTACCCCATGCCGTTACGCATTTTGCTGATTCTGGGCGCACTCAGTGCGTTCGGTCCCTTGGCCATTGATTTCTATCTGCCTAGCTTCCCCACGCTGGCACGGGTGTTCGACACCGATGTCGAGCACGTGCAGCTGTCGCTGGCAGCCTATTTCGTCGGTCTGGCCCTGGGGCAACTGGTGTATGGCCCGCTGGCCGATCGTTTTGGGCGGCGTCTGCCGCTGCTGGTGGGGGTGTTGCTGTTCTGCCTGGCCTCGTTGGCCTGTGCCCTGGCGCAGAGCCTGGAGTGGCTGATTTCGGCGCGCTTCGTTCAGGCCCTGGGGGGCTGCGCGGGCATGGTGGTATCGCGGGCCGTGGTACGGGACCTGTGCGACCCGATCAGTTCGGCCAAGGTGTTTTCCCAGTTGATGCTGGTCATGGGCCTGGCGCCGATACTTGCGCCGCTGGGTGGCGGGCTGCTGCTCAACAGTTTTGGCTGGCCGTCGATCTTTATCTGCCTGACCCTGTTTAGCGCCTTGTGCTGGCTGGGCGTGGCGTTGTGGCTGCCGGAAACCCTGGCACCCACGGCGCCGGTCGCACCGTTGCGTGGTGCTTTTGGTGAGTACGTGCGGTTGTTCGGCGACGGCCCTTTTATCGGTCATGCGCTGACCGGTGGCTTGGCGATCGCTGGGATGTTTGCCTACATCGCCGGCTCGCCGTTCGTCTTTATCGAGTTGTATGGGGTGCCCGCCGAGCATTACGGCTGGGTGTTCGGTAGCAATGCCGCCGGCTTCATCCTGGTGGCGCAGCTCAATGCCTGGCTGGTGGCGCGGCATGGGCCGGGCTATTGGTTGCGGCGCACGGTCTGGTTCTACCTGGTCTGTGCGCTGCTATTGGTCGCTATTGCCAGCAGCCAGCCTGCAGCCCTGTGGCCGCTGCTGGTACCGCTGTTTGGCTGTATTGCCTGCCTGGGTATCCTGCTGCCCAATGCCACGGCCAGCGCCATGGCTGGTCAGGGTCGGCATGCCGGCAGTGCTTCGGCGCTGCTCGGCAGCCTGCAGTTTGCGATTGCCGCCAGCGCCGCCGCACTGGTCGGCGCGCTGCACGATGGCAGCGCACTGCCCATGGCGTTGGTCATTTGTGGCTGCGCCACGTTGGCGGTGCTGATGTCACGCCTGACCCGCTGGGCCGAGCGCCGTGCAGGGCACCCGAGTATCTAGCCCGCTTGCCGTTGCGGTATGGCGCTAGGCAGGACGTGGGGCGCGCGCAGGCGCGCCTCAAGGGTGGTGACGAACGTACGTGCTTCCATCTCGCTGCGGAAAGACACGCGGTTCTTGGCAAAGCTGACGCACCAGCGTGGTTCGCCGTTCTGAGTGAGCGGTCGTATCTGGATGTTCATGGCCTGCACCTCCTATGGTGGGAGGCTTGATTCTAGTCCTGCTTAATGACAATCGGTTGACCCTGATCAATCCATTGGTCGCGGCGTACTTCGCGTTTGTTGTACCGCCAATCCGGCCAGGCGAGTGAACTCGGTGACCAGGGCGATATCCGCACTGCTGGGCCGGGATGGGCTGTCGTAATAGATGCCAAAGGTACCCAGCACCTCGCCATGGTCATCCTTGAAGGGCAGCGACCAACAGGCGCGCAGGCCACAGGCGCTGGCCAGTTCGTGGTAGTCAGCCCAATAGGGATGGGTACTCAGGTCTTCGGCGATTACCAGCTCGCCGCTGTGCGCCGCATGCCCACAGGAGCCGACACCCTCGGCGACGGGCACGCCCTCGATGGCCTCGCGGTAGCGTTCGTCCAGGCTCGGGGACGCGGCCACATGTAAGGTCTGATCGGGGGTCACCAGCATGATCGATACGCGCATACGTGGGCTCAGGTCCTGCAGCCGGCGGCTGATGCCATCGAGAATCCGGTCGACCGGCCGACGGGCCAGCAACTCGTCGAGTACGGCGTTGCGCGCGTGCTGCAATTGCTGAAGCTGGTAGCGCTCCTGGATATCACAGAGGCTGCCGCGCATGCTGCCATTCAGCGGGTTGCGATGCAGGTGCAGCTCTACCCGACGCTGCAGGCCATTGCGGCTGAGCAGGCGGTACTCGCCGCGAATGCTGCCCGTACAGCCAGGTAGTTCTGCGAGTTGAGCGCGCAGGCGCGCAGCGTCTTCGTCGACGAGGAACTGCGGCAACTGCTTGCCGAGGCTTTCGTGCATGCGGTAGCCACTGATCGCTTCCCAGGCAGGGTTGAGGAACAGCAGGTGAGCCTCGGCATCGGTCAGTACGATGACGTCGCTGAGGGTGTCCACCAGCTCGCGGTAACGCGTTTCGCTGTCCTGCAGCTCGCCGTGAATGGTCTTCTGCTCGCTGAGGTCGATGTCCACGCAGTACAGCTCCAGCTGGTTGCGACTGTTACGCAGCATGGTATGGCTGGAGTAGACCCAGACCTTGCGCCCATCCTTGCGTTGCAGCTGGATTTCGCCGGCGCTGATGGCCGGGCCACCGAGCAGCCAGGTGTTGATGGCATTGATCACCTTGCCGCGCTGGGGTGGTGGCACGATCAGCTCTTCCAGGCGTTTGCCCATGGCGTCCTGCAGGCTGTAGCCATACAGCTGGGTGCTGGCCTGGTTCCAGTAGATCACCCGGCGTTCGCGGTCATAGCCTTGCACGGCGATGCGTGGGGTGCGCTCGAATAACTGGCGAAAGCGCTGTTCGCTGTCGCGCAGGGCCTGTTCGTCGCGCTTTTGCGCGCTGATGTCCTGCACCGTGCCCAGCACCTGCCCGGAGCTGTCGACCTCGCCGCGCAGCATCAGCCAGCTGTCCTCAGTGGCTTGCGGGCGGTACAGCCGTGCACTGATCGACAGCGGCGTACAACTGTCCAGCAAGCTGCGGAAGGCGCGCTGCACTGCTGGGCGCTCGGCTGGATGCAACCAGGTGAGCAGGGTGTCGAGGCTGGTATGGCTGTGTGCAGCGTCCTGGTCGAACAGACGCAGCGCCTCCTGGCTCAGGTGCAAGCTGCCCACGTACTCCCAGCTGCCGAGGGCAGCGTTGCGCTGAGCCTGCTGCAGCAGGCGACTGTTGCGTGAGAGTGCGTCGAGCAGGTCACGCTGGGAATGGCGGTCACGGTGGATGATCACGAAGATCAGCGCCGTGCTGAGCACCACGAACAACAGGTCTTCGAGCTGATGCAGGGTGCCGTCCCCGTAAGTCTTGTCGACCAGTGGGGCAAGCAGGTACTCGCCGCCTAGCATCCATAACAGGCTAAACAGGATGTAGGCACCAGCCAGGCGCAATGGTACTGCGAGATCGGAACGCATCCGGACCCACTCCACTGACGAAATAAAGGGCGGTCGCCAGGGACATGAACCCGTCGTACCTGCCTTAAGCTTAGCTGATGGCGTCGTGGCTGGGGGCAATACGCTACCTTGGTGGCATATTGCCATTTTTGTGTTGACAGCGCTGCTGCTCAGAAGCCTTCGAGCACCAGTTTGCCGCGTGCCGTACCGCTTTCCAGGCGCTGATGCGCTCGGCGCAGATTGGCGGCGTTGATGACGCCGTAGTGCTCGCCCAGGGTGGTTTTCAGGGTGCCGGCATCCACCAGTTCGGCGACGCGTTCGAGCAGGTGGTGTTGCTCGATCATGTCCGCAGTCTCGAACAGCGAACGGGTGAACATCAGCTCCCAATGCAGCGACAGGCACTTGCGCTTGAGTTTCATCACATCCAGCGGCATGGCTGGGTCATCGATCAACGCCAGGCGACCTTGGGGCTCGAGCGCTTCGATCAGTTGGTCGAAGTGCTGATCGGTCTGGGTCAGGCTGGCGACGTGGGTGACTTGGTCGATGCCGATGCGCTTGAGTTCCTCGGCGAGGGGCTGGCTATGGTCAATGACATGGTGCGCGCCGAGTTCGCGGACCCAGGCTTGGGTTTCCGGGCGCGAGGCGCTGGCGATCACGGTCAGCCCGGTGAGCTGACGTGCCAACTGGATCAGGATCGAGCCCACACCGCCGGCGCCGCCGACGATCAGCAGGCGCTGGCCCAGGTCGGCCTCGCCCTGGGGCACTTGCAGGCGATCGAAGAGCATTTCCCAGGCGGTGATCGCGGTCAGTGGCAGGGCGGCAGCTTCGGCGAACGGCAGGCTGGTCGGCATGTGCCCGACGATGCGTTCGTCCACCACATGCAGCTCGCTATTGGCCCCGGCGCGGTGGATGGCGCCGGCGTAGTACACGCGGTCGCCGGGTTGGAACAGGCTCACCTCGCTGCCCACTGCTTTGACGATGCCGGCGGCATCCCAGCCGAGTACCTTGGCTTCGCCATTTTCGGGGGCGACGTTGCGGCGAATCTTGGTGTCCACCGGGTTGACCGAGATGGCCTTGACCTCGACCAGCAGGTCCCGTGGGCCGGGTGTCGGGGCTGGCAGTTCGACATCCTGCAGGGCATCAGTGTTATCGGCGGGCAGGCTTGCGTAGTAGGCAATGGCTTTCATGGCGGGCTCCTAGAGGCGGTGCATGAGTTGATGGTCGATTGCCTGCAGGTGCGCGCCGCAGGTTTGGCCGAAATGCAAAAAGTGTGGGGTTTGCTGGTGCGCCGCCAGGGTCTGCTCATCACGCCACTGCTCGATCATCACGAACACATGGGCGTGTTGCTGATGGCGATGCAGGTCGTACTGCAGGCAGCCGTCCTCGCGGCGGCTGGCCTCGACCAGCACACGCAGGCCGGCTTCCACGGCCGCCTGCTGCGCCGGGTTGGCGGTGAGGGTGGCAATCAGGGTCAGCGGGGTGGTCATGGTCAGGCTCCAGGGGCACGGCTGAACGGGTGACCATGCTCGTTTATTTGGCTGGCAAGAAAAACAGCGCCTGAGTAAAGTCTCTTTCAACTTTTTATTGAAAGTGAGCTGCGCATGTTGCGCTTCGATGACCTGCACTTATTCGTGCGTACCGCAGAGTTGGGCAGCCTCTCGGCGGCGGCGCGGCACCTGGATATCTCGCCCGCCGTGGCCAGCGCGGCGCTCAAGCGCCTGGAGCAACAGCTCGCCACGCGGCTGATCGTGCGTTCCACCCGCAGCCTGCGGTTGACCCCGGAAGGCGAGGCCTACCTGGCCCATGCCCGCCAGGCCCTGCAAAGCCTGGAAGCGGGCCAACAACAACTGGATGGCAGCCGCGAAGGCATCAGCGGCGTGCTGCAGCTCTCGGCGCCGTCGGATTTTGGCCGCAATACGCTGCTGCCCTGGCTGGACGACTTTCAGGCCCTGCACCCGCTGCTGCACCTGCGCCTGCTACTAGGCGACCGGGTGGCTGACCTGTTCCGCGAGCCGGTGGACGTGGCCCTGCGCTACGGCGCGCCGGAAGACTCCAGCCTGGTCGCGCTACCGGTCGCCACCAGTAATCGACGCGTACTGTGCGCCGCGCCAAGTTACCTGGCGCGCCGTGGTGTACCGCAGAACGTGGAGGCGCTGGCGGAGCACAATTGCCTGCTGTACATGCTTGGCGGGCGGGTCCACGAGCGCTGGCGTTTCCAGGCTGGCAAGCGCGAGCAGAGCCTGGTGGTGCAGGGCGACCGAATCAGTGACGATGCCGACGTGGTGCGGCGCTGGGCGGTGGCTGGCCATGGCTTGGTGTACAAGTCCTGGCTGGATGTGGCTGGTGACGTGCAGGCCGGGCGCCTGCAGGTGCTGCTCAGCCACAGCCTGGGTGAGGCGACGCCGCTGTACCTGGTGTGCGCCCATCGCGCTCAGTTGAGCAAGCCGGTGCACTTGCTGCGTGACTTCGTCCAGGCGCGCTGTGCTGGGCTGCTGGCGCAGGCGCCTTGGGCGAACTAAGATGGTGCGGCATGCCTGCGGCGATCCACCGCAGTGCTGCACTGGCATCCTCTGTTTAGAGTCGCGCCCTATGAAACTGGCCCGCACTAACCGCTCACTGATCGCCTGGATGCTGTATTTCAGCGTCCTGTTCAGTGCGTTCGTCTGTGCGATCAGTCATGGCCAGATCGCCGGGCTGCAGCTGGCCGGGCTGGACGGCCAGTACTGTTCCTTCGAGGGCAATTTTGGCGCCGGTGCCGACCTCGATGGCTCCGGTATCGTCGCGCCAAGCCCAGCCACCGGCTCCGGCTGCTCGCTCAGCAGCACCTTCAGCGCGATTATCCTGGCCGCCTTCTTCGGCCTGCTGGGTATGCTCGCGGCCAGCCGCTCGCCGCTGCCCAGCCTGCTGTTCAGCCCGCGTCCGGTCCGCTACCTCTGGCCCTCGGCCAACCCCCGCGCTTCTCCGTTTCTCGCCTGATAACTGCGCCCCGTTAGCAGGCTGTTGAAAAACTACCTGCGTTGCCATCGCTGCGTTAAAAACAGGCTCAAAATGCTCATTTACAGCTCGTAAACTCCGCTTTTTCGCCTGTTTTTGCCTTGCGCTGGCTGCCTCGCCTACGTTTTTCAACGGCCTGCTGGGCGTTTCCTTCATGCGAATCGAGCGCGTGCCCCTGGGCATGTCTCTGGAGAAGTTTTATGTCGTCGTCCCCCGACTTTACTGCTGCGCGCCCGCGTGGGCAGGTGTCCTTCTACAACCTGGCCTGGCGCTGGCATTTCTATGCCGGGCTGTTGGTCATTCCCTTCATGATCATGCTGTCGCTCACTGGGCTGATCTACCTGTTCAAGCCGCAGCTCGATGAGCTGATGTATGCCGACCTGCTGCAGGTGCCGGTGGCTGAACAACGCCTGAGTGCTGACCAGCAACTGAGCCTGGTGCGCGAGGCCTATCCGCAGGCCAGGGTGAGCCAGTACTTCCCGCCGACTGCTGCCGGGCGCAGTGCGCAGTTTGTGCTCAGCGATGGGGGGCAGGACCTCAATCTGTTTCTCGACCCCTACAGCGGCCATGTGCTCGGCACCCAGGATGCGCTGTGGAACCTGCAAGCAGCTGCGCGCAAGCTGCACGGCGATCTGTTGATCGGCACTATCGGCGACCGTCTGATCGAGCTGGCGGCAGGCTGGGGCATCGTATTGGTGGTGTCCGGCCTGTACCTGTGGTGGCCGCGTGGCAGCAGCGGGGCGGGTGTGCTCTGGCCACGCCTGAGTGCCCGGGGACGTTTGTGGTGGCGCGACTTGCATGCGGTGACCGGCTTCTGGGGCAGCGCGCTGCTACTGTTTATGCTGCTCACCGGCATGACCTGGACCGGCTATTGGGGCGCGCAGTTCGCCGGCGCCTGGAACCACTTCCCTGCGGCCATGTGGGATGACGTACCCAAGTCCGGCGAGCTGACCGGTAGCCTCAACACCAGCCGCCAGCAGACCGTGGCCTGGGCGGTGGAAGTCACCCCGCTGCCGGCTTCCGACCCCCATGCGGCGCACCAGGGCCATGCCGGTCACAGCGCCCCGGCAAGCTCCGCGAGCCTGCTGCAGCATGTCGTCGATACCGCCGCCGAACGCGGCGTGCAGCCGGGCTACAGCATTACCTTGCCCAAGGGCGAACAGGGCGTTTACAGCGTCGCGCTGTTTGCCGACGACCCGCGTAACGACGCCACCCTGCACCTGGACCAATACAGCGGCGCGGTGCTTGCCGATGTGCGCTGGCAGGACTACGGCCTGGTGGCCAAGACCGTGGAAACCGGGGTGATGCTGCACGAGGGCAAGCTGTTCGGCCTGGTCAACCAAATATTCATGGCGCTGGTCTGCCTGCTGATTCTGTTCAGCTCGGTCAGCGGCCTGGTGCTCTGGTGGAAGCGTCGCCCCGCCGGCAGCCTCGGCGTGCCGCCGCTGCGCCACGACCTGCCGCGCTGGAAGACCGCTATCGGCGTGATGCTGGCGCTCGGCGTGCTCTTCCCGCTGGTTGGCGCCTCGCTGGTGCTGGTGTGGGTGCTGGACCGCTTACTGGGCCTGTTGCGTCGGCAGCTGGCGGTAAACACCAGCGAAGCCTGAGCCACTCTCGAATGCCTACCGGCCTCTGTGCGCCGGTAGATGACCCGCGCGTCTTGCGCGTGAAACTGGATTTCAAGACATGCCATTCACTCTAAGACCATTACCTTTGTGCATCCAGCTGGCCATCCTTGCCCTTGGCTGGCAGGCCCTGCCAGCGCTGGCCGACAGCACCCTGGCGCTCGGCAGCGTGACCGTTACCCCTGAACAGCAGGGCAAGTTGTCGAGCCACAACATTCTCAGCTCGGTGGATTACGTCGGCAGCGACGTGCTGGAAAAGCAGCCCGTGCAATACAGCTGGGAGCTGTTCCAGCGTGTGCCAGGCGTGATGCTGACCCAGTTCAACCAGGGCACCACCTCCGGCAAACTGTCGTTTCGCGGCTTTAACGGTGAAGGCGAGGTCAATGCGGTCAAGCTGCTGATCGACGGCATCCCGAGTAACACCAACGACGGCAACATGCCCTTTATCGACATGGTCTACCCGCTGGATATCGAAGATATCGAAGTGGTGCGCGGCACCAATGACCCACGCTACGGCCTGCACAACATCGCCGGCAATGCCAGCATCAACACCCTGCAGGGCGGCAACGACGGCAAGCTGCGCCTGCGCACCGGCAGTTTCGATACCCAGGAGTTGCAACTGGTCAAAGGCATCGAGACGGGCAACTGGTCGCAGAACTACTTCGTCGCCTACCAGAAGAGCGGCGGCTACCGTGACCATGCCGACACCGAGCGGCAGAGCTTCGCCGGCAAGTGGCTCTATAGCGCTGACGCCGGTTGGCGCGCCGGCTTGATCGCCCGGCATTACGAAGCCGATGCGCTGGAGGCCGGTTACCTGACCCGAGCCGACGCGCGTGACGACCCCCGTCAGTCCTACGCCAATAACGCCTTTGATGAAGGCGAGCGCAGCATGGACCAGCTCAGCCTGCACTTGGACACCGATGTGGCCGAGGACCTGGCCTGGTCGAACAAGGTCTATTACAACCGCTTTGAAGACCGCCGCTGGACCAAATACTGGATCACTTCGGCGCAGCAGGAGCGCTTCAACGACGAAGACCAGTACGGCGCTATCAGCAGCCTGACCTGGCGCCCCGAGGTGCAGGGGCTGTACGACTTCGCCCTGGAAGGTGGTGCGGATATTCAGCGTCAGGAGGTGGTCAGCGAGCGCTATCGCACCCTGAATCGGGTGCGTGCTGCACAGACCCGCGACCAGGTGTTCGACCTGATCACCACAGGTGTTTACCTGCAGACCGTGATCCAGCCCTGGGAAAGCCTCAAGCTGATTCCGGCCTATCGTGTAGACCGGGTCGAAGGCGACTACCGCAACGCACTGAGCGGCGAGCGCGCCAGCGTCAACGACTACGGCAACATCAAGCAGCCCAAATTCAGCCTGGTCTATTCACCGTGGAAACAAGCCAGCTTCTACGCCAACTGGGGGCGCACCTTCCAGATCGGTGTGGGCTCCGGCGCATATCGCCTGGCCAGCCAGAGCGATGACCTTAAACCCTCGATCAACGAGGGCTGGGAAACCGGGATCAAGTTCAACCCGGCGACCTGGCTCGACGGTCGGGTGGCCTACTGGGAGCAGCACGCCACCGACGAGGTACAGCGCAAGCTCAACGACCCGGTCGGCGACTCGGAAAACGTCGGTGAAACCTTGCGCCGCGGTTACGACATCCAGCTCAACCTGTACCCGAACGACCTGGCGCGCGTCTGGCTGTCCTACTCGCGGCAGTTCTCCGAAATCCTCGAACCCAACCCCAACCTGCCGAGCAGCAAGGGCAAGGAAATCGACCATGTGCCGCATCATCTCTACGCTCTGGGTGCCGATTACCAGGCCGGCGACAAACTCAAACTGAGCGCCTGGGTCAATGGCCAGAGCGACTACTACCTGGAACGTACCAACGCACGAGGTCAGTACGGTGGCTACACCCTGCTCAACCTCGGCGCGGAGTACCGCCTGAGTGAGACGGTGAGCGTGGACATGCAACTGAAGAACGTCACCAACCGCTACTACGAGTACGTGTGGTATGACCCTGACGGTGCCCTGGATTCCCTGCATGCGCCCGGCGATGGTCGCGCGCTCTATGCCGGTTTGACCCTGGATTTTTGAGTTCTTATTCGGCTGTGTTGTAGGGGTGGATGCCCAGCCAGGCGTTCACCGCTTACCCCGATACAGCCGTACCTATCCCCCAAGGAGGTAACACCATGACCCTGAAGAAAACCCTGCTCGGCCTCTCCCTGCTGCTGCCGGCCCTGCTGGCCCAGGCCCACGAGTACAGCGCCGGCCAGTTGCACATCGATCACCCCTGGTCGCGGGAGATGCCGCCAGTGGCAGCGACGGCTGCCGCCTACTTCGTGATTCACAACAAGGGCAGCGACGCCGATCGGCTGATCAGCGTCAGCACGCCGAACGCCGGCAAGGCCGAGTTGCACGAGCATGTGCATGCCGATGGCGTAATGAAAATGCAGCAGGTACAGGATGTGCTCGTCCCCGCCGGTGGCGAGGTGAAATTCGAGCCCATGGGTTACCACGTCATGCTGTTCAACCTGAAGCAGCAGGCCAAGGACGGCGAGCGCTTCCCGCTGACCCTGACTTTCGAGAAGGCCGGTGCAGTCGAGGTTGAAGTGGCGGTGCAGAAGGACGCACCGGCCAGCGACAAGGGCCATGGTGAAGGGCATGCCCACTGATCCGTAACCGCTGCGCTGGTGTTTCCCCGACTACGGGGAACTGTTCTCCGTCGGGCTCAACGCTGCCTAACGGGTGACCAAGCAGGTCAAAATCAGCGCCGGATACCCGTCTCGACGAGCCGGGGCGGACGTTGTGGACCAAGGTGGATTACGACTTCTGAGGTGGCCAGTCGTGGGAGGGGCTTTAGCCGCGAGCTTTTGAGTCGCGGCTAAAGCCCCTCCCACATCCGCACGATTCAATGGATTGCACTGATCTTCCCCGGATTGCATCGGCGCTACGAATCAGCATTCCCTAATACAGCCTTAAGGTTGTGGCCCGAGAGTAGTCCCCGCAGACACACATTCCCCCTGCATTGAGAGGACTACCCATGCGTAAGTTACTTCTGCTGTCCCTGGCTCTGGCCAGCCCGCTGACCTTTGCTGCCACCGAATGCACCACCGCCGACAAGGCGCAGTGGCAGGATCAGGACAAGTTCCAGGCTGACCTCAAAGCCCAGGGCTATAAAATCAACAAGTTCAAGGTTACCAGCGGCAACTGCTACGAAATCTACGGCTTCAACAAGGAAGGCCAGAAGGTCGAGATCTACTTCGATCCGGTCGATGGCAAGGTCGTCAAAAGCGAAGTTGAAGACTGATGAGCAGCACCACCCTGCGCCTGTGGGACCCGCTGATCAGGCTGTTCCACTGGTCGTTGGCGGGCGCTTTTCTGGCCAATTACTTCTTCACCGAAGAGGGCGAGAACTGGCACCGCTGGTTCGGTTACTACGCCGTGGCCTGGTTGGCGATCCGCCTGGTGTGGGGTTTTATCGGCACGCCGGCCGCGCGCTGGGCGGACTTCTGGCCGACCCGCGCGCGCCTCGCCGAGCACCTGCGCGCATTGACTGCCGGGCGTGATTACCACCGGTTGGGGCACTCCCCACTCGGTGCTCTGGTGATGATCGGCATGATGCTGCTGATGCTCGGCCTGGGCGTGACCGGCTTTCTGATGGAG
This sequence comes from Pseudomonas cuatrocienegasensis, assembly GCF_900110925.1. Taxonomy (GTDB): domain Bacteria; phylum Pseudomonadota; class Gammaproteobacteria; order Pseudomonadales; family Pseudomonadaceae; genus Aquipseudomonas; species Aquipseudomonas cuatrocienegasensis. The sequence goes on along the minus strand of NZ_FOFP01000010.1, from coordinate 31,235 downwards.
GAGGTCGATTACTTCTGGGGCGCTGATCTGCCGCTGGAAATCCATGAGTTCTGCGCCAACGCGCTGATGGCGCTGGTGGGTTTACATATTGCCGCGGCGCTGTTTGAAAGCTACCGCCTGAAGGAAAACCTGCCGCTGTCGATGGTTACCGGCAAGCGGCGCAAACTAGGGTCTGTTCCCGTTTCGTCGCGGCCGCGAACGAAACGGGAACAGGCCCTAGGCGACTGAGGGGGGCGCATCTGCATCATGGGTTGCTTCCCATCAGTCGTGCCACCTCTCCCGTGCTACGCAACTGCTCGAAGGCGTTGCGGGTCCGCTCGACGATGGCGTCGTCGGTGCTATTGCTGTAGGCCAGATAAAGGCCGGTGGTCAGGTCTGCAAGGGGCATGACCTGCTCCAGGCTGGCGAAGTCGCCGCCGGCTTCCTTGCTCAGGCGCATGGCATCCCCTTCGATCAGTGGCAACAAGTCGATCTGGCCATTGAACAGTTGCTTCATGGTGTCGCGATTCTGCGACGCGACGAAGAGTTTGCTGAAGCCCTGTGCCTTGAAGTACGCATGGCGTACGTCGTCGCGGACCACGCCGATCGGGTAACGCTTGGCATCTTCCAGGTTGTTGACCTGAATGTCCTGGCGCTGCTTGAGTTTGTACAGGTAAGGCTCATAGCGCTTCACTTCACCCACCCACTTGAACAGCGACTCGCGCTGCGGCGTGCGCAAGATCAGGTAGATGAGCACATTGGGCTGTTGCAAGGCCATGTCATAGGCGCGTGCCCAGGGGTAGAGCGCCAGGTGGTAATCCAGGCCAGCAGTCTTGAGTGTGCTGGCAACCACCGCAGTGGCCGGGCCGGAAACCTTGTCGCCGTCCATAAAGGCATGCAGGCTGTCCTCGGTAACCGCCTGGATCGTCTCGGCACGCACTGCGCCACAGAACATCAGAAGCACGGCGGTTAGCCAGGCACCACGGTAGGCAAACGTCATGATGAGCCTCGTCAATCAGGTGTGGATCGTACGGTTTCGGCCCTGATGCTTGGCGCGATACAGCGCCGCGTCTGCACGCTGCAGCAGAGCCTCGAAGTCATCGGGTACAGCGCCCAGTTGGGCGACGCCGATGCTCAGTGTCACGTAGGGTGCGACGGGTGAATAGGCGTGGGTAATCTGTTGTTGCTCCAGCAGGCGGTGCAAGCGCTGGGTGGCGTGTTGCGCTTGTTCGGCATTGAGCCCTGGTAGCAGCACGGCAAACTCCTCGCCGCCGAGTCGGGCGACCAGATCGCCGGCCCGACAGAACACCTGGGTCAGCAATTGGGCGATCTGTTGCAGGCACTGGTCGCCAGCACTGTGGCCGTAGTTGTCGTTGTAGAGCTTGAAATGATCGACATCGCACATCAGTACCGAAAGCGCTTGATCCCGGCGCTGGGCACGGCGCAGCTCGATGTCCTTGACCTCGTCGAAGTGCCGGCGGTTGGCGATGCCAGTCAGGGGGTCGCGCCGGTTCAGCTCGCGCAACAACTCGTTGGCCGCGCGCAGTTCCGTGGTGCGTTCTTCCACCAGTTCGGCCAGGCGATCGCGGTGGGCGGCCAGGTTCTGTTCGGCCATGTGCTGACGTTCAAGATAACCGGACAACTTATCTTGCAGGCCGTTGACGCCCCTTTCCAGCAGGCTCAGTTCGTCCTGATGACGTCCGCTGCGTTGCAATTGCAGGGCGCGATGCAGGTTGAGCGGCGACAGTTGGCTGAGGTGGTTGGCGATATGCCGCACGTGCACCGTGACCGAGCGATTGAACGTCCACATGATCAGCCCAGCCAGCAGCAATGACTGCAGCACCTGGGTGAAGACAATGCCGGTGACGTCGCTGATCAGTTGTCGCCAGAGCAGGCTTTCGTTGCCGACCAGGCGCAGCTCGCCGACCGTCTCTTCTCCGCCTGGGTAGGGGGTGTAGGTCAACACACGTTGCAGAGTGGGGGCTTTGCCCGAGCTTGTCGGGATGTCCGGGCGGGCCCGCTGAAAGACTTCGGGGTCGCGCCCAGGCTTGAGAATATGCAGTTCGACCAGGCCGACAATGGCCACCTGGGAAACGCTATCGAGCTGGGTGTGCAACGCATCGCGGTCCATTTCCCAGATCGCCTTGGAAAGCGTGCCACGAAACACCTGATCAATCAGTTGCAGTTCGTTGGTCATGTCTTCCTGGTTGCTATTCCAGGCCGAGAACGTGCGTACCGTGGCGCTAAGCAGAATGAACAGCACGCAGAAGACCAGCGTTGTCAGCACCAGGCGACGGCCCAGTGACTGGCCCACGTGCGGCGTCACGGGTGGTGTTTCTGGGTTGTCGTGAGGCGTCTCGGGCATTGGCAGGGATCCTATCGCCACGTGCGAGTGATGGCTTCGTAGCGGCCGCTGTCGCGCAGGCGTTGCAGGCCCGCGCGAAAGCGTTCGACGGTCGCGTCGGGGGTCTTCAGGCTGAAGGCCATGCCCAGACCGTGGGTCCCCAGATCGGGCAGCGCTAAGGCGCGATGCAGCACCTGAGTCGGGTCCTGGCCTGCATGGCGGACCAGGTACAGGGCGTTCATCTCATTGGCGATCCACAGATCGACCCGGCCCAGCACCAGTTTTTCGTAATTGTGCTCGTACTTGTTGCTCGATTGCAGGTTGCGTCCTACCGCGAAGCCTTGGGCGGTCAGGTATTCTTCGCCGGCATCGTCCTTGACCGTGGCGATCTGCTGGCTGCGCGCATCGTCCAGGCTGTTCAGACGCAGGTTCGGATCGAGGGAGAACAGGTACCAGTCGGTCTGGGCGATGGTGCCAACCCATTTGAACTGCTGCTCACGCGCCGCCGTGCGGGCCATGCAGTAGATCAGCACGTTCTCGCTATTCATGGCGATATCGTAGGCCCGCGCCCAGGGCATGGACTGGATTTGGGCCGCTTCGCCGACGTCATCCAGAACGGCCTGGACGATCTCGGTGCAGAGCCCGGTGAGCTTGCCGTCGAGGGTCATGTTGAAGGGCGGCAGCTCTTCGGTGACGATGCGCAGCTTCTGCGTGGCGATTGCCGGCAGTGACAGGCCAAGGAGTAATGCGAGCCATGCGCAGCGCAGGGGCCTCATCATAATGCAACCTCAACAATGCAATGGTGGCGATAAGCGAAGCCTGATCGTTTCATTGCTATCATCGTGCCATCTCCCCTGCCTGTACATGCCGCGGCGGCAAATCATGCCAGTTTTTTACCGGCATTCGCGGCATGCCATGCGCCTGATCGCGGTTTTTCAGACCAAGCGCGCATCCAGGCTGTTCTGCGCCAGGCGTTGGGCCTGCTCCTGGGTCATGCCCAGGCTGTCGTGCAGGGCGGCGAAGTTCTCCGTGACGTAGCCGCCGAAATAGGCCGGGTCGTCAGAGTTCACCGTTACCTTCACGCCGCGCTCGAGCATCTGCAGGATGTTGTGCTGGCGCATGTCATCGAACACGCAAAGCTTGGTGTTGGACAGCGGGCAGACGGTCAGCGGGATCTGTTCGTCGATAATCCGCTGCATCAGCCGCTCGTCTTCGATGGCGCGTACGCCGTGGTCGATACGTTCGATCTTCAGCAGGTCCAGGGCTTCCCAGATGTATTCGGGTGGGCCTTCCTCGCCGGCGTGGGCGACGGTCAGATAGCCCTCGCTGCGCGCCTTGTCGAACACCCGCTGGAACTTGCTCGGCGGGTGGCCCATCTCCGAGCTGTCCAGGCCGACGGCGATAAACGCATCGCGGAACGGCCTGGCCTGCTCCAGGGTTTTGAAGGCTTCTTCTTCGGACAGGTGACGCAGAAAGCTCAGGATCAAGCCGTGGCTGATGCCCAACTGCTTCTCGCCATCGACCAGCGCCTGCTTGATGCCGCGCAGCACCACTTCAAAGGGAATGCCACGGTCGGTGTGGGTCTGTGGGTCGAAGAACGGTTCAGTGTGGATGACGTTCTGCGCCTTGCACTTTTGCAGGTAGGCCCAGGTCAGGTCGTAGAAATCCTGCTCGCTGCGCAGCACATCGGCACCGGCGTAATACAGATCGAGAAACTCCTGCAGGTTGTTGAACGCATAGGCGCTACGCAGGGCTTCAACGTCGTTCCAGGGCAGTTTGATCTTGTTGCGCTCGGCCAGGGCAAACAGCAGCTCGGGCTCCAGCGAACCCTCCAGGTGCAGGTGCAGTTCGGCCTTGGGCAGGGCATTGAGCCAGTCGTACATGGTCGGATCTCGTTATCAGGCGTGGTTGCGCGAAAGTTTAACCGCTAGGGCAGGGTTTCGCCGAATCGGGCTGCGTAGGGTGGACATCGCCTTTTATGTCCACCAAGCGCGCTGCGTGGCGCTGCGGGTGGTGGATGAAAAAAGCGTCATCCACCCTACTGGCTGGCAATGTCGCGGCTAAAGCCCCTCCCACCAGACCCCAGCTAAACCTGAGCCTGCTCTTCCCGCCGATAGGCATAGGTATCGGCAAAGCGCGACAGCAGGTAGGCGGCGCTGGTCACTGGGCTGTATTTGGGCGGGTTGTCGGCGCTGGAGCAGTTCGGCAGGCAGTCGATCAGGGTGTCCGGGTGCGGTTCGGCGAAGAACGGCATGGAATAGCGATCCACGCCCGACGGGCTGATTACCCGGTGCGGAGTCGAGGTGTAGCGGTCGTTGCTCCAGCGCGCGAGCATGTCGCCGATGTTCACCACGAAGCTGCCGGCAATTGGCGGCGCGTCTATCCACTCGCCGTCGCGATTGCGCACCTGCAAGCCGCCGGCGTCGTCCTGGTAGAGCAGGGTGACGCAGCCGTAATCGGTGTGCGCACCGGCGCCTTGCTGTTCGGCGCTGGTGGCGGTGTGGCGCGGCGGGTAGTGGATCATGCGCAGCACACTGATCGGCTCATTGAAGCGGCTGTCAAAAAAATCGCGCTCGATATTCAGTGCCAGGGCCATGGCGCGCAGCAGGGTCTTGGCCAGCCCCTGCATATCGCCGTAATGCTGTTCCATCAGCTCGGTCCAGCCAGCTAGATCAGGGTGACGATTGGGCCCGCGCAATGGCTTGCCGGCCAACACCTCAGGGTGGTTGAGGTCCATGTGGAAACCCATATCGAAGGTTTCCTTGAGGTCGCTCGGTTTGCTCGGGTCGAGCTGCTCAGTGGCAATCGCGCCGTAACCCCGGTGATGGGCGGTCTGGGTGATATCGATCTTGAGCTTTTCTTCTGCTGGCAGGGCGAAGAAGGCCTTGGCGGCGCTGAGCAGTTCGGCGATCCGCGCCGGGCTGATCGGGTGGCTGGTGATATAGAAAAAGCCCCACTCGCGGCAGGCGTGATCGATCTGCTCGGCCACGGCCGGCCAGGCGTTCTGGTCGTCGCTGTAGAGCGGGGCGATGTCGATTATCGGTAGGGTATTCATAGGGGCTCCGGGTGGGGCGGTGCTGCGAGTCTTCTCGTACTAAGGAGCCTGTCGAACTCAACACTGTTCTGCTGCGGAAAATCCGGATTTGGCCACTTTTGTGGCTTTCCCTCGTTAAATAGCGCGCTATTCGCGGGGTGGCCATCCGCCTCGGTAAAGCCGCAAAACTGTCTCAAACCGAGCTTTCCCTCGCGACGAACGGTTGAGCCCGACAGGCTCCATGCAGCGAAAAAGGGCGCCTCGGTTATGGGGCGCCCTTTTGATGCGGTTCTGCCGGTAAGGCAGGGACGGCATCTGGGTTATAGATTGTGGGAGGGCCGGACGGCGACCCGTTTTAGCCGCGACAATTAAACAGCTCGCGGCTAAAGCCCCTCCCACAAGGTTTGGCGAATGCCTTACTTCGGCAATTCAGCCTTTACGTTTTCCACGTAGTAGTTCATCGAGGCCAGTTCGGCGTTGGTCGCCGCGACGCCGGCCGGGATTTTTTCTACGCCGCTCTGGTCCTTGATCGGGCCGGTGAACGGGTGGAAGGCGCCGCTCTTGATGTCGGCGATGATCTGCTCAGCTTCAGCTTTCACATCCGCCGGCACCAGGTCGCTGATCGGCAGCTTGATGGTGTCTTCTGTCAGGCCGCCCCAGAAATCTTCGGGCTTCCAGGTGCCGTCGATCACCGCCTGGGTGGATTTGACGTAGTGCGGGCCCCAGTCGTTGACGATCGAGGTGAGCACGGCCTTAGGCCCGAAGTGCGCCATGTCCGAGGCGTAGCCCACGGAGTAAACGCCACGACGTTCGGCGGTCTGGATCGGCGCCGGGCTGTCGGTGTGCTGGAACACCACGTCCACGCCCTGGTCGATCAACGCGTTGGCAGCATCGGATTCCTTGCCCGGATCGAACCAGGAGTTGACCCACACCACCTTGATTTCGGTACCGGGGTTGTACTTGTCCAGGGCCAGCTGGATGGCGTTGATATCGCGGATCACTTCCGGGATCGGGAAGGAGGCGACATAGCCGATTTTCTTGGTCTTGGTCATCTTCGCGGCGAGGAAACCGCCGACGTAACGGCCTTCATAGGAGCGCGACAGGTAGGTGCCGAGGTTCTTGTCCTGCTTGTAGCCGGTGGCATGCTCGAACGTGACCTTGGGGAATTGCTTGGCGACTTTCAGCGTGGGGTTCATATAGCCGAAAGAGGTGGTGAAAATCAGGTCATAACCGCCTTTAGCCATATTGCGGATGACGCGCTCGGCGTCTGCACCTTCCGGCACGTTTTCCACGTAGCTGGTCTCGACCTTGTCGCCCAGCTCCTTGATCACCGCCTGACGACCCTGCTCATGCTGGTAGGTCCAGCCGTGGTCGCCAATCGGGCCGATATAGACGAAGCCGACCTTCAGCGGATCGGCGGCGGAAGCGCTCAGGGTGGCGCTGAAACCCAGGGCGGCGACAAGGGCGCGCAGCAGCGGTTTTTTGCTCTTCTCGAACATGGTCGGTGGAACTCCAGTCTTGTGTTTGGGATAGCTGTTGGTTGGCTGATCCCTTGATTGCAAAAAGCTGACCAACAAGACAGATAAGCCTGGGCGCACGGTTTGCAGGCAGTGGTGCTGTCAGGGGCGAGCAGCCTTGGTGCGCAGCCGATGTCTTGTGCTGCGTCATGGTGCGGCCCCGGGTATCGCTGCGCTCAACCCAGGCTACTGGCTGTGACGGTTCGTAGGGTGTGCCGCGCGCACCAGCGGCCTTGCGGTGCGCGCGGTGTTTAGCCGTCTACCAGTTGCTTGGCCGCCTGGCGGTGGTCGGCGATCAGCTGCGCCACGTCCAGGCCCTCAATCTGCCCATCGATGACCCGCCAGGTGCCGCCGATCATCATCCGGTCGGCGCGTTCGGCGCCGCACAGCAGCAAGGCCGAGATGGGGTCGTGGCTGCCGGAGAAACGCAGCTCGTCGAGCTTGAACAGCGCCAGGTCGGCCTGCTTGCCCACTGCCAGTTCGCCAATATCGCTGCGTCCGAGCAGGCGTGCCGAGCCACGGGTGGCCCAGCCCAGTACGCGCTCGGGGGTAATCGCCTGCGCGCCATAGCGCAGGCGCTGGATATACAGGGCCTGGCGCGTTTCGAGGAGCATGTTCGAGGCATCATTGGAGGCCGAGCCGTCGACCCCCAGGCCCAGTGGTGCGCCGGCTGCTTCCAGGTCGACGCTGGGGCAGATGCCCGACGCCAGGCGCATATTCGAGCTGGGGCAATGGCAGATGCCGGTGCCAGCGGCGCCGAGGCGGGCGATTTCGTCCGGGTTGAAGTGGATGCCATGGGCTAGCCAGGTGCGTGGGCCGAGCCAGCCGACGCTGTCCAGGTAATCCACGGTGCGCAGGCCGAAGCGCTGCAGGCAGAAGTCCTCTTCGTCCAGGGTTTCCGCCAGGTGGGTGTGCAGGCGCACGTCCAGTTGCTCTGCCAGTTCTGCACTCTGGCGCATGATCGCGGGCGTTACCGAGAAGGGCGAGCAGGGTGCCAGGGCGATCTGGATCTGCGCGCCGGCGCCGCGCTCGTGGTACTGCGCGACCAGGCGTTGGCTATCGGCCAGGATCGCCTCGCCGGTCTGCACCGTTTGCTGGGGCGGCAGGCCGCCGTCAGCCTCGCCCAGGCTCATCGAGCCACGGGTCAGCATGGCGCGCATGCCCAGCTCACGCACCACCTCGACCTGCACGTCGATGGCCTGCTCCAGTCCGTCGGGGAACAGGTAGTGGTGGTCGGCCGCCGTGCTGCAACCGGAGAGCAACAGCTCGGCCAGCGCTACCTTGCTGGCCAGGGCCAGCTTCTCCGGGGTCAGCCGCGCCCACACCGGGTACAGGGTTTTCAGCCAGGGGAACAACGGCTGATTGACCACCGGCGCCCAGGCGCGAGTAAGGGTCTGGTAGAAGTGGTGATGGGTGTTGATCAGCCCCGGCAGCAGCACATGCGCGCGGGCATCGAAGGTCTGCTGGCAGGGCAGCGAAGGCTGCTGGCCGGTGCCGAGCAATTCGGCAATCACACCGTTCTCAATCACCAGACCGCCGGCGGCGTTCTGGTTATTGGCGGTAAAAACAGCGAGGGGGTTCTTGATCCAGATTCGGGTAGCTGCCACGAGCAGGCTCCTCTGAGATTGATGTCAGGTAAGCCAGCTCAGTGTTAACCCTGTCTGCTGATCCAGGTTTTTTGGTGGAAACGTGTGGTGACGGTAGCTGACTTTATGGTCCGCATGCAATGTGTTGCGCGTGTCAGGAGCGCAACGGGCAACTGGTAGAAAGGCGCTGCAGCAGCTCGCCTCTCAGTTGCTGCAGTTCGTCGATGCGGCTCTCGATCAGTACCAGCTTGTCCTGCAGTAGCTGGGCTACGGCCTGATCCGGGTCGCTGGCCTGCCACAGGCCGCCGACATGGCTACCGATCTCGCCAAGGTTGAAACCCAGGCGCTGGGCGGTCTTGATGTAGCTGACCAGTTGCACCATCTCGGCGGGGTAGTCGCGGTAGCCGTTGCTGCTGCGCCGCGCGGCGATCAGTCCGCGCTGCTCATAGAAACGCAGGGTGTCGCGGCTCACGTCGCAGGCTTCGGCCAATTCTCCGATACGCATGTTCGAGCTCGGTAGGGGGTTGACCTTGGAGCATACTCCAGGCCTTAGCCTGGGTGCTCCCTGAATGACTGGAGCAACGCTCATGTGGACTCACGAACACTATCGCCGGCTAATACGCGCCAGTGGCTGGTATGACCTGTTGGTGACTGCCGCTTTCGTCACGCCTTGGAGTTTCATGGCCCTGCATGGCCTACTGCAGAGCCTGCACCATAGTCTGGGCCTGCCCGGCGTGTTGCCACCTTTCGAGCCTATGCACCTGCTGATGGCCAACCTGATGGGGTCAATCGTCTGCGTCTGGTCGGTACTACGGATCCGCGACCCGCAGCTCGCTTTTGGCCGCTACGACGCGGCCGGTCGACTGCTGTTTTCCACCTGGCAGATCTACGCATTGAGCCAGGGCGCGACGCTACTGATCGCGATCTTCCTTTTCTTTGAACTGGTCTGGTGTGTGGCGCAGGCGTGGCCGGTGAGACCGCCAGAAGCATATCGCTGCTAAAGCCCCTCCCACAAAAGCCGGTCCCACAGGCTGCACTGGTGCTGTGGGAGGGGCTTTAGCCGCGACGGTTAAACCTCAATGCCCTGGCTGCCAAGGTTGGCCCAGGGAGACTGGTGCGTACAGGCGGGTCTTGATCGCATCGCGTGAAAGCAGCACCAGCACCACGATGGTCGCGACATAGGGCAGCATCGCCAGCAGGTTGGACGGGATCGACAGGCCGATGCCCTGGGCGACCAGGTGGAGGATGCTGGCCAGGCCGAACAGGTAGGCGCCGAGCAGCACGCGGAAGACCCGCCAACTGGCGAACACCACCAGGGCCAGGGCGATCCAGCCGCGGCCGGCGGTCATGTTCTCGGCCCACATGGGCGTGTAGGCCAGCGACAGGTAACCACCGGCCAAACCGGCCATGGCGCCGCCGAACAGCACCGCCAGGGTACGCACGCGCAGCACCGGCAAGCCCATGGCGCTGGCCGCGTCGGGGCTTTCGCCGACAGCCTGGATAATCAGGCCGATGCGGCTTTTCAGCAGCACCCAGGCGACCAGAGCGAACAGGGCGAAGGACAAGTAGATCAGCACGTCCTGGGCGAACAGCATGCGCCCGATCAGTGGGATCTCCGACAGCAGCGGGATGGCGATGGGCTCGAAGCCCGACAGCGGCTTGCCGACCCAGGCCGCGCCGACGAAGGTCGACAGGCCCACGCCGAAGATGGTCAGGGCCAGGCCGGTGGCCACCTGGTTGGCGTTGAAACCCAGGGCCACAGCGGCGAACAGCATCGACAGGAGCATGCCGGCAGCCATCGCCAGCAGCACGCCGAGCCACAGGTTGCCGGTGGCCAGGGCGACAATAAAACCGATCACCGCGCCGAACAGCATCATGCCTTCCTGGCCGAGGTTGAGCACGCCGCTCTTCTCGCAGATCAGCTCACCGAGGGCCACCAGCAGCAGCGGCGTACCGGTGCGGACCATGGCGTAGAGAATGTTGCTTAGTAGGTCGAGATCCATATTTGAAGCCTCAAGCTGCGCGCTAAGCGCGGCAGGTAAAAATGATGTCGGTTATCTGACTTGTGGGAGGGGCTTTCGGCTCTGGCATCCTGCTTCGCTCTACCTCCTGCATCCATGCAGTCGTAGCCGCGACGCTGTATCGATGTAGAAGCAGTCGCGGCTAAAGCGGAATGCCGCCCAGCCCCTCCCACAGTCAGGTGGTCGCCTCGGCGAGCGCCTTGCGCTGCGCCCATTTCCACTTCAACCGTGGCCGATACAAAATCAGCACATCGCAGGCGAGCAGGAAGAACAGCATCATTCCCTGAAAGAGTTGGGTGATCGCCTGGGGCAGGTTCATGGTCATCTGCGCGTTTTCGCCGCCCAGGTAGAGCAGCGCCATCAGCAGGCTGGCGGCGACGATGCCGAGCGGGTTGAGGCGCCCGAGAAAGGCCACGGTGATCGCCGCGTAGCCATAGCCCGGCGATACCTGGGGCACCAACTGGCCAATCGGGCCGGCCACTTCGCCGACGCCGGCCATACCGGCCAGTGCGCCGCTGACCAGCAGGGCGAACCACACCAGGCGCTTTTCGCGAAAGCCGACAAAGCCCGCCGCGCGGCGGTCGAGGCCGAGCACCTTGATCTGAAAACCGAGAAAGCTCTTCTGCAGCAGCACCCACACTGCCACCAGCGCCAGCAGCGCCAGGTACAGGCCGCCGTGCAGGCGGCCGTCCTCGCTAACCAGCGGCAGGCGGCTGGCATCGCCGAACATCGCCGACTCGGGGAAGTTGAAACCTGCCGGGTCTTTCAGCGGGCCATGCACGAAGAACAGCAGCAGGTTCAGCGCGATGTAGTTGAGCATGATGCTGGTGAGGATTTCGTTGGCATTGAACTGGGTGCGCAGCCAGGCGGTGATGCCGGCCCAGGCCGCGCCCGCTACGGTGCCGGCGAGCACCACCCAGACCAGCGCCCAGCGGCTGTCCATGTCGAGCAGTTGCAGGGCCATGGCGCTGCCGGCCAGGGCGCCGAGCAGCAACTGGCCTTCGGCGCCGATGTTCCAGATGCGTGCCTGGTAAGCCACCGCCAGGCCGAGGGCGCAGAGCAGAATCGGCAGCGCCTTGACCAGCAGTTCCGACACGCCATACCAATCGGCCAACGGCGCGATCAGCAGGGTGTGCAGGGTTTCCAGCGGGTCGTGACCAAGCAGGGCGAACAGCAGCGAGCCGCTGAGCAGCGTCAGCACGGCGGCGAGCAGTGGCGACAGCCAGAGCATGGGGCGCGATTGTTCACCGCGTGGTTCCAGGGATAACAGCATGACGACTCCGTCAGAGCGGCGCGGCAGCGGGAGCTGCGGCGGGTGAATGCGAGGGGGCGACCGGGGCGAACTCGCCGGCCATCCAGCGGCCGACTTCCACCGCTTCGGTGTGTGCGGTGGCGGCCAAGGGCGAGAGCTTGCCGCTGCACAGCGCGCCGATGCGGTCGCTGATCTGGAACAGCTCGTCGAGGTCTTCGGAGATCACCAGAATCGCTGCGCCGGCATCACGCAGGGCAATCAGCGCGCGGTGAATCGCCGCCGCCGCGCCAACGTCCACGCCCCAGGTCGGGTGCGCGGCCACCAGCAGTTTCGGGTTTTGCAGAATCTCGCGGCCGAGGATGAATTTCTGCAGGTTGCCGCCGGACAGGCTGCGCGCGGCGGCATTGGCGTTCGGGGTTTTCACCGCAAAGCGGCGAATGATCTCATCGGCCAGTTCGCGTACCTTGCCGCGCTGCACCAGGCCACGGCTGACCAGGCCCTGCTGGAAGGCGGTGAGCAGGGCGTTGTCGCTCAGCGACAGGTCCGGCACGGCGCCATGACCGAGGCGTTCGGCGGGGACAAAAGCCAGGCCCAGCGTACGCCGTGCATCGGGATAGAGGTGGGCGATGGGCGCGCCGTCCAGGCTGACGCGCGCTTGCTCGCCGCGCGCCAGGCGGGTTTCGCCGCTGAGCAGGGCGAGCAGTTCGTCCTGGCCATTGCCGGCGACCCCGGCGATGCCGACGATCTCGCCGCTGCGCACCTCCAGGCGGATCTGGCTCAGCGAGCAGCCGAACGGGTCGGGGTTGTGCCAGCTGAGGTCATCGACACGCAGGCGCGGCAGGCCGCCGCTGACTTTCGGGTAGCTGCTCTCCAGGCCTTCGGCGTCGCCGACCATCAGCCGCGCCAGCTCCAGGTCAGAGCACTCGGCCGGTACGCAATGCCCGGATACCCGGCCGCCGCGCAGCACCGTGGCGCTCTGGCAGAGCGCGCGCACTTCGCCGAGTTTGTGGCTGATAAACAGAATGCTGCAGCCCTCGGCGGCCAGGCGGCGCAGGGTGACGAACAGCTCGTCGGCCTCCTGCGGGGTGAGTACCGAGGTCGGCTCGTCGAGGATCAGCAGTTTGATGTCCTGCATCAGGCAGCGGACGATTTCTACCCGCTGACGCTCGCCGATGGACAGGCTGTGCACCAGGCGGCTCGGTTCCAGGGCCATGCCGTAGCGCTGCGACACTTCGCGGATCTGCGGCTCCAGCTGCTTCGGCGTGCCGGCAGCCGTGCCCATGGCCAGGGCGATGTTCTCGGCCACGGTGAGGGTCTCGAACAGCGAGAAGTGCTGGAACACCATGCCGATGCCCAGGCCGCGGGCCATGGCCGGGTCGCGCATCTTCATGACCTCGCCGTGCCAGCGCAGCTCGCCGCTGCTGGGCTGGGTGACGCCGTAGATGATCTTCATCAGGGTGCTTTTGCCGGCGCCGTTTTCGCCGAGCAAGGCGCGGATTTCCCCAGGGGCGATGCTCAGGTCAATGCGGTCGTTGGCCAGGCAGCCGGGGTATTGCTTGCTGATGGCCGTGAGCTGCAGGCGCGGCGGTGACGTTGGGGTGGGCATGGGCAGGGCTCGGGAATGGCAAACTGCGCTGGTTAAAGCAAAAACCTGGCCAGTGAGTCAGAAAACCTTCAAGCGCTACCGGCCAGTGGTGCTGGCTGATCACGCGGTCGCTGTGCGCCCTTTTGTGGTGCGTGGCTGGGTCTTCCAGGCGCCAAACTGGGTCGCGGCGATGACACATCCCCTGACAAACGGTCCCGCCAATACGCCTCGGGTAAAGGCTGGTGAAAGGTTCGGTCTTTAGCCTGCGTGCCGTCGTGCGCATGCACACCCGTAAATAGAGCGATGCCTGGGTGAGCTGATGCGTCCGTGCAGGGGCGAATTTATTCGCGGCATTCGCGAGACCATCGCGAATAAATCCGCCCCTACAGGGTACGTATGGCCAGTCATGCACCGCTACAAAAAACGCTCCACAAAAACAAAGAGGAGAACGCGGTTTGTTGACCCTGATCGGTCTGTTGACCATTTGTAGCCTGGTAGTGCTGTTACTCATTGGGCGCATGTCGCCCGTCCTGCCGCTGATTGTGGTCCCGTTGCTCGGGGCGCTGGCCGCCGGCTTTGGCCCGGAGGCGATTTCCGGATTCTTCACCGATGGCATCGGCCGAGTCATGGCGATCGCCACCATGTTTGTCTTCGCCATCACCTTCTTTGGCGTGCTGCAAGACACCGGCCTGTTCCGGCCGTTGATCAACGGCATGGTCCGCCTCACGCGCGGCAATGTGATCGCGGTAACCGTGGCCACGGCAGTGATCGGCATGCTCGCCCACCTCGATGGGGCCGGTGCGACCACCTTCCTGCTGACCATTCCGGCGCTGCTGCCGCTGTACAAGCAGCTGCGCATGAGCCCCTACCTGATGCTGCTGTTGCTGGCCCTCGGCGCCGGTATCTTCAATATGCTGCCCTGGGCTGGCCCGCTGGGTCGTGCGGCGGCTGTTACCGGTATCGACGTGACCGAACTGTGGCGTCCGCTGATCGCTGTGCAGGCGATTGGTGTGGTGCTGCTGATCGCCCTGGCCGCGCTGCTCGGCTGGCGTGAGCAGCGGCGCATCGCCGCCGGTACGGGCCTGGCCGATAACGAAGTATTGGTAGAAACCAGCAACGCCTTGGGTGAGATCAGCGACGAGGAGCGCGCCCTGGAGCGTCCGACGCGGCTGTGGCTCAACGCCGGGCTGTTTGTGCTGGTGCTGGTGGCACTGTTCACCGGCCTGCTGCCGGCCGGTTACATCTTTATGATCGGTCTGTCGCTGGCGCTGCTGCTCAACTACCCGGGTGGCAAGGCGCAGATGCAACGCATCGCCGCGCATTCGCCGGCGGCGCTGAGCATGGGCATGATCATCCTGGCGGCCGGTTCGATGCTCGGCATTCTGACCGGCACCGGCATGCTCACCTCCATCGCTCAGGACCTGGTGCAAGTGTTGCCCGCGCCGCTGGTCGGCCAGCTGCATATCGTGCTCGGCCTGTTCGGCCTGCCGATGGAGTTGATGCTGAGCACCGACGCCTATTACTTCGGTCTGCTCCCAGTGACCCTGGAAGTGGTCGGCAACCAGGGCGTCGATGCTGCCTCGGTGGTCTATGCGCTGACCATCGGCAATATCATCGGCACCTTTATCAGCCCGTTCTCGCCGGCACTCTGGCTGGCCCTGGGCCTGGCCGGGCTCGACCTGGGCCGGCACATTCGCTACTCGCTGTGGTGGATGTGGGGCTTCTCGCTGGTGCTGTTCGGCGCTGCTTGGGCCATGGGTCTGTTCTGATAGGCAAGGCCTCGCCCGCTGAGTGCGGGCGAGGCCTAGGGTCTGTTGACGTTTCGTTCGCGGCTCGCGACGAAACGTCAACAGACCCTAGTTCAGCCGATAGCCTGCCAGGTCCTTGGCGCTGAGCAGTTTCATGCGCCGTGGCTCGGTTGCCTGCATGTCCGCCGCCAGGCGTGCATCAACCCCCATTGCCTTGAAGTAGGCGGCCGGGTTCGCCCGGTCGCCGGCATTGCCGTGCACGCTGTCGCCATGGGCGAAGTAGGGACGGTGCATGCCCACTGCGCCCTTGATGGTGCGGCGGGTGCCGGCGGCCAGCAGGTAAATGCAGCTGCCCTGGCACACCCCGTCGCTGGGCACCAATACCTCGAAGCCGGTTTCGCGCAGCAGGCGACCCATGCGCATGGCTTCGGCCGCGTGGCCGCCGAGGTTGTCGAGCAGCGCTACTTTGCGGGTGAAGGTGCCCGGGTTGGCGCGCAGGCCCTTGAGCAGGCGTTCGTAATCGCCGCTGGCAATGTCTTCGGCGATCTTTACCGCCAACAGCGTGCCCTCGGCTGCCACCTCGACACGGGCATGGACCGGCGCGCACAGCAGCAGGGCGCCGAACAGAGCCAGCATGGGCGGAAAGACAGGCATGGGCGAATCTCTGGGTTCAGGTGGCGGCGACGATACCCGGCTGCAGCACCAGGCGTCCACGGCTGAGGTCGGCCAGAGCCTGTTGCAGGGCGTCGAGTTGCGCCTCGGGTACGCTCAGGCTGAGCAGGGCGCCGTGGGCATCGAAGGTTTCCGCATCCAGCTGGCAGGCGAAGTCGCCCAGGCGCGCCTTGACCAACGCCAGGTCGGCGAACGGGCAGTGCAGGCTGACCTGCTGCTGCGCCACCTGCTCGATGCGCTCGGCGGCCTGCAGGCATTTGCTGGCGCTGCCGCCGTAGGCGCGGGCCAGGCCACCGGTGCCAAGCTGGATGCCGCCGTACCAGCGGATCACCAGTACCGCCACCTGGTCCATATCCTGGCCTTCGATGGCCGCGAGAATGGGCCGCCCAGCGGTGCCGCCTGGTTCGCCGTCGTCGCTGAAGCGGTATTGCTGGCCGACCTTCCACGCCCAGCAGTTGTGGCTGGCGCTCGCATCACTGTGGGCTGCTAAAAATGCTATCGCCTGCTCGGCGTTGCTCACCGGGGCTGCGAGGGCAAGAAAGCGGCTTTTGCGAATTTCTTCGCGGTATTGGCTAGGGGCAAGCAGGGTGAAGGGCATGGTGGCTGGGGTATCAGGCTGTGAGGGCTATTGTCGCTTCTACCATCAAATGGCAGTGCGTGGGAGGGGCGGGTGGAGCTCTGTTGTAGCCGCGACGTTTGCAGCGATTTCACGATCTATCGCGAATAAATTCGCTCCTACACAAGCAGCGTCGGGGCCGCAACAGTCAACTGGGGCATCGCCATAAAAAACGCCCGCCAGTATAAGCCTGGCGGGCGTTTTTCGAGCGGGGGGGGCGCGGGGTCAGGCGCCGATCACGCCGCCATCTTCACGGCGGATAACCACCACCGAGGAGCGCGGGCGCATGCCGGCCTGGTGGTCGGGGAAGCTCGAACCGCCGCCTTCGCCGGGGTGCTGGATGCCGATAAACATCGCGCGCTGGTCCGGGGCGAAGGACACACCAGTGACCTCGCAACCGGGTGGGCCGACCATAAAGCGGCGGATCTCACCGCTGACCGGGTCGGCGCAGAGCATCTGGTTGTTGCCCATGCCGGCGAAGTCGCCGCTGTTGCTGTAGTTGCCGTCGGTCTGGATCCACAGCCGACCATCCGCATCAAAGGCCAGGCCATCGGGGCTGTTGAACATGTTCTCGGCGTTGACGTTGGCCGAGCCGGCGTTGGCGCTGCCGGGGTGAACGTCCGGGTTGCCGGCGACCACGTAGAGGTCCCAGTCGAACTGCAGGGCTGCGGCATCGTCAGCATTTTCGCGCCAGCGCAGAATCTGCCCGTAGAGGTTGTTCTCGCGCGGGTTGGCGGCGTCCACCGGCTGGCCTTCGCTGCCACGCTTGCTGTTGTTGGTCAGGGTGCAATAGACCTGGCCGTCTTTCGGGCTGACAGCGATCCACTCGGGACGGTCCATGCGCGTGGCGCCGACATGGCTGGCGGCCTGGCGGGTGCGGATCAGTACATTGCCCTGGTCGCTGAAGCCATTGGCGGCGGTCAGGCCGTTCTTGCCCGCGGTCAGCTCGACCCAGCGGCCCTGGCCGCGTGGCTGATCGCCGCTGGCATCGAGTTTGGCCACGTACAGCGTGCCGTGGTCGAGCAGGTGGCGGTTGGCGGCGGTGTCGTTGGCCTTGAAGCGGTCACGGCTGACGAACTTGTAGATGAACTCGCCGCGCTCGTCATCGCCCATGTACACCACCACGCGGCCGTCACGGCTGGTGGTGATGGCCGCGTTTTCGTGCTTGAAGCGGCCCAGGGCGGTGCGCTTGATTGGCGTGGAGCTGGGATCGAACGGATCGATCTCGGTGACCCAGCCGTGGCGGTTCAGCTCGTTGGGGTGGCGAGCGATGTCGAAGCGCTCGTCGTACAGGTGCCAGCGGTTATCGCTCGCACCGGCGTGCTGCACGCTGTAGCGCTTTTGATCCGCGCTCAGGGCCAGGTTGGCGTCGCTGCTGCCGAAGCAGTCGCTAAAGTTTTCTTCGCAGGTCAGGTAGGTGCCCCAGGGCGTCATGCCGTTGGCGCAGTTCTGGAAGGTGCCGAGCACCTCGATGCCCAGCGGGTCAGTGGCGGTCTTCAGCAGCTCATGGCCGCGTGCCGGGCCGCCGACGGCGATCGGCAAGTTGGCGTGGATGCGCCGGTTGTAACGCGAGGCCTGGACGAACTGCCAGGCGCCATTGTTGCGGCGCACTTCGATCACCGTCACGCCGACGGCGGCCTGGGCCTTGCGCACGTCTTCCAGTGACTGCGGCGGTTGGCCGTGGGCCAGCAGGTAGCCGTAGTTGGAGTATTCGTTGTTGATCGCCATCAGCGCGCGGTCCGGCTCGCCGGGCCAGGGGAAGAAGCTCATGCCGTCGTTGTTTTCGCCAAACTGGCCGAGCTGTTCGGCCGCGTTGTGGCTGCCGTCGCCGCGGTAGGGCGTGGAGTCGGCATGCAGCGGCTGGCCCCAACTGATCAGTACGTCGAACTGGTAGCCGGGCGGCAGGGTGATGGTGTCGGCGGTGCTGGCGGGCAGGTTGGCGAAGCCCATCAGCGGGCTGACCGATATGGCATTGATAGCATTGGCCAGGGCGCTACGGCCCAGCAGGCCGCCGCCGAGAAACAGCGCGGCTCCGGCCAGGGCCCCTGCACCGATAAAGCGGCGGCGGCTAAGCACCAGACGTTCCATGTCAGTCAGTTGGTTATCGTTCATGCAGGCAGCTCCCCATCAGGTTAGGGGGTGCATGCTAGAAAGCGTTTATGACGATGCGATGACAGCGCTCAGTGCTTCGCTCTGGGGCGTGCCCTCAGGCGGGCGGGGTGAGGCCGCAACCTTTGAGGATGATGTGGATAAGGTTGTTGCCGGCGTGCTCGATGTCCTGTTTGGTCAGGCGCGGCCGGCCAGTGACTCGGCAGACCTGGGAGGCGAAGTCGGCGTAGTGCTGGGTGCTGCTCCAGAGCAGGAAGATCAGATGCACCGGGTCGACCGGGTCCATTTTGCCGGCGGCGATCCAGGCCTCGAACACGGCTGCGCGGCCGCGAAACCAGCTCAGGTAGTCCTGGTTGAAGTATTCGGACAGACACTCACCGCCGCTGATCACCTCCATGGCGAAAATCCGCGACGCCTTGGGGTAGCGCCGGGAAAATTCCATCTTCGCGCGAATGTAGCGGGCCATGGCCTCGGCCGGGTCGTCGTCGACGGTCAGGGTGTTGAAGGTGCTGTCCCATAGATCAAGGATATTGCTTAGCACGGCCAGGTACAGGCCCAGCTTGTTGGTGAAGTAGTAGTGCAGATTGGCCTTCGGCAGCCCGACAGTCTGCGCGATGGTGTTCATGCTGGTGCCCTTGAAGCCATGGCGGGCGAATTCTTCTTCGGCGGCCGCGAGAATGGCTTCTTCGTTCTTCTGGCGGATGCGCCCGGCGGGCTTGTTGGCGGGGTTGGTGCTGTGCGCGGGGACGGCGAAGGTCATGGGCAATTCCGAACAGGTCAGGGAGCGGAGCGACTGCACTGATACCGCACGTCTGGCCGGGTGACAAGCGCGTGATGCTGAAAAAGTGCAGGAAGTGACCCTTGAGTCTACTGCTGCACTGCCGCTGGGCGCGCCAGTTAAGGGCTGCACGGTTTTGGTGGGTGGCGCTGTTAGTGCTTGGGTTCGACCGGCTCCGGGCGACGCCCACCCAAATACCAGCCCAGCGCACCCCAGAGCGCGGCGCAAGCCGCGCCTGCCAGGGCGGCGACCAGGATGCCATTGGCGAGCATATCGAGCAGGGTTTTGGCCCAGGCGCTGACCGCGTCGCCAGCGCGGT
This sequence comes from Pseudomonas cuatrocienegasensis, assembly GCF_900110925.1. GTDB lineage: Bacteria > Pseudomonadota > Gammaproteobacteria > Pseudomonadales > Pseudomonadaceae > Aquipseudomonas > Aquipseudomonas cuatrocienegasensis. The sequence goes on along the minus strand of NZ_FOFP01000010.1, from coordinate 11,675 downwards.
AGACCACGGTGTCGATAAAGTTCTTCGCCTTGTATTTGCTCTCGGCATCCAGCGGGGCGAAAAGCATTTCCCGGCCAGGGCGCACGAAGGCGTATTCGCCGACCCGGCGCATGATCATCAGCGCCGCGAGCATGGCGAAGGTGGGTGCCAGGGCCAGGGCGATAAACCCCAGGCAGACCAGCACCGGCACTCCGGCCAGCAGGGCGCGCAAGCCAAAGCGCTGGGCCACGCGGCCGGTGATAAACAGCTGGGTCAGCAGCGCCAGGGCCTGCACGGCGAAGTCGATCAGGCCGAACACGCGGATCTGTTCGTTGCGGTCGCTAAAGGTCTGCTCCACCAAACGCGCCTGCTCGAAGTAGAGAAAGGTGCTGGCGGTGGCCAGAAGAATCACGAAGGCGCTGATGCCCAGCAGATAGCGCGAGCCGAGCACCCGGCTCAGGCCGCTGAACGGGTTGCCCAGCACCGGCAGACGCGGGCTCTCGCTGGGTGCTGCACCAGGGCGGCCAGCGCCGGCCAGGGCGCGCCAGTGCATCAGGTGCTGCTTGGCCAGCACGGCCAAACCGAGCAGCCCCGCGGCACTGAAAATCAGCCCGGCCTGGCCCAGCCCGTCGACCAGCAGCGCGCCAGCGGCCGGGCCCGCCAGGCCGCCGCAACTGGCGCCGGCGGCGATAAAGGCGAACAGCCGCCGCGCCTGTTCGCTGTCGAACACATCGGCCATCAGGCTCCAGGCCACCGAGACCACGAACAGGTTGTAGACCGAGATCCACACATAGAAGGTACGCGCCAGCCACACGGCGTCGGCGTCTTGCTGGAACAGCACGGCGAACAGCAGCAACTGGCTGATGAATACCCCGTAGACCCAATCGATATAGCGCGCCCGTGGCACCTTGGAGTTGAGCCAGGCGAACAGCGGCACTGCCGCGAGCATGACGAAGAAGGTTGCGGTAAACAGCCACTGCAGGTTCTCCACACCGCCCTGGATGCCCATGGCTTCGCGGATCGGCCGCAGCATGAAATAGCCGCTGAACAGGCAGAAGAACAGGGCAAAGCCGCACAGCGCGGCCGACAGTTCCGCCGGGCGCGCGTTGATCGCCTGGACCAGGCGCTGGGCGGGTGTCATGCGCAGGCTGACACTAACTGAACGCCTCGACGATCTTCGCGCGCAGCGCCGCATCCGGCAGGCGGCCGATACCGGCCTTGAGGTTGTCGGCCATATAGCGCGGGTTGGAGGTGGCCGGGATTACCGCGGTGACCGCTTCGTTGGCGAGGATAAACTTGAGCAAGAGTTGCGCCCAGGAGGTCGAGTCGGCTTCGGTGGAGGCCCAGTCCGGCAGCGGTTTGCCCTTGACCCGCGAAAGCAACTGCGCCCGCTGGAACGGGCGGTTGATCAGGGTGGCGATACCGTGGTCGGCGCAGTAGGGCAGCAGGCGTTTCTCCGCATTGCGCTCGCCCACCGAGTAGTTGAACTGGACGAAGTCGACCGGCTCCTTGGCCAGCACGGCGAGCAGGTCGTCATGGGCGTGGTCGAGGTAGTGGGTGATGCCGATATAGCGCACCCGGCCCTCGGCCTTTAGCTCGCGCAACAGCGCCAACTGGGTCTGGGTGTCTTGCAGGTTGTGCACCTGCACCAGGTCGAGCTTGTCGGTTTGCAGGGCCTTGAGGCTGTTCTCGAACTGCGCCAGGCCGCGCTCACGGCCGGTGGCGGAAAGCTTGCTGGCGAGAAAGGCGCGTTTTTTCGTCCCGGTACGCTGGAGTAACTCACCGGTCACCGCTTCGGCGTTGCCATAACTGGGGGCGGTGTCGATCAGCCGGGCACCGCCGTTGATCAAGGTGCGCATCACCTTCTCCAGCGGCTCCAGGCTGGCGTCATCCAGGCTGACCTCAAAGGTCCGCGAGGTGCCCAGGCCGATCACCGGCAGCTTTTCACCGGAGCTGGGAATGGCCCTCTGGAGCATCTGGCTGGGGTCGGCGAAGGCCAGGCTGGGCAGCCAGGGCGCGGCGGCCGCAAGGGCCAGCAACTGCGCGCTGCGACCGAGAATATGACGACGGCTGGGCATGGGGAGCATCCTCCAGAGTGGCGCAACAAAGGACCTAGCATAGACGTCTGACCTTGATCGCCAAGCCCTCACCCCGCCCAGTTGTTACCTGCTGTTTCGCTCCGGCTCCAGGGGCAGCAGCAGATTCATCAGGATGGCCGTCAGGCCGCCGCTGGTGATCGCCGAGCCGAACACGTTCTGCACCAGTTGCGGCATCTGGTTGAGCAGCTCGGGCTGGCTCGACACACCCAGGCCGATGCCAAAGCTGGTGGCCATGATCAACAGGCTGCGGCGGTCCAGCGGCGCCTGGGCGAGGATGCGGATGCCGGCGGCGGCGACGCTGCCGAACATCACCAGTGTCGCGCCGCCGAGCACCGGCTTGGGGATCTGCTGCAACACCGCGCCGATCAGCGGGAACAGCCCCAGCACGATCAGAATGGCGCCGATGTAATAGCCCACGTAACGGCTGGCCACGCCGGAGAGCTGGATCACGCCGTTGTTCTGGCTGAAGGTGGTGTTGGGGAAGGTGTTGAACACGGCGGCGATCAGCGAGCTGATGCCGTCGCCGAACACACCGCCCTTGATCCGCTGCAGGTACTCGGGGCCTTTGATCGGCTGCCTGGAGATCATGCAGTTGGCGGTCAGGTCGCCGGTGGTTTCGATGGCGGTAATCAGGTAGATCAGCGCCACCGGGATGAACGCCATCCAGTCGAAGGCGAAGCCATAACGGAAGGGTATCGGCAGGCTCACCAGCGGCAGGTCGGGCAGGGCCTTGGGCACCAGCACACCGCTGAACCAGGCCGCCAGGCAGCCGACCAGCAAACCGATGATGATCGCCGACAGGCGCAGCCAGGCGTTGTTCAGGCGGTTGAGTGCGATGATGATCACCAGCACCAGGGCGCCCAGGGCCAGGTTGATCGGCGCGCCGAAGTTCGCCGCGTTGACCCCGCCACCGACGTCGGTGATGCCGACCTTGATCAGGCTGACGCCGATGATGGTGATGACGATGCCGGTCACCAGCGGCGTGACGATGCGCTGCAGGCGGCCGATAAAGCGGCTCAAAATCATTTCGATAAAGGCGCCGAAAAAGCACACGCCGAAGATCATCGCCAAGATGTCGTCCGGGCTGCCGCCGCGTGCCTTGACCATCAACCCGGCGCCGAGCACCGCGCTGAGAAAGGCGAAGCTGGTGCCCTGCACGCAGATCATCCCGGCGCCAATGCCGAACGGACGGCGCGCCTGGATCAGCGTGCCGACCCCGGAGACCATCAGGCCCATGCTGATCAGGTAGGGCAACTGCTCGGCCAGCCCGAGCACGCCGCCGATGATCAGCGTCGGGGTGATAATGCCGACAAAACAGGCCAGCACATGCTGCAGCGCCGCGAAAAACGCCGGCAGCGGTTCAGGACGGTCGTCGAGGCCGTAGAGCAGGTCGGAGGAGGGTGACGAATCTGTGGTCATGGAGGCTTTCCGTAAGGCGATGACGTAATGGGTGTGTGCCGAACCCGATACTGTAGGAGCGAATTTATTCGCGATAGGGCCGTGATCGCGTCGCGATTTATCGCGAATAAAGGCTGGGCGCCCCCTTCGCTCCTACACATGCTTGGTTCGCACGCAGGACGGGTGCACAGGCCAACGACGCAATGCAATAAGCTGTCCAAATCGTCAGCTTTAAGTGCTCATGCAGGCGAAAGCCTTGTCCTGTGGTTTGTATACGATCTTGTAGCATTCTGTGTGCGATCTACCAGCTGCTCTGCAGGTGCACCACCAAAGTGCACACCACCCCTCAAGATATCGCCAACGACTCAAGAAAGCTCTCCAGCACCAGGTGCGGGCGGCGGCCTTTGCGCGTGACCGAGGCCAGGCTGATGTCGTAGTAGCGGCTGGCGGGTTTGAGTACACGCAAGCGGCCCTGCTGCACCCAGGCCTGGGCGTAGTGGTCGGGCAGGTAACCGATATAGCGCCCGGTAAGGATCAGAAACGCCATGCCCTCGCGGTCCGAGGCGCTGGCGGTGCAGGCCAGTGCCTGGTAGTGGCGCTGCACCTCGGGCGGCAGGCGGAAGGTCGGCGCAATCGCCTCCTGGGCGTCCAGACGGGTGTCGCTCAGTTGCTGGTCATCGACGTAGAACAGCGGGTGGCCGACCGCGCAGTACAGGCGTGAGCGCTCGTCGTACAGCGCCTGGTAGTCCAGGCCCGACAGCTGGCTGGCCAGGGGTACCACGCCGATGTGCAGGCGGCCGTCGAGCACGCCTTGTTCTACCTCGCTCGGCGGGGTCATGCGGATATTCACCCGCACATCCGGGCCGCGCTCCTTGAGGCGCGCCAGGGCGTTGGTGATGCGCATATGCGGCACCGTCACCAGGTTGTCGGTCAGGCCGATATTCAGCTCGCCGCGCAGGTGCTGGTGCAGGCCGTTGACCTCGGTGCGAAAACTTTCCAGCGCCGCCAGCAATTGCAGGGTGCTCTGGTACACCTCGCGGCCTTCTTCGGTGAGGGCGAAGCCGGCGCGCCCACGTTGGCACAGACGCAGGCCGAGGCGCTGCTCCAGGTCGCTCATCTGCTGGCTGATGGCCGAACGGCCGATGCCCAGGGCACTTTCGGCCGCCGAAAAACCGCCGCAGTCGACTACGCTGCGAAACAGCTTGAGCAGGCGGATATCGAAGTCGCTGACCTGGGCCAGCGGATCGGGGCGGCGGGTGCTCATTGTTTAGTACCGGGCTAACTGAAGTTAAGAAGAGTCGCGTTTTACTGACTCTATGCCCGTGGCACCTTTACTGGCAACTGATTCAACTCTTGTGGGAGGGGCTTTAGCCGCGACGGCTGTCGGTCTTCTGTTTGTCGCGGCTAAAGCCCCTCCCACGATACCTTCGAGTGCGAGGCCACCGATGAATATGCCGCAGACCGAAACTTCCTCCCTGGCCAGCCAGCTCAAGCTGGATGCGCACTGGATGCCGTTTACCGCCAACCGCAGCTTCCAGCGCGACCCGCGCTTGATCGTCGGCGCCGAAGGCAGCTGGCTGTATGACGACCAGGGCCGCAAGATCTACGACAGCCTGTCGGGCCTGTGGACCTGCGGCGCCGGTCACTCGCGCAAGGAAATTCAGGACGCGGTGGCCAAGCAACTCGGCACCCTCGATTACTCGCCGGGCTTCCAGTACGGCCATGCTGGCTCGTTCAAGCTCGCCGAGCAACTGGCCGAGCTGGCGCCGGGCGACCTCAACCATGTCTTCTACACCGGCTCGGGCTCCGAGTGCGCCGACACCGCGGTGAAAATGGCCAAGGCGTACTGGCGCCTCAAAGGCCAGCCGGCCAAGACCAAATTTATCGGCCGCGCCCGTGGCTACCACGGCGTCAACATAGCCGGCACCAGCCTGGGCGGCATCGGCGGCAACCGCAAAATGTACGGCCAGTTTATGGACGTCGACCACCTGCCGCACACCCTGCAGCCGCACCTGGCGTACACCAACGGCATGGCCGAAACCGGCGGCGTGGAGCTGGCCAACGAGCTGCTCAAGCTGATCGAACTGCACGATGCCTCGAACATCGCCGCGGTGATCGTCGAGCCGATGTCTGGCTCGGCCGGCGTTATCGTGCCGCCCACCGGCTACCTGCAGCGCCTGCGCGAGATCTGCACGCAGCACAATATCCTGCTGATCTTCGACGAAGTGATCACCGCCTTTGGTCGCATGGGCACCTGGACCGGCGCCGAGTACTTTGGCGTGACCCCGGACATCCTCAACGCCGCCAAGCAGATCACCAACGGTGCCATCCCCCTGGGGGCGGTGATCGCCAGCAGCGAGATCTACAACACCTTTATGCAGCAGCCCTCGCCCGAGCACATGGTCGAGTTCACCCATGGCTACACCTACTCCGCTCACCCGGTCGCTTGCGCCGCCGGCCTGGCGTCGCTGGAGCTGCTCAAGCGCGAGAACCTGATTCAGCAGTCCGCCGAGCTGGCGCCGAAATTCGGTGCAGCGCTGCATGGCCTCAAGGGCGCCAAGCATATCGTCGACATCCGCAACTGCGGCCTGGCCGGTGCCCTGCAACTGGCCCCGCGCGACGGTGACCCGGTGGTGCGCCCGTTCGAGGCCGGCATCGCCCTGTGGAAGGCCGGCTTCTACGTGCGCTTTGGTGGCGATACCCTGCAGTTTGGCCCCATGTTCAACGCCAAAATGGACGACCTCGACCGCGTATTCAACGCCGTCGGCGACGCCCTGCAGCGCGTCGATTAATCCTGTGGGCGGGGCTTTAGCCGCGACAGCCTGTACCGTAGCGGCCAAAGCCCCTCCCGCCACCCACGACTTTGGAGTGTTTATGAGCCTTATTCCCCACCTGATCAATGGCGAACGCGTCACCGGCACGGGCCGCTCGGCGCCGGTGTTCAACCCCTCCACTGGCGCGGCGAGCCGCGAGGTCGCCCTGGCTGACCAGGCCACCATGGACCAGGCCATCGCCAGCGCCAAAGCAGCCTTCCCGGCCTGGCGCAACGCCCCACCGGCCAAGCGCGCCCAGGTGATGTTCCGCTTCAAGCAACTGCTCGAGCAGCACGAAGACAAGATCGCCCAGCTGATCAGCGAAGAACACGGCAAGACCGTGGAAGACGCCGTCGGTGAGCTCAAGCGCGGCATCGAAAACGTTGAATACGCCTGCGGCGCGCCCGAGCTGCTCAAGGGTGAATACAACCGCAACGTTGGCCCGAACATCGACGCCTGGAGCGACTTCCAGCCCATCGGTGTGGTCGCCGGCATCACCCCGTTCAACTTCCCGGCCATGGTGCCGTTGTGGATGTACCCGCTGGCCATCGTCTGCGGCAACTGCTTTATCCTCAAGCCGTCCGAGCGCGACCCCAGCTCCACCCTGTACATCGCCGAGCTGCTGCTCGAAGCTGGCCTGCCCAAAGGCGTGCTCAATGTGGTGCACGGCGACAAGCAGGCGGTCGATGCGCTGATCGCAGCGCCGGACGTCAAAGCCCTGAGCTTCGTCGGCTCCACGCCGATTGCCGAATACATCTACAGCGAAGGCACCAAGCGCGGCAAGCGCGTACAGGCCCTGGGCGGCGCGAAAAACCACGCCGTACTGATGCCCGACGCCGACCTGGACAACGCCGTCAGCGCACTGATGGGTGCGGCCTACGGCTCCTGCGGCGAGCGCTGCATGGCCATCTCGGTGGCCGTGTGCGTGGGCGATCAGATCGCCGATGCACTGGTCGAGAAGATCGTCCCGCAGATCAAAGCCCTGAAAATCGGCGCCGGCACCACCTGCGGCCTGGACATGGGCCCGCTGGTCACCGCAGCAGCGCGGGACAAGGTCAAAGGCTATATCGACGCCGGCGTGGCCCAGGGCGCCAGCCTGGTGGTCGACGGTCGCGACCTGGTGGTGGCCGGCCATGAAGAGGGTTACTTCGTTGGCGGCACCCTGTTCGACAAGGTGACCCCGGAAATGACCATCTACACCGACGAAATCTTCGGCCCGGTGCTGTGCATCGTCCGCGTCGGCAGCCTGGAAGCCGCCATGCAGCTGATCAACGACCACGAATACGGTAACGGCACCTGTATCTTCACCCGCGACGGTGAAGCGGCGCGGCTGTTCTGCGACGAGATCGAAGTCGGCATGGTCGGCGTCAACGTGCCGTTGCCGGTACCGGTGGCCTACCACAGCTTCGGCGGCTGGAAGCGCTCGCTGTTCGGCGACCTGCACGCCTACGGCCCGGACGGCGTGCGCTTCTACACCCGGCGCAAAGCCATCACCCAGCGCTGGCCAGCACGCAAAAGCCACGAAGCCGCGCAGTTCGCCTTCCCCAGCAATGGCTGAGTGAGCGAGGTGCAGTAAACAAAAGGCCGGTCGCAAGACCGGCCTTTTGCGTTTGGGCGACGACTGTTCCCGGGTATCGCTGTGCTCAACCCAGGCTACTTTTTTGCGAACCTGTAGCCTGGGTTGAGCGAAGCGACACCCGGGGCGATACCTGAGGAGGCCGCTACTTCTACAACCACTCTCCGGCAATGTCCTCGTCATCCCCAGCCCAGTCAGCCGGCAAGAGCCCGGCCGCGACATAGCGATGGAACGATGACCATGGCCAGTCGATCACGCGGGCCACATGGCCATGCTTGCGTGGGTTGTGGTGGATGTAATCGACATGGCGGGCAAAATCCGCATCGTCGCGGATGCGGTGCTCCCAATAACGGCGCTGCCAGATGCCGCGTTCGGCTTTGTGCTCGCGGCTGCGCGTCAGCACTTCCGTGAGCGGCAGGGCACGTGAGAAACCACTCTTGATCAAACGCCAGCGCACGGCGAAATCGGCATCCCCAGGTGGCAGCGTACAGAGCGCATGCAAGTGGTCTGGCAAAATCACGATGGCCTCGATGCGCCAGGGATGCAGGCGCATCACATGGGCAAAGCTGGCCCGTAAAAGATCGACCCGCGCGGTCAGCACATCACTCTTGCGGTTCGCCAGGGCGAGGGTAAAAAACCAGGTCGCCCCCGGCGTCGTGTCGCGACGATAAAGCACCATGGCCTGCAGTCCTTTGCAGTAAAAACCACCCCAAGCCTAGCCCGATCAACGTCTACGAGTCGAGCACCTACCGAGCCGCTATCCACTGCGTAGCCTGGGTCGAGCGCAGCGATACCCGGGAGCGATCTCGCCGCCTGCCCTCACCCAAACCAACGCCGTCGCGCCGGTAACTCCCGCCTATCGGTGTAAGTCGCAAACCGCTGGGTAGCCTGGGTTGAGCGCAGCGATACCCGGGAGCGGTCTCGCCACCTGCCCTCACCCAAACCAACGCCGCAGCGCCGGCAACTCCTGCCAGGGGCTAAAGGTCGGTAATTGCCGCAGCGGCACCCAAAGCTCGCCCTGCCAGTCGAGCACGCCGATGCGGGTACCTTGCCAGGCCATCAGTACACGGCGCGGCTGGTTAACCTCAGTGTGCTGCTGGTCGTGCAGGGTTGGGATCACCTCCTGGCTCAACCAGTGGCTGATCTGTCGGTGCTCCGGGTGGTGAAAGCGGTACAGCGCTTTGTACAGGCCGGCCACGTTGATCACCTGTACTTGTTCTTCGCTGCCGCTGCGGTAGGCCAGGTGGATGGTCTTGATCTGGTCGGCGTCCATGCGTTTGCACAACCGCTCGGCGTGGCGCTGGTTGAGCAGGCGGCCAAGATCGCTGGCGACAAACCAGGGTTGTCGGTCGATCAGCACCGTGCGCAGTGGGTTGTGATGGCGTTGGAAGATGATGGGGGTAAATGTTTCGTGCATGCCCTAACTCCTTGTCAGATTCAGGAGCTGCCTTCATCGCTGTCAATCGATGGAGGCAGACCGCGCAGGGTTGACAGACCGGGACAAGTACCGGCAGACCACGAGGATCTCCCCACGCGATCTGCCATAGAGCGTTGCAGTGTGAAACTGCATGCAAGCGGGTACCTGCAAAAACGAACGCCGTTTTCGCATGCCCCTTTCTGGCACATCGCGCCTTGTCGTCGAGCTGTCAAACCCGGCCACGGGATTGACCGTGGCCTGCGCAGAATAGGGAGCAGGTGGGGTAATGGCAAGGCGGGGTGTGATGGGGGCTTTACCCGGGTGTCGCTGCGCTCGACCCAGGCTACTGGGTTAGGGGTGCGGCTACATGTCGGTGGGCGGCAACAGCTTTTTGTATTCCGGGTCGAGGTTGAAGTCCCGGAGCTTGGGGTGGTCGTTGATATAGCGCCAGACGTCGTCGGCCGTTTTCAGTGGGGCGTGCCCGTAGGCCTCGTCGAGGGTCTTGAGTGTGGCACTCACCAGTGGGTTTTTGCAGTAGTGCTGGATGGTGGGTGAGGCTTGGTAGCGCTGAAGCTGGAGTTGAGCCAGGATCCATAAAACTGGGCGCCACCAGTCGTAGGCGAAGTCACAGTGCTTGATCACCGTGCCGGAGGACTCACGCTGGGCGAGCATGTTGAAGAAGTTGAGCATGTTATCGAGCATCAGCCGGTCATCACGATCTGCGCCGACCAGGGCTTCGCCGTCGAGGTCTTTTTTCTTGCTGTCTAGCGAGCGGACGAGCAGTGCACTGGCGCTCGGAAAACCTTGTTGCTCGACCACAAATAAGCGGCTGGCAAGAAACTCGGCATAGCTCTTGTCTTTTACTGCTGTGAGCAGCACCCGGTAGGCGCTGTCTTTGACCGTCTGGAATTCGAGGCTGGTGAACGTCTGGAACATCTCGTAAATCGAGCGCTCCACCGCCTCGCGCCGGGCGATACGGGCCTCATCAGCCTGGAAGAACAGGGTGATGATCACCCCACCAAAAGCCAGGGCGGTGAACAAGACATTGAGGCCGTTATATACCGGCCCAAAAGGGTCGCTGAACGCCTCGTTGGGTAATAGCTGCGCCAGAGGATAGGCCGCTGCCCACACCATCAGGATGGCGGTCATGACGACTACTGCGGCGATCTTTGCGGGCACTCTCATGTATTTTTCTCTTTGTTGTTCGGGGGGGTAATCCGCTATTAACCCGTAGCCTGGGTTGAGCGAAGCGATACCCGGGAGCGGTCTTCCTGCCTATTGCAAACCCGTCAGGCCTGCCGCTTCCCGCTTATATAGCCACAACGGCTCGGCCGAATCTTCTGGCTGCAGCGCTTGCACGGGCAACTGACCATCTTGGTGTGTGCCTTAATCCTTTACGTACAGGGCCAACTGCGTAGCCACATCGAAAACATCGCCAACTCAAAACCAGCGGCAAGCGCTCCCCCTGTAGGAGCGAAGGGGGCGCCCAGCCTTTATTCGCGAAGCGCTTGCCCAGGCACCGCTGCCCTTAACCTTGGTGCAGTGACCCAGACTACTCCACTCCGACGCCGCCTATTCAGTGCCTGATCATCAGGTTTCGCCCTTACGGCGCCTCACTTTTTTAAACGCCCGGATGGGCGGCCCCGAAAAAAGTAAGCAAAAACGCTGTGCCCCTGCATCCGGGACTAGGCGTCCCCGTCATGCTGCGCTTGACTCCCCTCACTCCATCGCCGCTCCGAGGGGCCGGCCTAGGCGACTCCTCACGAAGGGCCATCCCTGGCCCATCGCGGCTCTCGGCTTTGGCATCCTGCGTCGCTCTAGTCCTACATCCATGTAGTCGTCGCGGCATCCATGCCGCTCAATCCTCTACGCAACGATTCCGCTCGGCCTACTGACGGGGCGATTGGCTTATGCCTGATGTTTTGGTATGGACTTCAATGGTGGACAAGCTTCGCGTTGTCCACCCTACGTGCTCTCGTTGGTATTCGGGTTGTAGTGGTCTAATTTCCCCGGACACCTCGATAGGTGGAAAATACATCTATCGAGGAGTGTAGTGGTCTACTAAACCCGGACACCCATTTAAGGTGAGAATGCTCGCCATAAGAGAGGTGTCTGATGACCAAACAACGCCGTACGTTTACTCCTGAGTTCAAACGCGAGGCAGCCAGCCTGGTACTCGACCAAGGCTACAGTCATACCGATGCAGCCCGCTCGCTCGGGTTGGTTGAGTCGGCCTTGCGCCGATGGGTAAGCCAGCTTCAACAAGAGAGAAACGGTGTAACCCCGACCAGCAAAGCGCTGACACCCGAGCAGCAAAAGATCCAAGAACTGGAAGCCCGGATCAACCGGCTGGAGCGGGAAAAGTCGATCCTAAAAAAGGCCACCGCGCTCTT
>NZ_FOFP01000018.1:4893-94031 GCF_900110925.1 Pseudomonas cuatrocienegasensis | reverse complement strand
GTCTCAACCGAGGCGCGCATCTTACAGCAGCCTCATTTCCTGTCAAGCGGTTTCGAAAATTTCTTTTCAACTTCAACCGCTTGCGCTTACGATCAATCCAAGTCTCTCGTCAGCGGGAGGCGAATTCTACAGCGTTTCAAACCGCTGTCAACCACCTCTTTTACCGCCTCAACTCAACTTCGACCAACCTGCCAACGACGCTAAAACCACTACCTCGTCAGCCCGGCGCATTCTACACAGCTTTCGCTGCTTTGCAACCCCTCTTTTTAAGCTAACTCATTGATTTAAAACGAGTTATCCGAGAAGTCCGCGCCGGAAGAGGTGCGCATTATAGGCTCACAGGAAAAGGCGTCAAGGAGTTTATTGCGCTTTTAACGAGATACGCGCGAATGCTTTCTTGCCGGCCTGACATACATGGGTTGCGCCCACTTTAAACAGGAAGCCGCGATCCACCACTTCGCCATCAATGCGCACACCACCAGCATTTAGCAGGTCACGAGCCATGGCAGCGTTCTTCACCAGCCCTGCCTTATTAAGCAATGCCGCAATCGGCATATCTTCGGCGCTGACGAGCTCAACCTCTGGAAGATCCTCAGGGAGTTCGCCTTCCTTCATGCGGTTACCCGCCGAGCGATGAGCGCTAGCAGCTGCCTCCTCACCATGGAACCGCGCGACTATCTCTTCAGCCAGCTTGATTTTGATATCACGCGGGTTAGCGCCCTGCTCGATATCGCGCTTGAACTGCGTAATCTCATCCATCGTGCGGAAGCTCAGCAGCTCGAAATACCGCCACATGAGCACATCAGGAATGGAAACCAGCTTGCTGTACATGACACCAGGCGCTTCCTGGATACCAACATAGTTGCCCAAGGACTTGGACATCTTCTTGACGCCATCAAGCCCTTCGAGCAATGGCATGGTGACAACGCACTGCGAAGCCTGACCATAAGCGCGCTGCAACTCACGCCCCATCAGCAGGTTGAATTTCTGATCGGTTCCACCCAGCTCGACGTCCGCCCGTAGCGCTACCGAGTCATAACCCTGCACCAACGGATAGAGAAACTCGTGAATGGCGATCGGCTGATTTGTCGAATAGCGCTTGCTGAAGTCGTCACGCTCTAGCATTCGAGCAACGGTGTACTGAGAGGTCAGGCGAATGAAATCTGCCGGCCCCATGGCATCCATCCACGTGGAGTTGAACGCAACTTCGGTCTTTGCTGGATCGAGAATCTTGAAAACCTGAGTCTTGTAAGTCTCCGCATTTTCGAGCACCTGCTCGCGAGTCAGCGGCGGGCGAGTCGCGCTCTTGCCGCTAGGATCGCCGATCATTCCGGTGAAGTCTCCTATAAGGAAGATCACCTGGTGACCCAGCTCCTGGAACTGCCGCAGCTTGTTAATAAGCACGGTGTGCCCAAGGTGCAGATCCGGGGCGGTCGGATCGAAACCGGCCTTGATCCGTAACGGCACCCCTCGCTTGAGCTTTTCCACCAGCTCGGACTCGACCAGAACTTCTTCCGCGCCGCGCTTGATCAGCGCCAACTGCTCTTCAACCGACTTCATGACAGGACTCACGACCACTCAAAAACGAAAGGGAACCAACCATACAAGATCGGGGACAAATCACAAGTTTTGCCCAGTACCGGGGCGTTGAAGGCAAAAGCCCCGGTCCTAGGGTTGCCTCATGGGGCTTTTGGTTATATTTTATACAGTTACTGCATATTCATCATGTTCTTCATCTTTTCCTTTTCACCTTCAAATCAAAAAGCAGCCTATGACCTCTCCAACTAAAGCGCCGCCGCTATATCCCAAAACCCACATCCTCGCAGCCAGCGGGGTGGCCGCCCTCCTCAGCCTGGCCCTGCTGGTGTTCCCCTCCCGTGAAGTAGAAGCAAAAAAGACATCGCTTGATCTGGACCTTGAAAGCTCAGCCGAATACGCCCCTCAGGACACACCCCTCCTTGATGACAATGCGCTGACTGAGGACCAAGACACCTCTCCCTTCGCTCAGACTGGAACCCCTAACGAAACCGCCGAACAGCCTGGGGCAGAAGAACCGAACACTGCGCAGGCACCCGTCGACCCGCTGCACAAGGTGGTGCGCGTCGCGAATGGCGACACCCTCTCAACTGTATTTACCAAGGTCGGCCTATCAGCCAACACCCTTCACGATGTGCTCAGTAGCAGCAAAGACGCAAAGCAGTTCAGTCGCTTAAAAGTCGGCCAGGACCTGGCTTTTACGCTTACAGCCGACGGCCAGCTGCAAAGCCTGAGCAGCAAACTCGATGCCCTTGAAAGCATCCGCCTGGAGAAAGCCGAGAGCGGCTATGCATTCGAACGAGAGCTGATCAAACCGGACGTGCGCTCTGTCTATAGTCATGGCGTTATTGACAGCTCACTGTTCGTGGCTGCCAAGCGTGCCGGCCTGCCGCACAATCTGACGATGGATCTGGCCAATGTATTCGGCTACGACATCGACTTCGCCATGGACATCCGCGAAGGCGATGAATTTGAAGTGATCTATGAAGAGAAAGTAGTCGGTGACAAACGTGTCGGCAGCGGCGACATTCTCTCTGCACGCTTCACCAACCGCGGCAAGACTTACACTGCGGTGCGCTACACCGACAAGCAGGGCAATACCAGTTACTACAACGCCGATGGCACAAGCATGCGCAAGGCGTTTATTCGCACACCGGTAGACTTCGCCCGCATCAGCTCGCGCTTCTCCAATGGCCGCCGCCACCCCATCCTCAACAAGATCCGCGCCCACAAAGGCGTCGACTACGCCGCGCCGCGCGGCACACCGATCAAGGCTGCTGGTGATGGCAAGGTTATTTTGGCCGGTCGCAAAGGGGGCTATGGCAATACCGTGGTCATCCAGCACGGCCGCAGCTATCGCACGCTGTATGCGCATATGCAGGGTTTTGCCAAAGGTGTGCGCAATGGCTCAAGCGTCAAGCAGGGTCAGATCATCGGCTACATCGGTACCACGGGGCTTTCGACAGGGCCGCATCTGCATTACGAGTTCCAGGTAAACGGCACCCATGTCGATCCGCTGAGCCAGAAACTGCCAATGGCCGACCCTATCGCCAAAAGTGAAAAGGCGCGCTTCATGCAACTGAGCACGCCGCTGATGGCCCGCATGGACCAGGAGAAATCCACCATGCTCGCCCTCAACAAGCGCTGATCAATGCCGCTCTACCTGGGTGTAATGTCCGGCACCAGCCTGGATGGGCTGGACATTGCACTGATTGAGCAAACCACCACGACTCAACTGCTGGCTACGCACTACCTGCCAATGCCTGATGACCTGCGCCAGGCATTATTGGCCTTGTGCGTATCGGGTAATGATGAGCTGGCACGTGCCGCACTGGCCGAGCAGCGCTGGGCAGAGTTGGTTGCAACAGGCATCCATGGTTTGCTTGCGGAAAAACAGTTGCAGGCCGGTCAGATCCGCGCAATTGGTAGCCACGGTCAGACCGTACGCCATGAGCCTGCACGGAGCTTCACCATCCAGATTGGCAACCCTGCTCTGCTGGCAGAGTTGACCGGCATTGCCGTCGTGGCAGATTTTCGTCGTCGCGATGTAGCAGCCGGTGGCCAGGGTGCACCGTTGGTACCGGCATTTCACGAAGCGCTGTTTGCCGATGCCACACAACGCCGCGCCATTCTCAACGTCGGCGGCTTCAGTAATCTCAGCCTGCTGCAGGCAGGACAACCGGCAAGCGGCTTCGACAGTGGGCCGGGCAACGTGCTTATGGATGCCTGGATCGAGCGTCACCAGGGTCTCGCCTATGACCGCGATGGTGCCTGGGCAGCTAGCGGTCAGGTGCAGCCTGACTTGCTCAAGGCACTCCTTTCCGATGCGTTCTTCCAGACGCAAGGCCCGAAGAGCACCGGGCGTGAGCTGTTCAACCTTCCCTGGCTGGATCGTCACCTCGCCGTGCATCCAGTCCTCGATCCCGCCGACGTGCAAGCGACGCTACTTGAGCTCAGCGTCCAGAGCATCGTCCGTGCTTTGCGCCAAGCTCAACCCATCACAGACCAACTGCTGGTATGTGGCGGCGGCGCACACAACCGTAGCTTGATGACTCGGCTCGCGGAATTGCTTGAGGGCACCCATGTCGCCAGTACCGAGGCCTATGGCATTGCGCCAGACTGGGTGGAGGCCATGGCGTTCGCTTGGCTTGCACACTGCTGCATGGAATCGATACCCGCCAACCGCCCCAGTGTCACCGGCGCCCGCGGCCTAAGGGTGCTTGGCGCGATCTACCCGGCCTGAACCACAAACGAAAACGCCGTGCATAAGCACGGCGTTTCTATTCAGCGGCAGGGCTCAGATCGAGAAGGACGAGCCACAACCACAGGTGGTGGTGGCGTTCGGGTTCTTGATCACGAAGCGTGAACCCTCAAGACCTTCCTGATAGTCGACCTCGGCACCGGCAAGGTATTGAAAACTCATCGGATCGACAACCAGACTGACGCCTTCGCGCTCGACAATGGTGTCATCGTCAGCGACTTCCTCATCAAACGTGAAGCCATACTGAAAGCCCGAGCAGCCGCCGCCGGTCACAAAGACCCGCAATTTGAGGCGAGGATTGCCCTCCTCATCGACCAGGCTCTTCACCTTGCTCGCCGCGCCTTGCGTAAACAGCAAGGCTGTGGGGGTGAAGGTTTCGACGCTCATTCTGACTCTCTCCTGGCGCAGTGCGCCTTGTTGCGTTGAGGCTTCATATTATCCGCTTACCCGAGAAAAGCGGTCAACTATTCTGCATATCCAGGGTTTCCGGCAGTTGCAGGGGCGTGCTGGCTTCGCCAAGCGGGCACAAACGCCCCTCGATCTTCGCCCCCATCGCCATCTCCATCAGAGCGTAATACAGGTTACCGCGTACCCGCGCACGACTGCCCAACTCGAGATGCTCGCCGGCATGTACATCACCTACCACTTCGCCATCAATGACTATATGGGGAGCGCGTAGCTCGCCTTCAACCCGACCTTCGACACTGACCCGCACCATCCCGTCAGTGGCCAACAGGTTACCGCTGACCCGTCCATCGATCTGCACGGCACCTTGAAAGCACAGGCTGCCACTCAGCTCAGCGCCCGCGGCGATCAGGCTGGTTTTGCCGGTGAAGCGCTGCAGGTCGGTCTTGCTCTTGTCTTTACTCCACATTGGGAATCGTCACTCTTGCGTCTAACCATTTGAATGTTCGGACCAGGGGTTTCTCTCCCTTGACCTGTGCCTGCACCTTGACCTCATCCGGGATAAAACCCTCCGGCACCGCGAGCTCGCCAAAACGTGCCGCCTCAGGAATAGCCTGAAAGTGCTTGAAGGAAAAGGCAATCGTTTGATCAGTCAGGGCATCAGCTAACCCTTCGGTCAGCGGCGCCAGTTCGAGACTGACAGCTTGCTTGTCCCGATGCCCATCGATCACCACGTGCAGTTGCCCCTGCAACGGTTCTTCACCATCACCGACTCGGCTCAACAACAATTTGTAGCGGAAGCGGCCAGGTACATCTGTGGGTTGCAGCTCGAACGTCTGAATACGCAAGCCCTCACGCCGACTACCGGGCGCCAGGACACCTTTATAGAACGCCAGATTCTGCTGCAACTTGAAGATCTGCTCTTCCAGTAATTTGATCGTCAGGCGACTTTGCTCATTAGCCTGCTGGGCCACGCGCTCGCCACTACTGACCACCGCCAGGCGCTGCTGCAGGTCTTCTACCTCCTGACGCAATTCGCCCTCCTGCTGGCGCTTGGTGTGTGCACCCTCGCCAGCGGGCGCCGCCAGGAAAGACCACTGCGTACCCAGGTAGAAAGCCAGCGGAATAGCCAGAATCAGCGCAGCCAACGCCAGACGCACGCGCCGGGTACGGCGCGGGTCAGTAGGGCGAACCTCCCAGCCGCCCATCAGGGCAGCAGGGCTGCGTGGGACAGACCCAGACGCTCATCGAGCCCGAAGATAATGTTCATGTTCTGCACCGCCTGGCCAGAGGCGCCCTTGACCAGGTTATCAATGACCGACAGCACCACCACCAGATCACCATTCTGCGGACGATGCACGGCGATCCGGCAGACGTTGGCACCGCGCACACTGCGGGTTTCCGGGTGGCTGCCGGCGGGCATCACATCGACGAAGGGTTCATTGGCATAGCGCTGTTCGAACAGCGCCTGCAGGTCCACCGAGCGATCGACTACAGTGGCGTAGAGAGTCGCATGTATGCCGCGGATCATTGGTGTCAGGTGCGGCACAAAGGTCAGGCCGACATCCTTACCAGCAGCCCGGCGCAGCCCCTGGCGAATTTCTGGCAGATGCCGATGGCCTTTCACCCCGTAGGCTTTCATGCTCTCGCCGGCCTCGCTGAACAGCGAACCAACACTGGCACCGCGGCCAGCACCGCTGACCCCGGACTTGCAGTCGGCGATCACTTGCGTGGTATCGGCCAGACCGGCCTCCAGCAACGGAATCAGCGCCAGCTGTGCGGCAGTGGGATAGCAACCCGGCACCGCAATCAGGCGCGCCTGCTTGATCGCTTCACGATTGACCTCAGGCAAGCCATACACCGCTTCCGGCAGCAGGTCCGGCGCGCCATGGGGCTGGCCATACCACTTGGCCCATTCGTCAGCATCCTGCAGACGGAAGTCAGCCGACAGGTCGATGACCTTGGTCCCAGCAGCGAGCAGCTCACCGGCCAGGGCGTGGGCCACACCATGGGGCGTAGCGAAGAACACCACATCACATGCGCCGAGGGTAGCGACATCCGGCACGCTGAAGGCGAGATCCGGGTAGTGACCACGCAGGTTCGGGTACATCTCGTCGACCCGCAGTCCCGCCTCGGAACGCGAGGTAATGACCTCGACCTGTGCCTGTGGGTGCTGGGCCAGCAGACGCAGCAGCTCCACGCCCGTGTAGCCTGTGCCGCCGACGATACCTACCTTGACCATGACGCGCCCCTTGCAAAGAACCATTGGAAAGTTGCCGATGATAAGGCCGCATCGGCCAGGGGCCAACCATGCAGATGACGCACGGCGCACAGGCCTCTACTATCAGAGCCTTAATCTGACCCCGGAGGGGCATCATGCTTTACCTATGGCTCAAGGCCCTGCACATCATCGCCATGGTCTGCTGGTTCGCCGGCCTGTTCTATCTACCGCGGCTGTTCGTCTACCACGCGATGAGTGATGACGCGCCCAGCCGCGAGCGTTTCTGCGTGATGGAGCGCAAGCTCTACCGCGGCATCATGCAGCCTTCCATGATTGCCACAGTGGGCCTGGGCATCTGGCTGCTGACGCTCAACCCGAGCTACTACTTCAGCCAGGACTGGATGCACGCCAAGCTGACCCTGGTCGTGCTGCTGATTGGTTATCACCATGTCTGTGGCGCCCAACTCAAGCGCTTTGCCAACGGCGAAAACCAACGCAGCCATGTGTTCTACCGCTGGTTCAACGAAGCCCCGGTGCTGGTACTGCTTGGGGTCGTCATCCTGGTCGTCGTCAAACCGTTCTGAGCCAATCCGTTCGCTGGAGTTTCGCCATGTCGCTACCCGCCCTGCTCGAAAATCGCCTGCGCCTGCCAGTGGTTGCCGCGCCGATGTTCCTGGTGTCCAACCCGCAATTGGTGCTGGCGTGCTGCAACAACGGCATCGTCGGCAGCTTTCCGGCCCTCAATCAGCGCGACAGCAGCGGCTTCAAACACTGGCTGGAAACCATCGAAGCAGGCCTGCAGAGCAGCGCAGCACCTTACGCGGTCAACCTGATCGTCCACGCCAGCAACCCTCGCCTGCAGGCAGACCTGGCGTTGTGCGTGGCCCATCAAGTACCGATCGTCATTACCAGCCTGGGCGCGGTAAAGGATGTGGTCGATGCCGTGCACAGCTACGGCGGACTGGTATTCCATGATGTCACCACCCGCCGGCATGCCGAAAAAGCTGCCGAGGCCGGCGTCGATGGGCTGATCGCCGTAGCCGCCGGTGCCGGCGGCCATGCCGGGACCTGGAGCCCGTTCGCGCTGATCGCCGAGATACGCCAGTTTTTCGACAAGACCTTACTGCTGGCCGGCTGCCTCAACCATGGCCACGAAATTCTCGCCGCCCAGCTGCTCGGCGCCGACCTGGCCTACCTGGGCACGCGCTTCATCGCCACCCAGGAGAACGACGCCTCACCGGCCTACAAGCAGATGCTGCTGGACGCGCGCGCCGCCGATATCATCCATACCCCGGCGGTATCCGGTGTCCCCGCCAGCTTTATGCGTCAGAGCCTTGAGCAGGCCGGCTACGACTTGCAACGCCTGGGCAAGGGCGAGGTGAACTATGGCGAGAAGCTCAAGCCGATGAGCGAGGAAGCCAAGGCCTGGAAGACCGTCTGGTCCGCCGGACAAGGCGCTGGCGGAATCAACGACCTGCCCAGCGTGGCGGCGCTGATCGAGCGCCTGGACCAGGAGTACCGGGATGCCCTGGCAAGGAGTCAGCGCTTATCCCAGCATCTGAGCCGCTGACAGACGCTTCGGCCAGCCAATTCTGCTGCTGGTCGGCCGATGCTTCACCTGTAGCGCTATGTTGACGCAGGCTTGCCCAGTGTTAAAACACTCAGTACATCGCCCCCTCGCCGAATGCTCGGCGAAATGCTTAGCTACATCCAGCACCCGGTGCTGACCCACAGTGCGTCAACAAGGAAGCTCGCATGGCCCCGACCCGTTACAAGATCGTGTTTGATGGTGAACTGATGCCAGAAATGGCGCTCGATACCGTCAAGGATAACCTCGTTCGTCTGTTCAAGAGCGACCACACGCGCATAGACAGCCTGTTCAAGGGCGGCACCGTCGCTCTCAAGCGCGACCTGACAGATGAAGAGGCCGAGCATTATCTGGCTGCGCTGCAACGCGCCGGAGCCTGCGTGCGCAAGGAGCACGACCTGGCTGCCAATCTGTCACTGGTAGCGGCTGACCCAGCCCCCATCGCGCCCTCGACCAGCCTGCCTGAGATGAGCTGTCCGAAGTGCGCCCATCGCCAGCCCAAGAGCCCGGAATGCATGGCCTGCGGCATCATCATCGACAAGTACCTGGCGCGCCAGGCGCAACTGGCTGAACAAACACCGGCGCAGCCACCTGCAACCGCTCAACCATCAGCCGCGGCCCACCCTTACGCAACGCCGCGGGCTGATGTGACCGAAGCGCTGCCCGAAGTGAGCGAACTGAAGGTCTTTTCCATCAACGGCCGCATCGGCCGCCTGCGCTACCTGGCCTGGTCCCTGGTGATGATGGCAGCCTTCGTCGCAGTCATGGGGGTGGTCGGTATCGCGGCAGCACTCTCCGACATAGTCGGTGGCTTACTGACCATCGTCTTGGTAGTGGCCATGCTGGTGATCAGCGTGCAGATCGGCGCACAGCGCCTCCACGATATCGGCTGGAGCGCCTGGCTGCTGCTACTTAACCTGGTGCCGTTGGTAAATAGTGTTTTCTGGTTACTGATGCTGCTGATCCCGGGGAATGACGGCGCCAACCGCTATGGTCCGCCGGCACCGCCGAACAGCCTGCCAGTGAAAATTCTCGCCGGGCTGTTCATTGCACTGATGCTCGGCAGTATCATCGCGCTCTTTCTTGGCGGCTTCGCCATGCTGGCCATGGGCTTGGCCATGAGCGGGCTGGACTTCAGCAGCCTGTCCTCCCCCAGCAACTGAGTCGCCACCCTGCCCTTGCCACGCCCCGCCACCGCGGGGCGTACGCCAAACCGGAGTCGCTATGCCCCGTTACGCTCTCGTTACTGGCGCCTCCAGCGGTATTGGCCTGGCCCTGGCCGAAGCGTTGGCGCGCCGTGGGCGCAACCTGATCCTGGTGGCACGTCAACGCGATGCGCTGGAAAGCATCGCCTACGAGCTGGCCCAGCGCTTTGGCGTGGAGGTGCTGTTTCGCACCTGCGACCTGGCGCAACCGATTCAACTGTCGGGCCTGCTGCATGAGCTGGAGCAAAGCGACTACCTGATCGAGCTGCTGGTCAACAATGCCGGCATCGGCCAGCACGGCGCCTTTATCGAGCAGGACTGGAGCGACGTGCAGCGCCTGGTCGAACTCAACATGCTCGCGCTTACTCGCCTGTGTCACGCTATCGGTGGCGCCATGGCCCGCCGCGGTCAAGGGCAGATTCTCAACGTTGCCTCGCTGGCAGCCTTCCAGCCAGGTCCGTGGCTGAGCAGTTACTGCGCCAGCAAGGCCTATGTGCTGCATTTTTCCGAAGGGTTGCGCGTCGAACTGGCGTCCAGCGGGGTCGGCGTATCCGTGTTGTGCCCCGGCCCGACGCGCAGCGCCTTCTTTCGCAAGGCCGGCATGAACCTGAACAACCTGGCGGGCAGCAAGCTGGTGCTGAGCGCCGAAGAAGTGGCCCTGCTGGCCATGCGCGGCCTGGACAAGAATCGCGCAGTGATCATCCCAGGCTGGCGCACCCGCCTGCTCAGTCGCTTGCCACGGCTACTGCCGCGCAGCCTCACCCGCCTGATCAGCGGCCGACTCAATCGTCGCGTCGCACTCAACCCGCCTTGACGGTGCGACCCTGAGCCCAGGCGCGCAACGCGGCCAGGTCTTCGGCCATCACCACCGACAGCGGCGAGGTGCTTTGCAGGCTGTGCGCCAGCAGCACCTGGTCCACCGCTTGTTGGCGGGCCTGGGCGGCATACAGGGCGCTGACCACCGCCTGCTCCAACTCTGCGCCAGAGAAGCCCTCGCTCAACGCCACCAGCGCGCCCATGTCAAAGGTTTCCGGTGCCAGGTCACGACGGCACAGGTGAATGCGCAAAATCTCATCCCGTACCTCGGCGGTCGGTAAGTCGACAAAGAACAACTCGTCGAAACGCCCCTTGCGTACCAGCTCCGGCGGCAGATGGGCGATGACATTGGCAGTGGCGACCATAAATACCGGCGCCTTACGCTCAGCCATCCAGGTCAGCAGAGTGCCCAATACCCGCTGACTGACCCCACCGTCATTGTCGCCGGTAGCCAGGCCTTTTTCGATCTCATCCATCCACAGCACGCAGGGCGCCATCTGCTCGGCCAGCCGCAGGGCTTCGCGCAGGTTGCGCTCGGTTTCGCCGAAGAACTTGTTGTACAGGCTGCCGAAATCCAGGCGCAGCAGCGGCACACCCCAGAGCCCCGCGACCGCCTTGGCCGCCAGGCTCTTGCCGCCACCCTGCACCCCCACCAGCAGCATGCCTTTGGGCGAATCACTGCCCTGCCCTTGCAGAAACACCGTTTGCCGCTCGGCCAACCAGCGTTTGAGATTGAGCAGCCCACCCACCTCGGCAAAGCGCGCCGTGTCGTGCTCGAAACTCAACACGCCCTCCAGGTCCAGCAGTTGGAATTTGGTGCGATTGAGTTCCGGCAAATCGTCCTGGGTGATGGCACCATCGTCACAGATGATGGTACGCGCCAGTGAACGCGCCTCCGCATGACTCATACCGCGCAGGTTCTTCACCACCTGCTGCAACGTGAGGTTGTCGGTGCGCACCCGCGCGCTGCGGTTGCGCTCGCTCCAGCGGCTGGCCTCTTCGCGGACAATGGACAACAGCTCTTCTTCACTGGGTAGAGCCAGGCTGAAGCGCGCCGCAAAACGCTGCACCTCCGGCGGCAATTTGCAGGCGTGGGACACCAGCACCAGGGTGGGCGCCTGCGCGCTCTGGCGCATGGCAATGTCCTTGAGCAAGCGCACTAACCGCGGGTTGTCATCCAGAAAGGGATGCAGATCGCAGGCGACATACAGCGTTGGCTGCGGGTCCGCCTTGATCAAGCGCAGCGCCACTTCAGGGTCCTGACTGGCCGGAGCATCGTCCGGGGCGGGCACACCGGCACTGCGTTGCAAACCTTCGGTAATCGACCAGGTCTGCAACCCCAAACCGCGCTTGACCGCCAGACTGGTCAGGGTTTCCAGCACCCGCGGCTCATCCCAGGACTCGATCAGGATCAGTTTGATCCGGGAGTCGATGACCAGTCCCAGGTCATGGATATCATTCTTCACATGCGCTCCTGCCAAACATCTCGGCCATGATCATAGGCGCCTCCATCCTCGCCGCAGGCGTGCCGCCGTGCAAGTCAGCGAGCGCCTGAGACGATGCACCGCAAGCCGCAGCTGGACGTTTGGAGTAAACTGACGGCCGTTGTGACCTGCCGGAGAATGACCATGGCCAGTGAACGTCAGTATTCCCCCCTCGATCGCCTGCTGCTGCAAGCCGACACCGCGCTGCGCACCCTGCTGCCCTTCAGTGGCCAGCCGGGCAGGCCTTCGCCTGCCATCGTGCAGCCCGACGCGCAACTCGATGAACAGCAGACACGTCACATCGCCGGTCTGATGCGCATCAACCACACCGGCGAGGTCTGCGCCCAGGCGCTTTATCAGGGCCAGGCGCTGACGGCCAAGCTGCCCGAAGTCCGCGCGGCCATGGAGCATGCCGCGGAAGAGGAAATCGACCACTTAGCCTGGTGCGAACAGCGCATCCGCCAACTGGGTAGCCAGCCCAGCGTGCTCAACCCGCTGTTCTATGGCCTGTCCTTCGGCGTTGGGGCAGTGGCCGGGCTGATCAGCGACAAGGTCAGCCTGGGTTTTGTTGCCGCTACCGAAGACCAGGTGGTCAAACACCTCGATGACCACCTGGAGCAGTTACCGCCGGAAGACGAAAAGTCGCGAGCGATCCTCGAGCAGATGCGCACCGACGAGCAGGCCCACGCCAGCAACGCCCTGGAGGCCGGCGGCCTGCGCTTCCCGGCGCCGGTGAAGCTCGGCATGTCCCTGCTATCCAAGGTGATGACATCAAGCACCTACCGCATCTGAGGGCTTACCTCAGCCAGCAAAAAGGGCGCCGCGGCGCCCTTTTTGCTGAGTATCGAAGTATTAGGGTCTGCTCCCGTTTCGTCGTGAGCGAACGAAACGGCAACAGACCCTAGCCCAGCTCGACAATCTCGTAGTCGTGAGTGATTTCCACACCGGCGCGACCCAGCATGATCGATGCCGAGCAGTACTTCTCCGCCGACAGCTCGACGGCCCGCTTGACCTGAGCCTCTTTCAACCCGCGCCCCTTGACCACGAAATGCAGGTGAATCTTGGTGAACACCTTCGGCTCTTCAGTGGCACGTTCGGCCTCGAGGAAGGCCTCACAGCTTTCCACCGGCTGGCGTGACTTCTTCAGGATACTCACCACATCGAAATTGCTGCAGCCACCCAGGCCGATCAGCAGCATTTCCATGGGCCGTATGCCCAGATTGCGCCCGCCACTCTCCGGTGGACCGTCCATGACGACCGCGTGGCCACTGCCCGACTCGCCGATGAACAGGGCTTCGCCAGCCCACTGAATACGCGCTTTCATTACGCGGCCCCCGCAGTTAAAAAGAGCCGTAGCTTAGCACAGCGCCTATGCTGTAAGAGGCATGCAAGGGCGACCTGGACCCAAGAACGGCCTCGACCTACATCACAGATCGAGCAAAGTTCAACAGCCTTATGCTACGTACGTCGCAAAACAGACCCTTGCCTAAAAGTGTTTGCTAAGCTGACGCCGGATTACTGGCACACTCGACCGAAAATTAGACTTATAAAAAATCGTCAGCCGGATAAGGCTTCATTATTACACTCGGGACTTCGCATGGTCGCTATCACCCTCACACCCAAGATCAAGAACCTGGACAAGCTTCTCGCCCATTGTCATCGCCGTCGCTACACCGCAAAAAGCACCATCATTTATGCGGGCGACCGCTGCGAAACTCTGTTCTTCATCGTCAAAGGCTCGGTCACCATCCTGATCGAAGATGACGATGGTCGGGAAATGATCATCGCCTATCTCAACTCGGGGGACTTTTTTGGCGAAATGGGTCTGTTCGAAAAGGATGGTACAGAGAAGGAACGCAGCGCCTGGGTCCGTGCCAAGACCGAGTGCGAGGTCGCCGAACTCAGCTACGCCAAGTTCCGCGAACTGACCCTGCAAGACCCGGACATTCTGTTCGCCCTCGGCAGCCAGATGGCCGAGCGCCTACGCAACACCACACGCAAGGTTGGCGACCTGGCTTTCCTCGACGTCACCGGCCGCGTTGCCCGCACCCTGCTCGACCTGTGCAAGCAACCTGACGCCATGACCCACCCTGACGGCATGCAGATCAAGATTACCCGCCAGGAAATCGGTCGTATCGTCGGCTGCTCACGAGAAATGGTCGGGCGTGTCCTCAAGGCTCTGGAAGAACAGGGCCTGGTCCACGTCAAAGGCAAGACCATGGTGGTATTCGGCACCCGCTGAGTCACCAGCCTGAGCCTGGGCAACCAACGAATCGAACTCGTTGAAACTGTCGAAAGTGAGGAGGGCGATGTGCATGACAAGCTCGGCCGTAGCGTCGGCCTGCATTCTCGGCTCGGCGCGATGCAGCGGATAGACACTGTCACGCCCTACGATAGCCAAACAGGCACCTGACAACGCTCGTTACGGCACCGAACGAGTCGTCAAACGCACCAGCATCATGACCACCGGCCGCACGAACAGCACACAGCAAAAAGCGACCGGCATGGCCAACTGATAGGCCTTGATTACGCGCAGCAGATAACCCTCGCTCAAGCCGGTGTTGGCGGCGGTGATCACCAGGCATATCGGCAACGCCATGATGCCCGACATGATTGCCGTTTCGTTCGCGGCCGCGCCGGGCCCTTCGGGTGAGGCCGTCTAGGTTGCGCACAAAATCTCGCCATGCGCTGCTGGAGGACTTGGCAAGGGAACACCATTACCGGCGTCCTCTGCCTGGCGGAACGCCGCCCGGCCTGGCGAGATTTTTCGCGGCAACGCGGCTCGCGACGAAACGCAAACAGCCCCTAACAGGTAAAGAAGGCGGCTCATGATTTCCTCGTATCTGCCGACTTCCTGACCGGGTGCGAATGCATAGCCAACCTGCCGGCGTAGTCAGCTAGCCCCACCTATACTGCTGTTTCATTCTAATAAGGAATGGGCCTCATGCGCCTCGACTCACTGACTCTGAAAACCCGCCTGATTATCGCTGTGGCCATTCCCTGCATTGCCCTGATTCTGGTGGCAGTGACCAGCCTGAACAGCATGTCCACCATGCAGCAGCAGGCCAGTGCGCTGTACCTCAATACCTCGGCACCGATGCGCGCCATGGCCGAAGCAGCCTCACGCATCCCGCGCATGCGCGTGGGCATCGACATGATGCTGCTGCAGGACACAGGCCTGCGCGACGAACGCGGGGTCAAGACACGGGTTCAAGAGGCGCTCAACGAGGACATCCCAGGCATGCGCGAAGCCATGCGCAATGCAGTCGAGGCTCAGGTCAACCCGGAGCGCAAGGCCCAGGCACAGCGCCTGCTCGATCAGTTCGAGAGTATGGTGAGTGCAGAGCTGACCCCCCTGTTGCAAGCCCTCGATGGCGGCGATATGCCCCGCGCCCAGCAGATCTACCGTGACCAGTACGCCAAAAGTTATGGGGTGATGCGCCAGGGCGCCAACGAGCTGCTCGACGGTTTGCTGCAGCAGGCCGAGCAACAGAACCAGCGCAGCAATGAAAGTTATGCCAGCGGCCGCACCCGGCAACTGGCAATTATTGCCCTTGGCCTGGTGGTGTCCTTTATCACCGCCTGGTTGATCGTCGCCAACCTGCGCCGTCGCGTTTCCATCCTGCAGGACAAGCTGGGCAATGCCGCCGAAAACCTGGCACTGAATACGCGTATCGAGCTGCCAGGCCAGGACGAGCTGAGCGAGATCGCCAACAGCTTCAACCGCTTTATCGACAAGATTCACGGCACCATGCAGCAGTTGGCCGGCAACTCACGGCAGCTTTCGGCCATGGCCCGCGAAGTAGCCGAGCGTGCTCGCCTGACCCAGAGCAACTGCGCCGCCCAGAGTGATCGCACGGTGCAGGTCGCCACGGCGGTCCATGAGCTCGGCGCCACGGTCAACGAAATCGCCGGTAACGCCGAAAATGCCGCGCGCATGGCCAGCGAAGCCAGCACCCAGGCCGGCGATGGCCGCGACGTGGTGACCCAGGCTCAGCAACAGATCGAAACCCTCAGCGGCGAACTGCAGCAGGCCTCCCAGGTGGTCGAGACCCTCGCCGGGCAGATCAACGCGATCAGCTCGACGCTCAACACCATCCGCAGCATCTCCGAGCAAACCAACCTGCTGGCACTCAACGCCGCCATCGAAGCCGCCCGTGCCGGCGAACAGGGCCGCGGCTTTGCCGTGGTGGCTGACGAGGTGCGCACGCTGGCCAGCCGCTCGGGCGCTTCGACCGAAGAAATCCAGCAGGTGATCGACCGCCTGCAGCGCGAATCCCGCGCGGCGGTGGAGGTCATGGCCAGGGGCCGGCAGCAGAGCGAACAGGTGGTGGAGTACGCCGGCAGGGCCTCCGCGGCCCTGGAGCAGATCAATGGCCATATCAGCCAGATCAACGATCAGAACATTCAGGTGGCCACTGCGACCGAGGAGCAGTCCTGCGTGGTCGAGGAAATCAACCGCAACGTCGAGCAGATCAACCATTTCACCCAAGAAACCACCCAGATCGCCGACCAGCTCACCCAATCCAGCACCAGCCTGCAGAGCCTGTCGACGCAACTGGATGAACTGGTCGGACACTTTAAGCTGTAACACAGCGAGCGCGGATCAACCTGCCGCGCCACTCCCCATAGCAGTCAGCGTTACTAACGCTACAGCAGGCTTGGCCTCGCCATTCTTGCCCCTAGAGCACATGTCATTTGCGCCCCGGCCGGTGTTTCGGCAGGGGCGCAGGCTTTAGCATGCCGTTATTCCCCTATAAGGAGGCTGATGCCATGAAGAAGATCCTGCTGCTCAACGGCGGCAAACAGTTCGCCCATTCCGATGGCCGTTACAACACCACCCTGCATGACACCGCGCTGGCCTTTCTCGACCGCGCCGGCCATGACCTGCGCCAGACCCATATCGACGCGGGTTATGAGGTGGACGACGAGGTGGCCAAATACCTGTGGGCCGATGTGGTGATCTACCAGATGCCCGGCTGGTGGATGGGCGCACCCTGGACGGTGAAGAAGTACCTCGACGAAGTCTTTACCGCTGGCCATGGCAGCCTCTATGCCAGCGATGGTCGCACCCGCTCCGATGCCTCGCAGAAGTACGGCAGCGGCGGCATGATCCAGGGTAAGCAATACATGCTGTCGTTGACCTGGAATGCGCCGCAACAGGCCTTCGACGACCCGTCAGACTTCTTTGCAGGCAAGGGTGTGGATGCGGTCTACCTGCCGTTTCACAAGGCCAATGAGTTCCTGGGCATGACCGCCCTGCCAACCTTTCTCTGCGTCGACGTGATGAAACGCCCAGCCATCGAGGGGGATGTCCTGCGTTACCAAGAACATCTGGCTGAAGTCTTCGACACGCATCAGGCGTAAACGCTGATACCGCCCTTCTCCTGCAACCACTGGCGGTAGGTATCCAATGATTGGGTTTCCTTATCGCCATTGACGCCACTGAAGCTGATGCTCTTGTCCAGACCCTGATCGATCAGGGTCTGGACTTGCCCCAGCAGCTTATTGGCTTCGTCGCGGTCCAGGTCGGCGACATCCGGCAGCGGAATAGTGGCCGTAGCCGCACTGCCGCTTGCACCGCCGGCAGCCGTAGCACTGGAGGAGGCCGTCGTGCCCGTGCCGTTATTCAGCGCGCGCAGCAAACCACCTTCGCTGCGCGCGACTACCTGGCCGGCATAGCGGCGCAGTTCTGCCAGTGGGTCGCTGCTAGCGGCACCCTCGGCATTGGTGTCGGTCTTGGCGGATAAGGCATTCGCCTGGCTGGTGTAGTAACTGACCATCGCTGGGGTGCTGCTGGTGATGCTGGTCATAAGGCCTCCTGGCAGTGTCATGACCGGCATCAAGCAGAATCTGGGCCAGCTAGTGGCCACCCAGGCATTACAGGGCTTGCAGCGAACACCCAGCACGGCTCTTTGCCGTCAAAGGGCAAAACTTTGCCGACAGGGGAAACGAGAAATTGCCAGCGTCTTGCAGCGAATTGGACTGCTCGCCCGTGCCTGGCAAGAGGCGCCGGGCGCCGGGCGCAGGGGACGAATCAGAGGCCGTCTTCGCGCAAGCCGGCGTAGAGGCGGGTCATTTCGTTGAGCTGGCGGAACAGTGCTTCGGCGTTGATGGCAACGATGGTCGGCACAAATTCCTTGGAGGCGAAGGCCTTACTCGCGAACTGCCAGCGCGCATCGGTCTTGCGCAAGGCATCGGCGATTTCTGCGTTGGGGGCGCCAGCGGCTTGCAGCTCCTGCATGATCAGACCGAACTCTTTGACCGATGCCTCGAAAGACTCGTCCAGCCCCGGCGCCTCGACACCCCAGGCACGGGCCATGTAGAACATGGCACTGCGCTGGGTCAGCACGCGGTTCCAGCCACTGCGGTTGATCGAACGGGAAGCAGCATCGCCATTGAGTTGCTCGAACAGGTCTGTCGCCTGTTGGCACTGCTGCACCAGCTCCTCGGCTTTGGCCAGCACCGCAGGGGCCTGAGCCTTGTCTGGAGTGGCGGTGACCAGCACGCGGTATTCACTCCAGGTACGCTCGACTTTATCCAATGCAGCACGGATGGCGTCATTCGGCGCATAGGCTTTAAGTTGAGCGTGGTGATCCTCGAAAAGCGCCATGGTGTCGGTGAGCTGCTTGCTGGCGTCGTCAACCTTCACCCCAGAGCCGATCATCAGATAATCCTTGGCCACGATCTGCCCCAGACTGCGCTGCAGGGCTACCATGTTCATGGCCTCGAGCGGAGCCATCTGCGCCCAGCAGCTCAGGCTCAACAGGCTGCTGGCCAACAGCAGCGCACGCATAGCGTTCTTGATCAACACAGTAATCCTTGCAGGTTGTAGCGAGCGCTGCGCACGGGCATACGCTCGGATGGAAATCAGAACATGGGCGCCGCCGACGATGATCCAGTGTCAGCCCCATGCTCTTCATTCTAAACCCACATCGCCGATTTTGCCGCCTGCAACCCGCTGGATATATACCGGCACTGTTGCCCAGTACGCGAACCGGTGAACCCCATCACACAAGCTGCCTTCTTAGCAGCCCCCAGTGCTAACGACGAACGCTACGCATAAAAAAACCCGGCCCCCTTGAAAGGGCCGGGTTTTGCTCAGCGCCAGATGTCAGACCTTGTCGACACCGCGCTTGATCGCATCTTTCGCATCGCCCTTGAGCTGCTGGCCCTTGCCCTTGATCTGTTGGGCATCGCCTTCACCTTCCAGGCGTGGATTATCGGTCGCCTTGCCGATGCCTTCCTTGACCTTGCCGATGGTTTCGTTGGCATGGCCTTTCAGTTTGTCTTGAGTGCTACTCATATGACACCTCATTTCCTATGGGTTACAGGGATATCGAGGGCTACTGCTGGCAGAGGTTCGATTTATTTTTGCCGCGCCGCACGACTCAATTGCCCATACAAATCCGCTTGAACCATCGCTGCGCCGCGCACGACCAATATCGGGACAGGGCCGTAACACGCGCCTCCACTGACCTGAAAGAGGTACTTGCATGAGCCAGATACTGATCGCCGCATTCGACCACTACACTGAGGCCGACCAAGCCAAACAGGCCTTGATCGCCCAGGGCATCGCCAACGGGGCTATCCAGCTGTCGGCCTCCAGCAACCCAGCGACGGTCGACAGTGAGCCGATGGACATTGCCGCCGGCAAGCAGCAATCGCAGTCCGTGGGTGATGCGGTCAGCGCGTTCTTCCGCTCGGTATTCACCGATGACGCCGACACCGGCCCCTACCCTGAAGCCATGCGCCGCGGCTCGACGCTGGTCACCGTAAGCCTGGACAACAGCGCCCAGGTGCCGGCCGTGGAGGAAACCCTGACGCGCCATGGCGCCATCGACGTGAATGAACGCAGCAGCCAGTGGGGCGAAGATGAGCGACCGCTGACAGCCAGCACCGAAGCCCTGACCACCGGCTACCCGGATGCCACCTCGACCAGCAGCGGCGTAACCGACGCCGACAAGAGCACCGCTGAAGAACTGGCCGCGGGTGACAATGCCATACCCGGTCGCGCGGCCAATCGTCACGCACCGGGCCGCGACCATAGCGCAGGGCGTGTGCATATCGTTACCCGCTGAGGGCGCCCACCAGAGCCTGCTATCGGTCCGCTGGCGAAGCGCATCACGGCAAAAACGGCAGCGGACCTGGACAAGATTGCGGTAGGCTTCGCACTTCTTTGAAAGGAGTAACGCCCCATGGCCAAAGCCACTGCCCGCCACATCCTGGTTGCCACCGAAGATAAGTGCAACGAACTGAAAGCCGCTATCGAGGGCGGTGCCGACTTCGCCCAGGTCGCCAAGGACAACTCCAGCTGCCCGTCCAGCCGCCAGGGCGGTGACCTGGGCTCGTTCGGCCCAGGCCAGATGGTCAAGGAGTTCGATACCGTGGTATTCAGCGCTCCGGTCAACGTGGTGCAAGGCCCGGTGAAGACCCAGTTCGGTTATCACCTGCTCGAAGTCACCAGCCGCCAGGACTGATGACCGCGCGCGCTGCACCGCTCGGTGCAGCGCGTCATCCCAGCGTTCAGGCCTTCACTGTGGCGTACCGAACATCTGGGTCCAGTAAATACCTGCATCGCTCTGCGGATCAACCGCATAAGCCGCCCCCATCTCGCTGAACTCCGCATTCATCACGTTGAAACAGTGCGCCGGGCTGCTCAGCCAGCCGTCGACCACCTGTTTGGCACTGCCCTGCCCGGCGGCAATGTTCTCGCCGACCAACTGCCAGGCATAACCGGCGCGCGTGGCCCGCTGCCCGGCCAGGCTGCCATCGCGGGCGGTGTGGCTGAAGTAGTTGTGCGTGGCCATATCGCGGCTGTGCGCCAGCGCCGTCTGCGCCAGGCTATCGCTCCAACGCAAGGCCGGCGCAGCATCGACAGGCTGGGTGCCACAGCGCTGTGGCTTTGCACGGGCGGCATTGACCGCCTGCAACACCGCGCGACCGGCGTCCTCCCAGGTCGGCAGACCGGCCTGCAGCAGCGGCCGGGCGAGCACGATATGCCAACTATTGCCGACCTGTTGCACGCCGATGTCGGTGTACTGCGCATCCAGCACGGTGGCGCAGTAACGCTCGGTGACGGCCTTGGCCACGCTGGCCAGGGTCACGCTGCCAGACAGGCTGATGACCCGTACCGTGGCCGGCTGATAACCGGTCGCCTGCAAGGCTGCGAGCAGGTCGCTGCCGCCACTGATCTGAGCCCGGTCAAGACGCGCTTCGGCCTGCAACGGGCCGGCGGCATCGAATGCCTTACCCTGGCACTGCTGGGGCATTTGCCGGTAATCGTTGATCAGGTTAACTAACGCAGTGCGATCATCGGCCAGGGCGCTCGACGAGCCGGCCAACACAAACAGCAGAGCGAATACAGGACACGGACGGTCAGAAAACAAAACAGGCATCGTGCGGCTCGCTTGAGGTGATCTAGCAATGGCGCAAAATGAAATCACCCTGCGCAAGGCGCCGCCTTCGCAGGGTGATCAGGTGCATCCAAACTAGCAGGTTACTTCATCCCAGACAGATTATCTCGACTGGGCCAGGGCCGAGGACTCCAGCTCTGTCTTATATGCCTGCGCCTCTTCCTCGGAAGGGAACACCCCGACCAACTGGTCGTTCTGGTAGACATCCCAGGCCCGCTTGCCCATGGCAAGCGCCTCATGGGACATATGCTGTTCGTCACGCTCGGTCACTATTAATACGCTCATTTTACGTCTCCAGTTTTGCCGGATAAATGCTGCGCAAGGGTTTGCCACCGTACTTAGCTGGCTAAGCAACAATGCCTTTGTGACCGTATCAATTGGTTACAAGTTCCGCAAGGGACCGCTCCAGAGCGCCCCTGAATAGGCTTTGTTGCAGCCAGCGGGATTTTTCAGCAATAAAAAACCGGCGCATGCGCCGGTTGTTCAATGCCGATGGTTTAGCTGACATCCGGCCGAA
Organism: Pseudomonas cuatrocienegasensis; assembly: GCF_900110925.1. Taxonomy (GTDB): domain Bacteria; phylum Pseudomonadota; class Gammaproteobacteria; order Pseudomonadales; family Pseudomonadaceae; genus Aquipseudomonas; species Aquipseudomonas cuatrocienegasensis. The sequence continues at coordinate 72,082 of NZ_FOFP01000018.1, read as the reverse complement.
TGACGGCGCGCTTGCGTTCGGGGAAGAACAGGCGCTCCAGCTCGGCACCCGGGTTCTCGGCGCGCATGAAGGCTTCCCCCACCAGGAAGGCATAGACCTCGCTGATTTCCATAAGCTCGACATCGGCGCGGTTGAGGATTCCACTCTCGGTCACCACCAGGCGATCACGTGGAATACGTGGCAACAGATCCAGAGTGGTTTCCAGGCTGACGTCGAAAGTATGCAGATTACGGTTATTCACCCCGATCAGCGGCGTATCCAGGGTTTTCAGCGCACGTTCAAGCTCATCGCCGTCATGCACCTCCACCAATACGTCCAAATCAAAGGCTTTGGCCGTAGCCGCCAACTCGGCCATTTGCCCATCATCCAGGGCCGAGACGATCAGCAGGATGCAGTCAGCGCCCAGGGCGCGGGCCTCGACCACCTGGTAAGGGTCGATCATGAAATCCTTGCGGATCACCGGCAACGCGCAAGCGTCACGCGCCTGTTGCAGGTAGCGATCGGCACCCTGAAAGAAGTCGATATCGGTGAGCACCGACAGGCAGGTCGCGCCACCAGCGGCGTAGCTCGCGGCAATCGCCGCCGGGTCGAAGTCTTCGCGCAGCACGCCCTTGCTCGGCGAGGCCTTCTTGATTTCGGCGATTACCGCCGGCGCCTTGCGCTTGGCCTGTTCCAACAGCGCGCGGGCAAAGCCGCGGGGAGCATCGGCCTGGCGTGCTTCAGCCTCCAGATCGGCGAGGCTGACCAGGGCGCGACGCTCGGCCACTTCCTCGGCCTTGCGCGCGAGAATCTTCTCCAGAACGGTTGGAAGGCTCATCCTTCATTCTCCTGCTTGAACACCGCGGTAAAGGACACCAGCTCTTCCAGCTTCTCCCGCGCCAAGCCGGTATGCAAGGCATCGTGGGCCAGATGGATGCCATCCTTGAGGCTGGTCGCATGGTCCGCAGCATAAAGCGCGGCCCCGGCATTGAGCACAATCATATCGACGGCCTTCTGGCCATTCTCGGTTTTGCGCCGCCCCAGGGCATCCTGAATCAGCGCCAGCGACTGCTGGGCGTCGTCGACGGTCAGGCCGATCAGGCTCTGGCTCTTGATGCCGAAGTCTTCCGGCTGGATGCGGTATTCGCTGACCACACCATCCTTGAGTTCGGCAATGAAGGTCGGCGCTGCCAGGCTGATCTCGTCGAGACCGTCCTGGGCGTGCACCACCAGTACATGCTTGCTGCCCAGGCGCTGCAACACCTCAGCCATCGGCCGGCACAGCGCCTGACTGAACACGCCGATGACCTGATGCTTGACCCCTGCCGGGTTGGTCATTGGGCCGAGCATATTGAAGATGGTGCGCAGGCCCAGTTCGCGGCGCGGCCCGATGGCGTGCTTCATTGCGCCGTGGTGCGCCGGGGCGAACATAAAGCCGACGCCAACGCTCTCCACGCAGCGTGCCACTTGCTCGGGTGTGAGGTTGAGGTATACGCCGGCGGCTTCCAGCAGATCGGCGCTGCCGCTCTTGCCGGACACCGCGCGGTTACCGTGCTTGGCCACCAGCCCACCGGCGGCCGCCACGACAAACGCCGCCGCAGTAGAGACGTTAAAAATGTTCATGCCATCGCCACCGGTGCCGCAGGTGTCGACCAGGCGCTCGCCCTGAATATGCACGGGCGCGGCCAGCTCACGCATGATCTGCGCGGCCCCGACGATCTCGTCGATGGTTTCGCTCTTCATGCGCAGGCCCATGAGGAACGCGCCGATCTGCGCGTCGGTGCACTGGCCGGTCATGATCTCGCGCATCACCGCCTGCATTTCCTCGGTGTTCAGATCGAGCTGCGCGACGATACGGTTGAGGGCTTCCTTGATATTCATGGGCGCACGCCTCCGGTCTGCTTGAGGAAGTTGGCGAAGAGCTCGTGGCCCTGCTCGGTAAGAATGGACTCGGGGTGGAACTGCACCCCTTCGATATGCAGCGTCTTGTGCCGCAGGCCCATGATCTCATCCACCGAGCCATCGTCGAGCTGGGTCCAGGCGGTGATATCCAGGCAATCCGGCAAGGTCTCGCGCTTGACCACCAGGGAGTGATAGCGGGTCACGGTCAGCGGCATATTGAGGCCGGCGAATACGCCTTTGTCCTCATGGAACACCGGGCTAGTCTTGCCGTGCATCACTTGGCGCGCGCGCACCACCTCACCGCCGAAGGCCTGGCCGATGCTCTGGTGGCCCAGGCATACGCCGAGGATCGGCAGCTTGCCGGCAAAATGCTCGATCAGCGCCAGGGAGACGCCGGCTTCGCTGGGCGTACAGGGGCCGGGCGAGACCACGATGCGCTCGGGCTGCAGCGCTTCGATTTCGCCGATGCTCAGCTCATCGTTACGGATAACGTGCACATCGGCGCCCAGCTCACCCAGGTACTGCACCACGTTGTAGGTAAAGGAGTCGTAGTTATCGATCATCAAAAGCATGGTCCGGCCCCTTATTCGACAGTCTGTTCGGCGAGTGCGACGGCACGGAACATGGCGCGGCGCTTGTTCAGCGTCTCTTCCCACTCCAGCGCGGGAACCGAGTCGGCGACGATGCCGGCACCAGCCTGCACGTGCAGCTCGCCGTCCTTGATCACTGCAGTGCGGATGGCGATGGCGGTGTCCATATTGCCGTTCCAGGCGTAGTAACCGACCGCGCCGCCATACACACCGCGCTTGACCGGTTCCAGCTCATCGATGATTTCCATGGCGCGGATCTTCGGCGCGCCGGACAGGGTACCGGCCGGCAGAATGGCGCGCAGCGCGTCCATCGCCGTCAGCCCTTGTTTCAGGTGGCCGGTGACGTTGGAGACGATGTGCATGACATTGGAATAGCGCTCGATGACCATCTTCTCGGTGAGTTTGACCGAGCCGATTTCCGAGACACGACCGGTGTCATTGCGGCCCAGGTCGATCAGCATCAGGTGCTCGGCGACTTCCTTGGCGTCCGAGAGCAGGTCGTGCTCCAGCGCCAGGTCGGCCTCCTCGTTCGCACCACGCGGGCGAGTGCCGGCAATGGGGCGCACGGTGATCAGGTTGTCTTCCACACGCACCAGCACCTCGGGCGAGGAGCCGACCACATGGAAGTCGCCAAAATTGAAGAAGTACATATACGGCGTCGGGTTGATGCAACGCAGGGCGCGGTACAGGTCGATGGGCGCGGCCTTGAACGGGATCGACATGCGCTGGGAGATCACCACCTGCATGCAGTCGCCGGCCAGGATGTACTCCTTGATCGCGTTGACCGAGCGCTCATAGTCCTCACGGCTGAAGCTGGAGCGAAACACCGGCTCCGCGCCGGGCGGGGCATTCAGGTCGACACCCAGGCGCGGGGCAATCGGCTGGCGCAGCTGCTGCAAAATCCCCTGCAGGCGCGCCTGGCCCTGGGCGAAGGCGTCAGCATCGGCCGGGTCAGCCAGGACGATGGCGTGCATCTTGCCCGCCAGGTTGTCGAACACCACCACTGCATCGGAGACCATCAACAGGATATCCGGGGTTTGCAGCGGATCGGGATTAACGCCTGCGGCCAGCTTGGGCTCCACGTAACGCACGCTGTCGTAGGCAAAGTAGCCGACCAGGCCACCGTTGAAGCGCGGCAGGCCGGGGATGGTCGGCACCTGGTAACGCGCCTTGAACTGCTCGACGAAGGCCAGCGGGTCGGCACAGTCGTGCTGCTCCACCTCGACGCCATCGACCGACACGCTGACCCGCGAACCATAGGCGCGCAGCACGGTACGCGCCGGCAGGCCGATGATCGAGTAACGCCCCCACTTCTCGCCGCCCTGAACGGACTCAAGCAGGTAGGTGTTGGGCTGGTCGGCCAGTTTCAGGTAGATCGACAGCGGCGTGTCGAAGTCGGCCAGGGTTTCGTAGGCCAGGGGAATGCGGTTGTAGCCGGCAGCGGCTAAACGCAGAAATTCTTCATGGGTCATGATCAGCCTCGTGGCTTGGGGAATCGGTCAGGTGCGAACGGGCCGCAGGGCGCGGCAGAAGAATGTCAGGCGCGCCAGCGCCAACGGGCCAGGGCCTTGATGACCTTCATCCAGAGTTTGCAGGTGACCACCACGGAAGCATCTCGAAGGGGGAAAAAACGAGGAGGCCAAGGTAGCAGTTGCACGCTGCAGGCTGCAAGCTGACTGTAGAGAGGAAATAACGCTGCACCGACTCACCTGCGCGGGCCAATTTTTGCTGGATCGGTGAAGCGTGATTCACCCTACAAAAGCTCGGTGAGTTTATCGACCACCAGGCTCGGCTCTTCTTCGGCAATCGGCCGGCCATGGTTGTAGCCGTAGCTCACCGCCACACAGGCCACGCCCGCCGCACGGGCGGCCAGCACGTCACTGCGCGAATCACCCACAAACAGCGACTGCGCCTTGGTCACGCCGGCCAGGCGCATCACCTGCAGCAAGGCCGCCGGATCGGGCTTCTGTTGCGGCAACGTATCGCCGCCGATGATCCAGCGGAAGTCACCGCCCAGGCCGACCTGCTCCAACAGCGGCGCGACGAAACGCTCCGGCTTGTTGGTCACCACAGCCATTTCAACGCCGGCACCGCTCAGGGCATCCAGCAACTCGCGCACGCCGGGATACAGCGTGGTCAGTTGATGGCAGTCGGCATAGATATCGAGAAAGCACGCCAGTGCAGCATCGGCTTGGGCATCGTCCACACTGTCGTGCTCGATGCCACCGGCCAGGGCGCGGCGCACCAGCACCCGGGCGCCATTGCCGACCCAATCACGCACCTGCGCCAGGCCGGCTGGCTCGCGGCCCAGGACCTGCAGGGTCTTGTCCACGGCCGCAGCCAGGTCGGGTACGGAATCCACCAGGGTACCGTCGAGGTCGAACATCACCAGCTTCGGCAGCTCGCCATCGAACAGCTCGCACAGCCGCATCAGCCGCGCACCTTGGCCAGCTCGGCACGCATGGCGTCGATCACCGCCTTGTAATCCGGCTGGTTGAAGATCGCCGAACCGGCGACAAAGGTATCCGCCCCGGCCGCAGCGATTTCGCCGATATTCTGCACGTTGACCCCGCCGTCGATTTCCAGGCGGATCTCGCGGCCGCTGGCATCGATCAGCGCGCGTGCTTCACGCAGCTTGTCGAGGGTATGGGGGATGAACTTCTGCCCGCCAAAGCCGGGGTTGACGCTCATCAGCAGGATCATGTCGACCTTGTCCATCACGTGCTTGAGCACGTCCAGCGGGGTCGCCGGGTTGAACACCAGGCCCGCCTTGGCGCCGCCGGCCTTGATCAGCTGCAGGGAACGGTCGATGTGTTCGGACGCTTCCGGGTGGAAGGTGATGTAGCTGGCACCGGCCTCGATAAAGTCGCCGATGATCCGGTCCACCGGCTTGACCATCAGGTGCGCGTCGATGGGCGCGGTGATGCCGTACTTGCGCAGCGCCGCACAAACCATCGGGCCGATGGTCAGGTTGGGCACGTAATGGTTGTCCATGACATCGAAGTGGACGATGTCAGCACCCGCGGCGAGTACGTTGTCCACTTCCTCACCCAGGCGGGCGAAGTCGGCGGAAAGGATCGACGGGGCGATGGCGAAGGGTTGCATGGCGCACCTCTGAGGGCTTGGGTCACGGTGGCGCGCATTGTAACGGCTCAGACGTTATCTGGCAGCGCTGCCTGACGATGGCGTACCAAGGTAGTCAAGGCCTACACCGTGGGAGGCGCTTTAGCGGCGCGCTTTGGGCTTTTCTGCCAATGCCAGCCGCGGCCCCTCCCACAATGGGCCGTCTGGCTCAGATGCCGCCGAGGCAGAGGTATTTGATTTCCAGGTACTCATCCAGGCCGTACTTGGAGCCTTCGCGCCCCAGGCCGGAGGATTTCATGCCGCCAAAGGGCGCGACTTCATTGGAAATCAACCCGGTATTGATGCCGACCATGCCGTACTCCAGCGCTTCGGCCACACGAAACACCCGCGCCAGGTCACGGGAGTAGAAGTAGGCCGCCAGCCCAAACTCGGTGTCATTGGCCTGACGCACCACATCCGCTTCATCACTGAAACGGAACAGCGGCGCCAGCGGCCCGAAGGTCTCCTCGCGGGCCACGCGCATGTCGGCGGTAACATCGACCAGCACCGCAGGCTCGACAAAGTTGCCGCCCAGCCCATGCGCACCGCCCCCGTGCAGCAGGCGAGCGCCCTTGCTCAACGCATCGTGCAGATGTTGTTGCACCTTGGCCACGGCATTGGCGTCGATCAGCGGGCCGGTGGTCACCCCCTCATCTGCGCCATTGCCAACTTTGAGCCGGGCCACGGCCGTCGCCAGCTTCTCGGCAAAGGCGTCGTACACCGCCTCGTGCACATACAAGCGGTTGGCGCAGACGCAGGTCTGCCCGGCGTTGCGGTACTTGGACACCATGGCGCCTTCGACGGCGGCGTCCAGGTCGGCGTCTGCAAAGACTATAAAAGGTGCATTGCCGCCCAGCTCCAGCGAGAGCTTTTTCAAGGTCGGCGCGCATTGCTCCATGAGTTTGATACCGACAGCGGTCGAGCCGGTGAATGACAGCTTGCGCACGATAGGGTTGGCGCACAGCTCGCCGCCCACCTCTCGCGAGCGCTCGACATCCGCCGTGACCACGCTGAACAGCCCGCCAGGAATACCCGCGCGCTCGGCCAGCACCGCCAACGCCAGGGCGCTGAACGGTGTCTGCGGCGCGGGCTTGAGCACCATGGCGCAACCGGCGGCCAGGGCCGGTGCCGCTTTGCGGGTGATCATCGCCGCCGGGAAGTTCCAGGGTGTGATGGCCGCCGTCACACCGACCGGCTCCTTGGTCACCAGCAGGCGCTTGTCTGCCTGATGGCCAGGAATGGTATCGCCATAGGCACGCTTGGCTTCTTCAGCGAACCACTCGATAAAGGATGCGGCATAGAGCACCTCGCCGCGCGCTTCGGTCAGCGGCTTGCCCTGCTCGGCGGTCATGATCTGCGCCAGGTCTTCCTGGTGGGCCAGCATCAACTCGTACCATTTACGCAGGCGTGCCGCGCGCTCTTTGGCGGTGAGTGCACGCCAGGCCGGCTGAGCCGCCTGGGCTGCGACTATGGCCTGGCGAGTCTGTTCGGCGCCGAGATTCGGTACTGTGCCCAGGCTCTCGCCATTGGCAGGGTTGAAAATCTCCGTGACGGCGCCATCGCGGGCATCGCACCACTGGCCGTCGATATAAGCCTGGTGGCGCAGCAAAGTAGGATCGTGCAGTTTCATCGGTGATGTCCTCGACCGGGAGGCAGCGCCTCCCGGTAATCATGGTCAATCTTTGTTGGCAGACTCTGCGTCCGGCAGGTCCTTGCTGAAGGTCTGGTCGTTCTCGCCGCGGAAGAAGCCAGCGCCATAGATCAGCAGGCACAGACCGACACCGATGGCAAAAGCCCACCCGGCGCCCTTGATCGCCAATACCGCGCCAATCACCCCGGCAATCCCCAGATCACGCTGGCTGCGTGCCTCCATGATGCCCAGGCGGACGCTGACATAGCCCTGGATCAGCAGGGTCAACGCCAGGGCCACGCCGAGGATCGGCTGCACCAGGGTCACCACCGGCAACAGCAGCAGACCGGTGTTGGTGCCCCAGCGGAACGAGCCGACACCGCCGTAGATCGACTTCATCGCCTTGGCGCCGCCCTTGAAGCGTTCGGTGATCACTACCTGCATGGCCGACCACTGCGGCCCGCACATCGCCACGTCTGGGCCGAAAATACTCATAAAGGCATTGCGCCCACCAAAGATCAGATGCGAACGGTTCGGGTTGAAATCGACTTTCTCGTCACGGCGAATATGGTCAGCCTCGGAAAGAATCGCCCGGGCACCGAGCACATCGCCGAACACCACCAGGTAAGCCGCGAACACCGTGGGGATAGCCGTCACGAACATCATCAACGGCGGCATCCCCAGGCCGAATACGGTGTACTCATTCCACAGGGTGGCGAAGTCCGGCTGGCTGAAACCCCATTCAATGGTCGGCCAAGGCGCCTCACCGAACAGCGGCGCGACTATCACGGCCAGCAGGATGATCGGGAAGATGCCCAGCTTGGCGAAGTTCCACCAGAAGCGGTTGCGCTTCTTGAGGTCCTGAAAGTGGATGGAAAACACCAGGTAGAAGGCGATGCCGATGGCGATCGAAATGGTCCAGGGGAAGGTGTCGAAGCGCCCGCCTTCCTTGAACACCGTCACCACCGCGCTAAGCCCGGCGCCCATGATGATCCCGGCCTTGAGCGCCGAAGGCACCAGCGACACCACCTTCTGCGCCATACCCGTCATGCCCAGCCCTATTGAGAACACCCCCAGCATCAACTGGAAGGCGATCAGCGCATGCACCCGTTCCGGGCCCTCCGGGAACTGGCTGCAGTAGGCCATCAGTAAGGGAATCGCCGGGGTGATCCAGCCGGGCACCACGGGGTCGCCGAGCAGGTGGTGGACCAGATAGAGCAACCCGTTGAGCATGACCACGGCGAGTGCGACCTCAAACGGCATGCCGAGAAACTCGGTCATCAGCGGAATCGCTGCCAGATCCACCGCACACATGAGCAGCCCCTGCATGTAGTCGGAGATCTCGAAGCGGTAATGAATAAAAGGCAGACGCACCTTGAATGGCCCCACCGGCCAGTAGGGGGCTTCTACACCAAGGTCGTGTTGATGCAGTTCGGACATTTGAGTCACCCAGCTTTATTAGAGTTGTATTTCAGCCGGCCCCAGCGAACTGGGACCCATCATCATCGTTGCGGTAAATCAGTAGGCAGCGCGGTAGATCTGCTCGATGTCGCCAGCCGTCAGGCGGCGGGGGTTGTTGCGCATCAGGCGGTCGATCTTGCTGGCCTCCTCGGCCATCGCCGGGATGGCCTCTTCCGGTACGCCAAAGCTGCGCATGCCCTTGGGAATGTCGACGCTGGCGCATAGCTCGGCCATGGCCTCGACGGCCAGATCCGCCGCGGCCTTGTCACTCACACCATAAGTCTGCACGCCCAGAGCAGCAGCGATCTCGGCCATGCGCTCGACGCAGGCCAGCTTGTTCCAGGCCATCACGTAGGGCAGCAACAAGGCATTGCTGACGCCATGAGCGATGTTGAAGCGCCCGCCCAGGGGGTAGGCCAGGGCGTGCACGGCACCGACCCCGGCATTACCGAACGCCATGCCGGCCATCAGGCTTGCGGTGGCCATGTCCTCGCGCGCGGCCAAGTCAGCCGGGTTGGCATAGGCCTTGGGCAGCGCCTTGGCGATCAGCTTGATTGCGCCAATGGCCAGGGCATCGGTGATCGGCGAAGCGTTGAGCGACAGGTAAGACTCCACCGCATGCACCAGCGCATCGACACCGCTGGCGGCGGTGACACTGCGCGGGCAGGTCAGGGTCATCACCGGGCTGACCAGGGCCACATCCGGCAGCAGATAGTCGCTGACGATGCCCTTTTTCAACTGCGCCTGCTTGTCAGAGAGGATCGCCACATTGGTGACCTCCGAGCCGGTGCCGGCAGTGGTCGGGATGGCAATCAGCGGCGGGCCTTTGCGCTTGATCTGATCGACGCCGAACAGCTCCTCCAGGGCGCCGTCATGGCCGACATAACCCGCCACCGCCTTGGCGATATCGATGGCGCTGCCACCCCCGACGCCGATCAGACCGTCATGGCCACCGGCGCGATAGGCATTGGCGCAGGCTTCGACAATGGCGATTTCCGGCTCAGGCTCGACACCCTCGAAGATGCCGTAGGCGCGCTCGCCCAGCTGCTTGATCACGTGATCGACAGTGCCGGACTTGAGCAGAATGCTATCGGTGACAATCAACGGGTTGGTGATGTTCAGACGGGGCAGTTCGATCGCCAACTGCTCGACCGCCTGGCGGCCGGTGATCAGTTTGTTGGCGATCTTGAATGCAGAAATACTCATCAGCGGGGCCTTTTTCTCGTTGTTGTGCCAAAACGAATCAGGCCGAGCCATAGCGAAAGCTGTGCCAGCTCGCGCAAAGCCCCGCGCCAGAGCGCCTGCGACGATTTGACCCAGCGCCGAACCACAAACAATTGATTAGAAAACCAATCAACCCCGCAGAAATCGATTCACTTTCTAATCAGTGTGATCCCACTTTTTCATCTTCTGTACCACGGTGGCCTGGCTGATACCCAGGGCACGGGCCGCTTCGCGGGTGGTCTTGTGCTGCAGCAAGGCCGCACGAATCGCCTCGCGCTCGAGCAATTCGACGCGCTTGCGCAGCGGTATCTGCGCATCAGCACCTCCTGCCCCCGACGCCTGACGCACTTCGGCGGGCAGGTCGAACAGCCCGACACTGTCACCCTCGCAGGTCACCACCATGCGCTCGACCAGGTTGATCAGCTCGCGGATATTGCCGGGCCAGGGGTAATCGACCAGCCGATCCAGCGCCTCCAGGCTCCAGCTCAACTGCCGGGCATACCGAGCGTTGAACTGCGCCAGGTAGTAGTTGAGCAGCGGCACCACCTCATCGCTGCGCTCGCGCAAAGCGGGAATATGGATGGGCACCACGTTCAGGCGGTAGTAGAGATCGGCGCGAAAGCGCCCCTCGGCCACACGGTGCTGCAGGTCATGGTGAGTGGCGGTGATGATGCGTACATCCACCTCCTTGAGCTCCAGGCCACCCACCGGGATAAAGCGACTCTCCTCGATCACCTTGAGCAGTTTGACCTGCACGGCCAGCGGCAGGTCGCCCACCTCATCGAGAAACACCGTGCCCTGGTGCGCCAGTTCCAGCAGGCCGCGCTTGCCCTTGCTGCCGGCACCGGTGAACGCACCGGGCACATAGCCGAACAACTCGGCCTCGATCAGGTGTTCGGGTAAGGCGCCACAGTTGAGCGCCAGAAACGGCTGCTGTGCCCGCGCGCTGGCGGTGTGGATGTACTGAGCGATAAGGGTTTTGCCAACGCCCGTCTCGCCCTGCAGCAGCACCTTCACATCGCTGCGCGCGACCTGCCGGGCCTGGGCGAAGACGCGCCCAGAGGCGACCTGGTCCGCCACGGGAGAGTCGTTGAGCAAGGCATCGCGCTGCCCGGCATGCAGGCGTGCCGTGCTCGAGCGCAATTGCTTGAGCTGTTGCAGCTCGTCGCGCTCGTGCTTCATGCGCAGCAGTTCGGTCATGTCACGCACGGTGCTGACCACGTAACGCACACTGCCGTCTGCCGCCAGAATGGGCGTGCCACTGACCAGCAGGCGGTTACCCTGGCTGACGCGCTGCATCATCGACAGCGCCTTGCCTTCCTTGAGCACCCGCAGCGAGACAGACTCCGAGAGCACGCCATCGCGCACCAACTCCTGCATCGGCCGGCCGACCAGGTCGACACCCCGCAGCCCTGTCAGGCGCTCGTACGCCCGGTTGACCTTCAGCGTGATGCCATCGGCATCGGTGATGTAGACCCCGTCATGCAGCGCGTCGAGCAGCTCTTCCAGATTGGCTTCGCTGAGATTCATGGCCCCTCCTACCCACGCGAAAGGCCAACAGTGTAAAGACTGCAATCACGGGAAGGGCAAAAACTGCAGGCACCCGAAGTGCCTGCAGTGGGCTTACTCGCTGACCTGGGTACGCATTTTCTCGCTACGCCCGCGCAGCCATTCCAGGGTCAGCAGCAGGAGGATGGAGAAACCGATCAGCAAGGTCGCGGCGGCGGCGATGGTCGGGCTGAGGTTTTCGCGGATGCCGCTGAACATCTGCCGTGGCAGGGTGACCTGCTCGGGGCCGGCGAGGAACAGGGTCACCACCACTTCGTCGAACGAGGTGGCGAAGGCGAACAGCGCGCCGCTGATCACCCCCGGCGCGATCAGCGGCAGGGTCACCCGGCGAAACGCGGTAATCGGCGAGGCGCCCAGGCTGGCGGCCGCACGCACCAGGTTGTAATTGAAACCCTGCAGGGTTGCCGAGACGGTGATGATGACGAAGGGCACGCCGAGCACCGCATGCACCAGGATCAGCGATATATAGCTGTTGCCCAGGCCCAGCGGCGCGAAAAACAGGTAGCTGGACACCCCGACGATCACCACCGGCACCACCATTGGCGAAATCAGCAGGCTCATCACCAGGGCCTTGCCACGGAACTCGCCACGGGTCAGGCCGATGGCGGCCAGGGTGCCGAGGACCATGGCCAGCACGGTGGCGGCCGGGGCGACCAGCAGGCTGTTTTTCAGCGCGCGCATCCAACTGGCCGAGGCGAAGAAGTCCTCGTACCAGCGCAGCGAGAACGACTCGATCGGGTAGACCAGAAAGGTCCCGGCGTTGAACGACAGCGGGATGATCACCAGTACCGGCAGGATCAGAAACAACAGCACCAGCGCGCAGATAGTGCGCAGGCTGTAGTACCAGATGCGCTCGACGGGGGACATGTAAGGGCTGAGCATCGGATGACTCTCCTGTTAACCCAGGCGCAGACGGCTTGCGCCGACCAGCCAGCTGTAGACCACATAAAGCACCAGGGTCGCGAGCAGCAACAAGCCGCCCAGGGCCGTGGCCATGCCCCAGTTGATCGAGGTGTTGGTGTAGAAGGCGACGAAGTAGCTGACCATCTGGTCGCCGGGGCTGCCGAGCAGGGCCGGGGTGATGTAGTAGCCAATCGACAGGATGAACACCAGCAGGCAACCGGCACTGACACCGGCCAGGGTCTGGGGGAAGTACACGCGCCAGAAGCTGGCGAACGGGTGACAGCCCAGGGAGATCGCCGCACGCATGTAGGTCGGCGAAATGCCCTTCATCACGCTGTAGATCGGCAGGATCATGAACGGCAGCATGATGTGCACCATCGAGATGTACACCCCGGTGCGGTTGAACACCAGTTGCAGCGGCTTGTCGATGATGCCCAGGCCGAGCAGCGCGCTGTTGATCAGGCCGCTGGACTGCAGCAGCACGATCCACGCCGCCACCCGCACCAGGATCGAGGTCCAGAACGGCAGCAGCACCAGAATCATCAGCAGGTTGCTCTGCCGGGTCGGCAGGTTGGCCAGCAAATACGCCAGCGGGTAGGCCAGCACCAGGCAGATGGCGGTGATTACCAGGCCCATCCAGAAGGTGCGGGTGAAGATGTCCAGGTAGATCGCCTGGTCGGGCGTGGCCTGGGTCAGCTCGCCGAGGTCGTCGATACGGTGATCGAGGGCGGCGAGCAAATAATAGGGGGTGACGCTGCTGGCATTGCGACGGATCACCTGCCAGTAAGCCGGGTCGCCCCAGCGTTCATCAAAGCTTTCCAGCGCATCTTTGTAGGACGCCGGCGTGTCCTTGAACGGCAAGGCACGGGCGGTCTTGGCCATCAGGCTGCGGTAGCCAGCCAGCTCCATGTTCATGCGTTTGGACAGATCGCCCAGGGTCTGATCGCGGCGCGCATCGGCCAGGTCCAGCGCCAAGGCCTGGTACACCGGCTCGGCGGGTAGCCCCTTGCCATCCCAATCAGCGATCTGCTCGACGGTGCGCGGCAGGCTGCCGACCACCTCGGGGTTGTTCACGCTCTTGTTGAGCAGGGCAACGATGGGGACCAGGAAGACCAGCACCAGAAACACCAGCAAGGGCAGGATTAACGCCTGGGCCTTGAGCCGGTTGACGCGCTCGGCACGGGCCAGACGCTGTTTCAGGGTGGGGCCGGTGACCGTGGTCGGGGACACTGCGAGGGCCATAGCGAACTCCGGGAAACGGGAAAACCATCCCCTCCCCCGCGTACGGGAGAGGGGCACTGCCGGGTGACTCAGTTACGCGCGGCCCAGGCGTTGAAGCGCTGTTCCAGTTGCTCGCCGTAGTCAGCCCAGAAGGTCACGTCCATGGCCACCTGGCCGGCGATGTTTTCCGGGGTGGTCGGCATGTCCTTGAGCAGCGCCGGAGCGAGCAGCTCGACTGCCTGCTTGTTGGCCGGGCCGTAGGCGATGTTTTCCGAGTAGGTCTTCTGCTGCTCGGGCTGTACCGAGAAGGCGATGAACTCGCGCGCAGCGTCCTGATCCTTGGCACCTTTCGGGATGGCCCAGGCGTCGAAGTCGTAGATGCCGCCTTCCCACACCACTTGCAGGTTGCTTTCTTTCTGCACGGCAGCGATGCGGCCGTTGTATGCCGAGCTCATGACCACGTCACCGGAGGCGAGGAACTGCGGCGGCTGGGCACCGGCTTCCCACCACTGGATCTGCGGCTTGATCTGGTCGAGCTTGGCAAACGCACGGTCCTGGCCTTCTTTGGTGGCCAGTACGCCGTAGACGTCCTTGGCGGCAACGCCGTCGGCCATCAGGGCGAATTCCAGGGTGTATTTGGCGCCCTTGCGCAGGCCGCGTTTGCCCGGGAATTTCTCGGTGTCCCAGAAATCCGCCCAGCCGCTCGGTGCGCTGCTGAGTTTGTCGGCGTTGTAGGCGAGCACCGTGGACCAGACGAAGAAGCCCACGCCGCACGGCTGGATGGCACCTTCGACGAAGTCTTCGGCATTGCCGAACTGCGCCGGGTCGAGCTCCTCGAACAGGCCTTCGTCGCAGCCGCGCGCCAGTTCCGGCGATTCGACTTCGACCAGGTTCCAGGACACGCTGTTGGTGTCGACCATGGCTTTGACCTTGGCCATTTCACCGTTGTACTCGCCGGCGATGATCTTGCCGCCCTTGGCTTCCCACGGTGCGTAGAAGGCCTTGACCTGGGCGGCCTTGTTGGCGCCGCCGAAGGACACCACGGTCAGGTCCGCGGCCATGGCCGGGGCGGCGCAGGCGATTGCCAGGCTCAATGCCGGCAATGTGAGGTATTTGTTCATTCTTATGACTCCACTGTGGCTGGTTGGTAACGCGTTGGCTCAGTGCCCGACAGGCAGCGGATCGAGCGCACGAACGTGCTCGACCTGCCAGCCCAGTGGCACCACATCGCCCACCGCAAGGGCAGGATCGAGTTCGGCGATCGGCTGCTTGACGAAGAAATCGCTGGCGCCGCAGACCTCCAGGCGCACACGCACGTGGTCGCCCAGGTAGATGAATTCGGCCACGCGGCCGGTAAAGCGGTTGTCGCAACGCTCGCTGGCGGCGTTCAAACGCACCCGCTCGGGGCGGATCGACAGGGTCACCGGCTCGCCGACGGCACCGACGTTGACCGCCAGGGCCCGCACTTGCTCGCCGCGCTCCAGGGCCACCACACACTGCTCGCCATCACGGCTGAGCAGACGCCCGTTGAGGCGGTTGTTCTCGCCGATAAAGTTGGCGACGAAGGTGTTGCACGGCTCTTCATAAAGCGTGCGTGGCGGGGCGATCTGCTGGATTTCGCCCTGGTGGAATACCGCCACCCGGTCGGACATGGTCAGGGCTTCGCCCTGGTCGTGGGTCACGTAAACCACGGTGACGCCCAGGCGCTGGTGCAGGTGCTTGATCTCCATCTGCATGTGCTCACGCAACTGCTTGTCGAGGGCACCCAGGGGTTCGTCCATCAGCACCAGCTGCGGTTCGAACACCAGAGCACGGGCCAGGGCCACACGCTGCTGCTGGCCGCCGGAAAGCTGCGCCGGGTAACGGGTGGCGAAGGCGTCGAGCTGCACCATGGCCAGGGCACGTTTGACCCGCTCGCTGACGTCGGTCTTGCTCATGCCACGCACGGTGAGCGGGAACGCCAGGTTCTCGGCCACGGTCATGTGCGGGAACAGGGCGTAGTTCTGGAACACCATGCCGATGTCGCGCTTGTGCGGCGGCACGTTGTTCAGCGCCCGACCGCCAAGCTGGATGACACCCGCGGTCGGGGTCTCGAAGCCGGCAAGCATCATCAGGCTGGTGGTCTTGCCCGAGCCGGACGGCCCCAGCAGTGTGAGGAACTCACCCTTGCGGATGTCCAGGTTGAGATCCTTGACGATCAGTGACTCACCGTCATAGCTCTTCTGCACACCCTGGAAGCTGACCAACACCTCGTCCATACCGCACCTTCTCGTTCGTAAACCGTAGACAGAGACTAGGCCTCCAGCAACGGCGCGCAAATCGGGCGGCAGGAGAGAATGCCATCAGGCTTATGGACAATCGCGTGTAGGGAACGCCCTACATGACAGTCGTATTACAGCAGCTTGTGTTCCAGCGCGTAGCGCACCAGGTCGGCTACCGAATGGGCGTTGAGCTTGTGCATCAGGCGCGCTTTATGGGTGCTGATAGTCTTGCTGCTCAGGCCCAGTTGCTGGGCGATGTCGTTGACGTTGGCGCCCTGGGCCAGGCGCTCGAACACCGAGAACTCGCGTTCCGAGAGCAGCGCGTGGGACGGCCGCGCATCGGTCAGACCGACCTCGAAGACCATGCGGTCAGCCAGCTCCGGGTCGATATAGCGACCACCGGCGGCAACCTTGCGGATGGCAGTGAGCAGCAGCGCCGGGTCGCTGTCCTTGGTCGCATAACCCGCCGCACCGATCTTCAGCGCGCGCGCGGCCATCTGCGCCTCGTCGTGCATCGACAGCACCAGAATTGCCGGAGGCTGGTTCAGCGCGCGAATCCGCGGGATCGCCTCCAGGCCATTCACACCGGGCATGGAGATATCCAGCAGCACCACCTCGCAGGGCGTCTGGCGCAAGGCTTCGAGCAGTTGCTCGCCATTGCTCGCCTCGCCGACCACCTGCAGGTCTTTGGCCAGGCCGATCAATTGCTTGATGCCCTCGCGCACGATGGTGTGGTCTTCGGCAACCAGTACACGGATCACGTTTGCTCCTCCTCGCTGATAAATGCCTGCTCGCTGTCCAGCGGCACCCGCACGCTCAGGGTTGTGCCTTCGCCGGGCTGGCTGTCGATGTCCAGGGTGCCGCCGAGCATCAGCACGCGCTCGCGCATGCCGACTAGGCCAAACGAACTGCTGCCTACGGCAGCCGGGCGAAAACCACGGCCATCGTCGCTGATCACCAGGTTCAGGGTCGCCCCCTGCACGGCCAGGCGCACGTCGACAGTATGCGCGCCGGCATGCCGAATGACATTGGTCAGCGCCTCCTGCAACACGCGGAACAGGCCGATGGCCTGGCCATCGGCCAACTCCGGCAGGTTATCCGGCACCTCGACCAGGCAAGGAATCTGCGTACGCGCCTCGAAACGCTGGGCCTGCCACTCGATGGCCGAGGCCAGGCCGGCATCGAGGATCGGCGGGCGCAGGGCGCTGGCGACATCGCGCACCAACTGGAACAGCTGGGCAATCAGGCGCTTCATATTGCCCAGGCGCTCGTGCAGACCGGGGTCGAGGTCGGCGTAGCTCAGCTCGCACATCGAGGTTTCCAACTTGAGCACGGTGAGCACCTGGCCCAGTTCATCGTGCACCTCACGGGCGATACGCGCCTTCTCCTCCTCGCGCACGCTTTCCAGGTGCGCCGACAATTCGCGCAGCTGCGCCCGCGAATCGGCCAGGGCCAGTTCAATGCGCTTGTTGTCGCTGATGTCCCAGACGATGCCGTCCCACAGCACCTGGCCGGTGGGCAGGCGACGAGCAATGGCCTTGATATCCGCCCAGCGCTGCTCACCGCTGCGGGTGAGGATGCGGCCCTGCCAGTGCCAATCCTGGTCACTGGCCAGGGCGGCATCCTGGCTGCGGTGATAGGCCTGGCGATCATCGGGATGAACGAGGCTGCGCAGGCCGCGATCCGGCGCCATCAGCTCACCGGCGCTGTAACCGACCAGGTTCTCGGCGCCCTCGCTGATAAACGCAAAGTCCACCACCCCACCCGGCTGCGGCCGTTCCAGGCGAAACACCAACCCTGGCACGTTGGCCGCAATACCCTGCAGGCGCGCCTCACTTTCCTGCAGCGCAGCCAGGGCACGGCGGCGCTCAGTGACGTCGGTGATAAACACCACCAGGTATTCGTTCTCGCGGTAGCGCATAAAACTCAGCGACACATCGGCCGGCAGCAGGCTGCCATCGGCGCGCACGCAATCACTGGCAAAACTCAGCGGGCCTTGGCCGCCCTGGCGCGCGCGCTTCCACAGGTTAAGCCAACGGTCCATGGTCAGGCTCGGCTCGAAATCTGCCAACGGCCGCTGCAGGATGCCGCCCGAACCGTAGCCGAGCATCTGCTCCGTGGCGCGGTTGGCGTAGTGCACGCGGCTGTCCCAGTTGACCCAGAGAATGCCCACGGTGCTGTGGTCGATGGAGAACTGCGCCAGACGCAGGGCATCACGGGCCGCTTCGCGCAGCTCGATCTCATGGCGCGCGGCCAACAGGCGAAACTCCAGGGCATCGCGCTGACGGCGCAGGCTGAACATCAGCGCCAGACTGCTGAGCAACAGCACACCTAGTAACAGACTGAGGTTGCGAAAAAACGCCGGTGAGGTGCTGGAGACACGCACGGCAGGCTCGATCCAGCGGCTCTGCAGGGCATCCAGCTCCTGGGCGGGAATCGCCCGCAGGGCGCTGTCGATGATTGCCGCGAGCTGCGGCCAGTCGCGCCGCGAGCCAATGCGCAGCAACTGCGACAGGCCGGCATCACCGACAATCGCCAGCTCGGCGAACTCCGACTCACGCAGCAAGCGCGCTACCTGAGACGCCTCGACCACTGCATAGGCCGCCTGCTGGGCCATGACCTGCTGCAGCGCCTGACGCGCGTTGTTCGCCTCGCGCAACTGCAAGCCGGGGTAGCTGCCGCGCAAGAAATCGGCCACGGCGCTGGGCATCGGCACGGCCAGCGGCGCTTCGCCACCGAGGCTTTCCAGATCGACACTACCGGCCCCGCTGGGCACGCCTACCAGCAGATGCGGAATACGCAGGTAAGGGTCGCTGAACAGCCAGCGGCGCAAACCTGCCGGGGTTTGCTGCAGCCCTGGCGCCACATCAATCTGCCCGGCGCGCAGTGCTGCCTCAAGCTCGGCGTGCGTTTTGAAGTGGCGCCAGTGCAGACGGCTACCCAGGCGCTCTGCCAGTAGGTTGAGCAGATCGATGCTGGCACCGCTCAGGCTTTGCTGGCGCTGATCGAACTGCGCGTAGGGGGCTTGCAGCACGACACCGGCACGTAGCGGCTCATGCTCGCGCAGCCAATTCGTCTGCTCCAGCGTCAGCGGCACCGCAGCCGGGGCTTGCGCCCAGGCGATATTGATCCATAGCCCGAGCAGCAGCCATCGCCATGCACGCCTGTTCATTGGTACTCACCGTTTGCCATGGAACGCCCCATTGCCCGCACCCTACGCCACCGCCGCGCCTGACAAAAGTGCCAGCAGCCATTAGTCTCAAGCGGTGACCCACCAGACAGGACTGCTTTGATGCCGCGCCCACGCCGTTCGACACGTGCCCTGCTCCTTCTGGCGTTGCTGCCCTGGCTGGGCAATGCCCTGGCGGACGCCACACCCCCGGCCGAAACGCCGCCTGCCACAGACGAGGTGCCCAGCGAACGGCCCACCTTGCCTGAGCGCAGCCAGCTCGACGCCACGGCCCTCAGTGAACAACTGCCAGCGGCACAACAGCAGCAACTGGGCCCGGACAGCGACCGCTTTCTTGCGCTGTGGCGTGCCGCCAATACCCCCAGCCCCAAAGGCGCAGTGGTCATCCTGCCCGCTGCCGGGCAAAGCGCCGATGACCCACGCCTGGCCGGCCCGCTGCGCGCCAGCCTGCCAGACATTGGCTGGCACAGCCTGAGCCTGACCCTGCCCGACCCAGGCGATCCGTTGCAGGCCCTGCCTCCCGCCGAGACTGCCCCTACGCCTGAGGCTGACCCCGCCGCTGATCCCAGCGCGCCTCCCGCCGAACCCAGCGAAACAGCCGCGCCGCCAAAAGCCGCAGAGCCTGCAGCGGCCAACCCGGCCTTGAGCCCAGAAGCCCAGCAACAGGCACAGGCCGAGCGCATCTTTGCGCGCATCGATGCGGCCCTGGCCTTTGCCCAAAGCCAGCAGGCCAGCCGCCTGGTACTCCTCGGTGATGGCAGCGGCGCCTACTGGGCAGGTCGCTACCTCAGCGAGCGCAAGCCGGAAACCGTGCAGCATCTGATCGTGGTCGAACCCACAGTCCCCTTGGGCTTCGCGCCGCCTCTGGATGAGTTGCTGCCAGCGCTCAAGCTCGGCACCGGTGATTTCTACTACAAGGACCAGGCCGTTGATCGCACTCAAGCGCTGCTGCGCAAACAGGCCGCCAAACGCCTGGGACACACAACCTATACCCAGATAGCCATGAAAGCCCTGCCGGGTAACCAGGCCGTGGAGCGCGAGCAACTGCAACGGCGTATCCGCGGCTGGCTTGAGAAGAACGTACAGAAGTGAAGCGTGGGGCCTGTCGGACTTAACGCTGTTCTACTGCGGAAAACCCCGAGAGGTTCCTCGGGTCAGCTTTTCGAGGTGATGCCTTAACGCTCGCGGTATGGCCACTATTCGCCGCGGGGCGCGAATCCTACAGGGAAATCCGCCGCACCACCCACCGCGTAGGAGCCCCGCCCCGGCGCGAAGCTTTTTCGCCGCACCGCGGCGTGCAACGAAACTTAGCGAAACCCGCGCTGCTGACGCACCAAGGCATAGGCCTGGTGCAGGTCGCGGGTTCGCTCGGTGGCCTCGCGGATGCGCTCGGGGCTGGCGCCACTGCCGGTCAGTTTGTCGGGATGGTGCTGGCTCAGCAGGCGTCGATAGGCCCGTTTGATCTGCGCCGGATCGGTGTCGGCCGACACCCCGAGCACACGCAAGGCCGCTGGGTAGGCACCGCCAGCCGGTGAAGCCGGCGGCCCTTGGCGACGCGGTGCATAGGCCGTACGCCAGCCCTCCTGCACGGTGACGGACACGCCCAGCCACTGCCCCCAGAGCAGGATCAGCTCCTGCTCGGTCTGCCCGATCTGGCCGTCGACCCACGCCATGCGCCAGCAGGCGCGTAGCAGCCGCTCACCTTCATCGCGCTGGCGCTGCAACGGCCGGCGCAGGCTGTCATGCCCGGTCTTGCCACGGGCAAATGCGGCAATCGCCTGCTGTTGCGCCACCGTATCCAGACTCAGGCGCTGCATTTCTGCTTTTGCCTGGCGAATATGCTCGGGCAACACGCGCCCCTCGCACTTGGCCAAACGCCCAAGCATGACGAACAGCAGCATCGGCTCATCCGCCGGGGCGCCCCACAGCCGGGCGCGCAGTGCCGCCCAACTGTTCAGCCGCAGGCGCCTGTCCAGCACCTGCCCCAGCAAACCACCCAGCAGCGCGCCAGGAATACTCGCCAGCGCCCAACCGGCAAACGCGCCGAGCAAGGTTACGGGCCAGAACACCCTCAGGCTCCACGGGCGAGCAGACGCTCGACGTCAGCCAGACGCTCATGGGTACCCACATCGATCCAGCTACCGGCAAAGTGCTCACCACTCACCTGCCCCTGCTGCATGGCCTCGCGCAACAAGGGCGCGAGCTTGAAGGCACCAGCCGTGCAGCCGGCAAACAGCGCCGGCGCCAGCACCGCGATACCACTGTAGGTCAGGCAGGGCGCATCGCCCTCAGCCGCCGCAAGTTTCCCATCGACCAGGCGGAAATCACCACTCGGGTGGTGCACCGGGTTATCGACCAGCACCAGATGCGCCAGGCCAGACAAGGGTCGACGCAGCGCCGCAAACGGGTAGTCGGTGAAAATATCGCCATTGACCACGGCGAAGGGCGCATCGCCGAGCAAGGGCAGCGCACGATGAATGCCGCCGCCGGTTTCCAGCGGCTCGCCCTCGGGCGAATACGCGATGCGCACCCCAAAGCGCGCGCCATCACCGAGGTAATCCTCGATCTGCTGACCGAGCCAGGCATGGTTGATCACCAACTCATCGAAGCCGGCAGCGGCCAGCGCACGCACGTGGTATTCGATCAAGGGCACGCCGGCGGCGCGCAACAGCGGCTTGGGCGTGTGCAGGGTCAGCGGGCGCAAGCGCTCGCCTTTACCCGCGGCCAGAATCATCGCCTTCATGCTGGCACCGCTGCGTCACGCGGCAGGCTGGCGAACAGCGCCGCCAACTCGGCCAGCTCCGGCCGGCGCGCCAGAACGGTTTCTATATAAGCGAAGAAACGCGGCACATCGCCCAGGTAACGCGGCTTGCCATCGCGATGGCAGATGCGCGCGAAGATGCCGATGACCTTGAGGTGGCGCTGCACGCCCATCAGATCACTGGCCTGCTGGAACGCCTCGAACGTCGCCTGCACCGGAATGCCGAGTTCCCGCGCCTGCTGCCAGTAACGCAGCAGCCAATCCTCTACGCGTGCCTCGGGCCAGCTGAGGAAGGCATCCTTGAACAGCGAGGTCACGTCGTAAGTCACCGGGCCATAGACCGCATCCTGGAAATCCAGCACCCCAGGATTGGGCGTGCTGATCATCAGGTTGCGCGGCATGTAATCACGGTGCACCAGTACCTTAGGCTGGGCCAGCGCGCTGTCGATCAACAACTGACTGACCCGTGCCCACTGCGCTTGCTGCTCAGCACTGAACTGCACGCCCAGGTGTTTTTCCACATACCACTCGGGAAACAACTGCAACTCGCGGCGCAGCAGGGCATCGTCATAGTGGCCCAGCGGCCGGTCCATGGGCAGGCGCTGCAGGGCCAGCAACGCGGTGAGCGCATCGTCGAACAGGCGGTCGGCGTTATCGGCGTCGATCACATCCAGGTAGGTCTGCCGGCCCAGATCATTGAGCAATAAAAAACCGCGCGGCAGATCGGCGGCGAGAATTTCCGGCACATTCAAGTCGGCACAGGCCAGGTATTCGGCCATGTGGACGAACGGCCGGCAGTCTTCCTGGGGCGGTGGCGCGTCCATCACGATCAAGCTGCGCCCCTCTCCTTGCCAGCGGAAATAACGGCGGAAGCTCGCGTCACTGCTGGCCGCGACCAAGGTCGCGGCAGGCACAGCGCCCCAGCCGCGGGTATCGAACAGAACAAGCAATTGCTCAGCGAGCCAGTCTTCTAGCTGTTGCAGGCGTACATCTTCATCAGGCATTACAAGGGTCTCCGACGGCGCTAGCCGTTGCGCGGGTCATGCTTTATTATCCAGCATCTTTTTCAGCCCATCGAGAGGCGTGCGGCCCCTGGGCCATTGGCGCGCAGGAAGCCCGGAAAAACAAGATGGCAGTAAAATACCCCACGTTCCGCAGAAAATTTCCTCTTTTGGTTACTGGCGGCTTTCTCGCCCTTCAACCCTTAGCCACTCACTTTGCCAGTGCTGCAGAGCAGTACGACTGTCAGGCTTCGGCCAGCGGCGGCTGGGCCTGTACGCCTCGCTCCGCCAGCGCAGCCGTGCCGGCACGCCCGGTGCACAGCGGCGCGGCGGTCAGCTCGACCGATGGCGCGACGGCAGCCCCGGCGCAGCAGGCCGCGGCCACCCGACTGGTCACCGAAGCGGGTGGCCGTGCCCTGGCCTCGCGCAGCGCTGACTACAGCCACCTCGACTGGGTGCCACGTGAGCAACTGACGGCAGCTCAGTTGGCAGAAGCCGGGCCGTACTGCGCCGGCGCCTATGTCGAGCCGACGCGACCGGGGATGAACGACAGCACGCCGATGAACGAAGCGCCGATGTTCGTATCGGCACGTGCTTCGCGCTACGACCAGGAATCGCAGACCGCGACCCTCGCCGGCGAGGTCGTCGTGCGTCAGTCCGGCATGCAGGTCGAGGCCGACGAGGCCAACCTGCTGCAGGCAGAAAACCGCGGCGAGCTCAAAGGCAACGTGCGCCTGCGTGATCAGGGCATGCTCGTAGTCGGCGACACCGCCGAACTGCAACTGGATAACGGTGAGGCGCAGATCGACAACGCCGAATACGTGCTGCACAAGAGCCATATCCGTGGCAGCGCGCAGTACGCCAAGCGTGAAGAGACCGCGATCATCCGCCTCAAGGATGGCACCTATACCAGCTGCGAACCGGGCAGCAACGCCTGGCACCTGAAGGGCAACAACATCACGCTGAACCCGGCCACCGGTTTCGGCACCGCGACCAACGTCACCCTGCGGGTCAAAGATTTCCCGGTGTTCTACACGCCGTACATCTACTTCCCCATCGATGACCGTCGCCAGTCCGGCTTCCTGCCGCCGAGCATCGGCAGCTCCAGCGACAACGGCATGACGCTGCAGACGCCCTACTATTTCAACCTGGCGCCGAACTACGACGCCACCCTGTACCCGACCTATATGGCCGACCGTGGGCTGTTGCTGGAGGGTGAGTTCCGCTACCTGACCAAGAGCAGTGAAGGTCAGGTGGGCGCCGCGTACCTGGACGACAGCAACGACGACCGCAAGCTGCAGTCCGACTACAAAGACCAGCGCTACATGTACAGCTGGCAGCACCGCCAGGGCCTGGACAAGCGTCTGCTCGCCGAAGTCGACTACACCGACATCAGCGACCCGTATTACTTCCAGGACCTGAACACCGACCTGGGCATCGAGACCAGCAGCTACGTCGACCAGCGCGGCACCCTGACCTACCGCGGCGATAGCTACACCGCAAAGTTCAATGCCCACGCCTACGAACTGGCGAATATCACCGACATCACCCCGTACAACCGTCTGCCGCAGATCACCCTCGACGGCAAACTGCCGTTCCAGCCGGGCGGCCTGAACTTCGCCTACGGTACTGAACTGGTGCGTTTCGACCGCGACCTGCGCTCGGGTAACTTCATCAATGAAAACGGTGTAACCGAGCAACCCTGGTATGACACTCGCGTTCAGGGTCTGGCTCGCGCCAACGGCACACGCATGCACCTCGAACCCTCGGTCAGCCTGCCGCTGAACTGGAGCTGGGGCTTTATCACGCCCAAGGTCAAGTACCTGCAGACCAACTACGACCTGGACCTGGATCAGCGCGGCCAGGACAGCCTGCTCGCCGAGCAGAGCTACAACAGCAGCCAGAACCGTGGCGTCGGCATGTTCAGCCTGGACAGCGGCCTGTACTTCGACCGCGAAACCCAGCTGTTCGGCAACAACTACCGCCAGACCCTGGAACCACGCCTGTTCTACCTCTATGTACCGGAGGAAGACCAGACCGATATTCCGGTGTTCGACACCAGCGAAAGCACCTTCAGCTACTCGTCGCTGTTCCGTGAAAACCGCTTCTCCGGCAAGGACCGCATCGGCGACGAGAACAAACTCTCGCTGGGCGTGACCAACCGCTGGATCGAGCCGAACGGCTTCGAGCGTCAGCGCTTCAGCATCGGCCAGGCCTTCTATTTCGAAGACCGCACCGTGCAGATGCCAGGCATCGACTACCGCACTCGCTCCGATGCCACGGCCTCGCAGTCGCCCTATGCGCTGGAATACCTGTACCGTTTCAACCGCGACTGGCGCTTCAGCTCGGACTTCAACTGGGACCCGGACACTCACCGCACTCGCTCGGGTAGCGCGATGTTCCACTACCAGCCTGAAGACAACCCGAACAAGGTGGTCAACGCCGGTTATCGTTACCGCAACGACACCCTGCGCTACGACCAGAGCAGTGGACAGTGGTCTTATGGCTCGGACTACGGCAACCCAACACTGACGGATGGCTCGGTCAATCCGAACTACATCAAGGATTACTACAAGATCAGCCAGCATGACTTCTCGGTCATCTGGCCAATCGTCCCGCAGTGGAGCGTCATTTCCCGCTGGCAGTATGACTACGGTCGCAACCGTACCCTGGAAGCCTTTGGTGGCTTCGAGTACGACAGCTGCTGCTGGAAGCTGCGCCTGATCAACCGTTACTGGATCGACTACGACGAAGTCAGCCTCAACCCATCGCTTAACGATGAGCCGGATCGTGGGATCTTCCTGCAGATCGTCCTCAAGGGCCTCGGCGGTGTAGTGGGCAACAAAACTGAGTCTTTCCTCGACCAAGGCATTCAAGGTTACCGTGAACGTGAAGACCAAGCTTTCTGATTGCGTGCGCCCGCTGCTGTTGGGCGCGCTGTTACTGGGTACATCGGCCATGGCCGAGGTACAGCCACTCAACCGCGTGGTGGCGATCGTCGATAACGACGTGATCATGCAAAGCCAGCTCGACGCGCGTGTGCGTGAAGTCCAGCAGACCATCAGCAAGCGCGGCGCTGAACTGCCGCCGCAGGATGTACTCACGCAACAGGTGCTCGAACGCCTGATCGTCGAGAACATCCAGCTGCAGATCGGCGACCGCTCAGGCATTCGCATCACCGATGAAGAGCTCAACCAGGCCATCGGCACTATCGCCCAGCGCAACGGAATGAGCGTCGAACAGTTCCAGGCGGCGCTGGCCCAGGACGGTCTGTCGTATATCGAAGCGCGCGACCAGGTGCGTCGCGAGATGATCATCAGCCGCGTGCGCCAGCGCCGTGTGGCCGAGCGCATCCAGGTCACCGATCAGGAAGTGCAGAACTTCCTCGCCTCGGACCTGGGCAAGATGCAGCTGTCGGAAGAGTTCCGCCTGGCCAACATCCTGATCCCGACGCCGGACGGTGCCTCCTCAGATGCCATCCGCGCCGCCGAAACCCAGGCCCGCGATATCTACCAGCAACTGCAACAGGGTGCCGATTTCGCCCAGTTGGCAATTGCCCGCTCGGCCAGTGAAACTGCTCTGGAAGGCGGCGAAATGGGCTGGCGCAAGGCCGCCCAACTGCCACCGCCCTTCGACACCCTGCTGGGCAGCCTGTCAGCCGGCGATGTCACCGAGCCGATCCGTACCCCGGGTGGTTTTATCATCCTCAAGGTCCTGGAAAAGCGTGGCGGCGAGACCCTGGTGCGTGACGAAGTCAATGTGCGCCATATCCTGATCAAGCCCAGCGAAATTCGCAGCGCTGCAGAAACCCAACGCCTGGCCGAGCGCATCTACCAGCGCATCGAAGCCGGCGAAGACTTCGCCGAGCTGGCGAAGAGCTTCTCCGAAGACCCGGGGTCGGCCCTCAACGGCGGCAGCCTGAACTGGATCGCCCCCAACGCGCTGGTACCGGAGTTCCGCGAGGTGATGAACAACACCCCGAGTGGCGAAGTGTCCAAGCCTTTCCAGAGCCAGTTCGGCTGGCACGTGCTGCAGGTCATGGGCCGCCGCGCCACCGACAGCAGCGCGCAGTTCCGCGAGCAACAGGCCATGACCCTGCTGCGTAACCGCAAGTACGACGAAGAACTGCAGACCTGGTTGCGCCAGATCCGCGACGAGGCCTACGTCGAAACGCGGATCTAACCGCTCGCTGCAGATCAAGCCCGGTACCTGTCTCAGGACCGGGCTTTTTTATGCCTACACAACAACGAGCTGCCTCCCTCCTGTAGGAGCGAATTTATTCGCGATAGACCTTGAAGGCGCTGATAGTGTCGCGGCTAGAGCGGAGCACATCCCGCCCCTCTCTCGCCGCCTGGCATTGACCGCCATTTAATGCATGACCTATGCACCTACTTCGTGTCTACACGCCAAACCGGAACTGCAATAGCCATGCAGGACATAGCCTTATTCATGTCCGCCCCCAGGATCCAGATGGCACCGTCGCTCCGCACTCAATCGCCAGACCCCCGCCTTCACCACACAACACCGCTACAATGACCGCTCAGTTTTTCGGAGCCTCGCGATGAGCCGCACACCTGTTTTTGCCCTGACCCCTGGTGAACCGGCCGGCATCGGCCCTGACTTGTGCCTGCTGCTGGCGTGTGATGCACAGCCCGCCGCTCTGGTGGCCATCGCCAGCCGCACATTGCTGGCTGATCGCGCCACACAGCTGGGCCTGCAAATTGAATTGCTCGACGTCCCCCCCGGCCAGTGGCCCAGCCAGCCGGCAGCGGCCGGCAGCCTGTACGTCTGGGACACTCCCCTGGCCGAGCCAGTCGTCGCGGGTCAGCTGGATGTCGCCAATGCCGGCTACGTGCTGCAGACCCTGACCCGTGCGGCCGAAGGCTGCATGACGGGCGACTTTGCCGGAATGATCACCGCCCCGGTGCACAAGGGTGTGATCAACCAGGCCGGCATCGCGTTTTCCGGGCACACCGAGTTCCTCGCTGACCTTACCCAGACACCACAAGTGGTGATGATGCTGGCCACTGAAGGCCTGCGTGTGGCCCTGGTGACCACCCACCTGCCACTCAAGGACATCGCCGCCGCCATTACCGAAGAGCGCCTGATCCGGGTTACGCGCATTCTTGCCCATGACCTGCGCAGCAAATTCGGCATCGCCCAGCCGCGCATTCTGGTCTGCGGGCTCAACCCCCACGCTGGTGAAGGGGGTCACCTGGGCCGCGAAGAGATCGAAATCATCGAGCCAACCCTGGCACGCCTGCGTGAAGAAGGCATCGACCTGATCGGCCCACTGCCGGCCGACACCCTGTTTACTCCCAAGCACCTGGAGCACTGCGATGCGGTCCTGGCGATGTACCACGACCAGGGCCTGCCGGTGCTCAAGTACAAAGGCTTTGGCGCGGCGGTGAACATCACCCTGGGCCTGCCGATTATCCGCACCTCGGTCGATCACGGCACCGCCCTCGACCTGGCCGGCAGTGGCAACGTCGACAGCGGCAGCCTCAAGGTGGCGCTGCACACCGCCTATGCGATGGCAGCCAGCCAGCAACCAGCACACTAAGAGCAACGTCCTCGCAAACTGCTTCGCTGCGTTAAAGCTTCGCCCCAGGGCAGGCTTCTACGCAGCGAGCGGTGCAGCGAATGGCTCAGCGGGGAAGCGCGCGCCGCGTCACAAACACAATGGCAACAACCCCTGCGGCCTGCGAACAGCACCACGCGAGGTCGGCTTGCCCTACCAATGCTGCTAAACTTCCGTTCTTTTGTATTCGCTTCGGGCCCGTGCCGCGAAGCGTGGAGCTGCCTTCGATGTCCGAGTACCAACACCGCGCGCGCAAGCGCTTTGGCCAGAACTTCCTGCATGACGCCGGGGTGATCCACCGCATTCTGCGCGCCATCCATGCCCGCGAAGGCGAGCGCATGCTGGAGATCGGTCCAGGCCAGGGCGCCCTGACCGAAGGTTTGCTGAGCAGCGGCGCCGAGCTGGACGTGATCGAACTCGATCGCGACCTGGTGCCCATCCTCAATCACAAGTTCGCCGGGCAAACACGCTTTCGCCTGCACCAGGGCGACGCCCTGAAGTTCGATTTCAACAGCCTGCAACCGGCGCCACACAGCCTGCGCGTGGTCGGCAATCTGCCGTACAACATCTCCACCCCGCTGATCTTCCACCTGCTCAACAATGCAGGGCTGATCCGCGACATGCACTTTATGCTGCAAAAGGAAGTAGTCGAACGCCTGGCCGCCGAGCCGGGCGGTGGCGATTGGGGCCGGCTGTCGATCATGGTGCAGTACCACTGCAGCGTGGAGCACCTGTTCAATGTCGGGCCGGGCGCCTTCAACCCACCGCCCAAGGTCGACTCGGCCATCGTCCGCCTGACCCCCCATGCCGTGCTGCCGCACCCGGCCAAGGATCATCGTCTGCTCGAAACCGTGGTACGTGAAGCCTTCAACCAGCGCCGCAAGACCCTGCGCAACACGCTCAAGGCCCTGCTCACGGCCGAGCAGATCACCGCCGCCGACGTAGACGGCAGCCTGCGTCCCGAACAACTGGACCTGGCCGCGTTTGTGCGCCTGGCCGATCAACTCGCCGACCTGCAGACGCCCGCATGAGTGCCCCGCGCCTGATGCCTCAGCCAACCGAGTAACCTATGCCTGATACCCGCTACCAGATCGACGTCAGCGTCACCACCCGCTACCTGCCCGAGCAGTCTCAGCCCGAGCAGAACCGCTTCGCCTTCGCCTACAGCATCGACATCGCCAACCTCGGCGACGTGGCTGCCAAACTGCTGTCACGGCACTGGCTGATCACCGATGGTGATGGTCGAGTGCAGGAAGTGCGCGGGGCTGGCGTGGTCGGCCAACAGCCACTGATCGCCCCCGGCGCCTGCCACAGCTACAGCAGTGGCACGGTAATGGCGACGCGGGTGGGCACCATGCAGGGCAGCTACCAGATGCTGGCCGAAGACGGCACCCACTTCGAAGCCACCATCGCTCCCTTTCGCCTGGCAGTGCCGGGTTCGCTGCACTAGGGCCTGATCCCGTTTCGTTCACGGCCGCGCCGGAGCCAGTTTTTGCGCGGGGCAAGGCATGAGGAGAGAAATTTGTTCAGCACATCCATGTGCTTCACCCCTTCGGGGCTAACGCGCAAAAACGCTCCAGGCGTTTTTGTGGTTATTCCAAATGAACGACGAGCAACGCAGCACCGCGCAAAAACTGGCCCGGCCCTTCGGGTTGCGCGGAAAATGGCACCATGCTGCGTTGCGAGGCTTGGTAAGGGAACGACCATTACCTGCGCCTCACGCCTTGCCTGGTGCCATTTTTCGCAGCAACGCGGCTCGCGACGAAACGGGATCAGACCCTAATGGCCACCTATGCCGTCGGTGACCTGCAGGGCTGCCTGGAGCCCCTGAAGTGCCTGCTGGAGCGCGTGCACTTCGACCCGGCGGTCGATCGCCTGTGGCTGGTGGGTGACTTGGTCAACCGTGGCCCGCAGTCCCTGGAAACCCTGCGTTACCTGTACCGCATGCGCGATGCCCTGACCTGTGTGCTGGGCAACCACGACCTGCACCTGCTGGCCGCGGCGCATAACATCGAGCGCCTGAAAAAAACCGACACCCTGCAGGAAATTCTCGACGCCCCCGATCGCGCCGACCTGCTCGACTGGCTACGTCGGCAGAAATTGCTGCACTACGATGTCGAGCGCAACATCGCCATGGTGCACGCCGGCATTCCTCCGCAATGGAGCCTGCAGAAAGCCCTGCGGCGTGCCGCCGAAGTCGAGGAAGCCCTGTGTGATGATGCCCGCCTGCCGCTGTTCCTCGACGGCATGTACGGCAACGAACCCGCGCGCTGGGAGGGTAGCCTGCGTGGCGTCACCCGGCTGCGGGTCATCACCAACTACTTCACGCGTATGCGCTTCTGTACCGCCGACGGCACCCTGGACCTCAAGAGCAAGGAGGGCGTCGGCACCGCGCCACCCGGCTATGCCCCCTGGTTCAGCCACCTGAGCCGTCGTACCCGGGTCAACAAGATCATATTCGGCCACTGGGCTGCCCTGGAAGGTCAGTGCGACGAGCCAGGAGTTTTCGCCCTCGACAGCGGCTGCGTCTGGGGCAACCATATGACCCTGATGAACATCGACAGTGGCGAACGTCATACCTGCGACTGCCATGAGGAGCGCCCATGAGCGAATTCAAACGCATTGCCCCCCAACAGGCCCAGGCCCTGCGCGAGCTGGGTGCGGTCGTGGTCGACATCCGCGACCCGGCCAGCTTCGCCGCCGGCCATATCAGCGACTCACGTCACCTGGACAATCAGTCGCTGCATGCCTTTATCCGCGAGGCCGATCTCGACCAACCGCTGATCGTCGCCTGCTACCACGGCAACTCCAGCCAGAGCGCGGCCGCCTACCTGGTTGGCCAGGGTTTCAGCGACGTCTACAGCCTGGACGGCGGCTTCGAGCTGTGGCGCGCCACCTTCCCGGACTTGACGGCCCGAGTCGAGCACGAATAAAAATATTACTCCGTAGACTCCCACCAACAGGCTGTTGAAAAACCTAGGCGAGGCAGGCAGGACAAGGCCTAGGCGGCCCCGCAAAACAGCCAAAAGCGCAGTTTACGAGCTGTAAATGAGCATTTTGAGGCTGTTTTTAACGCAGTATTGCCAACGCAGGTAGTTTTTCAACGGCCTGTTAATCCTGGCCCGGACGGGAGTTTACTGAACCAGCAACATCCTGTTAACGCCATACGGTCCTTGACCCTGCCCATAAGCAACTATCCTTAGATCAGGCCATCCAAAACCAGGTAGAGTCGGGTAACCGGCAGCCGGGCCATTCGGTACGATCATTAGGTGTTCTGGGGGATTTATCGGCATCGTTGCCCGCACGGGCGGCGGCCAGACACCCGTGATCGAAGCCCTGCCGGCTCTACGCATCGAGCGAGGTGAAGTCATGAGTATTTTCAGCCACTTCCAACAGCGTTTCGAGGCGACCCGCCAGGAGGAGTACTCGCTGCAGGAGTACCTCGAACTGTGCAAGCAGGATCGCCATACCTACGCCACCGCTGCCGAGCGTCTGCTCCAGGCCATCGGTGAGCCCGAGCTGCTCGACACCTCCGCTGACTCGCGGCTGTCGCGGATCTTCTCCAACAAGGTGATCCGTCGCTACCCAGCGTTTGCCGACTTCCACGGCATGGAAGAGTGCATCGACCAGATCGTCTCCTACTTCCGCCATGCCGCTCAGGGCCTGGAAGAGAAGAAGCAGATCCTCTACCTGCTCGGCCCGGTCGGCGGCGGTAAATCCTCGCTGGCGGAAAAGCTCAAGCAACTGATGGAAAAGGTGCCGTTCTACGCCATCAAGGGCTCGCCGGTGTTCGAGTCGCCTTTGGGCCTGTTCAACCCGGCCGAGGATGCGGCCATCCTCGAAGAGGAATACGGCATTCCGCGGCGCTACCTGGGCAGCATCATGTCGCCCTGGGCGACCAAGCGCCTGGCCGAGTTCGGCGGCGATATCAGCCAGTTCCGGGTGGTCAAGCTCTACCCCTCGATCCTCAATCAGATCGCGGTGGCCAAGACCGAGCCGGGGGACGAGAACAACCAGGACATCTCCGCCCTGGTCGGCAAGGTGGATATCCGCAAGCTTGAGGAATTCCCGCAGAACGACGCCGACGCCTACAGCTATTCCGGGGCACTGTGCCGGGCCAACCAGGGCCTGATGGAATTCGTCGAGATGTTCAAGGCGCCGATCAAGGTACTCCACCCCCTGCTCACCGCGACTCAGGAAGGCAACTACAACAGCACCGAAGGCCTCGGCGCGATCCCCTACAGCGGCATTCTGCTGGCTCACTCCAACGAGTCGGAGTGGCATAACTTCCGCAACAACAAGAACAACGAGGCGTTCATAGACCGCATCTACATCGTCAAGGTGCCCTATTGCCTGCGTGTCAGCGATGAGATCCGCATTTACGACAAGCTGCTGATCAGCAGCTCCCTGGCCAAGGCCCATTGCGCGCCTGACACCCTGAAGATGCTCGCCCAGTTCAGCGTGCTGAGCCGCCTCAAGGAGCCGGAGAACTCCAACATCTACTCGAAGATGCGCGTCTACGACGGTGAGAACCTCAAGGACACCGATCCCAAGGCCAAGTCGATCCAGGAATACCGCGACAGCGCCGGCGTCGACGAAGGCATGAACGGCCTGTCTACGCGCTTCGCCTTCAAGATCCTCTCCAAGGTCTTCAACTTCGACCCCCACGAGATCGCCGCCAACCCGGTGCACCTGTTGTACGTGCTGGAGCAACAGATCGAGCAGGAACAGTTCCCGGCGGAAACCCGCGAGCGCTACCTGCGTTTCATCAAGGAATACCTGGCGCCGCGCTACATCGAATTCATCGGCAAGGAAATCCAGACCGCCTACCTGGAGTCCTACAGCGAGTACGGGCAGAACATCTTCGACCGCTACGTGCTGTACGCCGACTTCTGGATTCAGGACCAGGAATACCGCGACCCGGAAACCGGCGAAATCCTCAACCGCGTGGCCCTCAACGAGGAGCTGGAGAAGATCGAGAAGCCGGCTGGCATCAGCAACCCGAAGGATTTCCGCAACGAGATCGTCAACTTCGTGCTGCGCGCCCGCGCCAACAACAACGGCAAGAACCCTACCTGGCTCAGCTACGAGAAGCTGCGCGTGGTGATCGAGAAGAAGATGTTCTCCAACACCGAGGACCTGCTGCCGGTCATCAGCTTCAACGCCAAGGCCAGCAAGGAGGACCAGCAAAAACACAACGACTTCGTCACACGCATGGTCGAGCGCGGCTACACCGACAAGCAGGTGCGCCTGCTGTCCGAGTGGTATCTGCGGGTTCGTAAATCGCAGTAAGAGCAGCGGCAAGCCACAAGCTTCACGCGACAAGCAGGCGTCACCGGCGCTTCACTTGCAGCGTGCAGCTTGCGGCTTATAGCTGCCCCGGAGGGGCTTATGAGCTATGTGATCGACCGGCGTCTGAACGGCAAGAACAAGAGCACGGTAAACCGTCAGCGGTTCCTGCGGCGTTACCGTGACCACATCAAAAAGGCCGTGGAAGACGCGGTCAGCAAACGCTCCATTACCGACATGGAGCACGGCGAGCAAATCAGTATTCCCGGCCGCGACATCGACGAGCCGGTGCTGCACCACGGCCGCGGTGGCCGGCAGACCACGGTGCACCCCGGCAACCGCGAGTTCACCACGGGGGATCGCATTCCCCGCCCGCAAGGCGGTGGCGGCGGCAAGGGCGCGGGCAAGGCGGGCAACTCCGGGGACGGCATGGATGAGTTCGTCTTCCAGATCACCCAGGAGGAGTTTCTCGATTTCATGTTCGAGGACCTCGAGCTGCCCAACCTGGTCAAGCGTCAGCTGACCGGCGTCGAAACCTTCAAGACCGTGCGCGCCGGCATCAGCAATGAAGGCAACCCCGCGCGCATCAACATCGTCCGCACCCTGCGCTCGGCCCATGCCCGGCGTATCGCCCTGTCCGGCTCCAGTCGCGCCAAACTGCGCGAAGCCCAAGCCGAACTGGAGCGCCTGAAACGCGAGGAGCCGGATAACTTCGGCGATATCCAGACCATCGAGGCGGAAATCGAACGCCTCAGCGCGCGCATTCATCGCGTGCCCTTCCTCGACACCTTCGACCTCAAATACAACCTGCTGGTCAAACACCCCAAGCCCAGCTCCAAGGCCGTGATGTTCTGCCTGATGGACGTTTCCGGCTCCATGACCCAGGCCACCAAGGACATCGCCAAGCGCTTCTTCATCCTCCTTTACCTGTTCCTCAAGCGCAGCTACGAGAAGATCGACGTGGTGTTTATCCGCCACCACACCAGTGCCAAAGAGGTCGACGAGGAAGAGTTCTTCTACTCCCGCGAAACCGGCGGCACCATCGTCTCCAGCGCCCTCAAGCTGATGCAGGAGATCATGGCCGAGCGCTACCCGGTCAACGAGTGGAACATCTACGCCGCCCAGGCCTCCGACGGCGACAACTGGAACGACGACTCACCGATCTGCCGCGACATCCTGACCAAGCAGATCATGCCGTTCGTGCAGTACTTCACCTATGTCGAGATCACCCCGCGCGAACACCAGGCACTGTGGTTCGAGTACGAAAAGGTCTGTGAGTCCTTCGCCGACACCTTCGCCCAGCAACAACTGGTGTCGGCCGGGGACATCTACCCGGTGTTTCGCGAACTCTTCCAGCGGAGGCTCGCCACATGAGCAAGCGTGAGGGCGCCCATCTGCGCCAACCCCTGTCGACCGGCTCGGAATGGACCTTCGAGCTGATCCGCGCCTACGACAAGGAAATCGGCCGGCTCGCCGAGCGCTATGCGCTGGACACCTACCCCAACCAGATCGAGGTGATCACCGCCGAGCAGATGATGGACGCCTACGCCTCGGTCGGCATGCCCCTGGGCTATCACCACTGGTCCTACGGCAAGCAATTCCTCGCCACCGAGAAGGGCTACAAGCGCGGGCAGATGGGCCTGGCCTACGAAATCGTGATCAACTCCGACCCCTGCATCGCCTACCTGATGGAAGAAAACACCATCTGCATGCAGGCCCTGGTGATCGCCCACGCCTGCTACGGCCACAACAGCTTCTTCAAGGGCAACTACCTGTTCCGTACCTGGACCGATGCCAGTTCGATCATCGATTATCTGGTGTTCGCCAAGCAGTACATCACCCAATGCGAAGAGCGCCACGGCATCGACGCGGTGGAGGACCTGATCGACTCCTGTCATGCCCTGATGAACTACGGCGTGGACCGCTACAAACGCCCCTACCCGATTTCCGCCGAGGAAGAACGGCGGCGCATGAAGGACCGCGAAGAGCACCTGCAAAAGCAGATCAACGACCTGTGGCGCACCATCCCGAAAAGCGCCAGCAAAGGCGGCGACAAGGACAACAAGCGCTTCCCCGCCGAACCCCAGGAAAACATCCTCTATTTCCTGGAAAAACACGCGCCCCTGCTGGAGCCCTGGCAGCGCGAGATCGTGCGCATCGTGCGCAAGATCGCCCAGTACTTCTACCCGCAGCGCCAGACCCAGGTGATGAACGAAGGCTGGGCGACCTTCTGGCACTACACCCTGATGAACGACCTGTACGACGAAGGCCTGGTCACCGACGGCTTTATGATGGAGTTCCTCCAGTCGCACACCAGCGTGGTCTACCAACCGGCCTTCGACAGCCCCTACTACAGCGGCATCAACCCCTACGCCCTGGGCTTTGCCATGTACCGCGACATCCGCCGTATCTGCGAGGCGCCCACCGAAGAGGACCGCCACTGGTTCCCGGACATTGCCGGCAGCGACTGGCTCAGCACCCTGAAATTCGCCATGAACAGCTTCAAGGACGAAAGCTTTATCCTGCAGTACCTCTCACCCAAGGTGATCCGCGACCTCAAGCTGTTCAGCGTGCTCGACGACGACCAGAAGGACGAACTGAGCGTGCCGGCGATCCATGACGAAATCGGCTACCGCGCCATCCGCGAGACCCTGGCCGCGCAGTACAACCTGGGCAACCGCGAACCCAATGTGCAGATCTGGAGCATCGACCGTCGCGGCGACCGCTCGCTGACCCTGCGTCACCAGCAGCACGACCGCAAACCCCTGGGCGCCTCCACCGAGGAAGTGCTCAAGCACCTGCATCGCCTCTGGGGCTTCGACATCCACCTGGAAACCCTGCAAGGCGATCAACTGGTCAATACCCACCATGTCCCGCCGCGGGCCGACAGCAGCCCAGACGGCGACTACCCGCGTCTGGATCTAATCATCCCGCCGATCTGAGCGCCGGGCCCACCAGGGCCCGCCGCGCTACACCTGTACAGGGCACAACCGGTATCCTCTGCGCCAACGGAGGTAACCATGCAGATTTATAGAGTGGGCGGCGCCGTGCGCGACCGCCTGTTGCAGCGCCCGATCACCGAGGTGGACTGGGTGGTGGTCGGCGCCACGGCCGAGCAGATGCAGGCCCTGGGCTATCGCCCGGTCGGCGCGGATTTCCCGGTGTTCCTGCACCCGCAGACCGGCGAGGAATATGCCCTGGCACGCACCGAGCGCAAGAGCGGCCGCGGTTATGGCGGCTTTACCTTTTACGCCAGCCCCGATGTCACCCTGGAAGACGACCTGATTCGCCGCGATCTCACGGTCAATGCCATGGCCGAAGATGACCACGGCCAAGTCATCGACCCGCATGGCGGCCAGCGCGACCTGCAGGCGCGCCTGCTGCGCCATGTCTCCCCAGCGTTCGCCGAGGACCCGCTGCGCGTCTTGCGCGTAGCGCGCTTTGCCGCGCGCTATGCCCCCCTGGGCTTTCGCGTTGCCGATGAAACCCTGGCGCTGATGCGCGAGCTGAGCGAGTCAGGCGAACTGAGCGCGCTCACCCCTGAACGCAGCTGGAAGGAAATCTCCCGCGCCCTTATGGAGCCGCGCCCGGATGTGTTTATCGAGGTGCTGCGCGCCTGCGGCGCCCTGGCGGCGCTGCTGCCGGAAGTCGACGCGCTGTTCGGCGTGCAGCAACCGCCGGCCCATCACCCGGAAATCGACACCGGCGCCCATGTGCTCGCCGTGCTGCGCCAATGTGCCGAGCATGCGCAGCCGCTAGAGGTGCGCTGGGCCTGCCTGCTGCATGACGTGGGCAAGGGACTCACACCCGAGGCTGAGTGGCCCCGGCATATCGCCCACGAACACCGGGGCGTACGCCTGATACAGGCCATCAACGAGCGCTGCAAGGTGCCGCGTGACTGCGCCGAACTGGCGCTGCTGGTGGGCGAGTTTCACACCCACGGCCATCGCGCCCTGGAGCTCAAGGCCTCGACTTTGCTTGAGCTGCTGCAACGCTTCGACGTCTACCGCCGCCCGCAGCGCTTCGAGACCTTCGTCGCCGCCTGCGAGATGGATGCCCGCGGCCGCACTGGCCTCGAGCAGCGCGACTACCCCCAAGCCGCCTACCTGCTCGGCGCCGCCGATGTGGCGCGCCAGGTCGCAGTCAAACCCTTGCTGGAGAAGGGCTTCAAAGGTGCAGAGCTGGGCGAAGCACTCAACCGCGAACGCCTGCAAGCGCTCAAAGCCTACAAGGCCCTTAAGAGCGTGCCTGGGCCGGATCGCGAATAAATTCGCTCCTACAGGTTTTGTGTTGCGCCTGCATTCGGGCGACAGGCTGGTGGTTTTTTGTAGGAGCGAATTTATTCGCGATAGCGTCTGCACGATCTAAGCAAAATCGCCCGGATGGCACCCGCCACACCAGGCTACGAAGAATGCCCCTGCAGCAGCTCCGCCGGGGTCAACTCGCGATCACGCCACTGGAAGGCCACCGGTTGCAGTTGCTGATCGATCTGCGCCGCCTGCCACAAATCCGCAAAACTGCGCTGCTCACCCGGGTGCAGGCGCTCAGGCACCAGCAGCGCCAGCGGGCGCAACACGAAGGCATTACGCAGAATCTCCGCCCGCGGCAGGATCAACCCATCGAAGTTGCCGACCAGGTCGCCGTACAGCAGCACGTCGATATCCAGTGGCAAGCCCTTGCGGTCCGGTGCGTAGCGGCCGTTATCGGCCTCGATGAATTTCAGCCGGCGGTCCAGGTCGCGCAGCGATAACGCGCACTGCCCGGCCACTACCAGATTATAGAAAGGCCCACTCTTGATGCCGACCGCCTGGCTCTCGAACACCGGCGAGCAGCGCATGTCGGTCAGCAGCTCGGCCAGGGCATCGAGCCCGGCGCACAAATGGGGTTCGCGCTCGATATTGCTGCCGAGCCCGAGCAGAACCGGGGTCAGCGACATCCGCGCTCGATCTCCACGCCGACACCGCCACGGGCAGCCGGCACGGCACCCGGCTTGGTCAGTTTCAGCCGCAGCCAGGGAATCTGGAACTCGCTCATCAGCACCGCAGCCAGACGTTCGGCGAAGGTTTCCACCAGGATAAAGCTCGAATCCGTAGCGAAGGCCTGGATCCGCGCGGACACCGCAGCGTAGTCCAGGGCCTTGCTCAGGTCATCGTCGACCGCCGCCGCGCGGTTGTCCCAGGCGAACTGCAGGTCAAGGCTCAGGCACTGGCGGATGGTCCGTTCCCAGTCGTAGGCACCAATCACCGTATCGACTTCCAGACCCTGAATAAAGACTGTGTCCAAGCACGCTCTCCACGGCACGACAAGGGCGTCGCACCTCGTTAGAATCGGCCATCCCATGCCCGGAATGGTTACCATGTTTTGGTTGCTGGCGATCCTCGCCTACCTGCTCGGCTCCCTGTCCTTCGCCATCCTGCTCAGTCGCCTGGCCGGGCGTGCCGACCCGCGCATCAGCGGTTCGGGCAACCCCGGCGCGACCAACATGCTACGCGTCGCCGGTCGCAAGCTGGCGATTCTCACCCTGCTCGGCGACCTGCTCAAAGGCCTGCTGCCGGTACTGCTGGCCAAACTGCTCGGTTTCAGCCTGCAACAACAAGCCTGGCTGGGCCTGGCAGCGGTGATTGGTCACCTCTACCCCCTGTACTTCCGCTTCCGTGGCGGCAAGGGTGTCGCCACCGCTGCCGGCATGTTACTGGGGCTTTACCCGCCAGCAGCGCTGCTGGCCATCGCCGCCTGGCTGTTGACCTTCATCATGACTCGCACCAGCTCCCTCGCGGCGCTGATCGCCACGCCGCTGACCCTGCCACTGCTGGCCTGGCAGCAACCGGCTGCCTTGTTGCCGATGTGCGTGCTCTGTGGGCTGATCGTCTGGCGCCACCGCAGCAATCTACGCGACCTGTTCGCCGGGCGGGAACGACACTTCTAACCAGCGGTTCACAGTGCCGGCAACTGCTCCATCGGCCAGCGCGCCTGCACGCTGATGCTCAAATCTTCATGCTGGCCAGCCAGCAGACGCTGGCAACCGGCGTAGGCGATCATGGCGCCATTGTCGGTGCAGAACGCCGGACGTGCATAGAATACCTGCCCATTGATCGAGCCGAGCATCTGCTCCAGGGACTGCCGCAAGGCCTTGTTGGCGCTGACGCCGCCGGCGATCACCAGGCTGTTCAGGCCGGTCTGCTTGAGCGCGCGGCGGCACTTGATGGTCAGGGTATCGACCACCGCCTGCTGGAACGCGTGGGCCACATCGCAACGGGTCTGCTCGCTGTCGTCGCCGCTGGCCTGACACTGCTGCCAGGTGTTCAAAGTAAAGGTCTTGAGGCCGCTGAAGCTGAAGTCCAGCCCGGGGCGATCGGTCATCGGCCGGGGGAAGACGAAGCGCCCCGCCACACCGGCCTCGGCGATACGGGCGATCTCGGGGCCGCCGGGATACGGCAGGCCCATCAGCTTGGCAGTCTTGTCGAACGCCTCCCCAGCCGCATCGTCCAGGGACTCGCCGAGCAGTTGGTACTGGCCGATGCCATCGACGCGAACCAGTTGGGTATGGCCGCCGGAAACCAGCAAGGCGACGAACGGAAACGCCGGCGGTGTGGCCTCCAGCATCGGCGCCAGCAAGTGACCTTCCATATGGTGAACACCGAGCGCCGGCACGCCCCAGGCGAACGCCATCGCCTGGGCGCAGGACGCACCGACCAGCAACGCGCCAACCAGCCCGGGGCCGGCGGTATAGGCCACAGCGTCGATCTGCGCGGCCGTGCAGCCGGCCTCCTCGAGCACCTGGCGGATCAGCGGCAGCATGCGTTTGACGTGGTCACG
Organism: Pseudomonas cuatrocienegasensis; assembly: GCF_900110925.1. Taxonomy (GTDB): domain Bacteria; phylum Pseudomonadota; class Gammaproteobacteria; order Pseudomonadales; family Pseudomonadaceae; genus Aquipseudomonas; species Aquipseudomonas cuatrocienegasensis. The sequence goes on along the minus strand of NZ_FOFP01000018.1, from coordinate 31,581 downwards.
CGAGGCCAGCTCAGGCACCACGCCGCCATAGACGCGGTGCAGGTCGATCTGGCTGAACAGGGCATCGGCCAGCAGGCCGCGCTCACTGTCATAGAGCGCGACACCGGTTTCATCGCAGGAGGTTTCCAGTCCCAGTACCAACATGGCGGTCGCCTTCATTCAAAAAGGGGGGCGTAATCACGCAAGCCGCGCATGATAATGGCCAGCCCCGCACGCCGCCTAGCGGTTTTCGATCAGAGGCTTTGCATTCCGGGCGATGAGACGGTAACATCCGCAACCCTTAAAAACCTACGTTCTCCAGCGCCATTTGCCAGGAGCAACGTTACCCCCGGTAATAAAGAAGGTACGCCCTGGATGCCAGCCGTCAAAGTTAAAGAGAACGAACCCTTCGACGTAGCTCTGCGTCGTTTCAAGCGCTCCTGCGAAAAAGCCGGTGTTCTGGCTGAAGTTCGTAGCCGCGAATTCTATGAAAAACCGACTTCCGAGCGTAAGCGCAAGGCTGCAGCCGCAGTTAAGCGTCACGCGAAGAAAGTACAACGCGAGCAGCGTCGCAGCGTCCGCCTGTACTAATACCGTACACGCGTAACGCCCTGCGCCCGGCTTGTCCGGGCGTCGCTCAAGGACTCCGCGCCACCCTCGGGTGACGATCGGAGTCTTTTAGTTTCTGCCCGACCTGTCCAGCCGCCTCGCACGGCAGTATTCTGAGCACCTATGGCCGGCCTGATCCCACAGTCCTTTATCGATGACCTGCTCAACCGCACCGACATCGTCGACGTGGTGTCTTCGCGCATCCAGCTGAAAAAAGCCGGCAAGAACTACACCGCCTGCTGCCCGTTCCACAAAGAAAAGACCCCCTCGTTCAGCGTCAGCCCGGACAAGCAGTTCTATTACTGCTTTGGTTGCGGCGCCGGCGGCAACGCCCTGGGGTTCGTCATGGACCACGACCAACTGGACTTCCCCCAGGCGATCGAGGACCTGGCCAAGCGCGCCGGCATGGAAATCCCGCGCGAAGACAACGGCCGCCCCAGCAAGCCGCGCCAGCCCACCGACTCACCGCTCTACCCGCTGCTGAGCGCCGCCGCCGACTACTACCGCCAAGCGCTCAAGAGCCACCCCCAGCGCCGCGCCGCCGTCGACTACCTCAAGGGCCGCGGCCTGACCGGTGAGATCGCCCGCGACTTCGGCCTGGGCTTCGCCCCACCAGGGTGGGACAACCTGCTCAAGCACCTGGCCAGCGATACCCTGCAGCAAAAAGCCATGATCGACGCCGGCCTGCTGGTGGAAAACGCCGACAGCGGCAAACGCTACGACCGCTTCCGCGATCGGGTGATCTTCCCCATTCGCGACAGCCGCGGCCGGGTCATCGCCTTTGGCGGCCGAGTGCTGGGCGACGACAAACCCAAGTACCTGAACTCCCCGGAAACCCCGGTATTTCACAAGGGCCAGGAACTCTACGGCCTGTACGAGGCACGCAAGAGCAACCGCGACCTCGATGAAATCATGGTGGTCGAAGGCTACATGGACGTCATCGCCCTGGCCCAGCAAGGCCTGCGCAACGCCGTCGCCACCCTCGGCACCGCCACCAGCGAAGAACACCTGCGCCGCCTGTTCCGCCTGGTCCCCAGCGTGCTGTTCTGCTTCGACGGCGACGCCGCCGGGCGCAACGCCGCCTGGCGCGCCCTCGAGGCAACCCTGCCGAGCCTGCAGGACGGCCGCCGCGCGCGCTTCTTGTTTCTGCCCGACGGCGAAGACCCGGACACCCTGGTGCGCAGCGAAGGCACCGACGCTTTCCGCGCGCGCATCAACCAGCACGCCCAGCCCCTGGCCGACTACTTCTTCCAGCAACTCAGCGAAGAAGCCGACCCGCGCTCCCTGGAAGGCAAGGCGCACCTGGTAACCCTGGCCGCGCCGCTGATCGACAAGATCCCCGGCAACAACCTGCGCACCCTGATGCGCCAGCGCCTGAGCGAAATCACCGGTCTCAATGGCGAGGCCCTTAGCCAGCTGTCCGCCGCACCGCGCACAACGAGCGCCGCAGCGCCCAGCACCGGACACGACGGCCCACCCAGCTACCCGGACATACCGGACAGCGCCTATTACGACGCCGTCCCCAGCAACAACGAATACGAAAACCCCAGCCCGCCGCCAGCCTTCGAGCGCAGCGCCGGCAAAGGCAAGGGCAACTGGAAAAAAGACGGTGGCAAATGGAGCCGCCAGGGCCAGGGCGAATTCGCTCCGCGCGCACCACGCACCGCCGTGAGCGTCGAATCGCCGCACCTGAGCGCACTGCGCACCCTGCTGCACCACCCGGAATTGGCGCAGAATGTCGAGGACGTCAGCCACTTCGCTGCCGAAGACGACACCTACGCCCAATTGCTGGTCGCCCTGCTCGGCGCCCTGCAGAAAAACCCCAAGCTGCGCTCATTGCAGCTGATTGCACGCTGGCACGGCACCGAGCAGGGCCGCTTGTTACGGGCGCTGGCGGAAAAGGAATGGCTGATTTCAGCCGATAACCTTGAACAACAGTTTTTCGACACTATAACTAGTCTTGTCGCCCGCCAACGTGAGCGCAGCCTGGAACATCTGCTGCGTAAAGCGCGTCAAAGCGAGCTGAGCGCAGAAGACAAAGATCAGCTGCGTAACCTGCTCAATCGTAATACTTCACCAGTAATCCCGAGCCCAACTGGCGCGTAAGGGTCTTACTCGGGTATAATCCGCGGCTTGTTTTTAGCCCGCCAAGACCTTCAGTGGATAGGGTGTTATGTCCGGAAAAGCGCAACAACAGTCTCGTTTGAAAGAATTGATCAGCCGTGGTCGTGAGCAGGGTTACCTGACTTACGCGGAGGTCAATGACCACCTGCCGGAGGATATTTCCGACCCGGAACAGGTGGAAGACATCATCCGCATGATCAACGACATGGGGATCAACGTATTCGAGAGTGCGCCGGATGCCGACGCCTTGCTGTTGGCCGAGGCCGACACCGACGAAGCGGCGGCTGAAGAAGCTGCCGCTGCCCTCGCCGCCGTTGAGACCGATATCGGTCGTACTACCGACCCAGTGCGCATGTACATGCGTGAAATGGGTACGGTCGAGCTGCTGACACGTGAAGGCGAGATCGAAATCGCCAAACGTATCGAAGAAGGTATCCGTGAAGTCATGGGCGCTATCGCCCATTTCCCCGGCACCGTCGACAGCATCCTCGGCGAGTACACCCGTGTCACCACCGAAGGTGGTCGCCTGGTCGAAGTGCTCAGTGGTTACATCGATCCCGATGACGGCATCGTGCCAGCCGAAGCGGCTGCCCCGGTCCCGGCAAAGGACGGTGACGCTGCCGACGACAAGGACGATGAAGAAGACGGCGACGACAGCGACGACGAGGAAGAAGAAGGCGACGGCGGTCCGGACCCTGAAGAGGCCCTGCGCCGCTTCACCGCGATTGGCGACGCCCTCGAACTGGCCAAGAAAGCCCTGAAAAAGCATGGTCGTGGCAGCAAGCAGGCCACCGAAGCGCTGGTCGGGCTGGCTGAACTCTTCATGCCGATCAAGCTGGTACCCAAGCAGTACGACGCCCTGGTGGTTCGCGTCCGTGGTGCTCTGGAGCGTCTGCGTGCTCAGGAACGCGCCATCATGCAGCTGTGTGTGCGTGATGCCCGCATGCCGCGTGCCGACTTCCTGCGTCTGTTCCCTGGCAATGAAACCGACCCGACCTGGGCCGAGGGCCTGGCCAAGGGCAAAGGCAAGTACGCCGAAGCGATTGGCAACCTGCAGGCTGATATCCAGCGCTGCCAGCAGAAGCTCACTGCCCTCGAGGCGGAGTGCGACCTGACCCTGGCAGAGATCAAGGATATCAACCGTCGCATGTCGATCGGCGAAGCGAAAGCCCGCCGCGCCAAGAAGGAAATGGTCGAGGCCAACCTGCGCCTGGTTATTTCCATCGCCAAGAAGTACACCAACCGCGGCCTGCAGTTCCTCGACCTGATCCAGGAAGGCAACATCGGCCTGATGAAGGCGGTGGACAAGTTCGAATACCGTCGCGGCTACAAGTTCTCGACCTATGCCACCTGGTGGATCCGTCAGGCGATCACTCGCTCGATCGCCGACCAGGCCCGCACCATCCGTATCCCGGTGCACATGATCGAGACGATCAACAAGCTCAACCGTATCTCGCGGCAGATGCTGCAGGAAATGGGTCGCGAACCGACCCCGGAAGAGCTGGGCGAACGCATGGAAATGCCTGAGGACAAGATCCGCAAGGTACTGAAGATCGCCAAAGAGCCGATCTCCATGGAAACCCCGATCGGCGACGACGAGGATTCGCACCTGGGCGACTTCATCGAGGACAGCACCATGCAGTCCCCGATCGACGTAGCCACGGTCGAAAGCCTCAAGGAAGCGACCCGCGAAGTCCTGGCCGGCCTCACCGCCCGTGAAGCCAAGGTCCTGCGCATGCGCTTCGGCATCGACATGAATACCGACCACACCCTCGAGGAAGTCGGTAAACAGTTCGATGTAACCCGTGAGCGGATTCGTCAGATCGAAGCCAAGGCGCTGCGTAAGCTGCGCCACCCGACGCGAAGCGAGCATCTACGCTCCTTCCTCGACGAGTGATACCAGAACCCCCGGCCCAGGCCGGGGGTTTTGCATTGGCGATACGCCCACTGCCTGCAGCCCCCCCCCCCCCCTGTAGGAGCGAATTTATTCGCGATGCTCTTTCGGCCTACACACAATGCCAACCAGACCACCCCGAGCTCATACAGCCGCAAACAAGCACACCGGGCGCATCGTCTGCACGACCTGATTGGCGCACGGCCTGGCTAGGGTCTGTTCCCGTTTCGTCGTGAGCCGCGTTGCCGCGAACGAAACGGCAACAGACCCTAGCGTGCGCCAGCGCACAACAAACCCACTCATCAGTAGCAAAGTGCCACATCGCTGCGTTTATTCCTGCCAGCGGCACAGCTACACTGCCACCACCTTTCGCCCTCCCTGAGGCTGCCATGCCGAGACTGCTGGCCGTTCTTTCCTTGTGCCTGCTGCTCTGCAGCGGCGTCGTTATGGCCGCCGCATCGGATGATGCGCTGGGTATTGATTCAAGCGGCTGGCACAGCCTGCTGTTTGGCCTGCCCGTATTGCTGATTTTGTTTATGGCCTTGCGCATCAACCAGCGCATGCACAGGGAAATCGCCCGCAGCGCCGTGCTACAAGAGGAGCTTCGCGAGCGCGAAACCCACTACCGCAACCTGGTCGAAAACCTCTCCGCCATTGCCTGGGAAGCAACCACCGGCGACTTCACCTACACCTACGTCTCAGCCCATGCCGAAACCCTGCTGGGTTACCCACTGAACGATTGGAAACAGCCCGACTTCTGGCAACGCTGCGTATACCCGGCCGACCAGGCGCGGGCAATGGCTTACTGCCGCGAAGAAACCAACGCCGGGCGCAGCCATAGCCTGGATTACCGCATGCAGACCGCGGACGGCCGCCTGATCTGGATCCGCAACATCGTCACCCTGACGCACCAGGAAGGTCGCCTGATCATGCGCGGCCTGATGATCGACATCAGCGAGGCCAAACAGACCGAACAGGCCCTGCGCCTATCCGAGCAGAAATTCTCGTCCGTATTCCAGCAGTGCCCGGACATCATGGTGATCGCCCGCCGTGCCGACGGCTGCCTGCTGGAGGTCAACCGCGCATTCGAGCAGCAAACCGGCATCAGCGCCCGCGCGGCCATCGGCCGCACGGCCACCGAACTGAACATCTGGGGCTCACCTGGCATCGGCAAGATCCTGATTGATCGCCTGCAGCAGGAAAGCCTGCGCAACCTGGAACTGCTGTTCCGCCGCCATAACGGCGAGTTCTTCACCGGGCTCATCTCCGCCCAGGCCTTCCAGCATGCCGATACCCCGGCGCTGGTCGTGATCATCCGCGACATCAGCCAGCTCAAGGCCACCCAGCAGCTACTGAAAATCTCCGAAGAAAAGTTCGCCACGGCCTTCCACGCCTCACCCGACGGCCTGCTGATCACCCGTATCGCCGATGGCCGGGTGCTCGAAGGCAACGACGGCTTCAGCCGCATCATGGGCTACGACATGGCCGAGATCCGCAACCGCTCGACCATCGAGCTTGGCCTCTGGGCTTCGCTCAGCGACCGTCAACGCTTGATCGAGCAGATCCGCAGCAACGGCAGTGTGCATGACTTCACCGTGCCGATTCGCAACCAGGCCGGCGCGCTGCGCCTGTGTGAGCTGTCCGCGCAGATGATCCCGATTGATGGCGAAGCCTGCATGCTGACCATCGCCCGCGACGTGACCGAACGCCAGCTGCTTCAGGAAAAACTGCAACAGGCCGCCACCGTATTCGAGAGCACGGCCGAAGGCGTGATGATCACCGACACCCAGCTGCGCATCGTTGCAGTCAACCGCGCCTTCAGCGAAATCACCGGCTACAGCGAAATCGAAGCACTGGGGCAAACCCCTCACCTGCTGACCTCGGAAAAACATGACAGCGCCTTTTACGATGCGATCTGGCACCAGCTCATTACCGAGGGCCACTGGCAAGGCGAACTCTGGAGTCGCCGGCGCAACGGCGAGGTATACCCCGAGTGGCTGACCATCAACGCGGTACGCAATAAAGAGCAGCAGACCACCCACTTCGTCGGTGTCTTCGCGGATATTTCCTCGCTCAAACACGCCCAGGCGCGACTCGACCACCAGGCCCACCACGACCCACTCACCGGCCTGCCAAACCGCCTGCTGTTCGAAAATCGCCTGCACAGCGCACTGGAAGACGCCCAGACAGACAGCCACCAGGGGGCCGTACTGTTTCTCGATCTGGACCGCTTCAAGCACATCAACGACAGCCTTGGTCATCCGGTCGGCGACCAACTGCTCAAGAGCATCGCCCGGCGCCTGAAAGAACAGCTGCGCGACCTCGACACCGTCGCCCGCCTGGGCGGCGATGAATTCATCATCCTGCTGCCCGGCCTGCACCAGCGCGAAGACGCCAGCCAGATCGCCAACAAACTGCTGGCCTGCTTTACGTTGCCGTTCCAGCTCGATGAGCACGAGTTTTTCGTCAGCGTCAGCATTGGCGTCAGCTTCTACCCCGACGATGGTCTGGACGTCGCCACCCTGGTGAAAAACGCCGACGCGGCGATGTACCGCTCCAAAGCCAAAGGCCGTAACCGGGTGGAGCACTACACCCGCGACCTGACCTTCCAGGCCACCGAACGCATGGCCCTGGAACAGGAGCTGCGCCGCGCCCTAGAACGTGGCGAGCTCGAACTGTTCTACCAGCCCAAATTCAGCCTGGAGAACCAACGCCTGGTAGGCGCCGAAGCCCTGCTGCGCTGGCAACACCCGGTATTCGGTGAGGTACCACCGGATCGTTTTATTCCCCTGGCCGAAGACAGCGGGCTGATCCTGCCCCTGGGCGACTGGGTGCTGCAGCACGCCTGCCAGCAAATGCAGGAATGGCAACGCCACTACGCGCCCTTCGGGCCCCTCTCGGTCAACCTCGCGGGCGCCCAGCTACGCCAGCCAAACCTGCTCGAGCGCATCGGCCAACTGCTCGAACAAAACAGCCTGGCGCCGCACCTGCTGCAACTGGAAATCACCGAAAGCTTCATCATGAACAAAGAAGAAGAAGGCCTGGCCCTGCTGCACCAGCTCAAGGCCCTCGGCGTACAACTGGCCATCGACGACTTCGGCACCGGCTACTCCTCCCTGAGCCACCTCAAGCGCCTGCCGCTGGACACCCTGAAAATCGACCAATCCTTCGTCCGCGGCCTGCCCGACGACCCCAACGATGCGGCCATCGCCCGGGCCATCATCGCCATGGGCCGCAGCCTGCAACTCACGGTCATCGCCGAGGGCGTCGAAACCAAGGCCCAGGAATGCTTCCTGGCAGCCGAGGGCTGCGAACATATCCAGGGATTCGTCTGCAGCCGCGCAGTCAGCGCCGAGGCGTTCGCCGCCAACTTCCTGCATCCACGTCATACGATTGGCGCAGGCGCCAGCGCATCGGTATAATCCGCCGGCCTCTGAGGGCCTATAGCTCAGTTGGTTAGAGCAGAGGACTCATAATCCTTTGGTCCACGGTTCGAGTCCGTGTGGGCCCACCAACTCCAAAGCCGCGCACTGCGCGGCTTTTGTGTTTCTACACAATGAATACTGGCGTTTCAAAAACCCAAAACGTCCACAAATCGTCCACGCTCTCCATCTGATTGAACTCGCACACTCGATGCTCATGCGCTAAAACCGTACAGCCAAAACCGGCAATTACGATATGGAGCAATCATGACAGCGGAAAATCAGAAGCCCGTCTGGCACGCAGAGATGGCTGAATGTTTGGCCGATCCTGTTTTTCAGGCTGTGGAATGGAATGGGCGCACCACTGACTGGTTCCTCCAAGACCAAGTCAAGCTGGTAAACAAATTCAAGTTTTCGATGGACATTACAATTTTCACGGCTGGTGGAACGATAACCGGGCAGCTAATTAGCGCGGAGGAGTATTTCAGGCTTTACGCTGAGTCGTTCTCAGAAGCCTTTCCTGAGGAACAACGCCAAGAGATCCGAGAAGCATATGAAGCAAAAGGGAGGGTGCTTTCGCAGGAGACTGATGATGAGGGTGCTCCATCACCGCAGTTTCTACACCTGAAAAGCGCCAGATTGTGCTCTCCAAGCGGGCAGATTCCATCCGCCCCCGGAGTTCTTTGGAGGGGCACAATTGCATCTACTTCTGGGTTTTCACTAGGCGAGTTATTAGTCAGTTAGTGACTGGAAACCCAGCGGCAAAGCTGCTGCTGGGCTTCAATACCCTGAGGTATCGACAGACTGGAAATTGTCCCCGTTAGCGAACGCGGGTTAGATATTTCCTTGAGACCCAGCCCTCAATCACATACCCGTCACGATTGAAAGATACTTCCAGCCAATCACGGTCATCACGACTCACAACGGCAACAGCAAGCCCTTTGGGCAACTGAGTGATCACTTCTGACTTCATGCCAGCCGCGGATCGAAGATTCACATTATCTCGACTCACGATCCGCACGTAAGCCGCTGGCATACCACAGAGCCTCGTTCTGACAAATTTTCGAGCGTCGGCAAGCGTGTCGCTGGGTGAAAGACGACTGTTGATATCGCATACCCCCTCCCGAATATCATTCCAATTCATCAACACCTGGATCATCGCGATCGCCACTGGCCGCGCTGGCCGGGCGTAAGGCGGCCCAGCAGCAAAGCCGTGATCAACAACTGGCGGATCTGCAGGCCCTGCTGGCCGGCGGCACCGCCGACAACAACATGCGCGCCCGTCTGATCGGCCCCGGTGACCCGTTCGAGCTGCGCACCGCCTTGATTGAGGGTGACGCCCCTGGCCATGAGTGGGTGCTGAGTGCCGGCGTGGTGCTGGTGGGCTCGCTGGATGGGCTGAGCTTTGTTCGTGAATTGGTGGGCTTATGACCCTGCTACTGGATGGCCAGAAGGTGCGCGGCAAGGGGCTGAAAGTTTCTGCCAGCCTGCGCATCGAGTCCGACGACATGTCGGGTCAAACCAGCAACACAGACGCGGCGCACAAGGGCTTCAAGCCCAAGGCGCTGACCGTTTCGCTGATGATCCCCTTTGTGGATGCCGCCGACCTGAAACAGCTGATGAGCATGGCCGAAGCGACCGCCAACGGTGGCCAGCGCCGCGTCTATCGCATCGTGAACGACACCGCAGCCACCTTTGGCGTGCGCCAGGTGGAGTTCAGCGACAACCTGACCGCCCGCGAGGACGACAGCCTGGCCGCTTGGCGGGTGCAGTTCACCCTGACCGAAAAACTGTCGACAGCCGAACGAGTGGAAACCCGCCGCCCAAGCAACCCGGTCAAGCAGCAGTCAGCGCCAGGGCAACCCGTGGCCAGCGCAGCCGCAACAGCCGCCGGCAACGATCAGGGCACCGCGGCGCAACCGGCTGAACTGACCGGATTCGAGGCCGTGCTGAAACGCCTGGACGACTCACTGGCATGAAACTGCATAAGGTGTTGAGCATCGCCGGCAAGGTCTACCCGCTGGTGAAAGACGACGTGCGGTTGGATCTGCGCAGCCCCGGCCGGGCCAGCTTTACGATCAAGTCCGAAGTGCCTGTGCGCGGCCTGGTGCTGTTCGACCTCGGCTACAACGAACGCGCCCTGCAGCGGCACTTCATCGGGCACGTGGAGCGCTGCACCCAAGCCAGCAGCCTGGAACATGTGCTGTTCTGCCGCGAGCTGACCAGCGTGCTGGCCCTGCCCCTGCCCATGAACCTGCGCCACGTGGACATGCGCCAGGTGCTGGGCGAGATCGCCGCCCGCACCGGCCTGCGCTTTCGGGTGCCAGACAAGCCCTACGCAAAGGTGAAGGCCCCTTACTTCTACAGCCTGGCCACCGGCTTCCAAGCCATGGACAGCCTCGCCCAGGTGTTCGGGACCTGGCTCGGATCCGAAGGCGTCAACGTGCTGCAGGTGGTGTGCGATCTGATCGACCTAGTGCAGGCCATGAACACCCAGCTGGCCGCCCACACCCACGTGCCAGGGCCAACCCCAAGCCGCCCCCGATGCCGCGGCCTTCACCGCCAAGGCAGGGCAGGCGCTAGCGCTGGCTGGGCAGCTCAAGCCGATCACTGCGTGAACCACGCCGTTCATCAAATTTATTAAATACCCATAGAATCTTATACCGATATAGATATATATTTGGCGCAAATATACACAGGGAGCAGTCCGGATAGTGAAGCCTTTGCATTGGATGGGCGGAAGCAAGAAGGATCTCGGAAATATGCCCGAAGATGTGCAGGACATATTCGGATATGCCCTGCATCTGGCTCAGGGAGGCGGTAAACACCCCCAAGCGAAGCCCCTTAAAGGCTTTTCAGGTGCGGGGGTTCTGGAAGTCGTTGAAGACTTCGATGGTGATACCTACCGAGCCGTTTACACAGTGAAGTTTGGAACAGCAGTCTATGCCCTGCATTGCTTCCAAAAAAAATCGACCAAAGGCATAGAGACACCGCAACACGACGTCGAGCTAATCAAAACCCGACTACAAGCTGCGGCAGCACATGCGAACGGTGGAAAGAAATGATTGAGATTGAAGAAGGTAGCGGCAACGTATACGCCGACATCGGTCGAGCCGATGCAGGTGAAATGCTGGTCAAGGCAAGACTTGCCGAAAAAATCGGCGGCATCATTAAGGCACGACACCTAACCCAAACCGAAGCGGCAGAGATACTGGGGCTACCTCAGCCCAAGGTTTCCGACATGCTGCGCGGTAAGTTCAGAGGCATCAGCGAAACCAAAATGATTGATTGCCTGTCACGCCTAGGCCGTGATGTTCAGATTGTGGTGAAAGCTGCCCCGCGCTCGCGACGGGAAGGAAGAGTGGAAGTAGTCTTTGCCTGAACCAAAGCTGCATCTGATAAGCCCGCCCACTGGCGGGCTTTTTCATGCCTTCAAGATCCTGCCGAGCGCCGATATCGAGTCGCACACGGCCGGGGGCCGCTCACCCCGGGAAAATTCCACTCGGCCAAGAAACCGAGGAAAGGAACGCACTTTTCCCCCTCCCGCCGACGGGCCTTGCGTGAATTTTTTGTGCAAACCTGGGTGGTGGTGAAAGAGGGGTTCCGGGCCAGCAGTGGCGCGGGCCTTGGCTGGTGATGAGTGTTTTCACGCTGTGAAAGGTTTTGCAAGGCCGTGCAAAACAGTACAGTCGAGAGTGTCCACATTGTGTCCACACCCACTGGTAATATCAGCGGAAGGACGCCGCATATATCCCGTAACGTATTGGTATTGCTGGCTTTTCCCAGGCGGCACGCGTATTTGACTGGGGCTCATAATCCTTTGGTCCACGGTTCGAGTCCGTGTGGGCCCACCAACTCCAAAGCCGCGCAATGCGCGGCTTTTGTTCGTCTGGGTGCTGGGATTACGGACATTCGGAGCGCCACACAACCTGGCTTCATTGCCGCAGCGCGGCCATCACATTCGTTGGGTCGTTGTTGATCGCCCGGAGCAGAGCCTTGGCGGGGCCCTCTGGATCACGCCGCCCCTGCTCCCAGTTGCGAAGCGTCCCCACCGCCACACCGATAGCCTCCGCGAAGGCCGGCTGGGCCAGCCCCGTGCGCTTACGGATGATACGAACCTGGGCAGCATCGACGTGGAATTCGCGGGACGGCTGGCGCTCGCCACGGGCGATTTCATCCATCTGTGTGGTGCTTTCCAGGAGCCGGTTAAACAGGTTCTTGTCCATCATTTCCACCTTTCGATGATTTTGCGTAGCGCCTTCTTTTCATCCTTGGTCAGATCGTCCTTCACACCTTTTTGGTAGATCATCACCAGCCGGATCTGACTTGCCGCGACGACGTGAAAGTAGATCACCCGCACGCCGCCACGCTTACCTCCGCCCTCAAGCTTCCAGCGTACCTTCCGAAGGCCACCGGTCTCGGTGATCACATCACCCGCCTGCGGGTTCTGGGCCATGAACTGCTGAAACGCCCGGTATTCGTCATCGCTTAAAAGCGCTTTCACGTCATCGGTGAAGATCGGGGTTTCGATAAAGATCATGGCCTTCCCTGGAGTACGTCAATGGCGCAGTCCAACTATAAGTCGCTGCTCAGATTTGAGCAAGCAGCCGTTACTCGCCGCCGCGATCCGTAGCAAGCCGAAGACCTGCTGGTATTCGCCCCGTCACTGCTTAACCGCTACGGCCACGTCGCGATAATCGCCAGCGTCGGCACCGGCACCCTGCAAATCGCCCAACAAAACCCCGGCCCCTTTGCCAGCTCCCGAGAAGACCTGCCCCTGAGCCAACGTGACGGCCGCTGGTATATAGAACACGCACGGGTACTCGGCTGGCTACGCCTGCCACCCGCAGAGCAAGCAGCGCTGCCCACGCCCCTACAAAACCCCGGCACATAGCGACCACCCAGCCGACTGCTGTAAGGCGGCCGATCTGATCAGGAGATGCCCGCAATGCTGAAGCGCTACACACACTTGCGCGCCGAAGACCTACTCACCAAGCTGGATAAGATAACCAGCGAACGCTAGACCACCTTGACGGTGCGCTAAACACAGCACAATCTATACGCAGATAACGTACATAATATGAACGCACTATTTGTTGAGCTCCCACCGTTCCAGCGGTACCGGGCGGACTATCTGGATGATGAGGCCTTCCACGCTTTCCAGACGGCCCTAATGGAAAATCCCGAAGCCGGCGATGTGATCCAGGGAACAGGCAGTTTGCGCAAAATCCGCTTCACCGATGAGAAGCGCCAGAAAGGCAAGCGTGGCGGCATTCAGATCATTTAATACTGGTGGCTGGGTGGTGCTCAGTTCTGGTTATTTACCGTCTATGGCAAAGACGCTCAGGACGACTTGAGCGAACCACAGAAGAAGGTACTCAGAAAACTGTTAGACACCGAAATCGAGGCGAGGAACAAACCATGAAACGTGACATTTTTGCCGAACTGGTCGAAGGCTTTGAAGCCTTGGCTGATGAGCGCCAGGGAAAGGTCACGCTGCGCTCCCACAAGGCACGACTTAACGCGCTTCCAGAGGTCAGTGCCGAAGAGCTGGTTAGCATTCGCCAGCAGCTCAACATGTCCCGCCCGGTCTTCGCAATGTACCTGCGCACCAATGCCCGCACCCTGGAAAACTGGGAGCAGGGCCGCGCTAAACCCAATGCCCAAGCCGTAACCTTGATCCGCCTCGTACAAAAATATCCAGAAACCCTAGAGCACCTGGCGGCTCTGGCATGATTGATACGAAGCTAAGTCTGTCTTGAGCGCATTGAGCGAAACAACAACAGACCCTAGTTGCGCGACACCGCCAGCCCACTGCTCTCGACAGTGAGCCGAATAGCCGGCACTATCAGCTCACACAATGAGCCGAATAGAGTCGCTAATCGGCTCACAGATGAGCAAGCTCATGAATGACACTGCCTGGATCTGGCAGCAGCCCGACTGGCCACACTTCACCTGGCAAGCCGAACCGCTTGCCCCGCTGTTGCGCGCCTGCACCCAGGCCCAAGGGCGCTTGCTTGGCATGCTCGGCGCTGTGGGTAGTGATACGGAAGTGCAGAGCAGCCTGGATGCCATGCTGCAAAACATCGTCACCTCATCAGCTATCGAGGGAGAGCAGCTGAATGTCGGCTCGGTGCGCTCATCACTGGCGCGGCGCTTGGGGTTAAACGACAAAGGTCGCACCACGGCGCGCTCCGAAGGCCTGGCAGAACTGCTGCTCGATACCACCCGCGCACATCAGCAGCCGCTGGATCTGGAGCGGCTGTACGACTGGCACTGCTGGCTGTTCCCCCGCGACAACAACCTGTTGGCCCAACCACTGCGTGTCGGCACGCTACGCGGCGAAGAGCCCATGCAGGTTGTTTCCGGCAGGCTCGACCGCCCTACCGTGCATTTTGAAGCCCCACCCCGCGCAGTGCTGGAAGAGCAATTGGCCGACTTCCTTACTTGGTTCGAAAGCAGCCACAGCGATGCCAGTCTCGATCCGTTGCTGCGCGCCGGCATTGCCCATTTCTGGTTTGTCACCCTGCACCCCTTCGATGACGGCAACGGTCGCCTTACGCGCGCCATTACCGACTTGGCACTGGCCCAGGGCGAACAACAGGCCATCCGCTTTTACGCCATGTCCGCGAGCATCCTCGACGACCGCGCCGGTTACTACCGCATCCTCGAAGCCAGCCAGAAAGGTGGCCTGGATATCACAGCATGGTTGCAGTGGTTCCTCGCAACGCTGCTCAAGAGCCTGGAGCAAGCCCTCGCCCGCATCGACCGCGTGCTGGCCAGGGCGCGCTTCTGGCAGGCACAGCGTAGCCAAGCGCTATCGGCGGAGCAGATCAACGTGCTTAACCGCCTACTCGATGGTGGCGAACGTGGTTTTGAGGGTGGTATCAGCGCGGCGCAATACCAGGCCGTGGCCAAGGTCTCTAAAGCGACGGCCACTCGCCACCTGAGCGACCTTGTGGCGAAAGGCTGCATCACCCGACTGCCGGGCGGTGGGCGTAGCACCCGTTATCAGGTTAATTGCACCCTAGCCGCACAAGGTGCTGACAACGCCTGAGTGGCTCGCGTTATTTTCGCGGACGCGAAAATCCCTAGCCCCCGACAATCTGGCCCGGTCAAAGCTGAACATGTGCGCATGCGGGCTTTCACCACATCGGCGATTTTGGTGGCGACGAAACCCGCTCAAAGGAAGCCATCATTCCCCGCAAAACCGTTTCGTATATTGCGATTTTCGTTTATTTCGAATATAAACACCTGGGGGGTGCCGAGCAGCAACCCCGATGACCATCGAATGCACAGCTTTTGGAGATAGCCATGACCGCCGCCGACCTCACTCGCACCGTTCTTCCCGATGAGAAAGAAATCGCTGCGGCTGTGGAGTCAAGTCGCCAGTTAGCAGCCTTTCTCACCACCAAGCTTGAGACCCAGCGCATTGAGTTAATCGACGAAACGCAACAGCGCGAAGTCGTCGAGCTGCCTACCTTCGCCCTTCGCTTGCTCGGCGAAATCCTGAGCGAACTGGCCCTTGGTAATGCCGTCAGGGTCGTCCCTATTCATGCCGAGCTGACGACCCAGGAAGGTGCGGACATGCTCAACGTTTCGCGGCCTCACCTAGTGAAACTGTTGGATCAAGGTGCGTTGCCACACACCAAAACCGGCCGGCACCGCAGGATCAAGTTCGCTGATCTGATGGCTTTTAAGGAACAGCGTGATCATGCGAGCCGCACTGCTATGGATGAACTGGCGGCACAAGCACAGGAGCTAGGGATGGGGTACGAATGAGGCATTCACCGTTCACCGCTTTCTATGATGCGAATGTGCTCTACCCGGCTCCGCTGCGTGACTTTTTGATGCACCTGGCATTGACCGGCGTGTACCGTGCACGCTGGTCAGCGCAGGTTCATGACGAGTGGAAGCGCAATCTTCTAATCAATCGACCGGAGCTAACCGCCGAACAATTGGACCGCACATCCTCGTTGATGGATAGGGCTGTGCCGGATGCTCTGGTGGCTGACTACGCCTCACTGATTGAGGGGCTGAATCTCCCTGACGCTGATGGTCGCCATGTACTCGCAGCGGCAATTAAGTGCAACGCCTCAATCATCGTAACGTTCAACCTTAAGGACTTACCCAAAGACGTCCTCAGTACATTTGATATTGAACCTGTGCACCCTGATGACTTTATTACTGACCTTTGGGACCTCGACAAAGCAGCTGTTCTCGAAGCGGCGCAGCGCCAGCGAGCCTCGCTGAAAAGTCCGCCACATAGTGCGCGGCAATACCTCGACAAACTACTGCAGCAAAAAACTCCCCAAAACCGTAAAACTACTCTCCGCATTTGAGTTCCTGATCTAGCAGATACGGCCGAGTTAGACCGAGCTTACGAGATGCGGCGAAGCCATACCGGCATGCCTAGAAACGCCCTCGAATTCTTTCGTCCAGTTACGCCTACTTTCGGTACTATCCGCTTAACTCAGAATTGCTGAAGGTTAAGAAATGGACTTCACCCCCGTCATCGCCCAGGTCTGGGGCATGCTGGCCTGGTTTATCCCGGCGGTCCTGCTGCTCGGCCTGCTCAAATCGCCTTGGGCCAAGGGCCATATTGGCGAACTGCTGGTGCGACTGTTTGCCCATTGGCAGCTGGACAAGCAGACCTACCGCCGCCTGCACAACGTCACCCTGAACACGCCCGACGGCACCACGCAGATCGACCATATCTTCCTATCGCCTTACGGCCTCTTCGTGCTGGAAACGAAGAACATGAGCGGCTGGATCTTCGGCAGCGAAAACCAGGCGCAGTGGACGCAGAAGCTCTACAAACGCACCTTCAAATTCCAGAACCCGCTGCGGCAGAACTACAAACACCTCAAAGCGCTGGAAACCACCCTTGGCGTCAGCCCCGAGCACCTGCACTCGGTCATCACCTTTGTCGGCGGCAGCACCTTTAAAACCGAAATGCCGGCCAACGTGACCCAGGGCATCGGCTTTATTCGCTATATCCAGTCATTCCAGCAGGCGGTATTTAGCGCGGCTGAAGTCGACGCCATGCTGCAAGCCCTGCAAAGCGGCCGCCGCGCGCCAACTCTCGCCACACACCGCGAGCATGTGCAAAACCTTAAGCGCAGAAGTGATCCGACAGCGGAGCGGCAGTGCCCGAAATGCGGCAGTGCTCTGGTAATTCGTAACGTGAAGTCGGGGGTGAAAGCGGGGCAACAGTTTTGGGGATGCTCGGGGTTTCCCAGGTGTCGGACGATGCAGAACCTTTGAAGGCAGAGCAGTGCAATGGTCAAGAAGCTATCGTGCAGGAAATAAATTTGCCCCCTTTTTCCACGGGCTAAATGTGTCGCTTTTCCTTCAGTGCCGCAGCATGCTGCACACTTACGTTGCGGGGGCTTTCACAGGAACCTTACGAGAGTCAAAATACCTGCAGATCCCTGCACAGTGACCTTGACAGAGCCACACCGCAGGGGCGTCTGGCTGCCAGGTGCTATCGTCACTAACGTATTCGGGGCCGCTTGAAACAAAGGAATCTAGGCATGATAGATAACCGTAAAGACATCCTGCTGCTGCTGTTGTATGCCCCCGGCAAAGAGAAAGTAATCAACGAACCGATTACTGGACGAACAAGACTTACCAAAATGATATTTTTATTCCAAAAAGAATGGCTATCTCTATTCAAGAAAAATATCAAAATGCAAGAGGAAGAATTTTATAATTTCTTCCCCTGGAATTATGGACCATTCTCCAAAGAGATATATGAGGATCTAAATTTTTTTCACCTGAGGAAGTTTATTTCAAAAAAACCCTCAGAAGAAGAAGCAACTCTAGAAGCCGCGTCAGAGTGGTCAGAATGGATAGCAATAAATGAAGAGCAAGAACCCGCAACCGAATTCTCAGAAGACATTTTTTTTCTTGATGAGAAAGGTTTGAATTTTACAAAAAAGCTCTATGACACCCTGAGTGATGACCAGCAAAACCTTCTTGAAAAATTCAAAGCCGAAACACAGAGACTCTCATTGAGAGCATTACTGAAATACGTTTACTCCAAATACCCTGACTATACGGAAAAATCAAAAATCAAGGACGAGATACTGCCATAATGGAAGCTCATCTATTTACAATTGGCATGTCTGTTATTTCCGTTGTCTTATCTAACGTGATTGCACTTATAACAAATATGGGAAAACCATCTGAATTAAAGGATAAGCTTCAACGCTTAAAACTCGAAAATCTGGAAACAACAGCTAAAGCATATGCAAACTTTGGAAATCACATAATTAAACAAGCAGATACCACCATTGATATTAGAAACTGGAGAGGAAATGAAGTGGGTGAAAGGGATCACGCCTACGAGTTCTCCAAAAAGAATATTGAATCCACCTTATTTATTGCAAAAATTGAAAAACTCAGAAAGAGAACAAGCCTCTTTTTATTTCTATCAGCACTACTACCCTTTGTCGCCTTTGCCAATCTAATAGCTGCATTATTGATGAATACTCCTGAGATAGCAAAAGGGGTAGCAACTATTACCGCAGCTATTAGCTTCATCTATGTGGTTTGCTACTTCTTCCATGCCACGACGATCACAAACATGGATCAACAATGAAGTTCTCAGCAGAAACTGAGGTTGTGGAGGTTCTCCGCAACTTCCTTATAGACAAAGGCTTCGAAACGACAGAAGAAGTTTCCAGCATGGGCCAAAGCATCGATCTGGTAGGAAAAAAAAGCTGCCGGATATATGCCTTTGAAGCAAAAAGAGACAACTGGAAACGGGGATTAGCTCAATGTAAGGCACATGAGCTAATTGCAGACTACGTATGCTTAGCCATGGGATCTAAATCCATACCCACTAAATTAGTACAGGAAGTCGAATCACTGGGTTATGGACTAGTTTGGTGTAATCCAGAAGATAGCAGTTGCCAGTGGGTTCATGAGCCAAAGATCAACAAAAATATTTGGCCACCGCAGAAGCAGCTATTAATGAAAAACCTCAAGGAGCAGTCTCAATGCCAGTAGAGAACTGGATGCAGTTCGGCACTTTCGCTGAACAAGAGGAATTCGTCTATCCTGCAGCAGAAACCCATGAAGGCGTAATTGTCAACGGCAATATGGCCGCACACAACCCTTCAGCGATGGCAGGTTTTTTGTTAAAAAAAATAGCTCCGACAACAAAATTCATCATTGATCCTTTTACCCACGCGTTCCAACACTCTCCGTCATTCATAACGGGCACTAATAAAAAAATTAAGTCTTCTATTGCCAAGCTGGCTGAGCAATTCTCGTCTCCTATAATTGACCATCTTGGTCAGAGAGCACTTCAGGCAAGCGACTTTGAAAAAGCCGACTTAGCTGCTTACACGAAGAATGTCTTAGAATTTCAGCGCTGCTATCTGCACAAATACATGGAAAAAAGCGATGTTGCTAAATATCTGGATGACGATGAAATTCAGCGTGAGCCGTACGCATTAATTGCCCCCTACTTCTACCTGACAGATGTAAACAACGAAGAATGGATCCCACTTACGCTAGAGCTGCTCCACCACGCAAAGAATTATGCAAATGAAAATTCACTAAAACCCAAGATCTTTTCAAACTTAGTGATCAACAAAGGACTACTATTCACTGACGAGCTATTTACGCTCGCAGACAAAATGATAGAGGCCAACCCCGACGGATTTATAGTCTGGGTAGACGAATTCAATGAAAAGACGGCCTCAATATCTGAGCTACATGCATGTAGAAAGCTATATATTAAGCTACGAGGTAACAGTGAGCGCGAGGTCATAAACCTTCATGGTGGATATTTTTCAATTCTTAATGGTGCACCAGCTTTTGGATCTGCATTGTCGGGGGTTTGTCACGGTCCTGAGTATGGCGAGTCTCGTGCGGTAGTTCCTGTAGGCGGGGGGATTCCAACATCTAAATACTATGTTCCTGACATGCACAGCAGAGAGAAATATCGCGACTGCGTACAGTGGTTCAACAAAGCTGGCTGGTTATCTGACTCAGTTCAATTCCACGCCAATGTATGCAGCTGTCAGCTGTGCACAAAAGTCATTTCAGGAGACATAACCAACTTTATCAAATTCGGAGGAGAAGGCTCTATTAAAACGATCCGACGTGGGAAAAGCTTTGTTAACTTACAATTCCCCACCAAGGATGAAAAAATTAATTGCCTCAGGCATTACTTAAATACCAAAGACACTGAACACAAAAAAGCGAACACTTTTAGCAAAATGGACTTACTTGCCGACCTTAATTCGTCAATAGAGAAGCTACAACCTATAACTGGGATCGAATACCTATCTCACCTAGTAAGATGGAGAAAGGTTCTATCCGAAGTGTAACAACTGTTGTAAGCGTGGTGTGATAATCAAGTAACTGGTAAGAACGTATGATTTCCCCTAGACCCCTCGGACAGATTTGAGAATGTTCGAGGAGTCAACGTAGCCTGCAAATCGTGTATCCCTATTTGCATCCCCTGAGTTCATATAACAAGTACAACGTTTGAAAAATAAATTTATTTTCCTCTGTAGTTGTACACTGCTCCGGCTGCACCACTCTACCCTGCCCCATCACTTAATCCGCCTGCGCGTTATCCCCACCAACGTTTCCCGCCAGCTCATCCTCAAAACGCTGCACAAAGCTGCTCAAGCTAACACCCAGCACCTGACATATATCCCGTAGCTGTATCAGGTCCAGCCGGCGCAGCCCGCGTTCTACATCGCTGACAAACGATTGCGGGCGGGCAAGTGCTTTGGCGAAGTCGTCCTGGGTCAGCCCTGACTCGACACGGCACTGTTTGAGCAACTTCAAAAAAATAAGGTTTTCGTCTCGATAAACCGACTTTTCCACAGGGGTCATCCGTCCGTTGACAGGACAGGTACGGTATATCTACTCTTCAGTTATCTGATTTTCAGATATTGCAGACTATGCCGCTGGAGGCCTTATGGAAGACGCCTTTACCCCCATCGTACTGATGCGCCATCGCCGCCCGTTGCGTGGGGTGCTGATCGACCGTCAGCCGTGGGTCTGTGCCCGTGAGTTTGCGCGCTTGTTGGGTCATCGCCACCCGGAGCGGATCTGTCGGTTGATGGATGCCGATCAGGTGCGGATGGTGTACTTCCAACTGGCGAGCGGGCAGGTGGAGGCAGTGGAAGTGCTCAGTGAGTCAGGGATGTACCGCGCGTTATGGCGCTTCTCGCACCCGGAGAACCGTCACCTGCGCCGCTGGCTTAGCCATGTAGCCTTGCCGGCGCTGCGCGACAGCGAGGCTGGCGCCGCTCATGGGCCGTCGCGCTGCCTGATGGCCTGGGACAACCAGCAGGTCAATTTGCTGGAGTGGCAGGGTGAACTGTGGATCGCCCTGGGCGAGTTGCCGCGCTTTTATGGGCAGGCCCACGCAACGCCGCGCAAGCCCCGCTCGTGGTGGGCGCGCTGGTGGCGGGGACGTTTCCGGGCGGGGGCTGCGCGCTAAACGCCCTTTATATGGACGAATTGTTTCCTGGTCCCATTCTGCCCACTCTGCAAATCAGCCCTGCGTTACTGACATCGACTTGATAAGTCCCAAAAAGGGACCTATCGTTCCCTTTTTGGGACTTATCGAAACAGCCATGCCAACCATCCCGCTCAGTGATGCTCTTTTCTCTGCCACCCAGCAAAAGGTGCTGGGCTTGCTCTATGGCAAGCCCGATCAGAGTTTTTATGCCAATGAGATCGCCCGCTGGGCGCAGGTTGGTAAGGGCAGCCTGATGCGCGAGCTTGAGCGTCTACACAACGCGGGCATCCTGACCATGAGCCGCCAGGGCAACCAGACGCACTACCAGGCCAACCCGCAATGCCCCATTTATACAGAGCTGCTAAGCATCGTGCGCAAAACCTTCGGTATTGCGCAGCAGCTACGTATGGCGCTAGCGCCACTGGCTGAACAGGTGGTGTGGGCGTTCGTTTACGGCTCCATTGCCAAAGGCAGCGAGCACGCAGGCAGTGATATCGACCTGATGCTGATTGGCGAAAACCTCAGCTACAGTGACCTAATGGAGCGCCTACTCCCTGTCGAGGAGCAGCTTGGCCGCACCATTAACCCGACGCTCTACACGCTGACCGACTGGCAAGCGAAGAAAGCTGCCGGCAACAGCTTTGTGGTACGGGTAGAGCAGCAGGACAAAATCGACTTGATTGGCCACAACCCGGAAGAGGTAAACCATGGACGGTAACGACAATCTGCAGAACCTGGTGCGCAGCGGCGGCCTGAAAGCTGAGCCGCCCGATCAAAAGGAATGTGAGGGGCTACTGAGATCAGCTGCAGATCGCTTGAAGGACGCTCACTCCCCCGCCCTGTCCTTCGCCAGCCGCTTCGACCTGGCCTACAACGCCGCTCACGCCTTGGCATTGACGGCCATGCGTCTGCGGGGCTATCGATCAGACCGCCGCTATTTGGTGTTTCAGTGCCTGGTGCACACCCTTGAGCTAAGCAAACCCCAGGTACGCCTGTTTGCGCTCTGCCACGAGCGCCGCAATCTGGCTGAGTACGAGGGCTATATGGATGTGGACGAGACCTTGCTGGCGGAATTGCTGACTGCAACCGATGCCCTGCTGCCACGCGTGCAACAGGCTCTGGCGGCGGGTCGCGGATAGCCACGGCGGGCACTTGTAGGGTGGGCAACGCGAAGCTTGCCCACCGATGTTTATTCGCTTGGTAAATCACTCAAGGGGGCGCCGCCCGTTGCAGCGACCCTGCCGCAGCCAGCCCCCACAACTTTCTCCCTGAACCCCACAGCCCGCAGCCGGGTCATGAATTAGGAGACCACACACGGCAAGAGACACCCCGATGGCCAGCGCACATTTGATTGGACTGGAAACCATGCTGCGTGACTTCAGCCGGCGCGGCACCGACCAGCCTGGGCTGGAGGTGCCACGGCAGATGCAGATATTGCATGCGGCCGGTTTGACGGACCTGCCACACCCGGGGCAAGGCGCCACCTTGTTGCGCTGGCAGTTGTTGGCCCAGGTCGCGGCGGCGGATCTGGCGCTGGTGAAGCTGTTCGAGGCCCATGCAGATGCCCAGTCGATCCTCCATGAGTTGGGGGTCGATACCCATTCGGATACCGGGCTGTGGGCCGTCTGGGCGGCAGAGCCACCCTACGCGCAGGTGGGCATTACCGCGCGCACCCATGACCAGGTCAGGCTGAACGGGCGCAAGGCCTGGTGCTCGGGCGCGGCCCATGTCGACCATGCGCTGATGACGGTGCGCGACGAACACAACCAGCCGGCGCTGGTGACCCTGGCGATGCAGCAGCCCGGCATCCGGGTGACCACGGACGGCTGGCAGGCGGTGGGCATGGCGGCGGCCGACAGCGTCGAGGTGGTGTTTGAGGACGCGCGGGCGCAGTGCATCGGCGACAGTTCGGTGTATATCGACCGCCCCGGTTTCTGGCATGGCGCGGCGGGCATTGCCGCCTGCTGGTTTGGCGCAGGGGTGGCGCTGGCCCGCCAGGTGCACCAGCAGGCCAGGCGCGATGCCCATAGCCTGGCCCATTTAGGCGCCATCGAGGCCGCACTCGGCACCGCCCAGGCAGCGCTACGCGCCTGTGCGCAGTGGGTGGATGAGCACCCCCGGCAGGACGCCGAATTCGAGGCGCGGCGGCTGCGCGCAACGGTCGAAGCGGCCATGGAGGCGGTCATGCACCACGCTGGCAGGGCACTGGGTGCCGCGCCTTTTTGTCGTGACCCACACTTCGCGCGGCTGATGGCCGATTTACCGGTATTCCTGCGCCAGAGCCATGCCGAGCGCGACCTGGAGCGTCTTGGCCAGCTCACGCTGGAGCACCCGGTTGAGCGCTGGGACCTATGAGCCAGGCGCACAACCCCATCCAGGGCCAGGGCACGCCAAGCGAGGCCTGGCAACGTTCGGCGCAGCTCGCCAGGGTGCCCTTGATCACCGCCAGCGAGTTGCTGCCGCCCGGCTCGCACGTGGTAGTGGTGGCGCCACACCCGGATGATGAGGTGCTGGCCTGTGGCGGCCTGCTCGCGCAAATTGCCTGGCAGGACGTCAGGGTGAGCATGGTGGCGGTCACCGACGGCGAGGCCAGCCACCCGCACTCGGCGGTGTGGCCGACGCAGCTGCTGCGCCGCGAGCGCCCCCGCGAAAGCCAGCTGGCCCTGCGCCGCCTCGGCTTCTCGCCGCAGGACGTGCACTGGACGCGCCTGCGCCTGGACGACAGCCAGGTCGCGCGCGACGAGGCCTATCTGCTGGACGCGCTCGTGCAGTGCATCGCGGACGCGACCCATGTGATCAGCACCTGGCGGCACGACGGCCACTGCGACCATGAGGCCGTTGGCCGCGCCTGCGCCGCTGCAGTGCAACACCAGGGCTGCCAGCTCTACGAGGTGCCCGTCTGGGCCTGGCACTGGGCAGCGCCTGAGGATGACCGCCTGCCGTGGGCCAGGGCGAGAAAGCTGCTGCTGGACAACGACGCACTGGGGCGCAAACAGGCGGCCATCCACGCCCATCGCTCGCAACTGCTGGCTGACGCCTCTACGGGAGCCGAGCCGGTGCTCACGCCAACGACCCTGGCGCGCTTCGCCCAGCCTTACGAGGTGTTCTTTCTATGAGCCGGCCCGCCGAGCACTTCGATACGAAGTTTCAGCACACGCCCGACCCCTGGGGCTTTCGCCACCGCTGGTACGAGAAGCGCAAGCGCGAGCTGACCCTGGCCGCGCTGCCCCGCCAACACTACCGGCGCATTTTTGAGGCCGGTTGCGCCAACGGCGAGCTCAGCCATGCCCTGGCACAACGCTGCGCTCAGTTGCTGGGCTGCGATGTCAGCCCGACTGCGGTGGCGCTTGCCCAGGCGCGCCTGAGCGACGCGCCCCATGCCGAGGTTTACGTCGGCGCGCTGCCCACTGACTGGCCGGCGGGGACCTTTGATTTGATCGTGCTGAGCGAGATCGGTTACTACCTCGACAAAGCCGCACTGCACGCCCTGATCCAGCGCTGCATCGCCAGCCTGGCGGACGACGGTGCCGTGCTCGCCTGCCACTGGCAGCACCCGATTGACGACGGCCCGCAGAATGGCCGCCAGGTGCATCACCTGTTGCGCCGCCACTTACCGCTGCGCCGGGTCATCTGCCACCGTGAGCAGGACTTTGTACTGGAACTGTGGTGCAAGGAGTCCTGCGCCATAAACCTGAGCGAGGAGGCGCGGTGATTGCTGTGGTGGTGCCAGCCCATAACGAGGAGGCGCTGCTGGGTCGCTGCCTGCAGTCCTTGCTTGGGGCCGCTCGGCATCCTGGCCTATTGGCTGAGCCGGTGTGGATCGTGGTGGTGCTGGATGCCTGCACCGACCAATCGCCACAGATCGCGGCGTCGCTCGGCGTGGCCACCCTGATGGTAGACGTCTGTAACGTTGGCCAGGCGCGCCGTATCGGCGCAGCCCATGCCATTGCGCGCGGGGCTCGTTGGCTGGCCTGCACCGACGCCGACAGTTACGTCGCGCCGGACTGGCTCTACCAGCAGCTTCGCCATGGCGCCGAGGTGGTGTGCGGCACCGTGCACGTGGAGGACTGGGAGGGCTACAGCCACGCAGTGCAGGCCGCCTATCAACAGCGGTACTGCAGTGAGGATGGTCACCGGCATATCCATGGCGCCAACCTGGGTGTCTGCGCGGCGGCCTATCAACGGGTCGGCGGCTTTCCCCCGCTTGCGGCGCACGAAGACGTTGGCCTGGTCCAGGCGCTGGAAGGCACCGGCGCACATATCGTCTGGACCGGCGAGAACCGGGTGGTGACCAGCGCCAGAAAGAACACCCGCGCCCGCTCAGGCTTTGGCGAGCATCTCGCCCACCTCGCAGCCCAACTGACGCCGGATGGCGAGCGTAGCAGGCTATTGAAGGAGGCCTGAAAGCCACAGGCAGCGGCCGCCAAACTGTACCCACGCCAAGCAGGACATCGACCATGGTCAGCGCCAAGAGCGAACACGCCCGCAAGCAAGATGCCGAGCCACCCCGTGCCGATCCGGGCACAGCCGCGGCACTGCGTTTTGTGGTGCAAAAGCATGATGCCCGGCACCTGCATTACGATTTTCGCCTGGAGCTCAACGGCACCCTGAAGAGCTGGGCGGTGCCCAAAGGCCCGAGCCTAGACCCGCGTGACAAACGCCTGGCCGTGCAGGTGGCAGATCACGCCCTGGATTACGCCAACTTCGAGGGGCGCATTGCCGAAGGCAGCTACGGCGCGGGCGAGGTGATCGTCTGGGACCACGGCGTCTGGCACCCCCTCGAAGCCCCCGCAGCGGCCTATGCGGCCGGCAGGCTCAGGTTCCGTTTGGTCGGCGAGAAGCTTACCGGCGCCTGGGCCTTGGTGCGCACCCGCCTGCCCGGCAGTAAGGCGCAGTGGCTGTTGATCAAGGAGCGCGACGACAGCGCGCGCGCTGCCGAGGAGTACAACGTAACCGAAGCGCAGCCCCAGAGCGTGATCAGCGGCGCACTGATCGGCCAGGCCAGGGCCAAGCAATAAGGCTCGCCCTGGATGGTCGTTCCCGCATCGAACCGTCCGCGTGGGCATGCAGCCGGTAGCCTGGGTTGAGCGCAGCGATACCCGGGAGAGGGTGCCCCGGGTGTCGCATGGCTCGACCCAGGCTACTTTTAAAGCGGGTTTAGC
>NZ_FOFP01000018.1:0-4693 GCF_900110925.1 Pseudomonas cuatrocienegasensis | reverse complement strand
CCCGGGTGTCGCATGGCTCGACCCAGGCTACTTTTAAAGCGGGTTTAGCCTGCCACTTATTTGTGCCGCGCCCTGCGGCAAATGGCAGGCGTAGCACCGATCTTGCTGAGTGGCCACACTCGCTTCGCCCCGCAGTGGGCGCTTACAGCCGGTAGCCTGGGTTGAGCGCAGCGATACCCGGGAGAGGGTGCCCCGGGTGTCGCATGGCTCGACCCAGGCTACTTTTAAAGCGGGTTTAGCCTGCCACTTATTTGTGCCGCGCCCCGCGGCAAATGGCAGGCGTAGCACCGATCTTGCTGAGTGGCCACACTCGCTTCGCCCCGCGGTGGGCGCTTGCAGCCGGTAGCCTGGGTTGAGCGCAGCGATACCCGGGACGCGATTACCTGGCCGACACCCGCGCTGGCATCGACACAGCGCAATAAAAAACCCCTGCCGCGCGAACACGCGGCAGGGGTTTGGCTGACGCCTGGGGGGATCAGATATCCCAGCGCAACTTCACGGAAGCGGTCTGGTTAAGGAAACCGTCGCTGTGCTCAACGTCATAACGCAGCGACACCTCCGCACCCTGCTCGGTTGCGTGGATCAAACCCAGGCCGCCACGCTGCGACCAGGGGCTTGAGTCCAACCCGTTGGTCTTGAAGCCAATGCCCGGCTCGCCGGCGAATGTCGAGGTGACGCTGGACTGGCTGTTGAGGATGTCATAACCCACCCCCAGGTTGGCCACAATGCTGGTACCAGGCATGAACTCATGGCTCAGCTTGCCGTCCAGCCCGACGATCATCTGGTCAGTGCTTTGCGAGTCGACCTTGAGGTTGGCGCTGGAGCCTTTCTCGGTGTAGCCCTCGTCCTTGATCCAGGTGTAGTCGGTACGGACAGACGGGGTGAACGCGGTTTGCTCGCTCAGCGCGAAGGTGCGTGCCAGGCCGATGCCGGCAGTGGCCACCAGGCTGCTGTAATCCGCCTTGGCGGTTTCACCCAGGAAGAGAATTTCACGCTGACTATCGGTGTTGTTCTGCCCGACACCGGCCTGGAAGTTCAGCTCGGTTTGCGCGTCCAGGCTGTAGCTGCCGTAACCAAGCACCTGGAACATATCGACATCTGCACTGTTGGGCGCGATGTCGGAATTGCCGTCGATATTGGAGTTGGCATAGGCGAAAGCAACGCCGACACGCGTGCTCTCAGACAGAGTAGCGTCGGCGCCCACAACCAGCCCGGCGGTGCTGGCATCGAAGCCGGATACGTCGCTGCGATCATCCTGGTCGGCCCAAGAGCCGAAGGGTTTCAGCCACAGCTTGCTGTCGCCATAAAAGGCATCGCCCGAGGACATGCCGCGGTTGGACTCAACCCGCGACTGGATTACCCGACTGATCCCACCCAGGGCGGCACGCGAGGCAAGGGCAGTGTTAGCAGCCAGTTGCGGCGTAGTCTGGGCGACCGCATCAGAGACTTCCTTGCTGGTACCGAGCTTGCCCAACTCATCGATCAGCGTCTGCATGTTCGAGTCAGAGGTGCCCCGGTCGATGATCGTATCGAGCGCACCTGCCGCGCCGCGAGCGCTTGGGTTGTTATTGCTATCGACCGCATCGACGGCAGTCAGCGCCTTGACCAGTTGGAAGTCGATATGGCCGTCTTCGCCTTGGGTCGCGATGCTCTGGAAGTTGAACAACGCGCTGTTGTCTTCCACTTCGGCAAAGTTGCCAGTGAGCTCAAATGCGCTGACTACCCGGCTCAGCGTCTGCCCCACGGCCAAGGTGTTGGTTGACTGAACATCGACAAAGGCTTTGCCGTCGATGATGGCCGTGCCGCCGACGGACACCTGGCTGTATTCGTCTGCCACTTGGCCGACCTCGTCCTCACCATCACCCGAGGCCATTAGGCGCAGCACGCCTGAGTCGCTCTGGGTGAAGTCCCCGGCGACATACGCTGCCTGCGACAACATCGGCAGGTCGATGGTGCCTGCGTTGGTCACGTTGACCGAGCTGCCACCAATGCTTAACGCGCCGCGCAGCAGGCCACCGGCCATGTTGCTGATGGTGCCGCCACCCTCGGCGTTTTGAGCCAGAATCGAGTATGCCTGCCCGCCATCAGGGCTAGAGAAAGCGCCCTCAATTGTGCCGTAGTTATTGAGCTCACCGCCCATCACATTGGCGATCAGGACACCAGCTGCCTGGCCACCGCCCGTACCGACTACGTCAGCAGCGATGGTGCCCCGGTTATTCAGCGTGCCGGAAAAATCGCCCATGCTCACGCCCACTGCCAGGCCAGCAGCCCCACCTGCAATGGCGCTAGCGCTGATCAGCCCGGCGTTATTCAGCTCGCCGGCCAAATGATTGGTGCCGACACCTATGCCGTAGGCAAACAACGCTGTAGCAGTGGCCGTGATCTCACCGCCGAGCTGGTTATCGATCAACGCACCCGAGGCGACCGACTGATTGATGTAGACACCTACAGCAATCGCACCACTGTTCGTGGCGGTACTCAAGCTAGTACTCTCGGCGCTGATAGTGCCGCGGTTAACCAATTCGCCCTGTATCGCCGGCGTGCCCAGCTCCGCAACCCCCAAGGCAGCACTGAAGCGCCCCGAGGCTGATGTTGCCGAGCTGGCGCTGATCAGACCATTGTTGGTCAGATCGCCCAGCATTTCGCCGTTGATCTTTACCCCAGCAACCGTGTTGTTGCTGAAGGTAAACGCGCCCCCTATGTTGAAGTCATCCTCACCCAACCCGCTGGAAAGGATGCTGCCATTGTTGGTGAAGCTACCCAGCGCCACAGAGCCACCGGTGTCTTCGCCCAGGTTATCGAAATACAGCACAGCGGGAGCGTCGGTGTCACTGACGGTCACGCCCTCCTGCACGACCACGGTGTCCGAATAGTAGGGCGTGCACTGCTCCTGGTTGACACTGACGGTCGGGCCACAAGCGGGAACGGCGTGGGCCTGGGAAACAAAAAGACCGTTGGCGCACAGGGCAGCAATGGCGCTGCTCAAGGCGGCAGTTTGCCACTGGGGGCGAGTCGACCGGGCATGAGGCATGAGGGGTGCGTCCTTTATTTAAAATTGTTGGGCTGCAGTGATGCGGATAGTATCGATGTGCCATCAAGCCCACCAACGTTATTTGCAACACCGCTGATGGATGTCCGCCTACCGTTGCACTGTAGCTGTCCTGGGGCGATGTGCAGGGTCACCAGCGTTTGATTGAGGCGATATTCCAATACCCTGTTGCACGACAACGATGCTTTTATACAAGCCGCGCCCCGCAGCGAATGCCATGGACAACGCCGAAATAACTGAATGGCTGCAATCGATTCGCCCCGAGGCGGGGCTCCTACAGCTGTAGGGTGTTCATACCGGTGCTGCGTTATAGCCGGCATAAGGTTGCAACAGCCTCTTGGGACAGAGCCTTGATTTACGCCGCTCAAGTCGTACACAGAAATGCATATTGGCAGCGGATGCCGTGGCAGCCGGAGCTAGGGTCTGTTCCCGTT
Organism: Pseudomonas cuatrocienegasensis; assembly: GCF_900110925.1. Lineage (GTDB taxonomy): Bacteria > Pseudomonadota > Gammaproteobacteria > Pseudomonadales > Pseudomonadaceae > Aquipseudomonas > Aquipseudomonas cuatrocienegasensis. The sequence continues at coordinate 1,210 of NZ_FOFP01000018.1, read as the reverse complement.
TCGCGCAACCCGCAGGGCCGGGAACGAAACGGGAACAGACCCTAGAATCCTCCTGCCGCTCACACTTCTTACAGGCGATTGCCGTGAACTACATCGTTATCGAAAACGCCCTGCCGGCTGATCTTCTTCGGGCAACGGCGCTCGCCATTCAGGCCGGCCCTTTCGAGAGTGGCAAGCGCACGGCGCATGGCTTGGCCCAGGTGGCCAAGAATAATTTGCAGCTGGCCGCTGCGCCCCACACGCCGTTGCTCGACAGCCTTGCCGCAGCGATCCAGGCCCATCCGGTCGTCCAGGCGTTCGCCCTGCCACGCGCCATGGGCCGGACACTCATCAACCGCTACGAAGTGGGTATGGAGTACGGCCTGCATGCCGATGCGGCCTATATCCAGGAGGCGCGTACCGATGTGTCCTTCACCCTGTTTCTCGATGATCCTGCCAGTTACCAGGGCGGCGAACTGGTCATCAGCACATCGGCACAAACCTTTACCTTCAAACTCCCGGCAGGCAGCATGGTGCTCTATCCGGCGGGAGCGCTTCACCGCGTCACGCCGGTCACCCAGGGGGTACGTCACGCCGTGGTGGGCTGGCTGCAGAGCCGAATACGCGATGCCCATCAGCGGGAAATCATCGCCAAGCTCAGCCTGGTACCACGCACCCTGAGCCAGGACCCGCAGCACGCGGCACTGGTCACACAAACCGGGCAGTGCATTCAGGAGCTGATACGCATGTGGGGCGACTGAGTCGCCGGACTGCTGCTTCTCACAGGAGCCGCGCCTCGCGGCGAATAGCGGCCATTCAGCGGTATAGCAGATGGTCTAAAAGCTTCGCGCCGGGGCGACGCTCCTGATATGGATTGACCTGTCAACTATGGGTCTATTCTTTCGCTTTGCTCTTTTCCATCAATGGCTTCGGTTCAGGGGGTGGAGGGCGATTTGGCGACGGTGGATCACTCTGATATGCGTGGGTTGGTTACCGACCTGACTTCACTTCGTCGCGGAGCTGCCCTTCTCTACGGTCGTGGGTCTGTCCTCCCGGAAGAGGACGCCACATAGGAGCGCCAGGGGTTCTCCTCACCGGCCCTCCACCCCCTGAACCGAAGCCACTGAGACGTGGTCATGCCACTGCCTTACTGCCGTGTGCCTTGCCCGCAACCTCGCAGGCGATGGCCCAGATGAACCCTGCCAGTTCCCGTGCGACGGCGGTTACCACT
>NZ_FOFP01000007.1:181188-246774 GCF_900110925.1 Pseudomonas cuatrocienegasensis | reverse complement strand
GGATCACGCTTGCCGTCCTTGTTCTTGGTCGAACTCGGCGCATTGATCAGCGTGGCATCGACGATGGTGCCTTGGCGCAACGACAAACCTCGGTCACCCAGGTAGCCATTGATGACGGCGAGGATGCCAGCAGCCAGTTCGTGTTTCTCCAGCAGCCGGCGGAAGTTGAGGATGGTGGTTTCGTCTGGGATACGCTCCAGGCTCAACCCCGAGAACTGGCGCAGAATGGTCGTCTCGTACAACGCCTCTTCCATCGCCGGATCGCTGTAGCCGAACCAGTTCTGCATCAGGTGAACTCGCAGCATCGCCATCAGCGGATAGGCTGGACGTCCGCCTTCACCCTTGGGGTAATGCGGGTCGATCAAGGCAATCAAACCCTTCCACGGCACAACCTGATCCATCTCGATCAGGAACAATTCCTTGCGGGTCTGCTTGCGCTTGCCTGCGTACTCGGCGTCGGCAAAGGTCATCTGCTTCATCGGAAAACTCGGCGGGTAGAATCCGGGTATTTTGCCAAAATCAGGAAGTCTTCTTCAGAGTTTCCCTAAAGCGATCTCTATATCGGCCATCAAAAGTCTTTACATCCTGTTCATACAGAGAATTACAGGCTTCTTTAACCGCCTCATATGCTTGTTTCACAGGAAGACCATACAACTCTGCAAAATCATGGGCGCAAACCCGAATCGGCCGAGGCAACGGCTTCCGCGGATCAATTTGGCTAATAGCAGCCAAGACCAGGCGATACTCATTGAGAGTTAGCCTATAGCTTGCTTTTATCAAGCTGTTGGACTTTGTAATCGTATGGCACTTACGCATAAGTGCCTCCTCGCCGGGCCAATTGCTCAGGCTTCCGAGGCCGACCAGGCTTTCTTCTTGCGACAAGCCCATCAGAGTCAATTAAGTCGAGCCGAACAACATACAGCTGCAGCCAACTCTCAACATCCGCTCGACGCCACAGCAAACGCTTAGCACCGGGGATACGGCAGACGGGAGGTAATTTGGACGGGTTTTTTGAGTGCTGGTTTTTAATCGTACCTGGGGCACGATCAAGGATTAGCGCAAGGTCATCAACGGTGAGTAGTTTTTCGAGAGACACAACAACATCCTCCCCCGATCCGCACAATGCAGGATCAGGATTGGATGGGTTCGCGGCAGCGCTGATAATTGACCGCTTGAAGGCTGCTGGTTCAGCCGCATCAAGCGGGATCTATTCAAGCGCGGGGTTGTGCCCCCAGCTGCTTCTCGCTCTCCCCCGCGCTCCACTGATTGGAATCCAGCCCCATCAAAGCTGGCAGCTTCGCGTCGTCAGGCGACCACCTTTAAGAGGCGTCCTTTTTCCATCCACGCTACGCCCGCTTTTCACGTGAATGGTACTGGACCGCGGCACCCTGCGACTCATCATCAATGCCTTACAGGCTAGCTGCTAAGCATCTAGAGACCAAGGCCATTTTCGGACCCCGCCAGTTCGATTACCTCTAGCTTAATCATCGGCGGTAATTACTTCAACACCTTGGCACACTTCTGTCACACTGAAGTTGTGAATCATGATGATTCAGCGTGATCGCCGGTTATCGCCCATGCCGGCTAAAACCAGATAAAAAAGGGCTATAGACCTAACAGGGTGTGTTTTCAGGCCTCATGACGAGGCTAAATTTTGCAGTTGCACTGCAAAGGCCCGACGGGGAAGGTTTCGCGGATTAGTGCAGGACCGGACACAGTCATTACCGCCCTCCTCTTACTGCGGCTTGCACGGCGCGTGCTGCTCCGTGGCCTGGCTGACGTTGCTGCCCGGTGGCACGCTGCGGGTCAGCCAGACGTTGCCGCCGATGGTCGAGCCCTGGCCGATGGTGATGCGCCCGAGAATGGTCGCGCCGGCATAGATCACCACGTCATCTTCGACGATGGGGTGGCGTGGCAGGCCTTTGTGCAGTTGCCCCGTTTCATCGGCGGTGAAGCGTTTGGCGCCGAGGGTCACGGCCTGGTAGATGCGCACGCGGTCACCGATGATCGCGGTTTCACCGATCACCACACCGGTACCGTGGTCGATAAAGAAGCTGTGGCCGATACGCGCGCCAGGGTGGATGTCGATGCCGGTGGCTGAGTGGGCGTGCTCAGCGATAATGCGCGCCAGCAGGGTCAGGCCAACGCTGTAGAGGTAGTGGGCGACGCGGTGGTGGATCACCGCGATGATGCCGGGGTAGCACAGCAGTACTTCATCGACGGTACGCGCGGCTGGGTCGCCGTGGAAGGCGGCCGTCACGTCCAGGTCGAGCGAACGGCGCAGGGCCGGCAGGCCGCTGGCGAAACCACGTACAACCTGCTGGGCCTGGGCTTCGATATCGTCTTCGGCGTCGCCACGGGCACGGGCCACATAACGCAGTTCCAAACGTACCTGGGTGAGCAGGCTATTGAGCGCGGTGTCCAGGGTGTGGCCCACGTAGAAATCTTCGTTGACCTCCCGCAGGTCGTTTGGCCCGAGGCGCATCGGAAACAGTGCGCCACTAAGCAGGCGCAGGATATCGGCCATGACTTCGCGCGAGGGCAACTCGCGCTCGCCCTGCTCGCGGGCGCGGCCAGTGGCGGTGCGCCATTCGGCCCGGGCCTCACGCAGTTGCTCGACTATCTGGTCCAGTTGCCAGTTCACCGTTCACTCCCCTCTGCAACACGGGCCGCCGGATGCCGGCCGCCGCGATAGTGATTCGAACCCAGGCTGCCAGCATGCTGGAGGCCAAGGAGCCGCAGTATAGGGAAAGGCATCCGCTTGCGTCTCGCCCACCTTGAATGAGGTGATGCGTACTGCAGCGCGACTTCAATGATGTGGCGGTCAGCACAATCGCAGCTAGTCACGGCTGACGCATTCAAGTTGGCACGCCACTAAACGGGCCGTTCTTCAGCATTACGGCCGACGCAGGGCGCGCCCCATAGCCTGATCGACATGCTCGCGCCACGTTTCATCACGCTCATCATCGCCGCGCAGAGCTCGGCGATGCTCGTACTCGCGCCCCGCCTGGCATTGCCGAAAAGCGTCGTCCCAACCCACCGCGTACTCCGGCACCGCCAGGTAGCGCGGCACATCCTTGCGAAAGCGCTGCAACCCGCCTGCCGCCTGCAGGCCGCTCTGGCAACCCGCCTCAAAGCCCTCGACGAATACTACCGGGTAACCCTCGGCGAGCAGTTGCTGAGCCGTACTCTGGCAGCCGCCCAGCAGCAAAACGCTTAGCCCCAGCAGGCCGGCATGGCACAAGAGCGGCAGGCGCATCAGGTTTGCCCCTGCTGTTGCACCCGTAAACCTGTGCGCGCCTGTGCCGGCAGAATAGGTGCAGGCCGATACAGCAACACGCGGTATATCAACAGGCAGATGGTCCAGTCGAGCAGCAGCGTCCAGAGGTTATGCGAGAGAAAATGCGCGCCCTGCATCATCCGTCCCAGGGAAAAGATACTGCCCAGCCCCAGCGCGACGATCAGTGCTACACGGGCAACCCGCGGCTGGCGATCCCGCAGGGCGAAGAACAATGCCAGTAGGCTGAAACCGGATGCTGCATGACCACCCGGCAAGCAGCGCCCGGGTTTGTCGGTCGCGACATGCGCGCCCAACAACGGAGCGAACGCCTGGTTGCCGCCAAACTCGCTGAGGCTCCAGGGGCAGTGCACGCCGGTCAGGGTTTTTAGCGGGTTGATGATGCTGGTCGACAGGCCGAGCGCCAGCACCAGATACCCGAGGGTCCTGCGCCATGGCCGTAGCCGGGTCGGCAACAGGCTGAGCAGGAAACCGCCGATGGCCAGTACGCCAAGCACGATCACCGCCTGTTTGGCCCGGTCATGCAGGATGTCTTCTAGCCAGAAGCTGTGGCGTCCGACAAAGCCGTCCCCTGGTGTGTAAAACAGGTGCGCCAAGGCAAAATCCAGCGGGCTGAGTTCAACCGCCAACAGCAGTGCCATCAATAACAAGGGAATACCTAGACCGAGGCGAAAATCAAAAGGGCGCGAAGGGATGACAGGCATCTTGCAAAACTCCATAACAGGCATCGGTAGCTAGGTGCAGCTCAACGCTGGCTAAGCGCGGTCGCTGACGCAGGTTTTGCCTGCCAGGCCAGTAGTCCTGCCTGGAAGGCATGACTGGCGCCCTGGTAATAGGCAATGTCGCGGCGCAGCAGCGGGTCGTCCGTATCCACGCGGCTTTCCCGGCTCAGGTCCAGCGCGTCGTCATGTCGGCGCATGCCGTGTCGAGGGCTGAGAATGGCCAGGCTGTGGCCGTCGAATAGCCCCAGATGCTGGTAGTTACCCAGCAGTGCGCGACCGGGCGCGCGGTCATCACGCAGCAGGTTGTGGCCGAAGAAGGTCGAGGTGTAATCCTGGTTGAGCAGGCCCATGAGGGTCGGCGCCACGTCTATCTGGCTGGCGACATCGCTGATCTCGCGAGGCTGGACCAGGCCTGGGGCATAAATGAACAGGGGGATGTGGTAGTTGGCCACTGGCAGGTCTTCCTTGCCCGCACTGCCGGCAGTGTGGTCCGCAACAAAGACGAACAGGGTACGGGCGAACCAGGGTTTCTCACGGGCCTGGGCGAGGAACTGGCCGATGGCGTAGTCGGTGTACTTGACCGCGCCTTCGCGGCCTTCGCCGGAGGCAATGTCGATGCGCCCGTCTGGATAGGTGTAGGGCCGGTGGTTGGAGGTGGTCATCAACTGCAGGAAAAATGGCGTATCGGACGCCGCGTCGCGGTCCGCCACCTTGAGTGCCTGGGCATAAAGGTCTTCATCGCACATGCCCCAGGCGTTCTCGAAATGGATATCGGCGGACGCCACACTGCTCTGGTCGACGATGCGGTAGCCATTGCCGGCAAAGAACGCGTTCATATTGTCGAAGTAACCGCGGCCGCCGTAGAGGAATACGCTGTCATAGCCCTTGCTGCGCAGTTGCTGGCCAAGGCCGGCATAACCGGACTCGCGGCCAATACGCTTGACGATGGAGCGACCCGGCGTGGGCGGAATCGACAGGGTCAGCGCCTCCAGGCCACGGTCTGTCCGCGTGCCGGTGGCGTAGAAGTTGCTGAATACCAGGCTTTGTCCACGCAGCGCATCCAGGTTGGGCGTCAGCCCGCGTGGGTCGCCGAAGCTCCCCAGGTAACGTGCACTCAGGCTCTCGACCGTTACCAGCACCACATTGAGCGAGCGGGCGATGCCGGGGTTGTCGATGACCCGGCGAATGTCTTGCGGATCATTGCCGATAAAGCGGGCATTCGGTTCACCCACCTCATCGCGCAACAGGCTGGCCACAGCTGGCTCGGGCAGCGTGCTGTAGAACTGGCGATAGTCCAGCTCGTTGTTGCGAAACGCGGCAAAGAACTGGAACGGCCCGTTGCTGGCCAACTCGCGCTGATACGCATTGCCACCCGTGCTGCGTGGAGCATCTTGGCCAATCAACAGGCTATTCAAGCAGAGCAGCCCCAATAGCACCACCAGGCCCATCCCTACGCCCGCTGGGGGCAGGCGCGGGGCCTGCAGCGCCGCCATGATCGCTGGGCGCAGCAGCCATGTCAGCCCTGTCGCAATCAGGCCCAATAGCGCCAGCAAGGGGTAGACCGGATAAGACTCAAGGATGTTATCGAGCACCTCCTTGGAATACACCAGGTAGTCGACGGCAATGAAATTGAAGCGCACGCCGAACTCGTCCCAGAACAGCCACTCGGCTACGGCACTGAACAGCATGACAAACAGGCTCAGCCCAGACAGGCCGAGCAACACTCGCTGATGCCAGCGCTGGCGCCACAACAGGTTCGGGCATAACAGCAGGTACAGCGCCATGGGCGCGAGGGCGTAGAGCAAAAAGGCCAGGTCGTATACTAGGCCGATGCCATACAGGCTGGGCAGGCCCATCAGGCTTAGGCTAGCCTGCGTCCAATGGCTGACAAGTAGTACAGTGCGCGTCAGAAAGAAGACCGCTAGCCAAGTCAGCGCGATGATCGCCAGGTAGCGAAGCTGCGCATAATGAAACTGATGCATCGTCTCGGTCCTTACAGAATTAACCTGCTACCACTGTGCCCAGGCATCTGTGAGGCCAGCGTCAAGGCGATGTGAAAAAACCGTCAAAGAGGTCGCAGAGCGATGCGCATCCTGGTCATCGAAGACAACCGTGACATCCTCGCAAACGTGCTCGACTATCTACAGCTCAAAGGTTTTACCGTCGACTGTGCCCAGGACGGGCTGAGCGGGCTGCACTTGGCCAGTACCGGCCATTACGACCTGATCGTGCTCGATATCATGTTGCCGGGCATCGACGGTTTTCAGGTCTGCAAGCGCCTACGTGAGGACGCGCGCAATGAGGTGCCGATCCTTATGCTGACCGCTCGCGATACGTTGGATGATCGCCTGCAAGGCTTGCAGGCCGGGGCGGACGATTACCTGATCAAACCGTTCGCGTTGTCCGAACTGGTGGCGCGGATCGAGGCCATCCTGCGCCGCAGCCAGGGCAGCCGCAAACGTCAGTTGAAGGTCGCCGATCTGCTCTACGACCTCGATACCCTGACCGTCAGCCGCGCCGGCCAGCCGCTCAAGCTCAATCCCATCGGGCTGAAGATACTGGCCGTGCTGATGCAGAAAAGCCCGGCAGTGGTGCGTCGCGAAGCCCTTGAGGAAGCGCTGTGGGGCGATGATTGCCCCGACAGCGACAGCCTGCGCAGCCATATTCACCAGTTGCGCCAAGTTCTTGATAAACCCTTCACCACCGCCCTGCTGCACACACTGCATGGCGTAGGCTATCGCCTCGCGGAGTAAACCATGCTGTCGAAACAGCCGTTCGCCCGGCGCATCCTGATCGCCTTCGTGCTGATGACTTTTTTGGTCAGTGGCCTGTTTTCTCTAAGCATCGTCGCCGTGGTGCATTTCATAGAGGAACACCTGGTTTCCCAGGAGCTGCGTCGCCAGCTCGATACGGTACTGCAAGAAGACCTTGCACATAACCGTCCGCCACGCCTGGACGCGAGCACTCGCCTGTACGCCTCAGGGTTGCCGGCCTATGCCATTCCAGCGCAATTCGCCAGACTCGGTGATGGCTTCACCGAGGTCGTGGAAGACGACTACTCGTTCTATGCCTACAGCCAGACCATCAACGGCCAGCGCTACCTGCTGGTCCAGGAGCAGCGTGAATTCGAGGCCCGCGAACAGGCTCTGTTCAATGTCGTATTGGCCGGATTTCTGCTCACCGTACTTGGCGCCTGGGGCCTAGGGCTGGTCATGGCACGCAAGGTCATGGCCCCCGTCACCCGACTGGCACAACAGGTTCGCCATCGCGACCAACTGCACCCATTAGCACCAGCGTTGGCTGCGGAGTACCCCAACGATGAGGTGGGCCAGTTGGCTGAGGCGTTTGACAGTACCCTCGGGCAGGTACGCCAGGCTCTGGAGCGCGAGCAACTATTCACCAGCGACGTCAGCCATGAGCTGCGCACGCCGCTAATGATCATCGCCAGTTCCTGCGAGCTGTTGGCCGAGGCGCCTCTGTCACCGCGAGAGCGCGAGCAACTGGGACGCATCGAACGGGCGGCCGAGGAAATGCGCAATTTGGTTCAGGCATTTTTGCTGCTGGCGCGCGGCCACAGCGCGCAGCCAGCAGGCAAGGACTCGCTGGCAACCGTCAGCGCCGCTCAGGTCGCACGTTGGGGTCCGCTGTTCGAGGAGAAAGGATTGCGCTTCGACTACCAGGAAACCGGTCCGGATCACGGCCAATACGACACCACCTTCCTCGGCACGGTGATGTCCAATCTACTGCGCAACGCGCTGCACTACACCGAGCATGGTGCGGTGCAGTTGATCACCGGGCCAGGTGGTTTTCGGGTCGAGGACACCGGTGCAGGCATCCCACTGGCGCAGCAGGCGCAAATATTTGAGCCCTTCGTGCGCGGTCCCCAAGCACGAGGCGAAGGACTGGGGTTGGGGCTCTCGCTGGTCAAGCGGATTTGTAGCAAGCAGGGCTGGACAATTACCGTGAGCAGCTTGCAAAGCGGCGGAACCTGCTTCAACGTCAAACTCAACGTCCCCTCTTGACGAATTTTTCACATCCTTTTGACGCGCGCTTGATGCATGACCCTCTAGCGTGGCACTCACCTTCTTCAGTGGATGCCGCGCCATGTTCAAGCCCAGCCCCGTCGAGCTCGAGTTTTCCCGCAAATACGACCAGGACCACGCCCAGCAGTATCTGCACAAGCACCAGGATGGCCTGGCACGGCGTCTGTCGCACTGGCGCGACGTGCAGGTCGCACGCCAGGCACTGAAACAAGTCGATGAGCCTAATCTGGTACTCGACCTCCCCTGCGGCGCCGGGCGTTTCTGGCCGCTGCTCAGCGAACAACCGAACCGGGTGATCCTGGCTGCCGATAACTCTGCCGACATGCTGGCCACGGCACGGGCCGCCCAGCCCAAGGCGGTGGTTGCACGGGTCAATACCTTCAAGACGTCGGCCTTCGCCATCGACTTGGGCGACAAGGCCGTGGACTGCATTTTCTGCATCCGCTTGCTGCACCACATCGAGTCCGCCGAACACCGCCTGGCGATCCTGCGCGAGTTCCATCGGGTCAGCCGTGACTCGCTGATCGTCTCGCTGTGGGTCGATGGCAACTACAAGGCCTGGAAACGCCGCCGCCTGGAACAACGCCGCCTCGCCGAGGGCCGCGCGCCCCAGCACGGCAATCGTTTTGTGATTGCGCGCAAGGTGATCGAAAGCGAATTTCGCCAGGCCGGCTTTCACATTGTCGGCCACCAGGACTTCCTGCCCGGCTATGCGCTTTGGCGCACCTATACCCTGCGCAAGGAGGCATGAACATGGCCAGCCTGATTCAGCCAATCCTCCCCGCCCTGACCAGCGAGTTCGACCGCTGGTGGGCCTGTGCCGGCACCTGGGTCGAGCCCGCCAACCAGCGCCGTGGCGGCGAGAGCGGCGTGCAGCTCCTGGCGCCGCGTGACCCGACGCGCTCGGCGCTGTACTGCAAGCGCCAGACCGGCCATACCTATCGCAGCCTGATGCACCCCGTCGGCCGCCCTACCGCCCTGCGCGAGCGGGATGCCTACCTGGCCCTGAAGCGTCTCGGTATCAGCACCCCCAGGCTGGTCTATGCGGCGGCGCGGCACGCGGATGGCCACTGGCAAGCGCTGCTGGTCACCGAGGCCCTGGAAGGTTTTATCAGCCTTGAACAGTGGTACGCCCAAACCCAGCCCACCGCGCTCACCCAGGCCATGCTGCAGGCCCTCGGTGGGACATTGGCGCGCCTGCATGGGGCGCGCTGGCAGCATGGCTGTTGCTACGCCAAGCATCTATTTATCCGCGTGGTGGACGCTGAAAACCAGCATCTGGAAATCGCCCTGCTCGACCTGGAAAAAAGCCGCCGTCGCTGGCGCGTGCGCGATGCCTCACGCCACGACATGCGCCAACTCGGCCGCCATTGCGCGGGCATGCCGGCCAGCGATATGCAGGTGTTGCAGCAGGCCTATCAGCAAGCACTGCGGCCCTGAGTCCCTAACCCAGCAGTCCCAAGCCCTTGGCGCGGGCCACCGCCTGGGTACGGCGCTCAACCCCAAGCTTGCTGTTGATATGCCGCGCATGGGTCTTGACCGTGTGCAGGGAGATGAACAGCCGCTCGCTGATCTCCTGATTGGAGCAGCCCAGGGCGATCAGCCGCAACACGGCCAGTTCACGCGAGCTGAGTGCTTCGGCGGCGCTTTCCACAGCTGGCGCCTCCACATGCTCGGCGGTGGCAGGTAGCTCGTTGGTCAGTGCCTGACACAAGGGGCAGGCAGTGCGCGTGCGCAGTTGCTCGCGCGTCCAGTCCGGCTGGTGCGCCACCAGTTCGGCAAAGGGCAACAAGGCGCCCCCGGGCGTGGCCTGCAGGCACAGGTTGAAATGCTGCTGGGCCTCGCGCTCGCGCCCACTCAGGCGCAGCAACAGGGTCAGTTGCACCAGAGCAAGGGCGGCAAACAGTTGCGACCCCATGCTTTGCGCACGCAGGCAAAGTGCCCGCAGACGGCGCTCCGCTGCATCGGCCTGGCCAAGCCGGCGCTCCAGGGCTGCGCGTTGCAGTTCGATGTGCAGGGCCAGTTGCGGGTGAAACTCGGGGGCCGGCGCCGCCTGCTCACCGCCATAGGTTTCGGCCAAACGGCCCAGCCAGGCACCCGCCAGATCGAGCTGACCTTGGGCGAGCCACAGTTCGCACTTGGTCAAGGTGATCATCGCCAGGTAATAGACCGCTGGCACATCCCAGATATGCATCAGCCGCTCGGCCTCGCCCAGTAACGCGAACGCTTCAGGCAGTCGGCCGCTGCGCCCGTCCAGGCTGGCCAGCACGCAGTAGCCGACCAGCACACCGATATCCCGGCAAGCCCGCGCCTCGGTGATACCGGCTTGCAAGCGCTGACGAGCCTCCACAGGTTGCAGGCGCAGGGTATACAGATGCCCCAGGTAGATATTCAGGCGCGCCCGCGCCGCATAATGACGCTGCTCCGACAAGCTGCGCAGGCGCACCAGCCCCTGGTTCAGCTCATCCAGCCCACGCATGACTTCGCCACGGGCCTGCAATACGCGCGCACGGTCGTAATGGGTCAAGGCCTCGAACAAGGGGTTGCCGACCCGTTGCGCCAGTTCCAGGGACTCACGATTGAGGCCACGGGCACGCCACAGATCGCCGTCGACAATCGCCAGGTTGGCGAGCGTAGACAAACACAGCAGGCGCTGCCCGTAACGATCGCGGGGCAGCCCGGCCAAGGCTTCACCACAGTAAGTCTGCGCCAATTGGCGATGGCCACGGCCACGGGCAATCACGCCACTGATGGCTAGCCACTGGGCCAGCAAGCCTTGTTGCTGGGCCGCTGTAGGCGCCGGGAAGAACCGGCACAGCTGGTTGGCCAGCTCTTCTGCCGCATCAAGCTGACAAGCCAGCGCCAACGCCCAGCTGTACAACACCACCAGGCGCGGCGTGCTGCCCAGCAGGTTATCGGGCAAATCCATCTTCCAGCGCAGCAGCGTGACCACGTTCTGCTCGGCCAGCAGTTGCTCCTCGGACAGGTTTTGCACCAGGTTGGCCGCTACATCCGGCTGCCCGGCGCGCAACGCCTGCTCAATAGCCTCGTCCAAAAGACCTTGGGCACTGAACCAGCGGCAGGCACGCAAATGCAGACTGGCCGACGAACGCGGCAGATCCTGCGTCGGCCGTGCGCGCAGCAGATCAGAAAACAGGTGGTGGTAACGAAACCACTGCCCCTGCTCGTCCAGCGGCACCAGAAATACCTGGTGCGCCTGCAAATGCCGCAAAATCGCCGCACTGTCGCTGGTATCGCGCAGCGCATCACAGAGCTCTGCGCAGAAACGCTCCTGGCTTGCGGTCTCGTAGAGAAACATCTGGACGTCGGCCGGCTGGCGCTCTATGACCTCTTCCAGCAGGTAATCGCGGATCAGTCCTTCGGCCCCATGGGGCACTGGCGGCGGTTCATCGGCAGCACTTTCGGCTGCAGCCAGCAGCCACAGACGCAGGCCGGCGACCCAACCTTCGCTGCGCTGCAGCAACGTGGCGAATGCATCGCCCGCCAGCACTGTGCCCTGGCTGGCCATCAACGCAGTGGTCTCATCGGCAGTCAGGCGCAGGTCCTGTTCGTGCAACTCAAGCAACTGGCGCGACAGGCGCAGACGAGCCAGATGCCAGTCCGGGCGCTGGCGGCTTGTCACCAGCAAGAGCAAACCGGCCGGCAGGTGATTGAGCAGAAACTGCAAACAGCGATCGAGCACTGCCCCTTGCGCCAGGTGATAGTCATCCAGCACGACCAGTACAGGCCGCTGCGGGTCCAGGCGCAGGCTCAGCTCGTCGAGCAAGCCATCCAGCCATTGCTCGAAGGCAAATGGCTGGTGCCGCTGGCGCAACTTGAGCAGGCCCAGAGCTTCCTCACCCAAACCGGGGAACACCACCTGCAGCCCACTCAACAGCCGCTCGAGAAAGCGCCCAGGATCGCCATCACGATGACTCAGCCCCAACCAGAGGCTCTGCCATTGCAGCGGTAACTGTTCGCAGAATTCGATGGCCAGAGAACTCTTGCCGAAGCCTGCCGGCGCACTGATCAACAACAGGCGACCATCCAGGCCCGCCCGCAGACGCTCGCACAGACGGGGCCGCGGCACATACCCACTGGGCAGTGGCGGACGGAAAAACGGCGTCTGCGCACGACCGCCGGGGGAAGAGTGCATGTGCATCAGGTGGGGCAGATCAGTCATCGACCGGGTTCTTGGACGGCGTGCCCTACTGGACACGAATGCCCAGCAGCCTAGGGTCTGTTACCACTTCAGCGCAAGCCGCGTTGCTGCGAGAAATCTCGCCAGGCTAGGCCGCGCCCGCTCCCGGCGGGCTTGCGGCATTCACCCCATCCATGGGGATTGCGGAGGACGCCGGTAATGGCTGTTCCCTTGCCAAGTCCTCCAACAACGCATGGCGAGATTTCTCGCGCAACCCGTAGGGCCGGGCCTGTTTTGTCGCGATGCTGCGTTTCTCGCCGTCTCATTTGGCCCGCCAAACTTCGCGGCTCGCGCCTTGCCTCGCGGCAAAACGGGCTCCGGCGCGGTCGTGCTGAAATGGCAACAGACCCTAGCCCCTTGGCCGGTGCTTTTGAAGCCCTGAAAAGCTGACAGGTAATTCAGGTTGCATCGACCCACCTAACGTAGGCGGGATGACGCTTCATCCGTGGGAGGGGCTTTAGCCGCGACAACAGCTCTTTCGGTGGGCGAGCAGAGCGTGCTGCGCAGACTGCCTCCCAGGTCACGCCTTCGGCTAGGGTCTGCGACACGTTCCACGGATACAAGGTGCTAAATAGCACCCACGAAAAAGCCGGCACAGAGGCCGGCTTCGTCGAACAACAGTTACGCTAAGCGGTTAACGAACACCCGCCTGACGCAGGGCAGCGGGGGTGTAGTCGCTTTCCTTGGCCGGGTAATCGAACTCGTAGGCGCTCTTTTCTTCGTTCTTCATGCCCAGAGCCAGGTAGCGGCCAGAGAGCAGGTCATACAGGGTTTCCACGCTGTACCACGGTACTTGCTTGTCGTAGTAGTACTGCGCATGAGCCTCGGCAACACGCCACAGGGTGCCACGGCCATCGTAATGGTCGATGGTTGCAGCTTGCCAGGTGTCTTCGTCGATATAGAAGTCACGCTTAGCGTAGATGTGACGCTCGCCCTGTTTCAGGGTGGCGGTCACATGCCACACACGGTGCAACTCGTAGCGGGTCAGGTCCTGGTTGATGTGGCCGGCCTTGATGATGTCGCTGTACTTGAGCTTCGGCGAGTCCAGGCGGTAGCTGTTGTAAGGAATGTAGATTTCCTTCTTGCCATTCAGGACCCAGTCGTAGCGATCCGGTGCACCGTTGTACATGTCGAAGTTGTCCGAGGTACGCAGGCCATCGGCTGCGGTACCTGGGCCGTCATACGACACCTGCGGTGCACGGCGCACGCGACGCTGACCGGCGTTGTACAGCCACGCCAGACGCGGCTCTTTCACCTGGTTGAGGGTCTCGTGCACCAGCAGTACGTTACCTGCCAGACGCGACGGAGCCGTTACCCGCTGCTTGAAGTAGAAGAGTACGTTGCTCGGCTTGCTGGTGTCGGCATCCTTGAGTGCACCACGGAAGGTGAACTCGTCCTGGAAATAAACCAGGCTGTAGGAACCGTTCGCCTGCGGAGTGGCCTGGGTGACCAGACGCTTGACGCTGCCACCACGGTAGCGGGTGATGTGGTTCCAGATCGCTTCCAGACCGTCCTTGGGAATTGGGAACGGGTTGGCCTCGGCGAAGTTCTCCAGACCGTTACCGCCCTCGACCAGCTTGGTATTCACCGCGTTGGCCTTGGTGCCGGCGATGATGCGCTCCGGCACAGTGGCGGTACGGTGAGTGGTGAACACCGGCATGCGGTAGGTTTCCGGATAGCGCTTGAACATGGCTTGCTGGCCAGGGGTCAGCTTGTCCTTGTACTGCTCCATGTTCTGCGCAGTGATGGTGAACAGCGGCTGCTCATTCGGGAACGGATCAGACAGGAAACCCGCCGCATCCGCAGTACCCGCATTAGCTGGCAGACCGCCGGTCCAGGCCGGGATGGTGCCGTCGGCATTGCCGGCCATCTCTGCGCCCAGCGGCGTCAGGGTGGTACCCAGCTTGGCAGCTTCTTCAGAGGACACCGCAGCCATCACGCTGCAGGCAAGCAGCGAGAGAGCCAGAGCACCAGTTTGAAATAAACGTTTTGTTGTTTTCATAGTCATCGTTTTCCTCAAAATTCCCGACCGCTTAGAAGTTCATACCGAAGCTGAGCGATACGAAGTCACGATCGATGGAGGTGTTGTATTTGCCGCCGAAGAAGTCGGTGTAAGCCAGGCTGGCAGAGTAGGTGTTCTGGTATTCAGCATCCAGGCCCAGGCTGACAGCTTTACGGCCTTCTTCAAAGTTGGCACCAGGACCTGGCGAATAACCGTCAACGTCATGCGACCAGGCGACGTTCGGGCGCAGGTTTACGCCGGCGAACACATCTGGGTAATCCCAGATTGCGCGGACGCGGTAGCCCCAAGAGTTGGCAGTCGTAAAGCCATCATCCTCGCAATACTTACTGACGTTTTCAGCTGTTGGGCTACCAAGAGTGCCCGCATTCAACGTCTCACACGTACCCGCTGGCAATGGACCTGGACCATAAATTGGATCACGACCATAACGCGCCTCCGAAGTACGCTCCAATCCACCAACATGGGTAAAGCCGACCTCGCCCACCAGAGTCAATCGACTAGCGCCCATTACCTGGTCGAAGAAATGTGTGAAGGTTGTTTGCAGCTGAGTGATTTCCTTGCGGTTATAACCGTTCAAATCAGCCCCAGGTGTGCCCTGCAAAACCGAAACATTGGGGTTAAGGGGCGTGATACCGGCGAACAAGATATCAGTCGTGTTCAACTGAACAGGAGCGTTAGGACGATAGCTAATCTCGCCACTCCAAGCGGTGCCGGTAGGCAAGGTTGTAGAAAAGCTCAGACCATAGAGGCGAATATCTTCCGGATACTCAATGAAGTAGCTTGAATTACCAGCCACCACCAAGGGTGCCAACTGACCGACCAACCCAGGAATAGCAGCGCCTGGAACGCCGACGCCACCCAACTGAGGACCAAGACCACCGGGGTTCAACGGACTGAAGAGAGCGTAGACGCTCGGGTCGGCAGAGCTACCGCTGAAAATCGGCGAGCGGCTGTGGTAGTTCATGAAATAGGCGCCGAACTCGGTATCGAGTGCCGGAGCAAAATAACGAAATGCCAGACCCCATTGACCATCGTCGCGGGCATCACGATCCGGTCCACGAGCTACTCGGACGCCTTCATCAGGGTTACCCCAGCTCACGCCATTGTTCCCGAGAACATCCAACACAGCAGGCGCCAAAGGACCTAGGCCGGCAAGGGAGCTGGAAAGCGCAGCGTTGGTTCGCAGAACGGCCAAATTATCGTCACAACCATCTGCAACTACGTCCGCTTGGGCAAAGAAGGTGCCACAGTTGTCGACAACAGTCTGGTCCCACTCAAGCTGATAGAACGTCTCCATGGAGAGATTTTCGGTCAGGCTCTGCGAGATATAGAACATGTTGACCGGAATCAAACCCTCTTTGACTTCCGCGCCAGGACGCCGGAAGGCAGCCACGTCAACCGGGTTGACCGCGTTTATGCCGTTCTGGATGAACGTACTTTCACCCCAGCTGATTACTTGCTTGCCAAGGCGTACCGAGCCCGGCTGATCAGCAATGGCATAGTTGTGATAAACAAAAGCGTCGAGAATCTGGGCACCAGCAGACTTGGCACCCTCTTTACGATTGCTGTCGGAAATATCCTTGAATTCGCGACCTTCATCTTTCAGTTCAAAGTCATACCAGTACTTGCCGCGAACAAATACACCGGTGTCACCGTACTTCAACTCAAGGTCATGGATACCCTTGAAAATTTTCGAGAAGGTTTCACCTTTCTTGAAGTTGAGGTGACCATCGTCAGAGGTCTGCGAAAGACCATCTCCGCCATTATTTGAACCAATCAAATCAGGATCCGCACCCCGCACAGACCAGCTAGCACCAACAGACAGCGACGAGTCGAACTGGCCTTCGATTTCACCGATATTGAAAGTAACGCCGAATGCAGGTGCGGCGAGAGTGGATGCGAGGCTGACAGCCAGTGGCAGTTTTGCCAGACGCCAGGTTTGTTTTGTTTTTGTCATCGACGCTACTCCATGTGCTTTTTGTTATGGATGGTGCGGACTATAGCCACCGGTGAGTACTGCTTGATCCCTCGAAAGTGTGATTTGCAGGCCTCAGGCACTCTGGCTCGCACGTTTCAGGGCGGTGGTCCCGTCCGGTACAAGCCAAGAATGGCTGTAAAACAGCAATTAGCAAGCCAAACGCTTGTTTGACTGAGTAGTCATTTCGCTACCCTAGGCGCTGCTTGGTCTAGAGGGTGGAGAGAAACTCGCTACCAGCCGCTTGCCACTGGACGATGTCAACGCGGATACGTTTCTTGTCCAACTTGCCAACACTGGTCTTGGGAATTTCGGTAACAAGGCCGATCTGGGTGGGTATCGCCCACTTGTTGATGTGGCCCTGCTCGACGAAGGGTTTGAGGTGTTCCTTGAGCCCCTTGGCATCCAGGCTCTGACCATCGCGTAACACCAGCAAAGCAAATGGGCGCTCGCCCCACTGCGGATCGGCAACCCCGACCACTGCGACTTCACGCACGGCAGCATGGCGGCTGATCAGGTCTTCGAGATCCAGAGAGGAAATCCACTCACCGCCGGTCTTGATCACATCCTTGATACGGTCGCGGATATCGACAAAGCCCATGCCATCGAGCGTGGCCACGTCACCGGTGTGCAGCCAACCATGGGTCCACAGCTCCTCGCCCTTCTCCGGCTCACGGAAGTAGCCCTGGGTAAGCCAGGGCGCACGCAGTACCAGCTCGCCCTGGGACTCGCCATCGGCCGGCAGCAACGTGCCGTCGGCATCCATGATCGCCGCCTCGACCAGCGGCACGGGCACGCCGGCCTTGATCCGGTAGGTGGTGCGTTCATCGTCGCTGCCAGCCATCAACTCATCATTGATATGCGCGCAGGCAATCAGCGGGCAGGTTTCCGACATACCGTAGGCGGCCGTCAGTTGAATGCCGCGCGACTTGGCCGAGTCGTACAGCGCACGGTTGAGGGCGCTACCGCCAATGATCATTTTCAAACCCGCGAAGTCGTGCCCCTGAGCGCTGGGCGCGGCCATCAGCATCTGCAGAATGGTCGGTACGCAATGAGAGAACGTGACCTTCTCCTCGCGGATCAGGCGGCACAACATGTCCGGCTCGTAACGACCGGGATACACCTGCTTGATCCCGAGCATGGTAGCCACGTAGGGAATGCCCCAGGCATGCACGTGGAACATTGGGGTGATCGGCATGTACACATCGTTGGTGCCGAGCAGGCGGACGCTGTCCAGGCTACCCAACACACTGGCTTCGGCCATGGTGTGCAGAACCAGTTGGCGGTGGGTGAAGTACACACCCTTGGGGTTACCGGTGGTGCCGGTGGTGTAGAAGGTGGTGGCCACCGAATTCTCGTCGAAATCGGCGAACGCATAGCGTGGCTCGGCCGCAGCGAGCAACTGCTCGTACTCCCCTGCCAGGGCCGGCAGGTCTGCGGTTTTTTCGGCGGCATCGGTCAGCAGAATGGTCTTTTCCACCGTCGTCAGTTGCTCGGCGATGCCGTTGTAGAGCCCGACAAATTCGCTGTTGACCAGCACGAACTTATCCTCGGCATGGTTCATGGTGTAGAGAATCTGCTCCGGCGACAGGCGGATGTTGATGGTGTGCAGTACTGCCCCCAGCATGGGGATGGCGAACATGCATTCCAGGTAGCGGTGGCTGTCCCAATCCATCACGGCCACGGTATCGCCTGCCTTGACGCCAATGCTGGTAAGCACGTTCGCCAGGCGCGCTACGCGCTCATTGAAGGTGGCGTAGCTGTAGCGGACCTGGTCGCGGTAGACAATTTCCCGGGTTTTCTCGTAGCGGCTACCAGACAGCAGCAGGCTCTTGATCAGCAACGGGTAGGGATGGGCATTGGCAGCGGGCGGGATGATGCGGGTCTTCAGCATGGGAATGTACCTCTAGCCTATTGAATCGTGGTGCCACTTTAGAGCGCCACGCACACCATCAAATCAGTCAAAAGAATGATTTAAAACGTGACTCTTTGGCCATTTTTGGTCACGCGCTAGAATCCTGTCACCGTGACCACCACTGGCTGGCACGACTTTCCACCGTTTTGGAGGTAACTGTTATGTCCGATATTGTCATCGTCAGCGCCGCGCGCACACCGATGGGTGGCTTTCAGGGGGCTCTGGCCAGCGTACCGGCGGTCGAGCTGGGCGCTGCCGCCATTCGTGAAGCCGTGGCTCGTGCCGGCATTGCCCCGGCTGACGTGCAGGAAGTGATCATGGGCTGTGTCTTGCCTGCTGGCCTCAAACAGGGTCCGGCGCGCCAGGCGGCACTCAACGCCGGCCTGCCGAGTGCCACAGGCTGCACCACGATCAACAAGCTCTGCGGTTCGGGCATGAAAGCCGTGATGCTCGCCCACGACCTGCTCAAGGCAGGCACCAATCAGGTGATGGTCGCCGGCGGCATGGAAAGCATGTCCAACGCCCCCTACCTGCTGGAGAAGGCGCGCAGCGGGCTGCGCATGGGCCATGGTGAAGTCAAGGACCATATGTTTCTCGATGGCCTGGAAGACGCGCGCAGCGGTCGCTTGATGGGCTCCTTCGCCCAGGAAACCGCAGACAGCCACGGCATCACCCGCGAGGCGATGGATGCCTATGCCATCGAGTCGCTCAAGCGAGCCCAGGCGGCGATGGCTGCAGGCTCTCTGGCGGCTGAGATCGTGCCGATCACGGTCAGCAGTCGTAAAGGCGACGTCGTGGTCAAGGATGACGAGCAACCGCTGACCGCCAACCTGGAAAAAATCCCCACACTCAAGCCGGCCTTCAGCAAGACCGGCAGCATCACCGCCGCCAATGCCAGCTCGATCTCCGACGGTGCCTCGGCGCTGCTGCTGATGAGCGCTGAAGAGGCGGCCAAGCGCGGCCTGACCCCGCTGGCGAAAATCGTCGGTCACGCGACCCAGAGCCAGGACCCGAGCGAGTTCACCCTGGCGCCGGTCGGCGCTCTGCACAACCTGTTTCGCAAGACTGGCTGGAGCAAGGATGAGGTCGACCTGTTCGAGATCAACGAAGCCTTCGCCATGGTCACCATGCTGGCCATGCGTGAACACGGCCTGGACCACGCCAAGGTGAACATCTACGGCGGCGCCTGTGCCCAGGGTCACCCGGTAGGTTCGACCGGCTCGCGGATCATCGTCACCCTGATCAACGCCTTGCGTAACACCGGCGGCAAGCGCGGCGTCGCTTCGCTGTGCATCGGTGGCGGTGAAGCCACCGCAGTCGCAATCGAACTGCTGTGATCAGTCCTTAGCGCTCCCATCCGGGCGCGGTTTTATACACATAGCACCTGAACGGAAGTCGCCGCGCGCAGGCGCTTTTCCTAAAGCGCCTGCTGAGCTCTCAGCACTGCCGAGGATAAGCGCTCGCTACGGTCTCGGCAGGTCGGCTTTTTTCTCGACCTGCCATATGAGGCCGAGGAGCAATACGCCAACGCCCTTTGTACTGCCACGGCAAGTCGGAAACGGCATCCATCAAGAAGTACGAGTCCTACGTAACAGGGAAACATTGCGCCCCAATAAAAATTATCAAAGAAAAACAGCTACTTGTATGTTTCGAGAACCACCCTGCTCAGCGAGCAAGCAATCTGTTTGCGCCACCCCAAGCAAAGACGTTTACAAAAAATTACACAACTTTCCATTTTAGGATCTAGATTATCAACCAGCTCAATTGATACGAGCTTCATGCGCAACGACAGACAGCGCAACGTGCATAACAATAATGGAAGCACACCGCCATGGACTGCATACCCCTTCTGACATCGTATCGCCCCCATTCCAGCCAGAAGTGCCCTCCCTACTGCGATTATTTCGTCATCAAACGACCGTAAATAAACACGCCCTCAATATCTATACAAACACAAACAAAAGGATTTTGTTTATGGAAAACCATGGCGCGCCATTTAAAACCCTGCCTCACCTGATACAAGATCGCGAACAACGCGAACATGCCTATGCGTTTCTCGACAGTCTCTTTCAGCAGCGTTATGGCTGTGATCAATTACGCGTTCGCCAAATTGTCAGCCATGATGAACTCGTCGAGCTTTCGGATGCCCGAAAACATCTCTATTCGCAGCGCAAGAAGTACTACGAAACCCTGTTTGGCAACACCCTCGCACTCGATCACATAGATAGCTATTCCTATATCTTTGCCATCTACTACGGCGAACAAATTATTGGCACGCAGCGTGTCACTCCTTACCCACATGAAGCCGCGCGCTATATTCCTGACGAACAACTGCACGCCTTCGTCGATCACGGCTACCCACACAACTGCGTCGAGTTCTCGCGCTTGATCATCGATAAAAACACGCCGGTCAAAAACGCGGTAGGTGCACTGGCCAGCACGGCGGGAGCCATGGTGGCACTGAATACCAGCTATTCGCATTACATCACCTACGTCAAACCCCGACTACAAGGGCGCCTCACCCAGTTCTCCTTCGATCAAGAAGCTGTTCCTTTTCGCATACCAGAGCGCGGTGAACATCTGTATGCGCTGTTCAAGGGAAACTTACTAAGTGCCATCATCGACTTCTTCAATATCGACTGTCGCCCTGAACAACTAACCAGCTTCGATGTACTCATGGACCGTATTGCTTACCCACAAATTGCCGAGGCCTTATGAATACTCAGACGTCATTCCCAACATCAGTAGAGCACAACAAGAAGGTTGTCATGGAGTTTTACGAGCGCATGTTCATCGCGCGCGACCTGAATGTCGCCGATACGCTGATTAGCGAAAACTATATACAACACAACAACGTATTCATTCCGCCCCTGCGCACAGGCTTCAAGAAATACTTCACACAGTACTTCAAGACATTCCCTGACACGGGGGCAACTATCAAGCGCATATGCGGGGAAGGCGAATACGTATTCCTCTACGCCGATCACTGGGCTGCCAACAGGCTCTATCGCGTCCAGTATAAAGTCATCGACATCTATCGCGTACAGAACGGCGTTCTCACCGAGCACTGGGACACCATTGAAGGCATTGGTTTCTTCTCCAAGCTTCTCTACTTGCTCAAGTCTCTCCTACGCCTGTGAGGGCAGCCGACTAACAGACAATTGCCACACACCATCAACAAACAAGCGAAAGGAACTCAGCATGAACAGTTTTCTTGATGAACTTAAAGAACTGTGCGACTTGGAGTGGAGCAAGATAAAGGCAGGGCGCTTTTATCGCATGGTGCAAACATCCGAACCAGAACTGCAACGCGAACTTTATATCCGAGCCATGATCGAGGTGTATCACTACACCAAGAACAATGCCATTAACCAGGCCGCTGCCACCTTCAACGAAGACCATAAAAGAGTCGGGCTGCTACGCTTCGCCATGAAGCACGCACTGGAGGAGTTGGGTCACGAAAACATGGTCGTCAGTGATCTGGCTTCCATCGGGGTCGACGCCTCCGTCTTCGAAAATCCTCCCCTTCCGGCCACCGAGGCGCTCAACGGCTACCTTTACAATCTGGCCATCAGGGGCGGGGTAATTCCGCGTTTAGGCTACAGCTTTTGGGCAGAGGACTCCTATGAGCATCTGGCTCCCCTCCTGGATGTCTGCCAGAACCAGTTGAAGCTGACCGACAAGCAACTCACCTTCTTCATCGCCCACTCCGTCATCGATGCCAAGCACGCCGACGAGGTCAACAACGCCATTCAGCGCTGGGTGATCAGCGAGCAGGACAAGCAAGCGGTGAAGCAGGTCGCCCGTACGACGCTTTACCTGACCGGCCAGATCCTTGAATCCGTTGCCAACGAATTCTGAGTCCACGGCGCCTCTTGCCTAGGCGAGGGGCGTTCTGCCCGCACCCACAGTTCGCTGACGTAAGCCCAAGGGAAGTGCGTCCAGCCAGCAGTTGCAGGAATATCTCATGAGCCAGAACAACAACGAGTTAATCACCTGGGGCCAGGTACTACGCAAGACACCCCTCGTCCTCAAAAGCCTGCCACGCATCATCAAAGGCCTCAAGGTCTCGAACATCTCCGCAGCAGACGAGCCCTGTGGGCTCGGCTGGACATTCGAAGTGGCGACCCAACGCAACCCTGACGGTATCGCCGTGCTCTACGAAGACCGCCGCTACAGCTACCAGTACTTCAACCAGCGTGCCAATCAGATCGTCCATTACTTGGCGGCACGTGGCATTGGCAAAGGCGATGTAGTCGGGGTCTTTTTGGAAAACCGCCCGGAGTTGCTGGTAACGGTACTGGCGCTGAGCAAGTTAGGCGCTGTCAGTGCCATGCTCAATACCTCGCAGACGCAGAACGTACTGATACACAGCATCAACCTGGTCAAGCCCTGCGCCATAGTGATTGGTGAAGAACTGCTGGCAGCCTTCGCAGAAGTGCGCGACAGCATCGATGCACTGAGCAGAGGGCTCTACTACATTGCCGATCAGGATACCTTCCGCGATCCGGGCGAAGCGCCATCGGGCTATCTGAACCTGATGCGTGAATCGCTTGACGCTCCCCAGGACGCCCCCGCCACCACGCAACAAATTCATAAAGACGACGCCTGTTTCTATATCTACACCTCGGGCACCACAGGCTTGCCCAAGGCCGGTATTTTCAAGCACGGTCGCTGGATGAAGACCTACGGCGGCTTCGGCATCATCGCCATGGACATGCAAGCCAGTGACGTCGTGTACTCCACCTTGCCGCTCTACCATGGCACAGGGCTCTGCGTCTGTTGGGGCTCAGCCATTGCCGGGGCCGGCGGTTTCGCCCTCCGTCGCAAGTTCAGCGCAAGTAGTTTCTGGGATGACACCCGCACCTTCAATGCCACCGTGATCGGCTATGTCGGTGAACTCTGCCGCTACCTGCTGGATCAACCGACGTGCCCGGATGACCTCGACAACCCTGTGCGCAAGATGCTCGGCAACGGTTTGCGCCCTGGTGTGTGGGGGCCGTTCAAGCAACGTTTCGGCCTGGAGCATGTGTGCGAATTCTATGGCTCCAGCGAAGGCAATATTGGCTTCAGCAATATCCTCAACTTCGATAACACCATCGGCTTTTCCTTGATGCCATGGGCCTTGGTCGAATATGACCGGGATAAAGAGAGCCCCGTGCGCGACAACAATGGCTTCCTGAAGAAGGTCGAACGCGGCCAGCCGGGCTTGCTGCTGGCGAAAATCGATGAAAAAACGCCCCTGGATGGCTATACCGACCCGGAAAAGACCCGCCAGGTCGTGCTGGAAAATGTCTTCGAGTCAGGTGATCGCTACTTCAACACGGGAGACATGCTGCGTTACATCGGCTTCGGTCACGCGCAGTTCGTCGACCGTCTGGGCGATACCTTCCGCTGGAAAGGTGAAAACGTATCGACCACCGAGGTTGAGAACCTGCTAATCCAGCATCCGCGAATTGCCGAGGTGGTGGTTTACGGCGTAGGCATCCCCAACACCAACGGCTGCGCAGGGATGGCGGCCATCACACTGCATGACCCGGAAGCCCCAATGGACATGCGCGAGCTCCTCAACTATGCCAAGCGCCAACTGCCGCCCTATGCAGTGCCGCTGTTTCTGCGCATCAAGCGTGATATGGAAACCACTGGCACCTTCAAATACCAGAAAAAATCGCTAAAGCAGGAGGCCTTCGATCCGACAAAAACGGGAGACGAACCTGTCTACGCCTGGCTACCGGGCAGCGACCGTTACGTACCGGTCAACGATGAACTGTTCACCAACATCATCGGCGGACTGCATCGCTACTGACGCCGCCCAGCCTTACATCCTCGCCGAACAGGCTGGCGTTCAGCGCATTTCGGTCAGCGCCAGCTTCACACCGATCCCGACCAGCACCGCCCCCATCAGCCGATCAAACCAATGGCCCATGCGGGCGAAACCGGCGCGCACCCGTGCCTGGCTGAACAGCAGTGCGACCAGGCAAAACCAGGCCGCGGTGGCCAGCGACAGGTACAGCCCATAACCGGCCTGAATGGCCAGCGGGGTATGCGGGTTGATCACCACGGTAAACAGCGACAGGAAGAACAACGTGGCCTTGGGGTTCAGCCCGTTAGTCACAAAGCCGGTCACGAAGGCGGCCCTTGGCGAGCGCTGCACATGAGGCGTATCTGCCAATGGCGCCTGTTCGGCAGCCGGTCGAGCACGCAGGGCCTTGATGCCGATATACAGCAGGTAAGCCGCCGCCAGCCATTTCAGGGCGTTGAACAGGACGATCGACTGCGACACGATCAGGCCGATACCGAGCAGCGAATACGCCACATGCACGAGGATACCAACACCCACGCCCAAGGCGGTGAACAGCCCGGTACGCCGGCCGAAGGCCACACTCTCGCGCACTACGATGGCAAAGTCCGGCCCTGGGCTGGCTACCGCCAACAGGTGAATCAGGGCAACTGTAAAAAACTCGGTCCAGTACATAAGGGCTCCGCACGGGCAAAGAGGGTCTGGTAGGCTCGGTATTTATACAGGTCGCTGCCCCTGCCTGCGAGTAGCGCGTCCACCCACGCTCAGACACAGGATTTACCGATGTCCCTTGCCCACCACGCGGTTTTTCTCGACCACAGTTCACTCGACCTGGGTGATCTGGACATGACGCCTCTGCAGCAGGCATTCGCCGAGCTGACCCTGCATGCCGGCACCCAGCCGAGCGAAGTCATCGAACGCCTGCGCGACGCCCAGGTCGCCATCACCAACAAAGTCCCACTCGATGCCGCCACCTTCGCCGCCTGCCCCGAGCTGCGCCTGGTATTGGTCTCGGCCACCGGTACCAACAACATCGATCTCGCCGCCGCCCGCGCCCACGGCGTGGTGGTCAGCAACTGCCACGGTTACGGCACGCCGTCAGTGGCGCAGCACACCCTGATGCTGCTGCTGGCCCTGGCCACCCGCCTACCGGATTACCAGCGCGATATTCGCGCCGGCCGCTGGCAGCAGGCCAAGCAGTTCTGCCTGCTCGACCATCCCATCGTCGAGCTTGAAGGCAAGACCCTCGGCCTGCTCGGCCACGGCGAGCTCGGCGGCGCCGTGGCGCGTCTGGCCGAAGCCTTCGGCATGCGCGTGCTGCTCGGCCAGCTGCCTGGCCGCCCGCCGCGGGCTGACCGCCTGAGCCTGGATGAACTGCTGCCTCAGGTCGATGCCCTGACCCTGCACTGCCCGCTGACAGACGACACCCGCAACCTGATCGACGCCCGCGAACTGGCCCTGATGAAGCCGGGTGCCTTCCTGATCAACACCGCCCGTGGTGGTCTGGTCAACGAGCAGGCCCTGGCCGATGCGTTGCGCGCTGGTCACCTCGGCGGTGCCGCCAGCGACGTGCTGACCCAGGAGCCGCCGCGCGATGGCAACCCGCTGCTGGCCGAGGATATTCCGCGCCTGATCATCACCCCGCACAGCGCCTGGGGCAGCCGCGAAGCGCGCCAGCGGATCGTCGGCCAGCTGCTGGAGAATGCTGTCGGATTCGCCAGCGGTGCGCCCTGTCGCGTTGTCAGCTAAGCTGCGCGGCTTTTTCAAGGAGCATCCATGGACCCGCGAAGTGAAGTGCTGCTGCGTCAGGCCGGCCTGTTCGGCGGTGAGCTGTTGCTCGCCGGCCTACCGGCTGATGACTTGCTCGGTCACCTGCCCCAGGCTCACGGCTGGAGCTGGCATGCGGGTGAACAGGCACAACTGGCAGCACGCTTCGCCGGGCGCTGCTATTTCGGTGTAGAGCCGGGCGCCCGCGCCTGCGAAGCGGCCGTACTGTTCCTACCCAAGTCGCGTGAGCTCACCGATTACCTGCTCGCCAGCCTGGCCGCACGCTTGCCAGGCGCGCTGCTCTATCTGGTCGGGGAAAAACGTGCGGGTATCGAGCGCGCCGCCAAGCAACTGACCGCCTTCGGCAGCCCACGCAAACTCGACAGCGCCCGCCACTGCCAGCTTTGGCAAGTACGGGTCGATACCCCGCCAACGGCACCGGTACTGGAAAGCCTGGCCAGGCACTACAGCCTGCCGCTGAGCGATGGTGAGTTGCAGGTCGTCAGCCTGCCTGGGGTGTTCAGCCATGGCCGCCTGGACGTCGGCAGCGCCCTGCTGTTGCAGCATCTCGACGACCTGCCCAGCGGCCATCTGCTGGACTTCGGCTGTGGCGCCGGCGTCCTCGGCGCCACGCTGAAACGCCGCTACCCATCCAGCCAGGTGACCCTGCTGGATGTCGATGCCTTCGCCGTGGCCAGCAGCCGCCTGACCCTGGCGGCCAATGGCCTGGAAGCCAACGTGATCGCCGGTGACGGCATCGACGCGGCACCGTCCGGGCTCAGTGCGATACTCAGCAACCCGCCGTTCCACCAGGGCGTACACACCCACTACCAGGCCACTGAACACTTGCTGCGCCAGGCACGTGTACACCTGCTACCCCAGGGTGAGTTGCGCCTGGTGGCCAACAGCTTTCTCAAATACCCACCGCTGATCGAAACCCACCTGGGCCCGTGCCAGACCCTGACGGAGGCCAATGGCTTTCGCATCTACCGCGCTCGCGCTCGCTGAGCAGAAAATGCTGCTTGCCCACTCAGACGGCTTTGGGCAAAATGCGCCCGTCCTAGGGGAGTAGTCTCCCGCGAGCAGCCTCAAGCGCTGACTCGCCCGGTACGCGTCAACATACTTGGTCAGCAGACCATGGCGCGTACGACCCGAGGTCCTGCAAAAGGACCCGAGGTTTGACAAGACCTATGACACGCACACCTTACCCGGGGCGGGGAGGCTGTACGTGTCATAGCCGTGTCGACCCGCCCCCCAGGAAGCCTGATGCTTGAATCCCTGTTCGTCCCCACCCTGATCGTTGCCCTGGCCGAAATCGGCGACAAGACGCAATTGCTCGCCTTGCTGCTGGCGGCACGCTTTCGTCGCCCCTGGCCGATCATCTGGGGCATTGTGGTCGCCACCCTGGCCAACCACTTCGCCGCAGGTGCCATTGGCAACTGGGTTGCCAGTTTTTTCTCACCTGCGACCCTGAGCTGGATCCTCGCGGCCTCGTTCGTCGCGGTGGCCCTCTGGACCCTGGTGCCCGACAAACTTGATGACGATGAAAGCTCGAAACTCAAGCGCTTCGGCCCGTTCCTGACCACATTGATTGCGTTCTTCCTGGCCGAGATGGGCGACAAGACCCAGGTCGCTACGGTCATGCTCGCGGCGCAGTATCCGCACTTTGTCCTGGTGGTCATCGGCACCACGCTGGGCATGCTGATCGCCAATGTGCCCGTGGTACTGGCAGGTAACTTCGCTGCTGAAAAACTGCCGCTGACCCTGATCCGTCGCCTCGCCGCCTGCGCCTTCGCCGCCCTGGCGATCTACGCCAGCTACCAGGCACTGCATTTCAGCGGAATAATCTGACAGCTAATTGACGCCGATTGATTGTCACTTCGGCCAATGATTTTGAGGCAAGCCCGAACGATAAAATGAGCAAAAACTTGCTCACTTTCGTTACGGATACTTGTTATGTCATTGGATGACCATAAGAAGCTGGTATGCCAGCACATCGATCTGACCTGGAACAAGGGCCGCATGGCCCTGGCTGATCAGTTGCACACCCGTGATTTTCTCTACAAAAGCTCGTTTGTCGGCCACCCACTCAACAACGATGGCTTCGCTCGCCTGGTGCAGAATATTCGCCTGGCCATGCCGGACCTCGAAGTGATCGTTGAGGACTGCGTGGCCGAGGGCTACAAGGTCGTGACCTGGTGCACGCTGATTGGCACCATTCAGACCCCTGCCCTCGGCTACCCACCTAGCGACAAAGTCCTCAGTATCTCCGCCATGGCGTTCTGGAGGCTCACTCCGGCAAAAGAAATTCAGGAAATCTGCACCATGTTCGACATGGAAAGCTTCCGCGCCCAGCTCGGCCTGAAAACCCGACCTCTCGCCGAGAAAGCCTTGCCCTGAGGCTGTGGTTCAGCGGCTGCTGCGCGCCTGCTCGTAGAATGGCATGACCTTGGGAATGGCCGCCTGCAACGACGCAATACGGCTGGTCGACGACGGGTGAGTGCTCATGAACTCGGGCGGTGCGCCCTCGCTGGCCGAGGCCATTTTCTGCCACAGCGTAACGGCGGCATTGGGGTTGTAACCCGCCCGCGCCGCCAGCTCCAGACCAATCAGATCTGCCTCGTTCTCGTTACCGCGGCTATTGGGCAGGGTCAGGCTGTATTGCACCACGGTGTCGGCCATCGCCATACCACTCTCGCCCAATCCCAACAGTGCCCCGGCCCCTTGCTTGGCCATTGCCACACCATAGGCCTTGGACATCGCCTCGCGGCCGTGCTCGCGCAAGGCATGGGCCATTTCATGACCCACAATCGCGGCGATTTCGTCATCGGTGAGTTTGAGCTTGGTCATCAGACCGCTGTAAAAAATGATCTTGCCGCCTGGGCCACAGTTGGCATTGAGCTCAGGGCTGTCGATCAGATTGACCTCCCATTGCCACTGCGCTGCGTCGGGACGAAATACTGGCGCCTGCTTGATCAGGCGATCGGTAATTGTCTTGAGGCGCTTTGCATTGGCACTGCTGGCATCGAGCACACCCTTGCTCGACGCCTCACTCAGGGTCTGCTGGTACGACTGGGCATACATCTGGTTGACCTCAGCGGTCGACAACATGCCGAACATGTACTGCTTACGTTCCACCCCAACTGCGCCGCCGCTGGTGGTGTTTACGGCCTGACAGGCGCTTAGCAGCACTGCTGCCGCCAGGGTGCTCAAGGTCAACACGGATTTCATGTTCTATCTCCATATAAATGAACGCCGCCATTCTAGGGCCTGTTGACGTTTCGTTGCGAGACGCGTTGCAGAGTTGTAGAAAACTTGCGCTATAGCTATTGGCCAGCTTGTATCAGCACAGGGTCATTCAGGATTTCCCACCCCCCTGCCGATACAACGATGCACCCCACCGTTTGCTGGAGCTTGCCATGAAGCTTAAGTCCATCCAGTTTTCCGTCGCGGCCCTGGCCGGTGTCAGTGTGCTGGCAGTCGTCGCGGCGCTGGTGCTGTACGCCATGTTTACCAGCGGGCGAAACGAGGCACTGGTGCAAGCGCGCACCCAGGCATTGCTGGAGCAGGTTATCCAGCAGCGCCTGGTCAGCCTGGTGCAAACTCAGGTGCTGCAGATCCAGCGTGAACTCGACCTCCCCCTGCGAGTAACGGCCGACCTGGCGCATGCCAATGAGCTGCTGGGGTTGCAGGATGCCAACGGCAGCCCGCAACTCAATGCCAGCCGCGAAGAGCTGTCCAACCTGGTGCGCCAGACCACCGAACGCAACCCCAAGCTTCTCGGCAGCTACATCGGCTGGGAGCCAAACGCCTTCGATGGCAACGACGACCTCTACGCCGGCCCCAAGGAGAATGGCTACGACGGTACCGGCCGCTTTATCCCCTGGTGGTTTCGCAATAGCGACGGCAGCCTGGGTATCGACTCCCTCGGCACGCTGGAGAGTGAAACCCGCCTGCCCACCGGCGTGCGCGAAGGCGAGTATTACCTGTGCCCAAAAGAGCGCAAGCGCGCCTGCGTGATCGACCCAGCACCCTACGACGTGGGCGGCAAGACCATCATGCTTGCCTCTTTCACCACCCCCATCCTGGTCAACGGGGAGTTCCGCGGGATTGCCGGTGCGGATCTGGCGGTGAACTTCATTCAGGAGCTACTGCTCAACGCCGACCGTCAACTCTACGACGGCGCTGGCGAACTGGCTCTGATAGCCTCCAATGGCAGTATCGTCGCCTCGACCAAAGCGCCGGACAAACTCGGCTCCCCCGCCACGGCCCTGCTCGATGCCAACGAATTGGCCAACCTGGCAAACCTGCAGAGTGGCGAAGTGCAGTACGACATCGACGAGCAACCCGACCCCAGCCTGAACCACATCGAACTGTTCGCCAGCTTCACTATCGGCGAGACCGACCATCGCTGGGTGCTGATGCTGGTCATGCCACTGAATAAGGTCATGGCCGACCTGCACACCATGCAAAGCGATCTCACCACCCAGGCCCGCGCCAATACCTTCGGCATGACGATCGTCGGCCTGCTGGTGGCGGCCATAGGGCTGCTGGGCGTCTGGCTGGTGGGCCGTGGAATTGCCCGCCCGCTCAAGCAGATGGTTGCCATGCTCCAGGACATCGCCCAGGGCGAAGGTGACCTGACGCGTCGTCTGACGTCCGATCGAGCCGATGAACTCGGCGCGATCGCCAGCGGCTTCAACACCTTCCTCGGCAAGCTACAGGCGATGATCACCCAGGTGGTCAGTTCGGTGCAGAAGGTCAGCGACTCATCCGAGCACACAGCCGATATCGCCATTCGCACCAACCAGGGCGTGCAGAAACAGCTGGCCGAGATCGAACTGGTGGCCACCGCAGTGCACCAGATGACCGCCACCGCCCAGGATGTGGCACGCAACGCCACCCACGCTGCCGAAGCGGCCAACCACGCTGACCAGGCCGCGCAACACGGCATGCAGATCGTGCAGAACACCCGCCACGCGATTACTGAACTGGCGAGTGAAATTGGTCGGGCAGTCGGTGTGGTGCAGACCCTGGCCAAGGACAGCGAGAACATCAACGCCATCCTGGTGGCCATCCGCAGCATTGCCGAGCAGACCAACCTGCTGGCGCTCAACGCCGCCATCGAGGCAGCCCGTGCTGGCGAACAGGGCCGCGGTTTCGCCGTGGTCGCCGATGAGGTGCGCAACCTGGCGCAAAAGACCCAGCAGGCGACCCAGGAAATCCAGAGCATGATCCAGAACCTGCAAAGCGGTACCCGCGATGTGGTCAAGGTCATGGAGGACAGCCAGGGCAAGACTGCGATCAGCGTGCAGCAGGCCGGCGAAGCTGCTCAGGCCCTGGCGTCGATTACCCAGGCGGTTTCGGTGATCAACGACATGAACACGCAGATCGCCAGCGCAGCGGAACAACAGAGCGCAGTGGCCGAAGACATCAATCGCAACGTCACCAACATCGGCCAGGTCGCCAACGAGGTGGCCAGTGGCGCCGATGAAGCAAGCCAGGCGAGTGCCGAGCTCACCCGTCTGGCCGAGCAGCAACGACGCCTGATCAATCAGTTCAAGGTCTGAGCCGCGCGCGCCCGGCTATCAACCGGGCGTCAGGCACTCGGGCGCATCCAAGGTCGGGTCATTGACCAGATTGGCCAGTACCCGCTCACGCAGTGCTGGTTGCGGGCTGGCCAGCAGTGCGTGCAGCACCTCGACCGGGGTGTCTGGATCGAGCCAGGCGGCCTGCCCTGCCTCGTCCAGAATCAATGGCCGGCGCTGATTGGCCGCCGCCACGGTGATCACCGCCGCGCTCAGGTACACCGTGCCCGGTACCGGGTAGGCCTCCCATAACGCAGCAAAATACAGCGGGCTGGCATCTGCGCTCAGCCAATAAGGCCGCTTGCGCACCGCACCGCGCCACTCATAGAAGCCGTTGGCCGGTAACAGGCCGCGGCGCAAACGCAGGGCATCGCGAAACATCGGCTGTTCGGCCAGGGTTTCAGCCCGCGCATGGGCGGGTGTTTTCGACAGATCCTTGAGCCAGGCCGGGGTCAGCCCCCAACGTACCCGCGCCAGCTCGTTACGCCCCTCGACCTGACGCAGCAGCAGCACCTGAGCATGGGGCGACAGGCTCCAGTGCGGCTGTTGATCAGCGGGAAATCCTGGCAACGCAGCAAAGGCCGGCGTCCAGCGAAACAGGGCGTAGCGTCCACACATGGGCAAGCTCAACAGGCAAAGGCGACTCAGCAGAGCAGCACGCCCTGCACCTCGTCGGGCTCGTCACCCGGCAATGGCTGGGCGGCATTGTACGCATCGATCAACTGCCGCGCCCGCCCCACATCGGCATCGGCGACCGTCAAGGCGAGTAACCCACAGGCCGGCAACTCGCCCATGGCACCCACCAGATGGCGTCCAGTCAGGTGCGCACTGATGCCCTCACTGGCGAGCATGCCTTGCAGCAACTCGCCCTCCATCACGTCCTGGGGTTCGTAGATTCGCTGCATCAATCGTTCTCTCCACGCACATCCAGCGACCAGTCTTCGCCGTCGGTCTGCAAGTCGAAGACAATCGGACGGCAACACACCGGGCAGTCTTCGATGTATTGCTGGTCGCCTGCCGACAGGTCGAGCACTGCCTCGACCGGCTCGCCGCAGTACGGGCAGTCATAACCATGGGTTTCCAACATCGCGGCCTCCGTGTGACTTGTAGGTATAATTGCTGGTCTACTGCTGGCCCCTAACAGGCCGTTGAAAAACCACCTGTTAACCGGGACACCCCAACCTTCTGTCAACCGCAGCGAAAGAACAAGAGAGCATGATGGGCGCATTTGATGCCATCCGACCCTACGACGACGCCGAGGTGCCTGCGGTATTGGCGCGCCTGCTGGCCGACCCTGCGTTTCTCGACACCCTGACGCATTTTCGCTTCCCGCGCCTGGCCGGCGCACTGGGCTGGCTGCTCAAGCCGCTGATCGCCTATCGCCTGCGCCGCGAATTCGCCGACGTACACACCGTTGCGCTGCTGCAGGACAAACTCGAAAACTACGTCGATCACAGTATCGAGCAAGCCACCGACGGGGTGACTTACGCCGGCCTCGAGCACCTGCGGCATGGCAGTGCCCACCTGTTTCTGGCCAACCACCGTGACATCGTCATGGACCCGGCCTTCGTCAACTACGCGGTCTATCATGCAGGCTTACCCACACCCCGCGTAGCCATTGGCGATAACCTGCTGCAGAAGCCCTTCGTCAGTGATTTGATGCGCCTGAACAAGAGCTTCATCGTGCACCGCTCGATCAGCGGACGCCGAGAAAAGCTGGCGGCCTACCAACTGCTCTCTGCGTATATCAACCACTCGATTCGCGACGACGCACAATCGATCTGGATCGCCCAGGCCGAAGGCCGGGCCAAGGACGGCGACGACCGCACCGACTCGGCCATCCTCAAAATGTTCCATATGAGCCGCAAGCAGGAGCCTTTCGCTGAGGTGATTCAGGCCCTGCGTCTGACACCAGTATCGATCAGCTACGAATACGACCCGTGCGACCTGGCCAAGGCCCGCGAACTCTATATCCGCGCCAGTACCGGGAGTTACACCAAGACACCAGGAGAAGATGACCAGAGCATCGCCCTAGGCATCACCGGCTACAAGGGTCGCGTACACGTACAATTTGGTACGCCCATCCAGCAGGTACCGGAAGACGCCCGTCAATTGGCGCTGGCTGTCGATCAGCAGATCCTGGGCAACTACCGCCTGTTCCCGGTGCATTACCTGGCCTACGCAGCCTGGGCCGAGCGCGAACCAGCCCTGCCGGTCCCCGAGGCCGAGCAGCTGTTTAGCACTGAGGAGCTGGCCAAGGCCAAAGCACAATGGCAGAAACGCTTGGACAACTGCCCAGCGCCGCATCGCCCCTATCTGATTGGCCAGTACGCCATGCCAGTGCGCAACCAGTACCGGGTCAAGGCCGGGCTGCCTCTGTAACCCTCCGCACTCCAGACCTGGGGTCGTGACACAAATCAAATGTCGGTCAACGCCAGGCTCCGTGGGAGGAGCCGGGCGGCGTTCCGCTCTAGCCGCGACGCTTCCAGCGCTTTCGAGGATTATCGCGAGTAAAGGCTAGGCGCCCCCTTCGCTCCTACAGATAGCGACCAATTATGTGTGTCGTGACACTAGGATCTGTTGACGTTTCGTTCGCGGCCGCGCCGGAGCCAGTTTTAGCGCGAGGCAAGGCACGAGATGCGAAGTTTAGCCGGCTAAATGAGCCATCGAGAAACGCAGCATCGCGCTAAAACGGGCCCGGCCCTGCGGGTTGCGCGAAAAATCTCGCCATGCGGTGTTGGAGGACTTGGCAAGGGAACAACCATTCCCTGCGTCCTCCGCCTAGCGGAACGCCGCCCGGCCTGGCGAGATTTTTCGCAGCAACGCGGCTTGCGACGAAACGTCAACAGACCCTAGGCTGCCGCTCGACTGCCTGGTGTCACGAAGCAAGCCTTGTCCAAAACCAGCTCTGCGTGCTCAACCAGGACAACAGCAGCGCGCCAGACAGGCAGATGCTGGCGAATCGGTAAAAGAATCGATTTATACGCAACGTAGCGACATCGGCAGCCGCCACATCTGACCAGGACAGCTGAGGGTTTGCCAGAACAGGCACACGCTCGCGCAGACGTTGCTCGCGGATACGCGTAGCTAGCAGTAACCAACTGCCTGACAGGGCGAAAAACAATGCCAGGCCATTCAACGAACGAGCAGGACTGGCTAACACCACGGTCCACAACAGCTGTAACGTCATCACAAGCTCCAGGTGCGAACAGGCGCGCACCAAAACGGTAACCGAGTGCCCACATAGGGCCGCTGCGAATGCACCAAAGGCTCTGGGTCGGGCCTCAGCACAGGCCGCCGCAACAGCCATTCACACCTACGCGCCCCATAGCTGGGCACAAGACTGTGGCGGCCGCGCCGCAAAAACGCGCGCAGTGTACTGAAAGTGCTTTTTTAGACCTTCCCTTTCCGACGAGCGTAATGCGCTATCTCGAAACTGTCTTAAAACCGCAACCGGTCTGGCGCAGGACTTGATTGAACAAGCATGACTGCACGGTCAATACGTGCACACTGCTTTCTGGAGGAAATGCCATGCTCAATCCGCAACCGCTTGACCAGGATTACCTGATCGACTCGCTCGACGAAATCGACAGCCCCCTCGACGCGCTTTCGTTCAATGTGCAGGACCACCACTGGCTTGGCTATTGCGCCCTGGGCGGCCACGAGCATTACGACCTGCCCGATATCGACATGCACACCGGCTATGCACTGCCGGAGTTTTTCGCCCAGGCTGCCTAAGCATTCCCACAAAAAAGGCTGGAGGGTAGCAATACCGTCCAGCCTTTTCTTTATGCGACCTAAACCGCCCGCCTCACTCAGGCCAGTTCACCTGGCCCAAGGCTCACTGGCCGAGCATCTGGCCGATGGTCGGGTCCTTGAACGTGCGGGTCAACGCATCGCTGAGTACATCGCTGATCAGCTTGGTGTTGGCTTCCTGGTTTGGCGCCATACCAAAACGCTGGTTGAGCGACGCACCATAACGGCCACTGTAACGACGCGAGCTGTTCTGCACGTCGGCGCGGAAGGTGGCGGTGATGTCAGACTCGGTGACGTACAGACCTTCCTTCGGCGACTGATACTTGAGTTCAGCCAGGGTCAGGGTCAGTTGCGGCGCGTTATAGGCATTCGGCGACGGCGTAAAGCCCAGCAGGCGAACCGCAGCTTCTGCCTGAGCTTGCAGCTTTGGCAGGATGTCCTGGCCAGTTACGCTGATGGCGCTGGTTTCCGGGTAAAGGCCACCACGGGTGCCAAGCACCGGCGAAGGGCGACCGTCCGCCACACGCACCACCACCGGCTGACCCTGACCCACAGGTGTCAGAGTACCGATGAGGCGCGGTTGCGGGCTCAGTTGTTGCGGGCTGAGGGCACAACCGACCAGAGTCAGGCTGGCCACAGCAAGAAGACCAAACATCAGGCGATGCAGCATGCTCATTCTCCAAGGTGGGGGCGCAAAAAGTGGTCCGCAGTATACCCAGCGGCACCGGGACCTAACAGCGTCGCATACTAAGACTCAACAGCTACTGCGTGGGTTCCTGTCACGCCGCTGTCACAGCCGCCAGGCATAAGACTTTAGTCGTTGCCCGAAGCGGTTATTACGGATGACCTTACTGCGTTCATTGTTCGGCTCTCGCCCTCGCCAGCGCACCTTCGCCTATACCGACAGCACTGGTCGGTGCCCGGCTTTTCAGTGCTCAGCCCAGGCGCCACTAGGCCTTGGCTGGACTGAAGACGGTGAACAGCAACTCGCCTGGCTCAATCCTCCGCTGCCTACTCAAGCAAAAATCTCCTGATATGACGCCGGAGCTGATCCGTTACGCGGCGTTGCCTGCCTGACCGCAGCCAGAAGAAAAGTCACTTCGCGCAATCAATTTGCCTGCTTTGGCCTTATAATCGCGCCCCGATTATAAGGTCGTCTCCTGATCGGGCCTCGTCGTACCGCAGATGCCTCGGCATCCGCTCCCGCCCCAGAGAGTCGCCCACCTCGTGTTGCCCACTCCGGCAGCCGCTTGAGCCCCGCATTCCTCCTGAGCATCCATGCACGCAGGGGACATGTGCGGGCCATAAGCCGCCTGGCACACGAACTTTTTGAGGTTCACGGCTCCAAAAGAGCGTGAGAAAACGGGTTTAACAACTTCACAAGAGTGTGGCGAAAACATGAACGATCAGGTGGCTGGCAAACGCGGCATCCACTCCTCTCAACCCAGACAACACGGCGACAGCTGACCGCGCCAACTTCGCGTGGTCTTCGATCCTCGACGGTTACTGCTTTTTTCTGGAGACGTGGGAATGGCGCATAACGATTACCAAACTGTAGATGTGGTGCTGGTCGGCGCCGGCATCATGAGCGCGACCCTGGCTGTACTGCTCAAGGAAATCGACCCGAGCATCCAGCTCGAGGTGCTTGAGCAGATGGAAGCTGGCGCGGTAGAGAGCTCCAACCCCTGGAACAACGCAGGCACGGGCCATGCCGGCCTCTGCGAGCTGAACTACACGCCCGAAGCAGCGGACGGTTCGATCGATATCAAAAAGTCGGTGACCATCAACACCCAGTTCGAAGAGTCCAAGCAGTTCTGGGCTTATCTGGTGGAAAAAGGCACCTTCGGCTCGCCGAAAGCCTTTATCAACCCGATCCCGCACCTGAGCTTCGTGCGCGGGCAAAAAGGCATCGACTACCTGAAGAAGCGTTTTGCGGCGCTGAGCGTGCACCACGCCTTCAGCGACATGGAATACACCGAAGACCGCGCCACCATGGCCGAGTGGATGCCCCTGATGATGCCAGGGCGCGACCCGAACGAGCCGATCGCGGCGACCCGCGTGATGGCAGGTACCGACGTCAACTTCGGCAACCTGACCACGCGCATGCTTGAGCACCTCGGCCAACTGCCTGACGCGACCGTTCGCTGCCAGCAGAAGGTCACCGGCCTGCAACGCAACGCCGACGGCTGGCGCGTCAGCGTGAGCGACCTGCAGACAGGCGCCAAGCGGGAAATCCAGGCCAAGTTCGTCTTCCTCGGCGCCGGCGGCGCAGCGCTGTCGCTGCTGCAACAATCCGGCATTCCGGAAGGCAAAGGCTTCGGCGGCTTCCCGGTCAGCGGCCAGTGGCTGCGCTGCGACAACCCCGAAGTGGTCAAGCAGCACCAGTCCAAGGTTTACAGCCAGGCGGCGGTTGGTTCGCCGCCGATGTCGGTGCCACACCTGGACACCCGCGTGGTAGACGGCAAGACCTCGCTGTTGTTCGGCCCCTATGCCGGCTTCACCACCAAGTTCCTCAAGCGCGGCTCCTACCTCGATCTGCCGATGTCGATTCGCCTGAATAACATCGGGCCGATGCTCGCCGTGGCGCGGGACAACTTCGACCTGACCCGCTACCTGGTCAAGGAAGTGCTGCAGTCCGACGAGAAACGCCTGGAGACCTTGCGCGGTTTCTACCCGCAAGCCAAAGCCGAGGACTGGCGCCTGGAAATCGCTGGCCAGCGCGTGCAGATCATCAAGAAAGACCCGAAAAAAGGCGGCATCCTGCAATTCGGCACCGAACTGGTGGCCTCTCAGGACGGTACTCTGGCCGCCCTGCTCGGCGCCTCCCCTGGCGCCTCGGTGACGGTGTCGATCATGCTCGACCTGCTGCAACGCTGCTTCCCCGAGCAATTGCGCAGCGAACAGTGGCAAGCCAAGCTGGCCGAGATCTTCCCGGCAATGGGCACGGTGCTAGCCGCCGATGCCGAGCGCTACCGGGAAGTCCAGGCACGCTCCAACGCCCTGCTGCAGCTCGACGCCTGATCAGCGCCTGACGCGCACGACGAACGCCCTGCCAGGTTCTGCCTGGCAGGGCGTTCGCGCTTCAGGAGCTGAGGTCAGGCCGAGGTCGAGAGCGGGTAGAAGCTGAAGTAGCGATGCAGCGCATCGACCATGTCCACGTAATCCTGTGGCGCACTGAGCAACGCGAAGCCGGAGTCGTAGGTGCCCGGCGTGACATCCTCACGGCTCCACTGGCACGTTGCGCTGAAGTCGATGTAATGCGGCGCGTCCTTACCGGGAATTTTCAGGCGCATATCGAAGCGCGCACCCAGCAGCAGCGGCAACGAGCTGATCAACATCAAGCCGTCACGCGACACATTGCCGAGCGAGCCCATGGGCTTGTCGGTAATTCGGTTGAACACCTTGAGGAAATACGGCAATTGATGCCGTTCGATATGACGCTGGGCTGGCATGATGGCAAATCGCTAGACAAGTGCGGAGAGTATGGCCCGCAGGACGCCAACCGACCAGCTCAGGAGCAGTGTAGAGCCAGCTGATTGCGCAATTCGCGACGAGCGGCGTCGAGTTCGGCGTCACTGTAATAGCTGCGCTGACCATCGGCTTCGGCCTTGAAATAGCGCCGCCCCTCAGGCATTTGCGCCAGCCTGCTGCGCCACTCACTGCATTCGCGGGCCTTGCTCGCCTTGCGTTCAAAGGCTTGGGCCGCAGCCCTGGATTGCTCCTCGCGGCGCGCATCGTAGAAACGCTGGGTACGGACCTCGCGTTCGCGAGTAGCGGCATCGCGCTCGACCACCTGCGGTTCGACCGTCACGGCCTCGGCCGCCGCACTGCCTGGACGTTGGCCAAAATGCACCTGGCCGTTGGCGTCCACCCAACGATAGATCTCCGCGCTCGCCAACGCGGGCAGCAACAGCACACACCACAGTAACCGCATACCCCGTTCTCCCTGACCTGGCGTCCCAGTGTAGCCGCACGGGCTGGAGATAGGAGCCTGTCAGACTTAACACTGTCCTACTGCGGAAAAGCCGGATATGGCCATTTTTGCCGCTCTTTCTCGTTAAATAGCTCGCTATTCGCCTCGAAAGAGCAACAAAACTGACTCAAACCGACTTCCCCTCGCTACGGACGGTTAAGCCCGACAGGCTCCTAGGGTTTTGCCGGGCTTGGCCGTGCTGGCTCGGCGCTGCTGTAATGCCCCAACTGCTGCAAGGTGTCCAGCCGCGCGTGGGCACGGTAGGCGTACTCGCTGCCCGGAAAGCGAGTGACGATAAACCGGTAGGTCTGCGCCGCATCGACGTACAGGTTCTGGCGCTCCAGGCACTGCCCGCGCAACAACGAGATTTCCGGTTGCAGGTAGCTGCGCGAGCGACTCTTGCGCTCGGCCTGGGACAACTCCAGCATGACCTGCTCGCACTCACCTTCGTTATAGGCCCGGTAGGCATTATTAAGGTGATGATCGAGCGACATCCGGGTACAGCCTGCGGTACTCAGTACCGCGATCACAAACAGCACAGTGCGCATAACGTCTCTCCTTCACTGGGCAGTGTATCGACTGGTGCGCGAAAAACTGCAGCCCATATCAGGCCGACGGGGCATATTCGTCCACAGGCTATGCGCACCATTTAATGTGCACAAAGCAGGCGCAAGGTAGTGCAGACGAACAATGACTACAGCGCGGTGGCGTAGTAGCCTCGCTACGAGCTTCAACTCAGGAGTCTGCGCATGACCTTTCGCCGTACCAAAATCGTCGCCACCCTTGGCCCGTCCAGCAACTCGCCCGAAGTACTCGAACAACTGATCCTCGCCGGCCTCGATGTGGCCCGCCTGAACTTCTCTCACGGCTCGCCCGACGAGCACAAGGCGCGCGCCAAGCTGGTCCGCGACCTGGCCGCCAAGCATGGCCGGCACGTTGCCCTGCTCGGTGACCTGCAAGGGCCGAAGATCCGTATCGCCAAGTTCGCTGACAAACGCATCGAACTGAAAGTGGGTGATCACTTCACGTTCTCCACCAGCCATTCGCGTACCGCCGGTACCCAGGAAATCGTCGGTATCGACTACCCGGACCTGGTCAAGGACTGCGGCGTAGGTGACGAGCTGCTGCTCGACGACGGCCGTGTCGTGGTACGGGTCGAGTCGACCTCGGCCGATGCATTGCATTGCGTGGTGGTGATCGGTGGTCCGCTGTCCGACCACAAGGGCATCAACCGCCGTGGCGGTGGCCTGACGGCGCCGGCATTGACCGAGAAAGACAAGGCCGACATCAAGCTCGCCGCGGAAATGGACCTCGACTACCTGGCCGTGTCCTTCCCGCGCGACGCTGCGGATATGGAATACGCGCGCAA
Organism: Pseudomonas cuatrocienegasensis; assembly: GCF_900110925.1. Lineage (GTDB taxonomy): Bacteria > Pseudomonadota > Gammaproteobacteria > Pseudomonadales > Pseudomonadaceae > Aquipseudomonas > Aquipseudomonas cuatrocienegasensis. The sequence goes on along the minus strand of NZ_FOFP01000007.1, from coordinate 206,344 downwards.
GCTGCGTGACGAATCCGGTGGTACCGCCTGGCTGGTGGCGAAAATCGAACGCGCCGAAGCCGTGGCCGACGACGAAACCCTCGACGGTCTGATCCGCGCCAGCGACGCGGTCATGGTGGCCCGTGGCGACCTCGGCGTAGAGATCGGCGATGCCGAGCTGTGCGGCATCCAGAAGAAAATCATTCTGCACGCCCGCCGCCACAACAAGGCGGTGATCACGGCTACGCAGATGATGGAGTCGATGATCCAGAACCCGATGCCGACCCGCGCGGAAGTCTCCGACGTGGCCAACGCCGTGCTCGACTACACCGACGCGGTGATGCTCTCGGCCGAAAGCGCCGCCGGCGCCTACCCGCTCGAAGCGGTACAGGCCATGGCACGCATCTGCCTGGGCGCGGAAAAGCACCCAACCAGCAAGAAATCCAGCCACCGCATTGGCACCGAGTTCGAGCGCTGCGACGAAAGCATCGCCCTGGCGGCCATGTACACGGCCAACCATTTCCCTGGGGTGAAAGCGATCATCGCGCTGACCGAAAGCGGTTATACACCGCTGATCATGTCGCGCATCCGCTCCTCGGTGCCGATCTTCTCGTTCTCACCACACCGCGCCACCCAGGCCCGTGCGGCGATGTTCCGCGGCGTCTACACCATTCCCTTCGATCCCGCAGCGCTGCAACCTGGCGAAGTCAGCCAGGCAGCCGTAGACGAGCTGCTCAAGCGTGGTCTGGTGGAGCCGGGCGACTGGGTGATCCTGACCAAGGGCGACAGCTACCACACCATCGGCGGCACCAACGGCATGAAGATTCTGCATGTCGGTGAAGCCCTGGTGTAAGCAGCTGGGTGACACGCAGGTCGTGCTTTACGTGCGACACCTGTAGTCAGCAAAACGCCGCGACTCCACTGGAGATCGCGGCGTTTTTTTGCCTGAATCTTTTGCCGCCCCACCCCCTCAGGCCGCAAAGTTCGGCGTGCGCCGCTGCATAAAAGCCATTAGCGCCTCGCGGGCCTCCGGTGAGTGCAGGCGTTTGGTAAAGAGTGCGCCCTCCTCCTCGATAACCTGGCGCAGCCGCTCGCGCTCGGGCGCGCGCAGCAGTCGCTTGCTGTCTGCTACCGCCGCCGGGGGCAGACGGGTAAAAGCCAGCGCCACCTCACGGGCTTTGTTCAAGGTCGCGGCGCCATCTTCCAGCACGGCATTGACAATCCCCCAGGCGGCCGCCTGCTCGCCGCTAAACCCCTCACCAAGAAGCAGCAACTCGGCGGCACGGACCTGGCCGAGCAGGCGCGGCAGGATCAGGCTGGAACCGAACTCGGGGCACAGGCCAAGGTTGACGAAAGGCATGCGCAGCGCGGCGCAACGGCTGACATAGACCAGATCACAATGCAGCAACAGCGTGGTGCCGATGCCCACGGCCGGCCCGCTGACTGCAGCCACAATCGGTTTGGGGAACTCGAACAACGCGCGCATAAATAGAAAGACTTCGCTGTCCTGCCCGGTGGGCGGCGCCTGAAGAAAGTCAGCGACGTCGTTGCCACTGGTAAAGCACTGCTCACCGCCAGTAAGCAGCACCGCACGTACACTGCTGTCCTCGGCTGCCTGCTGCAACGCTTCGGCGAGGCGCGCATACAGATCGCGCGTGAGGGCGTTTTTCTTCTCGGCCCGGTTCAGGCGCAGGGTCAACAGGCCGGGCTCGCGCTCGACCAGCAGGTGGGATTCGGCCATGGAGCATGCCTCATACAGACCAACGAGGGCTCAGCAGGCGGGCGGCAGGAACAGGTCGGCAAGCACCTGATTACGCGGCACGCCAGCGAGGTAGAGCCGGCGCGCAATATCCTCTACGCGTTCGGGCTGGCCGCAGAGTAAGGCCTGACTTCGCCGGGCGACAAGCCGCAGTTCGGCCAAAGCCTCTGGCAGCTCGGCCGCAGTGATAAGCTCGACACGCAGCTGGGCATGCTGCTCGGCGAGCTGCATCAAGGGCTCAGCCAGGTAGTGCGCCGCCTTGTCGTGCGCCAGGTGAATCAAGCGGATCGGCCCTTGGTGCTCCTGGCGTAGCGCCTCACGCAGTACGCCATACAGCGGCGCCAGTCCCGTACCGCTGCCGATCAGCCAGAGCGTGCGGGCCTGCCAGTCAGCATCGTAGTGCAGCGCGCCGGCGCTCAACTGCCCCAGACGCAGCACATCACCAGGCTGCAGGCGCCGGGCAGTCGAGCAGAAGGCGCCAGCGTGACGACAATCAAGATGAAACTCCAGCCAAGGGTCTTCACCGGGCAGGCTGGCCAGCGAATAAGGCCGCGCAATCCCCTCGGCACTCCATAGCAGCAGATGCTGACCGGCGCGATAGCGCAACGGCTGCAATGGTTCGAGGCGCAGGCGCAACACGTCGTCAGTCAGCCAGTCACAGGCGAGTACCCGCGCCTCGCGGCCATCGCGCTTAGGGTCGAAGGGGACAACCTCAAGATCTTCTACCACCTGACACTGGCAGGCCAGGCGCCAGCCCTGCTCTCGTACGGCCGGCGTCAGTGCGTCAGGCCTGGCATCCTGCGGCGTCCCCGCCAGGCAGCGGACCTGGCAGGCATGGCAGCTACCGGCGCGGCAGCTGTGGGGCAGCTCGATCCCCGCCTGCAGCAATGCATCGAGCAGGTTACGCCCCACGGTCACGCTGAAACACTGGGTACCGACCCGCAACTCAGGCACCGCTGTCCTCCCAGGCGGCCGCGCAACGATTACGGCCGCCCCGCTTGGCCTGATAGAGGGCTTGGTCGGCACGCTGCAAGGCGTCGTCGAGGTTGTCGTTCGAGGTCATCAGGGTCATGCCAATGGATAGGCTGAGATTGTCCACTTTAATGCCAATCGGTTCAGCCTGGGCGAAGGCTTCGCGCAAACGCTCGCAGCAACTGGCGACCTGGTCACTGTCAGCATTGGGCAGTAGCAGCACGAATTCCTCACCGCCATAACGGGCGATGGTGTCGCCATCACGCAAACAGGCCCGGGCCACGCCCGCGAACATCTGCAACACCCGGTCGCCAGCAGCGTGACCGTGAACATCGTTGATGCGCTTGAAATGGTCCAGGTCGATCAGTGCCAGACCTAGGCGGCTTTCAGGCTGTAGCTCCTCAAGCGCGCGCGTAGCCAGGTGCAGAAAATGTCGGCGGTTGCACAGGCCTGTCAGTTCGTCGGTCGCCACCAGGTCTTCGAGCTGGCGCATCATGCCGCGCAAGGTGTCCTGATGCGCTTGCAGCGCGAAACGGCGCTGGCGCATACGCTGACGCATGGTTTGCATGTAATTGGCAAACAGGCACAGCCAGAGCAGCAGCACAGCCAGGGTGAATACCTGCATCGCTGCCAGGCCTGGGCTGCCGAGCGTATAGGTGTAGGCCTCATACAGATTGATCGCGCTGAACGAGCAAAAGGCAAAGAGCGCGCAACGAGCGAAGACCCGGGATCGCAACTGGAACACGCCGAACAGCATCACCAGAACATAGAGCGCCAACAGCGTACCGCGCCCTTCATCGAGCAAGCTGAGCAAAGCGCCGAGCCAGGTCAGCGCTACCAGCACCTGTGCTTCGGTCAGACTGGGGTCGCGAAAACGCAGGTTGCGCGCACTCACGAACAACCAGAAAAACAGCGCCTGGCTCAGCACGATGACGCCAATCAGCAGCAGATAAAGCACGGGGGTGCCAGTGAGTAGCCCGTTGTAGCCGCCAACCAGGCACACCACAAAAACCAGGACATAGCTTGCCACTGCCATGCCGAAGCGCTTCAGCAAAAGGCTTTGTAGGGTACGCTGACTGGTGCGCTGACTGCTTCGAGTCATGGGCTCCGTCCCATAATGGCATCCGGCCAACTCTACGCCTGAGCTCACAAAAAACCTAGGCTATTGTATGGCGTCTGCGTGGTCGCTATTGCCGCGGCAAGTGTCCGCAAGGCTTAGGGTCTGTTGACGTTTCGTCGCAAGCCGCGTTGCCGCGAAAAATCTCGCCAGGCTAGGCCGCGCCCGCTCCCGGCGGGCTTGCGGCATTCACCCCATCCATGGGGATTGCGGAGGACGCAGGGAATGGTTATTCCCTTGCCAAGTCCTCCAACAACGCATGGCGAGATTTTGCGCGCAACCTAGGCGGCCCCACCCGAAGGGCCGGGCCCGTTTTAGCGCGATGCTGCGTTTCTCGATGGCTCATTTAGCCAGCTAAACTTCGCATCTCGTGCCTTGCCTCGCGCTAAAACGGGCTCCGGCGCGGCCGCGAACGAAACGTCAACAGACCCTAAGGGTACGTTATACTGCCGCGCCTTTTTTACGCAGTTGCGCCGACGCTCAGTGCGGCGCTTCCTTATAGATGTTCCCTGAATAGAGGAGCGCCCAGCATGACCGTGATCAAGCAAGACGATCTTATCCAGAGCGTCGCCGATGCCCTGCAGTTCATCTCTTATTACCACCCCACCGATTTCATCCAGGCGATGCACGAGGCCTACCTGCGCGAAGAGTCGCCGGCCGCCCGTGACTCCATGGCGCAGATCCTGATCAACTCGCGCATGTGCGCCACCGGCCACCGGCCGATCTGCCAGGACACCGGCATCGTCACCGTGTTTATCCGTGTGGGCATGGATGTGCAGTGGACCGGCGCGACCATGAGCGTCGACGACATGATCAACGAAGGCGTACGCCGCGCCTACAACCTGCCGGAAAACGTCCTGCGCGCCTCGATCCTCGCCGATCCGGCCGGCGCGCGTAAGAACACCAAGGACAACACCCCGGCCGTCATCCACTACTCCATAGTCCCTGGCGACAAGGTGGAAGTGGACGTCGCAGCCAAAGGCGGCGGCTCCGAGAACAAATCAAAGATGGCCATGCTCAACCCGTCCGACTCGATCGTCGACTGGGTCCTGAAAACCGTGCCAACCATGGGCGCCGGCTGGTGCCCGCCAGGCATGCTCGGCATCGGCATCGGCGGTACCGCCGAGAAGGCCGCAGTGATGGCCAAGGAAGTGCTCATGGAGCACATCGACATCCATGAACTGCAGGCCCGTGGTCCGCAGAACCGCATCGAAGAACTGCGCCTGGAGCTGTTCGAGAAGGTCAACCAACTGGGCATCGGCGCCCAGGGCCTGGGCGGCCTGACCACCGTGCTCGACGTGAAGATCATGGATTACCCGACCCACGCCGCCAGCCTGCCGGTGTGCATGATCCCCAACTGCGCCGCCACCCGCCACGCCCACTTCGTGCTCGATGGCAGCGGCCCGGCCGAGCTGGAAGCGCCGAACCTGTCCGCCTACCCGGAAATCGTCTGGGAAGCCGGTCCAAGCGCCCGCCGCGTCGACCTCGACACCCTGACCCCGGAAGACGTGCAGAGCTGGAAGCCGGGCGAAACCGTGCTGCTCAACGGCAAGATGCTCACCGGCCGCGACGCTGCGCACAAGCGCATGGTCGACATGCTGAACAAAGGCGAAGCGCTGCCGGTGGACCTCAAGGGCCGCTTCATCTACTACGTTGGTCCGGTCGATCCGGTGCGCGAAGAAGTGGTCGGCCCAGCCGGCCCGACCACCGCCACGCGCATGGACAAGTTCACCCGGCAGATCCTCGAAAGCACCGGCCTGCTCGGCATGATCGGTAAATCCGAGCGCGGCCCGATTGCCATCGAAGCGATCAAGGACAACAAGGCCGTGTACCTGATGGCCGTCGGCGGCGCTGCGTACCTGGTCGCCCAGGCGATCAAGAAATCGCGCGTGGTGGCCTTCGCCGAACTGGGTATGGAAGCCATCTACGAGTTCGACGTAAAAGACATGCCCGTCACCGTGGCGGTCGACACCAATGGCGAGTCGGTGCACATCACCGGCCCGGCCATCTGGAACAAGAAGATCGCCGACAGTCTGGCGGTCGAGATCAAGTAAACGCTCCACTGCTACCCCACAAACCCGGCCCCGTGCCGGGTTTGTGTTTTTACCGATCAAGCAAAGGCCCTCTGCGCTTTGCCACGTTGTTGCAACCTTTACCCGGTTTACTGCCCCGTTAAACAAATGACGGATCAGGCTGAATGAAAAAAACGCAGCGCGGTGTAGCCCTGTTGATGGTGCTGATGGCGCTCGCGCTGTTGACCGGTGGCTTGAGTTGGCTGGCCGTACAGGGGCGGGAGGAGATCGAGCGCACGCGCCTGCTCCAGCAGCGAGTGCAGGCGCGCGCCGTGGATAGCGCTGTACGGGCGTTTGCCGTGCAGGCCATGCGCGACCCGCGCTGGCGCGAGAGTCCCTTGTATTGGCAGGCTATTCGCGGCTTGCCGCTGCCATATCGCTTCGAAGGTGGCGAAGCACGCCTGCTGCTGCGCGACCAACGCACCTGCTTCAACCTCAATGCGCTCGCGGGCGGGGACAGCCAACGGGCCAGGCGCCAGCTCAACCTGGTGCTGGGTGGCGACATGGCCAGTGACCGGTTGACGCAGCAGGTGGCCGACTGGGTCGATAACGATCAGCAAACCAACCTGCTCGGTGCCGAGAGCGCAGAATACCTGCGCCACGGCAGTGCCTGGCTCGCGGCCAACCAGTTACTGCATGAAACCAGCGAGCTGAATCTGCTGCCGCCCACTGACCCACAGCGCTACCTGCGTCATCCGCAACTCTGCGCACTGCCGGATACCGGCGCCTGGCAACTGAATGCCAATGCCGTGACGCTCAACGATCTGCCGTTGCTGGAGGCACTGTATGAAGGCGAACTGCCCAGCTCGCTGCTCACACGCTTAATCAGCGCACGCCCAGCAGAGGGTTATCGCGATTCCGCCCAGCTGCGCCAGTCTCTGGGCGCGCTGGATGACGCCACGTACAACCGCTTGACCGAAGGTCTGGTGCTCAGCAGCGATCACTTTCTGCTCGGCATAGAGGTGCGTCTGGACGACACCCTGTACCGCACGACCCACCAGGTAGAAGTGCGCGGGGTGTCCAAATGGTACAGCCGCGTGCCGGCCCAGCAGGTGCTGTTCCGGGGTCGCCAGCCGGCGCCTTGGTGGAGCGCAGAGTCGAGCGCATCTGAGCTGATGCCCTGAGGTTTACGGCTGTTGACTCTGGCAGCCATAACAAGGCATCGGCACACGCGCCGCAAAGGGACAAAGCAGAAACAAAAAAGCCGGTAGCGTTTGCGCTACCGGCTGTTCTGCTTGCTGCCGTCAGTCGTTAGACGCCGATTTCGCCGCCGTCGACCTTCTGGATCACCACAGTCGAAGCGCGTGGCCGTACGCTCGTCCCGGCAGGCGCGGCCTCGGTCGCATCTTCGCTAAAAGGCCAGTTAGCTGGGTGCTGGATGTTGACGAACATTGAGGTGTTATCGGGTGAAAACGCGATACCGGTCACCTCAGAACCATTGGGGCCAACAAAGAAGCGCCGCAGTTCATTCTGGTTATCCGCACGCAGAGGCAACTGGTTACCTTGTGCGTCTACCAGGTTGCTCGGGATCACCGCCAGCATCTGGTCGTTGGTGACACTGGCCACCGCATTGCCGCTGTTGTCGGTCTGGATCCAGAGCACGCCACGGCTGTCGAAGCCCATGCCGTCAGGGCTGGCGAACTGGTTGAGATCGGTCAGGCCTGAGAGGTTGGTTTGCGGGCCAGCGTTGGCATCCGAGCCAAAGACGAAGATGTCCCACGTGAAGCTGAGCTGATCATCGGAGTCATGCCAACGAATCACATGGCCGTTGACGTTGTTCACTCGCGGGTTGGCAGCGTCTGCCACGGTACGGCTGGAGTTGTTGGTCAGGGTCAGGTAGATGTCGCCATTGACCGGGTTGACCGAGGTCCACTCCGGGCGGTCCATCGGGGTTGCGCCGACGGCATCGGCCGCGCCGCGGGTATTGAGGATGATCTGCGCCAGGCTGCCGAAAATAGTGCCCAGGGTTTGCCCGTTTTGCGCCACTGTATCGACCGCCAGCGGCAGCCAGACACCGGTGCCGTCCGCGTCAAAGCGGGCGACGTACAGGGTGCCGTTGTTCATGTACTTGGCGCCGGTGGCCAGACGGTCGCTGGGGTTGGCGTCGGCGGCCTCCCACAGGGCGGTGGAGACGAACTTGTACAGGTATTCGTTGCGCGCGTCGTCGCCACTGTAGAACACCACCGGCTTGCCCACTTCGGTCAGGCCAGGCCAGCAGCCTTCGTGACGGAAGCGGCCCAGCGCGGTGCGCTTGACGGCGCGGCTGGTCGAATCGTAAGGGTCGATTTCGACAATGTAGCCGAAGGTGCTCGCCTCATTGCGATAGTCGTCCGTGGCGCTGGCGCCGGTCGGGGTCACATCAAAACGGGCAAACTCACCGTTCTGCTCGGAGGCATCACCTGCGGCTGTATCCCAACCATAGCGGCTGGAGCTGGTGGGCATGCCCAGGCGAACCTGATCTGCCGGGACGCTGCCGCTGCGGTTGACGAAGACCTCCGGCCAGTTCTCTTCACAGGTCAGGTAGGTACCCCAAGGGGTGTAGCCGTTGCCGCAGTTGTTGTTGGTGCCGCGCGTCATACTGCCGTCGGTGGAGAAGACCGTGCGCATATCGGCCGTGCCACGCAGCGGGCCGGTGATATCCATCACGCTGGCACTGGTGAAACGGCGGTTCAGCGGATCGTTTTCGACTACTTGCCAGCGCCCACTGACCTTGCGGATGCGCACCACGCCAACGCCGTGGGCATTGATTTCCTTGCGCACTTCTTCAGCGGGTCGGTTGCCACTGCCATCGGTAGTAGCGCCGCTGGGGTGCAGTGCGTTCTGGTCGATGTACTCGTGGTTGACCACCAACAGGCCGTCTTCGGAGCTGCCGTTGATCGGGAAGAAGTGCATGCCGTCATGGTGCATGCCCATGGAATTGGCTTGGTCGGTGGAGGTGTTGCTGCCATCGTCCCTCCAGGGGTTGGCGAGGCTGCTCAACGGCGTTCCCCACGGGGCAAGCACAAATGCGGTGTAGCCTGCCGGCACTACACAGGCATCGGTGCGCGACACGGCGACAGACTCAAAAGCCAGCGCCAGGGGTGTTGGCGTGGGCTGGGTCGGGCTGTCAGAGCCATTATCGGAACTGCCGCCGCCATCAAAACAGCCGACCAGTCCGCCACCGGCAATCATGGCGATAGCAGCACCCAGACCGCCGCGCAGTACGTGGCGGCGACTCAGATAGGTTTCGAGAACCGAGTCCATGGGCGTGTTGTTGCTGGGGTTCAGACTACGGTTAGTGCCGGTTTCGCGACTCATTATAGTTAACTCCTTGAGTTGAGTTTGCTTATGACCCGGCGGACTTTACGGAGCAATTGTTATAGTTATTCGATACTTAGTTGATGGTTAGTTGATGGTTTTGTGAATCTCAGTAAATCTGTCCTCTTGCCTGAAACCGCTGTTCTTGATGGCCAGTGACATAAATTTGTCACATCACGGTCGCACTATCCCCCCCGCACCCAAACGGTGGACGACGGACAGTGGAACAGCTCTATGACAAGCATTAGACGTCGGGAGACGTTGGCGTGGTTAATGGCGGGAGCGGCACTACCGCTTCTGGGAGGGTGCGCCAGTGGCAGCACCCGCCCTGCGGCGAGCACCTCACGCCTGGACCTGCTGTATTACGCCGACACCCTGGATGCCCGGGCGCCTGGTCTGGCTGTGGTACCGCAAACCCGCCTGGGCTCGGCGACCCGTACGGGCCAAGCGCCCTGGCTGACCGGCCCTGACGCCCGTGCTGCGTTCCCTGCACACGCCGGCTATGCGCCGTTGCTTGACGCCGCCCTGGGGCCGGTAGAGACAGGCGGTTACGCGGTTCTGGGCGCATTGCTGGAACGGCTGCGCAACGACTCTGGACCGCACAACTGCCTGACCCTGGAAAACGGCCAATGCTGGAACGGCAGTGGCCTGGCCTACCTGACTAATGGCGGCGCGGGCGTACAGGGCAGCGAACTGCTGGGCGCCGAGGTACGAGTCAGCAGTGACGAACGCGTCCTGTGGCCCCAACAGGCGATGGGACTCTATCGACAGTGGGGCCGCCCGGTAGTGGGCGCCGGGCTTAAAACTCCAGGAGTACAGTCCATCGCGCGCTTCGAGCGGGCGGGAGTGCAGATCGCCGTGGTCGGTATTGCTGATCCCTATGCCCTTGATCAGTCTGCCACGCTCAGCCAATGGTTCGACGCCCTGCGCCCATCGCTTGACGAGGCGCGCAAGCAAGCTGACCTGGTCATTGCCCTGGCCGACGTCGGCACTGGCCCCGGCATGTGGCTGGCGGAACGACTGGAACAGGTCGATCTGCTGCTCTGCGCCCGTGGCCAGGACCTGTGGCCACGGCAGATAGACGTGCGCCAGGCGTCCGGGCGCCAAGTGCCGCTGATTCTCGCGGGCAACCGCGCCTGCGGGGCCTTTCGCATTCGTTGCCATTCGACCGCCCAGGGTTGGCAGTTCGACTCGCTATTCCACCCGGCGTTCGCCAGCACCCTGGACGCTCAGGGCTTACAGGCCGCCGCAGGCCTACAGGCCACACTGACCGCCCAGCGCGTAAGCCATGCAGGCTGGCTCGACCAGCCGCTGGCCAAGGCATCAGAACCCTTGTGGCGTCGTGATGTGCGCGCCGGCAGCTGGGATCGGTTGATCCACCAGGCCCTGGCCGACAACTATGCCGACGGTGGTGTACTGCTACCCGGCCTACGCTATGACGTGCCGTTGCGCCAAGGCCAGACGATCACCCGCGAGCACCTGCTGTGCCTGACCGGCAGTCATCCGGCTGCTGTCCGCGAAGCCCCGGCCGGCCAGCTTCAGCGGGTGCTGGAGAATGCCGCCGAGCAGTTGTTTGGCAACCTGTCGATGCTCGATAACAGCCAGGATTTGCCACGCCTGCTCGGTCAGCCATGGCACGTTGCCTACAGCCCGGCGGGGCATCGTGTGTCGGGGCTGGAGCCGCTCCAGCAAGTGCGCACCTTCACCCTTGGCCCGATGGCCGAAGGCGAGCCGCTGTGGCAGCGCCTCGAAGCTTATCTGCGCAACCAGCCGGCTGACTGGCAATTGGCTGAATGGTCCTTGCCACGCATGAGCTTCGTGCAGGGCCACCCTGGCTGGCATCCGACGCATGGAAAGCTGGCATGAACGACGTCCGCCCTCTGATCACAGTTGGCCTGGTCACCCTGGCCGCCTGGCTGGCCGCGCAGTGTCTGCTTACGCTCTGGCACGGCCCAGCGCTAGCGCCGCTGCCGCTCGCCCAGGCGCCGCAGAGCCTGGACCTGCTGAGCGCACATTGGCAGCGCAGCCCACCGCCCGCCACTGGACAGATCCCCCTGACCCGCCTGGAGCTGACCTGGGTCGGCGGCATGCGCGCCGAGCCCCTGGCGGCTACCGTGGTGGTCCTCAGCTATCAACAGCGCCAGCAAACCCTGACCCAGGGTCAGCGACTGGCGCCGGGCATCGTCCTGCAGCGCATCGACGAGCAGGGACTCATCTTCGATAACAACGGTCGGCTGGAGCGCTTGCCCTGGCCCGCAGACCGACCTTTGCAAGGACTCAAGCACCATGGCTGAGCGCCCCCTGACATCACCGGCTCGCGTGCTGCGTAGCCTGCTGCTCGGCCTGCTGCTGCCCGCCCTGGCCGTGGCCACGGAAGACGGCCATACACCGGCAGAACCGCAACACTACGAAGTCAATTTCGTTGATACGAACATCAGCGAGTTCATCGACAGCGTCTCGCGCATCACCGGCACCACCTTCATCGTCGACCCCCGCGTCCAGGGCAAAGTCACGGTACGGACCATGACCCGCCACACGCCGGAGGAAATTTACGACATCTTTCTCGCCCAACTGCGTGCTCAGGGTTTTGCCGCCGTAGACCTGCCAGACGGCAGCGTGAAGATTCTCCCGGACCAAGTGGCCCGCCTGGAACCGGTGCCAGTCGAAACCGGACAGCGTCTTGAGTCGGCGGCCAACGGCATGGCCACCCGGGTGTTCAGCGTGCGCAATGCCGCAAGCGAACAGATGCTGGAAATCATCAAGCCGCTGGTCGATCCACGGGTGGGGGTGATCACGCCGTACCCCTCGGCCAACCTGCTGGTGGTCACCGACTGGCGCAGCAACCTCAGCCGTATCGAGAGCTTGCTACGCCAGCTCGACCAGGTTATCGATGAGCCGGTCGAAACCTTGCCCCTGCAGCACGCCAGCGCGCGTGACACAGCGCGCCTGGTCAACGAGCTGCTGGGCAAGGACAACGCGCGCAGCGCCAAGGTGGTGGCAGACGTACGCGGCAATGCGCTGCTGGTACGCGGTAGCACGGCGGATCGCGAACGGGTGCGGCAACTGCTCAAGCAGTTGGACATGGCCCGCGAGCATGTCGGCAACACCGAGGTGGTCTACCTGCGTCACGCCAACGCAGCCGACGTGCTGAAAGTGCTGCGCGGCCTCAGCCAGGGCGGTGTCGCCGAAGCAGCGGTAAGCGCCGACGGCGCCGCCGCGCCTGCAGCCGTATCGGTTGACGGCGTGCGCCTGGAGGCCGAAGAAGGCGCCAACGCCATCGTCATGCTCGGGCCGGACAGCGAGCTGATGTCCTATCGGCAGATCATCGAACGGCTCGACATTCGCCGCGCCCAGGTGGTGGTTGAGGCGATCATTGTCGAGGTCTCGGATACCCGTGCCCAGGAGCTGGGCGTGCAATGGCTGTTTCTTGACCCCGACAGCAACCTGCCTGCCGGTGGCGTCAACTTCAATGGTAACGGCGCCGGCATCAACGCCATCGCCGCTGCCGCCGCCACCGGCAACAACACCCAGCTCGGTTCGTTGCTCTCCAGCGTGGAGGGCGTAACCGCCGGTGTTGGCCATATTGGCGGCGGTATCAACTTCATTGCGCTGCTCAACGCGCTGCGTAACGAGAGCGGCTTCAACCTGCTGTCCACGCCCACCCTGGTCACCCTGGACAACGCCGAGGCGTCGATTCTGGTGGGCCAGGAAGTCCCCTTCGTGACCGGCTCCATTACCCAGAACAACGCCAACCCGTACCAGACCATCGAGCGCCGAGAGGTGGGGGTGAAGCTGCGCCTGCGGCCGCAGATCAACATCGACAATACCGTACGCCTGGACATCATTCAGGAGGTGTCATCGATTGCCGATAGCGCCCGTGCCAGCGATGTAATCACCAACAAGCGCGAGATCAAAACCACCGTGATGGTCGAGGACAACGGCATGGTGGTGCTCGGCGGACTGATCAGCGACGAGGTGGCCGAGAGTGACCAGCGCGTGCCCCTGCTCGGCGACCTGCCCTTGCTGGGACGGCTGTTTCGCTCCAACGCACGCAGCCATGCCAAGCAAAACCTGATGGTGTTTATCCGCCCACGGATCGTGCGCGATGCCCTCACCCTGGGCCAGCTCAGCGACGAAAAATACCGCAACATCAAAGCCACCAGCCCGCTGGCCCTGCCTGATCGCGAAACAGGCAGCGACCTGCTCGGGTTGTTCCCATCCAGCCGGGCGCGCCTCGGTGGGCTGATCCCCTGATGGCCGAGAAACTCCTGCCCTACCGGATGGCGCGCCAGGCGGGTATCGCCTTACGCCCTCATGCCGACGGCGTGCATGTGTTACTGCGTGAAGCGCCTGACCTGGCTCAACTGCAGGAAGTGCTGCGCGTACACGGTGCCCCGGTGGCCTGCTCGCACCTCGACGCCGCCGCCTTTGAGCGCGAGCTGGCGCTGTTGTATCAAGCCGGTGAACCGGCTACCGCGACCTTGATGGAGGGCATCGCCGAACAGGTCGATCTGGCCGGGCTGATGAGCGAGCTGCCGCGCATCGAAGATTTGCTGGAGAGCGAAAACGAGGCGCCGGTGATTCGTCTGATCAACGGGCTGCTTACCGAAGCCCTGCGCCTCAAGGCATCGGACATTCATATTGAAACCTTCGAGCAGAGCCTGGTGGTGCGCCTGCGCGTCGACGGCCAACTGCGCGAAGTGTTGCTGCCGCCACGGGCGCTCTCGGCCATGCTGGTGTCGCGGATCAAGGTGATGGCGCGCCTGGATATCGCCGAAAAACGCCAACCCCAGGATGGCCGCATCAGCCTGCGCATGGGCGCGCGCGATGTCGATGTGCGCGTCTCGACCCTACCCGGCATCCATGGCGAACGGGTGGTGATGCGGGTGCTCGACAAACAGGCCAGCCTGCTTGAGCTGAGTAATCTGGGCATGCCCGCCGAGGTCGAAACGCGTCTGCGGCGCTGCCTGGAGCAGCCCAACGGCATCATCCTCAGCACCGGCCCCACCGGCTCAGGCAAGACCACCACGCTGTATGCCAGCCTCAACGGGCTGAATGACGGCACGCGCAATATCCTCACTGTCGAAGACCCGGTCGAATACGCGATCACCGGCATCGGCCAAACGGCCATCAACCCGCGGGCCGGGCTGACCTTCGCCAGCGGCCTGCGCGCCATCCTGCGGCAAGACCCGGATGTGATCATGGTCGGGGAAATCCGCGATGTGGAAACCGCGCAGATTGCCGTGCAAGCCAGCCTCACCGGCCACCTGGTGCTCTCCACGCTGCACACCAACAGCGCGGTCGGCGCCGTCACCCGGCTGCGCGACATGGGTATCGAAGCCTTTCTGATCGCCTCCAGCCTCAAAGGCGTACTCGCCCAGCGGCTGGTGCGCCAGCTCTGCGAATGCGCCAGACCGCGGCCGCTGCTGGCGGCCGAACGGACACTGATGGATGGCCTCGACAGCCTTGAGCAGTTGCACGAGCCGGTGGGCTGTGATGCCTGCGGGCATACCGGCTATCGAGGCCGCCTGGGCCTCTACGAGTTCATCGAACTGGACGCGGGGCTGGTCGGCCTGCTCTACAGCGGAGCCAGCGAGGTGGCGATGGAAGCCTACCTGGCCGAGCGTCGGCAGAGCCTGGCGCAGGCCGCCCTTGAGCCGTTGCGCCAAGGCCGTACCAGCCTGGCCGACGTGCTGCGCGCCGTGCAGCGTTGAGGTCGGCATGCCGAGTTTTCGCTACCTAGCACTCGATCCCCAAGGCCGCCGTCGGCGCGACCTGATTCAGGCCGACAGCGAACGCCACGCGCGCCAGTTACTGCGTGAGCAGGGCCTGTTCGCCCGCGAGCTGACGGCGCAGACCAGCACCACGCGCCGCATGTCTGGCCAGCGGCTGAGCCACGCCCAGCTCTGCGAGCTGACGCGGCAACTGGCGACCCTGCTTGGCGCGGGGATTCCCCTGAGCGAGGCGCTGACCACCCTTGAGCGGCAACTCGAGCCCAGCTCCCGCCAGGTGCTGGCCAGCCTGGGCGCGGCCGTGGCCGAGGGCCACGGCCTCGCCGAAAGCCTGCGCCGCCATGGCGCGCCCTTCGACACCCTGTACTGCGCCCTGGTCGAGGCCGGCGAACGCTCGGGGCGCCTGGCCCCGGTACTGGAGCGCCTGGCGGATTACCTCGAACAGGTCCAGCGCCAGCGCCACAAAGCGCGCACGGCGCTGATCTACCCGGCTGTGCTGATGCTGGTATCGCTGATCGTGGTGATCGGCCTGATGACCTTTGTCGTGCCGCGCCTCACCGAACAGTTCGAGCATGCCGGGCGCAGCCTGCCGCTGGTCACCCAGATTCTGATCGGTCTCAGCGATGCCCTGGTAGTTACC
Organism: Pseudomonas cuatrocienegasensis; assembly: GCF_900110925.1. GTDB lineage: Bacteria > Pseudomonadota > Gammaproteobacteria > Pseudomonadales > Pseudomonadaceae > Aquipseudomonas > Aquipseudomonas cuatrocienegasensis. Next base: position 190,776 of record NZ_FOFP01000007.1, on the reverse strand, counting down.
GGCCCCTGGCTGCTGGGCCTGCTGCTGCTCGCCGGCGTCGGCCTCTCGCTGCTGCTGCGCCAGGCGCACTGGCGTTACCGGCGCGACCACCTGCTGCTGCGCCTGCCACGTATCGGCACGCTGTTCGCCGTGCTCGACAGCGCGCGGCTGTCACGCAGCCTGGCGATCCTCTGCGGCAGCGGCGTACCGCTGCTTGAGGCGCTGCAGGTGGGCACAGCGACGGTGGGCAACCTGTGTATCCGCGCAGCCCTGCAGCGCGCACGCGAGCAGGTCAAGGCGGGCATCAGCCTGCACCGCTCCCTGGCAGACAGCGGCCACTTCCCGCCCATGCTGATCAACATGGTCGCCAGCGGCGAAGCCAGCGGCACCCTGCCGGATATGCTCGAACGCGTCGCCGACAACCAGGAGCGAGGCTTCGCCCGCCAGGTCGACATGGCGCTGGCCCTATTTGAACCGGCGATGATCCTGATGATGGGCGCCATCGTCATGTTCATCGTGCTCGCGGTGCTACTGCCAATCATGCAACTCAACCAGGGCCTGAACTTCTAGGAGACCCATCCCATGCACGCATATTCCGCCCAGCCGCGGCAACGCGGCTTTACCCTGATGGAAATCATGGTGGTGATTTTCATCATCGGCCTGCTGGTGGCCATAGTCGCGCCCAACGTCCTGGGCAATCAGGACCAGGCGATGCAGCAAAAGGTGCGCGCCGACCTGTCGACCCTGGAGCAGGCGCTCGACCTCTATCGCCTGGAAAACCTGCGCTACCCAACCGCCGAGCAGGGCCTCAAGGCGTTGATCGAGCGCCCGACCAGCGAACCGCTGCCGCGCGCCTGGCGCACCGACGGCTACATTCGCCGCCTGCCCACAGACCCCTGGGGCGCGGCTTATCAGTACCGCGCGCCGGGCCAACACGGTCGCTTCGACGTCTACTCGCTGGGCGCCGATGGCGTGGAAGGCGGCACGGACACCGACGCCGACATCGGTAACTGGGACCTCTGATGCCAAGAGCTGCCGGCTTCACCCTGCTGGAGCTGCTGCTGGTGCTGCTGATTGTCGGGCTGCTTACGGCTATCAGTGTGGCCTGGCTGGCGCGGGGCGAAACCCTGGCCGCCGACGCCTTGCAGCGCCTGGCTGAACAGGCAAGCGCCCTCGATGCCCGTGCCCGCGACAGCGGCCAGATCATCGGCCTGGGCTGGACTCAACAAGGCCCGGCACGTTTCGAGCCTGCCCGCCAGGAGGGTGCGCAGCGCTGGCGCACGCAACCACTCGCCGGCTCCTGGCCGCAGCACGTGCGGCCAACCCCAGAGCAGTCTACAGAGCCCTGGGTGATCTTCACCCCAACCGGCATCGCCCGCCCGGCCAGCCTGCACTGGCAGTGGCCGGATGGGCAGGCGCACTGGCGCTGGAGCGGCGATGGCGCGCTGCAGGTCGAGTGATGAAGGACAACCGCGGCTTCACCCTGCTGGAAGTTATGGTGGCCCTGATGATCGCCGCGACCCTGGCGATCATGGTGAGTACCGTGCTGCGCCAGCGCATCGACGGTCACCTGGCAGTGCGCGACCGGCAATTGGGCACGCTCTGTGCGCGCGAGCTGATCGCCCGCTTCGAGGTCGAAGACTACTGGCCGCAGATCGACCAGGTACAGGGCGAGCTGCGCCAAGGGCCGCAAAGCTGCCACTGGCGCATGAGCCTGAGCTACACCGGCATTGCCAACCTGCGCCGTGGCGAGCTGACCCTGGAGGACGCCGCCGCGCGCCCCCTGGGACACTTCAGCGTATTTTTGCAACGCCCATGAACAGCCGGCAGCGGGGCCTGACCCTGATCGAGCTGATGGTTGCCATGGCCTTGACCGTGGTCCTCGGCCTGCTCCTGGCAGCGCTGGTCAATAGCTGGCTGCAGGTGCGCGAGCGCCTGGTGACGGCCGAGCGCCCCAGTGTGCTGTCGTTCTGCCTGGCGCTGGAGTCGCGCTTCGATGGCATCAGCCTGCGCCAATTGTATGAACAGCGCCTGCCCCTGCCGCTGGCCTGGCTCGACTGGCAAGCGAGCCTGCACCAATTGCAGTGGACCGCCCTCAGCGCCTGGCCGCCGAGCGCCGGTACAACCCGCCTGCAACGCCAACGCCTGCGCTACCAGCCCGATACGCAGCAGTTGGCGCTGTACAGCAGCGATGACCTGTACGCCACGGGTACGCCACGTTGGGTGCTGCGCGAGGCCCTCGCCCCAGTCGCGCAGGTGCAACTGAGTTTTCGTCAGGGCCAGCGCTGGCTGGCCTACCCCTCACAGATCGCCGCCCAACCGAACCTAGGCGTACGCATCGACTTCCAGTATCAGGGAGAACCCTATGTCTGCACCTTTGCCTTGCCGGATCTGCGCCCATGATTAAGCGATTTTTCCGCGCCAGGCAGCGCCCCCGCCCTGATACCTGGTTGCTGCTACGCCCGGATGAAGCACGGTCCTGGCAGTGGCTGCACTGGCACAACGGCGCCGTGATTGAGCAGGCCGACTGGCCCCCGCCAGCGGGTTGGCAAGCGCTGCGTTGCGCGTTGCTGATCCCTGCCGATGCCGTCAGTTACTTTGAAATCAGCGCGCCGCCGGGTATACGCCCAGCCGAATGGCCACTGTTGCTGGAAGATCGCCTGTTACAAGCGCCCGAGGCCGTGCTGATCGGCTGCGTTGGCCGGCGTGACACGCGGCTGCAACTGGTGGCGCTGGAGCGTGCCCGGTTGGCGCGCTGGCAACAGCAAGCCGACACGCTGGGCATCACCCTGGAGCGCTACTGGAGCGAGTTCCAGCTGTGCCCACCGCAGCAGCCCGGCCAGACCCTAGCCTGGTCTGTAGCGGACTATGTCTGCCAGGTACAGGCCGATGAGCAAGGCGCGCAGCACTGGCTGGCACTGCCCAGGGTGCTGGCGGCGGGCCTCGCCGCGACGGGCGCCGCCCCGCGAGCGGTCGCGCCCGGCCCGGACGGCCCGCTGGATAAACTGCCCAGCCTGGTGCCGGTTACGCGGCCAAGGCGGGCAACAGGTGGCCACGACTGGCGAACCGCGCGCCGCCTGGCGGGCACTTGCCTGGGGCTGGCGCTACTCTGGGCGGTGCTCATGGCTGGCACCACCTGGCAGCAAGGCAGCCAGGCGCGCGCCGCGCTGGCCCAGCAGTTTGGCGCATCCAGCACCCTGCAACAGGCGCAGAGTCGCCTGCGCCGCGCGCAACGCGAGGAGCAGCATTGGCAGGTGCGTCAACAACAAGTGGCGGCCTGGAGCCAAACGCTCAACGGCTGGTTAAGCGAGCATCCTGACTGGGCGCTGCAGGCACTCGGCTTTGACGGCAGGCACTGGTATGTGACGCTCTCCGGTCACGACGATGCCCTGGCCGACACGGCCCGCTGGCAAACCCTGGGGCGAGAAATCGGCGGTAGCGTAACCCTCACACGGGAGGGCGAAAGCCTGACCGTGCGCGTGGACCTTGAAGGGAGTGAGGCATGAAGTTCGCAGCGCTGCACAACCACTGGCAGGCGCTCCCAGCCGCGCGCAAACGGCTGCTGGCCATCGGCTGGTTAGTGGTCGCCCTGATGGCGATGTATGTCGCGGCGCGCCCGCTGTACACCGCCTGGCACACCGCGCGGCATTGGCAGACACTGGCCAGCCAGGCCCGCGCACTGCCGACCACCCAGGCCATGGTCGCCGACGACTGGGGACGCCTGGCGAGCGCGTCCGCCCTGGTGCTCACCGAAGTGCGCGGCGACGGCGCCACCTGGCAGCTCGCAGGGCGTATGGAACGCACCGATGCACTTGCCGGCTTTATCACCCGCGCCAGTACCCGTGGCTGGCGGGCTGACGACTGGAATCTGAGCAAAGACGCCGAAGGCTTGCGCTTCGACCTCCACCTGCGCCCGCGCCTGGGAGCGGCGCAGCCATGAAGCGCTGGGCCATCCTCTGGGCCGTTGCGGTTTTCTCTGGGGCCTTGCTGCTGGGCGCTCCTGTGTCGTTCTGGGCGCGCTGGGTCAACTGGCCAGACGGCTGGCAGCCCCAGGCGCTGAGCGGCAGCCTATGGCAAGGCCAGGCCGCGCAGCTCGGGCCACTGGGGCCGGTGAGCTGGCAACTGGCGTTGGTCGGCCCACGTGCCGAGGTGCGTGCCGGCGCACTGCAACGGCAATGGCACCTGCAGATAGAGGGCTGGCCCTGGCAGTGGCAAGCGCGCCTCAAAGACGCTGGCAGCCTGGTAACCCCCGAACAGCCCTTTAGCCTGGAAGGCGACTGGCAAGGTCATATCGAAGTCAGCGGACGCGGCCGGCGCTGCCTGTCCAGCACGGGCAGCCTGCGCGCCACCCAACTCGACCTGCTGGCCCCCTGGACCATGCCATTGGGCCAGGCTGAGTTGACGCTGGACTGCCAGGACCACACTCATCTGCTGGCGCGCCTCGAACGCGCCGGCCAACACCAGATTGCCGTGGATGTACAGCTTGCAGCGCGCACAACCGAGATCGACGGGCGAGTGGCGAGCAACAGCCAACTGAGCGGCCTGTTACGCCAGATTGGCGTGCTCGAGCAAGGCCAGCAGGCGTTTCAGACGCGCTTCACGTGGTAGCCACAGCCGTACAGCGTTAGCGCCGAGCCGCTCCCCGCCCATGTTAAAGTCGCGCCCTGCACTCCTCTGGCCCAAGGCGACAACGAGCAATTATGGAACTCCCGGCACTGACGGCGGAACTGGAAGACTGGACCGCCCTGAACGACAGCATCGGTTTTAGCGAACTGCTGATCGGTAACGGCGCAAGCCTGGCGGTGTGGCGCAAGTTCGCCTACTTTTCGCTGTTCGACGAGGCCCAGACCACCCGTAATCGCCCGCTCAGCCCGACCGAACTCAGCGTATTCCGGGCGCTGGATAGCAGTATTTTCGAGCAGGTACTCAGTGCGCTGAAAAGCAGTATCCGGGTCAATGCGGCACTGACCATCAATGCCTCGTCGCCGCGCCATCGCTACTTCGCCATCAAGGAAGCGCTGATCCATGCCGTGCGCTCGCTGCACATTCCCTGGAGCCTGATGCAGACCGACAGCCTGACGCGGATCAGCCAGGCGCTGGCGCAGTACCAGACTGTCTACTCGGGCAATTACGACCTGCTCACTTACTGGGCGGCCCAGCAGACGCCGGAGGCCTTCGACGACCTGTTCCGCGGCCCGGACTCGACCTTCGACCCCACTAACTGCCAGCGCCAGGGCAAGGCCACGCGCCTGCTCTACCTGCACGGCGGCATGCAGTTGGTGAAGAATGTCGATGGCAGCACGCGCATGCTCAAGTCCTCGGAAAGTACCCTGCTGGCCAGTTTTGCCATCAACCAGTTGGGCGATATTCCGCTGCTGGTCAACGAAGGCAGCAGCGCGGACAAGCTCAGAAGCATCCGCAGCTGCGACTACCTGACGTTCTGCTACAGCCAATTGGCGCAACCCAAGGCCACGCTGTGCCTGTTCGGCCATAGCCTGGCGGCGCAAGACCAGCACCTGGTTCGCGCCCTGCAACAGGCGCAACTGCAGACCCTGGCCATCTCCATCTACCCGCACAACCCGGCGTTTATCCTGCAGCAGAAGCAGCATTACAGTGCGCTGTTTGCCGAACAGAACCTCGAGTTGCGCTTCTACGATGCCCTCAGTCATCCCCTGGGCCACCCCGATCTGCGCGTACCGGTGCCCAAGCCGTAACCCCAGGTTTGCGCCCTCTCAGGCCCCTGTCAACGCGCTGAAAACAGCCCCTCTGCGGCAATGCGATCCGATCCGCCTGTCAAAAATAATGAACAAGAAAAACCGCTAGCGGTCGGATTTTCAGCAGGGTTGTCGGCGTCATCTCAAGAGCGCGCCTGGCACTGCCCCTGCCGTCGGCACTGATTGTGGACCATCGGCTGCCGAGTACTTCAAGGTGCCACGTGCACCTTTACCTCACGCAGAGAGGTCAATGAATGATGCACCCCCTCACACGGGTACCGTCGGGCAGTAACGGACTCGACAGCATTCTCGGCGGCGGTCTGCCGCCGGAACGTCTGTACCTGCTCGAAGGCTCGCCCGGCGCCGGCAAGACCACCCTGGCTCTGCAGTTTCTGCTGGAGGGCGTGGCTCGCGGCGAGCGCTGCCTGTACATCACCTTGTCGGAAACCAGTGAAGAGTTGCACGCCGTAGCGGCGTCCCATGACTGGTCTCTGGACGGCATCGACCTGTTCGAGCTGGCCTCGGCCGAAGCGGTGCTGGGCGATGGCCGCGAGCAATCGATCCTGCACCCCTGGGAGCTGGAGCTCGGCGGCACCATCCGCCTGATCCAGGACCAGGTCGAACGTATCCGCCCGCTGCGCGTGGTGTTCGACAGCCTGTCGGAGCTGCGCCTGTTGGCCCAGGATCCACTGCGCTACCGTCGCCAGGTGCTGGCGCTCAAGCAATTCTTCGCCCCGCGTAAAGCCACGGTGTTTCTGGTCGACGACCTTACCGGCAACCATGGCGAGCGGGATGCGCACTTGCACAGTCTGTGTCACGGGGTTATCACCCTGGAGCGCCTGACCCTGGAATTCGGTGCAGCACGCCGCCGCCTGCAGGTGCAGAAGCTGCGCGGTGTGGACTTCTGTGCCGGCCTGCACGACTTCGCCATTCGCCGCGGCGGCCTGCAGGTTTACCCGCGGCTGGTGGCCAACCAGCACCACGTGGCCTTCAGCGGTGACCCGGTACCCAGCGGCGTCAAAGGCCTGGACGCGTTGCTTGGCGGCGGCCCGCTGCGCGGCACCAGCACCCTGGTCACCGGGCCGGCGGGTTCGGGCAAGACCAGCCTGGCCCTGCAATACATCGATGCGGCCTGCCGCCGCGGCGAGCGCTGCACCGTCTATGAGTTCGACGAACGCATCGGCACCATGCTGATCCGCTCGGACAGCATGGGCCTGCAGTTGCAGCAACACATCGACAATGGGCTGTTGGACATCCGCCAGATCGACCCGGCCGAACTGTCGCCTGGCGAATTCGCCTGGCTGGTGCGCAACGCGGTGGAGCAGCACCAGTGCCGGATGATCGTGATCGACAGCCTGAGCGGCTACCTGGCGGCCATGCCCCAGGAGCAGCAGCTGATCCTGCAGATGCATGAACTGCTCTCCTATCTCAGCCAGCGCGGGGTCAGCACCTTTCTGATCAACCCGCAGCACGGCCTGGTAGGTAACATGACCGCTGATAACCTGAATATTTCCTATGTCGCCGATGCCGTGGTGCTGCTGCGCTTCTTCGAGGCCCAGGGACGCATCCGCAAGGCCGTGTCGGTGATCAAGAACCGTGGCGGCCAGCATGAGGACAGCATCCGCGAGCTACGCGTCGACCAGCACGGCGTGCGCGTTGGCGAGACGCTGATGCGCTTCAGGGGCGTGCTCACCGGCACCCCGGAATACAACGGCGACCAGGCACCGTTGATGGAAAACCGGAGCCACGACTTTGCCCGTTAACCGCACCGAGCCCATGCAGGTGTTGATCAGTGCGCCCTTCGGTCGGGATGCCGAGAGCCTGGCCAGCCTGCTCGGGGAGAAAGGCTACCGCACCCTGAACTGCCCAACGCTGCAGACCCTGGCGGACCACATCGACACTGATACAGGCGCTGTGCTGGTCACCGAAGAGGCACTGGTGGGCGATATGCACGCCCTGCGTCAGGTACTCGACGCCCAGCCGGCCTGGTCGGACCTGCCGTTCATCCTTCTGGCCACCCGCCAATCCGGGCGTCTGGGCGACACCGAGCGGGTGCGCAAGCGTCTGCCGGAGAGCGCCAGCAACGTGATCCTGATCGAGCGGCCGCTGAGTGCCGTATCGCTCTTGAGCGCCGTAGCCTCGGCGATTCGTTCACGGGTCAAGCAACTGTTGATCCGCGATCAGCTCGCCGAGTTGGCCGAAAGCCGCCGTGCCCTGCAGACCAGTGAGCGCGAATTACGCCTGGTCGCCGACTCCCTGCCGGTACTGATCGCCTTTATCGACACGGACCTGCGCTACCGCTTCGTCAACCGTGCTTATGAATACTGGTTCTACCGCTCACCCGAGGAGATTGTCGGGCGCCACGTCAACGAGCTGTTCAGCCCCCAGGACCTGGCAGCGCGCCTGCCGGTGATGCAAGCCGCTCTGGCCGGCGAACCGGCGCGCCTGCAACGGCAATGGCCGCACCAGGATGGTAGCCGTCGCGATGCCGACATCCGTTACCTGCCACGACGCACACCGACTGGCGAAGTGGATGGCTTCCATGTGTTCGTGCTCGACATCACCGACAGCAAGAAAGTCGAGGAAGGCCTGCGCGACACCGCCGACACGTTGGAGGCGAAAGTCGCCGAGCGCACCGCCGAGCTGAGCAGCGAAATGCACAACCGTGCCCAGGCCGAAGCGGCCCTGCGGCAAAGCCAGAAAATGGAAGCGGTGGGCCAACTGACCGGAGGCATCGCCCACGACTTCAACAACATGTTGACCGGCATCATCGGCGCCATGGACATCATGAAACGGCGCCTGGCCGCCGGCCGGGTCGACGACCTGCCGCGCTTTATGGAGGTCGCCGCCACCTCGGCCAACCGCGCCGCCGGGTTGACCCAGCGCCTGCTGGCGTTTTCCCGGCGGCAGTCACTGGATGCCAAGGCGCTCGATGTGCGCGAACTGCTGCACTCGCTGGAAGAGCTGATCCGCCGCACCTTGCATGAGCGCATCAGCCTGCACACGGCTTACGGGGTCAACCTGCCGCCGGTGATCGCCGACGCCAACCAGCTCGAAAGTGCCGTCCTCAACCTGGCGATCAACGCCCGCGACGCCATGCCCTTTGGCGGCCAACTGACCCTGGAAACCACCCAGGAGGTACACGTCGCCGACGCGCCCACGGCGCGGCCTAACCTGGCCAGCGGTACCTATATCGTTATCAGCCTGTCCGACAGCGGCGCGGGTATGACCCCGCAGGTGCTGGAGAAAGTCTTCGACCCCTTCTTCACCACCAAACCCGTGGGCCAGGGCACCGGGCTGGGTTTGTCGATGGTGTACGGCTTTGCCCGGCAGAGCCACGGCGATGTGGTGATACTCAGCCAGCCGGGTGTCGGCACCACCGTGCGCCTGTACCTGCCCACCGCCAACGGCCCTGCCGAGCCCCTCGCCCGCGAGCAACCGGCTTCTCCGAGCGGGCGAGGACAACGCATTCTGTTGGTAGAAGATGACGCCACGGTACGTCTGCTGGTGCGCGACGTGCTCACCGAGCTGGGCTACGACACCCTGGACGCGGCCGAGCCGGGGGTAGCGATCGAACACCTGGTCTCGAACGTGGCAATCGACCTGCTGATTTCCGATGTCGGCCTGCCGGGCATGAATGGTCGCCAACTGGCAGAAATCGCCCGCCAGCATCGCCCGCATTTGCCGGTGCTGTTTATCACCGGCTACGCCGAGAACGCCGCCATCCGCGCCAGCTTTCTCGGCGCCAATATGGACATGATCACCAAACCCTTCTCCATGGCCGACCTGGCCAGCAAGGTCGGCGAAATGCTGCCGGCGCCGCCATAACCCCCGATCACACCGGCCAGCCAGCGCCGTAGCCTGGGTCGAGCGTAGCGACACCCGGGACACCCTC
>NZ_FOFP01000007.1:0-180759 GCF_900110925.1 Pseudomonas cuatrocienegasensis | reverse complement strand
CCACCGCCGTAGCCTGGGTCGAGCGTAGCGACACCCGGGGCACCCTCTCCCGGGTATCGCGCAGCTCAACCCAGGCGAACTGCTGCCGCATCACCAACAGTGCGTGAAACCTTGCGCTGCAGCGCTCGAAACATTCTGCAAACGCTTAATACAGCGTTAAGCCAGCGCGCCACACAATCACCCCAGGTCTTCACATAGAGGTTCCGCCATGGAACTGCCCTGGGCGCATCCGTCTCACATTCAACCCCTGGCCTGTATCGGTCGGCAGGCGCCACTCGCGCTCTACCTGAGCGACGTTGAAAGCCCGCGTCGGCCGGCCCTGGAAGCCTTTATCCAGGCGCGTTTCGCCGAGCAGCATGGCGCACGCGTGCGACATTTCATGCCCTGCCTGCTCGGCCTGGAGGACAGCGCCGGCACCCTGCTGGCAGCCGTCGGCCTGCGCAGCGGTGCCAGCGGCCCGTTGTTTTTGGAGCGCTACCTTTCGCAGCCGGTGGAGAGCGCCCTCAGCGGCCAGCCGGCGCGCGCGCAACTGGTGGAGGTCGGCAACCTGGCAGCCAACAGCCCCGGCGCGGCCCGCCTGTTGATCGTCGCGCTGACCGACCTGCTGGTGGCCCTGGGCTTTCGCTGGGTCACCTTTACCGGCACCACCAGCCTGCTCAACAGCTTCCAGCGTCTGGGTTTGAGCCCGCAGCCCCTGGGCCTGGCCGACCCGCTGTGCATGGGCGAGGAGCTGGCCGACTGGGGCAGTTATTACGACTGCGCGCCCCAGGTGATGGCCGGCGATATCTACAGCGGCCACCAGCGCCTGCTGCACCTGGGTGCCTATGCGCGCCTGGGCCACCAAGCCCTTTATGCCCCCGAGGAGATGCTCGATGTCGCCTGCCGCTGAGCACCTGTTTAAGCGCCTCGCCGCCTGGGCCGAGCGCCCAGCCCTGCGTGAAGGCGAGCGTTGCCTGAGCTATGCCCAGTTGCTCGCGGAGGTGGCCGCGCGCCGCGCCTTGCTCACCACTTACGGTGCCCAGCGCGTGGCCCTGGCCTTGGACAACGGCATCGACTGGGTGCTGTGGGACCTGGCCGCACTGCACGCGGGGTTGGTGTGTGTGCCGCTGCCGGGGTTCTTTTCCCCAGGCCAGCAACAGCATGTGCTCGACAGCGCGGCCATCGACTGCATGATCGGCGCCAGCGCGCCGGGTTTCAGCGCCGTGGCAGAGGGCATTTACCGGCGTGCCGTGGCGCAACCCACGGCCCTGCCCGGTGGCACCGTGAAGATCACTTACACCTCAGGCACCACCGGCCAGCCCAAGGGCGTGTGCCTGGACCTGGCCACGCAACTGGCGGTGGCCGACAGCCTGGTCGCGGCCAGCGCCAGCCGTGAGGTGGCGCGCCACCTGTGCGTGCTGCCCCTGGCCACCCTGCTGGAAAATATCGCCGGGGTGTATGCGCCGCTGCTGGCCGGCGCCTGCGTAGAGCTGATGCCGATGGCGCAGATCGGCCTGAGCGGCGCCAGCGGCTTCGACTTGCCGCGCTTTCTCCAGGCGCTGCAGACGGCCCAGCCGCACAGCCTGATCCTGCTGCCGCAACTGCTGCTGGCGCTGGTCAGCGGTGCCGAGCGCGGCCTGCCGCTGCCTGCCTCGCTGCGCTTTGTGGCGGTGGGTGGCGGGCGGGTCTCGGCGCAGTTGCTGGAACGCGCTGATGCCTTGAAGCTGCCGATTTTCGAGGGCTACGGCTTGTCCGAATGCGCCTCGGTGGTGTGCCTGAACACGCCCGAGCAGCGGCGCCTCGGCAGTACCGGCAAGCCCCTGGCGCACCTGCAAATCAAGCTGGCCGACGATGGCGAAGTGCTGGTCAAGGGCGCGCACATGCTCGGCTACCTCGGTGAGCCGGCGCCGCCTGGCGACTGGCTGGGCACCGGCGACCTGGGCCATTTCGAGGACGGTTTTCTGGTTTTGCACGGACGCAAGAAGCACCAGTTCATCACCGCGTTCGGGCGCAACGTCAACCCGGAATGGGTCGAGTCCGAGCTGGTTCAGCAATTGCCCATCGCCCAGGCCTGGCTGCACGGCGAGGCGCTGCCGAGCAACGTCGCGGTACTGGTCGCACGCGTTCCCAACACCCCTGACGCGCAGTTGCAGGCAGCGGTCGATACCGCCAATGCGCAACTGCCCGATTACGCCCGCGTGCACCACTGGCTGCGCGCCGATGCCCCCTTCAGCGCGAGCAACGACCTGGCCACCGCCAACGGCCGGCTGCGCCGCGCTGCCTTGTTCACCCATTACCGTACGGCCATCGAACACCTGGCCAACGTATCCTCTCCTGGAGAAGCCCATGTCGTTCTTTGAAACCCTGCAACAGGCCACCCACGCCGAGCGCCAGGCGCTGCTCAGCGCGCCGATCATTCAGCAAGCCATGGGCAGTACGGTCAGCCTGGACAGTTACGTGGCCTTCCTCACCGAGGCCTATCACCACGTCAAGCACACCGTACCGCTGCTGATGGCCTGCGGCGCACGCCTGCCCGAGCGCCTGGAGTGGCTGCGCGGGGCCATCGGCGAATACATCGAGGAGGAATACGGCCACCAGGAATGGGTGCTCAACGACATCGCCGCCTGCGGTGCCGACAAAGAGGCCGTGCGCAATGGCCAGCCGCGTCTGGCTACCGAGCTGATGGTCAGCTACATCTACGACACCATCGCCCGACACAACCCGGTGGGCTTCTTCGGCATGGTGCATGTGCTCGAAGGCACCAGCATCGCCCTGGCCACTCAGGTCGCTGGCGTGGTGCAGGATCGCCTGCAACTGCCAAGCACCGCGTTCAGCTACCTGAACTCCCACGGCAGCCTGGACCTGGAGCACGTCGAGTTCTTCAAAACCCTGATGAACCGCCTCGACGACCCAGCCGACCAAGCCGCCGTGGTACACGCCGCCAAGGTGGTGTACCGCCTCTACGGCGATATGTTCCGCAGCCTGCCGCTGTCGGCCTAGGAGCGTGACCATGCAACTTTCCGAATGCCGCGCGCTGATCACCGGCGCCAGCGGCGGGATTGGCCAGGCCCTGGTCGAGCACCTGCTGGCCAATGGTGCGCGCCTGCTGTTGGTTGGGCGTCAGGTCGACGTCCTCAGGCTGCTGGCGCAGCAAAACCCCGGGCGCATCGAGGTGGTCGAAGCGGACATCACCAGCCGTCAGGGCCGCGATGCCGTAGCCGCTGCCGCCCAGCGCTTCGGCGGGCTCAATACCCTGATCAACGCGGCCGGGGTCAACCGCTTCTGCCTGCTTGAGCAGCATGACGAGCAAGACCTGGCCGAGCTGATCGGCCTGAATGTCACCGCTACCCTGCAACTGACCCAGCGCCTGCTGCCGTTGCTGCAACAACAAGGTCGCGCGCTGATCGTCAACCTCGGTTCAACCTTCGGCTCCATCGGCTACCCCGGTTTCAGCGCCTACTGCGCAAGCAAGTTCGCCCTGCGCGGCTTCTCCGAGGCGCTTCGCCGCGAGCTGGCCGACACCCAGGTCAAGGTGCTGTATTTCGCCCCGCGCGCCACCCGCACGCCGATGAACGACAACACCGTGATGGCCATGAACACGGCGCTCAAGGTGGCCATGGACGAGCCGCGCGACGTGGCCGCGCAACTGGCCCAGGCCATCGTGCGCGAACACGAGGAGTCTTACCTCGGCTGGCCGGAAAAACTCTTCGTGCGCCTCAACAGCCTGCTGCCACGCCTGGTCGACCAGGCGCTGCGTAAGCAGCTGCCGACCATCCTGCGCTTCGCCCGTCGCCACCCCTGAGGATTACCCCATGAACCTGTTACGCCCCGCCCTTTGCCTGCTGCTCGCCCTGTCCAGCCTGCCCGCCTTTGCCCTGAGCGACGGCGGCCAGGAAAAGCTCCACGCGCTCCAGCAGCGCTGGGCCGAGATCAATTACCAGACCCCGGCCGAGGCCCGCGAAAAAGCCTTCGCCAGCCTCAGCGAGCAGGCCGACGCTGCCGTCAAAGCTGAGCCCAAGGCTGCCGAATTGCTGATCTGGCGCGGCATCATCCTCAGCACCTACGCTGGCGCCAAAGGCGGCCTGGGCGCCCTGGGCCTGGTCAAGGAGGCCAAGGCCAGCCTGGAACAAGCCCTGGCCCTGGATGCCAAGGCTCTTGAAGGCTCGGCCTACACCAGCCTGGGCAGCCTGTACTACCAGGTGCCCGGCTGGCCGGTCGGCTTTGGCGATAACGACAAGGCGGCGGCTATGCTCAAGCAGGCGCTGGCGATCAACCCCAAGGGCATCGACCCCAACTACTTCCAGGCCGATTTCCTGTACCGTAACGGGCGCTACGACGAGGCCAGCACGGCCTTAAACAAAGCCCTCGAAGCCGCTCCCCGCCCCGGCCGGGAAGTGGCCGATGCAGGCCGTCGCAGCGACATCGCCACCCTGCAACAGAAGATCGCTGCAGAGCAGGATTAAGCACCGTCCGAGGGTCGGCCCCTGCAAGGGCGCCTGGCCTTTATTCGCACACAATCGCGAATAAAGGCTAGGCGCCCCCTTCGCTCCTACAGGGACAACGGTTAACTCAGGCAGAACCAATAGGAAACACAGCATGCGTATCTTGCTGGTCGAAGACGACACTGCCCTCGGTGAGGGCATCCGCACTGCCCTCAAGCCCGAGGGGTACACCGTCGACTGGTTGCAGGATGGCGCCAGCGCGCTGCATGCGCTGACCCACGAAAGCTTCGAGCTGGCCATTCTCGACCTCGGCCTGCCGCGCATGGATGGTCTGCAGGTGCTCAAGCACCTGCGCGCCGCGGCCAACCCGGTGCCGGTGCTGGTGCTCACCGCCCGTGACGCCACCAGCGACCGCATTGCCGGGCTGGACGCCGGCGCCGACGACTACCTGATCAAGCCCTTCGACGTGGCGGAGCTCAAGGCCCGCCTGCGCGCCCTGCTGCGGCGCAGCTTCAACCGCCCACAACCGGTGTTCAGCTACCGTGGCATCAGCCTGGACCCGGTCAGCCAGGCGGTGAGTTACCTCGACAAACCGGTCAACCTGCCGCGCAAGGAATTCCTCCTGCTCCACGAATTGCTCGCCCAACCGGGCCGGGTGATGACCCGCGACAAGCTGCAACAGGCGCTCTACGGCTGGGACGAAGAGGTCGAAAGCAATGCCCTGGAAGTGCACGTGCACCACCTGCGCAAGAAATTCTTTCCTGAACTGATCCGCACCGTACGCGGCGTTGGCTACCTGGTGGACAAGTGAAACTGCTGCGCTCGATTCGCACCCGCCTGCTGGTGCTGATGCTCACCCTGCTGACCCTGGCCCTGAGCCTGATCAGCCACAAGATTTACAGCGACGCCAGCCACGAGGTCGAGGAGCTGTTCGACGCCCAACTGGCGCAGACCTCGCGCATGCTTATGGGCCTGGTCCGCCACGATCTCTCGAGCGACTCGCGCCGACGCCTGCAGGCGGCGCTCGACGAAGCCCTGTTGTTGCAACACAGCCCACGGCAGATCGACAGCATGTTGGGCCACGGTTACGAGAGCAAGCTGGCGTTCCAGATGCTTGACGACAATGGCGAGCTGATCTTCCAGTCGGCCAGTGCCCCCGAAGGCCTGCTGACCGAGATGATCGCCCAGCTCGACAGCAGCCTGCCGCCCAGCGACGAGCCAATGAGCGCGCGTCTCAGCCGTCTGGCCAAGTACCTGGTCGGCTACCACACCCTGACCCTGGGCGAGCACCGCTGGCGGCTCTTCGTACTGCACGACAACACCGACCACCACTGGGTACTGGCGGGTGAACGCGAGGATGTGCGCGGTGAACTGGCTGACAAGATCGCCCGCCGCAGCCTGCAACCGCTGCTGATCGGTCTGCCGATACTGGGGCTGCTGCTGTGGCTGGCGGTGGGCTGGGGCCTGAGCCCGCTGCAACGCCTGGCCGAGCTGATCAAGGCGCGTGCGCCGGACAACCTCACCCCGCTGCTGCTGCCGCCGCTGCCCAGCGAGCTGGAACCCATGGGCGCAGCGCTCAACCGCCTGCTGCTACAGGTCAACCAGTTAGTCGATCAGGAAAAACGCTTTATCGCCGACGCCGCCCATGAACTGCGCACGCCCCTGGCGGTGCTGCGCATCCATGCACAAAACGCCCTGGAGGCACCCGACCCACTCGACCGCGACGAAGCCCTGCGCCAACTCGGCAACGGCGTCGAGCGGGCGACTCGGGTGGTCGCACAATTACTGACCCTGGCGCGCCTGGACCCCAACGTGGCGCAACTGGCCATGGCCCAGCTCGACCTGCTCGGCTACCTGCGCAATGAGCTGGCCGAGCTGACCCCGCTGGCCCTGGCGCGCAACCAGGAGCTGACCCTGGAGGCACGTGACGGCGACGACTATCGCCTGATCGCCGATGCCCCGAGCCTCGGTACGCTGCTGCAAAATCTGGTCAGCAACGCCGTGCAATACACCCCGCTCGGCGGGCAGATCCGCGTGCTGCTCGAAGCCGACGCCCACAGCCTGACCTTGCGCGTGCAGGACAGCGGCCCGGGCGTGGAGCCCGCCCTGCGCGAGCAGTTGTTCGAGCGTTTCTTCCGCCTCGGTCAGGGCCAGGGCGCCGGGTTGGGCCTGTCCATCGTGCGCCGGGTGGTCGAACTGCACCGCGCCAGCATCACGTTGGACGACTCCCCCCTGGGCGGACTGCAGGTGAGCGTGCGTTTGCCACGCCAATAACTATCGATTGATACAGATCGATAGCCGATAAACATTAGAGCCATAGTCACATTCGACTGCCCTGACGCCGTGTTGGGCGCCATCATCGGCGCCCTCAGTCACATTCAGGAGCCCAGTCCATGGCTTTTATCCGCCGCCTCATCCAACGCCCACGTCCGCTCAACCAACCGCAAGAGCAGATACCTACCGTGCAACACCCGAATTTCTGGATGTACCTGTAGGAAGATTCCTCACGGCATACAGGCTTGGGCGTCGCCTGCACGAGCACTTGTGTAGGAGCGAAGAGGGCTAGCCTTTATTCGCGATAATGTCGCGAATAAATTCGCTCCTACAATTGATACAACCACTAATGCGATAAACCTGTAGAAAGTTGTCGCTACACGATATAGCGGCACCTAGTCACAGGCTGGTACGCCCGTCCTCTATCTGTCTTAGCCGTGCTGTACAGTTATTGCACTTGGCCTTTACGGATAGGGGTGTCTATGGGAATTCGCAGCTGGCGTTATGGCTGCATGGTGCTGATTGCGCTCTGGGGCGCAGCAAGCGCGGCGCAGCCATTGCGCAGTGGTGGTACCGATTGGTACCCCTACAGCTACGAGGATGATCAGGGGCAAGCCAAGGGCATCGCCGTGGATGTGGTGAAACGGGCTATGGCACAGAACGGCCTGCAGATGGAGTTCCTGTTCTACCCGGCCAACCGCCTCAACCTGCTGCTCGATAACGGCACCCTGGACCTTAACTACGCTGATTCACCGGCCTGGAATGCACCGGACGCGAGTAGCCGTTTCGTCTATTCGCGCCCCTACCTGCGGGTGCGCGAATACCTCTACTTTCTCAGTGCTCATCCTGAGCGCCACTCGCCCCTTGTGCAGTTGCAGGGGCTGCACATTGGCCTGATCCGCGGTTATAGCTATCCACGGCTCGCGGATATGCAGTTGCAGGTGGTCGAAACCTCGGAGGATGCGGCATTACTCGATTTGTTGTTGCGCGGCCGGGTGGATGCAATCGTCATGGCCGACGACGTACTGGCTAACTTGCTCGCGACCCGCCAACTCGACCCAAAGCGCATCACCCGCAGCGTGCAGCTGAGTGATGCGCCTCTGGTGATCAAGTTGCAGCGCCAGTTCAGCGACCAACTGCCCGCACTCAACGCAACGCTGAAAAAGCTGATGGACAGTGGCGAAGTCGAGCGTATTCGCCGCGAGTACCTGTCCAGAGACGCCAACCCTGCGCAGTGACTAGCGCCGCCTATCCAGCACATTGACCACCAACCGATCCAGCCAGCCCCACAGACGTTGCTGAACCCGCCGCCACAGCGGCCGGGCACGCCACTGTGCCAGGGTCACAGCCTCGCTCTGGGCAAAGTCAGCATGCAGGCTCTCGGCCACCGCGGCGGTCAGCTCAGGGTCGAGCGCCTCCAGGTTGGCATCCAGGTTGAAGCGCAGGTTCCAGTGATCGAAATTGCATGAACCGACGCTGACCCAATCGTCGATCAGCACCATCTTCAGGTGCATAAAACGCGGCTGGTACTCGAAGATCTGCACGCCGGCCTTGAGCAGGCGCGGGTAATAGCGTTGACCGGCAAAGCGTACCGGTGGGTTATCGGTGTGCTGGCCACTGAGTAGCAAGCGCACCTCGACGCCGCGCGACGCCGCTTTACGCAGTGCCCGACGAACCTTCCAGGTCGGCAGAAAATAGGGCGTGGCCAGCCAGATGCGCTGCTGCGCGCCGCGTATCGCCCGCACCAGGGACTGCAGAATATCGCGGTGCTGCTGGGCGTCAGCGTAGGCCACGCGGCCCAGGCCGGTGCCCACCGCTGGTGCCAGGGGCAAGCGTGCCAGCCCCGGCGAGGGGCGCGGACGCCAGGCAAAGCGCCCATGGCAAGCCTGCCACTGGCGGTCGAACAAATGTTGCCAGTCCGCTACCAAGGGCCCAGCCATGGCCACCATGACCTCGTGCCAGGGGCTGACGGCTGCGGCCGGGTCCCAGAACTGGTCGGTGGAGCCGGTGCCGCCGACAAAGCCGACCTCGCCATCGACCACCAGCAGCTTGCGATGATCGCGGTACAGGTTGCGCACACCGCGGCGCCAGCGCAGCGGGTTGTACCAGCGGATCACTACGCCGGCGGTCAGCAGGCGCTGACGGTCGTCGGCCAGGAGTTTCTGGCAACCAAAATCATCGAACAGGCAGCGCACCGGCACACCACGCTCGGCGGCCGCGCACAGCGCATCCACCAGGCGTGTGGTGCAGGCACCACTTTCGATCAGGTATTGCTCCAGGTCGACCTGGTGCTGCGCCGCGTCGATGGCCGCCAGCATGCGCGGGAAAAACAGCGGCCCATCAATCAGCAACTCGAAGCGATTGCCCCGCCGCCAAGGGAAGATCGGCCCAGCGCTCATGCGCCAGCTCCGCGCACGACCGCATGACCGCAGCCAGGCGGGGTAATTGAAACAACGACAGGGAGCGCGAACATGAAACCTCGGTCAGGACAATCAGGGCAGCAACTGGCAACCCTGGCGCTGGCCCAGCCATTGCGCCTGGGCGCTGCGGCCAAGGGCACGAGCGGTCACGCGTTTGAGCGATGCATCGTCGTGCAGTTCACTCAGGGGCAGATACTGGGTCACATAGCCGGCGCAATAGGCGGCCGGCTGCGCAGTCACATAGCGGCAGGAGCAATACTCCTTGGCACTGTAGGCGCCCAGGATACCGGGGAAGGCCTGCAAATGAACCCGCTGCTGCCAAGCCAGCACACCCAGTAATACCAGCGCCAGCAAAACCAGGCTGCGCAAGGGTCGACGTCGAATCATGGCTGCACCTCACGGACGGCGGCGCGCACCAGGCGCAACAGGGTGTTGGCGTCGAACTGACCATCGCGGTCATCGGCGTAGCGCACGATCACCAGGTTGTCTTCCGGCACTATGTACAGCCCCTGGCCCCAGTGGCCGAGCGCCGCATAGGTCGCAGGCGTCGCATCCGGCCAGGCGGTGGCCGCGCCATCCGCGCCCTGGTTGAGCCACCAGTGCCCGCCGGGTACAGGCTCGGCGCCCTTCGCGCTCGCCTGGTAGTTGGCGAACGGCGTGCGGTTAAAAGCAATCCACGCAGGTGGGATCAGTTGTCGCTCCTGCCAGCGCCCATTGCGCTGCATCAGCAGGCCAACCCGCGCCAGATCGCGGGCGCTCAGGTAGGCATAGGACGAGGCGATAAAGGTGCCGGCGGCATCGCGCTCCCAGACCGCACTGCTGACGCCAATCGGCTCGAACAGTGCCGTCCAGGGATAGTCGGCATAGGCGGCGTCACCGACCATACCGCGCAGGGCCGCAGCCAGTACGTTGCTGTCGCCGCTGGAGTAGCGAAAGCGCGCGCCAGGCGCCGCGTCGGCGTCGTGGCTGGCGGTAAAGGCCGCCATGTCCGCACGGCCACGGGTGTAGAGCATGGCCACCACCGAGGAGCGTAGCGGCGCGTATTCGTAACCTTCCTGCCAGGCCAGGCCCGAGGCCCAGTTGAGCAAGTGGCCGACCTTGATCTGCGGGTGCGCAGTAAACGGCGGGTAGTAACGGGCCACGGGCGCATCGAGCTGAAAGCGCCCCTCGCCATAGGCCACGCCCAGCACAGTCGCCAGCAGGCTTTTGCTGATCGACCAGCTCAGGTGGGCGCTGCTCGCCGTGGTCGGCGCCGCATAGCGCTCGTAGACAATCTGACCGTCACGGATCACCAGCAGCGCATCAGTACGCACACCCTGACGCGTAGCGTCATCACGGGGCGGGAAAGCATAGGTTTCCAGCGTGGCCAGGGCTTCGCCGCTCAATGCAGGGCCAGGCGTCCAGTCCGGCACCGGCCAGGTTTCGGCCAGCAGGGCAGGAGCAGGCGCCAGCAGCGCCCATGTCAGCAGGCAATGACGTAATAAAGCTCGGGACATCACGGATTCTCGGTCGCACCGCGAGTGCGGCAAGAGAACCTAGCACGCCGTTGATGACACCAAAAGTAGTGCCTCAGCGTGGTACGCGGTAATCCTCCGGGCCCATCAGGTCGAGGCCGCATTCGAGCTGTTCAATCCACTGGAGAAAGGCATCGATCATCGCCTGCCCGACAAAAGGCCGCCCGTGTTGCGGCACGATCATGGCCACGTCCAGCTCACGCACCATACCTGCCCACAACCGGCAGACCTTGTTGCTGGCCATGTAGCGCCGATGGAAACCTTCCATGTGCGGCACGTGGGCGGCAAAGGACTGCACCGGGCTGGCGTCGTCGACCAGCGAGGCACCCATGTCGCCGGAAAACAGAATCTTGCTCACCGGGTCGTACAGCTGAAAGTTACCCACCGAATGGAGAAAGTGCGCCGGCAGCGCCTTGAGCGTGCATTGGCCCAGAGCAAAGGACTGGCCGCGGTCTGGCAGGGCGATGATCCGGTCGTAGGTGGAAATGCCATGGTTGATGGCCAGGTAATTGGCGGTCAGGTGTGGCAAGAAGCGCGCCCAGAGTTTGGAGCAGATCACCCGCGCGCGGGTGTGCAGCAGCCACTTGTCCAGCGAGGCGATGATGTCCGGGTCCTGGTGCGAGGCGAAAATGTAGGTCAGGTCCTGCACCGACATGAACCTGGACAGGCCCAGCGACAGCGGCGTGTAGGTGAGATTGCCCCCCGGATCGAGCAGCAGCGACTGCTCATGATCGGTGATCAGAAACTGGTTGGACTGCACGCCCTCGCCGCTGACCAGATCATCGAACATCAGGCATTGGTGGCTGCCGTTATCGAACAGCACGATGGGCTCGCGGCGCATGGAAACCTCATAGATGGAACGCGAGGCAACCTTAGTGCGACGCCCGGCAGCGCGTACTGATATGGATCAAGCCTGGGCGACAATCTGCCGCGCCTGCTAACGGCGCCTGCTCCCGCAGGAGCCAGTAATCAGACAAGGTTCATACAGCCAGGCTACACCGTCACATAAGCATCAAAAAAGCGTCACGGGGGTGACACGGCGGCCACCTAGCCTGAGATTGCCCAACCGCAGTCATCGGTTGCAAGGCCCAGTCGCCAGACCATGGAGAATAAGGCATGACCCAGATCGCAGCCCCCCGCACGCGTCACCTGCAAGCCGAACGCCTGAATGGTGCCCACGCCCTGCGTGAAGCTCAGGCATTGCGCTACCGCGTTTTCAGTAGCGAATTCGCGGCCGAGATGCAGGGCGCCGAGTTGGGCCTGGACATGGATGCCTACGACCCCCATTGCCAGCACATCGGGGTACGCGACCTGAACACCGGTGCGCTGGTCGCCACCACCCGCCTGCTCGACCACCGCGCAGCCGCAGGCCTGGGCAGCTATTACAGTGAAGAAGAATTCAGCCTGCATGGCCTGCCCGAGCTTGAAGGCCCGGTACTGGAAATCGGCCGCACCTGTGTCGACGCGGCCTACCGCAACGGCGCGACCATCGCCGTGCTGTGGAGCGAGCTGGCCGAGGTGCTCAACGAAGGCGGCTATCGCTACCTGATGGGCTGCGCGAGCATCTCCATGCAGGACGGCGGTATCCAGGCCCAGGCGATCATGCAGCGCCTGCGCGAACGCTACCTGTGTACCGAGCACGTGCGCGCCGAACCGCGCCACCCGCTGCCCGCGCTGGATGTGCCGAGCAACGTGATCGCCGAAATGCCGCCACTGCTCAAGGCCTACATGCGCCTGGGCGCCAAGATCTGCGGCGAGCCGTGCTGGGACCGCGATTTCCAGGTCGCCGACGTGTTCATCCTGCTCAAACGCGATGAGCTCTGCCCGCGCTACGCTCGTCACTTCAAAGCCGCCGTGTGACCCACGGCTTGCACCGCTGGGGGCAGCCTAGGGACAATGCCGACCACTTGGCCGGCAGCCCCTGGGGAAATCGATGAGCACACTGCGTCTTGTTCTGCGCCTGCTGCACCTGTTTGCGGTCATTGCCCTGGGCGCCCTGCTCGCGGCACTGATCAGCCTGGGCGAGCGCCTGGCGCGCCACGACCTGCTGGCGCTGCGTCAGCGCATCAGTCGTTGGTACCTGGCGCGTCTGGCGGGTGTGCTGCCGTTTCGCGTGCACCTGCGGGGCGAGCGCCCGCAAGCGGCCATGCTCTGGGTCAGCAACCACGTGTCCTGGACCGACATCCCCTTGCTCGGGCTGATAGCCCCGCTGTCTTTCCTGTCCAAGGCCGAGGTGCGTGACTGGCCCCTGGCCGGCTGGCTGGCGCACAAGGCCGGCACCCTGTTTATCCGCCGTGGCGCCGGTGACAGCAGCGCCCTCAACGCCCAGCTCGGCGAACGTCTACAGGCCGGCCATTCGCCGCTGCTGTTCCCCGAGGCCACCACCACCGACGGGCGCGCAGTGCGCACCTTCCATGGCCGGCTGCTGAGCAGTGCCATCGACAACCAGGTCGCCGTGCAGCCGGTGGCGATCCGCTATCGGCGCAACGGCGAGCGCGATGATGTGGCACCCTTTATCGGCGACGACAGCATGGGCGCTCACTTGCTGCGCCTGCTGGCCTGTGAGGTCAGCGACGTTGAAATCACCCTACTGCCACCGATTGCCAGCCATGGCCTGAACCGCAACGAGCTGGCCCGGCGTGCCCAGGCAGTGATCAGTACCGTGGTGCTGGAGGCCGAGGTCGTGGCCGAAGTCGCCGAGGAAGAGGAAGGCGCAGCGGCCTAAGCGCGCTCCGTCGCGACGAACGCCTGCAGCTGCGGATAAAAGGCATGGAAGTCGTCCAGCAGCGGCTGGTACAGCGCCTCCAGCTCGGCCATGGCGCCGTCCAGCCCCTCGGGACGCGATAGGCGCCGCTGCAACCCTGCCACCACCTGTTCGAGCACCGCAAAATCACGATAACTGCCCAGCCAATCCTGCGCTGCCATACGTGGCGCGATCAGTGCCAGGCGCTCGGGTAGCGTCGGAGTCGCCGCCAGTACCTGGTAGACCCGCGCGGTGAACTGCCCCAGCGGTTCGGCGGCATACGCCGGCCAGTGACAGGCCAGACAGTGGTCGAAGAACACATCCAGCAGCATCCCGGCATAGCGCCGTCGCTCACGCGGGAAGCGCGCTCGCGATGCAGCCTGCAGCGGGTGGCTGTCGGTGAAGGCATCGATGCGCCGATGCAAGCGGATAGCCGCCTCGATATCGGCCGGCCAGCGCCCATCCAGCGGGCCTTTGACGAAATCGCCATACAGGCTGCCAAGCAACTGGGCCGGCGCATCGCCGCCCAGGTGAAGGTGTGCAAGGTAGTTCATGGCAGCCACTCTGGGTCTGTTGAAGTGGGCGACTAACCTTTATTCGCGACAGCAACAGCATCGCGAATAAATTCGCTCTCATCAAACAACTTTTATGTCATTGATTTTATGGGTTATTACGCTATACGTGGGAGGGGCTTTAGCCGCGAAATCTTCGCGGCTAAAGCCCCTCCCACAACAGCGAGCCCCGCGCGCATCCAGTTTGCTTCGCGACAGCGCGGCGTCTGGACGACGGGGCCTCATTACACCACAGCCATGCCAGCCTCCTACGCCATCGGCATGGATTGACAACGCGGTCACGCCGAAGCTTCAAAAGCCCCGATGCCATCACGCCGATCAATGAGCACTATCGTCACGAACGATCTGTATATCGGCACATAGCGATATAAAGTTCGCCCCACTCCGATATGCCAAGGTTTCAAAGGATTTTCATGCCGCCCGACTTCGACGATGTCATCAAGGCCCTCGCTCACCCGGTGCGTCGCGACATCCTGCATTGGCTGAAAGACCCAGAGGCTTATTTTGCCGAGCAGGATCATCCACTGGAGATCGGTGTATGCGCCGGCAAGATCGTCCAGCGTACTGGCCTGTCGCAATCGACGGTCTCGGCGCACCTGGCCACGTTGCAGCGCGCCGGGGTGATCAGCAGCCGCAAAGTCGGCCAGTGGCACTTCTTCAAGCGCGACGAAGCGGCCCTTCAGGCTTTTATCCAACAGCTTGGTCAAACCTTGTAACGGCCGACTTAGGGGCCGCAGCCTGCCCTGGCACTGATTGCCACGCTGCCGACATTTAACCCCCGCCGCACGCAGGCTGAACCTGTACCGGCGACTTCTGACTAACCTCAGGCACCGCCTGAATGACCCACCTGGAGACGATATGACGACTCTTTTCGACCCGATCACCATTGGCGAGCTGGAGCTGAAAAACCGCATCATCATGGCGCCACTGACCCGCTGCCGCGCCGATGCCGGCCGTGTGCCCAACGCGCTGATGGCCGAGTACTACGTACAACGCGCCTCCGCCGGGCTGATCATCAGCGAGGCTACCTCTGTCACGCCGATGGGCGTGGGCTACCCCGACACCCCCGGCATCTGGTCCGACGACCAGGTCCGTGGCTGGCACGGCATCACCCAGGCGGTGCATGCCAACGGCGGCAAGATCGTCCTGCAGCTGTGGCACGTCGGCCGCATTTCCGACCCCAGCTACCTCGACGGTGAACTGCCGGTCGCACCGAGCGCTATCGCCGCCAAGGGCCACGTCAGCCTGATCCGCCCGCTGAAGGACTACGTGACTCCGCGCGCCCTGGAAACCGAAGAGATTGCCGAGATCGTCGAGGCCTATCGCCAAGGTGCCGAAAACGCCAAGGCCGCCGGCTTCGACGGGGTAGAAATTCACGGCGCCAACGGCTACCTGCTCGACCAGTTCCTGCAGGACAGCACCAACCAGCGCACCGACCAATACGGCGGCTCCCTGGAGAACCGTGCGCGCCTGATGCTGGAAGTGACCGACGCCGTGCTCTCGGTGTGGCCAGCCGGCCGGGTCGGCATGCACCTGGCACCGCGCGCCGACGCCCACGACATGGGTGACAGCCAGCGTGCCGAGACCTTCACCTACGTGGTTCGCGAGCTGGGCAAGCGTGGCATCGCCTTTATCTGCGCCCGCGAGAAAGAAGCCGACGACAGCCTGTCGCCTAGCCTCAAGCAAGCCTTCGGCGGCGTATTCATCGCCAACGAGCGCTTCACCAAGGCCCAGGCCAACGACTGGCTGGCCAGCGGCAAAGCTGACGCCGTGGCCTTCGGTATTCCGTTTATCGCCAACCCTGATCTGCCGGCGCGCCTGCAGCAGGATGCCCCGTTGAACGAACCGCACCCGGAAACTTTCTACGGCGCAGGCCCGGTCGGCTATATCGACTACCCGCGTCTGTAATTCGCGGCGCCGACGTAACGCAGTGACGCCGTGTTACGTTCAAGTGCGGGGCCGCTGCATCCCGTAGGGTGCGCCGTGCGCACCAACGCTGGTTGCAATTGCTTGGTGCGCGCAGCGCACCCTACTGCCAAGTAGTGCCCCTTGGTACATAGCCATTAAAAAACCGCCGCTACGGTCGAAGCATGCTTCGTTCGTAGCGGCGGTTTTTTGCGTTGCGGCGCCGCGGCTTAACGCATGGCGTCGATCTGCTGCTGCAGGTTCTGCACCTGGGCCTGCAGGGTGCTGATATTACGGCTCATCTGCGCGCGGAAGGCATCGAACTCGGCGGTATTGCTGCTGGCTGCCGGGCGGGTTTCCAGGTCGCCCTTGAGTACCAGCAAGTCCTGCTCGATCCGGCTGATGGCCTGGTTCGGGTTGCCGATCTTCTTCAGTGCGTCCACCTCACCGCTCAGACGTTTAAGCTGCGCTTCCAGCTCACCCACACCCCCTTGTGCGGCCTTTAAGGTGGCCAATTCGCTCTTCAGCGCGGCTTGTTCGGTGCCCAGGGTCTTGAGCGGTGCCGCGAACTTGTCGGCTTCGCCCTGCTGCGCCTTGAGATCCGTGGTCAGCTGTTCCAGACGACCGTCCTGGCTACGCTGCTGGGTAATTGCAGCCTGCTGTTGCTTGGTCAGCTCGGCAACCTTGGTTTCCAGTTGGCGCACCTGCAGACGCAGCGCTTCACTGCCGCTGGTTACCGTCGACTCGGTGGCCACCACCTTGCCGGATATATCCTGGATACGCCCGGCGGCTTCCTCGCTGATACGCGCGAAGCTTTCCTGAGTCGCTACCAGTTGCTGCTCCATCAGATTGATCTGCTGGAAGCTCCACCAACCCAGCCCGCCGAGGGCGATCATCAAAGCCCCCACCAGCGCCCACAGCGCACCGGTGCTGGCGCCACGGCTGCTGGCTGGCGGTGTCGCACGGCCATAAGTCGGGGCCCGTGCCGGCTCGGCGCGCTCGACCTCGTAGCTGTCGCGGTCGCGCGCATCGGTGGTCAGGCTGGGCACATCATCGAGTTCATCGTGAGCATCGTTACGCATGGGAAAAACCTTCAGAAAAACGCCGGTCAGAAAGGCGGCCAGTATAGCGGTTCACGCCGCGAGCTTTTAGTCCCGCGCTATCACAGTGCAATCGCACCTGTGCAGGGCGCGCGCCACGCCTGGGACCGGCTACAAGCCGCGTAGTTTCAAGGGATGTGAACTGGTATGCACTTTGCACTTGCCTGAATACGACGTTCACGTGTGCACAGGAGCCATGCACCCCGTCGTGTACCGCGGGCTAGAGCTTGTGGTGCGCTATAGGCACGCCGGAGCGCGGCCATCAGCCAATGCGATAACGGGGGCAATAATGGAACTCAACAAGGCCGTACTCGATTGCATGAAAGCGCTACGCCGCCAACTGCGCGATGAGCAGGCACTGGATATTCGCCTGAGCCAGCCCGACGCAATCAACGCCATGCTCAGCGCCTGCCTGAGCTCCGATAATGACGACACCCGCCAGCTTGGCATGCGCCTGGCGCAATTGAGCGAAACCCCCTTCTCCTTCGAGCCCGCCGCACCTACTCCGCGCATGCAGGCCGGGCACCCGCTGCTGGTGGAGCCGGCCCCCGCCCATCACACAGGCTCAGTGCGCATCTACCGCGGCCAGCGGGTCTATGCCTAATGCTAGGGTCTGTTCCCGTTTCGTTCGCGGCCGCGCCGGAGCCAGTTTTAGCGCGAGGCAAGGCACGAGATGCGAAGTTTAGTGAGCTAAATGAGCCATCGAGAAACGCTGCATCGCGCTAAAACTGGCCCGGCCCTGCGGGTTGCGCGCAAAATCTCGCCATGCGGTGTTGGAGGACTTGGCAAGGGAACAACCATTACCTTCGTCCTCCGCCTAGCCTGGCGAGATTTTTCGCAGCAACGCGGCTTGCGACGAAACGGGAACAGACCCTAGGCCCGCCACCACTGGCAAAACTCATCCAGTGCCGTCCATAGGCTGACCTGCGGATCGTAGTTCAGGTACTGCCGCGCTAGGCCAATGTCCAGGCTGAAATCCTTGGCCATTACCGCCACGCCCAGACGGAACAGGGTCGGCTCGGGTTGGCCGGGGAGTAACCGGCAGGTCCACTCGTTGAGCGTAGCGGCGGCGTATGCCACGCCGTAGGGCAAGTGGCGAGTCACCGGCGGCAGCGCCAACTGACGCAATACATAATTGACTGCATCCCACAGGGGCACAGGCACACCATTGCTGATGTTGTACACCCGCCCAAGGGCCTCATCGCCGGCCAGCAGACTGCTGAACAAGGCGTCGTTGAGGTTCTGCATACTGGTGAAGTCGACCCGGTTAAGGCCATTGCCGATGATCGACAGCCGGCCTTTGCGCTGCATCGCGATCAGTCGCGGAAAAATGCTGGTATCACCTGCGCCAGTGACGAAGCGCGGGCGCAGAGCAATCACTTCCAGCCCCTCGGCCTGGGCCTCGAACACCCGTTGCTCGGCGAGGTATTTAGGGTCTGTTGCCGTTTCGCTCGCGGCCGCGCCGGAGCTCGTTTTAGCGCGAGGCAAGGCACGAGATGCGAAGTTTAGCCGGCTAAATGAGCCATCGAGAAACGCAGCATCGCGCTAAAACGGGCCCGGCCCTTCGGGTTGCGTGCAAAATCTCGCCATGCGTTGTTGGAGGACTTGGCAAGGGAACACCATTCCCTGCGTCCTCCGCCTAGCCTGGCGAGATTTTGCGCGGCAACGCGGCTCGCGACGAAACGGCAACAGACCCTACTCTTGCCGTAGTGATCGGAGAAGCGCTGCGGCACCTGGTTTTCCGTCAGCCCCTGATGCGCGCGCCCGTCGAAATACACCGACGGCGAGGAGAGCTGCACCAGGCGTCGCACGCCCTGGCTCAGGCACGCCGCGATGACATTTTCAGTCACGCTGACGTTAGCCTGGTGGAAATGCGCATACGGCCCCCAGACGCCCACTGCTCCGGCGCAGTGCACCACAGCATCCACGCCCTGGCACAGGCGCCGCACGCACTCGATGTCGCTCAGATCGCCCTGAATAAACTCCGCGCCACGCTCGACCAGAGCCTCCACCGCTTCGGCCCGCCGCCCGTTGATACGCACCGTGAGACCCTGCTCCAGGGCAAAGCGGGCGAAACGCCCGCCAATAAATCCGCTTGCCCCGGTCACCAGAATTTTCATGACTTGTCCTCGTTTGGTGCGATCAGACACTTGCGGCTTGCGCGGACCAGATGATCAGTCAACTGCCCGAGCAATTCGCCCCCATTGCGCCAGTGGTGCCAATACAGCGGCACATCGATCGGTCGCTGCGCCAGCAGCTCCACCAACCGTCCTGCCGCCATAGCCTCCTGCACCTGCAACTCCGGCACCAGCCCCCAGCCCAGCCCGGCCTCAGCCAGACGCACGAAACCTTCGGACGAGGGGCACAAATGATGGATAAAACTGCCTTCGACGCCCAGCAGCGCCATATAGCGATGCTGCAGTTGGTCATCAGGACCGTAGACGATGGCCGGGGCACGGGCCAAGGTATCGGCGCGCACACCGTCGGCAAAGTGTCGAGCAATGAACGCTGGACTGGCTAGCGCCCGGTAACGCATGGCACCGAGGGCCAGGCTGCGCGCGCCGGCTACTGGACGGTCGCTGGCGCAGACACAGGCGGCCACCTCGCCGGCACGCATGCGTTTGAGACCGACTTCCTGATCTTCTACAACCAGGTCCAGCACCACCCGATGGTGCGCGCAAAACGCCTCGACCGCCTGTGCCCACCAGGTCGCCAGGCTGTCGGCATTCAGGGCGATACGCAGAGGTTCAGGCAGGCCGTCCTCATCAAGCGCCGGCACCTGGCCTTGCAGGTCTCGCTCCAGCAGGCGTACCTGCTGCACATGGTTAAGCAGCCGCCGGCCGACGTCGGTCGGTGTCGGCGGCATTGCGCGCACGAGCACAGGCTGACCAATGCGCGATTCAAGCAATTTGATGCGCTGGGACACCGCCGACTGGGACAGGCCCAGCACCTGCGCCGCCCGCTCGAAGCCAGCCTGTTCCACCACCGCAGCCAAAGCGGCCAGCAGCTTATAGTCGAACAAATCGATTTTCCTTATGAGGGTCAACCATTATTGATTTTTCTTATACAACAATGGGCAGCAGACTGGCCAGCATCACCGACTTATGGAGCCACCATGAAAGCAATAACCGAGCTATTCAATGACGATCAGCAAACCCTTGCGCTCGCCCCCCCTGGCGGTCGGGCAAAGTACCAAGGCGAGGACTAAGCCATGTGGCAGAGCTACAGCAATGGCCTCCTGATTGCCGCCGGACTGATCATCGCCCTCGGCGCGCAGAATGCGTTCGTCCTGGCGCAAGGCCTACGCCGCGAACATCACCTGCCGGCCGCTGCGCTGTGCATTCTGTGCGATGCATTACTGGTTTGTGCCGGCGTGTTCGGCCTGGCCAGCGTATTGCTGCACAGCCCATTGCTGCTCGCGGCAGCACGCTGGGGCGGTATGGCCTTTCTCACCTACTACGGTTTACTGGCCTTGCACCGTGCCTGGCGGCCGCAGGGCGCTCTGCAACAGAACAGCGCCGCCGCGCCGCGCTCACGCAAGGCGGTACTCCTCGCCACCCTGGCCGTTACTCTGCTTAACCCTCATGTCTACCTCGACACGGTCCTGCTGATTGGCTCCCTCGGCGCCAACCAGAGCGTTCCGGCGGCCTATGCCCTGGGTGCAGCCAGCGCTTCGCTGATCTGGTTTCTCAGTCTGGCACTCGGCGCCGCACGCCTGGCGCCCTGGCTGGCACGCCCGGCCACCTGGCGGCTGATCGATCTGGGTGTGGCAGCCATGATGCTGAGTCTGGCCTGGCAACTGTTCAGGAACGCGCCAACAGGTTGAACCCTGGGCGCCGCTCGGCCTCCGATGCAATGCCCCAAGGGTCTGTTGACGTTTCGTTCGCGGCTGCGAACGAAACCCTGGCAGCGGCTTTCCCACACAGTTGCCGCGTGGTTATGACGCAGGGCCGGTGCTATGATCCGGGGCCTACGGTACAAGGAGCAGCAAGCTCCCGCCGTTTTGCAGGCTGTCTGAAAACGTACCGCGGTACGGCTACAGGCACTGCCGGAATACCCCCGTTGCTCGATGAACGACGGTCGGTCTATCGGCTTATGTGGCTGTCACCTGTCGCGCCTGTTTCCACACCGTCTGATTGTCTGGCCGCCCGTGATCGGCCTTGCGACCACCGCAACTGACCTGATTAGGAGATAAACCATGGCTTTCGAATTGCCGCCACTGCCGTACGCTCATGATGCACTGCAGCCGCACATCTCCAAGGAAACCCTGGAGTACCACCACGACAAGCACCACAACACCTACGTCGTGAACCTGAACAACCTGGTACCTGGTACCGAGTTTGAAGGCAAAACCCTGGAAGAGATCGTCAAGACCTCCTCTGGTGGCATCTTCAACAACGCGGCCCAGGTCTGGAACCACACCTTCTACTGGAACTGCCTGGCACCGAACGCTGGTGGCGAGCCGACTGGCGCCCTGGCTGAGGCGATCAACACCGCCTTCGGTTCCTTCGACAAGTTCAAGGAAGAGTTCAGCAAAGTGTCCATCGGTACCTTCGGTTCCGGCTGGGGCTGGCTGGTGAAGAAGGCTGACGGCTCCCTGGCCCTGGCCAGCACCATCGGTGCCGGCTGCCCGCTGACCAGCGGCGATACCCCGCTGCTGACCTGCGACGTATGGGAGCACGCTTACTACATCGACTACCGCAACGTTCGTCCGAAGTACGTCGAAGCGTTCTGGAACCTGGTCAACTGGGACTTCGTGGCGAAAAACTTCGCCGCCTAAGCCCCAATGAAAAAAAACGCCGCGATGCCTCTTGGTTCGCGGCGTTTTTTTATGCTCGGCAATAACCCACTCGGCGCCATTGACGACACCTCGTATCGCCTTTTGATGTCGGCTTAGTCCACAGGTGATATTCAAGTCCTCCGCTCTTGCTCCGATACAGCTATCAGGCGGTAGAATCCTGCAACAGCAACATGCCATGGACACTCAACGGCAGCCCAGGCAACGTGGCGAGATAATGGCCCTTTGACTGCAACCGTGAGTTTGCCAATACTCAGCACGTCGACGCATTTGGCAACGCACAAGGAATCGCCATTTGAAGCTGGAACTCAAGAACAGCCTGTCACTCAAGTTGCTGCGCGTCGTGCTGCTGTCAGCATTCGTGGTCGGTGTCGTACTCAGCTGTGCGCAGATCGTGTTCGACGTCTACAAGACCCGCCAAGCGGTGGCCAACGATGCCCATCGCATCCTGGGCATGTTCCGCGACCCCTCCACCCAGGCGGTCTACAGCCTGGACCGGGAAATGGGCATGCAGGTCATCGAAGGCCTGTTCCAGCACGAGTCGGTACGCTTCGCCTCCATTGGCCATCCCAACGAACCCATGCTGGCGGAAAAATCCCGTGAGGCGGTGCTTCTGCCAACCCGCTGGCTCACCGACCCAATCCTCGGCAAAGAACAGAGCTTCACCACGCGCCTGGTCGGCCGCGGCCCCTACAGCGAGTACTACGGCGACCTGAACATCACCCTCGATACGGCGCAGTACGGTGAAAGCTTCATCATCAACTCGGTGATCATCTTCATCTCCGGCGTGCTGCGCGCCTTGGCCATGGGCCTGGTGCTGTACCTGGTCTACCACTGGCTGCTGACCAAACCGCTGTCGAAAATCATCGAACACCTGACCAACATCAACCCCGACCGGCCCAGCGAAAACAAGCTGCCCATGCTCAAGGGCCACGAGAAGAACGAGCTCGGCCTGTGGATCAATACCGCCAATGAGCTGCTGTCCTCGATCGAGCGCAATACCCAGCTAAGACGCGAGGCCGAGAACAGCCTGCTGCGCATGGCCCAGTATGACTTCCTTACCGGCCTGCCCAATCGCCAGCAACTGCAGCAACAACTCGACCAGATCCTCGATGATGCCGGGCGCCTGCAGCGCCGCGTGGCGGTGCTCTGCGTGGGGCTGGATGACTTCAAGGGGATCAACGAGCAGTTCAGCTACCAGACCGGCGACCAGTTGCTACTGGCGCTGTCCGACCGCCTGCGCAGCCACAGCGGCAGGCTCGGCGCTCTGGCGCGCCTGGGCGGCGATCAGTTCGCCCTGGTCCAGGCCGATATCGAACAGCCCTACGAAGCGGCAGAACTGGCCCAGGCGGTCCTTGACGACCTGGAAGTACCATTTATTCTCGACCACCAGGAAGTGCGCCTGCGCGCCACCATCGGCATCACCCTGTTCCCCGAGGACGGCGACAGCACCGAAAAGCTGCTGCAGAAAGCCGAACAGACCATGACCCTGGCCAAGAGCCGTTCACGCAACCGCTACCAGTTCTATATCGCCAGCGTGGACAGTGAAATGCGTCGCCGCCGCGAGCTGGAAAAGGACCTGCGCGAGGCCCTGCCGCAAGAGCAGTTCCACCTGGTCTATCAGCCGCAGATCAGCTACCGCGATCACCGCGTAGTCGGCGTCGAAGCGCTATTGCGCTGGCAGCATCCGCAACATGGGCTGGTGCCGCCAGACCTGTTCATTCCACTGGCCGAACAGAACGGCACCATCATCGCGATTGGCGAATGGATTCTCGATCAGGCCTGCCGCCAATTGCGCGAATGGCATGATCAGGGCTTCGCTGACCTGCGCATGGCGATCAACCTGTCCACCGTACAACTGCACCACGCGGAACTGCCGAGGGTGGTCAATAACCTGATGCAGGTGTATCGCCTGCCGCCGCGCAGCCTGGAGCTGGAAGTCACCGAAACCGGCCTGATGGAAGACATCACCACCGCAGCCCAGCACCTGCTCAGCCTGCGCCGCTCCGGCGCGCTGATCGCGATCGACGACTTCGGTACCGGTTACTCGTCACTCAGCTACCTGAAGAGCCTGCCGCTGGACAAGATCAAGATCGACAAGAGCTTCGTGCAGGATCTGCTCGACGACGAAGATGACGCGACCATCGTGCGTGCGATCATTCAGCTGGGTAAGAGCCTGGGCATGCAGGTCATCGCCGAAGGGGTGGAAACCGCCGAGCAGGAGGCCTACATCATCGCCCAGGGCTGTCACGAGGGGCAGGGCTACTTCTACAGCAAACCCTTGCCAGCCCGCGAGCTGACCCTGTACCTCAAGCAGGCCCGGCGTATCGGCGCCTCGGCCAACCCCGCCACCCTGTAGCCGCGCCTCTGTCCCAGTACGGTGTTGCGTGGCGAGGATGCTTTTCGTGGGAGCTGCGCCCCGCGGCGAATGCCATGGGCAACGCCGAGGTAACTGAATGGCTGCAATCGCTTCGTCCCGAGGCGGGGCTCCTACACCTGGTTTCATGCCGGTGCTGCGCTATGGCCCTATTGGGACATAGCCTTAGCCGCGCCCGCCATGCGGCGGCGCGAGCGCATCAAAAACCCTTGATCCCCAGTAACCAGGCGTAAGCCACAGCGCCTGCCAGGCATAGCACGAAGCCCGCAGCAGCCTGCCAGTAAAAGCGTCGCGCCAGCTCATCCTCACCGGCACACGACAGCACGAAAGGCTGTGACTCCCGTGGTTTGCTCAGTTGGTGACGCGCAGGTTGCGCGCTCTGCGCCCGATGCCGGTCTTCGGCTTCCAGGCGGGCGGCCAGGCGTACCCGCGCCCACTCCCGCTCATCAAGCTGACCATCGCTGTTCTGGTCGAAGCGCTGCAGCAAACCATCGAAGTTGCCCTTCCACTCGCTCACCACCGTGCGCTGGGCGGCGTCCAGGTCCAACCCCTGGCGTCCGCCACCACTGCTGCGAAACTCACCGATGGCGTACAGCGGCTGCCCGCTGTGCAGGCGCTCTTCGGTGTAGCGGTATTCACGGCCCAGGCCCAGCGCTGCGAAAAAACCGGTCTTCGCCAACCCGCGCGGATGGCGTTGATGGCCCTGCC
Organism: Pseudomonas cuatrocienegasensis; assembly: GCF_900110925.1. Taxonomy (GTDB): domain Bacteria; phylum Pseudomonadota; class Gammaproteobacteria; order Pseudomonadales; family Pseudomonadaceae; genus Aquipseudomonas; species Aquipseudomonas cuatrocienegasensis. The sequence goes on along the minus strand of NZ_FOFP01000007.1, from coordinate 155,927 downwards.
AAACCACCCGTGTAGCTGGGCGCACCAGCGCGCCGCGCGGGTCGATCAGGCACTGGCCAGTGTGATCATCGAGCAGCAGCCAGGCTTCGCTGGTGCCGCGCTCCACCACCCGCCAGCTGCGGCTCTTGCCACTGCCCTGGTATTCCTCGATGCGGTAGCGCCACCACTGGCAAGGCGTGCCGGTCAGGGGCGCGACTATTACCGTCTCGGGGATTTCCTGCAGCACACCATAGAACTCGGCATAGCCCTGGGCCGCAGAGCGGATCTTCGAGGTCGGCGTATCGAGCAGATGACGAGCCTGCACCAGGCGGCGCAGCGCCCACCAGCCACTGGCGACGCTGAGTACAGCACTGGCAGCCAGGCCAAATGTCAGGCCTTCAAGTCCCATGGCTCAGTTAAACAGCGAGGCCAGGTTGACGTCGGCCTTCTCTGCCTCACTGAACTCCAGCAGTGCTGCGGGCTTGAAGGCGAAAGCCCGGGCGAGCAACACATCGGGGAACTGCTCGATGCGCACGTTGTTCAGGTTCACCGCCTCGTTGTACAGCTCACGGCGATCGGCAATGCCGTTTTCCAGGCCGCTGATGCGCTGCTGCAGGTGCTGGAAACTGTCATTGGCCTTGAGCTCCGGGTAGTTCTCCGCCAGGGCGAACAACTGACCAAGGCCGGCACGCAGGCCGCTTTCAGCGCGCCCTACAGCGCTGACGTCGCCCTGCTCGCGGGCGCTGGAGACTGCCTGGCGCGCCGCAACGACCCGTTCCAGGGTGGTACGTTCGTGCTGCATGTACTGCTTGCAGGTTTCCACCAGCTTCGGCAATTCCTCATGCCGCTGGCGCAGCAGCACGTCGATATTCGCCCAGGCCTTGCTCACCCCATGTTTGAGGCGAACCAGGCCGTTGTAGAGCACCACGGCATAACCGGCGAGCAGAATAAGGACCACGAGAACAACGACACTGGCAAGGCTCATGCGCAAAGCTCCACAAATAGGGCAGCAGGTAAGTCAGTTGATTCTAGCGGCATCCAGCACTGTCCAGGCAGGCCTGGCGCACGCTTTTGCTTGCGTGCTCAAGCCATGAACATTCAATGCGTTGCACAGACCCTTTGCGCAAAATGCAAATCTTTCGCATTATGTTGCAGTTTTCCGTACGCAGTTGCGTGCGCACACCTCCACACCGCAAAGGAACTCGTCATGATTCGTATGCCCCTGGCCTCCGCCAGTCTGCTGGCCATCGCCATCTCCCTCGCCGGTTGCGGCGACGACAAGGCCCCTGCGCCGCAGGCCGCCGCGCCAGCCGCCAGCAGCGAAAGCGCACCGGTCGCCACCAGCGGCACGCTTGACGAGGCCGCTGCCAAAGCCGTGGTCGCCCACTACGCCGAATTGGCCCTGGCCGTGTTCAGCGATGCCGCCACCACAGGCAAGGCGCTGCAAAGCGCAGTCGACGCCCTGCTCGCCAACCCCAGCGACGACACCCTCAAGGCCGCCCGTGACGCCTGGCTGGCGGCGCGCGTGCCTTACATGCAGACCGAAGTCTTCCGCTTCGGCAACGCCGTGGTCGACGACTGGGAAGGCCAGCTCAACGCCTGGCCACTGGATGAAGGCCTGATCGATTACGTCGCCACTGACTACCAGCACGCGCTGGGCAACCCGGGCGCCCAGGCCAACATCATCGCCAACACCGAGATCCAGGTCGGCGAAGACAAGCTCGACGTCACCACCATCACCCCGGAACTGCTGGCCAGCCTGAATGAGCTGGGCGGTTCGGAAGCCAACGTCGCCACCGGCTACCACGCCATCGAGTTCCTCCTCTGGGGCCAGGACCTGAACGGCACCAACCCGGGTGCGGGTGAGCGTCCGGCGAGCGACTTCGTCGTGGGTGAAGGCGCCACAGGTGGTCATAACGAACGCCGCCGTGCCTTCCTCAAGGCAGCTACCGACCTGCTGGTTGCCGACCTGGACGAGATGGTCGGCCAGTGGCAAGCCGGCGTTGCCGACAACTACCGCGCCACCCTGGAAAGCGAGTCGGCCGAGAACGGTCTGCGCAAAATGCTCTTCGGCATGGGCAGCCTGTCCCTCGGCGAACTGGCTGGCGAGCGCATGAAGGTCGCGCTGGAAGCCAACTCCACCGAAGACGAGCATGACTGCTTCAGCGACAACACCCACAACTCGCACTTCTACAACGGCAAGGGCATTCGCAACGTTTACCTGGGCGAGTACAAGAAAGTCGACGGCACCACTCTGACCGGCCCGAGCCTGTCCTCCCTGGTGGCCAAGGCCGATGCTGCGGCCGACACCACACTGAAGGCCGACCTGCAAGAAACCGAAGCCAAACTGCAGGCCCTGGTCGACAGCGCCGAGAAGAACAACGTGCACTTCGATCAACTGATCGCCGCCGATAACGCCGAAGGTCAGCAACTGGTGCGCGACGCCATCGGTGCCCTGGTCAAGCAGACCGGCGCCATCGAGCAAGCGGCCGGCAAGCTGGGCATCAGCGACCTCAACCCGGACACCGCCGATCACGAGTTCTGATCGACCGCAGTGTCAGCAAACGGCTCGCCCTTGTGGCGGGCCGTTTTTCGTTGTGCAGACCCCGAGAGCTTTATGGCGGGGAATTGAATCCGGGGCCTCTCCCGGGTGTCGCTTCGCTCGACCCAGGCTACGACTTATCTGAGCACTTGGTAGCCTGGGTGGAGCACCGCGATACCCGGGACAGCGTCACCAGGGTATGGGGCGTTCAGCTACGTGCTCAGAAGCCCGCCGGGTGGGCCAGCGCGACTGGCAGCCGCTCACGCTCTGCGCGCTCCATCACCACACCTTCCAGCCCGAGGACGTCGCCCCAGTCGGAGTAGATGCCGCGGCCGCGTTCGCTCACCCACTTTTCCCGGCCATCAGCGCACAGCAGGCGATAGTCGAAAGCGTACGGCTGCACAGCGCGCAGGCCCTCTTGCACGCTGCTCCAGACGGGTTCGCGATCCAGCGGATGAATCAGGCTATTGAAGGTCAGGTGCTGGCTGTCGATCAGTTGCTCGGGGGCGTAACCGGTCAGTTCCAGGCACCCGGCGCTGACATATTCCATGCTCCAGTGCCGGTTGTTGCGGCAGCGGTAGACCATCAGCGGCAGACCATCGAGCAGATTGTTCAGACTGCGGTGGCGGGCGTGCAGCCATTGGCGCTGCGGGACCTGGGCGCTGATATCCGCCAGGCTGGCAACATAGCCACCTGAGCGGCGCACGACCCGTGCCTCGACCCACAGTAGCTCACCGGCCCGGCTGAGGTAACGCAGGCTACCGACCCAGGGTGAGGGGCCTTGTTCGGTCAGGCTCTGCAACCCCAGTTGCCAAAGCGGGCGGTCCTCGATATGCAGAAATTCGCAATGATCACGCTGCAGGCAGTCAGTCGCCCGGTAGCCGCTAAGCACCTCCCAGCCCCGGTTACCCCGGCACATCCGTCCGCGCTCATCCAGATAAACCAATGCCATGGGCAGGTCATCGACATCGGCGGCGTCTGGCGCCAGCAGTCGGCCCAGGCCTGCACGGCTACGCTGCAGCCAGTTCATCGCCACTCCCCACGATCATCGGCCAAGCCGCTGCGATGTGCCCAGGCCGCCAGCTCCAAGCGCGAACGCAGATTGAGCTTGCCCAGCAGGTGTTTGACATAGATTTTCACCGTGCCGTCGCTGATGCCCAACTGACGGCCGATCAGCTTGTTGCTGAAGCCTTCGGCGATCAGCGCCAGGGTTTGCCGCTCACGCTCGGTGAGGCTGACCCGCAGAGAGTCGACGGGAGCATCGCGCTCGCGCAGGCTGCCGGCCAGCAGCGTCGACAGCGCGGGGTCGAGGCGCGCCTGGCCACTGGCACAAGCGACTACGGCGGCGAGCAGGTCTTCCGGCTCGCTGTCCTTGAGCAGGTAGCCATCGGCGCCGGCGCGCAGCGCGGCAAGCAGGTCATCGCGCGCCGCCGAGGCAGTCAGCACCATGACCCGGCACGCCGGCTGCTGACGTTTCAGCGCCGCCAGAGTGGCCAGGCCGTCAAGGCCCGGCATATGCAGGTCGAGCAGCACCATCTGCGGCTGCAGTTGCTCAGCCAGCTCGATGCCCTGGGCACCGCTGGACACGCTGCCGACCACCTGGAACGCTCCACTCGACTCAAACAGCTCGGCCAGCCCGCGCCGCAGCAGCGGGTGGTCGTCGATCAACAACAGGCTTACCGGTTCGTTCATGGCCGCCCCCAGTGCACGCGCACGCAAGTACCGCCGCCAGGTGCCGCCTGCAGGGTCAACTGTGCACCCATGGCTGCTGCACGCTCGCGCATGATGCCCAGGCCGAAATGCCCACCCTCGGGCAAGGGTTCCGGCAGGCCGACGCCGTCATCGCGCACCTCGACCGTTGCCCCGCCCGCCACTGGCCACAGGCGCACCCACACCTGCCGCGCATGGGAGTGACGTACCGCGTTGGCCAGCGCCTCGCGGACAATCTGCAACAGCTGCAGCTCGCCCTCCGCCGGCAGCCAGTTGGCGGGCAGGCGATTATCCAGGGTGAACACGCAACTGCTGCAGCGGGCAAATTCGTCCACCGAGGCCTCCAGGGCCTGGCGCAGGCTGCGTCCATCCATGCCCAGGCGAGAATTGCTGATCAGCTCACGTACCTGGCGATGCATGACCCGCACGCTCTCACGCAGGTCGTCGAGCATCGCCCCGGCAGCGGGATGCGGGTGTTCGACCAACAGCGCCTGCAGGCGGCTGCTGCGGATCTGCAGGTAGCCAAGCTGCTGCGCCACCGAGTCGTGCAGCTCACGCGCCAGTACCGCCCGCTCGGCGGCCAACTCGCTGCGGCGCAGCCGCCGGGACTCGCCGAACGCCTGCAGCACCTCGCTCAGCCGCCGGGTGATGTCTTGCATGCGCTCGCGCTGCCAGGGGCCGGGACGCTGGCTGAAATCCACCAGCAACCAGGCCGGCCGAGCGTCTTCCGGCGGCAAACCGCCGAGAGCCCGGTAGCGGCCCTGGTCGAGACAGCCGCGGCACAAGCGCACCGTCCCCGGCACCGTCGGCTCGCAGGCCGCCAAACCGCAGGGGCAGCCCTCAGCGCTCGGCGCACCCAGTTGCCGCCAGCCTGGCGCGCCTGCCACGGGTAGCAGCAAGTACAGCGCGTTGGCGTTCAGTGCATCGCGCAGGTGCGGCAGCAGATCCAGCAAGGGCGCATCGCTGCCCGCCTGCTGCAGCAGGCGCAGCGGTAATTCATCGAGCCCCTGCTGGTAGCCAGGCGTGGCATCGACTCGCCTGGGCTGCTCGTGCAACAGGGTGCGCAACAACGACTGAAACATCCTGCCTCCAGAAAGCAGCGATGGGTGTCAGCGGTGAGCAAATTCCATGCCCCAGGCGCAAAGCGTCAAACACACCATAAAGAAAGATAATTTCTTGCCAGGAAACTAATAACGCCCCAGTTGCTGCACCAGCATAAGGCCCTCATGCCTTGGCGCAGTGCATGCGACTACCTCCAAAGGGGTACCTCCTCGGGACGAATTGCAGGCTGCCGTACAGGCCGTATGGTGATTCGCAGAGAGAAACTTAAATTCCTGAAAATAATTCCACCAGGAGCGCCACATGACCCCTCGTATCGCCATCATCGGTGCCGGCCCCTGCGGCTTGGCTCAGCTTCGCGCCTTCCAGTCCGCCGCTGCCAAGGGCGCCGTCATGCCGCATCTGGTCTGCTACGAGAAGCAGGCCGACTGGGGTGGCATGTGGAACTACACCTGGCGCACCGGTCTGGATGAACACGGTGAGCCGGTGCACGGCAGCATGTACCGTTACCTCTGGTCGAACGGGCCGAAGGAATGCCTGGAGTTCGCCGACTACACCTTCGATGAGCACTTCGGCCGGCCCATGGGCTCCTACCCACCACGTGAGGTGCTGTGGGACTACATCCAGGGTCGCGTCGAGAAAGCCGGCGTGCGTCAGTACATCCAGTTCAATACCACCGTGCGCGGGGTGACCTTCGACGAAGCCAGTGGCACCTTCGCCGTCACCGTACACAGCTACGACCAGGACCTGACCCACACTGAGCAGTTCGACTACGTGGTGGTCGCCAGCGGTCACTTCTCCACGCCCAACGTGCCCTACTTCGAGGGTTTCGAGCGCTTCGCCGGGCGCGTACTGCATGCCCATGATTTTCGCGATGCCCTGGAATTCAAAGGCAAGGACGTGCTGATCGTCGGCGCCAGCTACTCGGCCGAGGACATCGGCTCGCAGTGCTACAAATACGGCGCGCGCTCGATCACCAGTTGCTACCGCAGCGCGCCCATGGGCTACAAATGGCCGGAAAACTGGGAAGAAAAACCGCTGCTCACGCACGTCCAAGGCAGCACCGCCTTCTTCGCCGACGGCAGCAGCAAGCCGGTCGACGCGATCATCCTGTGCACCGGCTACAAGCACCATTTCCCCTTCCTCAGCGAAGAGCTGCGCCTGAAGACCGGCAACCGCCTGTGGCCACTGAACCTCTACAAGGGCGTGTTCTGGGAGCCGAACCCCAAGCTGATCTACCTCGGCATGCAGGACCAGTGGTACAGCTTCAACATGTTCGACGCCCAGGCCTGGTATGCCCGTGACGTCATCCTCGGGCGCATCGTGCTGCCCGACGAAGCCGCCATGCACGGGGAAAACCAGGCCTGGCGCGAGGAAGAACTGGGCCTGAAGAACGCCCAGGAAATGTTCGAGTTCCAGGGCAAATACATCCAGACCCTGATCGACGCCACCGACTACCCGAGCTTCGACATTGCCGCGGTAAACCAGACCTTCCTTGAGTGGAAGCACGACAAGTACGACGACATCATGGGCTACCGCAACAAGTGCCACCGCTCGTTGATGACCGGCACCCTGGCAACCGCGCATCACACCCCCTGGCTGGAGGCACTGGACGACTCACTGGAGGCGTACCTGGCGGACGAGCCGCAGACGGCCATCAAGGCCGTGGGCTGACGGATATATCGGTGCGCGCAGCAGCCCGTAGGGTGCGCCGTGCGCACCAATAAGAATAATCGAGGAACCTTGCATGCAGATGCCCGTGATCAGCCGACCACACGAGCCGGCGCTGTTCGCCCGCGCACCGGGCCTGGAGCGTCATCGCGTCGCCCCTGGCGGGCTGACGGTGATCGCCCTGGAGCCCGGCGATCGCCTGGAGGTGATCGACGTCGAAGGCGACCAGCGTGCCGAGCTACTGGCCTTCGCCGAGGCGGGTCGCGAGGCACTGGCCGAGCTGAGTCTGCTGGGCAGCCCTGGGGCCGACTTTATCGCCCGCTTGTTGCATGACGGCAGCGGCGAGTCGGCCCATGTACAGGCCGGGCTGCGCATGCGCGGCATCGATTGCCGCCACCTGCCCAACGCCGCCGCGCTGTGGCCCGAGAGCACGCCCGCCGGCTTCAGCCGCTCATTCACAGCCAGCGCGCCAGTGCTGGTGATAGTCGCGGCACCCGGCGGCCCGGTAGCAGTAGACAGCCAGCAGCGCGCCAGCGAACTGCGCCTGCTGATCCAGCGCGCCAACCCGTCGAGCCTGCTTATCCCAACGTTGCCGGCACCGCTCGGCGAGGTGATCGACGAATTTACCATCACCCCCGGCACGGCACGTGACTACCGTGTTGGCGCCGGTCAGTACATCCAGGTGATCGACGTCGCCGGGCGGCAGTGTTCGGACTTCGTTGCCTTCGACAGCCGCGGCCTGGACGCCGGCCGTGAGATCGACCTCGACCCCACCGTCACCCGCACCCTGAACGGCAACGCCTATCCCGGCCCTGGCCTGTTCAGCAAATTTTTCGACCGCAACCTGCAGCCGATGCTGGAAGTGCTGCGCGACACCGTTGGCCGTCACGACACCTTCGCCCTGGCTTGCACCGCCCGCTACTACGAGGCCCAGGGCTACTTCGGCCACGCCAACTGCAGCGACAACATCAGCCGCGCCCTCGCCGCCCATGGCGTGCAGGGGCGCGCGGGGTGGCCGGCGATCAACTTCTTCTTCAACACCGGGGTCGATGCGCATCAGCAGCTCACGCTGGATGAACCCTGGTCGCGCCCCGGCGACTACGTGCTGCTGCGCGCCATGACCGACCTGGTCTGCGCCAGCAGCTCCTGCCCGGACGACATCGACCCAGCCAACGGCTGGCAGCCGACCGACATCCATATCCGCGTGTATGCCGAAAAGGAGCGTTTCAGTATCGCCATGGCCAATCGCAAAACACCCGACGCCGACCCAGTGCTGACCCGCGAAAGCGGCTTTCACCCTGGCACCCGCACCCTCACCGGCCACTTCAGCGACTACCGCGGCTGGTGGACGCCCACCCAGTTCGACGGCTACGGCACCCTCGCCGAATACCACGCCTGCCGCGAACGGGTGGCGGTGATGGACCTCTCGGCCCTGCGCAAATTCGAGGTGCTCGGCCCCGACGCTGAAGCCCTGCTCAATTACTGCCTGACCCGCGACGTACGCAAGCTGGCGGTCGGCCAGGTGGTCTACAGCGCCATCTGCTACGAGCACGGTGGCATGCTCGACGACGGCACCCTGTTACGCCTCGGCCCGGATGCGTTCCGCTGGATCGGCGGTGAGGACTTCGGCGGCGAATGGTTGCGCCAACAGGCCGAAAAACTCGGCATGAAGGTGTGGATCAAGTCAGCCTCCGAGCAGATCCACAACATCGCCGTGCAAGGCCCGCTCAGCCGCGAACTGCTCAAACAGATGATCTGGACGCCGGGCACCCAGCCGGCGCTGGCGGAGCTGGGCTGGTTCCGCTTCCTGGTCGGCCGCCTGGACGACTACAACGGCATCCCGCTGATGGTATCGCGCACCGGCTACACCGGCGAGCTGGGCTACGAGATCTGGTGCCACCCCAGTGATGCCATGACGCTCTGGCAACGCCTCTGGCAACTCGGCGAGCCCCTGGGCCTGGCCCCGCTCGGCCTGCACGCGCTGGACATGCTGCGCATCGAAGCTGGGCTGATCTTCGCCGGCTACGAATTCAGCGACCAGACCGATCCGTACGAGGCCGGCATCGGTTTCTGCGTGCCCCTGAAGAGCAAGCAGGACGCCTTTATCGGCCGCGATGCCCTGTTGCGGCGCAAGGAACACCCCATGCAGCAACTGGTCGGCCTGGAACTGGACGGCAACGAAATCGCCGCCCATGGCGACTGCGTGCATGTCGGCCGTGCCCAGGTCGGCGTGATTACCAGCGCCACCCGCTCGCCGGTGCTGGGCAAGAACATCGCCCTGTGCCGCCTGGCCATCGACTATTGCGCGCCGGGCACACGGGTGGAAATCGGCAAGCTCGATGGCCAGCAAAAACGCATCGGTGCCACGGTAGCCACTGGCACCGTGGCCTATGACCCGGACAAGAGTCGGGTCAGGGCCTGATGCCGGCATGCCAATACGTAGGGTGCGCCGTGCGCACCAGCGGGCCTGGCTCAGTACGCACAGCGCCCCCGACGGACTTGGACGGCTAATTGCTAGGCAAGCAGTGAATGCCCCCATCAATGCCCAAGGAGGATCAGCCGATGTGGTTCAGCAATACGACCCGGAACCTGGCTAACGAGCTCAACCAGTGGCTTGATCGGCTGCTTGCCCAACAGCAACCGGACACCAGCCCCGCGCACCTGCAACGCCAGCCGCAGCTGCTGGGCAGCCTGGAACGTTTGCAGCGCGACTGGAGCGAGCTGCAACGCATTCGCCAACACGCCGAACAGCTGCCACCCGCGCCCTGCAGCGCCGAGCAATATGCTGCGCTGCAACAGCGCCTGGGCCAGGCCGAGCAGCAGTGCGCACTGCTCGAAGACGAGCTGCGCAACAGCCACGAGCAGAACCACAGCCTCCTGAGCGAGCGGGCGCACTGGGACGAAGAACGCCAGGTCTGGGAGCTGACCAAGCGCACCCTGACCGAAGGTTGCTGGGCGATGAACGTGGTGAATGGCGACCCCGACCACCCACAGAACCTGATCCGCTGGTCCGGGCAGTTCCGTGAGTTGATCGGCTACAGCGATGCCGAGTTTCCCGACGGCTGGGACAGCTATTTCAAGGTGGTCAACGCCGACGATCTCAAGCAGGTCATGCAGGCCTTCAACGCCTCGATGGTCGACAAGAACGGTGACGGTCTCTACGCCGTCGAGTACCGCATGCGCCACAAGACCCGTGGCGAGGTCTGGTTCCGCGAACGCGGGCGCTGCCTACGCGATGCCCAGGGCACGCTGATCCACGTCACCGGCGCGGTGCGCGAGATCAGTGATGAAAAAGCCGCTGCGGCCATGCGCGAGCGTGAGCAGGCCAGCATCCAGGCGACTTACGGGCAGATCGCCGAGGTCGCGGGAGTGATCAAGAGCATTGCCGAGCAGACCAACCTGCTGGCCCTCAATGCCGCCATCGAGGCCGCGCGCGCCGGCGAGCAGGGCCGCGGTTTCGCCGTGGTCGCCGACGAGGTACGCAACCTGGCGCGGCGCACCCAGGAGTCGGTGCAGCAGATCCAGGCAATGCTGCAGAAAAACCGCTGAACACGACCCATTTTCAGGCGTATCGCCAGCAGATTGATCAGAAACGGGGCATTTTCTTCACACCTCTGCAGCCCGCGTCGCCAGCCGTGGGCAGTGCATCAAAAAGCAGTTCTGGCACAAGGTTTGCCTATTCTCACAGTGAACTTTTTATAACTACAGATAAATACAGGGCACGCACACCGCTCCACTGCCAATACCCAGACCCTTCTAAGAACAGCATCGAGGATTGATTGATGGAAGAGCAGAAAACACCCCCTACTCTGGAGGAGCTACAGGCTCTGATAGAGATGACCAACACCTTGAATATGGAAATATTCTACTGGTGGTGCATCGCCCTGATGATCTGCATTCACGCCGGCTTCCTGTCCTACGAGATCGGTGCTTCGCGGCTGAAGAACGCGCTGGCGGCAGGCGTGAAAAACATCCTGGCATTCGGCTTTATCGTGCCCAGCGTATTTTTGCTCGGTTGGGCGGTGTACAACGCCTTCCCGGACGGCCTGGTGCCGCGCATGGACGCCCTGATGGCCGGCATGCCCTGGAGCGAATCCATGGGCCCGAACATCCAGGACAATGCCACCGGCATCTTCTGGGCCGCGTTCGCCATGTTTGCCGCCACCACCGGCTCGATTCTCTCCGGTGCGCTGATCGAACGGGCACGCATGAGCGCCTTCATCATCCTGACCATCGTTCTCGGCGGCTTCCTCTGGCTGCTCGCGGCATCCTGGGGCTGGCACCCGGAAGGCTGGCTGACCGTCAAGTGGGGCTACCATGACGTCGGCGCCGCCGGTGTCGTGCACATGATCGCTGGCTTCTTCGCCCTGGCCGTGGTGATCAACCTCGGCGCACGCATCGGCCGCTTCAACGAAGACGGCAGCGCCAACGCCATCGTCGGTCACAGCATGCCCATGAGCGTGGTCGGCCTGATGCTGATCATCGTCGGCTTCTTCGGCTTCCTCGGCGGCTGCATCATCTACAACTCCGGCGCCCAGTGGATCAACATCTACGGCCAGCCAACCAACCTCTCGGCGTTCGCCTTCAACACCCTGATGGGCTTTGCCGGTGGCCTGATCGGCGCCTACCTGACCACCCGCGAACCGTTCTGGATGATGTCCGGTGGCCTGGTCGGCATCATCTCCGTGGCCCCCGGCCTGGACCTGTACCACCCCGGGCTGGCTTACCTGATCGGCATGGGCGTAGCCGCGGCGGCGCCGCTGGTCAACAACCTGCTGCTCAAGTTCAAGCTGGATGACGCCGTCGGTGCCTTCGCCGTCCACGGCTTCGGTGGCTTTGCCGGTCTGGTCATCAGCGGCATCTTCCTCGCCGGTTACCCGAACATGAACGGCATGGCGCCGATCAGCTTCTTCGGCCAACTGGGCGGCGCCTTGGTCATGGCAGCCCTGGGCTTTATCCCTGGCTACATCATTTCCTACATCCTCAAGCACTTCGACATGCTGCGGGTTCCGGCACACGCCGAAGAACGCGGCCTGGACATGACCGAAGTACCGGCCCAGGCCTACCCGGAGTGGAATGCCATGTACGGCCAGAGCACCAGCGTCGGCGGCTCCGAGCCAACTTCGGGCCCGCTGATCGGCGACACCAAACCGGCCTGATCGCCATGCAGCCTGCCGTCAATGGACGGCAGGCCTACCTAAAGGAGCATTGCCATGAGCATCACCACCTTCGACGGCGCCAGCGCCGTGTTCACCTTCGCCGACAAGCCCGCCATTCTGATCTTCATCAGCCTGCTGGTGGCCGGTGTCAGCCTCTATGCGCTGATCGCCACCATCAAGCATGAGAAGCACAGCTACGCCCTGCCGGACGACAAACTCGCCAAGCTCAAGTAGCTCCCCGGCCGGCGGCGCTCGCCGCCGGCCCTTTTTTGCGAGTCGCTGCCATGCCAGCGCCCTATTCGCGCTGGAAGCCCCTTGGGTCTAGCTGCGCTCGCCTTACGTATCGATCAGCCCGGTAGCGCCCTGAAATGTCGAGGAGCCGTGCATGGCCTGGTTCAAATCCCCTCCCTCCGTTGTGCCAGCCTGGCAGGTCGTTCTGCTCGCCGGTGATGTTGAACGCGCCCTGCAGCTGGACGACGGCAGCCTACCCGAGCAGCTGCGTAGCTGCCTGGAACGCGGCCTGAGCGAGCCGCCGCCGAGCGAGGGCCGCGCTCTGAGCTTGCTCTATGGGCGCCTCGACGCATTGCAGCGGCATGCCATGCAGGCTGTCGAACAGACCGAGAACAGTCTGGCCGAAATCGCCGCCCGCAGCGGCGAACAGCTGACCTTTCTCAACCACACCCGCGGTTTTCTCGACCACAGTAGCCGCAGCGCCGATGAACTGCGCGGTGAGCTGGCCCACGAGCTGGAAAGCACCCGGCAGTTCTTCGCCAGCCAGTTCGCCGAGCTGCAGCAGGCCATCGAGGAGCGCGCCAGCGCCTCGCACCAGGTCATCCGCTCGATCGACGAGATCGGCCGCACCGTGCAACTGCTGTCGATCAACGCCGCCATTGAGGCGGCCCATGCCGGCGAGGCCGGACGTGGTTTCGCCGTGGTCGCCAGCGAGATCCGCGACCTGGCCCTGCGCACCCAGGCCAACACCCGCCAGGCCTTCGAGCAGATCGACATGTCTCAGCTCAGTGAGCAGCTGGACGCCCTGCTGCACAGCGCCGAGGCGCAGTTGCAGCAACTCAGCGGCCAAGTCGGCACCTCGCTGTCCAGTCTGCATGGTCTGTTCGGCCAGATGGCCGCGCGCCTGGACGAGATAGAAGGCAATAACAAGGTCATAGTTGCCGGCGTGCACTTGGGCCAGAGCGCCGAGGCGCAATTGCGCGGACGCAGCAACTGGAGCCGCTCGCTGCTCAATGATCTGACCTCAGTGTATGCCGACCCAGACCCGCGACAAGGACTGCAGCGCCTGCTGCACGAAGAGCGCCTGCACCTCGACCCACATTACGATCGCCTGGCCGAGATCCGCGCCCGTGGCGAAATCCGCGTGGCCATCGAGCCGGCCTTCAAGGGTCTATCCTTCCGCACCGAGGCCGGTGGCCCACTGCAGGGGCTGGACGCCGAACTGGTGCGTACCTTCGCCCACTGGCTGGGCGTGCAATGCCGCTTTATCGAACACCCCTGGGACCGCTGCCTGCATTTGCTGGAGGCCGGCGCGCAACGCCGCGACAACGAAGCCGATCTGGTGTGGAGCGCCATGCCGCCGATGCCCGGTTACGACCAGGTGGCCTTCTCCGCGCCCTACGTATTCCTCCCTTACGTGCTGGCCAAACGTGCCGGTGATACACGCATCCAGGGCGTCGAAGACCTGGCTGGCAAAGTGCTCGGCTGCATCAACGACCCGGCTGCCATGGCCACCCTGGAAGAACGCGGCCTGCGCTGGCAAGCCAACCAGCACAAGCCGGGCGGCAAGGTCGAACTGGCCAACCTGCTGGCCTACAGCGACCAGAGCCTGATCCACGACTGTCTGGCCGATGGCACGGTGGACGCCTTCGCTGTCGATCTGCCGATCTACCACTGGGCCTGCCAGGGCGAACGCAGCCCCTGGCGCGGTCGCCTGGAAATCCTCCCCGGCAACCTCAGCCCTAACCTGTGGTACTACTCGGCCGCCGTGGCTAACCAGCCGGCCAACGCCGGCCTGCTCGCCGCCATCGACGAATTTATCGCCCACTACCGTGCACAACCGGCATACCGCGAATTGGTGCAGCGCTGGCTGGGCAAGGTCTACGACGATAGCCACTGGCGCTTCGCCCCAGGCATCCACGACGCCGCTAGCCTGGCTCAAGCCTGATGCTGAGCGCACGTCATGTCCGCCTACTGGGCCTGGACTTCGGCTCCACCACCAGCAGCGCCCTGCTCGCCGAAGCGCGCCTGGGCGGGCACAGTGTCAGTGGGCGCATGGGCTTTGCCGAACCACGGGTGCTCTATCGCTCGCCGCCAGTGTTCACACCGTTCAATGGTGACGGCCTGGACGAGCCACGCTTGACCGCGCTGCTCGACGGCTGGCTACGCGACTGCGGGCTGGAGGACGAACCGCCCTTCGCCGGCGCGGCGCTGGTCACCGGGCTCGCCGCCCAACAGCGCAACGTAGCGACCCTGACCCGGCTGATCGAGGCGCGCATCGGCGACAACCTGATGGCCACAGCCGACGACCCCGGTCTGGAATCCTGGCTGGCTTTTATGGGCAATTGCGGCCTGCTCAGCCGTGCCCATCCGGGCCAGCCAATCCTCAACCTGGATATCGGCGGCGGCACCAGCAACCCGGCCCTGGGCCTGGACGGCAATGTGCTGGCCTGCGGCTGCCACTTTATCGGCGCGAGGCACTGGCGTTTCGCGCCCGGCAGCTATCGTCTGCAAGGCTGCAGTGAACAGGGCCAGGCGCTTCTGGAACACCTGGGTATCGCCTGCCGTGCGGGGGATGAACTCAGCACGGGCGACGTCGAACGCTTGGTGGGCTGGCAGGTGAGTGCTCTGGAGGCGCTGGTCAGCGGTGATGCGGCCTTCTTCGCCACGCCTATCGGCCGTCTGCACGAGCAACTGCCGCTGCGCCTGCCCGAGCTGCCATGCGCGCCCGCCATCACCTTTTCCGGCGGCGTCGGCGAGCTGATTTATGCGTACCTGGAAGGCGCGCCCTGGCCCGCCACCAGCGCCTTCGGCGACCTCGGCATTGATCTCGCCCAGGCGATTCTCGCCTCGCCCCTGCTCGGCGCCGGCCCGCACCTGCTGCCGCAAACCCGTGGCCGTGCCACCGTGCAGGGCCTGACGCTGCACAGTTGCGAAGTGTCTGGCAGCAGCCTGTACCTGCCCGATGCGCGGGTGCTGCCACTGCGTGACCTGCCGATCATCGCACGCCTGCCCTTAACCGCCAGCAGCGCCAGTCTGGCCAGCGCCCTCGACCTGGCCCGCTATCGACCCCAGGGCGCCTGCCTGCAATTGCTCGGCGCCAGCCCCAGCCTGGCTGCGCTGCGTCAGTTCGCCGAGTACCTGCGCGCAGCGTTGCAGCAGCGCCCGTTGCCCGCCGGGCAACCGCTGGTGTTGCTGCTCGAAGCCAACGTCGGCAAGACCCTCGGCCACTACGCCAGCGACTGGGGCCGCTTGCCCCAGTGCCTGTTGGTGGTGGACGAAATCCCGCCGCGCGCGGCGCAGTTCATCCATATCGGCCGCCCGCACCAGCAGATGGTGCCGGTGTCCTTCTTCGGCCTTGAATGAAGGAAGCTCCCCATGCGTGCCCTCACCCCGCTCGAGCAAATCGTTCTGCCCAGCCCGCAACCGCCACAGACCTACAGCAGCGAAATGCTGCAACGGCGCTTCAGCTTCCACGGTCTCAAACAGCTGCTCGGCGCAGCCGATATCAGCAAGGCCGGCGAACGCATGGCCGGGCTGGCGGCGGCGGATGAAGTGGAACGCGAAGCGGCGCGGGCGATCCTCTCCGGGCTGAGCCTGCAACACCTGCACGACCACCCACTGACCAACGCCCATGGGCAGATCGACAGCGTGATGCGGGTCAACTACCAGATCGACCGCGCGGTGTTCGCCGAGATCGCCGCACTCAGCCTCGGCGAACTCAAGGATCGCCTGCTGGCTAGCAAAGGTGCCGAAATCCGTCGCATTGGCACGGCCCTGACCGGGGTGATGGCCGCCGCTCTGGCCAAATTGTGCGACGTGCACGAGCTGATCCTCCTGGCCAAACGCCTGAAAAGCGGCGCCGCCGCCCGCGCGCGCACCCAGGTCGGCCTGCCTGGCACCCTGTCCTCGCGCCTGCAACCCAACCACCCCACCGACAACCTCGCAGGCATCAGTCTGCTGGTGTACACCGGCCTGTCGATGGGCGCCGGCGATGCGCTGATTGGCCTCAACCCGGCCATCGACACGGTGGACAACATCTCGGCCACCCTGCACCACCTGGACAAACTGCGCCGCGAGACGGGCGCGCCAACCCAGGTCTGCGTGCTTTCGCACATCAAGACCCAGCTCGCCTGCCTGGAGCGCGGTGCCCCGGTGGAGATCATGTTCCAGAGCCTGGCCGGCACCGAACGCACCCTGACCGACGAGTTCGACGTCACCGTCGAGCTGCTCGACCACGCCTACGCCCGCATGGCCGCCGACGGCCCACTGGGTGACAGCGCCGAGCACGTCATGTACTTCGAGACCGGCCAAGGCAGTGAGCTGACCTACGGCAAGCACGAAGGCATCGACATGGCCACCTGCGAGGCCCTGTGCTACGGCCTGGCGCGGCGTTACTCGCCGTTTATGGTGAACAACGTCACCGGGTTTATCGGCCCGGAAACCCACCTCGACAATTTCGAGATGATCTACTCCTGCCTGCAGGATCACTTTATGGGCAAGCTGCTCGGCCTCCCCATGGGCATGGCGCCGTGCTTCACCCTGCACTCGCAGGTCAGCGCCGAAGGCCAGCAGATGGCCACCGAACTGCTGGCCGCCGCAGGGGCCAACTTCTTTATGGACGTGTACCTGGGCAATGACCGCATGCTCGCCTACTTCGACACCAGCGGCCACGACGACCAGACCCTGCGCGAGGTCCACGACCTGCGCCCGGCGCCGGAGTACCTGCAGTGGGCGCTGACGCGCGGCATTTTCAGCGAGGATGAAAACGCTCAACTGCAGCGCGGGCCGAACTGGGGCAAACCCGAGCAGTTCTGCCACAGCGAGCTGGATTACCAGCGCCTGCTGGAATCAGTACCGGCCGCCTACGGTTTCACCAACGCCGGCCCGCGCCCGGCCAACCGCGTGGCCCGCACCCTGCGCGGCAACCAGGCGGTGGCGCGGCAGGCCATCTACGCCGACCTGCGCCCGGACGAACTGGGCTTTGCCGCCAACGGCCTGCCCGCACCGCGCTACCTCACCACCCGCGCGCAGAACCGCGAAGCGCACCTGGGCAACCCCGAACTCGGTGCCCAGCTGTCGGCAGACGCCCAGGCAACACTCGTCGCCGAACACACTGACGTGCAGGTGGTGATCTCCGACGGCCTCAGCGCCGAAGCCGTGCACCACAATATGAGCGATCTGCTGCCAGTGCTGTTCGACGGCCTGGCCAGCCGCGCGCTGAACCTTGGCCAAAGCATCATCGCGCCCTATGGCCGGGTAAAACTGGCCGAGGCCATCGGTGAGGCCGTGCAGACGCGCCTGGTGATCATGCTGATTGGCGAGCGCCCCGGCGGTGACGCCCTGGCCTCGCGCAGCCTGTCGGCCTATCTGGCCTATCGCCTGGAAACTGCGAGCCAGGCTGAGGCCGCGGGCTTCTCCGGCAACCCGCAGATCGCCTGGGAATACACAGTCATCTCGAATATTTACCGCGCCGGCCTGCCGCCCTTGGAAGCCGGCAGCGTGATCGCCGAAAAGGCGTTGCAGATCCTCGCCCATGGCGCGGCCGGCAACCGCCTCGAACACCTGCTCAAGCAACGCGCCGCCTGAAGGAGTTTCCATGTACCAGCGCCCCCATCTGTTTATTGAAGGCCAGTGGCTCGCCCCGCAACAAGGCGGCCAGTTCGAGGTCTTCGACCCCAGCGACGAAAGCCTGCTGGCAAGGGTTGCTGCTGCCGGCCCGGCGGATGTCGACCTGGCCGTGGGCGCTGCCCGCCGTGCTTTCGACCACGGCCCCTGGCCGCGCTTGTCTGGCGCCGAACGCGCGAGCGTGCTGCGGCGTATTGCCGAGGGCATTCGCGCGCGCCAGGACGAACTGGCGGTGCTGGAGGTGCGCGACAACGGCAAGCCCCTGCCGGAGGCGCAATGGGACATCGCCGACGCCGCCGGCTGCTTCGACTTTTACGCCGACCTGGCCGAGCGGTTGGACACGGACGAACGCCCAGTGGCCCTGGCTGATGCACGTTTTCGCGCCAGCGTGGTGCGCGAGCCGGTCGGGGTGGCCGCCGCGGTCATCCCTTGGAACTACCCGCTGCTAATGGCCGCCTGGAAAGTCGCCCCAGCCCTGGCCGCTGGCTGCACCCTGGTACTCAAGCCCTCGGAACTGACCCCGCTGACCGCTCTGGAGCTGGCGTGCATCGCCGCTGAAGCCGGGCTGCCTGCCGGTGTGCTCAACGTGCTGCCCGGCCTGGGCGGCGAAGCCGGCGCAGCGCTGGTCGAGCACCCTGGCGTGGACAAGGTGGCCTTTACCGGCAGCGTGCCGACGGGCAGCCGGATCATGCAGGCCGCGGCCCGCGACGTGAAGAACATCAGCCTGGAGCTGGGTGGCAAGTCGCCGTTTATCGTCTTCGCCGACAGCGACATCGAAGCGGCGGTGGAGTGGATCATGTTCGGCATCTTCTGGAACCAGGGTCAGGTCTGCTCTGCCACCTCGCGGGTGCTGGTGGAGCGTTCGCTGTACCCGGCGCTGCTGGCGCGCCTGAGCGATGCCGCCAGCCAGATTCGTATTGGCAACGGCCTGACCGAGGGCGTGCTGCTGGGGCCGCTGGTCAGCGCCGGCCAGCACGCCAAGGTCAGCGCTGCCATAGCCCAGGGCCTGGCCGATGGCGCGCGCCTGCTGCACGGCGGCGAACGGCCAGCCGAGCAAGCCAAGGGCTGGTTTATCCAGCCAACGGTATTCGCCGACGTACCGTTGCACAGCGCCCTGTGGCGCGAGGAAATCTTTGGCCCGGTGGTCTGCGTCAACCCTTTCGACACGGAAGCCGAAGCCCTGCACTTGGCCAACGACAGCCAGTTTGGCCTGGCCGCTGCGGTGATGTCCGCCGACCTTGAGCGCTGCGAACGGGTCGCGCGCAAGCTTCAGGCCGGCATTGTGTGGATCAACTGCTCGCAACCGACCTTCAGCGAACTGCCCTGGGGTGGCGTAAAACGCAGCGGCATCGGCCGCGAACTGGGCGAGTGGGGCTTGGACAATTACCTGGAAACCAAACAGATCACCCGCTACGAAAGCGGCGACGCCTGGGGCTGGTACCTGACGTAGGTGGCGCCGTGCGCACCAAGGCCCACAAAACTCTGTCTGCAATTGGCAGCGCAAGCCGTGGTTTGAGGATGCTTCATGCTACTTGCGCCAGCCCTCTCCTTACAAAAAGTATGTACATATGTAACTGCAGTGACACCTGTGAGGCACCCAACAAATCAGCGATAACCAATCAGAACGTGCCTTCCACAGCCCGCTATCCAGCACCGCACATTTTTAACGACTAACCGGTCATCGGGACTAACTGATAGTCCAATCGCAGCTTTGTACACACTGGCTACCATTCTGCTATCGCTGTACAGCTTCCACAGAAAAGGCTTTACAACAAAAAGCGATAGTCGTTCGCGGACGAACGACCATCAGCACCCGCGCAGGATGCGAAATCAAAGGCGTATCGCTATGCCCTTGCGGGTGCACCAATCAGCCACACCGTGTCGTTCACAAACGCACCAGGTAGTAATCTATGCCATCGAATACCCCTCGCCTCTCGACTCGCACTACCCTCTATGTCGGTTACGCCAGCCTGCTTGCACTTATGCTGGTGATCGCGAGCGTCTCGCTGTACAACCTGGCCGATAGCAATAAAAGCTTTGTGCGTTACGTCAACGGCGTAGATGCACGCGCCCGCCTGGCTAATGAACTGAATGATGCCGCCAAGGATCGCGCGATTGCCCTGCGTAATCTGGCCTTGAATGGCGATGCGGCCACTCGCGGGCAACAGCGGGCCGCCATCGAGGCCCATGAGAAGACCGTTGCCAGCAGCCTCGCCGCGCTGCGCCAGGCGGTTACGACCCATAACGATGTTTCGGCCACAGGACGTGAGATGTTTTCGCGAATCGAGCAGGTCGAGTCGCGTTACAGCCCGGTTGCTCACACCATTGCCGAGCACCTCTTCAAAGGTGATGACGCCCAGGCCCTGCGCATGGTCAGCGAGCAGTGCACGCCGCTGCTGGAAGAGCTGACCCAGGTCATCGGCGAATACCTGAGCCACACCAACGAGGTGGCTGACCAACTGGTTGCCGACAACGAGGTTCACTATCAGAAGCAGCGCAATCTGCTGATCATCATTACCGCTCTGGCGTTCGTGCTGGCGGCGATACTGGGCCACTGGATCAGCCGCAATCTGTTACGCGCACTGGGCGCCGAGCCGAGCGAACTCAACCAACTCGCCCAGCGGGTTGCCCAGGGCGATCTGCGCATCAGCCAGCGCAAAGCCGAGCCCCCACAAGACAGCGTGCTGGCAGCTCTGCTGCGCATGCAGCAGAACCTGCGCGAGATGACCCGGGGCATCGAAGCCTCATCCCAGGTCGTGGCGCAATCCAGCCAGGAACTGAGCCAGTCGAGCCTGCGCAACTCGGACAACGTGGCCCATGCTCAGCGCGAGGTCGAGCTGATCGTCACCGCTGTCCACGAAATGGCTGCGACCGTGCAGGATGTGGCGCGCAATGCCGAATCCGCCGCTGGCGCCGCCAGCGAGGCGGACAGTGCCGCCCTCTACAGCCAGCAAAAGGCCAAGGATGCGGTCAACCTGATCGGCGAGTTGGCCGAGGTTATCGGGCAGTCTAACGTTGCCATGGGCCGCATGAAAGACGAAAGCAACAACATCGGCAGCGTGCTCGATGTGATCAAATCGGTGGCCGACCAGACCAACCTGCTGGCCCTCAACGCGGCCATCGAAGCGGCCCGCGCGGGCGATGCCGGCCGCGGTTTTGCCGTGGTCGCCGACGAGGTTCGCAGCCTGGCAAAGCGCACTCAGGAGGCCACCTCGGAAATCCAGGGGTTGATCGCCGGCCTGCAGAAGATCGCCGATGAAACCTCGCAGTACATGCAGCGCTGCCAGCGCTCCAGTGAACAGTCGGTCAACGGGGTTTCCGAAGCGGGTGAAGCGGTGACCCGCATCGTCAGCATGATCGAGCGTATCAACAGCATGAACCAGCAGATCGCAGCTGCCTCTGAAGAGCAAAGCGCCGTCGCCGAGCAGATCAGCCAGGGCGTAGTGGCCGTGCGTGACAGCTCCGAACAGTCCGCCGCCGCCTTCCGCAGCGCTCAGCAGGAAAGCGAAAGCCTGTCGCGCACCAGCGTGGCGCTGCGCGAAAACATCTCCCGCTTCCAGCTCTGACCCGACTGTTCAACCCAGGCAGCACGTTGCCTGGGTTGAACTCAGCGATATCAGGAGCGCTGTTTAGCAGCGCAATTACGCAGAGCAAAAACTTCGCCGCGAGGCGCGACTCCCACAGAAAATGGCCTCCACCGGTTTAACCGGTAGCCTGGGTTGAGCGCAGCGATACCCGGAAACGATATTGCGAGTACCAAGAGACGCGCCTACACCGCGCCATCAGCCCCCGCTACGGATCCGAACGGCAAACACCTTGCCCGCCCCCAGCATCAGAGCGCGGCCCTATCCCCAACCAGATAATCCAGCAACCGAGCAATCAGTGCATTGCCCGGCACGTAGGTCGCAGGCGTGGCGGCGAGCTGTTCAGGGGTTTGCACCCAGGTACCAGGCTGTAGCTCAGCAGCACATTCAGCGAGCAACTCAGCGACTATTGCCGGGGTCATTTCCGGGTGGCACTGCAAGCCGATCACCCGTCGGCCAAGCTGGAATGCCTGATGCCGACAGGCCTGACTGGAAGCCAACAAGGTGGCACCTGTCGGCAGCGCAAAGGTTTCGCCGTGCCAGTGCAGCAGCTCGATGTGCTCCGGAAAAGCAAAACAGTCCCCCGCCAGTCCATCCGTCCGCCACACCGGGAACCAGCCAATTTCCGCCTCGGCATTCGGGTATACCGACGCACCCAGCGCGCTGGCAATCAACTGCGCCCCCAGGCACACACCCAACACCGCCACACCGGCGTCCATGGCCTCGCGCAGAAAGGCTTTCTCGGCGATCAACCAGGGCAGCGCCGCCTCGTCGTTGACGCTCATTGGCCCGCCCATAACGATGATCAGGTCGCAATCGGCAACCTTGGGCAATTGCGCATCGGCCTGAAAAAAGCGCGTATAGCTCAGCTTGGCGCCGCGCTCGGCACACCAGTCGGCCATGCTGCCGATATCCTCGAATGGTACGTGTTGCAGCACCTGTACCCGCATCGCACACTCCTTAGGGTCTGTTGCCGTTTCATCGCGAGCCGCGTTGCCGCGAAAAATCTCGCCAGGCTAGGCGAAGGACGCAGGTAATGGTTGTTCCCTTGCCAAGTCCTTCAACAACGCATGGCGAGATTTTGCGCGCAACCTAGGCGGCCCCACCCGAAGGGCCGGGCCCGTTTTAGCGCGATGCTGCGTTTCTCGATGGCTCATTTAGCCAGCTAAACTTCGCATCTCGTGCCTTGCCTCGCGCTAAAACTGGCTCCGGCGCGGCCGTGAATGAAATGGCAACAGACCCTAGACATTGCCCGGAGTCGCCAGCTTGAGGCCGACGATACCGGCGATGATCATCACCAGACACAAGCTGCGTACCAGGCCCAGGGTCTCGCCCATAAACAGCGTAGCGTAGGCCACGGTGCCAAGGGTGCCGATGCCCACCCATACCGCATAGGCCAGGCCCAGGGGCAGCACACGCACCGACAGGCTGAGCAGGTAGATGCTCAGCAGCAGAAAGAAGCCGCAGTACAAACTCGGCCACAGCCGTGTAAAACCATCGGTACGCGGGATGATCGAGGCGTAGAACACCTCGCAGATACCTGCCAGCAGCAGAAAACCCCAGCCATTCAACCAGGCCACGTTGTTACTCCTTATGGCTTTATATCGTGCAGGCGCTCGGTCTCAGCAGAAAGCGAACGGCTCAGCCCTTGGCGGTGCGTTTTTTCTTTTCCGGGTCATCGAACGGCAGCGTGTGGGCGATGGCGCTGACCGCCAGGCTGCCCTTGACCTTGAGCTTCACGCCCTGCTCGGCGTAGGGCACGTCCATCCGCGCGATGGCCATGGACTTGCCGGTCAGCCGCGAGTACACGCCACAGGTGAGCACGCCCACCTGTTTGCCGTCGGCCCACAGGGTGTCGCCGCCGGCTGCGGCCTGCTCGCCTTCAAGTAGCACACCGAAGATCTTGAAACGCTCGCGGCCCTTGAGCCGGTAGTGCTCGCGGGCACCGCGAAACTCCTGCTTGCCCGGCGATACGGTGAAGTCCAGGCCCAGCTCCCAGAGGGTGTCGCCGGCCGGTTCGTCGGCAAAGGGGTACATCTCGGAATTGTCGTAGGGAAAGAACAGCAGGTAGCTCTCCACCCGCAGCCAGTCCAGTGCGGTGAAAGCGCAGGGGATGATGCCCAGAGCCTTGCCCTGGTCGAGAATGCTGTCCCAGATCAGCGGCGCGTCGGCAGCCTTGCAGAAGATCTCGTAGCCGCGCTCGCCGGTGTAGCCGGTGCGCGAGATCATTACCGGGCGGTCGAACAACTTGGTCTGCAGGTGATGAAAGTACGCCAGGTCGCGGATGCCCGGCACGTGCTCGGCGAGAAAGTCCACCGCCAGCGGGCCTTGCAACGACAGGTCATGCAGGTCGTCATCGAACAGCACCGCCACCTGGCGGCCCTGGGCCGAGCGCAGCAGCGATTCGTACCCAGTGCCGGAGCCGTGCACCACCATAAAGGCGTTGGGGCCGGTGCGGTAAACGATGCAGTCATCGATAAATTTGCCGGCCTCGTTGAGGATGCAGGCGTAAACGCTCTTGCCCGGATACAGCTTGCCGATGTCGCGGGTGGTGGCGTAGTCCAGCAGGCTTTCGGCATGGGGGCCGACGTAGTGGACCTTCTTCAGCCCGGAGACGTCCATAAGCCCGGCATGGGTGCGGATCGCCTCGTGCTGGTCAGCCAGATCGCTGGTATAGGTCCAGGCGGTGCCCATGCCGCTCCAGTCTTCGAGGTTCGAGCCCAGTGCACGGTGACGTTCGGCAAGGGCGGAAATGCGCCAGGAATTGGCCATGGGGATACTCCTCTTGATAATGCGGTTGGCCTGCAGGCAGGCGGTATGGGTTCAGGCCGCGCAGGCCTGGGGGTCGAACTGACGCAACCAGTCCACTACGGTCTGGCGGTAGCGGGTCAGGCCTTTGTAGTCGGCGATCTCATCTGGCAGGTCGCGCAGCACGCGGTGCAGACGGCAGGCCCAGGCCGGGTTGCTGGCCAATTCTTCGAGGCTGATCAGGTAGGTACGGATGCCGAACAGCAGCGCATTGCTGCGCGGCAGGCGCGGCATGAACTGCAACTCAACGCGCAGGTGCACCAGGCTGGCGACATTTTCGGCGGTGACCTCGCCGCGCTCGTGGCCCCACTCGTGGAAGGTCTCCGAGGAGGTATCCAGGCGCGGGTTGATGGTCATGGTCCAGTTGAGCCGGCGCACCGGGTGACCGACCTGGATATTCACCAGGTACTTCAGCGCCCGCTCGAACACCCCGAGCTGGTGTGCCACGCCCGGCACTGGCGCGTGCCACTGTTTAAAGCTCATACCGGCATCGAACTTGAGTGACCAGTCCGCCGGGCAGGTGACCATGCCGGCGTCCATAAACAGATCGCCATCACGCTGGTCGAGCAAGGCGAAATCGCCCTGGGCCTGGCGGGTGATGTACTCCAGCGGCTCGCACGGCAAGGTGCTGGCATCACCAAAGGTAAAACGCTGCTCAATGCCCAACGGACGGTTGCTCCACAGCCACTGGGCGCCCTCGCGCTGCAGGGCGAAGTGTTCCGGGTAATCGGCGGCCAGGTGTTCCATCAGCATTTCCAGGGTGTCCCAGGCGGCCTGGGCCATGTGTGGCATCACCAGACAGCGGTCCGGGTCCCTCTCCAGCACGCGGGCGCGCTCGGCCATCTCGGAAACGTAGTGCTCGTCGATATCGAACCAGTGGGCGAACACCGAACCCGGCTCACGCGGCGTGGCCGGCTCCAGGTTGACCGAGTACATGTAGCTGTCTTCGGGGAACGGAAAGGGGAAACGGGCGATGGCCTCGGGACTGTTGCGAAAGGTGAAGTCGTCTCGGTAGGTTTCCAGCGCTTTCATCACAACGGACATGACTCTCTCCTGTAGGGTGCGCCGTGCGCACCATTGCCAATCGGTGGGACACACGCCCTACAAATCGAGTAGCAGCGGGCCAGAGCAGCCACCGCGGGAAACACAGGGCATCAACACATGGCTACGCTGTTGCTCATCGAGATAGTGATCGCGGTGCTCGACCTCGCCACCCAGGTAGCCCGTGGCGCACTGCCCGCAGACCCCGCCGCGACAGAGATTCGGTACCTCGACACCGGCGGCTTCCAGGGCCTCCAGCAAACTGTGGTCGCCGGCGACAGCGATGCGCTGGCCGCTGCGCGTCAGCTCGGCGGTAAACGGCAGGCCCGGCTCGGGCGCGGCAAAAGCTTCCCAATGCAGGCGCCCAGCCGACCAGCCGAGCGCAGCGGCGCGGGCGCGCAGATCATCCAGCAGGCGTTGCGGGCCGCAGATATACAGATGACTGCCGAGTGGTTTGCCCGTAAGCAAGTTGGCGCAATCCAGGCGCTGCCCGGCTGCTGCGTCATAACCGTGGAAGCGCGCGCCGAGCCGCGCCTGCAGCTCGGCCGTGTAGGCATCGGTCAGGCCGCTGCGGTAGGCGTAATGCAGCTCGAAAGACGCGCCCTGGGCCTCCAGCTCGGCGAGGTACGCCATAAAGGGGGTGATGCCAATGCCGCCAGCCACCAGAATGTGATGACGCGCCAGCGAATGCAGGGGGAACAGGTTGCTTGGCACGCCGATCTGCAGGCGGTCGCCCACCTGCACCTGCTCGTGCAAGTATCGCGAGCCGCCGCGCGACGCCTCCTGCAAGCGCACGGCAATGCGGTAAACGCCCGAGTCGCGGGGGTCGCCCAACAATGAATAGGCATTACGCAGGGTCCGCTCGGCCAGGGGCAAGACCACCTGCACATGGCTACCCGAGGAAAACCCCGGCAGCCGACCGTTAACGGCCGCGAAGGTAAATTCGCGCACCACCGGCGTCAGTTGGCGTACTGCCGCGACCTGTACTTCCAGCAGCGCACTCATGGCTGTACCACCGTGGCAAAGGGACGGTCCGGGTCGATGCACACGCCCATATAGGCACCCAGACGTTGGGAAAAATGCTCACGCACCAACAGCCGAACGCCGCAGTGGCTACAGCTGCTTTCAGTCTCCGCGCCAATCTCCTGCAGGCGGGTGCAATGCACGCAATACAAGCGCCGGCGCGCGCCCTGGCGGAACAGTTCGATCTCATCGCCGAGCAAACCAGCCTGCCGCGCCACACGATGCACCTGCCAGACAAACACCTCGTCACCGATCGCCTGCACACAGGTACCGGCCTGGGCCTGGTCGAGCAGCGCGTGCAAGCGCAGGTACAGGGCCTCGCTGCTGGGCAGCTGCTCATGCTCGACAGCTGCCGACAACTCGCCGCCCAGGCTCAACAGCAGAGTCGGCGCCAGGTGGTCGAGCAACGTTGTGGCCAGGGCCGCATCCTGCGCCACCAACACACGGTAAAGCGCCGGCCTGCGGTTGGGCACCGTGGCGTAGCGAGGTGTACTGAACATCGGCTCAGCGCTGGGCGCGGTCATGGCGAGTGCCTCCCTGGTGTGCGCGAACGAGAAAGTGGCGTTCCATTAAATTCTTATCAGGAACTTTTTGTTCTCTTTAGGAAAGCATGGACCATGCCATTTCAAGCACTCGCCCATTCCCTGGGGGCGTGCAAAGCCAGCGGCTGAGAGGGCGAAAAAACTGCACAAAGGCAGGGCAACATGCGCCACCAGGGCGCAAAGGGAGGGAGAGTGAAGCGCGGGTTTTAAGGGTGAAAAGTAGGTGGCTGTATGCGCAGCGCGCAGATTGAGCGAAACGGTACCCGGGGTAAGCATTCCCGGGCATGGCGTTGCTCAACCTAGCGACCGACTGCCGTGGTCGATCCAACCAAGGCCGGCGTTCAACAGTGTCAGGGGCTATTCCCGCTTCGTTCGCGGCTGCGATGAAACGGGAACAAATACCTAGCTCTATTGCGTGACAGCTGCCTGGTTTGGCTCAGTTGAAACGGGCACGCCTTCCGGGCAATGAATCAGCCCCTCACTCTTGGCGACCAACAAGGCGCCGACAACATCACCGGTCACATTGAGGGAGGTATGCCCCATATCGATCACACGGTAGATGCCCGCGATCACACCAACGAGCTCGAACGGCAACCCCATGATCTGCAGCATCAAGGTGCCCATTACGATGCCTCCGCCGGGAATCCCCGGCGCCGCCATGGCCAGAAGCGTACCGACCATAACGACGTTGACCATCTGCCCCATGCTCAGCTCAACACCGTAAAACCGCGCAGCAAATACAGCCAAAACCGACAAGTAGACTGCCGCTCCCATCAAATTGATGGTCGCGCCCAGTGGTAGCATAAAAGAGGTTATCCAACTGGGAACCTGCAAGTCCTCATTAGTCACCTTCATGCTCATCGGCAAGGTCGCGGCACTACTCGTAGTGGACAGGGTAACCATCCAGACCTTGCCGAGACTTTTAAGCAAGTACAGAGGACTTATCTTGGTGTATGCCACAACGACCACCAAGGTAATGAGCAATACGATCAATACGCCTATCCAGTCCGCCAAAATAAACTGACCGACTTGACTGAATATTTCCAGACCGTAATTACCCATCGAAAACGCCATCAGTGCGAACACGCCATAGGGCGACACCGCCATGACCATGTCTAATAACTTCATGATGACGTTGGATGCCTGATCGCACAGTGTCTTGATGGCGCTGGCTTTATCCCCAAGCAATACCATGGCAACACCCACCAGCACCGCGATCAGGATGACCTGTATGACGCTTCCTTTAGCCATTGAATCCAAGATATTGGAGGGAATCATGCTGAGCAAAAACTGCCCGATGGTGGGCACCTCACTGGCAGACGCAACCGAAACGCCGGCAGTCGAGAACTCAGCACCTGGCTGCAGCACGTTCGCGACTATTAAGCCAACGATGCCTGCACACACGGTCATCACGGTATAGATAACCAAGGTCTTCCCACCGACCCGCTTTAGCTTGCCCACATCCCCCATATTCGCAATGCCAGCCGCCACGCTGAAAAACACAATAGGGATGATCAGCATCTGAATGGCGCGGATAAATGCATCGCCAAGTGGCTTGAGTGCCACCCCCCATTCAGGCGCGACCAAGCCGAACAACATGCCGGTGGTAAAGCCTATGAATATCTTTGTAGAGAGACCAAAAGAAATCTTCATGCTTGCTCCTCAAATCGAGGAAGCAACGCATTTAACAAGCGGGTATTTGAGCCCTTCATTTTCGTGCCCCTTCTATTGAAATTATCGTTTTAGGCAGATCATCAATGAGTCGTTCCATGACTCTATTCAGCTTGGTTTTATAATGAAGTCAGCTCAACTTCCGACACGCCGCCGCAATTTTTCGGCAGCCGTCTTCAATAATCTCGACAGGGCTTGCAAAAGACAGGCGCAAGTAGGGAGACATGCCATAAGCGTCGCCGCTGACAGTGGCAACATTTGCTTCTTGCAACAGATACGTCGTCAGGTCGGCATCGCTCGCTATCGTTTGGCCCTGCGGCGTCTGCTTGCCTAACAAACCACTGACATTGACGAAGAGGTAAAACGCACCTTGTGGTGGCGTGCAACGGAGGCCGTCAATATCACTGAGGGCAGCCAGCATTGCCTCTCGGCGCTGAACATAGACCTTGTGCATCTCTCTGACGGGGGTCTGGTCACCCGCAAAGGCAGCAACCGCCGCCGCCTGGCTTACCGAGCTCGGGCAGGTTGTGGTTTGCGAGATCAGCTTGCCAATGGCCTGGATCAGGACGCTGGGCCCTGCGGCAAAACCGATGCGCCACCCGGTCATGGCATAGCCCTTTGAGGCGCCATTGATGATGAGGGTGCGCGATTTGAGATCGGGTGCGACATTTACAATTGAAAGGTGCTGCGCACCCTCATAAACAAAGTGTTCGTAGATCTCGTCAGACAGGATCAGAACATGCGGGTGGCGACGCAGAACTTCAGCCAACCCTAAAAGCTCTTCCCTGCTGTAAACGGCGCCTGAGGGATTGTTAGGCGTATTGAGAATGACCCATTTGCTATTTGGCGTAATGGCCCCTTCCAGTGCCTGTGGGGTCAACTTGAAGCCATTGCCCTCATCACCAGGGATGACCACCGGCTTGGCATCGTTCAGGCGCGCGATGTCGGGATAGGACACCCAGTAAGGGGCATGCACTATCACCTCATCCAGCGGGTTTAGCGTGGCGGCCAGCGCGTGGTAGATAAGCGGTTTGCCACCGCTCCCGGCAATCACCTCATCCAGCGTGTAGGCCAGGTCGTTATCGCGGGAAAGCTTGGTCACAATCGCGTTGCGTAAATGCAGGGTTCCGCGCGTGTCGGTGTAATGGGTCTCGCCATTGGCCATGGCATCAGCGGCGGCCTGGAGGACATGTGCCGGCGTGTCGAAGTCCGGCTCGCCGATGGTGAAGTTAATGATGTCCCGCCCTTGAGCGCGCAACTCAGTGACCAGCGCATTAGCCGCAACACTTGGCGACGGCTGAATGGTCAGCAGGCGGGCGGAAAGATACTGGGCACTCATTGCTGATTACCCTGGGCAAGACCGTGCTTATCGAGCACCGCGTCCATCCAGGACTGGCGAGGATTTCCAGTGGCGATTTCAGCCTTGATGCGCTCTTCATGCAGCGCATGCTTACGCGCAGCCTCAAGAAGCGCTTCGGCATGCTCTTGGCCAAATGCCAGCAAGCCATCCTCGTCGCCAACCATGATGTCGCCAGGATTGACCAGCATCCCAGCAATGCTGACCGGCACGTTGATTTCGCCAGGACCGGTTTTATAGGGGCCGCAATGGACGACATCCAGGGCATAACAGGGCGTACGTTCAAAACTGGCGACATCGCGAATCGCACCGTTCACAACGAAGCCCGCGCATCCTCGTTGCTGTGCATAAAGCTTGATTAACTCACCGATTACCGCGTTGCGTGTATCGCCCTGTGCGTCGATCACCAGCACATGCCCTGGCTGGATCATGGACATCGCTTTATAGATAAAGAGGTTGTCACCTGGACGCGTTTTGACCGTGAGCGCAGTTCCTACAAGCTTGCCCGTCTGGTTGTAGCGCTTGAGCCCACGGGCTCCGATATGACGGCCCAGGCTGTCGCTCAGGTGAGGGGTGACAACGTCACGGAACGCATCGATCAGGTGCTGGGGGGCAGGACTAACGCAGGTTTGGATTCTCAGACCAGGCAACATTATTTTTAATCTCCGGGTGGGCTTCGCTGGTTTACAGCCCGATCTTAGGAGGTGATTAAAATTATTTTTAGCGATATTTTACGATCCAATCAGACCTCTTTTTTTCATATGGAATCGTATCGTGATCACTTTCAAGCAACTGGAAGCGCTCTACTGGATAGCGGAGATGGGCAGCTTTGAAACGGCTGCAAACAAGCTGCACATGTCTCAATCCGCCATTTCAAAGCGGATCCAGGAGCTGGAAGAATCGTTCGACGTGGAGCTGTTTGATCGCTCGAAACGCCAGGCGCGGTTAACCGAAAAGGGATTCGAGCTACTCGACGATGCTAAAAGCCTGCTCGAAAGCCGGGACGCATTGGTCGAGCGGATCAGCTCGAACGAGGTACTGGTCAAGCACTTTCGCATCGGTGTAACCGAGCTGACGGCAATGACCTGGCTTCCCGCGTTGGTGGGAGGGATTCGACAAACGTATCCAAAGGTTCATATCGAACCTTCAGTGGAGCTAAGCACCCAGCTGTTCCGGAAACTGCAAGATGACCAGTTGGATCTGATCATCGTGCCGGATGTCTACGAAGACGTCCGCTTTGTCGCGACGCCGCTGAAAACAGTCGAAAACGCCTGGATGTGTGCGCCTCATTTAGCGCCCCACACATCGGCCATGCGCCTGCAAGATTTAGGTGCCTACACCGTTCTGACGCAAGGTTCCAGTTCCGGGACCGGGGTGGTGTATGAACGCTGGCTATCGAGCCACAACGTGTATCTCCCGCGAACGCTGAGCAGTGACAATTTGCTGGTCCAGGTAGGGTTGACACTGTCGGGGATCGGCATCAGCTATCTGCCCAAACAATGCCTTTCCCATCTCGTGGATCTAGGCATGCTCAAGACCATTTCGACTACGCCGGGGCTGCCGCATATACGTTATGCCGCGCTCTATAGAAGCGACCGGCAAAAAGGCCTCAACCGGCATGTGGCAGAACTGGCCAGCGCAGTCTGCGATTTCTCGACCCTGCTGTTGAATCGGGCCAGCTGAGTCACAGTTGCATTCGACGCAACGAGCGCTTTGTGCAGGTATGCACCAACGAGCCGACAGTGGCTGCCTGGCGTGTGGTTAAACGCGCGCGTTTTTCTTCTGCAGGATCATCGACGCCTGGTTGTAGGCAGCCTGGAAGGCCTCACCACCGATCCATGCCACAGCCGTGTCTTCATCTTCATTGTGCAAGAGCGCGCGGTAGGTGATCAGCAGGCCCATCATAAAGTCAGTTGCCGCCTCTTCTTCCTCCTCCGAGACCACCAGCTCCAACACCGGGTATTGCAGGAACACCACGCACATCGCCAGCAGGCTGATGCCTTCGCCGAACTTCATCGCCTGGAACAGATCGTCAAAGTCCGCCGGGTCGAAACCGTTTTCTTCGATGTCCTTGAAGTCGAAGGTGCTCAGATCGATTGCGACATCATCGAACGGCTCGTTGATCAACGGATTGGCCAACACCGGGTGCACCACATTGGCTTTGGGCTTGCCCGCACGGTTCTGCTTGGCCTTGGCTTTGGCTCGCTGGGCGCGCTTTTGCTGTTTATCTGGGGAGGCCATTGAGGCGGGTTCCTTGTGTGATGCAGCCATATTTATGGCCTAGGTGTTTGGTCCCGCGAAGTTTAGCCGGCTAAATGAGCAATCGAGAAACGCAGCATCGCGCTAAACCGGGCCAGGCCTACAGCCGCGTATCGGCTGAAGGGCAGGACGCACTAAAAACGACATGCCGAACAGCCCGCGGGCTAACGTCATGTATTTCAGGCATGCTTGCCTGGCCGCGCTGGCCAAAAGCAATCACCCCAGCCTGTACAGCCCACTATAAATGCCGCTGGTGCACCTTAACTGAGGTGTGCTGTTCGGCCCTGACGATCTAAAGGAACAAGGCTCGATGAGCGCCTTCGAATTGGACTCTGCGCCCGTACGGCAGTATGGCCGGAGCATTCCCGCGCACCTGCAGGCGCCGTTCAAGCGCTATGTGGAGCAGCATTACGGCGGTTTTTTGCTGGCGATCAACTTTATCGCGATGATCGCCTACGACCTCTACGTGTTCGCCGATGCGCTGCTGATCCCGGACATGGCCCTGGAGTCGCTGCTGCTACGTGGTGGCTTGAGCCTGATTGGGCTGGTCAATATCTACATCGTGTTTCGCCACAGCCGCAACGTGCTGCTGATGGACATGCTGATGCCCTTGCACGATATCGTCTCGACCATCGCCTGGTTCGAGCTGCTCAAACGCAGCAGCTCGCCGGATATCCACACCTTCCTGTATGCCTCGGTGGTGTTCATCATTCTCGCCAACCTGGGCGCGCGCTATTCGCTGCGCGGCATTGTGCTGTGCTCGCTGACGATCTCGGCGATCATCCTCTACAACGTGTCGCTGCTGCACGACGGCCAGAGCAAGCCGGTGCTGGTGTTTGCCATCGCCTACTTGCCGGTGCTGCTGTTCAGCCTGTTTATCAGCTGGACCAATATCAATGGCGTGCGCGTGGCGTTTCTCAATGACCTGGAGAAAAAGCGCCAGCGCGACGAACTGGCCGAGCTGAACCTGCGTCTGGAAACGCTGGCCAGCACCGATGCGCTGACCGACGTCGGTAATCGCCGCGCCTTTGACCTGAGCCTGGAGAAACACTGGAATCAGATGCGCCTGGATGGCCGGCACTTTTCACTGCTGTTGGTGGATATCGACTACTTCAAACCCTTCAACGACCACTACGGCCACCTGGCCGGTGATCAGTGCTTGCGTAAGGTCGCAAGCTGCATGGGCAATAGCGTGCGCAACGGTCAGGGGCAGTTGTTCCGCTACGGCGGTGAAGAGTTCGTGATCCTGCTGCATATCGAGCATGACGACGAATTGAGTGCGCTCGCAGAGCGGCTGCGCGAACAGGTCGCCAGCCTCGGTATCGAGCACCTGCACCGCCCCGACACCTTGCGCCATTTGACCATCAGCCTGGGCGCGATCACCTCCGCCACACCCGGGCTGCTGCATGCTCATGACCTGCTCGCGCAGTGTGACCGCCTGCTCTACCAGGCCAAACAGCAAGGCCGTAACCGTATTTGCCTAGGTGAGCACACCCACTGAGACTCACGGGCTTGAGCATGGGCCGGTTCGGCCGCCAAACGGCCCTGCAAGCTTGCCGTAGATCGCGACATGACCCATTTAGCCCTGTTTAAAAAGTTAGGTGCGTGTCAGCAACTATGCTTGTCTTGCATGTTCGACCCTATTCGTTTTTAAAACAGCGCACAGCCCATCAGGCAGAACACGTGAAATTTTCGACGCTTGCTGCAGCACTGATCTGCCTACTGCTCGGTACTTTTGCCAGGGCCGAGGAGTATCAGGTAGTTACCGAAGAGTGGGCGCCATACAACTACCATGAGAACCACCAGCTTACGGGCATGACCACCGAAATCGTTCGGGCCATCATGGCGCTGACTGGGGATGACTTCGAGATGGTGCTACTGCCGAGTATGCGAGCCACCCGTGCACTGCAGACCCGGCCCAAGACCATCATGTACTCCATGTTCCGCACCGCCGAGCGCGAACCGTTATACAAGTGGGTTGGGCCCATCGTCGAAGAGTCCATTTACCCTTATCAGTTGGCCAGCGCGGCGCAGCCCGTACATTCCCTGGAACAACTGCTGCACGTCCCGCGAATCACCA
Source organism: Pseudomonas cuatrocienegasensis (assembly GCF_900110925.1). GTDB lineage: Bacteria > Pseudomonadota > Gammaproteobacteria > Pseudomonadales > Pseudomonadaceae > Aquipseudomonas > Aquipseudomonas cuatrocienegasensis. The sequence goes on along the minus strand of NZ_FOFP01000007.1, from coordinate 121,583 downwards.
CGCGGCATGCCGGCCTGGTGCCCGATATGCTGCAGTCGCTGGGCCTCAATAACATCGATAGAAGTGCCACCGCGAACCATCAGCTCTATCGCATGCTCATGGCTGGGCGCACCGATATCATCATTGGCGATACCGATGCGGGGGTGGCCTATTACAGCCGCCAGTTGAACATCGCCCCTGGCACGCTGCGCAAAATCCCTATCGAGATCTACCGCGCCTCGCTGTACATCGCCTTTAGCCGCGACAGTGACGACGAACTGATAAGCGACTGGGCCCGTGCGCTGCACCAATTGCGCCTTTCAGGTGAACTGGAGCGCATCCAGCGTCGTTACACGCAGCCCGCTGCCCCGTAAATCCGCAACTTGCGGAGGCTGTTGGCTATGTCCCAATTGACTGTTGCATTCGCCTGCAGACCGTAGGAGCGCCGCCCACGGCGCGAAGCTTGTGGGCTATCTGATAGACCGCTGAATGGCTGCTATTCGCCGCGAGGCGCGGCTCCTACGAGAAGCCGCGGCGCCGTGCAACACCGAACTGAGACATAGACTTCTTGTTAGGGTCTGTTGTATGCCTGAGTCGGTGCGAAACGACGCGATTATCGCGAATAAATTCGCTCCTACAGCGCGGGGCAGCAGCCACCTGAGCACATAGCCCGCTCAGTACTGCAGCTGCCCCGGCACCCAGTTGGTGCCGGCCAGGGGCACGCGGGCCATGGCGGCGGCTTCCACGGTCAGGGCGACCAGGTCCTCGGGGTCGAGGTTGTGCAGGTGCGATTTGCCGCAGGCGCGGGCCATGGTCTGCGCTTCCAGCACTAGCACGCGCAGGTAGTTGGCCAGGCGCCGGCCACCGGCGACCGGGTCGAGGCGCTTGGCCAGTTCCGGGTCCTGGGTGGTGATACCGGCCGGGTCGCGGCCGTTCTGCCAGTCGTCGTAGAAGCCGGCGGCCGAGCCGATCTTCTTCAGTTCCTCGTCCAGGCTCGGGTGGTTGTCGCCCAGGGCAATCAGCGCGGCGGTGCCGATGGCCACCGCATCAGCGCCCATGGCCATGGCCTTGGCCACGTCGGCGCCGGTGCGAATGCCGCCAGAGACGATCAGTTGCACCTTGCGGTGCATGTCCATCTCCTGCAGAGCCTGCACCGCTTGCGGGATGGCCGAGAGAATCGGGATGCCGACATGCTCGATAAACACTTCCTGGGTGGCTGCGGTACCGCCCTGCATGCCGTCGAGGACGATCACGTCGGCGCCGGCCTTCACCGCCAGTTTGACGTCGTAGTACGGGCGGCTGGCGCCGATTTTCACGTAGATGGGTTTTTCCCAGTCGGTGATCTCGCGCAGCTCGGCGATCTTGATCGCCAGATCGTCCGGGCCGGTCCAGTCCGGGTGGCGGCAGGCGCTGCGCTGGTCGACGCCAATCGGCAGGGTGCGCATGCCGGCCACGCGCTCGGTGACCTTCATGCCCAGCAGCATGCCGCCGCCACCGGGCTTGGCGCCCTGGCCGAGAACGATCTCGATGGCATCGGCCTTGCGTAGGTCATCCGGGTTCATGCCGTAACGCGAGGGCAGATACTGGTAGACCAGGTGCTGCGACTGGCCGCGCTCTTCTGGGGTCATGCCGCCGTCGCCGGTGGTGGTGCTGGTACCGGCGATGGTCGCGCCGCGACCGAGGGCTTCCTTGGCTTGGGCCGAGAGTGCGCCGAAGCTCATGCCGGCGATGGTCACCGGAATGTTCAGGTGGATCGGCTTCTTGGCGAAGCGGTTGCCGAGTATGACATCGGTGCCGCACTTCTCGCGGTAGCCCTCCAACGGGTAGCGCGACATGGAGGCGCCGAGTAGCAGCAAGTCATCGAAGTGCGGCAGCTTGCGCTTCGTGCCGCCGCCACGGATGTCGTAGATGCCGGTTTCTGCGGCACGCTGGATTTCCTGAATGCTCAGGCGGTCGAAGGTGGCGGACTCGCGCAGTACCGGGGTGATTTTTTCGCTCATTGCACATTCCTCGTCGAAGCAGTGGTGCGCACAGCCTAGGCGGCCCCGCGCACCCTACGGGCGTCGGTAATCGGTAGGGTGCGCCGTGCGCACCGGGCGGTGCTTGATCAGTACGCCGAAGCGTTGTCGACCTTGAAGTTGTACAGCTGACGGGCCGAGCCGTAGCGCTTGAAGGCGCTGGGGTCTTGGTCGAAGCCGGCGCGGTTGAGCAGCTCGGCGAGTTCTTCCAGGTGCTCGGCGCGCATCTCCTTCTCGATGCAGTCCGAGCCCAGGGACTTGACCGTGCCTTTGACGTAGATGCGCGTCTCGTAGAGCGAGTCGCCCAGGGCGTCGCCGGCATCACCGCAGACCACCAGCCGGCCGGCCTGGCCCATAAAGCAGCTCATATGGCCGATATTGCCGCCGACCACGATGTCCACGCCTTTCATCGAAATCCCGCAACGTGCGCCGGCATCGCCCTCGATTACCAGCAGGCCGCCATGGGCGGTGGCGCCGGCTGCCTGGGAGGCGCTGCCGCGCACACGCACCTGGCCGCTCATCATGTTCTCGGCCACGCCGACACCGACGTTGCCGTGCACGGTGACACAGGCTTTCTGGTTCATGCCAGCGCAGTAGTAGCCGGCGTGGCCTTCGATATCGATGCTCAGGGCTTCACTCAGGCCCACGGCCAAATTGTGCTTGCCGCCGCTGTTGGTCACCCGCCACTCCCGCTCTTCGAGCGTCTTGGCCTGGTCGTGCAGGGCCTGGTTGAGGTCGCGCACGCTGGCGCTGGCAAGGTCGATGGTCTTCATGGGGTGTTCTCCGAATTCGTAGAGTCGTGCGCGGGGCGGCTCAGGCAGCGCGTGGACGTTCCCAGATATACAAGGTGGCCGGCTCCGGCTCCCAGACCCGGGCCTTGTCGATACCCGGCAGACTGGACAGCGCCTGGTATTCCGAGGCCATGGCCACGTAGTCATCGGTCTCGGCAAGGATTGCCGGCTTGCAGGCGATCGGGTCGCGGATCACCGCAAAGCCGTCGCGGGTGCCGATGGCGAAGGTGAAGAAACCGTCGAGGTCGCCCAACGAGTGGTCGAGCGCTTCCTTCAGCGAATCGCCTTCGCGCAGGCGCCAGGTCAGGTAGCCGGCGGCCACTTCGGTGTCGTTGTCGGTCTCGAACGCGATGCCGTGACGGCGCAGTTCCTGGCGCAGACGGAAGTGGTTGGACAGCGAGCCGTTGTGCACCAGGCACAGGTCCTGGCCGGTGGAGAACGGGTGGCTGCCTTCCATGGTCACCGCGCTTTCGGTGGCCATGCGGGTGTGGCCAATGATGTGGCTACCTTGCATGGTGGCCAGGGAGAAGCGCTCGGAAATGTCCTTGGGCAAGCCCATGCCCTTGAGGATCTCGATGCTCTGGCCAACGCTCATCACCCGCACCTCGGGCGCCAGTTCGGCCAGCACGGCGCGCACTGCCGCCTCTTCGGCGTTGGTCTTGAGCACTGCGGCGCTGGCGTTTTGAAACCAGTCCAGCGAGCAGCCCAGGCAGCCTTCCAGCGCCCCCATCAGGGCCTGGTAATCGACCTCGGCGGCAGTGCTCTGCAGGGTCAGTTTGATCCAGCCATCCTTCACTTCGTCACCGTAGATGGCAAATCCGGCGCTGTCCGGGCCACGGTCGGTCATGGCCAGCAACATGGGCTCGAATAGCGCGCCGAGCTGGGACTCCAGCGCCGGGTTCTTCAGGTACAGGCCTACGATTCCACACATAAAAGCAGTCCTCACTTCGTTCGCCAGCTACACGCTTCAAGCGGCAAGCTGACCGAGTTGATACGGATGTCGTGCAAGGCTTCGCACCGCAGTCGCTTGCGGTTTGAAGCGTGCGGCTGGGTGCTTCAAAAAAATTCGGTGTAGCGCTCGATCTCCCAGTCGGAGACGTGGCGGCTGTACTCGACCCACTCCATGCGCTTGAGCTTGATGAACTCGTCGACCACCTCCTTGCCCAGCACCTCGCGGAACAGCGGGTCGGCTTCGAGGGCATCGCAGGCTTCCTTGAGCGACTGCGGCAGGGTGTCGATGCCACGCGCGGCGATCTCGTCCAGGCTGAGGGTGTAGAGGTTCTCGTTGCAGGCCTTGCCCGGATCGAGCTGACGGTCGATGCCGTCGAGACCGGCGGCGATGATCGCTGCGCTGACCAGGTACGGGTTGCAGCCGGCATCCGGCAGGCGGAACTCGATGCGCCCGTAGGGGATGCGCAGCATCGCCGAGCGATTGTTGTCGCCATAGGCGATAAACGCCGGCGCCCAGGTCGCCCCGGACAGCGAGCGGCCCACCACCAGGCGCTTGTAGGAGTTCACCGTGGGCGCGGCGAAGGCACACAGCGCCGGGCCGTGGGCCAACAGACCGGCGAGGAAGTGATAGGCCATTTTCGACAGGCCCATGCCGCTGGGGTCGCTGGCGTCATGGAACAGATTCTTGTTGCTCGCGCTAGCAATCGACAGGTGGAAGTGCATGCCATTGCCGGCGCGTTTGGGGTCCGGCTTGGGCATAAAGGAGCAGATCATGCCCAGGTCGTTGGCGATCTCACCGGCGGCCATGCGGAAGAAGGTGAAGCGGTCCGCCGACTCCATGGCATCGCTGTAGGTGTAGTTGATCTCGAACTGGCCACAGGCGTCTTCATGGTCGATCTGGTAGATGTCGAAGCCGACCGGTTGCAGCGATTCGGTGAGTTTTTCCAGAAAGGCCCGCGAACGCGACAGGCCCTTGTAGTCGTAGCAGGGCTTTTCCAGCTTGTCGCTGCCATCCACCGGGCACAGCTTGCCGTTGGCATCGCGGCGGAACAGGCTGAACTCGGGCTCCAGCCCTGTATTGAGGGTCCAGCCACGCTCGCTCAGGCGCGCCACCTGCTGTTGCAGCACATAACGCGTGTCATAGGGCCAGGGCTGGCCATTGACGTGACCGACGCACACCACCCGGCCGTAACCCGGCTGCCAGGGCACCGGCATCAGCGTGGCCAGGTCGCCGCGCGCCATAAAGTCCGGGCCGTGGGGCTCCATGCCCATGCCCCAGATGGCGAACCCGGCAAAACCGGCGCCCTCCTCGGCCACGGTATGCAGACCCGAGACCGGCACCGACTTGGTCTTGGCGGCACCGTGGATATCGACGAATTGGGCCAGTACGTACTTGATGCCGTGCTGGTCGATGATCTTCTGGGTTTCGCTGGGCAACATGGGTATCAGCCTCCGGTTGTGCCGCCATATATTCCAATCAGGAATTTTAATTTCCTAAAGAGAAATGCAAGCAGCTTGCCAACCTGGCTCAGCCGGACCGAAAGGCCGCAAAGCCCCGGCATTCTTCTATCTGCTCAGGAAAGATGCTTTCATAGGAGGAAAGTCCCGCTCGGTACACGCACCGAAGCAATGCAATGCGCACATTCCTGGTGCGAATTTTTTATTCATGAAAGCATGGATACCCATGACGACGACCACACCTACCACGCCCCGCCTCAAGCTCGAACAGTACCTGGGCATGCAGATCCGTCGGCAGCGCCAGGCGCAGGAACTGAAGATCACCGACGTCGCGCGCATCGCCGGCATCAGCCAGGGCATGCTCAGCAAGATCGAGAACGCCCAGGTCTCCACCAGCCTCGACACCCTCAGCCGCCTGTGCGACGTGCTCGGCATGCCGATGTCCAAGCTGTTCAGCCAATACGACCAGCAAGGCGGCAGCGCGCTGTTGGTCAAGGCCGGCGAAGGCCTGGAAGTGGTGCGCCGCGGCACCGAAAAAGGCCACACCTACCGCCTGCTCAACCACACCCGTGGGCCGAAGAAAAGCTTCGAGGCCTATATGGTCAGCATGGACGACGCCAGCGAAGAATTCCCAACCTTCGCCCACCCCGGCACCGAATTCCTCCACCTGCTCGAAGGCGAACTGATCTACCGCCACGGCAACCAGCTCTACCCGATGCAAGCCGGCGACAGCCTGACCTTCGACGGCGAAGTCCCGCACGGCCCGGAGAAACTGGTGCAAGTGCCAATACGACTGTTGTCGATCATGAACTACGGGGCGGATTGATCGCGCTCTGCTGGTATTCACAGCCGATTTTGCATGTGTGTGTGTAGGAGCGAAGGGGGCGCCTAGCCTTTATTCGCGATGGGGTCGCGAGCTTAGCGAAGACAGGCTGGGTATTTTCTTCGCGCCGGCAAGAACGCAATAGCTCCCACAGAGATAGCCAAATACAATCCCCCCAAAAATTGCCTAGCACAGGCACCGATCCTCGATAGCCTGCTGCCCATCAGGAATCAACATGAACAAAGCGACATGGACGCCGCTGGAGAAGTATTTAGCGGGCTTTTGGCTACTCGGTGCAGCAGCCCTGAGCATCTGGATCGTTACCCATGCCAATGCGGCACCCTTGAGCAACTTGCTGCAGGGTTTTGGCCTGCTCGCGTTGCTTATTAGCTGGTCAATGAGCCCGACCTTCTTCCTACAACCGTTGAAAGGCAGCCTGAAGCGCCTACTACCAAAGGCATTGCTTCCTGGCCTGGGGGCACTTTGCGCATTGCAAGTCGCGTCATTGCTCGTCGAACATTGGGCATAACCGCTAACAGCCTAATCCTCGGACTTATCCAACCGCAGCACCGTGCGCGAATGTTGATGGGCAGCGCTCCGCATTTATGATGGCGGCGAGCCTTACCAGCAGCAGCGAGAGGCCGTGAAATAGCTGCAGACATCCGTGCCTGGGATTGGCTACTGCGCAGCCACTCACCGAACAAAGTGCAGCGCATAGAAGCCTACTTCAGTGGCCACGGCTACGAGCCCCATAGGCATGACACCTATGCCAATTCCAACTATTCAGGACCGGTGACTATCGGCCAAAACGGAAATTCTGCCCAATAAATAAATCCGTCCCCTTTTCCCTTCCCCAGAAACTACCACCGTAAAGGTGACCAGCACCCGATGAATGCGGGTTGATTTACGCATTATTATGCGTAATATAAAACACACCAATGCAGGAGTGAGCGCTGCGCCTCATCCCCGCACCCCAACCGGAGTAGCGCAGCAACGAGGTCAAACCATGATGGGATTACTAACCAGAGCTGAGCAGGCAGTGTCTGCTACGGCAATGGCGAGGTCCTTCGGAGCGAAATTGAAGGAGATCAGCAGTGGGCTCACCACTCACCTGGTCATCTTCAAGGACAATGAGCCAGCTGCAGTGCTTATCGGCGTCGAAGCCTTTCAAGCAATGCAGGACGAACTCGAAGACCTGCGTGCCGATAACCTTGCCGCCGTGCGCCTAAGCAGCCTGAAAGATAATGCAACGGTGAGTTTCGAAGACATGGAAGCTCGCTTCAGGTAAAGCGCAATGAGTTGGACAGTTCAGTTTCACGATGAAGTAGACGGGGACTTTAGGCAGCTCGGCAACGCCGAAACGCAGAGAGTTCTTAAAGTGATCAAAGAGCGCATTATTAACGGAGAGCCGGACAAGATCGGCAAACCGCTTCGAGGCGCTCTGGCCGGCTGCCGCCGGATACGGACAGGCGACGTTCGTATCGTCTACCGCATTGAGGGCACCAAGGTGGTCGTGGTGCTGTGCGTAGGCCCCCGTCGAGATGACGAGGTATACGACACGGTCACTGGCCGAGTCTGACCCTGACCCCGCTTCGGCGGGGCTTTTCTTTACTGCTGTCCAACAGCCCCTCCATCGGAGCCGACTGAGTTTTGTCGTGCGCGTAATTCAAGTGGACACCATGATCTGCTACCTCAGCGGCAGATCCGTAAAACAACTCATTGCAGATTTATAGCCGAAGCATCCTTTGGTAAGTGACCGCTTCTGGCTACCCAGCTACCCGCGAACCAACCTCCGCGCCCCCTCCTTCATCGCCTCGGCCAGCGCCTGCCGCCTTGCCTCGGTCATACGCGGGCGAGCCAGAGCACAACTAAGTGCCCCGAGCGGCTGGCCGTCGGCATCGAGGATCGGCACGGCCAGGCCGGTGTAACCCGGTAGGCGTTTGTCGACCAGGCCGCTGGCGTAGCCCAGGCGTTTTACGCTGGGCAGGCTGGCGCTGATCTGTGCGACATCGAGGCCGTAGTCGAGGCGTAGGGTCGCTGCGTTATGGCTGAGTATGTCGTTGCGCGCGGGGCGCCCGAGCCAGGCCAGCAGCACTTGCGAGGCCTGGCCGACGCCCATGGGGATGCGCCCGCCCACCGCGCCGCTGTAACTCTGCACCGGCAGTACGCCGGCCAGCATATCCAGGCAGAGCACCTGATAACCGTCCGCCACCAGCAGGAAGAAGCTGTCGCCAAAGCGCTGTGCCAGGCGCAGCAGCACCGGCCGCGCATGTTCGCGCAGGGCGCTGGCGTTGCCGGCCTGGGCGCCGAGGGCGAACAGTTCGTAGCCCAGCACATAGCGCCCGCGCTGCGCCGCCGGGCGCACGAAACCCTGGCGGCGCAGGTACTGCAGCAGGCGATAGGCTGTGGCCTGCGAGCAATCGGCCGAGGTACGCAGCTCGTCCAGGCTGGCGCCCTGCTGGCCGGCTGCGGCGATAACGCGCAATAGCAGGAACGCCCGTTCCAGGCTCTGGGTGCCACTCATGGCATTTCTCACATGTTGATAAAAGAAGGCTGGCGAGATGGATGCAAATTGCACGCCTCGCCGGCCAGGGCATGCTCGCCATTACTTTCGGTGCGCACAGCGCACCCTACCGGAGGCTGGGCATGTACCCGCAGATTGAACAGGTGGTCAGCGACAAGCTACCGGCAAGCACTGAGGTGGCGATCATTGGTGGCGGCATTATCGGCGTCAGCACGGCCTACTGGCTGGCCCGCCGCGGTATTGCGGTAACGCTGCTGGAGAAGGGCCTGATCGGCGCCGAGCAGTCGTCACGCAACTGGGGCTGGTGCCGCAGCATGGGCCGCGACCTGGCGGAGATTCCCCTGGCCCTGGCCAGCCTGCGCCTGTGGGATGGCTGGCAGGCGGAGCTGGGCGAAGACCTGGGTTTTCGCCGCAGCGGCGTGCTCTACGCCTGCGAAACACCACGCCAGTTGCAGCAGCAGGTCGACTGGCTGGCGGCGGCGAGTGGCTATGGCATGCAGGCGCGTGCGCTGGAAGGCGCTGACCTGCTGCGGGTGATGCCCGAGGGTGCGGCTGCGGGCTGGGCCGGCGCCTTGCACACACCGAGCGATGGCCGCGCCGAGCCGCAAGCTGCCAGTGCGGTGATTGCCCGCGCCGCGCAACGCCTCGGTGCACGGATTGTCAGCAACTGCGCGGTGCGCGGGCTGGATATCGAGGGCGGGCGGGTACGTGGGCTGTACAGCGAGCAGGGCCGATTGGGTTGCAGCACGGTGGTGCTGGCCGGCGGAGCCTGGTCGACGCTGTTCTGCGCCAACCTCGGCCTGCGCCTGCCGCAATTGAAGGTGGTGGCCTCGGTGTTGCGCACTGCGCCCATGCCTGGCGGCCCGGAGCTGGCGGTAGGTGCCAGCAATTATGCCTTTCGCAAGCGCGCTGACGGCGGCTATACCATCGCCCAGCGCAACGCCAACCTGGCGCCGATTACGCCGGACAGTTTTCGTTATCTGGGCGATTTTTTGCCGGCGCTGGGCAAGCAGTTCCGTGAAGTGCGCGTGCGCCTGGACCGGCGGTTTATCGAGGAGCTGCGCCAACCCCGGCGCTGGGATATGGACGCGCAAAGCCCGTTCGAACGTTGCCGGGTGCTTGACCCACAGCCGTCCCCCGCCATCCTCACCGAGGCCCGCGAGGCACTGGCCAAGGCCTTCCCGTTTTTCCGCGCCATGCCGGTGACACAGAGCTGGGCCGGGGTGATGGATGTGACCCCGGACGCCATTCCGGTGATTGGCCCGGTCGAAGCGCTGCCGGGGTTGTTTCTCTCCACCGGCTACTCCGGCCACGGCTTCGGCATCGCCCCTGGCGCCGGCCACTTGATGGCCGACCTGATCGACGGCAGCACGCCACTGGTGGACCCCAGCCCCTTTGCCTATTCGCGGTTGTAAACGCCAGCCGCGCGATGGTGGCCATTCAGCAAGATCGGCGCTGCGCCTGCCATTCGCCGCGGGGCGCGACTCCCACAATAAGTGGCGCATCAAATGTCGGCCAATGTCAGCCGGCGTGGGAGGGGTTTTAGCCGCGACACTAGCCGCTAACCCGTTAAACCCGCGAGAAAATGGATGCCTGGACATCTTTTCCCGGGTATCGCTACGCTCAACCCAGGCTACCGGTTGTGGGCTCAGCCCGTGGCCAGCGCCGCGGCAACGGCATCGGCCAACGGCGTGGTCGGCCGGCCGATCAGGCGGCTGAGGGTTTTGCTGGCGTCGAACAGCGCGCCCTCGGCCGCCTTGGCGTCGCTCTCGGCGAGCAGTTCGGCAATCGCCTCCGGCAGGCCGACGCTGATTAACGCCGCCTTGTAATCCGCCTGTGGCAGATTCTGATAGCTCACCGGTTTGCCGCTCTGCCGGGCGATTTCGGCGGCGTACTCGGCCAGTGTATGACCCACATCCCCCGCCAGCTCATAGACCTTATTGGCATGCTGCGCCGGCGCGTCGGCCAGCACCACGGCAGCGGCCTCGGCATAGTCCTCACGGGTTGCCGTGCACAGACGTCCATCGCCCGCAGCGCCCAGCACCACGCCGTGCTCAAGCGCTGCGCCGATGCCGGCGGTGTAGTTTTCGCTGTACCAACCATTGCGCAATAACACGTAGGGTACGCCCGCAGCGCGGATGATGGACTCGGTTTGCCGATGCTCGGGGGCCAGGTCCATTGGGCTGGTGTCGGCGTGCAGCAGGCTGGTGTAGGCAAGCAGCTTCACCCCGGTAGCCACAGCGGCGTCCACCACGTTGCGATGCTGGGCGACGCGCTGGCCAATCTCGCTGGAGGAAATCAGCAGCAGCTTGTCGACGCCGACCAGGGCACTGGCCAGCGCAACCGGATTGCCATAGTCAGCCACCCGCAGCTCGACGCCCTGCTCGGCCAGATCGCGCCCGGCCTCGGCGTTGCGCACAATGCCAACGATCTGTGCACGCGGCGCCCGGCGCAACAGCGCAGTGATCACCAAGCGGCCCAGTTGCCCTGTTGCCCCGGTTACCGCAAGCGTTTCGCCAGTTGTCATGATCATTCACCTCATGGACTAGAATTGAGACCTGGTACGATTGTGAGACCAACGCACCAAAGGCGAAAGGAGGCAGTTTTTCGTGACCAGGTTACCCAGCGATAACCCAGCGACAGCCCGCGAAATACTCGCAGGCCGACTACAGGCCTGGCGCGCCAGCGACTTCGGCATCAGCCAGTGCCCGGTGCGCAGCGTGCTCGACCGCCTGGGCGACAAGTGGACGACACTGACCCTTATCGCCCTCGCCCAGCAGCCCCAGCGTTTCAGCGCGCTCTGCCGCGCGGTGCCGGATATCTCCAAACGCATGCTGACCCAGACCCTGCGCGACCTGGAGCGCGACGGCCTGATCACCCGCCAGGTGTTCCCGACCAAGCCGCCGAGCGTGGAGTACGAGCTGACCCCTCTGGGGGAATCCCTGCTCGGCCCACTGACGGTGCTGATTGCCTGGGCGGAGAGCCACCAGGCGGCGATTGCCGACGCCCGTGTCCGCTATGACGCCACGCCGCTAGAAACGGCCTGACCGCGCTCAGTTAATGGGACTGGACTGGCGTCTCGCGCCTCTTCAGTTTATTGCACGGTTGTCCCGGTGCGCACGGCGCACCCTACAGAACCACGCTTCTCGTAGGGTGCGCTGCGCGCACCACAGCCCCTCGGCGTGCAGAGCCCCACGCCGCCTATCTTTTTATTTCCCCTCAGGATAAAAAAATTCCCTTGAGGCATAGACATGCCTGCCGCCTTCACTTATAAAATTCACTACCGCGAAAATTAGATTCGTCAGCGTAATATTTATTCATAGACGAACAACGCATTCATTCATGAAGAATTTCCTGCCGCCGCCCCCGCAGAGGACTCGACATGCAACACGCCAAGCACCAGTACGTGATCAAGATCAGTTGCCCGGCCACTTCCGGCATCGTCGCCGCCGTAACGTCCTTTCTCGCCGAACAGGGTTGCTACATCAGTGAAATGTCGCAGTTCGATGACGAGAGCAGCGGCACCTTCTTTATGCGCGCGGTTTTTCGCTTCAACGCCGGCATCGCCGACGACCTGACGCCAATCAGAAGCGGTTTCCCCGATGTCGCCAGCGCCTTCGCCATGAGCTGGGAGCTGTATGACACCGCCACGCCGATGCGCGTGCTGCTGATGGTCAGCAAGTACGACCACTGCCTGTCCGACCTGCTCTACCGCCACCAGAAGGGTGAGCTGCAGATGCAGATCACCGCCATCGTCTCCAACCACCTCGACCTGCGACCGATGGCCGAGCGCGAGGGCATCCGCTTTATCTACCTGCCGGTGACCAAGGAGACCAAGGCCCAGCAGGAAGCCGAGCTGTTGAAGATCGTCGACGAGACCCGCACCGAACTGGTGGTGCTGGCGCGCTACATGCAGATCCTCTCCGACGACCTGTGCAAGCAGCTCTCGGGCCGGGCGATCAATATCCACCACTCGTTCCTGCCCGGTTTCAAGGGCGCCAAGCCCTATCACCAGGCCTTCGACCGTGGCGTCAAGCTGATCGGCGCCACTGCCCATTACGTGACGTCCGACCTCGACGAAGGCCCGATCATTGAGCAGGAAGTGCAGCGCGTGGACCACAACTACACCCCCGATGCCCTGGTTGCGGTGGGCCGGGATACCGAGACCGTGGCCCTGTCCAAGGCGGTCAAGTACCACCTCGAACACCGCGTGTTCCTCAACCACGACAAGACGGTGATCTTCCGATGAGCGCCACCCTGATCGATGGCAAGGCCGCTGCCGCCCGCGTGCTCGGCGAAGTGGCCTGTGCGGTGAGTGCGCTCAAGGCCCAGGGCATCGAGCCGGCCCTGGCCGTGGTGCTGGTCGGCGATGACCCGGCCAGCCATGTGTATGTGCGCAACAAGGTGCTGCGCGCGGGCGAAGTGGGTATTCGGTCGCTGGAATACCGCCTGGCCGCCGATGCCAGTGCCGAGGCGGTGCTGGAAGTGGTCGCCGGGTTGAATGCCGACAAGACGGTCAACGGCATTCTGGTGCAGTTGCCGTTGCCGGCGCATATCGACGAAACCTGCGTGCTGCAGGCCATCGACCCGGCCAAGGATGTCGATGGTTTCCACAGCGAGAACGTCGGTGGCCTCAGCCAGGGTCGCCCGGTGCTTACGCCCTGCACCCCGGCCGGCTGCATGCGCCTGCTGCACGACACCTTGGGCGATCTGTCCGGCAAACATGCCGTGGTGGTCGGCCGCTCGAATATCGTCGGCAAGCCGATGGCGGCCCTGCTGCTGGCCGCCAACTGCAGCGTCACCGTGCTGCATTCGCGCAGCCTCAAGCCGCAAAAGCTCTGCGGCCAGGCTGACATCGTGGTCGCCGCCGTCGGCCGGCCGAAGATGATCGGCGCCGACTGGATCAAGCCCGGCGCGGTGGTGATCGACGTCGGTATCAACCGGATTGAAGAGAACGGCCGCTCGCGCCTGGTCGGCGATGTCGACTTTGACGCCGTGCTGCCAATTGCCGCCGCCATCACCCCGGTGCCCGGCGGTGTCGGGCCGATGACCATCGCCCTGCTGATGCACAACACCGTCACCGCTGCCCGCCAGCAACATGGCCTGAGCGCCCAGGAGTAACCGCAATGCCCTTTGCCCTGCTCAAATACGGCCTGTCCTCGGAGTACCCGGTGGAGGTCGATCTGCCCGCACCCAAGGACCTTAAATCCGCCTACGACGTGGTTATCATCGGCGGTGGCGGCCACGGCCTGGCCACTGCCTATTACCTGGCCAAGTACCACGGCATCACTAACATCGCGGTGCTGGAGAAGGCCTACCTGGGCGGCGGCAATACCGCGCGCAACACGGCGGTGATCCGCTCCAACTACCTCACCAGCGAAGGCGTACGCTTCTATGCCGAGTCGGTGAAGATGTTCAAGAACCTCTCCAACGAGTTCGACTTCAACATCATGTATTCCGAGCGCGGCCAGCTCACCCTGGCGCACACCGATGCCACGGTGCGCGCCTTCCGCCAGCGCGCCGAGGTCAACAAACACTTCGGCGGGCGCACCGAGATGATCGACCGCCAGCAGATCCGCGAATTGGTGCCCACGCTCAACCTCGACCCCGGCCACCTGCCGGTGCTCGCCGGGCTCTGGCACATCGACGGCGCCACCGCGCGGCACGACGCCGTGGCCTGGGGTTACGCCAAGCAGGCGGCCAAGCGCGGGGTGGAAATCCATCAACTCACCGAGGTGCAGGACTTTGTCGTCGAGCACGGCAAGGTCACCGCAGTGAAGACCAACCGCGGCACCATCCAGTGCGGCTGCGTGGTCCAGGCGGTGGCCGGGACCAGCTCGCTGCTGATGAACAAACTGGGCATTCGCGCGCCGATCCACAGCTACCCGCTGCAGGCCATGGTCACCCAGCCGTTCAAGCCGTTCCTCGACCCGCTGGTGAGTTCCTCGGCGCTGCACTGCTACGTGCAGCAGACCAGCCGCGGCGAGATTGTGTTCGGCGGGGGCTCTGACCCCTACCCGCTGTACAACACCCGCTCGACCCTGGACCTCAAGGAAAGCCTGCTGGCAGCCGCCATCGAGATGTTCCCCTTTATGGCCAACGCCAAGCTGATGCGCCAGTGGGCCGGCACCACCGACATGACCCCGGACTACAGCCCGATCATGGGCCGCTCGCCGCTGGACAACTACTACCTGGACGCTGGCTGGGGCACCTGGGGTTTCAAGGCCACGCCGATTTGCGGCTGGACCATGGCCGAGCTGGTCGCCAGCGGCGGCCAGCCCCCCGCGCTGATCAAACCCTTCGCCCTGGAGCGCTTCTCGACCTTCCGCCAGGTCAACGAGATGGGCGCCACCGCCGCCAGCCATTGAGGTTCGTCACACCATGAAGATCATGCCCTGCCCCTTGAATGGCCCGCGCAACATCAGCGAATTCACCTACGGCGGCGAACTCAACGCCATGCCCGACTCGGCCACCTGCACCGACGCCGAGTGGGCCGACTACGTATTCAACTGCGAGAACCGCGTCGGCGTGGTCACCGAGTGGTGGATGCACAACGCCTCCAGCTACTGGTTTTTGGCCGAGCGCCACACCGGTAGCGACGAGATCCTGCGCACCTTCGACCCCAAAGAAGTGTTCACCCAGCGTGTCGATTTTCACGCCCCGGCCCAGGAGGTGCGTTCATGAGTGCTCAGGATCGCCTGCCGGCCCCGTTGGGCCTGCTGATCGACCGCAATGCGCCGCTGACCTTCCAGTTCGACGGCAAGCCGTTGCAGGGCCTGGCCGGTGACAGCATCGCCAGCGCCCTGCTGGCCAACGGTCGCTGGCTGCTCTCGCGTTCGTTCAAATACCACCGCCCGCGCGGCCCGCTGAGCATGGCCGGGCAGGACGCCAACACCCTGGTGCAGTTGCCCGACGAGCCCAACGTGCTCGCCGATATGCAACCACTGGCCGCCGGTCAGACGGTGACCGGGCAGAACTACGCCGGCAGCCTGGATAAAGACCGCGACGCCGTGCTCGGGCACTTCTCCACATTTATGCCGGTGGGCTTCTACTACCGCTCGTTCTTCAAGCCCAAGGGCATGTGGAAAATCTGGGAGCCGCTGATCCGCAAAAAGGCCGGCCTCGGCGTGCTCGACCTGAATTTCCAGCCGCAATACCACGACAAAGCCTTCCTGTTTACCGACCTGGCGGTAATCGGCGCCGGCCCGGCCGGCCTTAGCGCAGCTTTGGCCGCCGCCAATGCCGGCGCCAAGGTGCTGCTGATCGAGCAGCAGCCCTATCTGGGTGGCGCCCTGGCCTGGGCGCGCTTCGATATCGAGGGCCAGCGCGGCGGACAACTGCGCGAGGAACTGCTGGCGGCGGTGGAAAGCCACGCCAATATCCGCATCCTCAAGGATGCCACCTGCAACGCCTGGTTCACCGACCATTACCTGCCGGTGATCCAGGGTAATCGCCTGTACAAGGTCCGCGCGCGCCAGTGCATCGTCGCGGCCGGCGCCTTCGACCAGCCGGTGGTGTTTCGCAATAACGACCTGCCCGGCGTGATGCTGACCAGCGCCGCCCAGCGCCTGATCAAGCTGTATGCAGTCAAACCCGGCCAGCGCGCCGTGCTGCTCACCGGCAACGACGACGGCTACCTGGCCGCCCTCGACCTGCACGAGGCCGGCGTCGAAGTCGCCGCCCTGGTGGACATGCGCAGCCAGCCGATTGAAGGTCGCCTGGTCACCGCCCTGCAAACCCGTGGCATCACCTGCCACAGCGCCAGCACGGTGTACGAAGCGCTCGGCGAGCGTCATCTACAGGCCGTGGACATCCGCCGTATCAGCGCCGAGGGCGAAGTGGCGCCGCACAGCACGCGCATCGACTGCGACCTGCTGTGCATGTCCGCCGGCTATATGCCGGTCTATCAACTGCTCTGTCAGGCCGGCGGCAAGCTGGCCTACGATGACGCCAGCGCCGCCTTCACCCTCAGCGGCCTGCCCGCCGGGCTGCAGGTGGCAGGCTCGGTCAGCGGTCGCCACCAGCTCGATAACGTGCTGCGCGACGGCAGTGACGCCGCCAGCCGCGCCCTGCTCGCCCTGGGCCTGGCCAGCAGCAGCGAAGCCGGCGATTACCTCGCCGAAGCCCCGGTGAACTTCCCCTGGCCGATCTTTGCGCACCCCAAGGGCAAGGAGTTCGTCGATTTCGATGAAGACCTGCAGGTGCGCGACATCCTCAACGCCACCCGCCACGGCTACCGCGACGTGCAACTGGTCAAGCGTTTCTCCACCGTCGGTATGGGGCCGTCCCAAGGCCGTCACTCGGCATTGCCCACCGCGCGCCTGGTGGCCAAGGCCACCGGCCGCAGCGTCAGCGAAACCGGGGTCACCACCGCACGCCCGCCGTTTGTCGCGGAGAAACTCGCACACATTGCCGGCCGCGGTTTCGACCCCTACCGGCAGACGGCCATGCACCAGCGCCACCTGGAGCTGGGCGCGAAGATGATGCCCGCCGGCGCCTGGCAGCGCCCGGCCTACTACGGCAAGCCGGAGAAACGTGACGCCTGCATGCAGGCCGAAACCCGGCATGTGCGGGAAAAGGTCGGCATGATCGACGTGTCCACCCTCGGCGGCCTCGACGTACGCGGCCCGGATGCCGCCGAACTGCTCAACCGCCTCTACACCTTCGCTTTCAGCAAGCAGCCGGTGGGCCGCTCGCGCTATGCGCTGATGACCAACGAGCATGGCGTGGTGATCGACGACGGCGTCTGCGCACGCTTTGCCGACCGGCACTTCTACGTCACCGCCACCACCAGCGGCGTCGACCGCATCTACCAGCAGATGCTCAAGTGGAACGCCCAGTGGCGCCTGGATGTGGACATCACCAATATCACCGCGGCCCTGGCGGCGGTCAACCTGGCCGGTCCGGATTCGCGCCAGGTGCTGGCCACGCTGTGCAGCGATGTCGACCTGTCGGCCGAGGGCTTCCCTTACCTCGGCGTGCGTCAGGGCAAGGTGGCCGGCATCCCGGCGCGCCTGCTGCGGGTCGGTTTTGTCGGCGAGCTGGGCTACGAGATTCACGTCCCGGCGCGCTATGGCGAGGCGCTGTGGGATGCGCTGATGGAGGCCGGCAAGGCCTTCGATATCCGCCCGTTCGGCGTCGAGACCCAGCGCCTGCTGCGCCTGGAAAAAGGCCATGTGATCATCAGCCAGGACACTGACGGCATGACCAGCCCGGCGGAGATCGACATGAACTGGGCCATCGCCCGCAGCAAGCCGTTCTTTATCGGCAAGCGCTCGGTGGAAATCCTCGAAGCCCAGCCGCTGCTGCGCAAACTGGTCGGCTTCAGCCTGCCCAGCGGCAGCGCGCAACCGCTGGAGGGCCATCTGGTGCTCAAGGGGCCGGATATCAGCGGCAACGTCACCTCCTGCGAATACTCGCAAACGCTCGGCCAGATCATCGGCCTGGCCTACTGCGCGCCCGACCAGGCCACGCCCGGCCAGAGCCTGCCGATCCGCGTCGAAGGCGGTGCAGTGGTGCAGGCCACGGTGGTCAAACTGCCCTTCTACGACCCGGACAACCAGCGCCAGGAGCTGTGACATGAGCCTTCACGCCGAGCACTTCAGCGAACGCAGCCCGCTCTACCGGCTGCACCAGGACGCCCAGCTCAACGCCTTGGGCGACAGTTGCATCGTCAGCAATTACGGCGCGGGCGACGAACGCGCCCGCGCCGCCCACTGCGGCCTGCTTGATCTGAGCAACCTGGCCCGCGTCGGCTTTCGTGGGGCAGCCAGCGCGGCCTACCTCGAAGCCCGTGGTTACCAGTTGCCGGCAGTGCCCAACCAGGCGCTCAGCCAGGCCGATGGCAGCCAGGTGCTGCGCATGAGCCAGGCCGAATACCTGCTGCTCGGCAGCCTGCAGGATACCGGCGCGCGGGTACGCCAGGAGGAACTCGCCTGGCAATTCGACGACACGCCCAACTACCTGCTGCCACGCCAGGACAGCCACGCCTGGCTGCTGCTGAGCGGCACCTGCCAGGCCGAGGTGATGGCCAAGCTGTGCGGCGTCGACCTGCGCGCCGAGGCCTTCCCGGTCGGCAGCGTGGCGCAGACCTCGGCGGCGCGGATCAACGTGATCATCGCCAACCTGCCCCTGGGTGAACTGCCCTGCCTGCACATCCTCTGCGACCGTGCCTCAGCCGACTACTTCTGGGGCGCGCTGCTGGATGCCATGCAGGAGTTTGGCGGTCAGCCGGTAGGACTCGACGCCCTACGCTGAACCCTCGGTGGTGCGCACGGCGCACCCTACGGCCACCGCGCCCAAACGTAGGGTGCGCCGTGCGCACCGCATCCCCCAACGCCACGGAGGAAATCCCATGGGCATTCAAGAAGACGAGCTGGACTACCGCGTACCTGCGCTGCAACGCGGCCTGAGCATTCTGCAGATGTTCAATGCCCGTGAGCGCAGCCTGAGCAGCAACCTGATGGCCGAACGCCTGGGCGTCAGCGTCTCGGCGATCTACCGGATTCTGGTCACCCTCACCGACATGGGCTACCTGCACAAGCTCGGCAAGAACACCTACGAACTCGGCCCCCAGGTGCTCTGCGACGGCTTTGCCTACCTGGCCAGCCGCGACCTGGTGGACATCGCCATGCCGCACCTCAATGCCCTGCGCGACCGCACCTCGCTGTCCTGCCACCTGTCGATCCGCGAGCAAACCGACAGCCTGTATATCGCCCGCGCCTTCGCCGCCCAGCGCCTGTCGGTGAACATCCCCATCGGCACACGCATCCCCTGCCACTGCAGTGCCATGGGCCGCATGCTGCTCAGCGGCCTGACGCCCATGGCGTTGGACCAGCTCTACCAGCACGTACGCCTGGACGACTACCCGCCCCCAGCGCCCAAGACCCTGCCCGAACTGCAACAACTGCTCGAACGCGACCGCGAGCGCGGCTGGGTCATGCACCGCTCGGACTACTCCACCGCCATCGCCTGTGCCGTGCTCGATCACAAAGGTGATGTGATCGCCGCCATCAACCTGTCCGGCCCGGAAGCCATCATGGACAGCCCGGTGGCCCGCGAACGCTACCGCGACAGCCTGCAGCAATGCGCCGCAGCCATCTCCCGCGAGCTGGGTTCAAGTCGCTAAGCGCCAGGAACCAGTTGGTTGATACCGGACTGGCAAACAAGTGTGCGTTGTTGACGACGTGGCTCTATCCATTACCGAGTCGTCTGGTCTGGCGGGTTTCGCCCCTTACGGGCGAGTCACTTTCTCTTGCGTGCCCAAGAGAAAGTAACCAAAGAGAAGGGCACCCCACCATCCGGCCCCGGCTGCGCCGGGGTTCCCTCGCTCCATCACCACTCCAGGGGTACGCCACGAAGGGCCATCCATGGCCCAGCGTGGCTCTCGCGGCATCCATGCCGCTCAACCCCTTGCGCGGCGATTCCACTCGGCCTCCTGATGGGGCTTTGGGCGTCGTCTGCATGATCGTCGTTCAAGAGCAAAAGCTCAGACGCCTCTACTTCAGATTCTGCGCAAATTTTGCAAGCTCGCGACCGGGTCCCGTCAGGAGGCCGAGTGTAGGTGTTGCGTAGGGGGACGAGCCGCATGGATGCGGCGAGAGGCGTAATGGGCCAGGGATGGCCCATGTACGCCGGCCCCCGGAGCAACGCCGGAGCGAGGGAACCCTGGCGTTGATTCTAGATTGGGCAAGCAAGAAAGGTGTGGCGCCCGTGAGGGGCGCAACCCAAACGTTCAGCACGCGCGTTAATGGGTTATGCCAAGCCTTCGGTCGATACGCACACAAACTTGCCAGTCCAGTGTCAATCTCAACGCCCCCACAAAACACGAAGAACCTTTTTGCCTATCGCTGTTCGCCAACAGGTAGAGTGCGCGAAAATGTGGCCCGCCCTGTGCAGCTACTGAGTCCGTCTACCGGCCAAGAACCGCGACCATGCCCGATACCACCATGCCCCCCGCCCTGGCCTTTATGCTCGCCGCCCGCCGCTGCGAGCTGCAGGGCCTGGAAAGCCTGGCAGTGACCTGCGAACTGGTCACCTGCATCAGCCGCCTGGTTCACGCCCTGCAGAAGGAGCGTGGTTACGGCAACATCTACCTGGGTGGCCAGGCGCCCCACTACCTGCAGCAGCTCGATGCGCACACCGGCGAAGCGCAGGCCGTGGAGCAGCAGGTACGCGCCTGTTTCGAGCGCATCGACCCCAGCAATAGCGGCGCCGACCGCGCCCGTCTGTTCAACCGTATTGCCTACGTGCTGCACGCCCTCGACGACCTGCCCGGCCTGCGCCGTCGGGTGCGCGAGCACCAGATTGATGGCAAAACCTCCACCGCCGCCTTCACCCGCCTGATCGGTGGCTTGCTCGCGGTGGTCTTCGAGGCCGCCGACACCGCCGCCGACCCGAGCATCACCCGCGCTCTGGTGGCCATGTTCAACTTTATGCAGGGCAAGGAGCTGGCCGGTCAGGAGCGCGCTGCCGGGGTGGCCGGCTTCTCCGCTGGGCGTTTCACCGGGGAGCTGATCGACAGCCTGCAGCACCTGAGCGAGGCCCAGGTACGCTGCTTCGACACTTTTCTCGAATTCTCCGACCTGCAGATGCGCAAACGCTGGCAGGCCCTGCAAGGCAGCGACACGCTGGCGCAGATCGCCCGCCTGCGCGGCATTGCCGAGCACACGGCGCACAGCGGCTTACAGGTGGAGCCAGCGCTGTGCGAGGTATGGTTCGAGCTCAACACCCAGCGCATCGACACCATGAAGGAGGTGGAAAACCACCTGGCTGATGATCTGCTCGAACGCTGCCAGCGCTGCATCAAGCAAGCCCATGCTGACTTGGAAAACCACCGCACCCTGCTCAAGCGCCTGGCCGACCTCGACGGCCAAAGCGGCCAGGCCGTGCTGTTCAGCGTCCAGGGCAGCAGCCTCGATAGCCCGCCACAGGACGGTCTGGGCCAGCAGGTCGCGCGCTCGGTGCTGGACCTGCTGCACGAGCAGAACCATCGCCTGCAGGGCGTCAGCGATGAACTGCGCGAAGCGCGCCAGACCCTGGATGAGCGCAAGCTGATTGAGCAGGCGAAAAAGCGCCTGATGGAGGAAGGCCAGCTCAGCGAGGAAGAGGCCTACAGTCGCCTGCGCAAGCGCGCCATGGAGCGCGGCATGCGCTTGGTGGACTTGGCCCAGGCCCTGCTCAAGGATGAAGCCAGGGCCCCGGCGCGATCACGCCCGACGCTGCGTCCTTAAAGCAAGCGATGCACCCCTGGCGCGCAGCAATTCGAGCGCCCGCCCTGCATTCGTGCACAACCCTGCACCCTTTGGGTGGCCTTGCAGGCGCCAGGCGGGGGATTCGAGTGCGGTCCGCCCCACACCCAAGCACCCAAAGCATGTCCTTGAAAAAAATCAGGTTTTTTATTGCGCCAGAAGGCCGCCAAAGCACCTGCCGAACAGCCGTCCAACCGCGCAGCCGGTTTGTGGCACACAACCTGCTAAAGCCTATTCGGAGTCGATGCTAGCTAACGGCTCACCACAACGAATTCTGGACAACGGCGTCCACCCTCCTGCGGCCTTTCGGCCCTGCGAGGGTGACGCCGTTTTTTTATGCGCGCCTTTTGGGAGAACGATGATGGACGACACGCCAAAGAAGCCGGAGCAGATGACCGACGTGGCCCAGCCGCGCCGCACCTTTATCAAGCAATCGCTCGGCCTGCTCGGCGGCGGCGCGCTGATCAGCCTGTTGCCACCGGGCATGAGCGCAGCGGTCTGGGCAGCCGGCACCGATGGCCTGGAAACCACTCGCGCCAAGCTGGGCTTTATTGCCCTGACCGATGCGGCGCCGCTGTTCGTCGCCGATGAGCTGGGCCTGTTCGCCAAACACGGCATGACGGAAGTTGAAGTGCTCAAGCAGTCGTCCTGGGGCACCACCCGCGACAACCTGGTGCTCGGCTCGGCCAGTGGCGGCATCGATGGCGCCCACATTCTCACGCCCATGCCGTACCTGATGAGCGCCGGCAAGATCACCCCGAACAACCAGCCGGTGCCGATGTACGTGCTGGCACGGCTGAACCTCAACGGCCAGGGCATCTCCATTAGCAAGGAATACGCCGACCTCAAGCTCGGCCTGGATGCCGCACCGTTCAAACAGGCAGTGGCCGCCAAAGCCGCTGCGGGCAAAAAGACCGCCGCGGCCATGACCTTCCCCGGCGGCACCCACGACCTGTGGATTCGCTACTGGATGGCGGCCGGTGGCATCGAACCGAACAAAGATCTGCCAACCCTGGTGGTGCCGCCGCCGCAGATGGTCGCCAACATGAAGGTCGGCAGCATGGATGCCTTCTGCGTCGGCGAGCCGTGGAACGCTCAGTTGATCAACCAGGGCATCGGCTACAGCGCCGTGACTACGGGCGAGCTGTGGAAGAACCACCCGGAAAAAGCCCTGGGCATGCGCGCCGATTACGTGGACGCCAACCCCAAGGCCACCCGCGCCCTGCTCAAGGCGGTGATGGAAGCGCAAATGTTCTGCGAAGACCCGGCGAACAAGGCCCAGGTCGCGGAAATCTGCGCCAAGCGCCGCTGGATCGGTGCACCGGCCAAGGATTTGTTGGCCCGCCTGCAGGGCACCTTCGATTTCGGCACCGGCCGGGTCGAGGAAAACAGCCCGCACCTGATGCGCTTCTGGAGCGAGTTCGCCTCTTATCCGTTCAAGAGCCACGACCTCTGGTTCCTCACCGAGAACATCCGCTGGGGTTACCTGCCCCAGGGCTTCGACAGCCAGGCGCTGATCGCCAAGGTCAACCGCGAAGACATCTGGCGCCAGGCAGCCGCTGAGTTGAACGTACCGGCCGCACAGATTCCCGCGAGCACCTCGCGCGGCATCGAGACCTTCTTCGACGGCAAGACCTTCGACCCCGAAAACCCGCAAGCCTACCTCGACAGCCTGGCCATCAAGGCCCTGTCCTGAGCAGAGGAAACGCCCATGAATGCTCCCGCCAACCCCATCAAGGCACCTGCCCTGCCCAGCAGTGCAGCTCCGCGTACGCCGCAATGGTACGTGCGCGTGCGTGATTACCTGGTGCAGCGCACCCTGCCGCCGGTGCTGATCGGCGGCGCCCTGCTGCTGATCTGGCAGATGCTCTGCAGCGGCCCGGACGCCGCCCTCCCGCCGCCCACCCAGGTGGTCAGCGACACCTGGGAGCTGATCATCCATCCGTTCTACGACAACGGTGGCAATGACGTGGGCCTGGCTTGGCAGATGCTTGCCAGCCTCGAGCGGGTCGCCTACGGCTACCTGCTGGCGGTGATCGCCGGGGTCAGCCTCGGCGTGCTGGTCGGCCAGTCGACCTGGGCCATGCGCGGTCTCGACCCGCTGTTCCAGATTCTCCGTACCGTGCCGCCTCTGGCCTGGTTGCCGCTGTCCCTGGCGGGCTTCAAGGACAGTCATCCTTCGGCGATCTTCGTGATCTTCATCACCGCGATCTGGCCGATCATCATCAATACCTCGGTGGGCATCCGCAATATTCCCGAGGACTACCGCAACGTCGCCAAGGTGCTGCGCCTTAACGGTTTGGAGTACTTCCACAAGATCATGCTGCCGGCTGCCGCGCCCTATATCTTCTCCGGCCTGCGCATCGGTGTCGGCCTGTCGTGGCTGGCGATCATCGCGGCGGAAATGCTGATCGGCGGCGTCGGCATCGGCTTCTTTATCTGGGATGCCTGGAACGCCTCACGCATCAGCGACATCATCCTCGCCCTTATCTACGTCGGCGTGGTCGGCTACCTGCTCGACCGCCTGGTCGCGATGGTCGGCCAATACGTCACCCGCGGCACCTCGGCCGGCTAAAGGAGAATCCTATGACCCCCTATCTGAGCATCGAACACGTCGAGAAGCGCTTCGAGCGCAATGGCGTCTCCTCCCATGTGCTGTCGGACATCAACCTGCGCGTGGAGCGCGGCGAGTACATCTCGATCATCGGCCACTCCGGCTGCGGCAAGTCCACGGTGCTGAACATCGTCGCCGGGCTGATCGATTCCAGCAGCGGCGTGGTCATCCTCGACGGCAAGGAAGTGCGCGACCCCGGCCCGGACCGCAGCCTGGTATTCCAGAACCACTCGCTGCTGCCCTGGCTGACCGTTTACGAGAACGTCGCCCTGGCCGTGGACAAGGTATTCAAGCGCAGCAAGAGCCGCGCCGAGCGCAAGGAATGGACGCTGCGCCACCTCGATATGGTCAACATGAGCCATGCCCTGCACAAACGCCCCAGCGAGATTTCCGGCGGCATGAAGCAGCGCGTCGGCATTGCCCGCGCCCTGGCCATGGAACCCAAGGTGCTGCTGCTCGACGAGCCGTTCGGTGCCCTCGACGCCCTGACCCGCGCGCACCTGCAGGACGAGGTGATGCGCATCCAGGGTGAATTGCACAATACGGTGATGATGATCACCCACGATGTCGACGAGGCCGTGCTGCTCTCCGACCGCATCGTGATGATGACCAACGGCCCATCCGCGACCATCGGCGAGATTCTGCACATCGACCTGCCACGCCCACGCAACCGCATCGCCCTGGCCAACGACCCGCGCTACAACCAGTACCGCCAGGCCGTGCTGAGCTTCCTCTACGAGAAGCAACGCAAGGTCGAAGACCTCGGCCAACGCCGCCAGAGCAGCGACAGCAAACCCCAGGCCCAGGCCCGCGCCTAAGTCACGCCTAGCCGGGGTGCGACAATCGCACCCCGGGCAAGGGTCTGCCGAAACGCAAATCCATCTTATTTATAAGCCCTTAGCCTGCTAAGATTGCCGCCCTGATTTGCAGTGCGGATAAGAGTCGATGTCAGCGTTGGTGTGTCGCGTAACGGTTCTTGCCGGCCTGTTGCTGGCCCTGACGGCCTGTGATGACGGCCCGCAGTTCGATGCCGCCGAACCCGGCGAAGCCCTGGCCGGCGGCAGCACCAGCGTGTTCAAACGCGACCACAATGCCTTTTCCCTGCCCTCGGCCAACCTGCCGCCCATGCGTCGCCTGGACTTTGCCGTGGGCAACAGCTTCTTCCGCAACCCCTGGGTCATCGCGCCGTCGACCACCATCGCCCGTGATGGGCTTGGTCCGCTGTTCAATACCAACGCCTGCCAGAATTGCCATATCAAGGATGGCCGCGGCCACCCGCCGGGGCCGGACGCACGCAGCGCCGCGTCCATGCTGGTGCGCCTGTCGTTGCCCGCCGGTATCGAACACGCCGCCATTCTCGAACGCCTCGGCGTACTGCCCGAGCCGGTCTACGGCGCACAGTTGCAGGACATGGCCATCCCCGGCGTCGCCCCGGAAGGCCGTGTGCGGGTCGAGTACAGCCTGCAGGAAGTCGAATTCGCCGATGGCAGCCGCGTCGAGCTGCGCCAACCGCACCTGCAGATCGACCAACTGGGCTACGGCCCGCTGCACCCGGACACGCAGTTTTCCGCGCGTATCGCCCCGCCGATGATTGGCCTGGGCCTGCTCGAAGCCATCCCGGAAGCGGCGATCCTGGCCAATGCCGACCCGGACGACCGCAACGGCGACGGTATTTCCGGGCGCGCCAACCGGGTCTGGGACGATGCCCTGGAGCGCACTGTGCTCGGGCGCTTCGGTTGGAAGGCCGGGCAGCCAACGCTGAACCAGCAGAACGCCCACGCCTTCGCCCACGACATGGGCCTGACCAGCAGCCTGGTGACGCGCGACAACTGCAGCGACAGTCAAAGCGCCTGCCGCCAGGCGCCCCACGGCGGCGACCCCGAGGTCAGCGACAGCGTGCTCGCCAGCGTGCTGTTCTACAGCCGCAACCTGGCCGTGCCGGCCCGCGCCGATGTCGACTCGCCCGCTGTGCTGCAGGGCAAGAACCTGTTTCACCAGGCCGGTTGCGCCGCCTGCCACACCCCCACGTTCACCACCGCCGCCGATGCTGCGGAACCAGAGCTGGCCAATCAGCTGATCCGTCCTTACAGCGACCTGCTGCTGCACGACATGGGCCCCGGTCTGGCCGATCAGCGCAGCGAATTTCTCGCCACTGGCCGCGAATGGCGCACGCCACCACTGTGGGGCATCGGCCTGACCGAACAGGTCAACGGCCACACCCAGTTTCTCCACGATGGCCGCGCGCGTAACCTGCTCGAAGCCATTCTCTGGCACGGTGGCGAAGCCGAAGCGGCGCGCCAGCAGGTGCTGACGTTCACGGCCGAGGAGCGCAGCGCGCTACTGGCCTTCCTCAATTCGCTCTAGGAGCCTTCCGATGATCCGCTCGCCGCTCACCCTCGCCGGCCTCGCGCTGGCCCTCAGCGCTTGCAGTGCCTCCGACCCGCAGCAGCAACTCAGCGCCGACCTGACCGATGGCGTGCTGCTGCCGGCCTACAGCGCCTGGCACGAGGCCAACAAACAGCTCGACGCCAGTGCCGATGCCTTCTGCAGCGGCAGCCAGGATCTCACCGCCGCACGCCAGGCGTTCCTCACCACGCAAAGCGCCTGGGCAGGCCTGCAACCCTTGCAGGTTGGCCCGCTGGCCGAAGGCAATCGCGCCTGGCAGGTGCAGTTCTGGCCCGACAAGAAGAACCTGGTCGCGCGCCAGGTCGAAGCCCTGCTCACCCGCACCCCACAGCTGACCGCTGCCAACCTGGATAACGCCAGCGTGGTGGTGCAAGGCCTGACCGCTTATGAATATGTGCTCTACGACAGCAGCATCGACCTGAGCGACGCGACCACCAAGGCGCGCTACTGCCCGCTGCTGCAAGCCATCGGCGAGCACCAGCAAGCGTTGTCGGCCGAGGTGCTGGGACAGTGGCAGGCAAAAGATGGCATGGCTGCCGAGCTCAAGGCCTTCCCCAATGCTCGCTACGCCGAAGCGCCTGAGGCGGTCGCGGAGCTGCTGCGCGCCGAAGTCAGCGCCCTCGACGGCCTGAAGAAGAAGCTCGGCACCCCGCTCGGCCGCCAGAGCAAAGGTGTACCGCAGCCCTACCAGGCCGAAGCCTGGCGCAGTCAGGCGAGCCTGGCCATGCTCGCTGCCAGCCTGGCCAGTGCCGAGCGCATCTGGCTGGGTGCCGAGCAGAATGGCGTACAGCGCCTGCTTGGCGATGATCAAGATGCCCTGCGCCAGCGCATCAACGAGGCCTTTGCCGACACCCGCCAGCGCCTGGCCGCCTTGCCACGCCCGCTGGGCGAACTGGTGAGCGACGACGAAGGCCGCAGCCAGCTCAACGCGCTGTATGACAGCCTCAACGCGCTGCATCGCCTGCACGAGGCCGAACTGGCCAAGGCCCTGGGCATTCAGCTGGGCTTCAATGCCCACGATGGAGACTGAAGGCATGCAGCTGAGCCGACGCACCTTTCTCGGCCTGAGCGGCGCGGCCTTGGCGGTCAGCGCCACGGCGGGTGCTTTTGCCGGCTGGACCCTGATCAGCCATGGCGCGCAACCATTGCTGCTTTCAGCGCGTAACGATGCGGCGGGTCGTCACTATGCCGTGGGCTACAGCCTGGATGGCCAGCAGGTCTTCGCCACCCCGGTGAAGGAGCGTTGCCATGACGTCATGCCGCACCCGACACGCCCTCTGGCGCTGTTCGTCGGCCGCCGCCCGAGCACCGAGAGCTACCTGATCGACACCCGCGACGGACGCCTGCTGCAAACGCTGCAGACCCCGGCTGATCGGCACTTCTACGGCCATGCGGTGTTCCACAAGGACGGCGACTGGCTGTACGCCACCGAGAACGACACCCGCGACCCCGGCCGTGGCGTGCTCGGCGTATACCGCCTGCAAGGCGAGCAACTGGTTCGCCACGATGAGCTATCGACCCACGGCATCGGCCCGCACCAGTTGCTCTGGCTGCCCGACGGCGAAACCCTGGTGGTCGCCAACGGTGGCATCCGCACCGAAGCCGACAGCCGCGTGGAAATGAACCTCGATGCCATGCAATCGAGCCTGGTGCTGATGCGCCGTGACGGCAGCCTGATCAGCCAGGAACGCCTGCCCGAACCCATGAACAGCATTAGGCACATGGCCGTGGCGGCCGACGGCACCGTGGTCAGCGGCCAGCAGTATATGGGCGAGATCCGCGACGCGGTGCCGCTGCTGGCGATCAAACGCCCGGGGCAGGCCTTCGAGGCGTTCCCGGTGGGTGAAGCGCAACGGGCAAACATGCACCAATACACCGCTAGCGTGGCGATCCACAGCGACCTGCGCCTGCTGGCGCTGACTGCACCACGCGGCAACCGCGTGTTTATCTGGGATCTGGACAGTGCCGAACTGCGCCTGGACGCCCCCCTGCCCGACTGCGCCGGCGTGGGCACAGTGGCTGAAGGTTTCGTGGTCAGCTCCGGCCAGGGCCGTTGCCGCCTCTATGACTGCCGCCAGAGGCAGATCGTCGCCACACCCCTGCAACTGCCTGCCGGCCTGTGGGACAACCACCTGCGTCTGGTCTAGCGCGCCCTCCCCTAGACCATCGTCTACGGCCCGTTAAAGAACGCTGCCGCAGCGCCGATCTATACTTCGCGTTGAGCGCTGCGTCCAAGGCAGCTGCTCAAGCGATACCAGTCGATAGGGATTTTCGCAGTTAGGGCGCGCTCTGCGTCACTGGCATCTCGCCTTTTCCTATCCAGGTGCACCCCCCATGTTTCTGCAAAAATCGTTACGCGCACAAATTCTCGCCTTGCTCAGCGGTAGCCTGGCACTGATTCTGGTCACGGCCCTTGCCTGCTTCAGCTTCCTGTCCAATGGCATGCAGGCCTACCGCGGCTTGCTCGAAGGCCCGCTGCAAGCGTCGAAACTGATCGAGACGACCAACCTGGACTTCAAGACCCAGGTACAGGAATGGAAGAACGTGCTGCTGCGTGGCAGTGACAAAGCCCAGTTGGACAAATACTGGGGCCAGTTCGAGACCCAGGAACGCAAGGTGCAAGACTCGCTGGGCAAACTCAGCGCACTGGTCGGCAGCGACAAGGCGCTCAAAGGCAAGATCGACAGCCTGCGCAGCGAACACCAGACACTCGGCGTCAATTACCGCAAAGGGCGCGATGCCTTCATCGCCGCCGGGGCGAATGCACAAGTCGGTGACAAGGCCGTATCCGGCATCGACCGTAATACCGCCCAGCAGATGGAAGAGCTGGCCAGCGAGTTGAACCAACAAAGCCTTGACCAGGCGGTGCTGATCAATGCCTCGGCCGACAGAACCATCACCTACGGCACCGCGCTGATGCTCGGGGCAACACTGCTCATTGCCTTGTTCAGCCTGTGGCTGATCAACCGCAACCTGATCAACCCGATCCGCGAGTTGATCGAACATATCGCCCAACTCAGCCACGGCAACTTCGGCCAGCGTGTCGACTCAAGCCGCCAGGATGAACTCGGCAACCTGGCGGTGGCCGCCAATATCCTGCGCGACTTCCTGGCCG
This sequence comes from Pseudomonas cuatrocienegasensis, assembly GCF_900110925.1. Classification (GTDB taxonomy): domain Bacteria; phylum Pseudomonadota; class Gammaproteobacteria; order Pseudomonadales; family Pseudomonadaceae; genus Aquipseudomonas; species Aquipseudomonas cuatrocienegasensis. The sequence continues at coordinate 91,654 of NZ_FOFP01000007.1, read as the reverse complement.
ATACCTTCACCCGCCTGAAGCGCAGCACGGCTGATCTGGACACGGCCAGTGGCGAGCTCAACTCCATCGCCACGCTGATGGCCCAAGGCACCCGCGAGCAGTTCTCGCGCACCGATCAGGTGGCGACCGCCATGCAGGAAATGTCCGCCACCGCCCAGGAAGTCGCCCGCCACGCCGCCGAAGCGGCCGGCGCTGCCGATGCCGCTGACGACGCCGCGCGCGAAGGTGACAGCGTGATGCAGGCAACCATCACGACCATCACCGATATTCGCAACGAAATCAGCAATACCTCCGAAGTGATCCGCCGTCTGGAAAGCGACAGCGGACGCATTGGCAAGGTGCTGGAAGTGATTCGCGGGATCGCCGAGCAGACCAACCTGCTGGCGCTCAACGCCGCCATCGAGGCCGCTCGTGCCGGTGATCAGGGCCGCGGCTTTGCCGTGGTGGCAGATGAGGTTCGCACCCTGGCGCAACGCACTGCCGAGTCCACTGCAGAAATCCATCAGATCATCGATAACGTGCAAACCGGCGCGGTGAATGCGGTACGCGCCATCGAAAGCGGTCAGCAGCGCAGCGAGGAAGGCGTCACCCAGGTGACTAACGCGGGGGCCACGTTGCAGCTGATCACCAGCGCCGTGGAAGCGATTCGCGACATGAACCGACAGATCGCCACCGCCGCCGAAGAACAGACTTCGGTAGCCGAGGACATCTCACGCAATCTCACCGAGATTACCGCCATCGCCACGGCCAACCAGGAAAACGTACAGCGTACGGAAAAAGCCGGGCAGAACCTGCATGAGCTGTCTGGACAATTGAACGAGGTGACTCAGCGCCTAAGCGCTTGATCTGCTGAGGGCCGCCTAGTGTCGCGACACGAATCAAATGTCGGTCAATGCTAGGTCGCGTGGGAGGGGCCGGGCGGCGCTCCGCTTTAGCCGCGATGCTTTCGGCGCTTTCAGGGATTATCGCGAATAAAGGCTAGGCGCCCCCTTCGCTCCTACAGATAGCGACCAATTGTATGTGTCGTGAGACTAGGTGGGGCTGCACAACCTGATTGGTGCGCGCGGCGCACCCTACCGATGCCGGACGTTAGTAGATGGCGCCAGCGGGGCGCATCAACCGGCGCCCTGGGACAGGCTGAACATAAACAGCAACAGGCTCTGATCGGGCTGCACCACCTCGGTCGCTCGTGCCTGCAACGGCAAAGGGCAGTAACCGCGCTCGCTCAGGGTGATGACCTGAGGGCCGGGTTCCTGCCAGGCGGCGGCGGCGAGGGAAGCCACAGTGAGCGCGCCGGCGAGGAATAAACCTCGTGCAATTTCTAATTTCACCCCTGCAACCTCTTGATGGCACAGCCCAGTAGTCTGCTTACCCTAGACCAGCGCAAAAGCCTGCGTCATCTTTCGCGACCAATGGTCTTTACTGCCAGGCTCTGCCGCCAACAGGCTGATCATCCTGCCCAATAAATCAATCAGTTAGCGAGCTCGGCTTCGAGGAGCGCACGCCGCTGGTTCACTCGGCGACGTAAATCTTTGCAGGAGCCCCGCCCCGGGGCGAAGCTTTAGGTCATACGCAGGACCGTGCAGTTGCAGCCATTCGCCGCGGGGCGCGGCCACCTGGGTAGGTTCGGCGAAAAATCGTAGCCCAGAAAAACAAAAACCCCGTGCCTGAGCACGGGGTTTTCTGAACTGCGTGCAGGCCGCCACGTGGCGGCCTGAAGGAGGTCGGGCTGGCTTACATCATGCCGCCCATGCCACCCATACCGCCCATGCCACCCATGTCCGGCATGCCGCCAGCGCCTTTCTCTTCAGCCACTTCAGCGATCATCGCCTCGGTGGTGATCATCAGGCTGCCGATGGAAGCCGCGGCCTGCAGGGCCGAACGGGTGACCTTGGCCGGATCGAGGATACCCATCTCGATCATGTCGCCGTAGGTGTCGGTAGCGGCGTTGAAGCCGAAGTTGCCCGAACCCTGCTTAACCTTGTCGACCACAACGCTCGGCTCGCCGCCGGCGTTGGAAACGATCTGACGCAGCGGTGCTTCAACAGCACGACGCAGCAGCGCGATACCGACGTCCTGATCGGCGTTTTCGCCTTTCAGTTCGCTGATGGCCTGCAGTGCGCGAACCAGTGCCACACCACCGCCAGGTACCACGCCTTCTTCAACGGCTGCGCGGGTTGCGTGCAGGGCGTCGTCAACGCGGGCTTTCTTCTCTTTCATTTCAACTTCGGTGCCGGCACCGACTTTGATTACCGCAACACCGCCAGCCAGTTTGGCCAGACGCTCTTGCAGCTTCTCTTTGTCGTAGTCGGACGAGGTGTCTTCAACCTGCTTACGGATCTGCGCAACGCGCGATTCGATATCAGTCTGCTGACCTGCACCGTCGATAATGGTGGTGTTTTCTTTGCTCAGGATCACGCGCTTGGCGTTACCCAGGTGCTCCAGGGTGGCGCTTTCCAGGCTCAGGCCGATCTCTTCGGAGATAACGGTACCGCCAGTCAGAACGGCGATGTCCTGCAGCATGGCCTTGCGACGATCGCCGAAGCCCGGTGCTTTAACAGCAGCGACTTTGACGATGCCACGCATGTTGTTCACAACCAGAGTCGCCAGGGCTTCGCCTTCAACGTCTTCGGCCACGATCAGCAGCGGACGGCCGGCTTTGGCCACAGCTTCCAGCACCGGCAGCATTTCGCGGATGTTGGAGATCTTCTTGTCGACCAGCAGGATCAGCGGGCCGTCGAGTTCGGCGACCATGGTGTCCGGCTTGTTGATGAAGTACGGCGACAGGTAGCCACGGTCGAACTGCATGCCCTCAACAACCGACAGTTCGTTTTCCAGGCCCGAGCCTTCTTCAACGGTGATCACGCCTTCTTTACCGACTTTTTCCATGGCTTCGGCAATGATTTCGCCGATGGAGCTGTCGGAGTTGGCGGAGATCGAGCCGACCTGAGCAATGGCCTTGGTGTCAGCGCATGGCTTGGACAGCTTCTTCAGCTCAGCAACGATGGCGATGGTCGCCTTGTCGATGCCGCGCTTCAGATCCATTGGGTTCATGCCGGCAGCGACGGCTTTCAGGCCTTCGTTGACGATGGCTTGAGCCAGAACGGTAGCGGTGGTGGTGCCATCGCCAGCGTCATCGTTGGCACGGGACGCAACGTCTTTAACCAGCTGAGCGCCCATGTTTTCGAAGCGATCTTTCAGCTCGATTTCTTTGGCAACGGAAACGCCGTCTTTGGTGATGGTCGGAGCGCCGAAGCTCTTCTCGATGATCACGTTACGGCCTTTCGGGCCGAGGGTCGCTTTAACTGCGTCAGCCAGGACGTTGACACCGGCGAGCATTTTCTTACGGGCGGAATCGCCGAATTTAACTTCTTTAGCAGCCATGATGGTTATTCCTTAATTCGTTTCGATGGACCGGAATTCGTAGCGTGGGTGCGGATCAGGCTTCGACGACAGCCAGGATCTCGCTTTCACCCATGACCAGCAGGTCTTCGCCGTCGACTTTGACGGTGTTGCTGCCGGAGTAAGGGCCGAACACCACTTTGTCGCCGACCTTGACGGCCAGTGCACGTACTTCGCCGTTGTCCAGCACGCGGCCGGTGCCTACAGCGACGATCTCACCCTGGTTGGGCTTCTCGGCAGCGGAACCCGGCAGAACGATGCCGCCTGCGGTTTTGGTCTCTTCTTCGCTGCGACGAATCACGACGCGGTCATGCAGAGGACGAAGCTTCATTGTCGATCTCTCCCAATAGAATGTTGACATCAGCTGGTGCATTCACCAGCGGGTTAGCAAAATCCGGCGATGCCGGGTGCGCTGCACCAGAGGCGCAACGCGAAAGTCTGATCTGCTGCAACAGCAGAAAACCTTGCGGTGACCGGTACATAAGGGCGTACAAGGGGATTTCAAGGGCGCCATGGAACTTTTTTGTGGCGCCCGAGGGGTTTCAGCGGGTCAATCGCGGCGTTCGTATTCGCCTTCGAGCACGTTCGGCCGCGCGCCGTCGGGGCGCTGAGCCTGACCAGCAGGGCTGTCATAAAACGCACGCTGACGCATCGCCTGCTCGGCCGCGCGCAGGCGCACTTTGTTGACCAGCAGTCGGCGCGTGAAAGGGATCAGGCAGAGCACGCCGAAGATATCGCTGATAAAGCCAGGCAGCAGCAGCAGGCCACCGCCGACGGCAATCAGCAGGCCTTCGAGCATTTCCTGCTCGGGCAACTCGCCGCGGGCCAGACGCTCACGGGCACGCCATGCGGTGGCGACACCCGCTACCCGCAGCAGTACAGCGCCAAGCACACCCGTGCCGATCACCAGCAGCAGCGTGGGCAGCACACCGATGACGCTGCCGACCTGAATCAGCAGGGCCAGTTCGATGAACGGAAATAGCAGGAACAGCAAGAGAAACGCACGCATCAAGGGGTCCTTAACGGAAGATCAGCTTCCAGTAGAGAGGAAGTATGGGGTGTTGCGCTGAATTCAAGCTGAAATCGTACCGCCGGTCGGCCAACTGCTCGCGCGCGCCAGCTGTACCAAGGCTTGGCGCACTTCAGCGGAGTTATTGCAGAATGTTGGCAAAGGTAACCAATGCAGGCCTTGGCCAATACGCAGGTGAAAACCTTCCCTGTCGATACCGACCATCTGCGCCGGAGCCTGATTGGGCAGCCCTGCCAGGGCCACGTAATGGGCAATGGCAGCGCCGTGGTCGGCATTCATATGTTCGACCATCGACACCTCGGCCGCCTCCGCGCCCTCGGCAAAGGGGTTGGCCAGCGCCACCTGATCGAGCCAGTGAATCGCACCGAAGCCGCCGATAAAGCGCCAGCGCACCGGCTGCAGCACCCAGAAGTCGAAGTCGTGCACACGGTGGTGATCGCGTGACTCTGGAAAGTAGCGGTAATAACGGGCGGCAGCCGCCTCGATTTCATCGGCCGCAAGCGGCCGCGCTTCGGCCAGCAGAGTCAGGCGGCCGACAGCCTGGACATCTTCGGCACCGCGCTCACCGACCAGCAGCGAGCACTTGGCGTCCTGCTGCAGGTTGTGGGTGTGCTGAGCGATCCGGCTGATCAATATCAGCGGCCAGCCGCGGGCATCCAGGCAATAAGGCACCACCGAACCGAAGGGAAACCCCGGCATGGCCTTGGAGTGAGTCGAGAGCACGCCACGGTATTCCTTGAGCAACAGTTCTCGGGCATGCTTGCCAGCTTTCACGCTCACCTTTCGACTCCTCGTAGAGAATCCGTCATAAACGGACAGGCACCTAGCATAGCGGTGGCCTGCGAGGTCAATCCAGCAGCTTTCGAGGGGATACATATGCAGCTCAACGACAAGGTCATCATCATCACCGGCGGTTGCCAGGGCCTGGGCCGCGCCATGGGCGAATACCTGGCGACCAAGGGCGCCAAACTGGCGCTGGTCGACCTCAACCAGGAAAAACTCGATGAAGCCGTGGCCGCCTGCAAAGCCCTGGGCAGCGAAGCCCGCGCCTACCTGTGCAACGTCGCCAACGAGGAGCAGGTCACCCACATGGTGGCTCAGGTTGCCGAAGACTTCGGCGCTATCCATGGCCTGGTGAACAATGCCGGGATCCTGCGCGATGGCCTGACCATCAAGGTCAAGGATGGCGAAATGAGCAAGATGAGCCTGGCGCAGTGGCAGTCGGTGATCGACGTCAACCTGACCGGCGTCTTCCTCTGCACCCGCGAAGTGGCGGCGAAGATGATCGAGCTGAAGAACAGTGGCGCCATCATCAATATTTCCTCGATTTCCCGGGCCGGCAACATTGGCCAGGCCAACTACTCGGCGGCCAAGGCCGGCGTGGCCGCCGACACCGTGGTCTGGGCCAAGGAACTGGCGCGTTACGGCATTCGCGTAGCCGGCGTGGCGCCGGGCTTTATCGAAACCGAAATGACCCTGACCATGAAGCCCGAAGCGCTGGAGAAGATGACCTCAGGCATCCCGCTGCGACGCATGGGTAAACCGGCCGAGATCGCCCACTCGGTGGCCTATATCCTGGAAAACGACTACTACACCGGACGTATTCTGGAACTCGACGGCGGTCTGCGCCTGTAATCAGCGGCTAGAACGTCTGTTGCTCATGCCGTTCATCTAAGTCAGGTGAGCGGCATTTTTCTGTCCGCCAGGACGCTTTATGGCTCGTCCGCTTCGGTGTCAGGCGGCACAGGCGTATGCAACTGTCGCCACAGCTCGGCAGCATCGGCGAAGTCGGTGCCGGACTCCGGGGTCAGTGCCTCGGGGTCGTAGCGCCGCACACAGCCCTCGCCCAGGGTAGGCGGGGCAGTGGACGTAGCGCGGTCGCGCGGATCGCTCACCGCCCTTCTCCTGCGCTCAGTTGGCCCTGATCATGCTGGGCGAATTCCTTGACCGCGCGCAGCACGTCATGGCGACTGATCTGCCCGACCAAACGCCCCGCCTCGACCACCGGCAAGCGCCGCCGGCGGCCGTCGAGAAAGCGCTGCGAAACCTCGATGATGTCGGTTTCCGGCGATACCGTTTCCACCGTGCGGGTCATGTAATCACCCACTCGCCCGCCCACCGACTCGTAATAGGCCCCCGAGAGAATCGCCCGTAAGCAATCGCCCTCGGACAACAAACCCAGCAGCGCGCCGCTGTCATCGACCACCGGCGCACCGGAAATTCGGTGTTCGAGCAGCCGGTGAATGGCGGTAAACAAATCCATATCGGTGCGGAACGTCACCAGGCGGCGAGTCATGTAATCGCGCACCTTGATTGATTTGAGCATGGGCTGACTCCTCTGGTCGTGTCCTTTACCACCGGCCACGACCCGGCGGTCAGTCGAACACCACCGTCTTGTTGTCGTGGACCAGTACGCGGTCTTCCAAGTGGTAGCGTAGTCCACGCGAGAGCACCATTTTCTCCACGTCCTTACCCAGGCGCACCATTTCCTCGATGCTGTCGCGGTGGCTGACGCGCACCACGTCCTGCTCGATGATCGGGCCGGCGTCGAGTTCTTCGGTGACGTAGTGGGAGGTGGCGCCAATCAGCTTGACCCCGCGCAACGAGGCCTGGTGATAGGGTTTGGCGCCGACGAAGGAGGGCAGGAAGCTGTGGTGGATGTTGATCACCCGCTGGGCGTAATCCTGGCACAGCTGCGGCGGCAGGATCTGCATGTAGCGCGCCAGCACGATGGCATCGGCCTGGTGCTCAGCGATCAGCCGCGAAACCTCATCGAAAGCGGGTTGCTTGTTCTGCGGATCGACCGGCACATGGAAGTACGGAATGCCATGCCACTCGACCATGCTGCGCAGGTCGTTGTGGTTGGAGATGACGCAGGGGATCTCGCAGTCCAGCTCGTGGCTGTGCCAGCGGTGCAGCAGGTCGGCAAGGCAGTGCGACTCGCGGCTGGCCATCAATACCACGCGTTTCTTCTGCGCCGAATCGGTGATCCGCCACTCCATGGAAAACTCACGGGCAATGGGCGCAAACGCCTGCTGGAAACCGGCCAGGTCGAAGGGCAGCGAATCGGCACGAATTTCATGGCGCATGAAGAACCAGCCACTCTGGTTATCCGAATGATGGCTCGCCTCGGTGATCCAGCCATTGTAGGTAGCCAGGAAATTACTGACCTTGGCCACGATACCGACGCGGTCCGGACAGGCAATCACCAACCGAAAAGTGCGCATTTAAGACTCCAGAAGATTCGCAAAGTCGCGCATTCTAGGGTCTGTTACCGTTTCGTCGCTAGCCGCGTTGCAGCGAAAAATCTCGCCAGGCCGGGCGGCGTTCCGCTAGGCGGAGGACGCAGGTAATGGTGTTCCCTTGCCAAGTCCTCCAACAACGCATGGCGAGATTTTGCGCGCAACCCTAAGGGCCGGGCCAGTTTTAGCGCGATGCTGTGTTTCTCGATAGCTCATTTAGCCCACTAAACTTCGCATCTCGTGCCTTGCCTCGCGCTAAAACTGGCTCCGGCGCGGCCGCGAACGAAACGCAAACAGACCCTCGCCACAGCGTAGAAAAACTGCAGTACCGATGCACAGCGGCACCTGCGACAGATCGCCCAGCCTTCGTATCGAACCAGAACGAAGCTCGATTGTCACAGCGAAGCCGGCAAAACCTTATGCAAGCCTTATGAATAGTTATCCGCGTGCGAAAACAATTATTCAGCAGACTGAAAAGTGTTTATGTGGCATTTCCTTACAAAGCGGTTTACTTGTTAAAAGTGCATGACTATTATCATCGCCACGTAATCAACTTTAACCAAGCCAGGTCAACTCCATGTCGCTGATCAACGAATACCGTGCCACCGAAGAAGCCATCAAAGAACTGCAAGAGCGCCTGAAAAACTTGTCGCAAGATGACAAGCTGAAAAAAGAACTGGAATTCGAAGGCAAGCTGCGCACCCTGATGGGCGAATACCAGAAGTCCCTGCGTGACATCATCGCCATCCTCGATCCAGAAGCCAAAAATGCCAAGGCAGGCCGTCCGGCTGCCAAAGCAACTGGCACCAAACGCGCGCGCAAGGTCAAGCAATACAAAAACCCGAACACGGGCGAAGTGATCGAAACCAAAGGCGGCAACCACAAAACATTGAAAGAGTGGAAAGCCAAGTGGGGCGGCGACACCGTTGAAAGCTGGGCCACCCTGCTGGGCTAAGCCCCACGCTTAGGCCTAGTCGTTAAAAAGCCAGCTGATGCTGGCTTTTTTTATGGCTATGTTTCGATTGCCTGTTGCAGCCACATGCAGCCATAACACAACAGCTGTATGAACCGCCCAGCACGCATAGCAGCCCGGCCTCAGGGCGACTCTTCGCCGCGCGCGACGCCTGCGAAGAGCATCGCTGCAGTGCTACATACTGCGGGGACAGAGTCTTTGCCAGAGCAGCCTAATTAGCGTTAGGGCTCATGCTCTTAGTCGTGCACCTACTGGCTCCATGCCCTTCCCTGCTGCAATGACGAAGCCCCGTGAGTTATCTCGAAGCTGCGACAGTGCAAACTTAGCTAAATCACTTAGCCACAGGCTACGGGATATAGCGCTGACGCAGCTGCTGCGCATACTGCTGCCAGGTCTGCAACAATGCCCGCTGCTCGACGGATGCCTGCACCAACGCGCTGTGCACGGCGGCGTCAAATTGCGCCAGGGTATTGGGCGCGCCATATTCGGGCAGTGACAGCCGCTGCTGACAAAACGCAAACCAACGCTGTTGTTCATCCTCGTTCAGCGAGTCGGGAAAGTTGCGCGCCCGATAGCGAAATAACAGTTCCGGCAAACGGGCATCATCGAAAGGCCAGGCGCCTGCGGCCAACTGCAAAGGGTCTGCCTGACGCACTTGCTCGCACAGACGCTTGTCACGGTCGCCGATAAAACCACCATACAACTGCTGTTCCGGGTCCTGAACCTCGGCAAAATTTTCTTCGGCATACACCGCTTGCACGCTTTCCTGCCAGCGCGCCTGGGTCGTGCGCAGTTGCTCGGCGCGCGCCTCGCAGGCATCGATATCCAGCTGCAAGCGTTCACGATCCTGCGCGCGCAAGACCGAAAGCGGCGCAACCACCGGGCAACGATTGATATGCAACAGCTTGAGCGGGACCGGCGCCTGGCCCTCGGGCAAGTCTTCATGACGGGTATACAGCCGGGCGCGCAAAGCCTCTGGACTCTCGTCGAGCAGCGCCTGAGGGTCGCCCTGCAGGTCGCAGACGATCAGTGCATTGCGGTTGCGCGGGTGCCAGGCCAGCGGCAGAACCACCCCAAGGTAATGCCGAGCGCCGGCAAAACGCCCGGATACATGCACCAGCGGCTGCAGCAGGCGGATCTGCTCAAGCACCCGCGGTTTGCTGCGCAACTGGTAGAGAAAGTCATACAGACGCGGCTGACGCTCACGCAGCAGACGCGCCAGGGCGATGGTGGCGCGCACATCGCTGAGCGCATCGTGGGCCTGGCCATGTTCAATGCCGTTGGCCGCGGTCAGGCGCTCCAGCTTGAGACTGACGCGACCATCCTCCTCGGGCCAGACGATCCCTTCCGGGCGCAACGCATAGGCGGTGCGCACCAGATCGATCAGGTCCCAACGGCTGTTGCCGCCCTGCCATTCTCGGCCGTAAGGGTCGTAGAAGTTGCGGTACAGGCTGTAGCGGGTCACCTCGTCGTCGAAGCGCAGGCTGTTATAGCCCACACCACAGGTGCCCGGCCGCGCCAGCTCGGCATGCACCCGGGCCATAAAGTCCGCTTCACCCAGCCCCTGTTCGGCCAGGCGCGCCGGCGTGATGCCGGTGACCAGGCAGGCCGCCGGGTGCGGCAGAATGTCGTCGCTGGGCTGGCAATAAATGTTCAGCGGCGCTTCGATTTCGTTGAGCGCCTCGTCGGTGCGAATGCCGGCCACTTGCAGTGGGCGGTCGCGGCGCGGGTCGATGCCGGTGGTTTCGTAGTCGTACCAGAACAGGCTGGAAGTCACGGATAGGCTCCTGAGCGCTGGGGTGAAGCGGGGCAACAGTCTACCACCGGCCTTTCGCCGGCACTGGCATGCCCCGACCGCCTCTTGATGTGCGCCATGACACAGCAGCACATTTTCGCGGCAACGCGGCTTGCGCTGTAACGGCATCAGTTGAGGGTCTGATGCCGTTACAGCACGGCCGCGCCGGAGCTGATTTTTGCGCGAGGCAAGGCACGAGATGCGAAGTTTAGCCGGCTAAATGAGCCATCGAGAAACGCAGCATCGCGCAAAAATCGGCCCGGCCCTTCGGGTTGCGCGAAAAATCTCGCCATGCGGTGTTGGAGGACTTGGCAAGGGAACACCATTACCGGCGTCCTCCGCCTAGCGGAACGCCGCCCGGCCTGGCGAGATTTTTCGTGGCAACGCGGCTTGCGCTGTAACGGCATCAGACCCTAGCATCGGGCTTTCCCTGACGCAGTGCGCCGATGCCACCCTCGCTCACCTCCCCTAGCCCGCCTGCTGCCGCTGCGCTGTTGGACACCCGTTATCGGGTCGAGACGCCGGAGGGCATCGACCTGACCCTGCGTCCTGCCGGTCTGGTGCCACGGGCATTGGCCTTCAGTGTCGACCTGGCGATTCGCGGGGTGTTCCTGCTGCTGGTCTACCTCGGCTTGAGCCTGCTGGGCCAGTTCGGCATGGGCCTGGCAGCCGTGCTGCTGTTTCTGGTGACCTGGTGGTACATGGTGCTGTTCGAGGTGCTCAACCAGGGCCGCTCTCCCGGCAAACAACTGCTTGGCCTGCGGGTGGTGCACGACGATGGCACGCCGATCGGCTGGCCGGCGTCGCTGACCCGCAACCTGTTGCGCTTTGTCGACCTGCTGCCGTTCGCCTACACCTTCGGCTTGCTCAGCTGCCTCTATCACCCGCATTTCAAGCGCCTGGGCGATATCGCGGCGGGCACCCTGGTGGTTTACCGCGACCTGCCGCCGGCTCGGCCGAACCTGCCCGAAGCGCAACCGCAGCAAGCGCCCTTCGCCCTGAGCCTGGCCGAACAGCGCGCGCTGCTTGGCTTTGCCGAACGCGCCGAAGGGCTGTCAGCCGCGCGCCGCGCCGAACTTGCCGGGCTACTCGCCGAACCGCTGGACCTGCCACCGGAACAGGCCGAACGACACCTGCACGGCATCGCCCGTGGTCTGCTAGGGCCGACGCCATGAAACAGCAGTTGTTCGAGCAACGCCACCGCGCCACCTGGCAGGCCCTCGGCACGCAGTTGGAGACGCTGGAGCGCGGCCAGGTCGATGCCAGCGCCTGCAAAGGCTTCGCCGCTGACTACCGACGTCTTTGCCAGCACCTGGCCCTGGCCCAGGCGCGCGGCTACAGCAACCACCTGATCGACGAGCTGGAACACCTGGCCCTGCGCGGCCACCAGCAGTTCTACCGTCACAGCAGCCCGCTGGGCGCACAGTTAATCGGCTTCTTGCTGGTCGGTTTTCCGCGTCTGGTGCGGGCCGAGTGGCGCCATGTGCTGGCGGCCAGCCTGCTGTTCTTCGGCAGCCTGCTGGGCATGGGCCTGCTGGTGTATGCCGTGCCGGAGCTGGTGTACAGCCTGGTCAGCCCCGACCAGGTGGCCAACATGGAACAGATGTACGACCCGGACGCCAGCCGCCTCGGGCGGTTTGGCGAACGTGACTCGGGCGATGACTGGGTGATGTTCGGCTACTACATCATGAACAACATCGGCATCGCCTTTCAGACCTTCGCCAGTGGCCTGCTGCTGGGCCTGGGCAGCCTGTTCTTCCTGCTGTTCAACGGCTTGATGATCGGCGCGGTGGCCGGCCATTTGACGCAGATCGGCTACGGCCAGCCGTTCTGGTCCTTCGTCATCGGCCACGGCGCCTTCGAGCTGACCGCCATCGCCCTGGCCGGCGCCGCCGGCTTCAAGCTCGGCTGGGCGCTGCTGGCGCCGGGCCGCCTGCCCCGTGGCACGGCCCTGCGCCAGGCTGCGGCGGTCAGCGTGCGGTTGATCGGCGGGGTGATCATGCTGTTACTGCTGGCGGCCTTTATCGAGGCCTACTGGTCGTCCATGACCTTCGCCACACCGACGGTGAAATACGCCGTGGGTGCCGGCCTCTGGGTGCTGGTGCTGGCCTATCTGTTGCTGTCTGGACGCGATCAACATGCGCCTGACTGACGCCAGCGTGGCGATCCGCCCGCGCACCGCCTGGGAAGCCCTCGACCTCGGCGTGCTGCTCGCCCGTCGACATGCCGGGCTGCTGATCGCCAGCTGGGCGCTGCTCAGCCTGCCGGTGTTCGCCCTGCTCTGCCTGCTGCTGTGGGACCACCCCGGCTGGGCGTTGTTCGCCTTCTGGTGGCTCAAGCCGGCCTTCGAGCGCCTGCCTTTATATATCCTCTCGCGCAGCCTGTTCGCTGAGCCGCCGACCCTCGGCCAGGCCATGCGCGCCCTGCCCGGCGTGCTGCGCCCACAACTGCTGGCCAGCCTGACCTGGCGCCGCCTGAGCCTGACCCGCAGCTTCGACCTGCCGGTGCTGCAGCTCGAAGGCCTGTCCGGGCAAGCGCGGGCCCAGCGTCTGGTGGTCCTGGGGCAGCGCGAAACGCGTTTCGCCACCTGGCTGACCGTAGTCGGCGTGCATGTGGAAATGGCCCTGTGGCTCGGTCTCGGCAGCCTGTTCTACATGCTCCTGCCAGCACAGCTGGAACTCGACTGGAACTGGCAACGCCTGCTCGAAGCAGCTGAGGGCGATTGGCTGTGGCTCGAGCACCTGTCCAACCTTGTCTACGTCTTGCCGCTGATGCTCTGGGAACCGGTGTACGTGGCCTGTGGCTTTACCCTGTACCTCAACCGGCGCACCGCGCTGGAGGCCTGGGACATCGAACTGGTGTTCCGCCGCCTACGCCAGCGCCTGACCGGCAGCGCTTACGCCCTGCTACTGGGGTTGGGCCTCAGCCTGACGTTGCTGCCCATGGCACCACCGGCACTGGCCGAGAGCAGCGAAGTCATCGCCCCCGAGGCGCCGCGCCTGCTCAAACAACCGTTGACCAGCGAGGCTTCGCGCCAGTCAATCGAGGCTCTACTCGACGCCCCGCCGTTCGAGCACCGCGAAACCCTGACCCGCTGGCGCCTGGGGGATGACCAAGAGCAAGCCAGCGAGTCGGACCCCGAAACGGCGAAAAACTGGCTCGAACGTCTGCTGCAGTTGCGCGATGGCTGGCAGCACCTGGGCACCCTGGCATTGATATTCGAGGCCCTGCTGTGGGCAGCTGTGCTCGCCCTGATCGGCCTGCTGCTGTGGCGCTACCGCCAATGGCTGCACCTGTTCGCCAGCCGTTTACGCCCACCGTCACCTGTGCGCCGCGACGCCCCCACGCAACTGTTCGGCCTGGATGTCGCCCCGGAACGCCTGCCAGACGACATCGCCGCGGAAGCTGAACGCCTCTGGCGGGAGCAACCGCGCGCCGCCCTTGGTCTGCTGTATCGCGCACTGCTCAGCCGCTTGCTGCACCAGCACCACCTGCCGCTGACCAGCGCCCACACCGAAGGCGAAGTGCTGGAGCAGGTGGCCCAGTTTAAGCGTGACGACCTCAATGCCTTCAGCCAGATACTGACTCGCCACTGGCAGGCGGCGGCCTACGGCAACCGCCTGCCGCCGCAAAATGCCTGTGCTGACCTCTGTGCGGGCTGGCGCCAGCTGTTTCCCGCAGGAGCCGCGCGATGAGCCGCCGTCACCTGCCACTGCTTGGCCTGGCGCTGCTGCTGGCGGCGTTCGGTGCCTACCTGCTGAGCCACCTGCAGCCCTACGATGAAGTGGTCGAGCTGGGGCCATCGCCCGAAGCCAAGAGCAACCCTTACCTGGCCGCCGAGTACTTTTTGCGCGAGCGCGGCCTGAACGTGCAGCGCGCCGAAGGTCTGGCCAGCGTGCGTGAGCTGCCCAGCGTCGGGCAAACCTTGCTGCTGCTCGGCGACCGCCAACGCATGACCCCGCGCCAGGCCGAACGTCTGCTGGAGTGGGCGGCCAAGGGCGGGCATCTGCTGTTCGTCGCCGAACGCCTGTGGGACGAAGAACGCGGCGAAAGTGGCGACCTGCTCCTCGACCGCCTCGGCATCCAGCAACACAGTAGCCCGCCAGCCGACGAAGAGCCGGATGCAGAGACAGACAGCGCAGAGCAAGCCGCAGCCGAAACGCCGCCCACCAGCGAAGACGTCAATCCCTATCCGCAACTGACCCAGTTGTATCTGGAGAATGAAACGACGCCGGCCTATATCGACTTTGCCACCGACTTCCACCTGTACGACGCTGAGAACCGCGCTCACGCCTGGGCCAACAGCGCCGAGGCGACCCATCTGCTGCAGCTCTATCACGGCGATGGCCTGATCAGCGTGCTCACCGACAGCTGGATCTGGCAAACCGAGCAGATCGCCGAGTACGACAACGCCTGGCTGCTCTGGTACCTCAGCCAGGACAGCGACGTGACCCTGCTCTACCGTGCCGAGCGTGACAGCCTCGCCACCCTGCTGCTGCGCCATTTTCCCCAGGCACTATGCGCCCTGGCATTGCTGATCGCGCTCGGCCTGTGGCACGTCGGCCAGCGCAACGGCCCGCTCTTGCCGGCACCCAGCCTGGCCCGCCGCAGCCTGCGCGAACACCTGCGCGGCAGTGCCGATTTTCTGCTGCGTCGCGCCGGCCAGCCGAGCCTGCTGCAAGGCTTGCAACACGACATCCTGCGCCGCGCGCGGCGCCGTCACCCCGGTTTTGAGCGCCTGGCCGTGGCCGAGCAGTGGCAAGTACTCAGTCGCCTGAGCCGCCTGCCGACCAGCGCCATCGGCCAGGCCATGCGCCCGGTCACGGCCAGCCGCGTGCCCCATGCCGACTTCATCCGCCAGGTCACCCGCCTGCAAACCCTCAGGAATGCCCTATGAGCGATATCAGCCCCGACACCCACAGCGACGAAACCGCCGCTGCCGAACCGCTTACCCCAGCACCGGCACCGGTGAGCAACGCGGCGCAGCAGCGCCAGCGCGCCAGCCAGTTGGCCCAGGCCCTGCGCGTCGAACTTGGCAAGGCGCTGATCGGCCAGCAGGCGGTGATCGACGACGTGCTCACCGCCCTGCTGGCCGGCGGCCACGTGCTGATCGAGGGCGTTCCGGGTTTGGGCAAGACCCTGCTGGTTCGGGCCTTGGCGCGCTGCTTTGGCGGCGAGTTCGCGCGTATCCAGTTCACCCCTGATCTGATGCCCAGCGATGTCACCGGCCACGCCGTCTACGACCTGCAAAGCGAGCAGTTCAAGCTGCGCAAAGGCCCGGTGTTCACCAACCTGCTGCTGGCCGACGAGATCAACCGTGCGCCGGCCAAGACCCAGGCCGCGCTACTGGAAGTCATGCAGGAGCGCCAGGTCACCCTCGAAGGCCGCGCCCTGGCGGTGCCGCTGCCGTTTATGGTACTGGCCACGCAGAACCCCATCGAGCAGGAAGGCACCTACCCGCTGCCGGAAGCCGAGCTGGACCGCTTTATGCTCAAGCTGCGCATGGAATACCCGCAGCAGGATGAAGAGCTGAACATGGTGCGCCAGGTGACCCGCTCGCCGCGCGCCGACATGCTCGAAGTCAGCCCGCTGCGCACCCTGCTGCAGGCCAAGGATGTCGCGGCGCTGCAGAAGATCGCCGCCGACCTGCCGATCGACGAACAGGTGCTCGATTACGCCGTGCGCCTGGCCCGCGCCACCCGCAGCTGGCCGGGCCTGGCCATCGGCGCCGGGCCGCGCGCCTCCATCGCCCTGGTGCGTGGCGCGCGGGCACGGGCGCTGCTGCGCGGTGGCGATTTCGTCGTGCCGGATGACGTCAAAGGCTGCGCCCTGGCCGTGCTGCGCCACCGCGTGCGCCTGGCCCCGGAGCTGGACATCGAAGGCCTGGCCGTCGACCAGGTGCTGCGCCAGTTGCTCGACCAGGTCCCGGCGCCGCGTCTATGACCCAACCGCTCAAGGCTCGCCGATGAAACCCTCGCGCCGTCTGCTGGCGCTGCTCGCCGCGCTGTTCGGCCTGGCGCTGCTGCTCGGCACCCTGGACGCCCTGGGCCAGGCGCTCACGTCCCTGCACGGTCTGTGGTGGGGCTTGCTCCTGAGCCTGGCGCTGGCGGCGGGCCTGGATGCCTGGCGCCTGCGCCGCCTGCCCAGCCCCGAGGTGAGCCGCACGCTGCCCGGCAACCTGCCGCTGGGGCACTGGAGTGAGGTGCAGGTGCACCTGCGCCACGGCTATGCCCAGGCGCTGCGCCTGGCCGTGTTCGACCACCTGCCCGCGACCATGCAGCACGAACACCTGCCACAGCAGATCACCCTGCGCCCCGGTGAGCAGGCCAGCCTGAGCTACCGGGTGTGGCCTACCCAGCGTGGGCATTTCGTCTTTGCATTGTGCGAACTGCTACTGCCTTCGCCCCTCGGCCTGTGGCAATCCCGACGGCTGCTCGCAGTGCAGGATGAGACCCGCGTTTACCCGGATTTCGCCCGCCTCTACGGCGCCGAGCTGATGGCCGTGGAAGACTGGCTCAGCCAGCTCGGTGTGCGCCAGCAGCCGCGCCGCGGCCTGGGCCAGGCTTTCCACCAGCTACGCGAGTACCGCGAGGGCGACACCCTGCGGCAGATCGACTGGAAAGCCACCGCGCGCATGCGCACGCCCATCACCCGTGAATACCAGGACGAGCGCGACCAGCAGATCGTCTTCCTGCTCGACGGTGGCCGGCGCATGCGCAGCCGCGACGGCGAGCTGAGCCATTTCGACCACGCCCTTAACGCCGCCCTGCTGCTCAGCTATGTGGCCCTGCGCCAGGGCGACGCGGTCGGCCTGCTTACCTTTGCCCAGCAGCAGCCACGCTTCCTGCCGCCGGCCAAGGGCAACGGGCAGCTCAACCACCTGCTTAATAGCGTCTATGACCTGGAAGCAAGCCAGTTGCCGGCGGACTTTTCCGCCGCCGCCAGCCAACTGCTCGCCCGCCAACAGCGTCGGGCGCTGGTGATCATCCTCAGCAACCTGCGCGACGAAGACGACGAGGAGCTGCAACTGGCCGTGCACCGCCTGGGCCGCCAGCACCGCGTACTGGTCGCCAGCTTGCGCGAGGAAGTGCTCGACCAGGTGCGCCAAGCGCCGGTCGAGGACCTGGATTCAGCCCTGAGTTATTGCGGCGCGGTGGACTACCTGAATGCACGCAACGCCCTGCACGAGCGCCTGGCCGCGCGCCAGGTGCCGGTGCTCGACGCCCGCCCCAGCGAACTCGGCCCGGCGCTGATCAACCGTTATCTGGCGTGGAAAAAGGCCGGGGTGCTGTAAGAGACGTAGGGTGCGCCGTGCGCACCGAGGCCCTGTTGCAAACGCCTGGTGCGCACAGCGCACCCTACTGGGCATCTCGTCCCCTGCACGGCGCAACAGGGGGCATACCCTTAGATCAACCGCGCGCCGCGCGGATCACCTCGATATAGGGCTCAGCCTGGCGCTGGTCCTGGATCAGGGCGATAAAGTCGTGGCCCTGGGCATCCTTGGCGTCGAGGTCGTAACCGGCTTCGACGAAGAAGCCGACAAAGCGCTCGAAGTCATTGATGCGCAGACCACGGTAAGCCTTGACCAGCTTGTGCAGCGACGGCGGTGTGGCATCGGCCGGCTCAACGGCGAGAAACAGCTTGATCGGCTCGTCGCTAATCTCTTCGCCAATCACCTGTTGCTTGTCTTTACGCATCGTTCACTCCAGCTAGGATCTGTGGCAGGCAGCGCTGCGGGGCGCGAGCACTCGCGCGGGGGCCGCAGTGTACCGCTGCCGCCGGCCCGCGCTCAACGCACGATGGTGCCACGCCCGACAATGGCCAATCGCCCTGCAGAGCCGGGCAGCTCTATACTGGCGCCACGCCCTTAGGGTCTGTTCCCGTTTCGTCGCAAGCCGCGTTGCTGCGAAAAATCTCGCCAGGCCGGGCGGCGTTCCGCTAGGCCGCGCCCGCTCCCGGCGGGCTTGCGGCATTCACCCCATCCATGGGGATTGCGGAGGACGCAGGGAATGGTCGTTCCCTTGCCAAGTCCTCCAACACCGCATGGCGAGATTTTGCGCGCAACCCGCAGGGCCGGGCCCGTTTTAGCGCGATACTGCGTTTCTCGATGGCTCATTTAGCCAGCTAAACTTCGCATCTCGTGCCTTGCCTCGCGCTAAAACGAGCTCCGGCGCGGCCGCGAACGAAACGGGAACAGACCCTAGGAGTGCCTATGTCCCTACCGCCGCTGTTCGCTGCCTGGCGCCAGAGTCGCGCCGCCGGTTTCACCCTGGCCCGCCTGCGCGGTGACCTGATGGCGGGGCTGACCGTTGGTATCGTCGCCATCCCCCTGGCCATGGCCCTGGCGATTGCCGTCGGCGTAGCGCCGCAACATGGCCTCTACACCGTGCTGGTGGCCGCGCCGCTGATCGCCCTGTGCGGCGGCTCGCGTTTCAATGTCTCGGGTCCCACCGCCGCGTTCGTGGTGATTCTGCTGCCGATCACCCAGCAATTCGGCCTTGGCGGCCTGCTGTTGTGCACCCTGATGGCCGGTCTGATTCTGATTGCCCTCGGCCTGCTGCGCGCTGGCCGGCTGATCGAGTTCGTGCCCTACCCCGTCACTCTCGGCTTTACCGCTGGCATCGGCATCGTGATCGCCACCCTGCAACTCAAGGACCTGCTCGGCCTGGAGCTGGGCGCTACGCCGCAACATTTTCTCGAACACCTGAGCCTGCTCTGGCAGGCGCTGCCGGGCGTGCGCCCTGGGGATATACTGGTCGGCCTGGTCTGCCTCGGCGTGCTGATCGTCTGGCCGCGCCTGGTGCCGCGCGTACCCGGGCACCTGGTCGCGCTGGTCATAGGCGCGTTGCTCGGCCTGCTGCTGGAGCGCCTGGGCCTGCCGCTGGCGACCCTCGGTGAGCGCTTCAGTTATATGCTCGATGGCGTCGAGCAACCCGGTATTCCGCCTTTTCTGCCGAGCTTTGCCTGGCCCTGGAATCTGCCGGGTGCAGATGGGGCGCCCTTGCCGTTGAGC
The DNA here is from genome assembly GCF_900110925.1 of Pseudomonas cuatrocienegasensis. GTDB lineage: Bacteria > Pseudomonadota > Gammaproteobacteria > Pseudomonadales > Pseudomonadaceae > Aquipseudomonas > Aquipseudomonas cuatrocienegasensis. The sequence continues at coordinate 72,199 of NZ_FOFP01000007.1, read as the reverse complement.
TTCGAACTGATCCGCCAGTTGCTCGCCCCGGCCTTCGCCATTGCCATGCTCGGCGCCATTGAGTCGCTGCTCTGCGCGGTAGTCGCCGACGGCATGAGCGGCAGCAAGCACGACCCCAATGCCGAGCTGATCGGCCAGGGCCTGGGCAACCTGGCCGCGCCGCTGTTCGGTGGCATCACCGCCACCGCGGCGCTCGCCCGCACCGCCGCCAATGTACGCGCCGGGGCCTTCTCGCCGCTGGCGGCAATCATTCATGCCGGCGTGGTGCTGATCGCCATCCTCTACCTGGCGCCGCTGTTCAGCTATCTGCCCATGGCCGCCCTGGCCGCGCTGCTGCTGATGGTCGCCTGGAACATGAGCGAAGCCGGCCACGTTCGCCACACCCTGCGCATCGCCCCACGCAGCGATGTACTGGTATTGCTGACCTGCCTGGTGCTGACGGTGCTGTTCGACATGGTCCTGGCAGTGGGCGTCGGCCTGCTGCTGGCGGCCGGCCTGTTTATCAAACGCATGAGCGAGCTGACTGACACCCACAACCTGCCGCGCGACCTGCACGCCGACCTCAGCGACCTGCCGTCCCATGTGCTGGCCTATGCGATTCGCGGGCCGTTGTTCTTCGGCGCGGCGGAAAAGGCCCTGAGCGTGCTGCGCCGCCTAAGCCCGGATGTGCGCGTGGTGATCGTCGATATCAGCGCCGTGCCATTGCTGGACATGACCGCCCTGGCGGCGCTGGAAACCACCTTGCGTGACTACCGCCGGTTAAATGTCGCGCTGATTTTCAGCGGCACCACGGCCCAGGTACGCCTGCAACTGCGCCGCGCCGGCATCCAGCGCGCCGAAGGCCGCCTGGCCTACGTGCGCGACCTGGCCCAGGCGCGGGCCAAGGCGTTGCGCTGGGTGGCGTAGGCCGTAGGGTGCGCCGTGCGCACCAAGAGAGCCTGCGGGCAGCGCCGGTACGCACGGAGCACCCTACTCGGCTACTCGTGTTCGCGCGACAGGGTGGAAAACGCTTCGCGGCTTTCCACCCTACAAAGGCAGTTGTTACAGCCCTTTAACCGCGTAGATACCCGCCGCGTTACGCCAGTAACCCTTGTAGTCCATGCCGTAACCGAAGATGTAGCGGTCGATGCACGACAGCCCCACGTAATCGGCCTTGAGGTCGGGACGGGCCTTGCGGTCATGGTCTTTGTCGATCAGCACGGCAGTGTGCACCGCCTTGGCCCCGGCGTGGCGGCAGAAGTCGATGATCGCGCCCAGGGTGTGGCCCTCGTCGAGGATGTCGTCGATGATCAGCACTTCACGATCAATAAACGAGACTTCCGGCTTGGCCTTCCAGAACAGCTCACCGCCGCTGGTTTCGTTGCGGTAGCGGGTGGCGTGCAGGTAGGACGCCTCCAGCGGGAAGTTGAGCTTGGGCAGCAGCTTGCCGGTGAAGATCAGTCCGCCATTCATCACACAGAAGACCACCGGATTGGCCTCGGCCAGGTCGCGGCTGATGGCAGCAGCCACTTGCTCGATGGCGGCTTCTACCTGGGCTTCGGTGTACAGGCAGTCGGCTTCGGCCATCACCTGGCGGATGTGCGCGAGATCGGCGGACATGGGCATTTCCTCTTCGGTCGTTGGGCGCATGGGCCAGCGAATAACCTGATCGATGCGTCAAAATAAAAGTCGGCAAAGGTACGCACCCAGGCGCCTTGGAGCAAGCCCCGCCCGACCGTCACCCGGGCTTTTCGACAGGCCGTCTACTGAGGCGAAAAGACTCGGCAGTCAGCGCGCGCGTCAAATGCTAATCTAGCGCAATTTTTTTGCCAGCCCGCCGGAGACACTTGCCATGCCTATTCTCGAAATTCGCCACCCGCTGATCCGCCACAAGCTCGGTTTGATGCGCCGCGCCGATATCAGCACCAAGAACTTTCGCGAGCTGGCCCAGGAAGTCGGCGCCCTGCTGACCTACGAAGCAACCCAGGACCTGCCCCTGGAAAGCTACGAAATCCAGGGCTGGGCCGGGCCTGTGTCAGTGGAAAAGATCTCCGGCAAGAAGATCACCGTGGTGCCGATCCTGCGTGCTGGCATCGGCATGCTCGACGGCGTGCTCAGCCTGATTCCCGGCGCCAAGGTCAGCGCCGTGGGCGTGGCACGCAACGAAGAAACCCTGCAGGCGCACACCTACCTGGAGAAGCTGGTGCCGGAAATCGACGAGCGCCTGGCGATGATCATCGACCCAATGCTGGCCACCGGCAGCTCCATGGTGGCGACCATCGACCTGCTGAAAAAAGCCGGCTGCAAGGAGATCCGCGCCATGGTACTGGTCGCCGCGCCGGAGGGCATTGCGGCGGTCAACCAGGCGCACCCGGATGTGATGATCTACACCGCCTCCATTGATGAACGCCTTAACGAACACGGCTACATCATCCCGGGCCTGGGCGATGCCGGCGACAAGATTTTCGGCACCAAGCAGAAGGACGCCTGATTCATGCTCAACCATGACAACGACCCGCTGTGGCGTCAGGTGCTATCCGGCTCGCAGATGCTTTTTGTGGCTTTCGGCGCCCTGGTCCTGATGCCGCTGATCACCGGCATGGACCCGAACGTGGCGCTGTTCACGGCCGGTATCGGCACCCTGCTGTTTCAACTGGTCACCGGCCGTCAGGTGCCGGTATTCCTGGCTTCGAGCTTCGCCTTTATCGCCCCCATCCTCGCCGCCAAGGGCGAGTTCGGTCTGCCGGCGGTGCTCGGTGGCATCGTCGCTTCGGGTTTGGTATACATCCTTTTGAGCGCCGTGGTGCGGATCAAAGGCACCGGTTTCATCGACCGCCTGCTGCCGCCGGTGGTGATCGCCCCGGTGATCATTTCCATCGGCCTGGCGCTGTCGCCGGTGGCGGTGAACATGGCCATGGGCAAGACCGGTGACGGCGCGGTGCAACTGGTGCCCTATGCCACCGCCATGCTGATTTCGATGTCGGCGCTGGTCACCACCGTACTGGTGGCCGCCGTCGGCCGAGGCCTGCTGCGCCTGGTGCCGATCCTCGCGGGGATCATCGTCGGCTGCCTCGTCGCGGCGTTCTGCGGGGTGATCGACACCAGCGCCGTGGCCAGCGCGCCTTGGCTGGCGATCCCGGCGTTCGTCACCCCCGAGTTGCACTGGGGCGCGATTCTCTACATCGTCCCGGTTGCCCTGGCGCCAGCCATCGAGCATATCGGCGGGGTCGTGGCGATTGGCAGCGTCACCGGCAACAACTTCATCAAGAAGCCCGGCCTGCACCGCACCCTGCTCGGCGATGGTCTGGCCACTTCGGCCGCTGGTCTGTTCGGTGGCCCGCCCAACACCACCTACGCGGAAGTGACCGGTGCGGTGATGCTGACCAAGAACTACAACCCGAAGATCATGACCTGGGCCGCAGTGTTCGCCATCGCCCTGGCGTTTATCGGCAAGTTCGGTACTGCGCTGCAGAGCATCCCGGTACCGGTGATGGGCGGCATTCTCTGCCTGCTGTTCGGCTCCATCGCGGTGGTCGGTCTGAACACCCTGATTCGTCACCAGGTCGACCTGTCCGAGGCACGCAACCTGATCATCGTCTCGGTGACCCTGGTGTTCGGTATCGGCGGTATGGTCATCGGCAGCAGTGAGTTCGCCCTCTCCGGCATCTCGCTGTGCGCCATCGCCGCGCTGTTGCTTAACGCGCTATTGCCGGGCGGTCAGGGCTGGCGCAACAAACCCGCCACAGGCGAAACCGACGCCTAACCACAAAGAGCCCCGCACACGCGGGGCTTTTGCTATGTAGGGTGCGTCTTATGGCGAATCGCCGGTGCGCACAGCGCGCCCTACGGGGCCGTATTAGCTGGCCTTGGCCGACCAGCTCTCCAAATGCACCAGGCTGTCGCGGTAGGGTTTGAGACCCATGCTCAGCAGCACGATGGAGCTGAATACGGCAATGCTGGTGACGATCAGCAGCGAGTAGCGCAGCGCATTGTCATCGGCGAATACGTAGTCGGTGACCAGCGCCACGGCCGTCGGGCCAATGCCCAGGCCGATCAGGGTGATGACGAACAGGTAGATTGCCGAGGCCTGACCGCGCATCGAGTTGGGCATGATTTCCTGGATCGCCGCCGGCGCAACGCCAAACGGCATGCTCAGGAAGAACACCGTGGGCGCCATCAGAATCGCCGCCCACAGGGCACTGTCCATCAACGGAAAGGACAGCACGCAGGGCACCGCGCCCAGGGCCGCATACAAACCCACACGCATATTCGCATCGCGGCTGCCACGCTTGGCCATCCAGTCCGCCAGGCGCCCGCCGAAGACGATGCCCAGGCAACCGAATACCGCCACGATGCTGCCGTAGATGATGCCCACCTGGCCGGCATCCCAGCCGTAGGTGCGGATAAAGAAGGTCGGCACCCAGGCCGCACTGCCGTACCCGGCAAACGCCAGGCCGGCAAAACCGAAGTTATGGCACAGCACGGTGCGTCGGTTGGCGCGGATATAACGGCCCACTTCAGCCAGGGGAACCGCCACACCGGCGCCCACGCCGCGTCGTGCCGGCTCCTTGACCGCGAGCATCAGCAGGGTGAACAGCACCCCGGCGCCACCGAGAATCAGGAAGATCAGTTGCCAGGGGCGCACTTCGCCAAATACTGGCAACACCACATCGCCCTGAGCCGAGGCAAACTGGATGACCAGGCCACCGACCAGAAACGCCAGGCCAGAACCCAGGTAAACCCCCATGGAATACACACTGATGGCCGTGGCCCGGCGCTCAGCCGGGAAGCTGTCGGCGATCAGTGAATAAGCCGCTGGCGACAAGGCCGCTTCCCCCACCCCCACGCCGATGCGGCACAGCAGAAAGTGCCAGTACAGCTTGGCCAGACCGCAGGCCGCAGTGGCGGCACTCCAGAACAGCACGCCGATGGCGATCAGCCCACGCCGGCTCTTGGTGTCAGCCAGACGGCCCAGGGGAATCCCACAGACGGTGTAGAACAGGGCGAAAGACAGGCCCATCAGCAGGCTCATCTGCGTGTCGCTGATCAGCAGGTCGCGGCGGATTGGGCCGACCAGCAGGTTGAGAATCTGCCGGTCGATAAACGACAGGACGTACGCCACCATCAGAATAGAGACAGTGGTCCAGGCGCGGGCACTGGAGGGATAGCCGTTATTATTGTTATGCACGGGCGGGCTCCTCGACACCGATTGCGCGGTGCGCGACGGTTGAAAGTGCCGCCAGCTTAGGTCGAGTCGCCCTGCCCCGAGTACCTCGGGGCAGTCTTATCCATCAGGCGAATGCGCCACATCCGTCCGGGCGAATGAAGCTTAGAGCATCAGCGGCGCGCGCTCGCACAGGGTTTTCAGGGCCGCAACCCAGACCGGATGGGTGTTAAGGCAGGGCACCAACTGCAGGCTCTCGCCGCCGGCCTCGACAAATTGCTCGCGGCCACGGTCGCCGATTTCCTCGAGGGTTTCGATGCAATCGGCAACGAAGGCCGGGCACATCACCAGCAACTTCTTCACACCCTGGGCGGCCAGCTCGTCCAGCCGCGCCTCGGTGTAGGGCTCGATCCACTTGTCCCGGCCAAGACGCGACTGGAAGGACACCGACCACTGTTCCGGGCGCAGGCCCATGCCTGTGGCAAAGGCTTCGGCGCTGCGCATGCACTGCGCGCGGTAGCAGGTGGCGAGCACTTCCGGCGGCGCCGTGCGGCAACAGTCGGGGCCGCGCAGGCAATGCTTGCTCGGGTCGAGCTTGCGCAGGTGGCGCTCCGGCAGACCATGAAAGCTCAGCAGCAGGTGATCGAACGGCTGCTCCAGGTACGGCTGCGCGCTCTGCACCAAGGCGTCGATGTACTCGGGCTGGTCGTAGAACGGCGGCAGCACGGAGAACTGCACATCCAGTTGCCGCTCACGCACCACCCGGCGCGCCTCTTCGATCACCGTGGTAGTGGTGCTGTCGGCGAACTGCGGGTACAGCGGTGCCAGGGTGATCTGCTTGATGCCCTGCTCGGTCAGGCGCAGCAGCGCGGTCTCGATGGACGGTTCGCCGTAGCGCATGGCTAGCTCGACCGGGCCGTGGCTCCAGGTGGTTTTCATCTGCTCGGTCAGGCGCTGGCTGAGCACCACCAGGGGCGAGCCTTCGTCCCACCAGATGGAGGCGTAGGCATGGGCCGAGGCGGCCGGGCGCTTGATCAGAATCAGCGAAACCAGCAGGCGCCGCAGCGGCCACGGCAGGTCGACCACATAGGGGTCCATCAGAAACTGGTTCAGGTAGCTGCGTACATCGGCCACCTCGGTCGAGGCAGGGGAACCCAGGTTGACCAGTAACAAGGCATGGTCGGACATAACGCTTCCTATAATTTGCGGCCAGATGGCCGGTAACAATCGAAATAAAAATCAGCGACTGGGCAACAAATCGGCCAGGGCCGCCTCCAGCTCACTGAAGCGAAAACGAAAACCTGCGGCCTGCAAGCGCGTCGGCAGCGCCTGTTGACCACCGAGCAGCAGCACCGCCAGCTCACCCAGGCCAGCGCGCAGCAAAAACGCCGGGGCCGGCAGCACAGCCGGACGCTTCAGCGCGCGCCCCAGGGCCTTGGCGAAGTCGCGGTTGCGCACCGGCTGCGGCGCGCACGCATTATAAGGACCGCGCGCCTCGGGCTGCTGCACGAGAAAATCAATCAGGGCGATTTGGTCGGCCAGGTGAATCCACGGCATCCACTGCCGGCCATCGCCCAGCGGGCCACCCAGGCCCAGACGAAACGGCAACAGCAAGCGTTTGAGAAAGCCACCCTCGGCAGACAGCACCAGCCCGGTGCGCAGCAGCACCACACGGATGCCCTCGGCCTCGGCGCGTAACGCAGTTTCTTCCCAAGCGGCGCACAGCTGCGCGGCAAAATCATCGGTTACCGGGGCATCGTCTTCGTCCAGCGGGCGCTCGCCACCGTCACCGTACCAGCCCACAGCGGAGCCGGAGAGCAGCACGGCCGGCTTGCTCGAGCGGCTGGCCAGCCAGGCCACCAGGGTTTCTGTCAGTTGGATTCGGCTAGCCCAGAGCAACTGCCGCCGGGCGCGGGTCCAGGGGCGATCGGCAATCGGCGCGCCGGCCAGGTTGACTACCGCATCCAGCGGCGTCTCAGCCAACTCTTCGAGCTGCGCAATACCGCGCACGCCCTCGCCACACAGGGCCGCCACGCGTTCCGGAGTGCGGCTCCAGACAGTCAGTTGGTGCCCCTGTTGCAGCCAGTGACGGCACAGCGCGCGGCCGATCAGGCCAGTACCGCCGGTCAGCAGAATATGCATGGCGTTATCCTCAAATAGGTGCAACACGGAGTGTCTTGGCACGTCTGAAGCAAGACAGCTGTGCGCACAGGACGAGTCGGTGGATTTAATCCGATCAACCTATACATAACAAGATTATTGTATAGCTTTTGTCTAAAGCGTAGCCTGTCTAAACTGTTTGTGTACACCACACGCTCGCCGCAGCAGGCCCAGCTGTCAGCGCCTGGCGCGCGTTATCACGAGGTTCAGCATGACCCAGATTGCCCCTATCGCCATTATCGGTACCGGCATGGCCGGCCTCTCCGCCGCCCAGGCGCTGCATGCCGCCGGCCAGCCCGTGCAGTTGTTCGACAAGAGCCGTGGCAGTGGCGGCCGCATGGCCAGCAAACGCAGCGACGCCGGCGCCCTGGACCTGGGCGCGCAATACTTCACCGCACGCGACCGGCGCTTTGTCGACACCGTGCAGCAATGGCAGCGCCAGGGCCTGGCAGCCGAATGGGCGCCGGCCCTGTATTACGTGCGCAACGGCCAGCTCGCGGCCTCGCCCGACGAGCAGGTGCGCTGGGTCGGCAGCCCACGCATGAGCGCAATCACCCGCGCCATGCTCGGTGAGCTGCCGGTAAACTTCGCCTGCCGTATCACCGAGGTGTTTCGTGGCGAACAGCACTGGCACCTGCTCGATGCCGAAGGCGTCAGCCACGGCCCGTTCAGCCACGTCATCGTCGCCGCACCGGCGCCCCAGGCGTGCACCTTGCTGAGCGCCGCGCCCAAACTGGCCACGGTGGCGGCCAGCGTGGCCATGGAGCCGACCTGGGCAGTCAGCCTGGCATTCGCCGAGCCCCTGCACACCAATGTGGAAGGCTGCTTCGTGCAGGACAGCCCAATCGACTGGCTGGCGCGCAACCGCAGCAAGCCGGGCCGGGACAACACCCTCGACACCTGGGTCATCCATGCCACCAGCGCCTGGACGCGTCAGCACCTGGACCTGTCCAAGGAGGCGGTGATCGAACAGTTGCATGGTGCCTTCGCCGAGCTGATCGGCTGCACAGTGCCGACCCCGGCTTTTTCCCTCGCCCACCGCTGGTTGTATGCCCGGCCGGCCTCGGCCCATGAATGGGGCTGCCTGGCCGACAGCGACCTGGGCATTTATGCCTGCGGCGACTGGTGTTCGTCAGGCCGCGTCGAGGGCGCCTGGCTCAGCGGTCAGGAAGCGGCGCGCAAGCTGCTCGCGCACCTGCCATGAGCAGCGCCGATCACAAGGCACAGCCTGCCCGGCACCGCATCAACCCGGGCAAATTGCTGCTGTCGAAATGGACGGCGCGCCAGCCGCAACACCGGGAAAAACATTTCCTGGTGACCGAGCTATACCGCGACGAGGAAGGTGAGGTGCTGGCCATCGAGCTACAAGCGGTGCTCACCCAGCGCAGTGAGCGCCTGGACTGGCGCGTGCTGCAGGATGCGCAGCGCTGGCGCATGGGCTGGTGCTGACGCGCAGGACCTGTGCAAGACGATCGTCAGGCACCCTGCACAGGCAGCATTCCATTACAAAAGCTGTACAAACTATTTGACTTGTACAATGGCGCACCTATGATGAGCACGAGTTGTACAGGATCACCATCCTGTACAAGTAGTCAGCAGAGGTCGCCATGCAATCGCCCCCACTCAAACCCCGTCTAGGCATCAGTGCCTGCCTGCTCGGCGCCGAAGTCCGCTACAACGGTGGGCATAAGGAATCACGCCTGTGCAACCGCACCCTGAGCGACTACTTCGACTTCACCCCGGTCTGCCCGGAAGTGGCCATCGGCCTGGGTATCCCGCGAGAGCCGATTCGCCTGGTCGGTGACCCCGAGCAACCGCGGGCTGTGGGCACCGTGCACCGCGAGCTGGATGTCAGCGATGCCCTCACCGCCTATGGCACGCAAATGGCTGAGGAATTGGGCGGCATCTGCGGCTATATCTTCATGCAACAGTCGCCGTCCTGCGGCCTGGAGCGGGTCAAGGTCTACCAGGATAACGGTCGCCCCAGCGAGCCGCGTGGGCGCGGCCTGTTCGCCGCCGCGTTCTGTGCCCGCCATCCCGACCTGCCGGTCGAAGAAGATGGCCGCCTGAACGATCCGGTGCTGCGCGAGAATTTCATCACCCGCGTATTCGCCTACGCCGACTGGCAGCGCACCCTTGCCGCCGGCCTGACCCGCAAGACGCTGATCGACTTCCACTCGCGCTACAAATACCTGCTGATGGCCACCCACCCGGTGCAATACCGCACGCTCGGGCGGATGCTCGGCAACCTCGGCCAGCACGACCTGGGTGAACTGGCGCCACGTTATTTCAGCGAGCTGATGGCGGCCCTGAAAAAATGCGCGACCCGGCGCACCCACAGCAACGTGCTGATGCACCTGAGTGGCTACTTCAAGCAGTCGCTCGACGGCGAAGACAAGCGCGAAATGCAGCACCTGATCTCCCAGTACCGCCACGGCGTGGTGCCGCTGGTGGTGCCGCTGACCCTGCTCAAACATCATCTGCGCCTACACCCCGACCGCTACCTCCAGCAACAGGTCTACCTGCAGCCGCATCCCGAAAACCTCAGCCTGCGTAATACCCTATGAGCGATCACCCGGAACCTGCCGACGTGCAGGATGAATCCGCCGACGACTACCAGACGGCCCTGGCCCAGGGCTTTTTGCCGATCCGTGAAGTGGCGCGCATCACCGGGGTCAACGCCGTGACCCTGCGCGCCTGGGAGCGCCGCTATGGGCTGATCGTGCCGCACCGCACGCCCAAGGGGCATCGCCTGTACGCCGAGAAGCATGTGGCACGGATCCAGGCGATTCTCACCTGGCTCAACCGCGGCGTATCGGTCAGCCAGGTCAAGGGCCTGCTACGCTCCAACCAGCCGGCATTCAGCGAAGCCACCTCGCAGTGGGAAGAAAAGCGCCAGCGCCTGCAGGAAGCGATCTGCAACCTCAACGAGCGCCGTCTCGACGAAGGCTTCAACAGCGAGCTGGCCCTCTACCCGCCCAAGACCCTGTGCCAACAACTGCTGCTGCCCTTGTTCGAGGAGCTCGACCTGCGCTGGCGCAACCAGTTCGGTGCCCAGGCCGAGCGGGTGTTTTTCTACTCCTGGCTGCGCAGCAAGCTGGGCGCCCGGCTGTACCACAACAACCGCCAGCACAGCGGTCCACCGCTGCTGATGATCAATATGTCGGACCTGCCGATGGAGCCGGGCCTGTGGCTGACCGCCTGGCTGGCCAGCAGCGCCAACTGTCCGGTGGAAGTCTTCGACTGGCCGCTGACCCCGGCCGAGTTGGCCATGGCGGTCGAGCACATCCAGCCGCGCGCCCTGCTGCTGTACTCCAGCCAGACGATCAACACCGCCCATTTGCCGCGTCTGGCCACGGGTTATAGCTGCCCCTGTCTGATCGGCGGACCGGCGGTACACATCCATGAGCAGGAGTTGCGGGTATTGGTTGAGCAGCACAGCGATCTGCACCTGGCCCACGACCCACTCGGCGCCTTGCAGACCCTGACCCTGCTGAACCTGCTCGAAGCTCAATAAGGATCGATGATGCAACTGTTCTGGTTTCGTACCGACCTGCGCCTGCAGGACAACACCGCCCTCGCCGCCGCCATGGCCGCCGGGCCGACGGTGGCCCTGTACCTGATCAGCCCCGGCCAGTGGCAGGCCCATGACGACGCCCCAAGCAAGGTCGATTTCTGGTTGCGTAACCTGGCGATCCTTTCAGACGATCTTGCCGCCCTCGGTGTGCCGCTGCTGATCCGCGAGGCCGATACCTGGGCCCAGGCGCCAGCGGTGCTCGACCAGCTGTGCCAGGAGCTCAATATCAGTGCGGTACAGGTCAACGATGAATACGGCGTCCACGAAAGCCGCCGCGATCAGGCCGTGGCCGCAACCTTGCGCAGCCGTGGTGTGGCGTTTCACGGACACCTTGACCAGCTGTTCTTCGCCCCGGGCAGCGTGCTGACCAAATCCGGCGGCTACTTCCAGGTCTACAGCCAGTTCCGCAAGGCCTGCTACGCACGCCTGCACCACAGCTTGCCAGCGCTGATTGCCACACCCCGCGCCCAGGCGCCCCTGGCGATTGCCCGCGACCCGCTGCCACAGCAGGTCGCCGGATTCGCCACGCCAGCCGCCAGCCTGCGCGAGTTATGGCCAGCCGGTGAGGCCCAGGCTCTGGCGCAACTGACGCGCTTCAGCGACGAGTCCATCGACGACTACAAGCGCGACCGCGACCTGCCCGCCGTGCCCGGCACCAGCCAGTTGTCGCCCTACCTGGCGGCCGGGGTGCTGTCGCCGCGCCAGTGCCTGCACGCAGCGCTACAGGCCAACCAGGGCGAGTTCGAAAGCGGCAGCGAAGGTGTGGTGACCTGGATCAACGAGCTGCTCTGGCGGGAATTCTACAAACACACTCTGGTCGGCTACCCGCGGGTATCCATGGGCCGCGCCTTTCGCCGTGAAACCGATGCCCTGGCCTGGCGCCAGGCGCCCAAAGAGCTGGCCGCCTGGCAAAGCGGGCAGACCGGCTTGCCGCTGGTCGATGCGGCCATGCGCCAGTTGCTCGCCACCGGCTGGATGCACAACCGCCTGCGCATGGTGGTGGCGATGTTCCTGACCAAAAACCTGCTGATCGACTGGCGCGAGGGCGAACGCTTCTTCATGCGTCATCTGATCGACGGTGACCTGGCTGCGAACAATGGCGGCTGGCAGTGGAGCGCCTCCACTGGTACCGACTCGGTGCCCTACTTCCGCATCTTCAACCCGCTGAGCCAGTCGGCCAAGTTCGACCCCGACGGTCGCTTTATTCGTCGCTGGGTGCCTGAGCTCGCCGGTTTGAACAAAAAGGATGTGCACAACCCCGCAGCTATGGGCGGCCTGTTCGGTATCGCCGACTATCCGCGGCCCATCGTCGACCTGGCACGCAGCCGTGAGCGCGCGCTGGCCGCATTCAAGAACCTGCCTTCGCGGCCCCTGGAGCCTAGTCATGAGTGATTTTCTGCGTCGCTTCGCCCAGGACTTTGCCGCCCTGAACAAAGACAACCTGGAGCGCCTCGGCAGCCTCTACAGCGACGACGCGGTGTTCCGCGACCCGCTGCATGAGGTGCGCGGCCTGACCAACCTGCAGCGTTACTTCGCCGAGCTGTACGCCAATGTCAGCGAGCTGCGCTTCGACTTCTATGGCTTCGATGAGGTGCGCGAAGGCGAGGGCTATCTACGCTGGACCATGAGCTACCGCCACCCGCGCCTGGCCGCTGGCCAGCTGATCCGCGTGGAAGGCTGCTCACACCTGCACTGGAGCGACAAAGTGCACCGCCACCGCGACTATTTCGACGCGGGCAACCTGCTCTACGAACACCTGCCCGTGTTGGGCCAGGTGATCCGCTGGCTGAAACGGAGACTGGCATGAAACGAATCTGGCTGACCGGCGCCAGCAGCGGCATTGGAGCCGCCCTGGCGGAACAGTTGCTGCAGCGCGGCTATCGCCTGGCACTCAGCGCACGCACGGTGGAGCCCTTGCAGGCCCTGGCCAAGCGCTTCCCCGAACAGGTACTGGTAGTGCCCGGCGACCTCAGCGATGCAGCCCGGGTCAAGGCCATTGGCGAGCACATCGCCCAGGTCTGGGGTGCCCTGGACATGGTGATTCTCAACGCCGGCACCTGCGAGTACGTCGAGGTCGCCCAGTTTGAGGCGGCGATGGTCGAGCGCGTGGTGCGCGCCAACCTGTTCTCCGCCAGCTACTGCATCGAAGCTGCGCTGCCGCTACTGCGGCAAAGCAGCACGCCGCACCTGGTCGGCGTGGCCAGTTCGGTGACTTATCTGCCGCTGCCGCGTGCCGAGGCCTACGGCGCCTCCAAAGCCGGCATGCGCTACCTGTTCGAAGCACTGCGCATTGACCTGGCCGCCGAAGGCATCGACGTCACCCTGGTCAGCCCTGGCTTCGTCGATACGCCACTGACGCAGAAGAACGACTTCCCCATGCCGATGCGCTGGCCGGTGGAGAAAGCCGCCCGCCACATCGCCGAGAAACTGGAAAAGCGCCCCTACGAGATTGCCTTTCCCGGCCCTTTTATCGCCGGCCTGCTGTTGCTCGCCCACCTGCCCAAGCGGCTGCAGGTGGCCCTGGGCAAGCGCATGGCGCGCACCACTGAGAGCAAGAACAGCCCATGAAAATAGCCATTATCGGCAGCGGTATTTCCGGCCTGACCAGCGCCTACCTGCTCAACCGTCAGCATGACATCAGTGTCTTCGAGGCCAGCGACTGGATCGGCGGCCACACCCATACGGTGGACGTCGAAGTCGCCGGCGAGCGGCATGCCATCGACACCGGCTTTATCGTGTTCAACGACTGGACCTACCCCAACTTTATCCGCCTGCTGGAACAACTCGGCGTGGGTTTCAAACCCACCGAGATGAGTTTCGCGGTCAGCGATCCAGTCACCGGCGTGGAGTACAACGGGCACAACCTCAACACCCTGTTTGCCCAACGCCGCAACCTGTTCTCACCACGTTTTATCGGCATGGTCCGCGACATCCTGCGCTTCAACCGCGAGGCCCTGGACGACCTGCACAGCAACCGCATTCCCAGCACCACTACCCTGGGCAACTACCTGAAGATGGGCGGCTACAGCGAACGCTTCACCCATCATTACATCGTGCCCATGGGTGCGGCGATCTGGTCGATGTCGCCGGCGCAGATGCTCAGTTTCCCGCTGCAGTTCTTCGTGCGTTTCTTCAAGAACCACGGCCTGCTCTCGGTCAGTGACCGCCCGCAATGGTGCGTGGTCGAAGGTGGCTCGCGCGGCTACGTGGCGCCGCTGACCGCCTCGTTCAAGGAGCGTATTCGCCTGAATTGCCCGGTGCAGCGGGTCGAACGTGACAGCAGCGGAGTCACCCTGCACCACGCCGAAGGCAGCGAGGACTTCGACAAGGTGGTGTTCGCCTGTCATAGCGACCAGGCCCTGCGTCTGCTGGCCAAACCGACCCTGGCCGAACAGGCGATCCTTGGCGATCTGCCCTATGCGGAAAACGAAGTGGTGCTGCACACCGATACCCGCTTGTTGCCCAAGCGCAAGCTGGCCTGGGCCGCCTGGAACTACCGCCTCGGTGGGCCAAGCGAACAACCGGCAGCGGTGACCTACAACATGAATATCCTGCAGGGCATCCAGAGCGAGACAGTGTTCTGCGTCAGCCTCAACCAGACCGAGGCCATCGACCCGGCACGCATTCTCGGCACCTACCGCTATGCCCATCCGCAATACGGCCTGCGTGGCATCGCCGCCCAGGCGCGCTGGGAAGAGTTGCTCGGCGCGCAGCACAGCTACTTCTGCGGCGCTTACTGGGCCAACGGTTTCCATGAAGATGGCGTGGTCAGTGCCCTGCGCATAGCCCAGGCATTCGGTGAGTCCCTGTAATGCACAGCGCCCTGTACAGCGGCTGGGTGCAACACCGCCGCTTCGCCCCCAAGACCCATGCGTTTCGCTATCGCATGGGCCTGCTGTACCTGGACCTCGACGAGCAGGAGGCCGTGCTGGGCTTGTCGCGCCTGGCCGGGCGTGGGCGTTTTGCACCCTTTGCCTTCCGTGAAACGGACTTTCTACCGGCCTTTACCGGTGCTGGTATGCGCCTGATCGACGCGGTGCGCCAGCGCGTCGGCGAAGCCCTCGGTCAAGTACCTCAGGGCCGCATCTGCCTACTCACCCAGCCGCGCAGCTGGGGCCTGGCGTTCAACCCGGCAAGTTTCTTTTATTGCTTCGATAAGCAGGACCGCCTGCAGGCGATTCTTTGCGAGGTCAGCAATACGCCGTGGCGCGAACGCTACCACTACGTCCTGCCAGCCACGGGTGAGGGCCACCAGCACATGGGCGTGGCCAAGTCGTTCCATGTATCGCCGTTTCTGCCGCGGGAGCTGGAATACCGCATGGGTTTCAGCCAACCCGGTGAGCGTCTGGGTATCCACATGGCCGACTGGGCCGGCGAGACCAAGGTGTTCGACGCCAGCCTCAGCCTGACCCGCACTGCGCTCGACCGCGCCAGCCTGCACCGCTACCTGCTCAGCTTTCCCTGGATGACCGGCAAGACGGTCGTCGGCATCTACTGGCAGGCCCTGCGCCTGCTGCTCAAGCGTGTACCCGTGTTCAACCATGAGGCCGCGGACGGTGAGTTCCGCGCAGGCCGACCCGAATCAAAGGATGTGCACCATGAAAAGCTCTAGCCTGGCGTCTGCCAAGAATGCCGTACGCGCCGGCAGCGGCGTCGGCGCCAGCCTCCTGCGCCGTGCGGTGATGGCTCAGCTCAAGCAACTGCGCCACGGTCATCTGGTCATCATCGAAGGCGAGGAACGCCTGTCCTTTGGCGATCCGCATTCCAGCCTGTGCGCGGAAATCCAGGTGCATGACCCTGCGGTTTGGGGCCTGGTCGCCGGAAATGGCTCGATCGGCTCGGGCGAAGCCTACATTCATGGTTACTGGAGCACCCCGGAACTGACCGCGGTGATCCGCATTTTCGTCAGCAACCTCGAACTGCTGGATGCCATGGAAGGCGGCCTGGCCCGCGTCGGCCGCCCACTGATCAAGGGCCTGCACTGGCTCAACCGCAACACCCGCCAGGGTTCGCGCAAGAACATCGAGGCGCATTACGACCTGGGCAATGACCTGTTCGAGCAGTTCCTCGACCCGACCATGATGTACTCGGCGGCCATGTTCGTGGACCCCGACGACAGCCTGGAGCAGGCGCAACTGAACAAGCTGCAACGTATCTGCCAGAAACTCGAGCTCAAGCCCAGCGATCACCTGCTGGAGATCGGCACCGGCTGGGGCAGCATGGCGCTCTACGCCGCCCGCCACTATGGCTGCCGCGTGACCACCACCACCCTGTCGCGCGAGCAGTACGCCCACACCGCGCAGCGCATCGTCGCCGAAGGCCTGCAGGACCGCGTGACCCTGCTGCTGGAGGACTACCGCGACCTCAGCGGCCAGTACGACAAGCTGGTGTCCATCGAGATGATCGAAGCCGTTGGCCACCGCTACCTGCCGACCTACTTCGAGCAGTGCGCCAGCCTGCTCAAGCCGGACGGCCTGATGCTGCTGCAGGCCATCACCATTCGCGACCAACGTTACGAGCAGGCCAAGCGCAGCGTCGACTTCATCCAGCGTTACATCTTCCCCGGCGGCGCCCTGCCGTCGATGAGCGCGATGCTCGGTATCATCAGCACCCGCACCGACATGAACCTGCACCACATGGAAGACTTCGGCCTGCACTACGCACGCACCCTGCGCCTGTGGCACGAAAACCTGCACCAGGCCCGGCATACCCTCGAGCAACTGGGCTATGACGATTACTTCTACCGGCTGTGGGAGTTCTACCTGTGCTATTGCGAGGGCGGCTTTCTGGAGCGCACCATCGGCACCGCGCAACTGCTGCTGGCCAAACCGGCGGCCAAACCTGCACCTCTATTGGGAAACTTCAATGCCTAAACTGATCGCCAACGCCCTGCTCTTCCAGCTCGGCTGGTTCGCCTGCGTATTCGGCGGCGACGGCCCCTGGTTGCTGCTGGTGGCCGTGGCCCTCGGTGTGCATCTGTTCTGGGTCAGCAGTTGGCAGGCCGAAGGCAAGCTGCTGCTGACCGTGTTTTTTGCCGGCAGCGCGCTGGACAGCTTTCTGCTCAACCTCGGCGTGTTCGATTTCGGCGAGCCGCGCCTCTTGATCCCGCTGTGGCTGGCCTCGCTGTGGCTGCTGCTGGCCAGCACCCTCAACCACTGCCTGGCCTGGACCGCCCAGCCCTGGTGGCGCGCCAGCCTGCTGGGCGCCGTCAGTGCACCACTGTCCTACTACGGCGGCGCGCAGCTTGCCGGCGTAGGTTTGCCTTACGGCACCTGGCAAACCCTGCTGCTGCTCGCGGCGATCTGGGCCGTGGTCATGCCGCTGCTGCACGGTTTCGCGCGGCTCTATCGCAGCCAGTACGAACAACGTCTGCGCAGCCAACAGTCGCTGTAGCGCGGCAACGCGCGCACTCGCGTAAACTGCCGGTATGACGCAAACCATCGCCCACACCCAGCTCCCCGACGAGCCCGCCGTCAGTTGCAGCAACTGCGCGGCCTGCTGCTGCCAGCTGGAAGTCATGCTGATCACCGACACCGGCGTGCCGCAGCGCTTTATCGACACCGACGCCTGGGGCGGCGAGGTCATGCTGCGCCTCGACGACGGCTGGTGCGCCGCCCTGGACCGCGACAGCATGCGCTGCACCATCTACCCGGTGCGACCACTGATCTGCCGCGAATTCGAGACGGCTTCGCCCGAATGCCTGGACGAACGCCGCGGCATGGCCACCATTTACCGCTAAAAGCGCCTGCTTACACGTGGGCTGCGCCCTGTGCATCGGCGCCGTTTATAGATTCTTGGTGCGCGCGGCGCACCCTACTTGGCTAAGTCGTGCCGCGTGCACATAGGCAACATGCCAGTGGGACGCGGTCATAAAAAAACCGGGCAAAAGCCCGGTTTCTCGGACCAGGCCTACGCCTGGCAAACGCCTGAATCAGAAATTCATGCTGTAGTGCAGCGTGTACGCCTCGACACCATCGTTAGGCTTTTTCAGGCCAGCGTTGGAGTAGTGAATCGCACGAATGCCGATTTCCTGACCGGCGAAACGCAGACCTGCGCCAATACGGTCCTCGAACTGGAATGACGAGCCCAGATCGTTGCTTTCCAGCTCGGTGTTCTCGAATGCGGCAATGCCGATGCCGGCCTCCAGATACGGACGTACGTTTTCGCCGGCGAACTCATACACAAATACCGGCGCCAGCGACAGGCTGTGGTTGCTCGCCGTATCGTCGCCCTGCCAATAGGTGTAACCCGCGTCCCAATAACCGGTCAGGCGACCGATATCCGACTGAAACCAGCTCTTCTCGAAATCCGAGCGCAGGCCCAGGCGATACACCATGGTGGAGTCACCACTCTGACCAATGGCAAAGGTCACATCAGCGGCCTGTGCCGTGCTCAGTTGAGCCATGGAAACGGCCGCGCACGCAGCCAGGGTCATCAGTTTCTTCATCGGAATGTCCTTGTTAGACGAAACAACCGCATCGTTTTTTATTTATGCACCAAGGCGCCGGTAACGAGCTGATTTAGCTCAGCATTACCTAACCAGACTGTCAAAGTGACTCTACTACTGACTGCTGCCCGATTAAAAGTTTCAACACTTTTTCCATGCTCCCCGTCTCACCGCTGGTCCAGAAACGCGGGCACTCGGGCTCGGCCCTTATGGCCAGGGCATCGGCAGCGCGCAGCAGGTCTTGCAGGTGCCGGGCTACCGCCGGGCCGGTGTCGATCAGGCGCACCGAGGCCGGAATCAACGTGCGCAGCAAAGGCGCGACAAAGGGGTAATGGGTGCAACCCAGGATCAGGGTGTCGCAGCCCTGTTCCAGCAGCGGTGCGACATACCCCTGCAGCAGGGCATGGGTAACCGGGCCGTCCAGGTCGCCGGCCTCGATCTGCTCGACCAGCCCCGGGCAGGGTTGGGTGATCACCCGCACGTCGTGGGCGAAACGGTCGAGCAAGGCGGCGAACTTGGCGCTCTTGAGCGTACCGGTGGTGGCCAGCACGCCCACCACACCGCTGCGGGTAGCCGCCGCTGCCGGCTTGACCGCCGGCTCCATGCCGACGATGAGCAGGCTCGGGTAGCGCTCACGCAGCTCAGCGGCCGCCGCGGCTGTGGCGGTGTTGCAGGCCAACACCAGCGCCTTGGCGCCCTGGGTCAGCAGGTGTTCGGTAATCAGCGCGCAGCGCTGGCGAATGTACTCTGGGCTCTTTTCGCCATAGGGCACGTGACCGCTGTCGGCCACATAGAGCAGCGCCTCCTGGGGCAGAATCTGGCGAATCTCGCGCAGCACCGAAAGGCCGCCGACCCCGGAGTCGAACACACCAATGGGCGCGTTACTGGGCATGGCCGCAAACACCGCAGGCCGGGTCACGCTTGACCCGCAACTCCCTGAAGCGGCTGCCCAGCGCGTCGATCAGCAGCAGCCGCCCAACCAGCGGCTCACCGAAACCGGCCAGCAACTTGAGCGCTTCCAGGGCCTGCAGGCTGCCAACCAAACCCACCAGCGGGCCGACCACACCGGCCTCGCTGCAGGTCAGTTCGGCCTCGCTGCCGTGCCCATACAAGCAGTGGTAACACGGGCTGTCGGGGTTGCGCGGGTCGAACACCGAAAGCTGCCCTTCCAGGCGAATCGCCGCACCGGAGACCAGCGGTTTGCGCGCAGCCACACAGGCGGCATTGACCGCCTCGCGGGTGCTGAAGTTGTCCGAGCAATCGAGCACCAGGTCCACTGCCGCCACCGCAGCGGCCAGGCTATCGCTGTCCAGCGCCTGATGATGGGCAACCAGCTGCACCTGCGGGTTGAGCGCGGCGAGTCGGGTGATGGCCGAGTCGACTTTGCTCACACCGATGCTGGCGCTGTCGTGCATCACTTGTCGCTGCAGGTTGCTCAGGTCAACCGTGTCGAAGTCGGCCAGGTGCAGCTCACCCACGCCGGCAGCGGCCAGGTACAGCGCGACCGGCGAACCGAGTCCACCGAGGCCGACGATCAGCACACGGCTGCGGCTCAGGCGCAGTTGCCCTTCGATATCGATCTGTTTCAGCAGGATCTGCCGGCTGTAGCGCAGCAGGGCATCGTCGTCGAGCATGGGCTCACTCATTCGGCAGGCATCCAAGGCTGATCCGTTCGTGGCCGCCCAGGTCGCGCCGGCTATGGACCTCGGCAAAACCCTGGCCGGTCAACAGTTCGCGTACCACCGTGGCCTGGTCGAAACCGTGCTCCAGCAAGAGCCAGCCGCCGGCCAGCAAGTGCTGTGGGGCCTGAGCGATGATCAGGCGAATATCGTCCAGGCCGTCAGTGCCGGCGACCAGCGCACTGCTCGGCTCAAAGCGCACATCGCCTTGATCAAGGTGATGATCATCGGCGCGGATATAGGGCGGGTTACTCAGGATCAGCCCGTAGCGCTGCCCTGCCAGAGCGGAAAACCAGTGGCTATGGAGAAAGGTGGCGTTGCCCAGTTTCAAACGCTGGCGATTGCGTTCGGCCAGGGCCACGGCCTCTTCGACGCGGTCCACACCGGTCACCCGCCAACCGCCGCGCTCACTGGCCAGGGCCAGGGCGATGGCGCCGGTGCCGGTGCCCAGGTCCAGCGCAGTCACTAGCGTGGCGGGCAATAGATCGAGCGCCGTTTCCACCAGCAACTCGGTGTCCGGGCGCGGGATCAAGGTATGCGGGGCGACTTCGAGGTCGAGGCTCCAGAACCCCTGATGGCCGAGAATGTAGGCCACTGGCTCGCCCTGCCGCCGACGCGCCAAGCTGGCCTGGAACACAGCCAACTGATCGGCCTCCAGCTCGCGCTCCGGCCAGGTGCGCATGTAGCTGCGCGGCTTGCCCAGGGCGTGGGCGAGCAGCAACTCGGCGTCCAGCTGTGGGCTGGGCGAGTCGGGCAGATCGGCGGCGTTAAGCAGGGATTCAATGCTGGCCATGTTTCTCTCGTAGACGGGGCAGGGGCCTTTATCGATCCACCGTGCAGGCTTGTGGTGGATGAAAAAAGCGTCATCCACCCTACGCGGCGTAGGGTGCGCCGTGCGCACCGATAAACTCAATCGCCAAGCGCGGCCAACTGGTCGGCCTGGTACTCGGCCAGCAACGGCTCGATGATCGCATCGACACTACCGGCGATCACTTCGTTGAGCGAATACAAGGTCAGGTTGATGCGGTGATCGGTGACCCGGCCCTGGGGAAAGTTGTAGGTGCGGATACGTTCGGAGCGATCACCGGAGCCCACCAGCAGCTTGCGCGTATCGGAGATTTCCTTGTGCGCGGCCGCCTCCTGCTGGTCCTTGAGCTTGGCCGCCAGCCAGGCCATGGCCTTGGCGCGGTTCTTGTGCTGCGAGCGCTCTTCCTGACATTCGACCACGGTGCCAGTGGGAATGTGAGTGATGCGGATCGCCGAATCGGTGGTGTTGACGTGCTGACCACCTGCCCCAGAGCTGCGGTAGGTATCCACACGCAGGTCGGCTGGGTTGATGTCGATGGCCATCTGCTCATCCGGCTCGGGCAGTACGGCAACGGTGCAGGCCGAGGTGTGGATGCGGCCCTGGGATTCGGTTTCCGGCACGCGTTGCACGCGGTGTGCGCCCGACTCGAACTTCAGCTTGCCGTAGACGTTGTCGCCCTCGACCCGGGCGATAACTTCTTTGTAGCCGCCATGCTCGCCCTCACTGGCCGAGAGAATCTCGACCCGCCAGCCGCGCCGCTCGGCGTAGCGCGAGTACATGCGGAACAGGTCGCCGGAGAAGATCGCCGCCTCGTCGCCGCCGGTGCCGGCGCGCACTTCGAGGAACACGTTGCGCCCGTCATTGGGGTCGCGCGGCAGCAGCATGCGCTGCAGGTTGTCTTCCAGCTCGACCAGTTTTTCCTTGGCCTCGGCAGCTTCCTGCTCGGCCATTTCGCGCATGTCCGGGTCGCTGTCTTTGAGCAGCGCCTGGGCGCCCTCGAGGTCATCCTGCACCTTGCGGAAGGCGCGATAGGCCTGGATCACCGGCTCGACCTCGGCGTATTCCTTGGAATAGGCGCGGAACTGACTCTGGTTACTGATCACCTCAGCATCACCGAGCAGGGCCGTCAGTTCTTCAAAACGATCCTGCAGGCCATCGAGTTTATTAAGCAGTGACGCTTTCATTGCGAACCTTTAGTGAACGGTGCGCCCTCGTCGAGGGCAAACAGCTCCTGGGCCACGCCGAGTGCATCGACGCGGCCGTCAGCCGAGAGTTTTTTCAGTTGCACGCTGGGCGCGTGCAGCAGCTTGTTGGTCAGGCCGCGCGCCAAGAGGGCCATCACCTCTTCCGCCGCCGCGCCGTTATTCAGTAGGCGCAGGGCCTTGGCCAGCTCTTCGTCACGCAGGCGCTCGGCCTGCTGCCGGTAGGCCTTGAGCACATCCACCGCAGCCAGCTCGCGCAGGCGCTGCATAAAGTCATCGGCGCCGGCGCTGACCAATTCTTCGGCGGCCTGGGCAGCACCCTGGCGGCTCTTGAGGTTTTCGGCGATCACCTCGTGCAGGTCATCGACGGTGTACAGGTAAACGTCGTCGAGTTCGCCCACCTGCGGCTCTATGTCGCGCGGCACGGCGATGTCGACCATGAAAATCGGCTTGTGCTTGCGCTGTTTCAGCGCACTTTCCACCGCGCCCTTGCCGAGAATCGGCAACTGGCTGGCCGTGGAGCTAATGACGATGTCGCTGTGCACCAGCTCCTGGGGAATGTCGGAGAGCAGCACGGCGTGGGCACCGAATTGCTCGGCCAGGGAGCTGGCGCGCTCCAGGGTGCGGTTGGCCACAACGATGCGCTTGATGCCCTGGTCGTGCAGGTGCCGGGCGACCAGGCTGATGGTCTCGCCAGCGCCGATCAGCAGCGCCTGACTGCGGTGCAGGTCGCTGAAAATCTGCTTGGCCAGGCTGACGGCGGCGAAGGCCACCGACACCGGGTTCTCGCCAATTGCGGTGTCGGTGCGCACGGTCTTGGCAGTGCTGAATGTCGCCTGGAACAGCCGGCCCAGCAGCGGTCCCAGGGTGCCGGCCTCACGCGCCACGGCAAAGGCCGACTTCATCTGGCCGAGGATCTGCGGCTCGCCCAGCACCATCGAGTCCAGCCCGGAAGCCACGCGCATCATGTGCCGCACCGCCGCGTCATCTTCATAGACGTAGGCGCAGGCGCGCAGCTCATCGAGGTCAAGCTTGTGGTACTCGGCCAGCCAGGCCAGCACAGCCTCGGCGGTCAGGCTGTCCTGTTCCAGATAGAGTTCGCTGCGGTTGCAGGTCGACAGAATCGCTGCTTCCCGACTGGGCGTGCGCGTGCACAGCTGCTGCAATGCCTCGACCAGTTGCTCGGGGGTAAACGCCACGCGCTCGCGCACGTCCACCGAGGCGGTCTTGTGGTTAATGCCAAGAGCGAGAAAGGCCATGCGAATCGCTGAGCTGGACGGAAGACGCGAATTGTCCTACTTCAACCCGACGAGAACAACCACTGCTAACTATTGTCCCTATAGTCAGCACCCCAGCCAGCACCCCGGCCCATGGGCTTGCCCCACGGCTTGTGTCATGATGCCCCAACCGCAGGTTATCGCACGCTCCCCTATGACCAGAACCCTCGCATTGCTGACCGCCGCCGCTGTTTTGAGCGGCTGCCAGACCTTCAACAGCGCTGAGCCAGACGGCGTACCGCCGGTGGAAGACGCCTCGGTGGTCACCCAACCGCCTGCGCCGAAAACCTATGCGTCGTTCAGCCAGGAAACCCTGTTTGCCCTGCTCAGCGCGGAACTCGCCGGGCAGCGTAATCGCTTCGATATCGCCCTGGGCAACTACGTGCAACAGGCCGAAGCGACCCAGGACCCGGCCGTGGCCGAGCGCGGCTACCGCATCGCCGAGTACCTCGGTGCCGAACAGGCTGCGCTCGACACCGCGCTGATCTGGGCGCGCAACGCTCCGCAGAACCTCGACAGCCAACGCGCCGCCGCCATCCAGCTGGCCCGCGCCGGACGCTATAACGAGTCCATGGCTTATATGGAGAAGGTCCTGCAACGGCGCGGCAATACCCACTTCGACTTCCTCGCCCTGTCCGCCGCAGAAACCGACCCGGACACCCGCGCCGGCCTGCTGCAGAGTTTCGAGCGCCTGCAGGTCAAGTACCCGGACAACGGCCAACTGCTGTTCGGCAAGGCACTGCTGCTGCAACAGGACGGCCGCCCCCAGGAAGCCCTCGACCTGCTGCAGAAGCAGCCGGCGAAAACCCTTCCGATCTCCGCTACCCTGCTCCAGGCCCGCCTGTTGCAATCCCTGAGCCGTGGCGATGACGCCCTGCCGCTGCTCGAAAGCGCCATCGAACGCACACCCAAGAACAAACGTCTGCGCCTGACCTACGCGCGCGTTCTGGTCGAACAAGGCCGCATGGACGACGCCAAAGGTGAATTCACCACCCTGCTCCAGCAGAACCCCGAAGACGATGACCTGCGCCTGTCCCTGGCCCTGGTATGCCTGGAGGCCGAAGCCTGGCGCGAAGCCATCGTTTACCTGGAAGAACTGGTCGAGCGTGGCAGCCATGTCGACACCGCCCACTACAACCTGGCCCGTGCTTACGAGGCCCTTGAGCAGCCGGATGCCGCGCTCATCGAGTACGCCCTGGTCAGCCCCGGCAACGACTACCTGCCTGCCCAGGCACGGCAGACCACCCTGCTGTTCCAGGCCGGCCGTGGCGCCGAGGCAACGCGCCTGCTCGCCGCCGCCCGCGACGCTCAGCCGGACTACGCCATCCAGCTGTACCTGATCGAGTCCGAAGCGCTGTCCAATGCGCAGCAGACCGAGCAGGCCTGGCAGGTGATCCAGCAGGCCCTGACGCATTACCCCGACGACCTCAACCTGCTTTATACCCGCGCCATGCTCGCGGAAAAACGCAACGACCTCGGCCAGCTGGAACGTGACCTGCGCTTTATCCTTGAGCGCGACCCGGAAAACGCCATGGCCCTCAACGCCCTGGGCTACACCCTGGCCGACCGCACCACGCGCTATGAAGAAGCCCGCGCGCTGATCGAGCAGGCCCACCAGCTCAACCCCGAAGACCCCGCCACCCTCGACAGCCTCGGCTGGGTCAACTTCCGCCTGGGCAACCTGGATGAAGCCGAACGCCTGCTGCGCGAGGCCCTCGCCCGCTTCCCCGACGCCGAAGTCGCTGCCCACCTGGGTGAAGTGCTCTGGGCCCAGGGCAAGCAGCGCGAAGCCCGCGCAGTATGGTCCGATGCCCTGAAAACCGCCCCCGACAGCCCCATCCTGCGCAGCACCCTGCAGCGCCTGACCGGCAGCGAGCGTCCTTGATGATTCGTCACCTTATCGCCTTCGGCCTGATCCTCCTGCTCGCCGGCTGCGCCGGCTTTGGCGAACGTGAATCCCTGGAGGGCGAAGGCAGCCCCGCCCTCTGGCAAGCCCATAAAGCCCAGGTCAGCCAGCTCGACGGCTGGCAGATCAACGGCAAGGTTGGCATTCGTGCGCCCCGCGACTCCGGTAGCGGCACGCTGTTCTGGCTGCAACGCCAGGCCTACTCCGACATTCGCCTGTCCGGCCCCTTGGGCCGCGGCGCAGCACGCCTGACCGGCCGCCCTGGGGACATCACTCTGGAAGTGGCCAACCAAGGGCGCTACCAGGCCGAATCCCCCGAGGAATTGCTGCAACAACAGCTGGGCCTCAACCTGCCAGTCTCGCACCTGCTCTGGTGGATTCGCGGCCTGCCCGCCCCGGATAGCCGCAGCCGCCTATCCCTGGATGGCGACAGCCGCCTGGCGCGCCTGGCTCAGGATGGCTGGGATGTCGAATACCTGCGTTATGTCGAGCAGGACGGCTACTGGCTACCCGAGCGCCTACGCCTCACCGGCCATGACCTGCAAGTGACCCTGGTGATCAAGGACTGGCAACCGCGCCAGCTTGGTCAGTAACCCGCTAAGCGCCCAGGTAGCCTGGGTCGAGCGCAGCGACACCCGGGAAAGATGCCCCGGGTATCGCATGCTCAACCCAGGCTACGCTCCTACACAAGCCCCCGTCACGCCATCGCAATTTTTGCCAAAAATCCCAATGACAACCCACGCCATCCCTACTCACGCCGAACTTGTCCTGCCCGCCCCGGCCAAGCTCAATCTGATGCTGCACATCCTCGGTCGCCGCGCCGACGGTTACCACGAGCTGCAGACCCTGTTTCAGTTTCTTGACCACGGCGATGAACTGGGCTTCGCCCTGCGCGCCGATGGGCAGATTCGTCTGCATACAGAAATGCCAGGCGTGACCCATGACAGCAACCTGATCGTGCGTGCTGCGCGCCAACTGCAACAACTCAGCGGCACCGCACTGGGCGCCGACATCTGGCTGGACAAGCGCCTGCCCATGGGTGGCGGCATCGGCGGCGGCAGCTCGGATGCGGCCACCACCCTGCTCGGGCTCAACCACCTCTGGCAACTGGGCTGGGACGAAGATCGCCTGGCCAGCCTGGGTCTCGGCCTGGGCGCCGACGTGCCGGTGTTCGTACGCGGCCGCGCCGCCTTTGCCGAAGGTGTGGGCGAGCGCCTGACCCCGGTAACGCTCAACGAACCCTGGTTTCTCGTCGCCATTCCGCAAGTCCTTGTCAGCACAGCGGAAGTTTTCAACGACCCTGAGTTGACACGGGATACGCCGCCCATTAAAGTTCGCAGCCTTCTTGAGGGGGGTGGTCGTAATGACTGCCAGCCGGTCGTCGAGAAGCGTTACTCAGCTGTTCGTAACGCCCTGATCTTGTTGAACAATTTTGTTCCTGCAAGACTGACTGGCACTGGAGCTTGTGTGTTTGGGAGCTTCCCAAACCAGGACGATGCTGATAAAGTCGCCCGCCAACTTCCAGCCACTCTGCCGAGCTTTGTTGCTCAAGGTCGCAATGTTTCACTATTGCACCAACAGCTACAGGCACTGGCGAAGAAGTGAATGCATAGCATCGGTTACAGGGGCGTCGCCAAGCGGTAAGGCACCAGGTTTTGATCCTGGCATGCGTTGGTTCGAATCCAGCCGCCCCTGCCATTAACTGCCCTCGGGCAGCGACAGACCGATAAGCGGCATTGGGTTACACACGATACAGGGGCGTCGCCAAGCGGTAAGGCACCAGGTTTTGATCCTGGCATGCGTTGGTTCGAATCCAGCCGCCCCTGCCATTTTTATACTCATCCAGGTATACCCTCAGCCGGCAGGTACTGCGCGTGTCCAAGATGATGGTCTTTACGGGGAACGCTAACCCCGATCTGGCGCGACGTATCGTACGTCAGCTGCACATCCCCCTCGGCGATGCCTCTGTCGGTAAATTTTCCGACGGCGAAATCAGTATTGAAATCAACGAAAACGTTCGTGGTAAAGACGTCTTCCTGATTCAGCCGACGTGCGCGCCAACCAACGACAACCTGATGGAACTGGTAGTGATGGCTGACGCCTTCCGCCGCTCCTCGGCTACTCGTATCACTGCTGTGATCCCCTACTTCGGTTACGCCCGGCAAGACCGTCGCCCGCGCTCAGCGCGTGTTGCGATCAGTGCCAAGGTTGTCGCCGACATGCTGACCGTCGTTGGCATCGACCGTGTACTCACGGTCGATCTGCACGCGGACCAGATTCAGGGCTTCTTCGATATTCCCGTCGACAACATCTACGGCTCGCCCGTACTGGTCGACGACATCGAAGACCAGCGCTTCGAGAACCTGATGATTGTCTCCCCGGACATTGGCGGCGTTGTACGCGCCCGTGCCGTGGCGAAATCCCTGGGCGTGGACCTGGCCATCATCGACAAACGTCGTGAAAAGGCCAACCACTCCGAGGTGATGCACATCATCGGTGACGTCGAAGGCCGCACCTGTGTACTGGTTGACGATATGGTCGACACCGCCGGGACCCTGTGCCACGCCGCCAAGGCTCTGAAAGAGCATGGCGCCGCCAAGGTCTTCGCCTATTGCACCCACCCGGTTCTCTCGGGTCGGGCAATCGAGAACATTGAAAATTCGGTGCTGGACGAACTGGTAGTGACCAACACCATCCCGTTGTCCGCCGCCGCGCAATCCTGCTCGCGTATTCGCCAGCTGGACATTGCACCGGTTGTCGCTGAAGCGGTTCGCCGCATCAGCAATGAAGAATCGATCAGCGCGATGTTCCGCTAACGCGACCCATCTGCTGACGAACTGCGCCCCGCACTTGCGGGGCATTTTCACCGAACCGTCCCGTCGCTGGTCGCAAGCGTAACGGACGGTTTGGTTATTTTGGAGATGTGAAATGACTACTGAATTTGCTCTGAATGCCGAAGCGCGTTCCGACCTGGGGAAAGGTGCGAGCCGCCGCCTGCGTCGTAACGTTGCCATGGTTCCGGCCGTTATCTACGGTGGCGAAAAAGCCCCGCAGTCGATCAGCCTGATGGCCAAAGAACTGGCCAAACTGCTGGAAAACGAAGCAGCGTTCAGCCACGTGCTGACCCTGACCGTTGACGGCGCCAAAGAGTCCGTACTGATCAAAGCCCTGCAGCGCCACCCGGCCAAAGGCTTCGTTCTGCACGCTGACTTCGTCCGCGTTGTTGCCGGCCAGAAACTGACCGCGCACGTACCTCTGCACTTCATCAACGAAGCCACTGCAGTCGGCGTCAAGCAAGGCGGCGGCGAAGTGCTGCACGCCCTGAACGAAGTCGAAGTCTCCTGCCTGCCGAAAGACCTGCCGGAGTTCATCGAAGTCGACATGGCCAAGGTCGAAATCGACCAGACCGTTCACCTGTCGGACATCAAACTGGCTAAAGGCGTTGAGCTGGTTGCCCTGGCCCACGGTAGCGATCTGCCGGTTGCCAGCATCCACCTGCCGCGCGTCCGTGTTGAAGAAGAAGGCGAAGGCGCTGCCGAATAAGGCACGCTTCGCTGCTACGGCCTGACTGCAAAGCCAGGCCGGGTTCACGAAAGGGCTCCTGTATGACTGCCGTACAACTGATCGTTGGCCTGGGTAACCCCGGCCCCGAATACGACCAGACCCGGCACAATGCAGGGGCCCTTTTCGTTGAGCGTCTGGCCGAGCGCCAGCGCGTCAACCTTAGCGTTGATCGCAAATATTTTGGTCTGGTGGGCAAGTTCAACCATCAGGACCGCGAAGTTCGTCTGCTTATCCCCACCACCTTCATGAACCGCAGCGGCCAGTCCGTGGCGGCTCTGGCGAATTTCTTCAAAATCAAACCTGAAGAAATCCTGGTGGCCCACGACGAACTCGACATGCCCCCCGGCGTCGCCAAACTCAAACAGGGTGGCGGGCACGGCGGGCACAACGGGTTGCGCGACATCATCGCCCAACTCGGCAACCAGAATAACTTCCACCGCCTGCGCCTGGGCATCGGCCATCCCGGTCATGCCAGCCTGGTCTCCAACTTCGTGCTCGGCCGCGCCCCGCGCAGCGAGCAGGAACTGCTCGATACCAGCATCGACTTTGCCCTGGACGTGCTCCCGGAGATACTCGCCGGCGACTGGACCGTGGCCATGCGCAAACTGCACAGCCAGAAAGCCACCTTTTAACTCTTCATCGCCATTGGCGCGAGGGAACCACCATGGGATTCAACTGCGGCATCGTCGGCCTGCCCAACGTCGGCAAGTCCACCCTGTTCAACGCCCTCACTAAATCCGGTATTGCGGCGGAGAACTTCCCGTTCTGCACCATCGAGCCGAACAGCGGCATCGTGCCCATGCCCGACCCGCGCCTCGACGCCCTGGCGGAAATCGTCAAACCCGAGCGGGTAATCCCCACCACCATGGAGTTCGTCGACATCGCCGGCCTGGTGGAAGGTGCCTCCAAAGGTGAAGGCCTGGGCAACAAGTTCCTCGCCAACATCCGCGAGACCGACGCCATCGCCCACGTCGTGCGCTGCTTCCAGGACGACAACGTGATCCACGTCGCCAATAGCGTCGACCCCAAGCGCGACATCGAAATCATCGACCTCGAACTGATCTTCGCTGACCTCGACAGCTGCGAAAAGCAACTGCAGAAAACCACCCGCAACGCCAAAGGTGGCGACAAAGAAGCCGTCGCGCAGAAAGCCCTGCTCGAGAAGCTCATCCCGCACTTCAGTGAGGGCAAGCCGGCACGCACCCTGATGAAGACCCTGGGTGACGACGAAAAGGCCCTGGTGCGCGGTTTTCACCTGCTCACCAGCAAGCCGGTGATGTACATCGCCAACGTCGCCGAAGACGGCTTCGAGAACAACCCGCTGCTCGACGTGGTCCAGGCCATCGCCGACGCCGAAGGCGCCCCGGTAGTCCCGGTGTGCAACAAGATCGAAGCAGAAATCGCCGAGCTCGATGACGGCGAAGAAAAAGACATGTTCCTCGAAGCCCTGGGCCTGGAAGAGCCCGGCCTCAACCGCGTAATCCGCGCCGGCTACGAGCTGCTCAACCTGCAGACCTACTTCACCGCCGGGGTGAAAGAAGTCCGCGCCTGGACCGTCAAAGTCGGCGCCACCGCTCCGCAAGGCGCCGCCGTGATCCACACCGACTTCGAGAAAGGCTTTATCCGCGCCGAAGTCATCGCCTACAACGACTTCATCCAGTACAAAGGCGAAGCCGGCGCGAAAGAAGCCGGCAAATGGCGCCTGGAAGGCAAGGAATACATCGTCAAGGACGGCGACGTCATGCACTTCCGCTTCAACGTGTAAGCGCTTGATCGCGCGCATAAATTTTCGCAACACAGGGTTGACATAACCCCGCCGTCCGCGAATAATGCGCGCCACTCGGCTACGTAGCTCAGCTGGTTAGAGCATAGCATTCATAATGCTGGGGTCCGGGGTTCAAGTCCCTGCGTAGCCACCAAACAAAACAAGGGTTTACCGAAAGGTAAGCCCTTTTTTGTTTGCGCCGACAAAGTGACTACACAACGGCTCACGCTTCCCAAGGATTGGTAACGGGTACACCAAGGTAGTCAAAATGCCGAACGTTGCGTGTAGCCACTCGCGCTCCATGCAAAGCGGCAATAGCCGCGATCTGAGCATCAGCCATATCGACAACCCTCCCCTGCGCCTCGCTTTCTGCCGCCAAGCCGGCATAGTGAACGGCCGCCTCTGAATCGAAGGGCAAAATCCGGCCGGCAAAATCTTCATCGAACATCTGCGTGGCAAGATCCAGCAGGCCTTGCTTGCGTTTGCCGTCTGCCATGCGGGCGATACCGTAGAGAATCTCAGCCACAGTGATCGCACTGATAAACACCTGGCTGGCCGGCTGAGCATCGAGCCAGGCCACCACATCTGGAGATGGCTTAGCTCGCATCAGCTCAGAAAGCACATTGGTATCCAGCACGATCATTCGTCAAAGCTCGCTGCGCGGGCCTTATTCTGGCGCACAGGAACTTCAAGGTCGGCACCACCAATAGCAGCGAAACGAGCGTGGATACGACTCCCCAAGCCGCCGCTAGCGCCTGTCTTTAAAAGAGCCTGGCGAATGATCACCCTGGCTTCTTCTTCCATGGAACGGCCATGGCTGGCAGCGGCGACGCGCAGCTGAGCCTTAAGGTCATCATCCAGGTTGCGGATCGTAATACTGGCCATAACCACCTCAGAGCGAAATCAATGCAATCATTGATAGCACGACTGAAAACAGGTTTACAGCGCTACAAGGTGAATGCTTGCCGCAACGGCGAAAGCTTCAAGGCCGCCTCCAAATGTTTTGCCAGATAGCGTTTCGACTAGCAGACAGCGCAGTCACAACCCGATCGATGCGCTTGGCGCAGAGAGCTGTTTAGATTCATGGTTGCGGACCTGCACCTGGGCTTTGTCTGGATGAACCGGCGTTCGAGCGACGCTGATAGGTATCACGGGGCCAGCATTAACGGCGGGTGGGAATGCCTTAATGGCATAGCCGGTGGTAGAGCGGACGAACTGGAGGCGAATGATGGCGTCGAGCTTGTCCCATTCCTTACGGGCTTTGACGTGAAACTCAAGCGTGAAGTTAGGCACGGATGCCCGCCTCAGCTTCGGTAATCAGGTCATCGATATCTACGGCGACGGTTTCGCCACCCTGGCGGGCGCGAACGATTTCGGCCAGTCGAACGCCATCAAACATTTCAAGCATGGCCTGATAGCGCGATGTAACTGTGCCCGCCAAGCACCTGATCGATGCGGGTAATGGCAATTGAATATCAAGCCTGTTTTAGGCGAGTATTCCGCACGCAAACACCAAAGCTCCCCACGTGTAATCCATGACAACAGGATGTCGCTATGCGCGCTATAAAAAGCTTTCTCGTCATTGCTGCCGTTGCCCTTTCCGGTTGTGCTACCGGACCTACTACGCCGCCACCAACCTTCCCTGGTATTGAACAGTCGGACAAAATCACCATTGAAGATTTGCGCCCCAAGAGTGAATCCGAAAAAGAAATCTTCAGTTTGCTGATCACCAGCAGTGCCTACGCCATCTATCGCGTAGCCGACGAGGCAACAAAACCAACAGGACCACGCTTGCTGGCCCACCGCGCCTACGAGGCGTTCCCGGAGCTCGCAGCCCAACCGAGAATCAAGGTGCTGCACTTCGTGACCTACGCCAATCTGCAATCGCAGCTGCGTAAGAGCGTGACGCTGGGTGTATTGACGGGCCCAATTGGCGTTGCACTCATAGGCCCGCCGACCTATCCAGCCAGCGACGTGGTCACCACACCGATTGACAGCACTCAGCTTGAGAAAACCGCCGGTGATGAAGAACACACCCGCGCCTACTTCACTGAACAGGAAAACCCAACCAAATCGCCGGTGAACGTGATTTATATCGACACGGAAATTCTCGGTAAGCGCGTGGCCAGCCGCTGCCTAGTACCGCCCGTAGCAGGTAAGCCCAATCTGTTCCTCGTAGAGGCATTCGACATGTGCATAGCCAACCACCTGGCCATCCACCGCGACACACGTCCTGTTAACGCTGCCAAGTAGCTAAGCGTCTAAACAACAGACGTTTAGGCTACCTATAGCGAAAGGCTTACACGCACTGGTAGCAATCGCCTCTGTCAGCCCCTGCCCGTTGAACGTAATCTAACCCCATCAACTGAAGCGCAGGACGCGCTCAGGATCACGGATGATCGACCATTGCCTTGGAGGCTTCTGACAGGATGTCGGATTGGTCTTGAAAAAACCCGCTTCGGCGGGTTTTTTGTTGCCTGTGGAATTGGTAATGAATGGTGGACAACCAACGCCATGCTGCAAAGGTTTGCCGGAGGGTAAGTTTTTGCGCGCAGGTTAACTCCAGCCGACACCCCTGAGCAGGTCTCCCGCCCTTCCCCTGGTCATGCCCCGCAAAAATCAGTGCCAAACATTTGCCCGGCTTTACGCCGCCACTCGGGTGATAATGGCCGCTCCACCCGCCCAGGAGCACTGCCGTGATCTTTGCAATTACCCCGATGGACCCCGAGCGCTATCGCGCGAAGACACGCTTGAGCACCTTTGCGGTTGCCGGGTTGTTTTTGCTGTTGGGGCTGGGGATTTCCACGGTGTTGGTGCAGCTGTTCGGTGAACCTGGTGGGGACAATCTGCGTTGGAATATAGGCGGGGTTTTGGCTGGACTGGCCATTACCGTGGCGCTGGTGCGCTGGGTGTTCTGGCAGCAGCCGTGGATGGCCCCGGCGGTGTATGGCTGGCGGCTCAAGCGCACATTAATGCGGGTGACCAACGTGATGCATCACGTCAAGGCAGGGGTTAGCGCGCAGCAGCCGGTGGCCATGGCGGTGCTGCGGTTCTATCACCTGGGGCTGACGCAGATGCATCAGCTGGACGGCGACAGCAGTTCGCTGAGCCAGGCGGTGCCGGAAATCAACCGGCATCTGGAGGCCATGCAGGCTCTGGGGCTGGAGACCGAGGTGACACGCTTCGACCCGGCCTGGCTGCCTGAGGTCAAGGCGATACCGGCAAGCCGCTAAGCGCAACTTACACATGGACAGCACACGGTGAGACGAGTGGAGTGCAGACAGCCTGAACCCTGCTCACGGGCAGCGGCTCCAAGGTGTATACCCACCGACCGCGAGGCCTTCGCCATGAGCCTGCAACTGCAGCAACCGCCAGAACCTGACCCGCGCCCGCAGCCCGATCCGATCAATGACCCCGGCAATGAAGACCCGGGATCGGAGATCGATCCAGATATGCTCAAGGAGCCGCGCAAGTGCCCGCCCGACCCGGACGCGCGTCCGCGCTGAGGTCGCGTAGATAAAGAGGATCGCTGCGGCGATCCTTTTTTATGGCGATGTCCCATTGGCTGTTGCAGCTGCTAACGCAACGCCCGTGGGAGCGTCGCCCCGGCGCGAAGCTTTTGGGCTCCCTGATATACCGCTGAATGGCCGCAATTCGCCGCGAGGCGCGGCTACCATGAGAATTGCGTTAATACTGAGGCTTAACGGTGGTACCTGCATCGTAGGGTGCGCCGTGCGCACCGCGCTGCAGGCTGCAGACTCTTGGTGCGCACAGCGCACCCTACGTGGTTGGGCCTGCGACCTGTGAATGCATTATCACCTTTTATATGTGCACTCAAGCTGCGTTAGCGTGCCGTCGCGCGCTGGGTGCCGAGCAGCAAACCGGCGAAGATCAGTGCACCACCCACCCAGTGGAACAGCTGCAAGCCCTCGCCCAGCAGCAGCCAGCCGAGGATCGCGGTGAACACCGGCATCAGGTAGTTGCTCAACGCCGCCTTGGCCGCGCCGACCACGCGCACGCCGTGGTTCCAGCACAGGTAGGCCAGTATCGAGGCGAATACCGCGGTGTAGGCGACGGCGCCCAGGTTGCCGGGGCTGGTGACAAAGTGTGCGCCCTGGCTCAGCTCATACAGGTAGAACGGCAGGATTAACGGCACGCCCAGCAGCATCAGCACGCCTAACAGCGCCAGCGGCGGAATCGGTTGCAGGTAGCGGGCCCAGCGCCGCAGTAACAGGGAATACAACGCCCAGTCGGCCACGGCCAGCAGCATAATCAGGTCGCCGTGGTTGAACGACAGCGTCGCCAGGGTAGTCCAGCTCGCCTGGGTGATCAGCACCAGCAGGCCGATAGCCGCCACGCCCATGCCAGCCCAGGCGCGACGGTTGGGCCACTCGCCAAGCAACAGCCCGGCGCCAATAAAAGTCATCAGCGGCAAGCAGGTGTTGACCAGGGTGATATTGATCGCGGCGGTGCTTTGCGCAGCGCTGTAGAGCAGCGAGTTGTAGGCGCTGATGCCGCATGCGGCGAGCGCCACCAAACGCCAGCCGGCGCTGCGCAGGGCCTGGCGGTGACGCAACAGCGGCCCGATAACAAAGGGCAGCAGCAGGGCCAGGGCCAGGCACCAACGCCAGAATGCCAGGGTGAAAGGCGCGATATCGCCAGCCACGGCCCGCGCTACCAGGGCGTTACCCGACCAGCAGAGCACTGAAACCAGCAGGCCGAGGGTGGCGAGGCTACGGGAGGCAGGCATGGCGTCAGACTCGCGGCAGCGGACACAGGCGGTACTGCGGCGCGAGTTGATCCAGGCCACTGACGCCAAGGTCTCGCCACGAGGCAAGCCAGCGTTCGTTGTTCTCGAGCAGCGGCGTCAGATCACGCATGGGGTGTCCTTGCTAGGCGCCGCACGCCTGGACACGCGAGGCATGGCAGGTCATCGGCAGACGATAGAAAAAGGCGTGTCGCGATGGGCTAGCGGCAGGTTGCTGCGCCGCCAGCCGAGCGATGGCCAGGGGCAGCACCTTAGGCGGCGAGCACGGCTTTGACAAGCCGACTTGGCTGGTGAGCCTCCCTAGACCGCGATCTTGTCCGTGGGCTGGCGGCCGGCGCCGGCCGCATGCAGGTCGGCGAGGAAGCGGTCACGCCAGCGCCCCAGGTCGTTGTGGCGGATCGACAACATCATGCTGGCGTAGCGGTCTTTACGTTCGGCCAGCGGCATGCGCAGGGCGCGGTCGAGGGCTTCGGCCATGCCGACGGTGTCGTAAGGGTTAACGATCAGCGCGGTATTCAGCTCGCGGGCGGCGCCGGCGAAGCGCGACAGTACCAGCACGCCGGGGTTCTCCGGGTCCTGGGCGGCGACGTATTCCTTGGCGACCAGGTTCATACCGTCGCGCAACGGTGTGACCAGGCCGATGCCCGCACCACGGAACAGGCCCATCAGCACTCGCCGCTCATGGCTGCGATTGAGGTAGTGCAGCGGCATCCAGTCGAGTTCGGCGTAGCGACCGTTGATATGCCCGGCCTGGGTCTCCAGTTGCTGACGGATATGCTGGTAGGTCTTCACATCGGAGCGCGAGGTCGGCGCTATCTGCACAAACTGCACGTTGCGGTGGTGCTCAGGATAGCGCTGCAGCAGTTCCTCGTAAGCGCAGAAACGCTCCAGAAGCCCCTTGGAGTAGTCGAGGCGATCGACACTGATAATGGTCGGGCACGGCTCGCCTGCCGCCGTGCGGCCGATCAAGTTGCGCCGACCCTTGTAACTGGCAGCGGTGGCCTGGATCTCGTCGGGCACCACGCCAATCGGATAGACCTCGGCGCGAAAGCGGTGGCCGTAAGCGGTCAGGTAGCCGTCCGGGCCGGGCACGCCGCGCACTTCGCGGGTGATGTAATCCGAGAATGCCTGGCGGTCGACTTCGGTTTGAAAGCCGATCAGGTCATAGGCGCAGAGCGTGCGGAACAGGTCGTTATGCGGCGGGATGGCGGTGAGGATTTCCGGCGCGGGAAACGGGATATGCAGGAAGAACCCGATGCGGTTGCGGATGCCCAAGCGCCGGCATTCATCGGCAAACGGGATCAGGTGATAATCGTGTACCCAGATCACGTCATCCTTACGCAGCAGCGGCTTGAGCTGCTCGGCGAGCTTGCGGTTGACGCTGCGGTAGCCTTCGTACTCGTCGCGCCGATAGCGCGCCAGGTCGATGCGGTAATGGAAGATCGGCCACAGGGTGGCATTGGAGAAGCCACGGTAGTAGTGGTCATAGTCTCGCCGGGTCAGCCCCAGGGTGGCGTAGGTGATCCGCCCATGGGTCTCGCTGGCCAGCTCCGGGGATGCGCTGATCTCGCCATTCCAGCCGAACCAGATACCGCCGGAATCGCGCAGTGCTTCATAGACGCCCACCGCCAGACCACCGGCCACAGCCTTGCCATCCTTGATTGGCGCCACCCGGTTGGACACCACCACCAAGCGGCTCATGCCTCGCCTCCCGGCTGCAAGGTGCCCAGCTCGGACACCGGGCGCACCTCCAACAGCGCATGCAGCCAGGCATCCACCGCATTCACCGAGGGCAAACGAGCGCTGGCGATAGTTGCGCCCTCGCCCACCTTGATGCTCAGCCCGCCGAGAGCATTGACCACCTCGAAGCCGGCTTCGTCGGTCAGGTCATCACCCAAAAATACCGGTATGCGCCCAGCAAAGGGCGCTTCGGCCATAAACGCGCGAATCACCTCGCCCTTGCTTGCGCCTTTGGGCTTGAGCTCGAACACGCACTTGCCTGGCTGCAGGCTGAGGGTCTCTGGGTACAGGGAAACGAAATCGGTGGCCAACTGCAGAGCCACGCTTTCCAGCGCTGGCGCCTGACGGTAATGCAGGGCGAAAGCCACGCCTTTGCTCTCCAGCAACAGCTCCGGGTAGGGTTCGCAGGCCAGGCGCAGTTCGTGCTCGATATGTGCCAGCAAGTCTTCGTCCAGCTGCAACTGCTGGTATTCACCGGCGGCCGTGCGCCGTTCGCTGCCGTGCACGCCGGCGCTGGGCAATTGCAGGGGCTGGAGCAGTTCATCGAGTTGTACCAACGGCCGCCCGGAAATCACCGCCACTGGGGCGCGACCTACCAGCTGCGCCAACGCAGCGTGCAGAGTGCCGGCGATAAACACCAGCTCCGGTCGAGGCTGCAGGTCGGCCAGGGTGCCGTCAAAATCGAAAAAGAAGGCGTGACGGTCGAGGGTTACCAGGTGCTGCGCAATTTTATTGTCCATGCACTATGGACCGCCCACAGGGGCAGGGTGTTCAGCAAAAAGTTCGCGCCCACCTACGCAGGCGTGCCTCGCACTGCGCGTAACAGCGCGAACAGGTAGCCTGGGTTGAGCACCGCGATACCCAGGGAAACAGGCCCCGGGTATCGCTTCGCTCGACCCAGGCTACGGCTACGTGGGCCTGCGTAACGGCGCTAATCGAACAGCGGGCAGACCATCACCAGCGCATCTTCACGGCCGCCCACCGCCGGGTAATAGTCACGACGGCGTCCCACCTCGTTGAAGCCGTAGCGCTCGTACAGGCGATAAGCACTCTGATTGCTGGCGCGCACCTCCAGAAAGCAGTCGTTGGCACCGCGGCTGCGCGCGTGCTGCATCAGGTGTTCGAGCAGTTGCAGGCCAAGGCCACGGCCCTGGCTTTCGGCCTTGATGGTGATGTTGAGCAGGTGCGCCTCATCGAGGATCAACTGGATCACCCCATGGCCCACCTGCTGCGTGCCCTCGAACATCACCCAGCAATCGTAGGTTTTCAGGCTGTCGAGAAACAGGCCACGGGTCCAGGGATGGCTGAACGCCGCGTACTCGATCTTCAGCACCGCCTCGATATCCGCCTCGGTCATCGGGCGAAAACGGATCGCATCACTCATTGCCACTCACTCGACAGGTTGCGGGCGCCCAGCGGGAGCCGCTTGGAAAAGGATCAGACGCTGGTCAACCAGCGCTGCCGCACACGGCGCATGGCCTGCCACAACTCAGCCTTGCGTGCAGGCTCTTCCATCAGCAGTTCCAGGCCAGGCAAGGCCCAGGCCGCGCCGAGCCCTTCGATCTGCAGCTCGCGGTTGTAGCTGTGTGCATCGGCTTCGCCGGCAAAGCGAATCGCCGGCATGCCGACCAGCCACAGGCAGCTGCAGGGCTCCTGCTCTTCCAGCCGCGCGGCGATAAAACTCTGCACGAATTCCAGGGCCGCCTCGGGGCCTTGATCCATGCTGCCGCGCACCAGCAGGGGCCAGCGCACCGGCTCGCCAATCAACTGCGGGCTGTCCGGCAGACCGGCCGCGCGCAGGAGATCCTTGAGCAACAGATAGGCAGGGTCGCGACTCTGGAAAGGCTCGCCGGTGGGCAGCTCGACCAGCACGGCGCAGGCACCGGCGCGCAGCAACTGCAAGGAGAACCGCGGTGCCGGCTGGGCGCGTTCGCGCGGCGCAGGCTCACTGACAGGCGATGCAGCTTCAGCCTCGCGGGCGGCAGCGGAACTGCCGGGTTTGGGCACTTCGATCCGTGGCCGCTCGCGGACCTGCTCGGTGACCGCAGCCGGCACCTCGGCACGCGCCGGCACAGGCGAGGCGGATACTTGCGGGGTAGGAGCAGGCGTTGGTCGCGACTCGACCACAGGCTCAGGCTGCACCAGCAATTCGGGCCGCGAGGGCGCAGCGAACGGCAGTTCGACACGGGGCAGCCAACTGGCCACTTGCATGGCATTCAGGTAGGCGCGGCGGCGCAGCTCGGCATTCAAACGTCAGTCACTCGGCACATCGCTTCACAAGGGCGCTGATTGTCGCGTGAAATACGCTTTGCGGGTAGTTCTTTGCAGAGGCTATTGTCGCGACACAAATAATATGTCGCTCTCTGTAGGAGCGAATTTATTCGCGATTGATTGTGAAGGCACTGCAAACGTCGCGGCTAAAGCGGAGTGCCGCCCGGCCCCTCCCACGCAGCTGAGTTAGGTGTTGCATCTCTGTAGCAGCAAAGGGAGCGATCAGCCCTTTATTCGCGGAATTCGCAGCACAATCGCGAATAAACTCGCTCCTACAATCAGCGCTGCACCGGTCAATTTGGCATTTGCAAAATTCGCTAAAACCCGCCTAGCGAGACGGGCACAGCTGCGCCTACGCCGTTGCTGCACCCACCGTCAGCGGCTGGACATCCGGCCGCTTGATCACGGCATAGACCACGCCGGTGAGCAGGCTACCGGCGACGATGGCCAGCAAATACAGCAGCGCGTGGTTGATCGCGTTGGGGATCAGCAGCACGAACAGGCCGCCGTGGGGCGCCATCAGTTTGCAGCCGAAGTACATCGACAGCGCCCCGGTCAGCGCGCCGCCGGCGATGCTGGCCGGGATCACCCGCAACGGGTCCTTGGCGGCAAACGGGATTGCGCCTTCGGAGATAAAGCACAGCCCCAGTACCCCGGCGGCCTTGCCGGCCTCGCGCTCACTCTGGGCAAACTTGCGTCGCGCCAGCAGGGTGGCAATGGCCATGCCGATGGGCGGCACCATGCCGGCAGCCATGGTCGCGGCCATGGGTGCGTAGCTTTGCGAGGCCAGCAGGCCGACCGAGAAGGCATAGGCGGCCTTGTTGATCGGCCCGCCAAGGTCGACGCACATCATCGCGCCGAGCAGCAAGCCGAGCAGGATGGCGTTGGTGCTGCCCATGCTGTCGAGGAAGGTGGTCAGCCCGGCGAGCATGCCGGCCACCGGTTTGCCGACCACGTAGATCATCACCAGGCCGGTAAACAGGCTGGCCAGCAGCGGAATGATCAGAATCGGTTTGAGCGCTTCGACGCTTGCCGGCAGTTGCACCCAACGGGCAATCGCCTTGGCCGCATAGCCGGCGAGAAAGCCCGCGACTATGCCGCCGATAAAACCGGCCCCCAGGCTGCTGGCCAGTAGCCCGCCAATCATCCCCGGCGCCAGGCCGGGACGGTCGGCAATGGAGTAGGCGATATAACCGGCCAGCACCGGCACCATCAGTTTGAACGCAGCATCACCGCCGATCTGCATCAGCGCGGCGGCCAGGGTGCCCTCCTCCTTGAACGCTTCGATGCCGAAGACGAACGACAGGGCAATCAGCAGCCCGCCGGCGACCACCATCGGCAGCATAAAAGACACGCCGGTCAGCAGGTGTTTGTACGGCCCGGCTTGGCTGCTGCCAGCCGCCGACTGGCTTGCGTCGTTGCCCGCTCCGCCCTGCAGCGGCTGAGCCTCGGCCAGGGCGCGTTCGAGGGTCTCGCGCGGTTGCTTGAGGGCCACGCCGGTGCCGCAGCGATACACCTTCTTGCCGGCGAAGCGGCTGGTGTCGACCTCGATATCCGCCGCCAGCAGCACGGCGTCGGCCGCAGCGATGTCGGCGTCTTCCAACAGGTTGCGCGCGCCCACCGAGCCGCGGGTTTCCACGTGCAGCACATAGCCCATCTGAGCCGCGGCCTGTTGCAGCGCCTCAGCGGCCATAAAGGTGTGCGCCACCCCGGTCGGGCAGGCGGTGATCGCCACCAGACGCGGCGCCTGTTCAGCCGGCAACCCGGCCTGGATGGCCTGGGCATCAAGCACCTCGGCCTGCTCGGCGGCATCGCGCAAGAACTGCTGTGGGTCGATCAGCGCCTGGGACGGCGTGGACTGCACCACCCGCTTGCCGACGAAGCGCTGCAGGTCCAGGGCGCCGGTCTTGACCACCACCACCAGCTCGGCGGCGGCGATGTCGGCGGCACTCAGGGGCGAGCCGATGGCCTTGGGGTCGTGCACTTCGACCCGGGTGCTCCAACCCAGACGCTGGGCGGCGGCGTCCAGCAGGCGCGAGCACAATACGCTGGTGACCTGGCCGTTGGGGCAGGCGGTGACGATCAGCAAATTCATAGAAGGATGACCTCTTATTGTTCTAAAGCCAGGGGCGTGACGGTCACGCCGGCCTGCAAACGCGCCAGCTGCTCGCGGTCCTGAATACCAAAACCCAGTTGGGTGACGGCCTGGGCTGCCACCGCCGTCGCCAGGCTCAATGTCTGTTCGGCGGGCCAGCCGTTGAGCAGGCCATGCAGGGTCGCCGCCAGCAGCGAGTCCCCCGCACCGACGGTGCTGACCACCTGCACCTGCGGCGGCAGCGCCTGCAGCGCCACGTTCGGGCCGTACCAGTTGACCCCTGCCGCACCGCGCGAGAGCAGCACATGGGCCACGCCCTTGGCGCGCAGGCGCTTGGCCGCCTCACTCAGTGCCGCCAGCGAGGCATCGTGCAAATCACAGGCCTCGGCCAGCTCCTCGTCATTCGGTTTGACCAGCCAGGGCGTCGCGGCCAGCCCGGCACGCAACGCCTCGCCGCTGGTATCCAGCGCCACCGGCACGCCCAGCGCATTGAGCCGACGGAGCAGTTCGGCGAACCAACTGACCGAGACACCGCGCGGCAAGCTGCCAGCGACCACCACGGCGTCCTGCCCGGCCACCAGTTGTTCGAGCTGCTCGAGCAGTGCGGCTTGATGGGCCTCGCTCACCTCGACACCGGGGCCATTAAGGTCAGTGACCCGGCCATCGTGCTCGCTCAGCTTGATATTGCTGCGCGTCTCGCCGGGTACACGGATAAACGCATCGTGCAGGCCTCGGGCGGCGAACAGCGCCTCGAAGGGCTCGACGTTATCCGCACCGAGAAAGCCACTGACCGTCAGGCTGTGGCCCAGGTCCGTGAGTACCTGGGCGACGTTCAAGCCTTTACCGGCGGCGTGCCGGGTCAGCCCCAGGCTGCGGTTGACCGCGCCAAGGGTCA
This sequence comes from Pseudomonas cuatrocienegasensis, assembly GCF_900110925.1. Taxonomy (GTDB): domain Bacteria; phylum Pseudomonadota; class Gammaproteobacteria; order Pseudomonadales; family Pseudomonadaceae; genus Aquipseudomonas; species Aquipseudomonas cuatrocienegasensis. The sequence goes on along the minus strand of NZ_FOFP01000007.1, from coordinate 29,902 downwards.
GGCTGTCGAGGCTGACGGTCAGGTCCAGCGCCGGGTTAAGGGTCAGGGTCAGGATACGCGCCATCAGCGTTGCTCCTCGACCAGGGCGCGCACGGCCGCGGCGCTGTCGAGCAGCAGGGCGTCGCGGGCCAGGGCCTGGCTGTGCTTGAGGTCGAGTTCGCGCACCCGCGCCTTGACCAGGGCAATGGAGCGCGCCGACACGCTCAGTTCGTCCACCCCCAGGCCGACCAGCAGCGGCACGGCGAGCATGTCACCGGCCAGTTCGCCGCACACCCCGACCCATTTGCCGTGGGCGTGGGCGGCGTCGACGGTCATGCCGATCAGCCGCAGCACCGAAGGGTGCAGACCATCGGCCTGGGCCGAGAGCGTCGGGTGGCCGCGGTCGATGGCCAGGGTGTACTGGGTCAGGTCGTTGGTGCCGACGCTGAAAAAGTCCACCTCGCGGGCCAGCACCGGCGCCAGCAGCGCGGCGGATGGCACCTCGATCATGATGCCCAGTTGCAGGTCGGCCACCGGGATTTCCTTGCGCAGGCGCAGGGCCATGTCGCGCGCGGCGCGCCATTCTTCCACCTGCCCGACCATCGGGAACATGATGCGCAGCGCGCGCCCATCGGCGCTGGCGAACAGCGCGCGCAGCTGGGTTTCCAGCAATTGCGGGGCCTGCAGGCTGAGGCGGATGCCGCGCACGCCGAGGAAGGGGTTCTCTTCGGCCGGCATCGGCCAATACGGCAACGGCTTGTCGCCGCCGACATCGAGGGTGCGCACCACCAGCGGCCGACCATCAAGGGCATCGAGCACACGGCGGTATTCAGCCTCTTGGGTGGCCTGGTCGGGGGCCTGCGGGTGGTCCATAAACACCAGTTCGGTGCGCAGCAGGCCGATGCCTTCGGCGCCCAGGTCGACCGCCTCGGCGGTCTCACCGCTGGCGCCGATATTGGCGACGACTTCGACCGCATGACCGTCGCGGGTCACTGCCGGCTGCAGGCGCTCGGCATGGGCACGCTCGCGGCGCAGCTGGTTGGCCTCGCGCTCACGCTGGGCTTGCTCAAGCACCTGCGCATCGGGGGCCACGCGCACCAGACCGCGCTCGCCATCGAGCAGCAACGGCGTGCCCTGGGCCAGGGCCAGCACGCCTTCGCCGGCGCCGACTACTGCCGGGATGCCCAGGGCGCGGGCAATGATCGCGCTGTGCGCAGTCGCCCCGCCACGGGCGGTGAGGATGCCGGCCACACGCTGACGGTTGAGGCTGGCGACGTCCGAGGGCGCCACTTCATCCATCACCAGGATGTAGGGTTCGTCCGGCTCGCGCGGCGCCTCGACGCCGCACAGGCGCGCCAGCACACGGCGGCCAATGTCGCGCAGATCCGCCGCACGCTCGGCCAGCAGGGCATCGTGCAGGGCCTCCTGCTGCTGGGCAGCGGCTTCGATTTCGGCGTTCCAGGCGGCTTCGGCGCTGAGGTCCTGGGCCAGGCGCGCGTCGACATCCTCACGCAGGGCCGGGTCGCGCAGCATGGCCTGATGGGTAACGAAAATATCGCGCACGCTGGCCTCGTCGCTGGCCTCGACCAGGCGCTGAATATCCGCCTCGATCTGCGCCAGAGCATCGTCCAGTCGCGCACGCTCGTGCTCGCGGCCCTGGCCTTGCTGGGCGTACTCCAGGTGCGGGACCAGGCGCAGCAGCGCCGGGCCGATGGCGATACCGGGGGCGGCGGCAACCGCCTGCAAACGGGCACCGGCCTCGGGCGCCGGCAGCGGCGTGGCCCGCGCAACAGGGGTGACGGCAGGCGCACTGCCGGCAGCCGGCAGCGGTTCGACCGTCTCCCCCAGGCCCTCGCGCACTGCCGCCTCGATGGCTGGCAAGGCGTCGGCGGCGATGCTTGGCTCGGCGCTGAAGATCAGCGTCTGCCCACGCCGCGCACCAAGGGCCAGCAACTTGCTCAGGCTCTTGGCAGAGACCCCGGCGGCTTGTTCATCCAGGCGCACGCGGATGTCGCCGTCGAAGGCCTGGGCGATTTCACTCAGCGCCTTGGCCGGGCGCGCGTGCAGGCCGTGGGCATTGGCCAGAACGATACGCAGCGCCGGCCAGTCCGGCGCCACCTCGCCACCCAGGGCTTCGAGCACACTGCGGCTGGACGTGGCATGGGTGAAGGTTGCGCCCTGGCCGTTGATCAGCAGGTCGCACAGGCGCTCCAGCAACTGGCGATGGGCCTCACCGACACTGGCCAGGCAGAACAGCCCGCTCACCGGTTGTTCGCCATGGCGCAGCGCCGTGGCCGGAGTGACGAACGCCAGGCCGGGGCGGCTGACCGTCTCATCACTGTTAAGCCACCACAGGCCATTGCCCAAGGGCAGCGGCGTGCCCTGGGCCAGGCTGTTGGCAAAGCCTGCGTCAGCACAGCCGGCCTTTTTCAGCAGGCGTGCGCCTTGCCAGATCAGTTCGTCGAAATCTTCCGCCTGCACGCCGAGGCCGATCAGTTGGCTGTCGAGCGCCAGCGCCTGGGGAGCACCCTGCAGCAGCTCAAGTATCTGTTCGGCAGCAGTGGCCTCGCGCAGGGCAGGGCTCAGGTCGTCCTCGCCAAGGGCGCGGGTCAGCAGTTGCAGCAAGCGCAGGTGCTCGTCAGAACGCGCGGCGATGGCGATGGCCAGGTACACGGTCTGGCCGTCGCCCCACTCCACACCCTCGGGAAACTGGATCAAACGCACGCCGGTGTGGAACACCTTATCGCGGGTTTGCGGCGTGCCATGGGGGATCGCAATGCCCTGACCGAGGTAGGTCGAGCCCTGCGCCTCGCGGGCCTGCAAGCCGGCCAGGTAACCTTCGGCGACCAACCCGTCGGCCACCAGGGCATCGGCCAACAGGGCGAGGGCCTGCTGCTTGTCCGTGGCCTGGCATCCCATCTGGATCTGCGTAGCGTTCAACTCGAGCATTGCGGTACTCCTCTGGCAGGCTTGGCCGACACCGGCAGCCCGTGGAACCAAGGCACATGGAAGGGCAGAAACTCGCCCACGCGCGAAGCAGGCCCCGAACTTCCACTAAGGATAGTCGACAGCACGGCCTGCTGAATCGTTTCATCTAGGAAAGGAACGTTACCTGATAATGGCCGATCCTTGAAGCCCAGTCGTCAGCCGCGCTCCGCCCGCTCAGCGCCCAGGGTCAGGCGCGGCCGACGCGCAACTGGTTACGCTCGAGGTATGCCCGTAGCTGGCTGCTCGCCGGATCGGCCAGCAGGCAATCAGCCAGCGCCGGCTCAAGCTCGCGGCGCAGCCGGCGGGCCAGGTCGCGGGCGCCGAAGCGCTCGTCATGGGTGCGACACAGCCAGGCCCGAGCGCTGTCTTCCAGCACCAGCGCCCTGCCCTGGCGGCTCAGGCGCTGGTTGAGTTTGCCCAGTTCGATATCGAGCAAAGCCTGCAGCCACTGCGCATCAATGCGTTCGAACAGCAGGATGCGGTCGATGCGGTTAAGCCATTCCGGCTCGAAGCGCGCGTGCAGCACCCGCTCCAGCAGCGCCGCCTCACCACGCGGCGCCAGGCCCAGCCAACGCCGCCAGCCACGCCGGAAGCGTGCGCGATAGTCACTGGCCTCGCGCGCGCCGAGGTTGCTGGTCATAAAGATCAGGCTGTTGCGGAAATCGAGGGTGCGGGTGCCGGCCGCCAGGGTCAGTTGGCCGTTCTCCAGGATGCCGAGCAGGCTGCGCAGCACCTCCTGGCTGGCCTTTTCCAGCTCGTCGAACAGGACGATGCCGGGCCGGCTGAAACTGCCGGCGATGGCCTCGGCGTCGAACAGCGTGGTGCCCTCCTTGCTGCCGACATAGCCCGGCGGCGCGCCAGTCAGCGCGGCGGCATAGTGCTCCTGGGCCAGGGTGTGCATATCGATGCGGCAAAAGGCATCGGCACGGCCGTGAATGGCCTGGGCCAGCAGGCGCACGATTTCGGTCTTGCCGACGCCGGTCGGGCCCATAAACAGGTTGACCGACAGTGGCCGCTCGCGCTCGCTGATATCCACCTTGAGCACCTTGAGCAGCGCCTCGACTTCGGCCAGCACGGCCTCCTGGCCAACGATGCGTGAACGCAACAAGGCCATGACCTGGGCCGGCTCGAAGACAAAGCGCGATTGCACTGTTGCCTCCGTGCGCTGTTCGGCCAGGCGCTCACGGTTGTGTTCGATCAGCTCGTTGGCAAAAGGCATGGACCTGTCTCGCATGGTTGACGGGCTGGTGACGATTGCTGTGTAGGGCTTTGACCGCGATGGGCCCGTCGCGGCTAAAGCCCCTCCCACGGAGCCTTGATCTGCCGCGCGTTCCTCACCGGTAGTTGCTCGAAACAGCCCCCTGTAGCGAAGGGAGGGTCCGGGCGACGTTCCGCTTTAGCCGCAACAAGGGGGCAATATCAGGCCGTGCGTTCCTTGCCCGGATGGGGCAGTTCGCCCACCGGGCAATCGGCCACGCCGATGGTCTTGCGGGTCAGTTTCTCCACATCTTCCTGGGCCTTTTGTGCGTCCAGCACCCAGGTGCGGTAGAACTCGAACGGGCAGTCGGCCACGCCCTTGTCGCCATCGCCGGAGTTGTACACACCGGTGTAGCCGCGGTGCAGCAGCTTGAACAGGTGGTTCTGCGACTGGTCATTGGCGCGGGCGTCGCGGATCTGCGAGATGGATAACTGGGCGTACTGGATGCCCATTTCCTCCTCACCACATTCACCCAGGGTGCGGCCATCGAAGCCGATCAGCGCCGAATGGCCGAAGTAGGAATACACGCCGTCGAAGCCCGCGGCATTGGCCACTGCCACGTAGCAGTTGTTGGCCCAGGCCATGGTCTTGGACATCAGCACCTGCTGCTCCTTGGCCGGGTACATATAGCCTTGGCAGCGCACGATCAGCTCGGCGCCCTTCATCGCGCAGTCGCGCCAGATCTCCGGGTAGTTGCCGTCGTCGCAGATGATCAGGCTGATCTTCATGCCCTTGGGACCGTCGCTGACGTAAGTGCGGTCGCCCGGATACCAGCCCTCGATGGGACACCAGGGAATGCACTTGCGGTACTTCTGCACGATCTCGCCCTGGTCGTTGATCAGGATGAGCGTGTTGTACGGCGCCTTGTGCGGGTGCTCTTCATGGCGCTCGCCGGTGAGCGAGAAGATGCCCCAGGTCTTGGCCTCGCGGCAGGCGGCGGAGAAGATCGCGGTTTCCTCGCCGGGGATGGTAGCCGCGGTGGCCATCATCTCGTCCTTGTCGTACAGGATGCCCATGGTGCTGTACTCGGGGAACACCACCAGGTCCATGCCCGGCAGGCCGAGTTTCATGCCCTTGATCATCTCGGCAATCTTGCGCGCGTTGTCGAGCACCTCGGCCTTGCTGTGCAGGCGCGGCATCTTGTAGTTAACGACCGCGACGCCGACGGTGTCCGGGCTGCTGGAAATATCGCCATGACGCATGGGGAATGCCTCGATTGGTAGGGTGGAAAACCGCGAAGCGTTTTCCACCAACGGGATGGCAACGGTGGACAAAAAGAGCGTTGTCCACCCTACAAAAGCCAACCGACGAAAAGCTAAAAACGCCTCAGTGGCTGATCATCCACGGCCGGCCGCTGGGTTTGCTTTTCAGCGCGTGGGGGTTGGCCTTGGTCGGTGCCAGGGGTTTGTTCGGCGCGCAGCAGCCGCAGCCTTTCGGGTGCTTACGGCCCTCTGTGTATTGCTCGACCGTCTGCGGCGCGTGGGCGCTGCGCTCGTTGGCGGCGATGGCGCGGCGTTGGCTGCCGGACATGGTGGCCAGGCTCGGCGCGCTGAGAATCACCCGTGCGCTGGGCGTGGCGCAGCAGGGGCAGCTGCAGGGCGCATCGCGTTCGGCCATCGGCCGCAGCTGGGTGAAGTCGCCACAGTCGGGGCAGTCGTATTCGTAGATGGGCATGCTGGCTCTCCTCGGAAAGACCGGTGCGCACGGCGCACCCTACGGTGGCCGTGCGCGCAGGCATCACTTGTCCGGTGCGATGGGCAGGTCGATGCTGCCGTCGAGGAACTTGGTCGGCCCGTTGGCGTTGGGGTTGATGTCGAAGTCGAATATCTCCGTGGGCAACCATAACGTGGCGCAGGCGTTGGGGATGTCGACGATGCCGCTGATATGTCCCTGCACCGGCGCCGAACCGAGTAGCGCATAGCCCTGGGCCGGCGAGTAGCCGAACTTGGTCAGGTAGTTGATGGCATTCAGGCAGGCCTGCTTGTAGGCGACGTTGACGTCCAGGTAGTGCTGCTGGCCGGCCTCGTCCACCGAGATGCCTTCGAAGATCAGGTAGTTCTTGTAGTTCGGGGTGATCGGGCTGGGCTTGAACACCGGGTTCTTGATCCCGTACTTGGCCATGCCGCCCTTGATCAGCTCGACCTTCATGTGCACCCAGCCGGCCATTTCGATGGCGCCGCAGAAGGTGATTTCACCGTCGCCCTGGCTGAAGTGCAGGTCGCCCACCGAGAGGCCGGCACCGTCCACATAGACCGGGAAGAAGATCTTCGAGCCGCGCGACAAATCCTTGATATCGCAGTTGCCGCCATGCTCGCGCGGCGGCACGGTGCGGGCGCCGGTCAGCGCGGCGAGATTGCGCGCCTCGCCCTTCATCTTGCCCATGTGTGCGGTGGGGGCGATCGGCGGGTTGGCCAGCGGCGGGACGCGGGTCGGGTTGGTGTCGATCAGCTCCTGCTCGCGGCGGTTCCACTCGGCAAGCATCTTGTGGTCAGGCAGGCAGCCGATCAGGCCGGGGTGGATCAGCCCGGCGAAGTTCACCCCCGGAATATGCCGGCTGCTGGTGAACATACCCTTGAAGTCCCAGATGGCTTTCTGCGCCATGGGGAAGTGATCGGTAAGAAAGCCACCGCCGTTCTGCCGCGAGAAAAAACCGTTGAAGCCCCACTGCGAATCGGCCATCGCGCCGATGTCGAGCAGGTCGACTACCAGCAGGTCGCCCGGCTCGGCGCCATGTACGCCGACCGGGCCGGAAAGGTAATGCACGGTGGACAGGTCGACATCGCGCACGTCGCTGGCGTCGTCGTCGTTCTTGATCGCACCGGCGGTCCAGTCATAGGTTTCAAGGATGAAATCGTCACCCGGCTTGACCCAGCAGGCCATCGGAATGTCCGGGTGCCAGCGGTTATGGATCTGCTCGTTTTCGGTGGCGGCCTGGTTGAGGTCGACCTTGATCAGCGTTTCGGTCATGACAAAGCTCCTGGGACCATTGGGGGGCGTGGCGCCACGGCGCCGGGGTACGGAGCTAGTCTTGAACGCCGCTGAGAAACCGCAAATACGTTGGATGACGTATGCGCCAAGCCAGCAATGACGAGGCTTTGCAGTATTTTCGCGGGCACGCGAAAGCGGCTGGCGCGAGCAGTACACGCCAGCCGCAACGCGGGAAGTTCGAGCTAAGCCAGGCCTGCCCTCACACCGACAGATAACGGCTGATGGTCGCCTCGTCGACCTTGTCGCGGCTCTCCTCGACCACGAACTTGCCCTTCTCGATCACCAGGAAGCGGTCGGCGATTTCCATGGTGAACGACAGCACCTGCTCGGAGACCACGATGGTCAGATCGCGCAGGTTGCGGATCTCCTTCAGGGTGCGGGCGATGTCCTTGATGATCGACGGTTGGATGCCCTCGGTCGGCTCATCGAGCAGCAGCACCTTGGGGTTGGTCGCCAGGGCGCGGGCGATGGCCAACTGCTGTTGCTGGCCGCCGGAGAGGTTGCCGCCCTTGCGCGCGCGCATATCAAACAGCACCGGAAACAGCGCGTACAAGTCATCCGGCACCTTGCCCTTGGCGGATGCCGGCAGGCCGGTCTGGATGTTCTCCAGCACCGTCATGCTGGGGAAGATCATCCGCCCCTGGGGCACGTAGGCGATGCCACTCTCGACTCGCTGATGAGTCTCCAGTTTGGAGATGTCGCAGCCGTCCACACTGATCTGCCCGCCCCACTGCGGCAACACGCCCATCAGGCTTTTGAACAGGGTGGTCTTGCCCATACCGTTGCGGCCCATCACCGCGACGATCTCGCGCTTGGCCACATTCAGGTTGAGGTCATGGAGGATCTGGCTCTGGCCATAGCCGGAGGCGAGGTTGCTGATCTGGAACATAAACGTCACTCCAACGAGGGGTACGTCATCCGTACTCCGCCTATCTACAGGTGCGCACGGCGCACCCTACGAATGCTTTAGCCGTAGGGTGCGCCACGATGCATAGCCATGGCGCACCCTGCGGGCGGGTCAATGCCCCAGGTACACCTCGATCACCTTCGGGTTGCTCTGCACCGCCTCCATGCTGCCCTCGGCCAGCACCTTGCCCTGGTGCAGCACCGTGACCTTGTGCGCGATGCTTTTGACGAACTCCATGTCGTGCTCGATGACCAGCACCGAGCGCCCCTGGCTGATGCGTTTGAGCAGCTCGGCGGTCTGCGCCCGCTCGTTGACGCTCATGCCGGCCACCGGCTCGTCGAGCATCAGCAGGGCTGGGTCCTGCATCAGCAGCATGCCGATCTCCAGCCACTGCTTCTGCCCGTGGGACAGCAGGTCGGCCTGCAGGTAGAGGTTGTCGGTAAGCATGATCTCCGCGGCGATCTGCTCGACCCGCTCAATCACCTCAGCGCTGCGCTTGAAGAACAGCGCGCCGAACACCGTGCGGCCTTTGGGGTAGGACATTTCCAGGTTCTCGAACACCGTGAGGTTTTCGTAGATCGAAGGGTTCTGGAACTTGCGCCCGACGCCGGCACGGACGATGTCGAACTCGCGCATCTTGGTCAGCTCGCGATTCTCGAACTGGATGCTGCCGGCGGTGGCCTTGGTCTTGCCGCAGATCAGGTCGAGCACCGTGGTCTTGCCGGCGCCGTTAGGGCCGATCACCACCCGCACTTCGTTGCGGTCGATATACAGGTTGAGGTCATCCACCGCCTTGAAGCCGTCGAAGGACACGGTCAGGCCTTCGATAGCCAGCACCGGCTTGGGCATTTTGAAGCCGCTGGGCTGGCTCATGGCGTGCTCTCCAGTTCACGGGGTTGGCTGTTGGGCGCAGGCACTGTGGCCACCGGCACAGGCTTGGCAGGTGTCGCGGATTGGCGCTTGAGTTTGCCCAGCCATTTACGCCCGTGGCTCTCCCACAGGCCGGCGATGCCGTTGGGGAAGTACATGACCACGGCGATAAATAGCCCGCCCATCAGGTACAGCCACAGCTCGGGGAAGGTTTCGGAAAAGTAGGTCTTGCCATAGTTGACCAGCAGCGCGCCGTACACCGCGCCGAGCAGCGACATACGCCCGCCGACGGCAGCGAAGATCACCATCTCGATCGACGGCACGATGCCGACGAAGCTCGGCGACATAAAGCCCACCTGCAGCGCAAACATCGCCCCGCCGATGGCGGAAAACGCCGCCGCCACGCAGAACACGAAGATCTTGAAACTGGCCACGTCGTAGCCGGAGAAACGCACCCGCTCTTCCTTGTCACGCATGGCCATCAGCAGGCGGCCGAGTTTGGAGGCGAGGATAAAGCGGCCAATCAGGATGCAGCCGAACAGCAGGAAGGCGTTGATAAAGTAGAGGATCAGCTTCGAGCTGTCGTCGCGGATATCCCAGCCCATCAGGGTTTTCAGGTCAGTGATGCCGTTGACCCCACCGGTCAGGCCTTGCTGTCCGATGATCAGCACGGTGAGGATCAGCGCAATCGCCTGGGTGACGATGGAGAAGTACACGTCACCGACGCGGCGTTTGAACATCGCCACACCAATCACCAACGCCAGGATCACCGGCACCGCAATCACCGCCAGCAGGGTGAAACCGAAGCTGTGGAACGGCTGCCAGAGCAGCGGCAGTTCGGTGATCTGGTTCCAGTCCATAAAGTCCGGAATGCCGGGGGTGGACTGGATCTTGGTGCTTTCCGGGTCGCTGGCTTCGAGCTTGAGAAACATCGCCATGCAGTAGCCGCCAAGGCCGAAGAACACGCCCTGGCCGAGGCTGAGAATGCCGCCGTAGCCCCAGCAGAGCACCAGGCCCACCGCGACGAAGGCGTAGGTCAGGTACTTGCCGACCATATTCAGGCGAAAGGCATCCAGCGCCAGGGGGAACACCACCAGGATCAATGTGGCCAGCACCGCCAGGCCGATGGCGCCCTGCTTGCCGCCGAGAAACTTATCGAGTGTCGGGTTCATGGTTTAGTGCCCTCGATGGCGGATTGGGGTTGATGGGTCGCGGCTAAAGCCCCTCCTACAGGGATTGCCATGCGCCTTGTGGGAGGGGCTTCAGCCGCGACTCCACACCCAGCGACAGCGCTGTGCATCACTGCCCAGCCACTCATTTGCGCACCTTGATCGAGAACAGCCCTTGCGGACGCAGCATCAGAATCAGGATCACCGCCGAGAGGGTGAAGACCTTGGCCATCGAACCGCTCATAAAGAACTCCATCAGCGACTGCGCCTGGGCAATGCTGAAGGCCGAGGCGATGGTGCCGAGCAGGCTTGAGGCGCCGCCGAAGACCACCACCAGGAAGGTGTCGACGATATACAGCGAGCCAGCCGTTGGCCCGGTGGAACCGATGGTGGTAAACGCGGCGCCCGCCACCCCGGCCACCCCGCAGCCAAGGGCGAAGGTCATGCGATCGACCCGCTTGGTGTTGATCCCCACGGCGCGGCTCATCACCCGATTCTGCACCGTAGCGCGCACCTGCAAGCCCCAGCGCGAGCGGTAGAGCATAAGGAAGATCATCCCAGTCATCAGTACGGTCAGGCCCATAACGAACAGGCCGTTACGCGGAATATCGATGGCCTCGGTGGGGTTCCACGAGCCCATCAGCCACTCCGGCAGCGTGGCGCTGACCTCCCGCGCGCCGAAGATCGAACGGAACGCCTGCTGCATCACCAGCGACAGGCCCCAGGTGGCCAGCAGGGTGTCCAGCGGGCGCTGGTAGAGCTTGCTGATCATCGCCCACTCGACCAGCCAGCCAATCGCGCCGGCGATAAAAAACGACAGCACGATGGCGAGAAAAAAATAGTACGGGCCGAAAAACGCCGCGTATTGCTCGGTCAATACCGAGACCACGTAGGTGGTGTAGGCGCCGATGGTGAGAAACTCACCGTGGGCCATATTGATCACGCCCATCTGCCCGAAGATGATCGCCAGCCCAAGGGCCATCAGCAGCAGGACGCAGAACACGGACAAACCGTTAAAGCCCTGCATGGCCGCGATGGCACCAAATTCCGATAGCCATTCCATGTTGAGGGTCTCCAGAAGGAAAGAGAAAGCGATGCCCGAGTTAGCCGTTGCACCCGTGTAGGAGCGAATTCATTCGCGAATAAAGCGCAACGCGCCCATCCGCTCCTACACAAGCAAAACCCGCGGCTACATCAGCCCCGTAGGCGTCGGCTTACCGGCCCCTACAGGGTGTCGTTCGCGCTTATTGGTAGCCCTTCGGAAACGGATTCGGCTCGATCAGGTCGGACTCGAACACCACCTTGAACTGACCATCCTTCTGCACTTCACCGATGCGCGTCTTGCTCCACAGGTGATGGTTGTCGTGCACTTTCACGTAGCCTTCTGGCGCGGTGGTCAGCTCGATGCCTGGGGAAGCAGCCGCTACTTTGTCGACGTCGAAGCTGCCGGCTTTTTCCACAGCGGCTTTCCACAACCAGGGGCCGAGGTAGGCGGCCTGGGTCACGTCGCCGATCACCGAATCCTTGCCGAACTTGGCCTTGAAGGCTTCGACGAAGGCGGCGTTGTTCGGGTTATCCAGGCTCTGGAAGTACTTCATGGAGGCGTAGAAACCTTCCATGTTCTCGCCGCCAATGCCCAGCAGCTCGTCCTCGGTTACCGACAGGGTCAGCAGGGTCTGCTTGGCGCTGGTGACGCCGGCGGCTTTCATCTGCTTGTAGAAGGCCACGTTGGAGCCGCCAACCACGGCGGTGAAGACCACATCAGGCTTCTTCAGCTTGACCTTGTTGATCAGCGAGCCGAACTGGGTGTTGCCCAGCGGGTAGTACTCTTCACCCACCACTTCGCCGCCGAGCACGTTTTCGATGTGCTTGCGGGCGATCTTCATCGAGGTGCGCGGCCAGATGTAGTCCGAGCCGATCAGGTAGAAGGTCTTGGCGCCCTTCTCCTTGGCGATCCAGTCGAGGCCGGCAAGGATCTGCTGGGTGGCTTCCTGGCCGGTGTAGATGACGTTCTTCGACTGCTCCAGGCCCTCGTAGAAGGTCGGGTAGTAGAGCAAGCCGTTTTCCTTCTCGAACACCGGCAGTACGGCCTTGCGTGAGGCCGAGGTCCAGCAGCCGAACACCGCGGCGACCTTGTCGCCGACCAGCAGCTTCTTGGCTTTTTCCGCGAAGGTCGGCCAGTCGGAGGCGCCGTCTTCCTGAATGATCTTGATCTGCCGGCCGAGGATGCCGCCGCTGGCGTTGATCTGCTCGATGGCCAGGCGCTCGGCCTGGATCGAACCGGTTTCGGAAATGGCCATGGTGCCGGTGGCCGAGTGCAACTGGCCGACGGTCACTTCGGTATCGGTCACGGCCAGGCCGGTGGTATTGGCCTCATCGGCCAGAGCCATCTGGCTGAACACACTCGCCGCCAGCAGCGAGAGGGCCGCCGCGCCCAAGGCGAGTCGGCGGGGGAGAAAACGACTCGGTCGTGAATCCATGATCATGCTCCTCTGGGTGGTTTTCCTCCCTGGCTCGCCTTGCGGGTACCAGTTCGGTTCGCCACCAGCATGCGTTTGCCTGCGCCGTCGGCGGTATACGCAGCATGACGTAACGGCATACGTCATCTGACGTAGAGCCGCGCGCGCGGCGCTGGTGCAAGCTGGGCACCGCGCAGGAGGCCAGATAGAAGTCCACGCGCGCGTTAGAGCCGCTGCGCTGCGGGGCATGGAAGTTGCAATCGCAGAGCCCACCAGGAACGCCGGGACGCGTCCACAGGCCAGCCTTTCAGCCAGGAACCCGACCGTGCAACCGACCGGCACCCAGCGCATCGTCAAGATCCGCCGCGACTACAACTCCTGGGTCGCCGACGAGACCATGGAAGACTACGCCCTGCGCTTCACCCCGCGCGCGTTTCGCAAATGGTCGGAGCTGCGCATCGCCAACACCGCCCTGGGCGCGGTGTCGTTCCTCGCCCTGGAGGCCATCGGTGGCGCCCTGGCCCTGAGTTACGGCTTCACCAACACGCTCTGGGCCGTACTCGCGGTGGCCCTGGTGATTTTCCTCACCGGTTTGCCGATCAGCTACTACGCCGCGCGCTACGGCGTGGACATGGACCTGCTGACCCGCGGCGCCGGCTTCGGCTATATCGGCTCGACCATCACCTCGCTGATCTACGCCAGCTTCACCTTTCTGTTCTTCGCCCTGGAAGCGGCGATCATGGCCCTGGCCCTGGAGCTGTACTTCAATATCCCGCTGGCGCTGGCCTATGTGATCTGCTCGGTGATCGTCATCCCCCTGGTGGCCTACGGCATCACCCTGATCAACCGCCTGCAGATGTGGAGCCAGCCGCTGTGGCTGTTTCTGCTATTTCTGCCCTACATCTTCATCATCAGCAAAAACCCGGAATCCTTCAGCGACTGGACCAGCTTTGCCGGGCGCGAGGGCGAAGGCGGCACCTTCAACCTGCTGTATTTCGGTGCGGCCTGCACCGTGGGCCTGGCGCTGGTCACGCAGATTGGCGAGCAGGTCGATTACCTGCGTTTTCTGCCGGAAAAGACCCGCCACAACCGCACCCGCTGGTGGGCCGCGCTGCTGATGGCCGGGCCGGGCTGGATCATCCCCGGCGCGCTGAAAATGCTCGCCGGCGCCTTTCTGGCCTTTCTCGCCCTGCAGCATGAAATCCCCATGGAGCGCGCCGCCGAGCCCACGCAGATGTACCTGGTGGCGTTCAACTACGTGTTCAGCTCGCCGGAGTGGGCGCTGGCGGCCATGGTGCTGTTCGTCATCGTCTCGCAGATCAAGATCAACCTGACTAACGCCTACGCCGGCTCCCTGGCCTGGTCGAACTTCTTCGCCCGCGTCACCCACAGCCACCCCGGCCGTGTGGTCTGGCTGGTGTTCAACGTGGCCATCGCGCTGATGCTGATGGAGCTGGGGGTGTTCCAGGCCATCGAGGAAGTGCTCGGCCTGTACGCCAATATCGCCATCGCCTGGATCGGTGCGGTGGTCGCCGACCTGGTGATCAACAAGCCCCTGGGCCTGTCGCCCAAGCACATCGAGTTCAAGCGCGCGCACCTCTACGACATCAACCCGGTCGGCGTCGGCGCCATGCTGATCGCCTCCCTGCTGTCGATCCTCGCCCACGGCGGCCTGTTCGGCGCCCTGGCCCAGGCCGCCTCGCCGGTCGTCGCCCTCGGCTCGGCCCTGCTGTGCGCCCCACTGATCGCCTGGTTGACTGGCGGGCGCTACTACCTCGCGCGCAGCAGCGACCCCTTGTTGCTCTACCCGCTCGGGGTCACCAGCACCGTTCAGTGCGGCCTGTGCAGCAACGCGTTCGAGAGCGAAGACATGGCCTTCTGCCCGGCCTACAGCACACCGATCTGCTCGCTGTGCTGCTCCCTCGACGCGCGCTGCGGCGATGCCTGCAAACCCCGCGCGCGCATCTCCGAGCAGCTCGACGACTTTATTCGCTGGCTGTTTCCCAAGGTTTCCATCCCCCGCCTGCACAGCCGCCTGGCGCAATACCTGGGCCTGCTGACGGTCCTGGTGCTACTGCTGCTGGGCGCCCTGGCGCTGATCTACAGCCAGGTCTCCCAGGGCCTGGTGGCGCAGTCGGCAGAGGCACAAGAGACGCTCTACCTGGCGTTTCTCAAGGCCTTTCTGACGCTCTCGCTGTTCGCCGCGATCCTTGCCTGGTGGGTGGTGCTGACCCGCGAAAGCCGACGCGTGGCCCAGGAGGAATCCGACCGCCAGACGCAGTTGCTGATGCAGGAAATCGAAGCCCACCGCAAAACCGACGAGGCCCTGCAAAAAGCCAAGGAAGCCAGCGAAGCCGCCAACGCGGCCAAGAGCCGCTACGTCACAGGGCTGTCCCACGAGCTGCGCACACCGCTCAATAGCATCCTCGGCTACACCCAGATTCTGCAACGCGATGCCGGCATGCCGGGGCAGCACCAGGACGCCCTGGCGACCATCTTTCGCAGCGGCTCGCATTTGCTGTCGCTGATCGACGGCCTGCTCGACGTGGCCAAGATCGAAGCCGGCAAGCTGCACCTGGAGTTCAGCGAAATCCCCTTCCCCGACTTCATCCACCAGCTCGACCGCATGTTCACCCCGCAGGCCGAAGAAAAGGGCCTGCGCTTTCGCCTGGAAACCAGCGGGCGCATGCCGGCCGTGGTCCGTGGCGACGAGAAGCGCGTGCGGCAAATCCTCATCAACCTGCTGAGCAACGCGGTGCGCTTCACCGACAGCGGCGAGGTCTGCCTGCGCGTCAGCTACCTGCGCGAAACCGCAAGCTTCGAGATCGTCGACACCGGCATCGGCATCGACCCCGAGCAGATCGAGCGGATCTTCCAGCCGTTCGAGCGCGGCGACCTGATGCGCCAGGACAACGGCGTCGGCCTGGGCCTGACCATCACCCGCATGCTCACCTCACTGATGGGCGGCGAACTCTCGGTAAACAGCGTGCAGGGCCAAGGCACGCGCTTTCAGGTGCGCCTGTTCCTCTCCGAGGTGCGTGTGCCCCAGGCGGTGGTGCACGTGGAGCACGACATCATCGGCTACCAGGGACCGCGCCGGCTGATTCTGGTGGTCGACGACCATCTCGAACACCGCCGAGTGCTCGCCGGCATGCTCGAGCCGCTGGGTTTTCAGGTGACGCAGGCGGCCAGCGGCCAGGAAGCGATTCGTCAGGTGGCGCTGCTGCACCCCGACCTGATCCTGATGGACCTGTCGATGCCGCAGATGGATGGCTGGGAAACCAGTCGGCTGATCCGCCGCAACGCCCTGTCCCAGGCGCCGATCATCGTGATATCCGCCAACGCTTTCGCCGATGACCGCGAGCGCAGCGTAGCCGCCGCCTGCAACGACTACCTGGCCAAGCCGGTACACACCCCCGAACTGCTCGAACGGATACAGAAGCAACTCAACCTGCGCTGGCTGCGCCGCCCTGCTCGCCCAGCCATCGCGCCAGCAGCCGTGGTGTTGCCGGGCGCCCAGGACCTGGACGCCCTGCGCGAACTGGCGGCCATCGGCCATGTGCGCGGCCTGCAGGACAAACTCGACGCCATTGACCGCAGCAACCCCGCCAGCGCCAGCTTTACCGGGCCGCTTCGCAGCCTGCTGAAAAGCTTCCGCCTGGATGAACTCAACCGCCAACTTGAGGAGGCCGAGCATGAACGCGCAGACCCACCCCGCTGACTACAGCCCAGGCCCCGCCGAGCGCGGGGTGATCCTGATTGTCGACGACACCCCGGACAACCTGGCGCTGTTGTCCGACGCCCTTGATGAAGTTGGCTACATGGTCCTGGTGGCGCTCGACGGCCTCAGCGCCCTGACTCGCATTCAGCGGCGGCGCCCCGACCTGATCCTGCTCGACGCCATGATGCCGGGCCTGGATGGTTTCGAGACCTGCCGGCGGATCAAGGCCGATGCCAGCACCGCCGACATCCCGGTGTTATTCATGACCGCCCTGACCGACAGCGAGCATGTGGTCGAAGGCTTCAGCGCAGGCGGCATCGACTACGTGACCAAGCCGATCAATACCGAAGAAGTGCTCGCCCGCGTCGCCTCGCACCTGCGCACCGCACGCATCCTGCAATCGGCCCGCGCCGCCAGTCAGCCAGTGGCCCTGACGCTCAACGACGAGCCGGCCTATGCCAGGCTGTCGGCACGCTTCCAGCTCACCGAGCGCGAGGTCGAAGTGCTGCGCTGGGTCGCCTGCGGCAAGACCAACCGCGACATCGGCGACATTCTCGGCCTCAGCCCGCGCACGGTAAACAAGCACCTGGAGCATGTCTTTATCAAACTCGGCGTGGAAACCCGCACCGCCGCCACCTCGGTTGCCCTCTCGGCGATGAGCGAACGCGCCTGAGCAGCGCCGGGGTTATTTCTTGGCCATGCCCAATTGGCCGTTACGACCCAGCACGCAGGCTGAAAATGCCATACACACCCCGTAGGAGCGCCGCCCCGGCGCGAGCTTTGGGACCTATCTGTGATAGCGCTGGATGGCCACTATTCGCCGCGAGGCGCGACTCCTACGAAAAACAGCGGCGCCAGCCTTTGCTTCCGGCGCGCCTCTGCCCCTGGCTGAATCGTTTCATTCACAACTGGAACCTGACCTGATAATGGGCGATCCTTGCCATCCGGTCGTCAGCCACGCTCAGGACACTCAGTGAAACTCACCGATATCGCCCGCCTGGCAAAGGTCTCCGTCACCACGGCCAGTTACGTGATCAACGGCCAGGCCGCGAAGCGACGGATCAGCGCGGCGACCGTGGCGCGGGTGATCGAAGTGGTCGAACAACACGGCTACCGCCCGGACCCACAAGCCGCCGGCCTGCGCCGCGGGCAAAGCCGCTGCCTCGGTTTTATCCTTCCGGACCTGGAAAACCCCAGCTACGCACGCCTGGCCAAACTCCTCGAACAGCGCGCCCGTGGCGCCGGTTACCAATTGCTGATCGCCAGTTCCGACGACGACCCGAACAGCGAACGGCAGTTGCTCGAGCTGTTCCGCTCGCGCCGCTGCGATGCCTTGATCGTCGCCAGTTGCCTGCCCCAGGATGACCCGGTGTACGCCGACCTGGTACGCGCCGGGGTGCCGGTGATCGCGGTCGACCGGGCCCTGGACCCGGCGCATATCCGCTCGGTGGTCAGCGATGACCGCCAGGCCGGCAGCCTACTCACCGCCAGTCTGCTCGACCCTGCCCCGCAACATATTGCGCTGCTCGGCGGACGCGCCGAACTACCGATCAGCCAGGCCCGTGAACTGGGCTTTCGTGCCGCCCTGTGCGGCTTCACCGGCCAGGTCAGCATCAGCCATGCCGAGCAGTTCAGCCGCGCCGGTGGCCGCGAACTGATGCTGCGCCTGCTCGAACAGCCCGCCGGCTTGCCCGATGCGCTGGTAACCACGGCCTACGTGCTGCTCGAAGGCGTATTCGAGGCCCTGCGCGAACGCGGTATTCCCTTGGACAACCTGCGCCTGGCGACTTTTGGCGATACCCAGTTGCTCGATTTTCTGCCGCTGCGGGTTAACGCCATCTCCCAGCAGCACAGCGAAATTGCCGACCGCGTCTTCCACTGGACCCTGCGCGCCGTGGAGCACGACGACTACCAGGCCGGCCTGGATGCCATTCCGCGTGTGCTCAAGCGTCGCCGCTAAAGCGAGCGACACGGATGAGCGGAAGATGGATTGGGGCGAGGCCCCGGTTTAGCCGCAATGTTTGCAGCGCGCTCAAAACGCATCGCGAATAAATTCGCTCCTACAAAGGGCGGCGTAGCTTTTTGTAGGAGCGAATTTATTCGCGATTGATCGTGGAGGCGTCGCAAACGTCGCGGCTAAAACGAAATACCGCCCCCCTTCCACACAGCGGCCCCGCTAACGCCCACCTCGCATCTGCTTTAACAACGGCTCGCACTGGCTGGGCTGTTTATCACTGGGCGCGACCAGGGCCAGCAAGCCGGCGGCAGGCGCCACCAAAGCCCCCAACGCCAGCATACCCGCACCACGCAAGGCCAAGGGCACAGCTTGCACACCGGCGCGCGGCTCGGCGAAAGTGCCGCGTACATACAGCGGCGAGCGCAACGAGAAGATGCGCATGCCCTTGGCATCGGGGGTCACACTGAGGTCCAGCTGCTCGCGGGCGAAATCGACCTGGCCGCCGACGCCGATCAGCGCGTTTTCGGTATCGATCGCCAGCACCCTTGGAGTCATCACGCCCTCGCGCAGCACCAAGTCCGCCGCCGCGCAGTTGATGGCTACTTCCTCATCGCCGAACAGCCGGCCAACCAGGTAGTTACCGACATTCAGGCCGGCAATCTCCATCAGGTTGCGGCTGACCCGGCCGTCATTGATCAACACCTTGACCTCGCCATCGGCACTGCCCAGCAAGGCCGCCACCGAGTTGCCACGGCCATTGAGGTGCGCATCGCCATTCAGCTCGCCGAGGGTGCTCTGCATCACCTCGACACTGGGGAACAACTGCTTGAGCTTGAAGCCACGCGCACTCATGCGCGCCTCACCGACCAGCGGTGCCTGCCGCCCATCCAGGCGAATGCGCGAGCGTAGCTGACCACCGGCCATGCCAAAACGCAGGGGTTCCAGGCTGAGCTGGCCATCGTCGAGCAGCACACGGGTGAACAGATCGGTAAACGGCAGTTTCTCGCTGTGCACGATGCGCGTACCGGTAAAGCTGACATCGGCATCCATACTGCGCCAGCGCTCGGTGGCAAAGGCTTCGACAGGCAGCACCTTGCCAGCCGGCTGACGGCTGGTCTCGCCCCGCGCCTGTTTGTCGGCATTGGAGTCGGCGCCGATCAGCGGGCCCAGGTCGGCCATGCGCAACTGCTGAGACACCAGGGTGCCGGACAGTTTCGGCCGCGGTGTACTGGCCAGGTATTCGAGGTCGCCCTGAATATCGCTCTCGCCAATCCGTCCACGGAAGTCCTGATAGCGAAAGCGCGCCCCACCCGGCTCACGCAAGTCGGCCTGCAAGCGGCCGGTGGTGGCATAGGCAGGGCTGTCGGGCAGTGCCACGCCAGTCAGGGGGTAGAGATTGCCAAGGCTGTCACCGGAGAGGCGCAGTTGCAGGTCCAGGGCGCCGAGGTTTTTCGGATCGGTCAGGGTGCCCACCACGCGCACCCGGGTCGCCCCGGCGCGCAGATCGGCCTGTAACGGGAACGGCTGCTGCGCATCTTGCAAGGCCAGCAGCCCGCCAACCTTGCCACTGCCGCTGAGGGCCTGGCCTTGGTAGCGCCCCTTGGCCTGCCAGGCAAAAGCGTAGTCCTGGGGCTGCGCGCTGGCTGTCTCTGCCACGGCCTTGGCATCTGTTGTGCCCATCAGCTCGCTAAAGGCAATAGGCGCACCCAGCGGCGTGACCTCGACCTGCACCTGGGTCTTGAGTTGCTGATCGTCATAACGCACCTGCCCGGCATCGAAGCCGATGGTGCCAATGTCGAGGGTCCAGGGGGATTCCGGCGCGTCTTCATCCTCGGCGCTGCCCAGGTCGAAGGTCCAGTTGTTGCGACCATCGGCCAGGCGCTGCAGGTCGGCGCGCGGTGCGGTCAGGTCAATCCGTGGAATCTGTACGGTCTTCCACAGCAGCGGCAACAGCGCCAGGCGCACCTCGACGCGCTCAAGGGCGACGAAGGTGTCGCCCTCAGCCCATTCGGGATTGCCCAACACCAGTTGCTCGGCACGCAGATGGGGCCACGGCAGCCAGCGCTGCCAGCCGGGCTCGTCCGGGTCGCGATGCCAGCGCACATCCAGATCGCCCTCAATCGCAAACGGCCGTGCCAGGGCCTCGGAGACTCGCGCATTGAGCGTGGGCTTGATCAGGTTCCAGTCGAACAAAACCAGAAACAGGCTCAAGGCCGCCACCGGCACCAGGATCACCGCCAGCACAGCCCCGAGCCAACGTCGTGTTCGCGTCATATCACCCTTATCCTTTCCCTAGCGCTCAAGGTGTTCGACTGCCTCAGATGGCAAAAGACTCCCCTGGCGCATTCGCAGTAAATCGTCGATGCTTTTTGCTTAGCCTTCTGCGAACCCGTCATGCACCTGATCGACACCCATACCCACCTGGATTTTCCCGACTTCGATGCCGATCGCGCCGCCGTGCTGGCGCGCAGCCGCGCCCTGGGCGTGCGCGAAATGGTGGTGCTGGGCGTGTATCGCGGCAACTGGCAGCGCCTGTGGGACCTGGTCGCAACCGACCCACAGCTCTACGCCGCGTTCGGCTTGCACCCGGTCTACCTGGCGCAGCACAGTGACGACGACCTGAATGCCCTGCGCAGCTGGCTGGAGCGCCTGCACGGGCACCCGCAACTCTGCGCGGTGGGCGAAATCGGTCTGGATTATTACCTCGAGCACCTCGACCGCGACGCGCAGCAGGCGCTGTTTGTCAGCCAGCTGCAACTGGCCCAGGCGATGGCGCTGCCGGTACTGGTCCACGTACGCCGCGCCCATGCCGCCACCATCGCCCTGCTCAAACAGCATCGCCCAGCGCGCGGCGGGATTATCCACGCCTTTGCCGGCAGCTACGAGGAAGCCCGCGAATACCTCAAGCTGGGCTTCAAACTGGGCCTGGGCGGCGCCCCTACCTGGCCCCAGGCCAATCGCTTGCGCAGCGTGGTGGCGCGCCTGCCGCTGGAGGCCATCGTGCTGGAAACCGACGCCCCGGACATGGCGCCCGCCATGCACCCCAACCAACGCAACAGCCCAGAGCATCTACCGGAGATCTGCTGCGCCCTAGCCGAGCTCTTCAACGTCCCACCCGAAACCCTGGCCGAGGCCAGCAGCCGCAACGCCTGCGAACTATTCGGTTGGAACAGCCAATAGCCATATACCTGTAGGAGCGAATTTATTCGCGATGCTTTTGGACTCGTCGACATACCGCTGAATGGCCTCTATTCGCCGCGGGGCGAGGCTCCTACTCTAAACCGCAATCAACTAGTACGAGTGTCGCGGCGCTCAACCCAGGCTACCGAGCCAAGCGCGCTCACACCCGAAACGCGCCAATCAACTGCTTGAGGCGCGAGACCAGCGCCGACAACTCGCGACTGGCCTGCTCGGTCTGGCTCGCGCCCTCGGCAGTGCGTTCACCAGCCTGGTTGATCTGCACGATGTTCTGATCGATGTCCTGAGCCACCGCGGTCTGCTGTTCAGCTGCGGCGGCGATCTGCTGGTTCTGGTCGACGATCATGCCGACCGCACCGAGGATGTTCTCCAGCGCCTGCTGCACCTTGCCGGACTCGTTGACCGTGCTGTCGGCCATCTGGTGGCTGGTGTTCATGGCTTTGACGGCAGCCCCTACGCCACCTTGCAGCCGCGCGATCATCGCCTCGATCTCGGCGGTGGACTGCTGGGTACGCTTGGCCAGGTTGCGCACCTCGTCCGCCACCACGGCAAAACCGCGACCCTGCTCGCCGGCACGCGCCGCCTCGATGGCGGCATTGAGGGCCAACAGATTGGTCTGCTCGGCGATACCCTTGATCACATCCAGCACCTGGCTGATCGAGGCACTGTCGCTGGCCAGTTGATTGATCACCACAACCGATGCGTCGATCTCACCAGCCAGGCGCTGGATGCTACCGACCTGGGTTTCCACCAGGGCGCGGCCCGCAACGGTTTCATGATTCACGCTCTGCGCACTGTTCACTGCAGCGGCAGCACTGCGCGCCACTTCCTGGGCCGTGGCGGACATCTGGTTCATGGCCGTGGCGACCTGCTCGATCTGGCTACGCTGACCGTTGACCGCCTGGTTGCTTTCCCCCGACACCATCTCGACCCGCTCAGCCTGGCGCTCGACCTCAGCCACAGTTTGGCCGACCCGCTCGATCAGGTCGTGAATCTTCTTCACCGTGGTGCTGAACACCTCCCCCAACTCGCCCAGCTCATCCTGGCTCTGTGCATGGAAGCTCAAGGTCATATCACCCGCCGCAACCTTGTCCATGACCTGGCCCAGGTGCTTGAGTGTGGTACGTGTCGATACGTAGAAACCGCCGTACAGGTAAACGATCAGCAGAAAGACCAGCACCAGCGCGCTAACCAGCAGGATCATCTGCGCACGGTTCTCCTGCAGCCGTGCCTGCAAGCGCTCATCGAGAAACGCCAGCACCGCGTCGTTGAAAGCGTAGGTCTTGGCCATGGCATCGCTGACCTCGCTGTAGAACTGGTTCCACGGCATGTCCAGGGTGTCGGCCACCACCACTTTGTCCTCGAAGAACACGGCGCTGTCCTTGAGGGTCGCCTGGCTGGCACTCGCCAACGTCTCAAGCGCCGTGCGCGCTTGCGGGCTGCTGCCAAGGGCATCCTGCAGGCTCAGGCCGTATTCGCCATGGAGTTTTTCCAGGTCCAGCAGCAGCTCATCGAACTGGGTGCTGGCCGAGGAGTTGAGAAAGCCTTGGGCCAGGGAATAGGCGCCGATCGCGCGACCTTCGCTCAATGGCGCAGTGACGCCTGGAGTAGTCACCGTCACCAGTTCGCTCATTTGCCGCACTGACCGCTCACGGTCCTGGCTCAGCCCGGCCTGACTGGCGATCAAGCGAATAAATACCTGGGAACTGCCCAGCAGCTTGTCGGCCAGGGCGATCTTGCCTTGCAGTGAGGCCTCGGCCTGCACCGCTTGCAGGCCGGCGATCATGTCGTCGCGACGGGTGATGAACTCCTCGACATGCTCGGTTTCCAGGGCTACAGGCTCGAACGCAGACAGGCGCTCGCCCAGCTCCGCGTGCAATTGGTCGATCCGGCTTTCAAGGTCACCGGCCTGCCCCGACTGGCCAATCATCGCGTTGATTTCAGTCAGGTCGGCATAGTTCTCCAGGCCACGGCGCAGCAACAAACTGCTGCCGAGCAGGTCGAGGCTGTCCAGCGCCGCCTGGGTACTGACGAATTGACGATAGGAGTCGCGCACCAGATAGAAATTGGTGACCAGCATGGGCACGAAGAAGAGCACGCTAATCAGGCTGAACTTCATCCCAAAACTGAGACGGTTCATCAGCGCGATAGCCGGATACAACACAGTCTTCACAGAGACTCTCCAGTTCTAATTATTGTTATGCGTGTGCCTGGGCGCCAAGCAAACAGCCGGAGACACGTCCACTCTGTATAGCAAGTATCGACGTGAATCTCTGTAACTTAAGGTTAAGAAGGCTCGAGGCCAGCATAGAGGGGACGGTCAGCAGACGCGTGCTGCACCAGAGATCACAGGTATCTGCAGAAACAGCGACCTTGGCGGAAAACGCTGCGCGGTTTTCCACCCTACCAAGCGGTAGCCTGGGTTGAGCGAAGCGATACCCGGGAAGCGATACCCAAGGTATTGCCGCCCTTGAATCAGGACGGCATTGCAGGAGTCCTAGCTAGAGCAGCAAGGTCCAGAGCGCAAACACGGCGTACCAGAGCACTGCCGCGCGAACCAGCAACTGCCAAAACTGGTCGAGGGTGCCGACACCTGCCTCGCCAATCACCGGTTCAGGAATCTCACTGGCCGCCCGGCCGACGCTGTAGACCAACTGAGCGGCGCCAATGTCCCAACTCAGCAACTCGTGCAACAACGCGCGGCTGACGCCGACAAAGTTGCCAACCAGGGCGAAGCTCGCCCCCAGCACTCGCGCCGGTAACCAGTCGAAGGCATGCCGCCATTGCCCGGCCTGCTCACGCAGGAGGGGATGTTGGGCGTGCTCCACGGTCAGCGCCAACAGCCGGTACGCCAGCGCAGCCAACGGCCCCAGCAGCGCGTACCAGAAGATCACCGCAAAGAAGCTCTGGTAGGCCTGCCACACCAGATGCTTCTGCACGCTCTGCAACAGCGCGGGCTCGCTCTCGGCCTCCAGGGCCAGGTCGCGTTGCGCCACCAGATAAGCAGCTTCGCTGTCGCCGCGCCGCCAGCTGTCACGGAACGGCCCCAGCGCCGCCTGCAGGTCGCCGCGCCCCAGGCTGTAGACCACCACCAGCAGATGCACCGGCAAGGCCAGCCAGCCATAAGCCAGCGGTGACAGCACCATCAACAGCAACGCCAGAACCAGCAAAGGCGCCGCCACGACCGTTAACAACGCCAACCAGGGCTGACCCTCGCCTTGGATGCGCGCCTCGGCTCGCGCCAGCAGGCGCAACCAAGGCCCGTCCTGCTGGATCACGGCACGCCAGGCAGAAAACTTCTCCACCCAGAGCACCAGCAGCAACACCAGAAAACTCATAACAGTTCACTCCTGTCGGTCAATCCGCGGCGCAATCGCAACCAGTCGAAGGCCGGCCCCGGATCGGTCTTGCGCTCGGGGGCAATATCGCAGTGCCCGCATATTCGCTCCAGCGTGATGGCCGGATGCACCCTTTGCAACTCGCCAGTCAGCGCAATCAATGCGGCATATTGCGCGTCTGTATAGGGCAACTCGTCCGTGCCTTCCAGCTCGATACCAACGGAAAAGTCATTGCAGTTATCCCGCCCGGCAAAGCAGGACACCCCAGCATGCCAGGCACGCTCCAGGGTGGAGACAAACTGGGTGACCGCGCCGTCACGCTCGATCAGAAAATGCGCCGACACTTGCAAGTGCACGATCCCGGCAAAATACGGATGCGCCTCGCCACACAACTGATTCTGGAAAAACGCCTGCACCTGCCCCGTGCCGAACTGACCGGGTGGCAGGCTGACATTGTGGATCACCAGCAGCGACACCTCAGCGTCCGGTCGCGCATTGCAATTGGGCGACGGGCAACGCTGCACACCCTGGCACCAGCCACTGTGGGAATCGAGCTGCATAAAGGCTCCTTGGACAGGCCCACACTCTAGCAGGCTGTTGAAAAACTACCTACGTGGCCATCGCGGCGTTAAAAACAGGCTCACAGCCGTAGGCTGAACGTGCTTTAGCACGGCCCCGAAGGGGTGAGCGAAGCGAATCAAATGCTCATTTACAGCTCGTAAACTCCGCTTTTTCGCCTATTTTTGCCTTGCGCTGGCTGCCTCGCCTACGTTTTTCAACGGCCTGCTAGCAGCCCGCCAGCAAGACGGGCACCCATGCGTGGGCCGACACAACCCGTAGCCTGGCTTAGCCACAGGCGTAATCCGGGGGGATGCCTTGCGGTCGAGACGTCGGATTACGCTTCGCTAATCCAACCTCCGCCCGTTATCGCGAATAAATTCGCTCCTACAATTAACAGCAGAATTGCGACGCCCGCATTTACACGCCCCCTGTAGGAGCGAATTTATTCGCGATAATCACGGCGCCAACACCATCACGAATACAACCCACCAGCTTCGCGCCCACGCATGCCCCAAACAAAAAGCCATGTCCCAAAATCGTGTTGCTACCCGTACAAGCCATCACGCAGCCCCTAGGTGAACCGCCGAACACGCGTAGGAGCCACGCCTCGGGGCGAAGCGATTGCAGCCATCCAGGGACTTCGGCGTTACCTATGGCATTCGCCGCGGGGCGCGACTCCCACAAAAGCAGCGTCGCCGTGCAACACGATTTTTGGACAAAGCCAAACAAAAACGCCGCCCCAAAGGGCGGCGTCATTGCAATATCGACGAGCGAGTAACGCTAAGCGCCCTTGATCCGGCGCAAGTTGCCGATTACCGACTCCAGCGCCCGATCGAACAACAGCGCATCGTCAAGCAGGCGAATGGCATTGCGGCGGAACTCCACAGCCAGGCCCATGCGGGTCTTTTCCAGCACCTTCATGCCAGTGCGGTTGACGAAAATGTACTTGCCAGTGGGCTTGATGATCGCCGCCAGCTTGCAACGCAGCTTGTGCTCTTCGTCTTCCTGAAACTCGACCCAGCTCCCGACACGCAGGTTATCCACCTGCAACACCGCTTCATCGTCATCGGGCAAGACGGTTTCGGGCTCTGGCGAACGGCTCTCACCCGGCGCGACCAAAACGATCTCCTCGACCACCTCAACCATGGCCGGCATATCCAGCTCTTCCTCAACCGGCGGCAGCTCGAGCAACGGCAGGCTCAGCTCGTCTGCATCGGTCGCAATCTGCTCGTCATTTGCCGGTGCCTTCTCGGCCTCTGGCACAACCCGTTTGAAGCGCTGGAAGGCCTGCACATGCAGCACCTCCAGTTGGTTGAAGAATTCACCGGTGGAGAATGGATCAAACGCAGCGCTGGCCATGCCCTCGCGCAACGACTTGAGCAAGCCTGGCACCAACTCCAGCAAACGCATGCGCGACTGCGGGTCTTCATGGGGCTCGACGCTCCACACCAAGTCATCCATGGTCGCCAATGCCGCTTCCCACTCTGGGGAATTCACACCGTGCTTGAGGCAGCAAAGCATCAGCACCTTGCTCCAGGCATCCTGCAACAGGCGCACCACCACCTCCGGCAGCGTGCGACCCAGCAGGCGCTCGTTCAGCGCATGTTCCACCTCGCGGCGGGCCAACTCGGCGCGGGCACTGCCTTCCTCGGCGTCACGGGTGCGCTGCTCAAGCAGCTCGCTACGGCGACGCTCATCGCCGGTAAATGCCAGAAAGTCGGCCAGCAGCTCGGAAAAAATCGTTGGATCATCGACAAAGTCATTGAGCAGACGCTGCACGACCTGCTCGATCTTCAGGTACAGACTGTCGCGCTGCGCCTCATCCTGGTCACCCCAACCCAATGCGGCGGAGGCGATCTCATTGAGCAGGCGACGCGCCGGATGGCTGCCACGGCTGAAAAAGGTCTTGTCGAGCACTGCGACCTTGAGCATGGGAATCTGCAGCCGACCGATCAAGGCTTTCAGCGAATCCGGCAAGGTGCGGTCATCAAGAATGAACTCGAACAGCATCGACACCAGATTGATCACATCTTCATCGACTTCCCCGACCACCCGCGCCTTACCGCTCTTGGCACTGGCGCGGCTGAGGAGCTGTTCAAGCTGCTCACGCAGGTCGAAGTCATCGCTGACCTGCACCGGCGCACGCTGCTGCATGTGCGACAGCAGGCGCATCAGGTCGTTGCTGGTAATCGGCATGGCATCGGCAGGTACATCGCGCTGCGGCACGACACTGCCGCGCGCCTGGGACAGCAACGCCTGTAGCGCACCGAACACCTCGCGCACGCCCTCATCGCCCAGTTCGCCGCCAAAGGCCTCCTGCGCGCTGGCCGTCTCGCCCGGCGAACGACCAGCCGGTGCACGAACGTTGGCGCGGCGTGGTGGAGTCGATTTCAGCTCAGGCAATACGCCGGCCTGGACCAGCGCCTGGTTGGCATCGGCATACAGTTGCCCGACGTCACCCAGTACGTATTTTTCGAATAGCTTGAGAATGATCAACTTGACGCGGATCTCCACCCCCAGGCTGCTGCAGGCCTGGAGAAAGAACCCCACCAGCGCCGCCGGACCGAGCGGGTTGCTCTTGTCATCCAGCTTCTTGCTGACCATGGCATTCAAGCGGGTGGTCAGGTGCCCAAGCGACAGGCTGTCGCGGCTCATGACCTTGGCGACCATGGCGTCCTGGGCGACCGACTCTTCCAGCTCGTCGTTCTGCACCAGCGACAGGCTGTCGTAGCTCACCGCATCGAGCGGCGCTGGCCGGCCAATTTCATATTGGTTAAGGGTGGCAAATGCCTCGAAGACATTCTGCAAGAAGCCGCGTTCGATGCTCTTGCGCTTGAGGCGCAGGTCGCGCATGGCCTCGAAGAAGGCATTCTGCTCGGCATTGCTGGTGGCCCGATCCGCCATCTCGAAGAGCGTGTCATCGGCGTTGTCGAACAACGCCTGCAGCGCTTGCTTGAGCTGCACGGCAGCCTTGTCACGCACTTGAATGAGCGCCACGGGCAGTCTTCCTACCGGCGAAGTGGGCGGGTGCTCAGAGGCCACCTTGGTTAGGTGGACCACGTTCGCATCAGTCTTCATTACGAGTCTCCTGCAGACTGCCCCTCTTGGGCGACCCGACCTGCGCAGTGATCACACCGAACGTCGTCCATAACGTCAAAGGCCTGGCGTCAACATTCATAGATTTGGGGTCATTATAGGGATGTCCAGCGGCATACCAAGCAGGCATTTCTCGCAGACATGACCCACGTCACAGATGCGCATCACTTGCTCGCTTGGCCCAATTTCTATGGACTCAGCGAGACGCTGCCGGTTCAGCCCCAACCCTTCAACCCCATAACAAGCCGACGAACGACACCTGCCTGCACAACACTCGTTTGTGCAGCATAGACGGCAACCGTACCGGCGCCCGGCCACAGCCCCTATAATCGCCGCTCTGCCCGTGGAGCCTTATATGCCCAACCTGACCCTTGCCGACCTGACCGCCGAAATCACCAGCAACGTGCGCCACGCCCTGGCCGAAGACGTCGGCAGCGGCGACCTGACCGCCCAACTGATTCCCGCCGAGCGCCTGGCCCAGGCACGCGTGATCACCCGCGACGCCGCCGTTATCTGCGGCACCGCCTGGGTCGATGGAGTATTTCGTCAGCTCGACCCGCGCGTGGCCGTGCACTGGCAGGTCGGCGATGGCGAGCGGGTGCAACCCGACCAAGTACTGTTCACCCTCGAAGGCCCGGCCCGCGCTCTGCTCACCGGCGAGCGCAGCGCCCTGAACTTCCTGCAGACCCTCTCCGGCGTGGCCACCCGCAGCCAGTTCTACGCCGACCTGGTCGCCGGCACCGCCGTGAAACTGCTCGACACCCGTAAAACCATGCCCGGCCTGCGCCTGGCACAGAAATACGCCGTCACCTGCGGTGGCTGCCACAACCACCGCATCGGCCTCTACGACGCCTTCCTGATCAAGGAAAACCACATCGCCGCCTGTGGCGGCATCGCCCAGGCCGTCACCGCCGCACGGCGCATCGCACCCGGCAAACCGGTAGAAGTAGAAGTGGAGAACCTCGAAGAACTGCACCTGGCCCTGGAGGCCGGCGCCGACATCATCATGCTCGATGAGCTGTCCCTGGACGACATGCGCCGCGCCGTCACCCTCACCGCCGGCCGCGCCAAACTCGAAGCCTCGGGCGGGGTCAACGAACACACCCTGCGCGCCATCGCCGAAACTGGTGTGGACTATGTGTCGTTAGGGACGCTGACTAAAGATGTCAAAGCGGTTGATCTGTCGATGCGGTTGGCGTTGTAACCACACTTAGGGAAACTCTGAAGAAGACTTCCTGATTTTGGCAAAATACCCGGATTCCACCCGCCGAGTTTTCCGATGAAGCAGATGACCTTTGCCGACGCCGAGTACGCAGGCAAGCGCAAGCAGACCCGCAAGGAATTGTTCCTGATCGAGATGGATCAGGTTGTGCCGTGGAAGGGTTTGATTGCCTTGATCGACCCGCATTACCC
>NZ_FOFP01000047.1 GCF_900110925.1 Pseudomonas cuatrocienegasensis | reverse complement strand
TATGGATTAAAAGCTGTCAAGATCGGAGGTAATTGGGTAGCTAGCAAAATAAGTGTTCCAAAAGTGGAAGGAGCAGCTCCAAAAGTAACCATTCGAGATCATTACGACCATCACCTAAATATGGTCGATGACATCAAAGACCAGTTGAGCGCCCAGGGTTATCGGGTGAGCAATAAAGAAATTTCGTTTGGTAGCTCTTGTGGAGTTGGTCGTTGTAGGCCAGATATCGTGGCTGAAGCTCCTGATGGTAGTATTCGTATTATTGAGGTCAAGACTGGTAGTGCTGATCTTAGTATTCGTCAGTCTGAAATTTTTCCGCAGATTCGCGATGGTAACTCCATTCCGCGAGGGAAAGTGGCGAGAGATTTTGGTCTAATTCCAGGCAAACCACTCAGAGAACAAGGTTATCCCAATGGAATTCCGGTTGAGACAATGAACTTCCCAGGGGCTAAGAAGTGAAAGAAAAGGAAATATTGCCAATCCTAGAAGAGCTTGGCTGGAAATGCAGGAAAGATGAGGTTGGAGACTATTTTTGCCTCATGGACATTGGCAATGTGCAGGTTCAGATTATTCCGGCTATAGGGAAGCGTTCTGACCATTTCAGGGTTTCATTAATGCCGTCCATTTCTACGAAGGCTTTTACAGAGGCTGTTGAATTTATATTGGGTGAAGCTGGAGGTTTTGATCCAATAATTGTGAGCAATGACGTGCCGGAGAAAATAGTCGATTTCTCATTGGATGATGTAACTAGGCTTTCTAAAGCGGCTATATCTTGGGCTTCTGCTCAAGATATAGAAAAAGGCTTGGCAGCTTATAGAGCTTTGCCAGCAAATTCGAAGGGGGCTATGCCGTTACGGCATTTGGCTGCTTTGGCGATAACTGGAGACGTAGGCCGCCTTGCAAGCTATCAACGCAGCTTCGAGCAGGGTGACAGATTAGGGTTTGTTCCGTATATAACAGCGGAAATGCTTGATCGTGCTCTTTTGTTGGCTCGGGATTGGGTGTCCCGTCCAAGCGTCCAATAGACTTTGTCCCGTCCAAACGTCCAATTGACTTCCCCGCCACCCTGGCGGGGAAGTTTTCTACTTCAGATCGCCCTGTTTTATCGTCTCGGTCTGTCGCCCGTCGATTTTTTTCGTTGACGCCCCGGCGTTTCCCGTCGAAATCCCTCCATTTTTCACCCTGGGGCCGAGTTGAGCCCGCCTGTCCGTGGACAGATGTCTGATGATTGCCTGCTTGTCCCGCTGATCAACTGCCAGCGCTAAAAGCGCAAATGGTAACCCTGCAACAAACCATCCCAGGCTTCGAACCATTCCTCCCGTTTCGGCGCTCGCCGGTAAGGATTAA
>NZ_FOFP01000030.1 GCF_900110925.1 Pseudomonas cuatrocienegasensis | reverse complement strand
GGTTAAGTCTTTCGTCTCAACCGAGGCGCGCATCTTACAGCAGCCTCACTTCCTGTCAAGCGGTTTCGAAAATTTCTTTTCAACTTCAACCGCTTGCGCTTACGATCAATCCAAGTCTCTCGTCAGCGGGAGGCGAATTCTACAGCGTTTCAAACCGCTGTCAACCACCTCTTTTACCGCCTCAACTCAACTTCGACCAACCTGCCAACGACGCTAAAACCACCACCTCGTCAGCCCGGCGCATTCTACACAGCTTTCGCTGCTTTGCAACCCCTCTTTTTAAACTAACTCATTGATTTAAAACGAGTTATCCGAGAAGTCCGCGCCGGAAGAGGTGCGCATTATAGGCACACAGGAAATGCCGTCAAGCTGTTTTCAGGGCCAATCTACCTACTACTTAAAACCATTGATCATTACGCTTACGTCGCACACGCGTCAGCACCGGTAAAAGGAGCCCTAGCAGCAGGCCTCCACCAGCGATGCTGCCGCCGTAGGCCATATAACGCATCAGTAGCTGATTGTTTTCATCGCCCAGTTGCGCCTGCGCTGTGCGCAGGTCTGCCTGAGCCGCACTCAGCTGCGAGTCCAGTGATAAACGCGTGGTTTGCAGTTCATCGATAAGCGCTTTGCGAGTATCCAGGGTTTCCTGCATGCCCTGTACGCGTGCTGTCCACGTGTCGTTGATACCTGCAAGCTCCTCCGTAAGCTCAGCTACCTTCTGCTCCAATGCAGGTAGCCGCTCGGCCTGTCCAGGTTGAGCCTGCAAATCGCGACTCGGAATCCAGACCGCACTGCCGTCTTCGGCTCGAATACGGCTGTAATCCCCCTGCTCACTCAAAAGCTCGACCTTCTGGCCGGCTTGCAGGGTTCCGACAATACGGTAGCCGTCAGTAGGGCCGCTGCGTACATAGGTGGCCAGATTGTCGCTGACCCAACGGTCTGCAGCTTCGGCCATCACAGATGCACCGAAGGTAAGCACTGTAACGACTAAAGACCTTATAAAAGGACGAGCACGAAAGCAGGACCAACGGCTGGGTGAACTTACGGAGATTTGAGATGGGGACATGACACTCTTCACATCAGATGAAAAACATAAGGCTTCACTGAGCGGCCAGCCAGGCGAGCACGCTCGCACAGGCTCAAAGACCGACGTATTGCGAACGAGTTCACCGCAGACAGAAAGCGGAGCCCATCGTCACCGAAGAAAAGGATGAGCGGTCAGGTTGATGTGCAGCGCAAGATCCGCGCACCAGCCTCCGCTGCGACGCATCCGCTATGTACGCTATAGAACAGAACGGTTAGTGCATCCGCGTATAGTGATTCGGTTAGCCCGTGATCAATCGAAGGGATACCCGAATGGAGATGTGCAAGCCTCAGCAAAACCACTTGCTGGCGGCGCTTTCAATGGAAGTCAAAGAACGTCTATTCAGTCATATGGAATGGGTTGAACTGCCTCTTGGTAAAGTGCTTTACGAGTCGGGCGATACCATGCGCCACGTCTACTTCCCAACCGACTCGATCATTTCACTGCTGTACGTGATGGAAAGCGGCGCGTCAGCTGAAATATCCGTCGTAGGTAATGAAGGCCTGGTAGGCATCGCTCTGTTCATGGGCGGCGAAAGCACACCCAGCCGCGCGGTGGTGCAAAGTGGCGGACACGCCTATCGCTTGCCTGGGCAACGCCTGAAGGACGAATTCAATCGCCACGGTGAGCTGCTGATGCTGATGCTGCGCTACACCCAGGCGTTGATTACCCAAATGTCACAGACGGCGGTGTGCAACCGTCACCACTCGATTGATCAGCAGCTATGTCGTTGGCTGCTGTTGTCACTCGACCGTTTGCCCAGCAACAAGCTGACCATGACGCAAGAGCTGATCGCCAACATGCTAGGTGTGCGGCGCGAAGGCGTCACCGAGGCAGCCGGCAAGCTGCAACGTCTGGGCGTGATCGAGTACAGCAGGGGGCGGATCACCGTACTGGATCGGCACAAACTCGAAGAACTCAGCTGTGAATGCTATGCCGTGGTAAAGAGAGAAACTGATCGTTTGCTCCCCTATACCCCTTCAACGATGCCTGATGAGCGCTCTATTGCGCCAAAATTTCGTCGTTAAGTCACCCTGGGTACAGTAGCGTACAGACAGTCCACACACAGACCTGCAGACTGCAGCGTACGGGAATGCCGGGCACCACTCCCGCGCCCTTCGTCGGCAAGCACCGTGCTGCAGGACTGCCCCAATCAATGCTAGTTAAGCCCCCCACTCAGATCGCTAACCACCTGCTGGCCTCGTTGCCGCGTAAAGAGCATGACAGGGTGATGATGCACTGCGAGCTGGTGGACTTGGTATTCGGCAAAGTGCTCTGTGAACCTGACCGACCTTTTCGCTATCTGTACTTTCCTGTCAGCGGTTTTATCTCACTGGTGACGACCCTGGGGCCACATCGCCCTCTGGAGCTGGCACTGATCGGGAGCGAAGGCATGCTGGGCGCAACTCAGGTGCTAGGGGTCAATACGGCCCCCAATCGTGCAGTGGTACAGGGCAGCGGCAGCGCATTGCGCATTGGCGCCCTGCAGTTGCGCCAAGCCTTACTGGAATGCCCGCGACTGCTGCAAACGCTCAAACGCTACCTTTATGTGCTGATGGCGCAGCTGGCGCATAACATCGCCTGTGCTCACTTCCATGAAGTCGAGCCACGTCTGGCGCGCTGGCTGCTGATGAGCCAAGACCGTGCCCATGGTGCTGACCTGCAACTGACCCATGAGTTTCTTGCCGATATGCTCGGTGTTCGCCGCAGCGGCGTCACTATCGCGGCCGGTGCATTGCAGCTACGCAAGCTAATCCATTACAAGCGCGGACGCATCACAGTGCTTGATCGCCCTGGCCTCGAGGCAACTGCCTGCGAATGCTATGGAGCGTCAAACAAGGATTACGCACGGATCTTTGTCAGCAACCATCACCACTAGGCCTCGCGCCGGCACACTCACCAGTCACGCCCGGCTTGCCCAGAAACAACCTGGCGAACTGGTCATTGCGTAGGCCGTGACTGAACAGATAGCCCTGCCCTTCTGCACACTGCCTGTTCTTCAGGAATGACAACTGCGCCAGATTTTCCACCCCCTCGGCGACCACCTTGTACTGCAGGCTGCTACCCACAAGGATCATGGCTTGCGCGACGAGTCCGCTACTGGTGCTGATGGCATGGACGACCGACTTATCGATTTTGAGCACATCAATGGGAAACGCCAGTAAGTAGTTGAGGCTGGAATAACCGGTGCCAAAGTCGTCCACGGCCAGTTGTACTCCGAGATCCTTGAGCCGCTGCAAGATGCCGGTACTGATAGCGGCATCGTGCATCAGCACACACTCGCTTATTTCCAATTGCAAACAGGCCGCCGGCAAACCGGTTGCCTGCAGGGTGGCTTGCACGTTGGCGACAAAGTCCGGGTGGAGGAACTCCAGCGCGGAGATGTTCACCGCAACCGACGCAAGGGACAGGCCCTGCTCCTGCCATTGCCGAGTTTGCCGACACGCCTCGCGCAATACCCAGCGGCCAATCTGCACGAGCAGCCCGCACTCTTCAGCCACTGCAACGAAACGTTCCGGCAAGGTAATGCCCCACTGCGGGTGCACCCAGCGCAACAGCGCCTCAGCACCTGTCACAACGCCGGTCTGTAAGTTGAATTTTGGCTGGTAGTGCAGCATGAAGTCCTGCCGCACCAGGGCTTCAGCGAGCGCGCTTTCGACGTCCTTGCGCTCGAGTGCCCGCAGGTTCATCGCCTGCTTGAAAAACTGATAGTTGTTCCGCCCGGCTTGTTTGGCGTGATACATCGCCGTATCAGCGTGCTTAAGCAGCGCCTCGGCATTGTCGGCATCCGCCGGGCATACGCTGATGCCGATACTGCACGTGACGCGCAACTCATGCCGGTCGATGACAAAGGGCTCAGCCAATGCCGTGGTGATCTTCTGCGCAGTGATGCTGGCGTCCTGCATATTGCGGCCCTCAGCCAGCAGCACAACAAACTCGTCGCCGCCATTGCGACTGACCGTGTCCGAATTGCGTACACAGCTTAAAAGTCGCTGAGCCACAGCTTGCAGCAACTGATCGCCGATCGCATGGCCATGGGCGTCATTGATGCACTTGAAGTGGTCAAGATCGATAAACATCAGCGCAATCGCATTGCCACTGCGCTCGGCAAGGCCAATAGCCTGGACGATACGATCATTCAGCAGCACGCGGTTAGGCAGTTGGGTGAGTACGTCATGCTGAGCCAGGTGCGCCATTTTCAGGGTCATGCTGCGCGCCTCGCTGACATCATGAAAGACGATCACCGCACCACTGACATGTCCTTCCAGGTCGACAATAGGCGCTGCCGAATCGTCGATCGCCACTTGGCTACCATCGCGGCGTACCAATACCGTACCCGCCGCCATGCCCATGGGCTGTTGCTCGCGCAGTACCAGCCCGACGGGGTTGGGCACCGCTGCGTCGGTCTTACGATTGACCAGGTTCATCACCCGGGTAATGGGCTGGCCGCGCGCCTCATCGTGAGGCCAGCCAGTCATGCGCTCCGCCGCAGGGTTGAGATAATCGACCACACCTTGCATGTCGGTACCTATCACCGCATCGCTGATCGAGTGGAGGGTCATTTGCGCCCGTGTGCGCTCAAGAGACTGATGAGCATCGGCGCGCTTGCGGCCTATAATCTGCTCCATCAATTGCATCATCAGGTAACCGGCGAACAAGCCTTTGAGTAGATACCCCTTGGCCCCGAGCGCCAGGCTACGCTCTGCATGGGCCTGATCATGGGCGGCCCACAGGGTGATGATCGGCACGTGCGGCACACTTGCGAACACCTGCACAAATGCATCGCTGTCCTTACTTCCCGGTAGCACGGAATCAAGCACCACCACATCGATATCCCCCGCCTGCAAACGCGGCAGAGCGGCCGACCACGACGCGACCCACTCAGCGCAAAATGAGTCGGCGGTGGCATCCGCGAACGTTACATATAAGCTGTCACGCGCCTCGGTATCTGCAGTGACAATCAGCACCCGGTATACCATCAAATCTCCCTACGCTTGCCGGATCCCCAGGGCTACAGCCCGGTGAGCGGGACGCGCTCGTTGTAGCGGCACGCATGAACACTCAAAAGGGTGCTGCCGCTCAAAAGCTGAGCTTGAGCGGAACCCTGCGTCTGCCAGTCGCGAGCGAAGTGTCCAACTCCACTGCCCACACGTCTTGCTCCTGCCCAGCCTGCGCAGATACTTCCCGCTGCGGCGCAGGCGCAGGCTGCTGCTCGCGCGGCAACAAGAGGACGAGCAAGCTGCTCACATTCAGAGCCACAAGCACTCCCGTTGCCAGCCACCATGAACGTGCATAAATTGTCATCGTGCCCCTATGGTCGCTATGGACGGCGGCATTCGCGGCGCGCCTCGAACGTCCACGCCCTTGAACCGATAGCACGTGACAATGGCAGGCACGCCACAACCTGTCGGTACGCTGACGCGCATAAGCGCACGACAAACGCGGGCCTCGCCATCGACGCTCAGCACGCGCCTCTGCGCAAATAGCCCAACCTAATCAGCAATGTGCGCCAGCGGACAGACAGCCGCCCGGCAACCCCGCACGCTGGTATCCAGAAGCCCCTTAAGCACGACTCGATGAGATGCCACAGAGCACTCCAGCGCCCGCTCGCCCACTACCATCTGGCCGTTGGCAACGACGCGCCCGGTCAAGGACACAATGCCCACCCTCTGGAGCCGCACGCTGTCCTATCTGCGCAGACCAACGCAGAAGTTCGCCTATGAGCCCGCCTTGCGTGCCGAGCTGTTCAGCGCCGCACAGATGGCCGCCCACGGCCACCACCTGGCCCAACAGCACCAGCTCAACCCCAGCTCCAAGCCTGGTACGCTGCTCAGTCGGTTGTACGAAAACGAGGCGCTGCTGGCACGCAGTTGCACCTTACTCAGCGAAGTGCCAGTAGCCACGCGGCGTGCCACTCCGGCGGCAGAATGGCTGCTGGACAACTTTTACCTGATCGAGGAGCAGATCCGTACTGCCCGCAAACACCTACCAAAAGGTTACAACCTTGAGCTTCCGCGTCTGGGCAATGGACCGTCGAGCGGTCTGCCACGGGTCTACGACATTGCCCTGGAGACTATTTCCCATGGTGATGGCCGCTTCGACAGCGAAAGCCTGTGCCGTTTCGTGGCGGCCTATCAGTCGGTTACGCCGCTGACGCTGGGCGAGTTGTGGGCCATCCCCATCATGTTGCGCCTGGCCCTGGTTGAGAACCTGCGCCGTGTCGCCTCGCGGGTGATGGCCAACTGGGATGACCGCAACCTGGCCAACGACTGGGCCGATCTGCTCAGCGAAACCGCTGAGCAGGACCCCAAGAGCGTGGTCCTGAGTGTGGCCGATCTGGCCCGCTCGCAACCGCCGATGAGCAGCTCCTTCGTCGCCGAATTGACCCGCCGCCTGCAAGGGCAAAACGCGGCCCTGACCCTGCCGCTGACCTGGGTCGAGCAGGTGCTGGCAGCAAGCGGGCAAAGCAGTGAGCGACTGGTGCAGCTCGATACCCAGCAGCAGGCCGCCGACCAGGTTTCCATCAGCAACAGCATCAGCAGCCTACGCCTGCTTTCCGCCAGCGACTGGCGCAGCTTTGTCGAGCGCATGAGCCACGTCGAACAGGTGTTGAGCGAAGACCCAGCCGGGGTCTACCCAAGCATGGATTTCGCCACCCGTGATCACTACCGCCATGCGGTCGAGCGCTTGGCCAAGCACTGTGCCCATGCCGAGGAGCAGGTCGCCCGCCTGGCTATCGAGCTGGCGTCAACCAATCAGGGGCTGACCGCACACGTTGGCTTCTACCTGCTAGGCCAAGGGCTGAAGACCCTGGAGCAGCGCCTGGGCGTACGTTTATCCCTCACCGAACGCTGGCAACGTGTGCTGCGCCGTGCACCGCTGGCATTCTTTCTCGGCCCTGCGCTGTTGCTCAGTGTGCTCCTGGCCTGGCCATTTCTAGCCAGCGCACGTAGTCATGGGCTTTCCGACATGCTGTTGGCTCTGCTCAGCGTGCCCGCCCTGCTGATGACCAGTTGCCTGGCGCTGGGGCTGGTGAACTGGCTGGTGACCCTGACAGTGACACCGGACACCCTGCCGCGTCTGGACTACAGCAGCGGTATTCCTGCGCAGTCCCGCACCCTGGTGGTCATTCCCACCTTGATGGGCAGTGCGGCCGATGCCGAAGAGCTGGTCGAGGGACTGGAGGTACGTTTTCTCGCTAACCGCGACAGCAACCTGCACTTCGCCTTGCTCACTGACTTTATGGATGCCCCCAGCGCCGAGCTGGAACAGGATGCGGCCTTGCTGCTGTTAGCGCGTAACCTGATCGAAGCGCTCAACCTGAAATACCCTGCCGTTGAGGCCGAGCGCTTCTACCTGCTGCATCGCCCACGGCGCTGGAACCCGGCGGAAGGTGTGTGGATGGGGCAGGAACGTAAACGAGGCAAACTCGCCGCGCTGAATGCCTTGCTGCGCGGTCAGGGGCAAGAGCAATTCACGATGATCGCCGGTGCTATCGACGCGCTGCCCAGGGTCAATTACGTGATTACCCTGGATACCGATACCCAACTGCCGCGCGATGTCGCCAGGCAACTGGTCGGCGCCCTCGCCCACCCACTGAACCAGGCCGTATTCGATGCGACAGGACGCAACATCAGCTCTGGCTACGCAATTCTCCAGCCACGCGTGGGCATCAGCCTGCCCAGTAGCGCCCGTTCGGCCTATGCCCAGCTGTTCGGCAGCGATGCCGGGGTCGACCCTTACACCCGCGCAGTCTCCGATGTCTATCAGGACCTGTTCCGCCATGGCTCCTTTGTCGGCAAGGGCATCTACGCCGTAGACGCTTTCGAGCATGCCCTCGAAGGCTGTTTTCCGGATAACCGCATTCTCAGCCACGACCTTATCGAAGGCTGCTATGCCTGCTCGGGCCTGCTGAGCGACGTGCAACTCTATGAAGAGCACCCGGCCAGCTACAGCGCCGACTGCAAACGGCGGCACCGCTGGATTCGCGGCGACTGGCAGTTGCTGCCCTGGCTATTGCCCTGGATAGCCAAGCCCCAGGGCGGCCTGCAGCGCAACCGCCTCGATGCGCTGGCCCGCTGGAAGATCCTCGACAACCTGCGCCGTAGCCTGGAGCCGGTCGCCTTCCTGACGATGCTGCTGTGCGGCTGGCTGGCGCTCCCCCTCGCGCTGCACTGGAACCTGGCGGTGCTCGCCCTGGTACTGACCCAGCCGGTGCTCGGTTCACTGCTGGAGCTGCTACGCAAACCCCATGACATCCCGCTCATGCAACACCTGCGGGCGACCGCGCGCAGCGCCGCACAACACTTCAGTCGCGCACTGCTGGTGCTGGTGTGGCTGCCCGTAGAAGCACTGCTCAGCGTCGACGCCATTGTCCGCACGCTGTGGCGGGTGCTGGTCAGTCGCAAACGCTTGCTGCAATGGAGCCCATCACGCGAAGTGGAGCGCAGCAGCCATAACGACCTTGCTGGCTTGTACCGTTTGATGTGGATCGCGCCACTGACGGCGCTGCTCACAAGCGTGCTTCTATTGCCCACACCCTGGGTGCTGCTACTCGCCAGCCCGCTGCTGTTGCTCTGGCTGGCCAGCCCGGCGATTGCCTGGCACCTCAGCCGCCCATCCATACCGCCCACATTCACCCCATCGGCCGATGAGCAGCTGTTTCTCCGCACATTGGCGCGCAAGACCTGGGCATTTTTCGATGATCATGTCGGGCCCCACGACAACTGGTTGCCGCCCGACAATATCCAGGAACAACCCACGCGGATCATCGCCCACCGCACCTCGCCAACCAATATGGGCATGGCCTTACTCGCGCATTTGGCCGCTTACGACTTTGGCTACCTGAGTGGCGGTCGTTTGCTGACCCGTCTGGATAAGTCGCTGACCAGCATGGCCGGCCTGGAGCGCCACCGTCAGCACTTTTTCAACTGGTACGACACCCAAACGCTCAAGCCCCTGCCGCCTCACTATGTCTCGACGGTAGACAGCGGCAATCTGGCCGGCTTGCTGCTGACCCTGCGCCCAGGCCTTTTGGAGTTGGCCGATCAGCCGGTGCTCAGTGCCCAGGTTTTCAACGGCCTCCGCGATACCCTGGCCGCCCTGCACGAAGCAATCAATCGAGAGCGACTGGATACCCATGCCCTGCATGCGCTGCAGGACGAACTGGAGCGCGCCTGCACGATGGCACCGCCTAATCTGCCGGACGCCTGCCAGTGTTTGCAGGGGTTGCTCGATGGCAGCCAACGCCTGCTCTCGACTCTACATACCCGGCCAGGGAG
Organism: Pseudomonas cuatrocienegasensis; assembly: GCF_900110925.1. Lineage (GTDB taxonomy): Bacteria > Pseudomonadota > Gammaproteobacteria > Pseudomonadales > Pseudomonadaceae > Aquipseudomonas > Aquipseudomonas cuatrocienegasensis. Next base: position 26,410 of record NZ_FOFP01000030.1, on the reverse strand, counting down.
CGAAAGCGAACGATGGTTGCAGGCACTGATGGCCCACTGCGAAGACCTGCATGGTGAGCTGAGCCACTTTCTCTTGCCGCCTCTCGCCGCGCCGGAGCAGCCTGCACAGACGACCTGGCGCCAGTTGAGCGAGCTGGACAGCGCACAATGGCCGCTGGCCAGTCAGGCGCAGGTACTGCGCGTGCAATGCTATGCACGCGAGCGTATCGCCCGTGCCGAGCGCCTGGCGCAACTGGCTGGCAGCCTCGCGCAAATGGAGTTCGGTTTTCTCTACGACCCGCAGCGCGACCTGTTCAGCATCGGCTACAACACCGAAGAAGAGCGTCTGGACAGCGGTTATTACGACCTGCTCGCCTCCGAAGCGCGGCTGACCAATTTTGTGGTGATCGCCCAGGGTCAATTGCCCCAGGAGGGTTGGTTCACCCTCGGCCGCTTGCTCACCAGTAACCATGGCGTACCGGTGCTGCTGTCGTGGTCGGGATCGATGTTCGAATACCTGATGCCCATGCTGGTGATGCCCAGCCATAGTGGCACCCTGCTCGACCAAACCTGCCGTGCAGCCGTGGCCCGGCAGATCGAATACGGCAGTCAGTTGGGCGTGCCCTGGGGCATATCCGAGTCGGGTTACAACACCCTTGATGCCCACTTCAACTACCAGTACCGCGCGTTCGGCGTCCCTGGCCTGGGCCTCAAACGCGGGCTCGGTGAAGACATCGTGATCGCCCCCTATGCATCGGCCCTGGCCCTGATGGTCGAGCCCCACGCCGCCTGCAAGAACCTGCAGCGCTTGGCAGAGCTGGGCCTGTCAGGCCCTTATGGGCTGTACGAAGCCATCGACTACACCCCCGCGCGTCTGCCCCGCGGCCAGGGCACTGCGGTGATTCATTCCTTTATGGCTCACCATCAGGGCATGAGCCTGCTGGCGCTGGCCTACCTCTTGCTGGATCGACCGATGCAACGGCGTTTCGAGTCCGACCCGCAATTCCAGGCCACCGCCCTGCTGCTGCAGGAACGCATCCCGAAAACCGCGGCGCAGTACCTGCACGCCACCCACTCGCCTGCGGCCGATGCCGCTGCCCGGGCCAGCGAAACCAAACTGCGCGTGTTCACCGATCCAGGCCGGCGGCGCCCTGCCGTACAGTTGCTCTCCAACGGCCACTACCATGTCATGCTCAGCAGCGCCGGGGGTGGCTATAGCCGCTGCGACAGCATGGCCGTGACCCGCTGGCAGGAAGACATCAGCCGCGACCACTGGGGCATGTTCTGTTACCTGCGCGATGTCAGCAGCGGCGCATTCTGGTCCGCCGCGCATCAACCTACGCTGCGCAAAACCGCCAGCTATGAGGCGATCTTTACCGATGCGCGCGCCGAATTTCGCGTGCGCGAAGAGGATTACGATGCGCACAGCGAAATTGTCGTCTCCCCCGAAGACAATATCGAGCTGCGCCGTCTGCACCTGACCAACCGCGCCCAGGTCAGGCGCACCCTGGAACTCACCAGCTATGCCGAAGTGGTGCTGGCCCCGGCCATCGCCGACGCCCTGCACCCGGCATTCAGCAAGTTGTTCGTGCAGACGGAATTGCTGCCGCAGGTGCAGGCGATCCTCTGTAGCCGCAGGCCACGCTCCAGCCAGGAGGCCACGCCATGGATGTGCCACCTGCTCGCCGCCCATGGTGTGGATATCGACGCGATCTCCTATGAAACCGACCGCGCGCAATTTATTGGCCGAGGCCGCAGCGCAGCCAACCCCGCGGCGCTGGATGCCGAGGTGGAACACCTTTCCGGCAGCGCCGGCTCGGTCCTCGATCCTATCGTGGCCATCCGCTGCCGCATCACCCTCGCCCCCGGCCAGACCGCCGTCATCGACCTGGTCAGTGGCGTCAGCGAGAGCCGCGAGGGCTGCCTGCAACTGATCGACAAATACCGCGACAGGCACCTGGCCGACCGCGTCTTCGATCTTGCCTGGACTCACAGCCAAGTCTTGCTGCGCCAGCTCAATGCCGCGCCAGTCGACGCCCGTCTGTTTGAACAACTGGCCGCCTCGATCCTCTACGCCAATGCCTCGTTACGCGCCGATCCCAGCCTGATAAGCGGCAACCAGCGCAACCAGTCGGGCCTCTGGGGCCAGGCGATTTCCGGCGACCTGCCCATCGTTCTGGTGCAGATCGCTGACCCAACCAATATCGAACTGGTACGGCAACTGGTCCAGGCCCATGCCTACTGGCGACAAAAGGGCCTGGCGCTGGACCTGGTGATCTGGAACGAAGACCAGGCGGGCTACCGCCAACACCTGCAAGACCTGATCATGGCCCTGGTCACCTCCAGCAGCGGCGCCAATCTGCTGGACCGACCCGGCGGCATCTTCGTCCGCCCGGCTCAGCAACTGTCCAGCGAAGACCGCCTGCTGATGCTCGCCGTGGCACGCGTGGTGCTCAGCGACCAGCATGGCAGCCTGGCCGAACAACTGCACCGACGCACCAGCGAGCCAGCACTGCCGCGCTTCGACGCCCGCCAGTTACGGACACCTCAACGCTCGCCAGCCAGCCCGGTAATCAACAATACCTCGCTGGCGCTAAGCAACCCGTTTGGCGGCTTCAGCGCCGACGGCAGCGAATACGCGATCCAACTTGCCGAAGGCGTGAGCACACCAGCACCCTGGGCTAATGTGCTGGCCAATCCGGACTTCGGCACGATAATCAGCGAAAGCGGCGGTGCCTACACCTGGAGCGAGAACGCCCATGAATACCGCCTGACGCCCTGGCACAACGAGCCGCTCAGCGACGCCAGTGACGAAGCGTTTTACCTGCGCGATGACGAGAGCGGGCACTACTGGTCACCCACCCCGCTGCCGCGCCCCGGCACCGGTAGCTACACCACGCGCCACGGCTTCGGCTACAGCGTCTTCGAGCATGAAGAAGACGGCATCCACAGCGAACTCTGGGTGTATGTCGCCCTAGACGCCTCGATCAAGTTCTCGCGGCTGAGCGTGCGCAACCAGTCAGGACGCACCCGGCGCCTGTCAGCCACTGGCTATGTCGCCTGGGTACTCGGTGACCTGCGGGAAAAGTCAGCCATGCACATCGTCACCGAACAGGACCCGATCTGCGGTGCGCTGTTCGCACGCAACGCCTACTCCATCGACTTTCCCGGGCGCGTGGCATTCTTCGATGCCGACTCGCGGACGCGCACCGTCAGTGGTGATCGCAGCGAATTTCTTGGCCGTAACGGCAACCTGAATGCACCCGCTGCCATGGCCAAGCCGCACCTGTCCGGCCGGACGGGGGGCGGCCTGGACCCATGCGCAGCGATTCAAGTCGCGTTCGAGTTGGCCGATGGCGACAGCCGCGACATCATCTTTCGTCTCGGCGCCGGTCGAACGGTCGCGTGCGCCCGCCACCTGGCGCAAACCTACCGCAGCAACAGTGCCGCCGCCTGCGTCCTCAAGACGGTACGTCGCTACTGGCGCACGACACTCAACACAATCCAGATAAAAACCCCGGAGCCGGCCATCGATGTACTGGTCAACGGCTGGCTCATGTATCAGGTTATCGCCAGCCGTTTCTGGGCACGCAGCGGCTATTACCAGTCGGGCGGCGCCTATGGGTTTCGCGACCAGTTGCAAGACAGCATGGCCATGCTCCATGCCAACCCAGCCGCCAGCCGCCAGCACCTACTGCTGTGTGCTGCCCATCAATTCATCGAGGGCGATGTGCAGCACTGGTGGCACCCACCCCTGGACCGCGGTGTGCGCACCGGCTGCTCCGACGACTACCTGTGGCTGGCCCTGGCCACCAGCCGCTATGTACTGATCACCGGAGATCAGGAGGTTCTTGATGAACAGGTGCAGTACATAGAAGGCCGTGCACTGAATGCGGGTGAAGAGTCCTATTACGATCTGCCACGAACTTCAACGCAGCAGGAAAGCCTTTACCAGCATTGCGTGCGCGCCATCGAACACAGCATGGGCCGAGGTGCTCACGGCCTGCCCCTGATTGGTTGCGGTGACTGGAACGACGGCATGAACCGGGTCGGCGAACAAGGCCAAGGCGAAAGCGTATGGCTGGGCTTCTTCCTCTACGAGGTGCTGCAGCAGTTCGCCGAGACGGCGCGCAGTCATGGCGACGCGCCCTTCGCCCAGCGCTGCCTGGAACAGGCCGAGAGCCTGCGTTTGAGCCTGGAAGCCCATGGCTGGGACGGCGCCTGGTATCGGCGTGCCTACTTCGATGACGGCACACCGCTAGGCTCAGCCGCCAACGAGGACTGCCGTATCGACTCGATTGCCCAGAGCTGGTCAGTGCTCTGCGCCGCAGCCGCGCCGGAGCGCCAACGCAGTGCCATGGACGCCTTGGACAAACATCTGCTGCGCCGCGACCTGGGCTTGATCAAACTACTCGATCCGCCCTTCGACCAAGGCACACTCGACCCCGGCTACATCAAAGGCTACGTGCCTGGGGTACGCGAAAACGGCGGTCAATACACCCATGCAGCGGTATGGGCCGGCATGGCCTTCGCCCGCCTGGGTGACAGTGCAAGGGCCTGGGAGGTGCTGCGCCTGATCAACCCGGTGGGCCACGGCGACGCCGCGACCATCGAGCAGTACAAGGTCGAGCCCTACGTGGTCAGCGCCGATGTCTACGGTGTCGCCCCCCATGCCGGGCGCGGCGGCTGGAGCTGGTACACCGGTGCGGCCGGCTGGATGTACCGCTTTGTCGTCGAGTCGCTGCTAGGCATACAGCGCATCGGCAACAATATGCGCCTGCAGCCACTGCTGCCTGCGAACTGGCCAGGCTTTAGCCTGGATTATCGCTTCGGCTCAACGCTGTACCGCATCGAAGTCCACCAGGCCGCTGACGCCACGCCCGCGCTGCACCTCGACGGCGTACGCCTGGATGGCCCGGATATCCCCTTGCTGGACGACGCCCGCGAACACCGCATCGAACTGCATTACCGACCGCTTTAACGAGAGCAGCACCCTGCCCCTCGTAATCACAGCAACTACAAGGAGACGCCAGATGGCCCGACCTCTCGCCGAGATTATCCGCAACAACTGGCGGCAGCTCGCCGGCCCTGCCCGTATTGTCTGGGATGAATTGACGCTGGATGAACTGATCAAATCCGAAGGCGACGCGCAACGGCTCACAGCCCTGGTGCAAGAACGCTACGACATGCCACGCGAAGATGCGCAAAAACAGGTCATGAGCTTTTTTGAACGCCACCGGGGCAGCTGACAGCGAAAATTTCACTCCATCGGGCAGCCTAACGCTCATGAGCGCACCCGTGAGCTTGCGCCGGCAATGCATGGCGAGGTCAGAAATAGAAGCGCCCACAAAAGCGCCGAACACAAAAAAGCCTGGTCATCACTGACCAGGCTCTAGTGTAGGGTTTGTTTGGTCGGGACGGAGTGATTCGAACACTCGACCCTTGCACCCCATGTCGGAAGTTTAACTTATAAAGCATTGATTTTAATAGGATAATTTTGAGCGCTCGCTGCAGCCAATGCTCTACGCTATCCGACGGTTTTCAACGATTTCCCGCAAAAGTCCCTGAGGCATTTAGGGCCACAACACCTTACCCCGTCGCTTCAGAGTCCCTATGCGAGACAATGGGACCGCCTGCCTAAGCAGCAAAATGGCACTCTGCATGGCGCTATAGAACATCTGCAGGACGCTTTTATCAGTCGTCCAAATTGCGCGCTCATTAAAGTCAAACCGTGGTAGCGAAATGAACATTTTTGCCGCTGATTTTGCGTGAGTAAAGCAGCCACCTGCGCGTTTACTCAAAGATGGCCGCCCACCCAAGTAGCCTTATCGAACAGATACGCCTGCGCCATTCTTATCATGTTGTTGCGGCCTGCTTGCTGACTAACCGCCACAGATCCCCAGCGCCCATACGGTAATGACCATGCGTTTGAATGCTGCGATTGTAGTGTTGCTAACCAGCCTGGTGGCCGCGACCTATGGCTTTGGGATTTACCTTTTTGCCCAGCTCGTGCCCGACATGCAGGCATCTCTGGGTTTCGACTTCTCCTACGTGGGCAGTATCACGGCCTCGGCGCAGTTTGGCTTTCTGATCTGCGCCCTACTCGCTGTCTGGCTGACACCCAAAATCGGCGGAGGCTGGATGATCGTGGCATCCGGGGCGATCTGCGCGCTGGCCTTATTGCTGATTCCCCTTTCAGACAACATCCTGGTTATAGGCACATTACTGACCCTGCTAGCGGGAACGGCTGCGACGGTCTTTGTGCCAATGGTCGATATTGTCGCCAGAGTCACAGCTTACCGTTACCGAGGCTTAGCTATGGGCTTGGTATCAAGCGGGACGAGCTATGGGGTCGCGGTCAATAGCCTGCTAGTACCCCTGTATGCCGCGCAAGGAGAGTGGCGCAGTGTCTGGTGGTGGGTAGGCCTGCTCACTGTCGCTATGGCTGTTCTGGTGCTGGTAGTTTTCAAGAAAGCCGGTTTGCTTAGCAAAACCCCTCCTCCGACCGTAACAACCATGGCCGTGGATCGGGCAGTTTCCAACACGCGCTTAGCCTTGATAAAGCCCTGGATACTGATGATCTGGTCGATGAACTTTCTGATCGGCTTTGCCACCTTTCCGTTCCAAACATACCTCTCGTCCTACCTGCGAACCGAGCTGGGTTTTGACGTGCAATTCAGCGCTCAGGTCTGGGCCGTGATCGGCTTCGTTGGCATGTTTGCGGGGCTGGTAGTCGGCTGGCTCTCGGATCGCACCGGTTTACGTGCTGCCATGTTGCTGGTGTATAGCTGCGTGGTAACGGCGGCACTAATCTTCGTAGTACACCCCTACGGCTATTGGCCATTGGTCGCTGCTGGGTTGTTTTCTACAGCCTTTTACCCAATCTTCGGCCTCATTCCCGCCTACGTTTCCAAGCTGGCATCATCCAGCGCGATGGCCGTATCAATTTTTGGGGTCGCCAACGTGATGCAGGGCTCTGGCGGTATGCTCGGTAACTACGGTGCAGGCCTACTGGCCAGTCACAGCGGCAGCTTTGCTGGGGGCTATGCCACCATTAGCGGCGTGGGGGTATTGCTTATCGTGTTGACCCTAAAGCTTCCCAAAGAAGCGCCAGAAGCCACATCGGCGGATTTAACCGCGAACTATCCGACTGCGAATTAGTGCGCTGCTAGCGACCGACAGAATGCGAGGCAAGGACTCGTTCTGATACTTATGACGGCAGCATTGCTGTCGCCTGAGGACACACCTGAGAGGCTGTACCGGCGACTCTATGAACAGCCCCGTCTCAGTGATTGAGCAACTCGGCAGCGAGCACGTTTGATCCTTTAATCCACGGTCTCTTCAACAGCGGTCTCGACAGCCTTACTCTGTAAAACCGCTTCCGGCTTTGCCTGATTCCGTCGTGCCTGTACCCGTTGCCGCTTAGCCTGATGCTTCGCATGAAGCGCCTGAGCCACCGTCACCACGCCAGTTGCCTGGCCGTTTAAATCTAAGCGCGGCGTATTCTCCGTCATGCTTGCCCAGTATCGACTTCCTCGACACCAGGTAGCGATACCCTGCTTGAGCTGTTCGCTGGTTATTCCGAGCAGCTCCAGGTGTTGCTCAGCATCTTTGAGAATGCCTTCTTTTAGCGGAACCTTGGGGGCAGGATTGACCGGAAAGGCCAATGGAAAGTGCTTCTGCAGTCGCCAGATTGCCTCTACCGCAGGGTCTTGCTCGTGAGGCTTCGTTTGCGGAGAGGGCTTCCGCACACGCTGCTTCGTACTATCAGGCTTTACCTGCACATTTTCGACCCGCAGGCGGTCGCGTAACTCAGCTAGTTGTTCAAAACCCATCGTTCAGTTCGCAGCTTCAGTTGAAATGTGGAGCAAGGTTACCCCATGCAGCCTTTTGACACAGCCTAATCAAGGGTCGGCATGATTAAAACGCTGCACCGTGCTGGCCAGCGCTTACGCTGCGCCTTCAACGCATCGCCATCAAGAACGCTCTGCAACATTTCTTCAGTGCGGCGAGGAATTAAACGATTGCCTGGTCAGCCGCCTCAACACAATCGCGACCAGCCTTCTTCGCCCGATACAGGGCGCTATCGGCTAGGCCATAAGCCGTCTCGAAACTCGTGCCCACGGCGCAGGCACTCACGCCAAAGCTTGCGGTAATACGGCGATTCACAGGCGCGTCAAACACATGCTCGGCGATAGCGTGGCGCATGGCTTGCGCAAGCGCCATGCCCTCCTCCAACCCACCTGAAGGAATCAACACTGTGAACTCTTCGCCACCGACCCGTCCGATCACGCCCTTGTTGCCGACGACACCGCGCAGGCAGCCAACGATGCCCTGAATAACGGCATCGCCTGCGGGGTGACCAAAGTCGTCATTCACCTGTTTGAAGTGGTCGATATCCAACACAACCATCACCGCACCGGACGTGAGCAGGGCCTTGATGGTTTGCTCGATCACCGCACCCCTGTTCAATACGCCGGTCAGTGCATCGTGGGTGGCGCGGTATTCCAGCTGATGGGCAAGGGTTTGCAGCTGCGCATTGAGGGTGTTCATCTCTCGCTCAGCGCGGTCGCTGCGGCCGATCAAGCGCCGGGTTTCACGCATCAGCCGTTCGAAGTGCACCAGCAGTTCGCCCAGCGTCTTTTTGTAGATGTCCGGGCCCGCTTCCGTAAGGGCTAATACTGAACGCACGCGTTCAAGCGCCTCGGCCTCACTGCTGAACAAATTGGGCGCAGTGTCGGCCGGGTTTGTTACGGGAGTAACTGACGCAGGCATGGCCATAATCCTCAATCAGACGGCGATGGGGCAGTCGTTGAATTCAATGGCTTCGAAATCGGCCTTCAACTCCTCACCAAACTCGAAAATAGTTTCGTCTTCTTCGTCAAAGTACCAGTTTACGCGAATCGTATTACCCTGCTTGGCCGACTCATCCAAGGCATCAAAAATGCTGAAGAGCATTTTGGTGCTGGAGCTATTGAAATAGGCCAGAGCAATGTCGACAGTGACTGTGGTGTCTTGCAGGCTGGCTAGGTAACTGCGCAGTTGCTGGGTTATTGGGGCATAAAAAGCCGCTGCATTTTCAGGGTACGACTCACCACGGATAGCCAGTTGATGGCTATCGAATTTGAAATCAACTTCGGGGGAGGTGGGGGTTGCTTCGGTATAAAAATTGTCCATGGCTTCAGTATCACTCATCTCATATTACGGATTTAAGACAGAACAGCGTGGTGTCGGGGTCATCCGACATCGTCTGGAAGCTGAACTCCAGTGGCGAACACGCATCGCGAGCCATGGTCAGAAAGCCCAGCCCCGCGCCCTTGCTGCCTTTCGGTGTTTCGTCGCGTAAGGTCAGCTTGTAGGCCTGCTTGATTTCGTCCTCGGACATGGTGCGCAGCGGCTCCAGTTTTTCTCGCAGATGTTCGACGTCTTTGGTGGCGATGGGGTTGGCGCAGAGCATCAAGTGGTGATCATCTTCGACGCTGATGCACACGGCGCCCTGACGCAACAGCGATATATTGGACGACTGTTCGTTCAGCGAGTAGGAGGAGTAATGAATGATGTTTTGCGACAGCTCAATAAATGAGGAGAACAACTTGCGCCGCGTCTGGCCATTGACCCCGGATATTTCCAACTGCAGCTTCACCACCTCCGCCATGGCGGCAATGATGTTCTGCGAGAAATATCCCATGTGATAAAAAATCACATCACGCTGCTTGGCTAATTCGAAGAAGGTGCAGTCCTGCGTTGCTGAATGGATGTTGGGGTTATTCATCGTTATTCCTGAGGCGGGCACAAAACAGGGTCAAGTCATCGCGGCGCGTCTGTCCTTGCTGCCAACTTGCCAGGGTGTGTTGCAAGGCACTGCAAATCTCTGCAGTGGATTTACTGCGGTTATCGACAATCGCTTTAAACACGTTGCGTTTGCCAAGGGAGATATTTTTCGGCCCTCCCACCTGATCAATCAGGCCGTCAGTGGTGATAAACACCAGGCTGTTGGGGGCAATGGCGATGCTGCTGATGGGCCATTGGTAGTCGAGGTCGCTGTTCACATAGCCAACGCCCATGCGCTGGCCGGCATGGCTCTCGAACTGCTCGATGCCAGGAGCGAGAATATGCAGGCCGAGGTTGGCCCCGGCAAAACTCAGGGTGCCACTGGCGGTATCGAACCAGATAAACGCCGCATCCAAACCATCATCGGACTCTGGCGTGTCGTCGACCCCGTTCACCTGCCCAAGCAGGCCCTTGACGCTTTTGTTCACCGCAGACAATAAGTCCGCCGGATTACGCGGGCCGTGTTGGACCAATGCCTGGGTCAGCGACGAGGACGCAATCATGGTCATAAATGCGCCGGGCACCCCATGCCCCGTGCAGTCGGCAATCGCGCCGAACCAGCCATCGTGATAGGCCGCGAAATGGTAGAAGTCGCCGCCGACCACATCTCGTGGCTCCCACACCAGGGCAGCGTCGTCCAAGGTGGAGGCCAGGGCTTCGCGAGAGGCTCGCAGCATGGCGCGCTGAATCACGCTGGCGTATTCGATGCTTTGCATCATCTGGCGGTTTCTCTCCGCCTGTATGGCAGCCACTACGCCCATCAGCCGCAGACCGTTACCCAGCCCGGCAAAAATACCGTCGCGGGTGACAATAAAACCATCCGCCAGCGCCTTTTCACCGTACTCAACGGTTTTGAACGAAAGGTCCTCAATGCTCATGCCTGCATCGACAATCAGCGGCTCTTTGTCCATAAAAGCGATGCAGCTTTTGCGGTCGTAGATTTCCCGGTGAAACGGTTTACTCATCTGCGACAGAAAAATATTGCGGTTGATCAGGCCAATGGGTCTGCCCTCTTCCACCACCGCTAAGCACACCATTTCCTCTTTTTCTGATGCGAAGATCTCCATCACCAGTGAATTGGTGGTGTCAGCACCGATGGCGAGTGCTTCAACGCATAAATCACCCGCGCAGCGATGATCTTTTGGCAACCGCGGGCGCATAAATTGACGGGGTTCAGTGAGCATGCTTAGGCCATCGCAAAGACGAGGAGCACGCATGATGGCATCGCGACATTAAGCTGATGTTGCAGCCGCTACGGCTTGGTGCTCCAACTGCCGGGCGCGCACTCATCGCGCCGCCGACGCTTTTTCCATCAGGCGCAGCAGCGGCACATACTCGGCATGGCTAACCGGCAAAATTCCCGAGGCATATTGCGAGGCCAAGAAGACGGCGAGCGGTTCTGGCTCGGTGAGCATGGCTTGGCGCACACTCGCCTTCAGTGCTGGGAAAAAGCTGCCACTGAACGCATAGGGGCTTAGTCGATCGGGGCCGAGCGACACAAAACCCGAAACATGCGCGCTGTCACGCCCCGCGCCTGCCATCTTGCCAACTCCTCAGCAGGCGTTAGCTGTGTCACCAAAACGGCTGACACACCAGGCCCGCCTGCGGTGATTATTGGGTGCCGTTAATGGCGAGGTCGAAGATGTGATAGCTCTTGATTTCGTTGCACGCCACTTGCTGGCGTCAGGGCGCAAGACTTAAGACGATGGATTGGCCTGCGCGGCGAGTTAGCATGAGGTGGGACATGACATACCTTCCATGGTATTGAGCTTGTGCCGAGTATAGACAACTCAATAGGCCGCTCTTCTTTTCCTCTTGAGTGGCTGACTCGTCTGACCGGCGATTGCTGTGTGATTCACCAGAAAACCAAGCGGCAAATCAGTGCAGTCGTTGTTGAGGGGGTAGTAGGTGAATAGCTGGTACATGCGAGTCGTTTTCTTGCTGCTGGCATTTCCGCTGACGGTGCAAGCATCCACTTTAAGGTATGCGGTTACCAATGAGAGTTGGGAACCCTACTGGATTTTTCGCGACGGAGAGGTAAGCGGGATTCTCAGTGATGTCATGCAGGCACTTGATGCGCAGATGGATGCGACTCTGGTAGCAGATACTCCACAACCGCCTTTGCGCGCCCAAAAGTACTTTCGAGAAGGTCTCGTTCAGCTTGAGTGCTGCGTCGATATTGCCTGGCGTACAGATCCCGAACAGATCAAGGTTTCGCTCTGGAGTGATACCCTTCTAAGTGCAGAGGAGGTGATGATCTTTCCTCGAGGACGCCAATTTTCCTTCACGAAACTGCAAGACCTGCAGGGACGAACTATTTCTACAGTAAGGGGCTACGGCTATACCGGCAGTCAATACTTCGCACGTGTCGACAGCCCCAATAGCACTTCTCAACTCAATAGCCTGGCGTTAGGTCGAGCAGAGGCCGGCATAATTGATCGCCTTGAGCTGGCCTACCTTCTAGCCGGCCACCCAGAAATCAGAGGACATGCGGCAAGGATTAAACAGGGGCCTGTTGTGAATCGCTCTGAGTTACGCATTCGCCTGCACAAATCACGCGCCGACATGCTTAAACCCCTGAATGCAGCTATCGCTCGGATACGGGAAAATGGGACGCTGGCGAAAATCCTAAAACGGTATACGCGACCGGTCGGGGCATAGTTAAACGTACACTTCAGGAGGTCCTCTTCAGACCGCTCAGGCGGAACTACTCCTGCTGCGGGTCCTGCTCACTGCACAGATCAGGATTCTCCGCCAGATCAGGACCTGGCGGGAGGCGGCTACGCGTTACCTGATCGAGTACAAGGATCAACCGTCGATAGGCCTCACGGCCATCTATCTGGAGCAGTTGGACCCATATATTGGTGACCAGCCTCTGACTCATGTCGACGACGAGACCCTCGCTCCCTACATAAGGGATCGGCTCAAGAGCAGCAGAACCAGCGATGGCAAGTTGAAGCCTGGCGTTTCACACCGCACGGTGAACATCGCCCTGGAGCGCGTCATACGCATTCTGAATCTAGGCGCCCGAAAATGGCGTGATGAACAGAAGCGTCCCTGGCTCGACGTGGTACCGATGATCACCAAGCTGGAAGAGAAGAAAACAAGGCGACTTCCCCACCCGATGTCCTGGGAAGAGCAGTCAATTCTCTTCGCCGAACTGCCCGATCATTTGCGCCGCATGGCCCTGTATAAGGTCAACAGCGGCTCACGCGAGCAGGAGATCGTGAAGCTTCGCTGGGATTGGGAGATACCAATCCCAGAGCTCAACACCAGCGTGTTTCTCATACCGGCGGATTTTGGCGGCCGACATGAGAGTTCCGGGGTTAAGAACGGCGACGAGAGGCTCGTGGTGCTTAACAACGTGGCCAGGTCGGTCATTGAGGGACAGCTTGGGCTTGATCCGGTCTGGGTATTTCCTTACGGACAACCCGATCAAAATGGCAAGGCTACTCCAGTTCACCGGATGAACGATTCGGCATGGAAGAAGGCCAGGGTCAGAGCCGCGAAGAAGTTCCAGGAGCGTTTTCTTCGCCCTGCCCCAGCTGGATTTGCTTCGATCCGCGTTCACGACCTGAAGCACACCTTCGGTCGAAGACTTCGGGCAGCTGGGGTGACGGAGGAAGACAGGAAGGCTCTTCTGGGCCACAAGAACGGCAGCATCACCAGCCATTACTCGGCCGCCGAGCTGGGCAAACTGATCGATGAAGCCAACAGGATTTCGGCCACCGACTCGCGCGGGCCGGCCCTGACAATTTTGAGGAGGATGGCAGGATGAAAAAAGTCCCGCAAAAGTCCCTGACACAAAAAAGCCTGGTCATCACCGACCAGGCTCTAGTGTAGGGTTTGATTGGTCGGGACGGAGTGATTCGAACACTCGACCCCTTGCACCCCATGCAAGTGCGCTACCGGGCTGCGCTACGCCCCGAGATACAACTGCTTGCAGCGATGCTGAAAGCGAGGTGGACTATACATTAAGCGATTGAATTAAGGCAACTTTTTTCTTTTGCCCTATTTCCGCAGAACATGCAGAACGTCTTCAAGCTCAGCGATCGTTTGGCGGATGAGTTGGCGATATTGCGTCGTGTCATCCTTGGCTTCATCACCGGAAAGACGCTGACGAGCACCGCCAATGGTAAAGCCCTGATCGTAGAGCAACGCGCGGATCTGGCGAATCATCAGCACGTCCTGTCGCTGATAATAACGTCGGTTACCGCGGCGCTTGACCGGGTTCAGCTGCGGGAATTCCTGCTCCCAATAGCGCAGCACATGCGGCTTGACCGCACATAGCTCGCTAACCTCACCAATGGTGAAATAGCGCTTGCCTGGGATGGCCGGTAATTCGTCGTTATGACTTGGTTCCAGCATACGCCTCGACCCTGGCTTTAAGTTTCTGGCCTGGGCGGAATGTCACCACTCGGCGTGCCGTAATGGGGATTTCCTCTCCCGTTTTTGGATTGCGACCGGGGCGCTGACGTTTGTCGCGCAGATCAAAGTTGCCGAACCCCGAGAGCTTGACCTGTTCGTTGAGCTCCAGCGCTTGCCGAATCTCCTCGAAGAACAGTTCCACCAATTCCTTGGCTTCCCGTTTATTCAGGCCCAGCTCTTCATACAGACGTTCCGCCATCTCAGCTTTCGTCAGAGCCCCCATACGCTACTTCCTTAACGTGGCGTTGAACCTTTGTTCCAGGGAGGTGAGAATATTTTGCGTTGTGGTACTCACCTCATCGTCATTAAGAGTGCGTGATGGATGCTGCCAGGTCAAGCCGACTGCCAGGCTTTTTCTATGTGGATCAATACCTTTACCGTGATACACGTCAAATAGCCTGAGGTCGGTCAACCATTCGCCAGCCGCCTCGCGAATCGCAGCCAGCAAGGGCTGTGCGGGGACTTCACGATCAACCAGCAAGGCCAGGTCACGGCGCACCTCGGGAAAGCGCGACAGTTCCTGGAACGCCGGCATACGCCCTTGGTTCATCTCGGCCAGAACCAGCTCGAAGAGGAACACAGAAGACTCCAAGCCCAGGCTCGCCGCCAACTCTGGATGCAGCGCGCCGAGGAAACCGACCAGTTGCCCGTCTCGCTCGATGCGCGCGGTCTGCCCCGGATGCAAAGCGGGATGTTCGCCGGGCACGAAGGTAAAGCTGTCACCCGCACCAGCGGCGGCAAGAAGCGCCTCGACGTCCGCTTTGACATCATAAAAATCCACACCGTCGCGAGCGTGCGCCCAGCTTTCTGGCATGCGACTGCCACAGACGACGCCAGCCAGCATCGGCTCCTGCTTGAGGTTCTCCAACTGCCCAACGAAGCGCAGACCACTCTCGAACAAGCGCACGCGCGGCTGCTGGCGATTGAGGTTGTGTTCCAGGGCCTTGACCAGCCCCGGCCACAAGGTCGAGCGCATGGCTGCCATGTCTGCCGAGATCGGGTTGGCCAGCAGCAGCGGCTCGACACCCGGACTGAACAGCTCGAACAGTTTGGGATCGATAAAGCTGTAAGTGATCGCCTCCTGGTAACCACGCGCCACCAGCAAACGCCGCAGGGCCGGCAGCTCGACGGCGGCTTCGGCTTTGGTTTGTGGCGCCAGACGCGCCTGCGGGTAACGCACCGGCAGACGGTTGTAGCCGTATAGACGGGCCAACTCTTCGATCAGATCGACTTCCAGGCTGATATCGAAGCGATGGCTCGGCACACTGACCTGCCACTGACCATCGCCATCGGCGCGAATCCCCAACCCCAGCGCCGCAAGCAGACGCTCGACCTCAGTCGACTCCATGCGCATACCGAGCATCTGCTCGATACGCTCGGCACGCAGAACGACGGGGGCAACCTGGGGCAGCTGCTCCTGGCTGACGGCCTCAATGATTGGTCCCGCCTCGCCGCCGACGATTTCCAGCAGCAGAGCCGTGGCACGCTCCATGGCTTCGCGGGCCAGTTGCCAGTCCACGCCGCGCTCAAAGCGGTGCGAGGCGTCGGTGTGCAGGCCGTAGGAGCGGGCCTTGCCAGCGATGGCGATGGTGTCGAAGAAGGCGCTTTCGAGGAACAAATCGCGGGTCTTGTCATTGACGCCGCTGTGCTCGCCGCCCATAACGCCGGCAATGGCCAGAGCGCGCTGGTGGTCGGCAATGACCAGGGTGTCGCCACGCAGACTGACTTCCTGGCCGTCGAGCAGAACAAGCTTCTCGCCCTCCTCGGCCATGCGCACACGAATGCCGCCATTGACTTCAGCCAGATCGAACGCATGCATCGGCTGGCCCAACTCAAGCATCACGTAGTTGGTGATGTCGACAGCCGCATCAATGCTGCGCACATCAGCGCGGCGCAGGCGCTCGACCATCCACAGCGGCGTAGGCCGGGACAGGTCGACATTGCGCACCACACGGCCGAGGTAACGCGGACAGGCTTGACTGGCGATCACTTCAACCGGGCGCACTTCATCATGGCTGGCTGGTACAGCGATAATTTCCGGGCGGCTCACCGGGATGTCATACAAAGCGCCAACCTCACGCGCCAGGCCCGCCAGGGACAGGCAGTCCCCGCGGTTGGGCGTCAGATCGACTTCGATGCTGGCATCGTCCAGATCCAGATATTCGCGAATATCCTGGCCAACCGGTGCGTCCGCCGGCAGTTCCATCAGGCCATCATTGTCGTCGCTGATCTGCAACTCGGACGCCGAGCAGAGCATGCCATTGGACTCGACACCGCGCAGCTTGGCTTTCTTGATCTTGAAATCGCCGGGCAGTTCGGCGCCGATCATGGCGAACGGGATCTTCAGGCCGGGGCGCACATTGGGCGCGCCACACACCACCTGAAAGGTTTCCGCGCCACTGCTGACCTGGCATACACGCAATTTGTCGGCATCGGGGTGTTGCTCGGTGCTCAGCACCTCACCCACAACCACACCGCTGAATACCCCGGCCGCCGGGGTCACGCTATCAACTTCCAGGCCAGCCATGGACAGGCGGGCAACCAGGTCGTCACGGGAAACCTGCGGGCTTACCCAGCTGCGCAGCCACTGTTCACTGAATTTCATTCTGTCTGTTCTCCTGAACCAATTCGATTACGGAATGCGAAGGTGCTAGCGAAATTGCGCCAGGAACCGCAGGTCGTTATCGAAGAACAGCCGTAAATCGTTGACCCCATAACGCAGCATCGCCAGGCGCTCGACGCCCATACCGAAGGCGAAGCCGGAGTATTTTTCCGGGTCGATGCCAGACATGCGCAGCACGTTCGGGTGGACCATGCCGCAGCCCATGACTTCCAGCCAACCGGTCTGCTTGCACACGCGGCAGCCTTTACCGCTGCACATCACGCACTGCATATCGACTTCGGCCGATGGCTCGGTGAAGGGGAAGAACGAGGGACGGAAACGCACGCCCAAGGGCTTCTCGAAGAACACCCGGAGGAACTCCTCGATAGTGCCCTTGAGGTCGGCGAAGCTCACGCCTTCGTCAACCAGCAACCCTTCGACCTGGTGGAACATCGGCGAGTGGGTGATATCAGAATCGCAACGGTACACGCGACCCGGGCAGACGATACGAATCGGCGGCTGCTGGGACTCCATGGTGCGTACCTGAACCGGTGAGGTGTGGGTGCGCAACAGCATGTTGGCGTTGAAATAGAAGGTGTCGTGCATGGCACGTGCCGGGTGGTGGCCCGGAATATTGAGTGCCTCGAAGTTGTGGTAGTCGTTCTCCACCTCAGGGCCTTCGGCAATGCCGTAACCGATACGGGTGAAAAACTGCTCGACCCGCTCCAGCGTACGCGTGACCGGATGCAAGCCCCCAGAGGCCTGACCACGCCCCGGCAAGGTCACATCAATGCGCTCGGCTGCGAGCTTGGCGCCAAGGGCGGCCTGCTCAAGCATGGCCTTGCGCGTATTGAGCGCATCCTGCACGCGCTCTTTGGCGGCATTGATCAATGCCCCCGCCTGCGGACGCTCTTCGGCAGACAGATTACCCAGGGTCTTCATCACCTGAGTCAGCTCGCCCTTCTTGCCCAAGTAGTGAACCCGCAGCTGTTCCAGTGCATTTACATCGTCGGTGTGGCTAACGGCCTCAAGCGCTTGCGAGACCAGCACATCCAGATTTTCCATTTACAGACTCCAGATACGAAATAGGGGAAGAGCTTGAAGGCTCTTCCCCTATTGGTGACGTTTAGCACCGGGCGAACCCGGTGATTGTCGGGGACTTAAGCCAGAACGGCTTTCGCTTTCTCGACAATCGCAGCAAACGCCGCTTTTTCGTTCACTGCCAGATCAGCCAGAACCTTACGGTCGATCTCAATGGACGCTTTCTTCAGACCAGCGATGAAACGGCTGTAGGACAGACCGTTAACACGTGCACCGGCGTTGATACGGGCGATCCACAGTGCGCGGAACTGACGCTTCTTCTGACGGCGGTCGCGGTAGGCGTACTGGCCTGCCTTGATTACAGCCTGCTTGGCAACGCGGAATACGCGCGAACGCGCACCGTAGTAGCCTTTAGCGAGTTTCAGAATTTTTTTGTGACGCTTGCGAGCGATAACGCCGCGCTTAACACGAGCCATGAGTAATTTCCTCTATCTTGACCGATTAACGAACGCGCAGCATGCGCGCCACTTTTGCTACGTCAGACGGATGCACCATGGTGCTACCGCGAAGATGACGCTTACGCTTAGTGGACATCTTGGTCAGGATGTGGCTCTTGAAAGCGTGCTTGTGCTTGAAGCCGGTAGCGGTTTTCAAAAAACGCTTGGCCGCACCACTCTTGGTTTTCATTTTTGGCATGTTCGGATACTCCGCATTCAGTTGATAAACATAACCGCAAGGCCTGCCGTGCCCTGGTGGTTATTTCTTCTTTTTGGGGGCGATGACCATGATCAGCTGGCGTCCTTCCATCTTTGGATGCTGTTCAACGGCGCCGTATTCAAGCAGGTCATTTTCAACCCGTTTCAACAGCTCCATGCCCAGCTCCTGATGCGCCATCTCACGGCCGCGGAATCGAAGCGATACCTTGGCCCTGTCCCCATCACTAAGGAAACGTACCAGGTTGCGTAGTTTTACCTGGTAATCCCCTTCCTCCGTCCCTGGACGAAACTTGATTTCTTTAACCTGAATCTGCTTCTGATTTTTCTTGGCCGCAGCAATCTGCTTCTTCTTCTCGAAGATCGATTTGCCGTAGTCCATCAGCTTGCAAACAGGTGGTACTGCATCGGCAGAAATCTCTACCAGATCCAGCTTGGCCTCTTCGGCCTTAAGAAGCGCGTCTTCAATTGACACAATCCCGAGCTGCTCACCCTCTGCGCCAATTAACCGAACCTCGCGCGCCGAGATATTCTCATTGATCGGGGCTTTCGGTGCAGCTCGCTTATCTTGTCTCATTTCACGCTTAATAATCTTTACTCCAAATCTTGGCGACCACGCCGGGAAACCGCCTGCGCGAGGAATTCAGCGAATTGAGCGACGGGCATTGAGCCCAGATCAGCACCTTCACGGGTACGCACGGCGACAGTTTGCATCTCTACTTCCCGATCGCCGATCACCAGCAGATAGGGAACCTTGAGCAGAGTGTGCTCACGGATTTTAAAGCCAATTTTTTCGTTTCTCAAGTCAGACTTGGCACGAAACCCGCTCTGATTGAGGATTTTTTCCACTTCCAGCGCAAAATCAGCCTGCTTATCGGTGATATTCATCACCACAGCCTGCGTCGGCGCCAGCCAGGCCGGGAACGCACCTTCGTAGTGCTCGATCAGAATTCCGATGAAGCGCTCGAAGGAGCCGAGTATCGCGCGGTGCAACATCACCGGATGCTTACGGCTGTTGTCTTCGCTGACGTATTCAGCGCCCAGACGTACCGGCAGATTGAAATCGAGCTGCAGGGTACCACATTGCCAGACACGACCCAGGCAATCCTTCAGGGAAAACTCAATCTTCGGCCCGTAGAAAGCGCCCTCGCCCGGCTGCAGGTCATACGGCAGGCCTGCGCTGTCGAGCGCAGCGGCCAATGCCGCTTCAGCGCGGTCCCACAATTCATCGGAACCCACACGTTTTTCCGGGCGTGTAGACAGCTTGAGCTGAATATCACTGAAGCCAAAGTCGGCATACACCGCCAGGGTCAGCTTGATGAAATCGGCGGACTCGCTCTGCATCTGCTCTTCGGTGCAGAAGATATGCGCATCGTCCTGGGTAAAGCCGCGCACGCGCATGATGCCGTGCAGCGCACCGGACGGCTCGTTACGGTGACAGGCACCGAATTCGGCAAGACGCATCGGCAGTTCGCGGTAACTTTTCAGCCCCTGATTGAACACCTGTACGTGGCACGGGCAGTTCATCGGCTTGATTGCGTAATCGCGGCTTTCCGACTCGGTGGTGAACATGTTTTCGGCGTAGTTGGCCCAGTGCCCAGACTTCTCCCAGAGCGAACGATCCACTACTTGCGGCGTTTTGATCTCCAGGTAGCCGTGCTCGCGCTGTACCCCACGCATGTACTGCTCCAGCACCTGGTACAGGGTCCAGCCGTTGGGATGCCAGAACACCATGCCTGGCGCTTCTTCCTGGGTATGGAACAGGTTCAGGCGCTTGCCAATCTTGCGATGGTCGCGCTTCTCGGCTTCTTCGATGCGCTGGATATAGGCCGCCAGCTGCTTCTTGTCAGCCCAGGCAGTGCCGTAGACCCGCTGCAGCTGCTCGTTCTTCGCATCGCCACGCCAGTAGGCGCCGGACAGTTTGGTCAGCTTGAACGCTTTAAGAAAGCGGGTGTTGGGCACGTGCGGGCCGCGGCACATGTCCACGTACTCTTCGTGGTAGTAGAGCCCCATGGCCTGCTCGTTCGGCATGTCTTCAACCAGACGCAGCTTGTACGCCTCGCCCCGCGCGGCGAACACTTCAATGACTTCGGCCCGCGGCGTCATCTTCTTGATGACGTCATAGTCCTTCTCGATCAGCTCCTGCATGCGCTTTTCGATCGCGGCGACATCGTCAAGGGTGAATGGCCGCTCGGACGCGATGTCGTAGTAGAAACCTTCATCGATAACCGGGCCGATCACCATCTTGGCCGTCGGGAACAGCTGCTTGACCGCATGGCCGATCAGGTGCGCGCAGGAATGGCGGATGATTTCCAGGCCTTCCTGATCCTTGGGGGTGATGATTTGCAGGGTGGCGTCGGTTTCGATCAGGTCACAGGCGTCGACCAGTTGACCATTGACCTTGCCCGCTACAGTGGCCTTGGCCAGACCGGCGCCGATGGACTGAGCCACTTCAAGCACGGACACGGGTTGATCGAACGA
Organism: Pseudomonas cuatrocienegasensis; assembly: GCF_900110925.1. Taxonomy (GTDB): domain Bacteria; phylum Pseudomonadota; class Gammaproteobacteria; order Pseudomonadales; family Pseudomonadaceae; genus Aquipseudomonas; species Aquipseudomonas cuatrocienegasensis. Next base: position 5,335 of record NZ_FOFP01000030.1, on the reverse strand, counting down.
ACGCTGACTGCCGTCGGGAAGAGTAATGGTGGGCATGGCGCCTCCTCTCCTAGTGGTGACCTCTACCAAAGGCCACATGGGTTGGGATGAGCCAGTAAGCGATTCGGCGGTGTACCCGCCTTACAATGGCAGGGGCCCGGAGGCGACCAGAACGAACCGGAGTCACTGGTGGGTTGAACGTAACGAGAACAGCAAGAATACTTTCAGCGAATCACTTGCCTGACAAACTGAGCGGCGAATAAATCGCACCCGTCTATCAAACGGGCATGCACTATACACAGCCACTCGGCTGGAAAACAGCCGCACACCATGGCGGGCGTCAAGAAGAGAGCACTCAAACAAACGACAGGCGTTGAGCAGCCATCACTAGCAAGCTAAGACGTCATCTCACAGCATCGTTGTTAAATGCAGCGTGGCGGTGCCATGCATCACATGTCGGTCAATGCCAGGCTATGTGGGAGGGGCCGGGAGGCGTTCCGCTTTAGCTGCGACGTTTGCAGCGCTTCTACGATCAATCGCGAATAAATTCGCTCCTACGCCCCTAAGAGAGCGACAGATTCTTCGTGTCGCGGCACTAGTCCGCCGGCAACAACACGCCTCGGCACTCACCAAAGCCAATAGCGGGATATCCGTCCCGCCGGCAGCGCGCCTTCATGATCACCTCGTCGCCGTCTTCCAGGAAGGTGCGCTGCTCTCCGTTTTGCAATTGAATCGGCTGTTTCCCACCAAATGTACTCTCCAGCAAACTGCCGAACTCATGTGGCTCGGGCCCCGAAAGGGTGCCGGTGCCAAACAGGTCCCCGGGTTGCAGTTTGCAGCCACCCACGCTGTGGTGAGCCACCATCTGCGCCACTGTCCAGTACATGTGCAGGGTGCTGCTCAAGGCGATGCGTTGGGCCGGCAAGCCCTGATCACGCATGGCTGCGGTCAGCAACAACACTTCCAGCTCGATAGCGAAGGCGCCACTGGCCTGGTCGCGCTCACTGAGCAGGTAAGGCAACGGCTGCGGATCACCCGCAGGGCGTTTCGGCTGCGCAGTAGCGAATGGCGACAACGCCTCTGCGGTCACCACCCAGGGCGATACGCTACTGGCGAAGTTCTTCGACAGAAAAGGCCCCAGCGGCTGGTATTCCCAGGCTTGAACATCTCGAGCAGACCAGTCGTTGAGCAGGCAGAAGCCCGCCACATGCTCAGAAGCCTGCTCAATCGCGATGGCGCTACCCATGGCATTACCGGGGCCGATCCAGATACCGAGCTCAAGCTCATAGTCCAGGCGCTTGCTCGGCCCGAACTGCGGCGTTTCCGTCCCGGCTACCAGGGTCTGCCCGCTGGGCCGACGCACTGGCGTGCCTGAGACGCAGATGGTCGATGCCCGACCGTGATAGCCAATGGGCACATATTTGTAGTTCGGCAGTAACGGATTATCCGGGCGGAACAATTTGCCGACATTGTTCGCATGGTGAATGCCCACATAGAAATCGGTGTAGTCGCCTACCCGTGCGGGCAGGTGTAACTGGCACGCCCCCATTGGCACCAGCAGCGCCTCGCCAAGCGCCTGCATCGCCGCGCGTTGCGGGCTGTTTTCGCCCAGTAGGTTCTGCAACGCTTCACGCAGCGCGCGACGCGGGCCAGGCCCCAGGGCGAAGAAATCATTGAGGCTGTCAGCACTGGCCACCTGCGCGGCATGCGCGGCCTCTCCCTGAAACAGGCCAGCATCCAGCGCGGCACGCAGGGCAAAGATAAAATCACCTACGGCGACGCCCCCCTGTCGAGGCTTGTCGTCCTGACTGAAGATGCCCAGCGGCAGATTTTCCAGGGGAAAGTCAGGGTGGCCGTTAGCCGATTCGACCCAGCTGCCTAGGTAAATGGGCGTAGTCATATCAACGGATCTCCGGGTTGAAGGTCTTGCCCATTGCGGCCCAACAGGCGTCATAGTCGCGCTGCAGCTCAGGGCACTCCAGCGCGTACGCGGTGGGCCGCAGCACACTGCCGGCCTCGAACATAAAGGCCATGGTCTGGTCGATCTTGTGCGGGACGAGTTCTGCTTCGACGGCTTTCACCGTCGTCGCGTTGTCCGGGCCATGGGCGCTCATGCAGTTATGCAGGGATGCGCCGCCAGGTAAGAAACCATCGGCCTTGGCATCGTATGCACCCGTGATAAGGCCCATAAACTCGTTCATCAGATTGCGATGGAACCAGGGTGGACGAAAGGTGTTTTCCGCCACCATCCAGCGCGGCGGGAAGATCACGAAGTCGATGTTGGCCATGCCAGGGATCGCGCTCGGCGCGGTCAGCACGGTGAAGATCGAAGGGTCTGGATGGTCGAAACTGACCGTGCCGATCGTATTAAAGCGGCGCAGATCGTATTTGTACGGCACGTTGTTGCCATGCCAGGCGACGACATCCAGCGGTGAGTGGTCGAGTTCGGTCGCCCATAGCTCGCCAAGAAACTTCTGCACCTGCTGCACCGGCTCGTCGAGGTCCTCGTAGCGCGCAACAGGGGTCAGAAAATCACGCGGATTGGCCAGGCCGTTGCTACCAATGGGCCCGAGATCCGGCAGACGCAAAGCACAGCCATGGTTTTCACAAACGTAGCCGCGCACGACCGTGTCGAGCAACTCGACACGAAAACGCATACCACGCGGAATCACCGCAATTTCCAGCGGAGCCACTTCCAACACGCCCAGCTCGGTTACCAGCCTTAATGCCCCCTGCTGAGGCACGATCAAGAACTCACCATCGGCGTTGAAAAACACCCGCTGCATCGACCGATTCGCCGCGTAGGTATAAAGGGTCACCCCCGTCGCCTGGCTCGGCTCGGCGTTGGCGGCCATACACCTCAGGCCATCGAGGAAATCGGTTGCCACCTCGGCAATGACACGCGGATTCCAGCGCAAGCGATTGGGGGTGATCGGCCCGAGATCGGCATTCAGCTGCCTTTCCAGCCGTCGATACTGGTCGTGACAGGCCGAAGGACGGATGCGATACAGCCACGTCCGCCGCGCTTCAGCGCGTGGCACTGTGAATGCAGTGCCCGAGAGTAATTCGGCATAGAGCCCATAGGGCACCTTCTGCGGCGAGTTCTGCCCGACCGGCAGCGCACCCGGCAAAGCCTCGCTGCTGAACTGGTTGCCGAAACCGGACAGATAAGCAGTGGCTTCATTGGCTTGTTGTTGTGATTGCATGGCCGCCCCACTCTGCGTAAAACGATTACGCAAAAAGTAATTTGAACTCAACTGAGCGTCAAGCTATAAAAAGCGCCTTTTCCCACAGGTAGCCGCCCGATGACAGACAGCAACGCGCCCCGGCGACAGAAAGTCCAGGCGGCAGAGGTAGGCACGGACATACTCACGGCGCTCGCGGAGCTGGCCCCGGCCACGTCGCTTTCGCGCCTGGCCGAACACGTCGGCATGCCTGCCAGCAAGGTTCACCGTTACCTGCAGGCGCTGATCGCCAGCGGTTTCGCCGAGCAGGACCCGCAAACCAACCACTATGGCCTGGGCCGTGCTGCGCTGTTCGTAGGCCTGGCGGCGCTCGGCCGACTGGACGTGGTCAAGCTCGCCACACCGCACCTGACGCACCTGCGCGATGAACTCAACGAGACTTGTTTTCTCGCGGTGTGGGGCAATCGCGGCCCAACCGTGGTGCATGTCGAGCAGGCAATACGGGCCGTCACCCTGGTCACCCAGGTGGGCTCGGTACTGCCGCTACTGGGCTCGTCTACCGGACTGGTGTTCAACGCTTTTATGCCGAATGCCGAGACAGCAGCGCTGCGTGAAGATGAGCTGAAACTGCCGACGGCCCCATCGGCGGCGGCCCTGGCAACAACAATGAGCGAGTTACAACGCACCCATATCCAACCAGTACATGGTTTGCTGATGGCGGGCGTTAACGCACTATCGGCACCATTGTTCAGTGGTAATCAACGCCTGGCTGGCGTTATTACCCTCGTGGGCACAGCGCCAGGCTTCACGGCTGAAGTCGAAAGTGAAGCCGCACAGCGCCTGCTGACGGCGGCCCAGGCGATCAGCACTCGCATGGGCGCGCAGATGGCGCCTTGATGCACGTGACCTGCATACCACGGCCTGGACGGAAATCCTGATCGTCGCTGTAATGGCTCAGGCAGGCGTATCCGGCTGGACATCGGGATGCGCCTGCCTGAACGCAGGATGCGCCAGCGCCAGCCGTTCAACGCGCAGGATTCGCGGCAGCGCTGTCAGATCGATATTGAAACGTCGCGCCGCATAGACCTGCGGCAACAGATAGACATCGGCAAGGCCGGGCTCACCGAAGCAGAAGCCCTCGTCACCGATCAGGGCTTCGACGGCCCGAAGCCCCTCGCCTAGCCAATGAGCGATCCATGCCTGCACATCGTCCTCGGCGATTTGTAACCCACGCAGGTGATTGAGCACGGCAGAGTTGTGCAGCGGCTGAATATCGCAGCCGATCAGCGCGGCCACGGCGCGATGTCGAGCGCGGGCCAGCAGGTCGGTAGGCAATAGCGGAGGCTCGGGATAGCGCTCCTCCAGGTATTCGATAATCGCCGGCGATTGAATAAGCCGCGCGCCCTCCTCACTGCAGAGCATCGGCACCCTGCCCTGTGGGTTCAAAGCAAGGTAGGCCGGCATGCGCTGCTCGCCACCATCGCGGATCAGGTTGACCGGCACTGAGCGATAATCCAGGCCTTTCAAGGCGAGCGCGATACGCACGCGGTAGGAGGATGAGGAGCGGTAGTAGGTATGCAATTCAAGGGTCATGGCAGGCCACGCGAGCGATTGCGTAATCGAATTACGAATAGTGGAATCTGCATCAGCCAACCTTGCCCGTCAAGCTTTGGCCAGCAGCAGAACACACTCATAAAACGCAAGGGAAACCGCGTCACTTAAGCAGACACGCCGCGCGACCAACACGCTGCTCGCTGATCTATTGCATCTGCAAAAATCCAGCATCGGCGCAGACCGGATCAGCGCCACCCCGGTTACTACTGGCATACTGTAGTGGTCTACTAAACCCGGACACCCATTTAAGGTGAGAATGCTCGCCATAAGAGAGGTGTCTGATGACCAAACAACGCCGTACGTTTACTCCTGAGTTCAAACGCGAGGCAGCCAGCCTGGTACTCGACCAAGGCTACAGTCATACCGATGCAGCCCGCTCGCTCGGGTTGGTTGAGTCGGCCTTGCGCCGATGGGTAAGCCAGCTTCAACAAGAGAGAAACGGTGTAACCCCGACCAGCAAAGCGCTGACACCCGAGCAGCAAAAGATCCAAGAACTGGAAGCCCGGATCAACCGGCTGGAGCGGGAAAAGTCGATCCTAAAAAAGGCCACCGCGCTC
>NZ_FOFP01000029.1 GCF_900110925.1 Pseudomonas cuatrocienegasensis | reverse complement strand
TACTTTTTCATAGTGATCGAGGAAGCCAGTACGCCAGTTTCGATTTTAGACAGGTGCTTCAGGACTACGGAATCACTAGCTCAATGAGCCGACGTGGCAATTGCTGGGACAATGCCTGCAGCGAGACGTTGTTCGGCTCGTTGAAGGTGGAACGGTTACATGATCAGCGGTTTAGTACTCGCCGCGACGCCAAAGACGAGGTCATGAGCTGGCTGCTCTGGTACAACCGAGAGCGCTTGCACTCAACACTGTCCTACGTCAGCCCAACGCAATACGAACATAGTTGGCACGCTTCACAGCTTCAAAAAACCAACCCATGACACGGGCTATGGGGTACGTATTTCGGGGGCAAGGTCATTCTGGTTGTGGAGGTCAGCGGATTAGCCCAGCAGGGTGTGGTGTACGCGACCGGTAAGTGTCGACCCGCAGCAGCCGGTCACATCAGGCAGAAGTCGGCCTTTAGCAACCGCACACCCCGCTGGCTGGGTTTAAGTCCAGCGGTGTACGCGTGAGCGGTGGCTAATGAAAAAGTGGGTGGAGAGTGCTGATTGGTCACTGTGGGTCCGCGGTCAACGGTGCATCGATTGGATCTACCGCTGCTCCGGCTGGATCGACGGTAACGGCAGGTTTGGCCTGGGTGCTTTGCGCCTGCGGCAATGAGACAGTGAGTATTTCCCTGCGTTTTGTCAGATCCAGTATCTGCTGACGAACTGCGGTTCTTTCCGATGGCGACAGTCCAAGAGCCGCATCTTTGAGAAGTGCACTCTGCTTTTCAATTTCCGAGTCCATATTGCTGATTGCAGCACTGTAATCAACTTGCTGGACGGTATTCGTTTTATTCACCAGACCGACTAGAGCGAATGGGATGGAGCACAGGTTGTGGTATCTGATTGCGTCCATCACCGCGAGCGGGTAGGGATAATCGGTAATTTCTTTGGCTTGCCGGGCGGTGATGTCCTTGAACATCGCGGTGCGTTGATCTGATATCTCACGAGTGAGGGCAGGCATCAGTATGCCGCTATACATCTCTTGGTTGAGAGTGTCGCCCATAAAGCCGAGGACGGAGGACACACCGGCCAGGTTCTGACCGGCACGCCCCGAAACAATGGCTGCTGCTGTAGAAGCAATGTTGGAGTACGTGCTGTAGCCAAAAGTGGTGATTGCACGTTTGAAGTGCGTCTCCTCAATGAATCTTGAGCAATTTACTTCTGATTTGGCTAGAAGCTTTGATTGCGCTTTGTTTCTCTCTGCTTTGTCTGCAATCGGTGCGTCGAGCAGTGTGTCAAAGTCTTCTGCTTCAGCAGTTTTTGCCGTCACCAGTTCTGATGACTGAGTGCTAGACCGAACCATGTCCATATTATGTTCGTTGATTTTGTCTGTTACTGCTTGGCAGCCGGACAATAAAAAAAACGCAACCACGATGAGCTTTTGCATAGGGCTTCCTTGCTGTCAAATGGCCATTGGTTTTTATGGTTTAGTGCAGCTCAGACAGCTCTGCAAGGGGCGCGCTAAATTTTTTATTTCTGTCCACAGCATGTTTGGCGTTGGTTAGGCGCTTGGGCGGATATGGCGCAGTCGCTGATGGTGATTCGCAAAACGGTTACAGCGAGCGGGCGGCTATTCACATAGACCACCGGCCGCAGCGACGAGACAGTCCACACCGAGCTGGAGTGGACTCTATTCATGCATTGCGCTACGAGCCGCTGGAAGCGGCAGGCCAGTTTGTAAGCAAGGGGGCAATGGCGTTTACCTTCGAGGGCAACGAAATGCGCCTTGGCGTTGTTAATACTCACTGGCTGCTCCTGACCGAAATCAGCCTGGCATCAATGTGCCAGTTTCTGCCTGTTTTCACCGGTTGTTATGAGCGATTTCAGCAGGCTGTAAGGTCTAGGTTATTCAGCCCGCTTTCATCTACGTGGCTAGAAGGGTTGTGATCTGATTGACACTAATAATTTGCCCGCTCCAGATCATTTCAAAATGTGCGCTCTGGATGATCGAGGTAACAGGTCGCGGGGTCATCAGCGCCCAACAGATGTTGCCTGGAGATCGAACCGAGTGGTAGCGCAGGCCTGGGTATCCTGCTCGTTTCACTTCGCTTCCCAATCGATTCGAGTGTGCGTAGTCGTCAGGCGCGTAGATGGGGTCTGAAAGCGGAAGTGCGGAGGCCTCCCTCATCCCGCTGTCGCTGAAGCTGGCGGTCAGCCCTCTGAAGACGAAACGCTCATAGTTGAGCTCCGGCACATTCGACCAGTAGCGCTCCTGGTGATGACGCACCTCGGCAATCGCAGTGTCCATCCTGTCGGCCAGGTAGAGCACGCCGAAGGTGCCATTGCTGAAGCGCGAGCCGGCCGGGTTGATGTGAGTGAAGGGCGCTGTTGCATACGAGCACCCAGGGATCCCAAAAGGGATCTGGTCGCGCGGAATCAGCTCCAGGCGACCAATCTCGTTCTGCAACCGTGGATTGGTCAGCGCCTGGATCTGATAAAGAGCTTCGAAGTCCTCTGCGTCAGCGACGTCATCGAACAGGGCAATGGGCGGAAACTTGGAGTTGACCAGGCGGTAGGCGTGCAGGCTTTCACCTTCCAGTACAGGTAGGTCGCCGAGCATTACCATTGCGCGCCTCGCAGCGCGTCGATCCGCCGGAACGTTTCGTACAGCGAGATCATGTCGCCCTGCGCCATGATGTCGAGTGGGGCGCGGCCGTTGAAGAACGCGTTGTGGTTCTCCATCGAGGGGAAGCCATAGACGTTCTCGGGGTTGTCGAACACAACGCGCAGTGCTGCGTGGATGTTCAGCACAAGACTGATGCGCTGCATCTGGTCGGCGTCCAGGCTCACCGCCCACGCCGAATCCTTCTGGCTGGCGCGGGTGTAGGTGCTGCGGGAAATCCGCAGCACCCGGCAGGCCTGCTCGCAGGAGGCCTTCCACTTTTCCAGGATGTTCAGCGCCGCACGCAGGCCGGCTGCGCACTGGCTTTTCGAGAAGTCCTGAGCTTGGATGGTGGCAGTTGTCATGGGGGGGAGCCCTCGATTTAATCTGTAGATCAAAAAGTAGCACATTTTAATCTACAGATTAATACTCGCCGTTTCACTGTCACCGGTTCTAGCGTCCATCTTCAGTGTCAGAGTGGAAGAGTTTGACAGGGTGCGGAGTGTAGGGTGTGCCTTTGCCCATAAAGCGTATGCGCTGGGCGTCGGCAACAGCGTTGCATTGGGCCTCACCCAACTTTGCTCGATTGTCCCTGCACTGCAGTCGCAGTTCCTTGAGCCGCTCGGGATTCTCTGCAAGCGCTTCAGCCGACTCAAACGGTATCGGCTTTTCGCATGCGCTCAACAGCACGGCAGTCAGCAAAAACGATATCTTCTTCATCAAGCGATCTCCTTCTGTGATGCGTGATCAGCCAGCAACGCTTGGCTTTCCGCCGGGCTCACCCGCTCGATAAAACGGGCCATTTGCTCGGCCGGCTCGCCTTCGCGCCGTATTAAGTAAGTGGTCAGCATGGTTGCGCAGCCGTCCAGCGGACGGGCCACGACATCCGGGTTGTTGAGTTCGCTAATGCGCGCCAGGCTTGAAAAACCCAACCCGTAACCCGCCGCGACCAGAGCCATCATCAGGTCCAAAGTGGGGACGCGGTCTGCGATGGTCAGCCGTGTATCCACGGTGCCCAGCACCCGCTGTAGTTGCTGCCAGAAACCCTCGCAGGCCTGCGGGTCGCAGAGCACCAGCGGATAGCGCACCACCTCCTCAAGCGGCACACGCCGATAGCTCAGTAGCGGGTGTCGAGAAGGTACCGTCACGACCAACGAATCGAACCAGACCGGTTCAGCCACCAGCCCATCACCCACCTCGTCGGACTGTGCCAGCCCGATGTCAAAGAGGTCGTCGTTCAGGCCCCTGACCTGTTCGCTGAAGGTGACCTCCGACAGGCAGATTTCGACCTCAGGTTCTTCCTCGCGGCAGTGGGCGAGCAAGGAGGCCAGGCGGGTCTGGGGAATACCATCGGATAGCGCAAGGGGTATCCGGCCGCGATACCCAGCCGCCGCACTCTTGACGCTGGCCTTGGCCTGGTCGACCACGGCCAGCACCCGCCGAGCCTCTTCCAAGAGCACCTTGCCGGCCCAGGTCAGGCGCGTACGCCGTGTGGTGCGCTCGAATAGCTGTACGCCCAGACGGTATTCCAGTTCCTTGATGATCCGGGACAGGGGCGACTGTTCGATATGCAGCCGTGCGGCGGCGCGGGCGAAATGCAGTTCTTCTGCGACGGCGATGAAACAGCGAAGGTGGCGCAATTCCACAGCCTCTCCTCCGTCAGTTGTAGGGTTCGGCTTGCACGTCGCCGTTCCCGTTCGGCTGGCGACGCAGGTTGATGATCTGCAGCAAGGCGCCCAGTACGGCGACACCACCTGCACTGGCGGCTAGGGTCCAGGTAGGCATCTGCAACAACAGCACGAAGCCGCCGGCCGCAGCACCGATGGCACTGCCCAGGTAGAGCGCCGATTCGTTCAACGCGATGGCCAGGTTGCCGTCGCCCTGAGCTTGGCGCGCCAGGATCAGTTCATTGTTCTGCGGCACTTGCAGTGCCCAGCCGACCGCACCCCACAGGGCTATGGGCAACATCACCAGCCAGGTGCTGATGGCGGCAGTCAGCGGTAGCACGAACAGCGATGCAGCGAGGATCAGCATGATGGCGAAGGTCAGTACCGGACCCTTGATGCGATCCACCAGCGGGCCAATCAGGAAGCTGCCCAGCACGCCGCCGATACCCCAGACCCACAGATAGGGGGTGACCGAACGCACCGCGCCATAGGCCGGGTCAGCTAGCAGTGGGGCGATGAAGGTGTACATGCCCAGGCTGGCGATGGCGGCCAGCAGCGACACCAGCAGGATGACCAGCACATGGCCGTCGCCGAGAATCGCCAGCTTCTGGCTCAACGTGGTGGCGGTAGCCGCCGGCAGGGCCGGAAGCTTCAGCAGCAGGCCGAGCAAGGCCATCAGGCCGAGCAGGGTTACCAGCCATAGGGCGGCCTGCCAGCCCAGCTGTTCAGCGATCAGCAGGCCGAGCGGCACGCCCAGCACCACGCCGCTGGCCATGCCGCCCATGATGATGGCGATGGCCTTGCCGCGGCGTTCCGGCGTTGATACGGCAGCCGAGGCGCCGATGCCCATGGCCAGGTAGACGCCGGCACCGATGCCTGCGATGGCGCGCCAGACCATCAGCGTGGTGAAGCTCTCGGCCAGCGCGCTGGCAGCGTTGGCGATGACGAACAGGCCCAGAGCCAGCAGCATACCGGCGCGTTGGCGATGCGCCGGCGTCAGGGCGACGAAGATCGGTGAACCCAGGCCATAGGCCAGGGTGAAGGCGGTGACCAGTTGGGCGGCCACCGCAACGGAGACCGCGAACGAGGCCTCGATCATCGGGATTAACCCGGCGGTTACATAGGAGGCCATGCCGAGGGCAAAGGCCCCCAGCGCTATCAAGTAGATGGGCGATTGGTTGTGTGTGTGCATGCTCGGACTCGTTTGCGTTGCAGGAACGCGTAGGTGGTACAGCGAAGGAATGCGGCCCCGCACCGGGGCCACATCCGGTTTGGGACTAGAGTTCGAGGCTGACGTCGTACTCGTTCAGCCAGGTGTTGAGGCCGACCGGCAGCTCCATGCCCATGCGTTCGTACATGGGCGAGACACTGCCGAGCGGCCTGGCCAGGGTCTGCTGGATACGGCCGCTGTCGAGCAGGGGCGTCACCGGCGCGTTGCGGTCCGCCTGTATGGCGCTCAGGGCATCACGCAGCGCCTGCTCGTAGGCCGGGTCCTGGGTTGAGGGGTAGGGGCTCTTGACTCGCTCGCTGATCGACTCCGGCAACAGGTCGCGGGTCGCCGCGCGCAGGATGCTTTTCTCCCGCCCGTCGAAGGCCTTCATCGCCCAGGGGATGTTGAAGGCGTACTCGACCAGACGGTGATCGCAGAAGGGCACACGCACCTCGAGGCCGACTGCCATGCTCATACGATCCTTGCGATCCAGCAGGGTCTGCACGAAGCGGGTCAGGTTGACGTAACTCATCTGCCGCATGCGCTGGTCGACCGCGCTCTCGCCTGGCAGTACTGGCGCCTCTGTGATGGCCTGGGCGTAGCTGTCGCGCAGGAAGCTGTGCATGTCGAGTTGGGTCAGCAGGCCTGGGCCGAACAGGGTCTTGCCGTCGAAGTACTTGCCGGTGACCGAGGTCAGCCAAGGGAAGGTGTCGGCCTGGATCGCCTCCGGATCGTGGAACCAGCGGTAGCCGCCGAACACCTCATCCGCACTCTCGCCGGACAGCGCCACGGTCGAGTGCTTACGTACCTCCTGGAACAGCCGGTAGAGCGATGGCCACATGTCACCCCAGAAGGCGGGGGGCAAGTCGAGGGCGCGGATGACCTGCATGCGCAACGCCGGATCGGCCAGTTCGTGACTGTCGAGGATGATCTCCTGGTGGCTTGAGCGGATCTTCTCCACCAGGTCGCGCACGAAGGGCGCATCCGGCGTGCCGCGCACGGCATCACCGGTGAAGCCATTGCCGTGGTCGACGAAGTCGAGAGAGAAGGAGCGGATGTTCTCCTTGCCGGCAGCGAGCAGCTTCTTCGACGCCAGCGCAGTGATGATCGAGGAATCCAAACCACCGGAGAGCAAGCTGCACAGCGGCACGTCGGCGACGATCTGGCGGTCGACGATATCCTCAAGCAGGTCGCGGGTGTGGCGGATGGTCTCGTCCAGCGTGTGCTCGTGCTCGCGCGCCTCCAGCTTCCAGTAGTGGCGGCGGCCCAGGCCCTGGCGGTTGATGCGCACGATCTCGCCAGGCATCACCTCGCGCATGCCGTCGAACACGGCATGGCCCGGGGTCTTCACCATCTCCAGGATCTCGCGCAGGCCATCGGCGCGCACCTTGCGCGGTACCAACGGGTTGGCCAGCAGTGCCTTGGGTTCGGAGCCGAACACCACGCCGTCTGCAGTGGGGAAGTAATACAGCGGCTTGACGCCCATACGGTCGCGTATCAGCAGCAACTCCTGCGAACGCAGGTCCCAGATAGCGAAGGCATACATGCCGTTGAGCCGTTCGACAAAGGCTTCGCCCCATTCGACATAGGCGCGCAGCACCACCTCGGTGTCGCTGCGGGTCTCGAAGCGGTGACCGAGTCGCTGCAGTTCGGTGCGCAGCTCGCGGAAGTTGTAGACCTCGCCGCTGTAGGTAATAGCGGCGGCCTCACGCGGGCCACCGTGCAGGGCGGTCATCGGCTGGCGACCGCCCTCCAGGTCGATGATCGACAGGCGCCGATGGCCCAGACCGACCGGGCCTTCAATCCACAGGCCGCCCGCATCCGGCCCGCGCAGGGCCATGGTGTCGGTCATGCGTTGCAGGGTGTCACGTTGCGTTTCCAGGTTCTGGCTGTAGGACAGCCATCCAGCGATTCCACACATAGTCGTTCTCCTTGTGATCGGGTTACCCGAGGCTTTCCAGGTCGCTGTCCTCGGCCAGCAGCACGCGCGTCTCGCCATGGACGTAGCGTGCCGGTGCCGGGTTTTGGGCATGGGTTTCTAGGTCGTTGAGCAGGCGCTGCAGCGCCACGGCGGTGTCGAGGCCGGCGAAGGGCTGGCGGGGCGGTTCCTTGAGGGCCACGGCGCGCACCACCTGCCGGCACAGACGCGACAGCTTGTGCAGGGTGTCCAGGCCTGGCTCTTCGGGGGCGGTGGCAAACTCGTGTAGCAGCTCCTCGGCGCCGTTGGCGCCGCGTGTCCAGATGCGCAACTGGTCGTGATCCCAACGCGGCGTATCGAACACCAGGCGTGCATGGATCAGTCGGGCGTCGCGGTCGACAAAGCTGAAATCCACGGTGCGCTGGCGTACGATGTTGACGAAGCTGGCATAGCCGCTGACCCGTGCCTCGCCCATGCTGGCGGTGAGCTGAACGGTATCGAGCACCTTTGCGCCGGAGATGGAGAAATCCGAGCGAACGCCGAGCACGCCATCGAGCTGGAGCTCGCCGGCGCGCGGGCAGATCCAGCCCACCAGATCCAGGGCATGGATCACCTCGCTGATCACGCCGCAGGTGGGGCGGTAGTCATTGATGCGATCCTTGCCCCAGTGGAAGCTGGCGCGCACCAACTGCCAGTCGTGACGTGCAACCCACTCACGCAACTGCTGTGTCGCGTCCGAGTAGCGCTCCACCAGATCCAGAGCAAAGCCGTTGACCTGATCCAGTGCGCCGAGCAACTCGCCCAGATCGTCGCCCGGCGTAGCCAGCGGCTTCTCGCAGAGCACAAAGCCCCTGTAGCCGGCCAACTGCTTGAGCACGGGGGCATGGCTGTGGTCGTTGGCGCTGACTACCACGATGTCCGGCGCAAAGGCATCCAGCGCCTGTTCAACACTGTCGAAGTAGGGGATATCGGTCACTTTTTGCCGGCGCCCGACATAAGCCAGCGACAACGGTAGTCCGGTGCTCGTGGCGATATGCTCGAAGGCGCGGCGGTAACGGTTGCCGGCGTAGCCCAAGCCGATGATCAGGATCTTCATGCCGAGGCCTCCTGACGGATCAGCAGACGCTCGTCGCTGACGGCGAAGCCAAGGGCCTGATACAGCGTGCCGGCGACCTCAGTACTTTGCAGCACCACACAGCCGACGCCGCGGTTGGTGAACCAGCGCAGCAGGTGCTGCATCAGCTGCTTGGCGATGCCACGGCCTCGCCACTGCGGTTCAACCACCACAGATTGCACCCAGCCGGACAGGCCGTTGAGGCAGCCAGTTGCCGGCGCGCGCTGGTCGATGATGGCGGTCGCACAGCCCAGTACCTGGCCGGATTCCTTGTGCTCGGCGGCGAGGATCTGCACGCAGTCGCTCTCGTTCAGGCGGCTGCTCAGCCAGGTGCGGTAGGCCGCCCGCCAGCGAGCCGCATCCTCCGGCGTCTTGCTCGAATAACTGGCGGTGGTGCCTTCCAGCAGATAGGCGCGCAGCTCTACCAGGCTGGCCAGGTCAGCTTGAGTCGCCGGACGCACGGTGAAGAAGGACTGGTCCATTTCAGGCCACCTCCGCAGCGAACACCTCGGAGGCCAGCGGGATGCTGAAGTGGTCGAATGTTTCGCGCAGCGACACCGCCAGGTGTTCGATCTGCTCGTCACTGTGATTCGGCGTAGCATTGACGCGGAAGCGCTCGGTCCCTACCGGCACGGATGGATAGTTGATCGGTTGCAGGTACACGCCATGGCTATGCAGCAGGCGTTCTGCAGCTGCCTTGCACCGCTTGGCCTCACCTACCAGCACCGGCAGCACATGGGTTTGTGAGCAGGGCATCACCGGTACGTCATAGTGCTTGAGGCGCTCGCGCAGCTTGACCGTCTGGCGTTGCAGGGCATCGCGCTCGTTGCTGCTTGCCTTGAGATGCTCGACGCTGGCCAGGCAGCCTGCGGTAATTGCCGGCGGCAGCGAGGTGGTGAAGATGAAGCCGGTGGCGAAGGAGCGCACCGCATCGACGATCACCTGTGTCGAGGCGATGTACCCGCCGATCACGCCGATGGCCTTGGCCATGGTGCCCTGGATGATGTCTACCTGTTCGGCAACGCCCAGTTCGGCGGCGATACCTGCGCCGCGCGGACCATACATGCCCACCGCATGTACCTCGTCGAGGTAGGTTAGGGAGTTGTAGCGCTTGGCGACCGCGACGATTTCGGCGATTGGGGCGATATCGCCGTCCATCGAGTAGATAGATTCAAACACCACGATCTTCGGCTGCCCCAGCGGGTAGCTGGCGAGAATCTGCTCCAGATCCTCGACGTCGTTGTGGCGGAAGATCTTGCGTTCGTTGGGCGTGGAGCGAATGCCGTTGACTATGGAGGCGTGGTTCAGCTCATCGCTGATCACCACGCAGTCGGGGATACGCCGCAGCAGGCACTGGAGGGTGGCATCGTTGGAGCCAAAACCAGTGGGGAATACCAGCGCTGCTTCCTTGCCATGCCAGTCGGCAAGGCTTGCTTCCAAGCCTGCATACACTTCGTGAGAGCCGCCGATATTGCGCGATCCGCCGGAGCCCGCGCCGTAGGTATCCAGCGCCTTGTGCATTTGTTCGCGCACTGCGGGATGTTGTGACATCCCGAGGTAGTCATTGCTGCACCAGACCACCACCGGTTCTTGCTCACGGCCGTCCAGTTTGGCTAGAGGGTACTGGCCACAGATGCGGCTGAGGGTGGTGAAGGTGCGGTACTGGTTGGAGGACTTCAATGTCTCCAGTTGTTCCCGAAGAAGTGCTTGGTACATCCGTTTATCTCCTTAACGAGTTGATGACACGTCTCTGTGTGATTCCTCATCAAGCGAGAGCCCTGGCTCGGGTAATTGCGGCCAGGTCGGGCTATTCTTCTTGAGATTTATAGGGGTTACAATTTGACTGTTTATCCTAGTACTGGAAGTAATCGGATGAGCGCGCCTCGCACAGCAGACCGCACTCGGGTAGATCTGGCCGAATTCCTGCGTAGTCGCCGCGAACGTCTTTCACCGGAGGAGGTGGGGCTGCCCGCCGGCAGCCGGCGGCGTACGCCGGGGCTCCGTCGTGAGGAAGTCGCGGCCCTGGCCGGGGTGGGTTTGTCCTGGTACACCTGGCTGGAACAAGGGCGGGATATCAGTGTGTCCGCGACCTTCCTCGATAACCTCTCGCGCACGCTCAAGCTGGATGCCACCGAGCGGCGTCACCTGTTCTTGCTCGCCCACCAGCGCCTTCCGCCTGAGCCGGGTAAAACCTGGTGCACGGTGCCGGCGCTGGTTCATCGACTGATGGCCGATCTGCCTTTGCGTCCGGCCTACGTGCTCAACCTGCGTTGGGATGTACTGGCCTGGAACGCCGCGGCGGACCGGGTGTTTGGCTTCTCTGGGTTGCCGGCGGATCGCCGCAACCTGCTGTGGATGCTGTTTACCAGCCCGGCCATGCGCGAGCTGTTCAACCCCTGGGATGAGCAGGCGCTGCAGATCCTCTCCAGCTTCCGCCGCGACTTCGTACGGGCGACCCAGGATCCAGATATCGCCGCGTTGGTGAAGGACCTGGAGAAGGCCTCGCCGGACTTCAGGGACTGGTGGCGGCAGCAAGACATCCACGGTCCCTGCCAGGGGATACGCCATTTGCACATCGACGCAGTTGGCCACGTGGTGTTCGAGCACACCACGCTGACCATCGACGAGGATCGCCACCTTCGATTGGTCTACTACGCGGCTAAGGAGGGCTCATCGCAGGGGGCCGCCTTTGAACAGTGGTTACAGGAGGAGCCAGTGCTGGTGTAGCACTGGCGTTCCTTGCTCAACCGATTGATGGTCCGCGCTGGCGGCCCAGTTGCCAGGACACGCTATTGCCTTGGATCACCGCCGACACGCTCTGCCCGAGCCTCTGCTCGATCACCGGCTTCCACGGCACCAGGCTGAAGCCGACGCCATCGTCGAGCAGGGCATAACGGCCGCTGGCCAGCTGCATGCTGCGCCGGTAGGTTCCGCTGACTCGTTGGCCCTCGACCGGCAGGCGGTAATGCAGGCCTGTCTGCGCCGAGATCTCGCGCGCTGTCGCGGTCAGCTCCCGCCCGCGCAGAGTGGTCAGCAGGTTGCGTGCGAGCACCATGCGTTGGCCCTGGCGTTCGGCCAGGCCCTGTTCCACCAGGAAGTCGGCACGCTGCCTTAGCGCCTCGCGTACCTCCCTGCCGAAACCTTGGTCAGCGAGCTCACGATTACCGCCAATCAGCTGTTGGTCCAGCCAGGTCGCACCGACGGCACGGACTTGCTGTTCGATGGGTAGCGGTGTGCGTAGCTCAACGGCAACGTCGCCCAGGCGGCGGGCATCATACAGCCGGCCTTGCTCTGGCAGATCGGTCGGCACCCGCCAGACGCCCTCGGTCAGCCGCTCGACGATACCGGCCCGGCGCAAGGCTTCCAGGCGGCGCACATGGCGTTCAACCAATGCCTCGGGATCTGTCCCTTGTACTGCCTGTGATCGTGCCAAGGCCAGGTGATGATCGGTGCGATACAGGCCGCCCGCAGTCAGCGAAGCAATCGACCGATCCACTGCGCGCGGCTCGCCCAAACTGTGTGTTTCCACCAGGCCACCAATGGGATAGTCGGCCAGCTCCGCGCGGGCAGGCAGGGTCAGGTAATGCGCTTTGCCGTCGAGGCCGTCGACCACTAAATAACCGCGTTCGTTGAGCTCGTCGGCCAGGCCCTTTGTTACGATCCGACCAACCACAACAGAACTATCCTTGCCCGGTTCGAAGACCGCCAGCTCGCGCTGCACGCTACCCATGGCTCGCTGCATCGTGCGCACGATATCGCCGCGCTCGCCCATGGCGCGCAGGGTCACCTCGACGTCGTCGCGTAGGATCCAGTGTCCGGGGCGAACTTCATGGGCCAGCTCCAGCCGCTGCAGCTGCTGCAGGCGACCGATCAGCAACTGCCGGCGAGGATGGTTGGCGAGCCCCTTCAGGCTGAGTACGTCGGCCTGGCGTTCGCGCAACAGGGTGCGATCCAAGCTGGTGAAACGCTCCTGCTGCACCTCGCGCTGCAGGCTCTGCTGGATCTCCAACTCGGTACGCGGGCCGAGCCATTCGGTGGCCAGCTCCGAGGCGCGGTTGCGCATGCCCTCGGCGATGTAGTCGCGGGCGATCACCAGATCCTTGCCGGTGTCGTCCTTGCCGCGCAGGACGATGTGGGTGTGCGGGTTGTCGGTGTTCCAATGGTCGACCGCCACCCAGTCGAGGCGGGTGCCGAGGTCGGTTTCCATCCGGCTCATCAGGTGGCGGGTGTAAGTGCGCAGGTCGTCCAACTGCTCGGCATCCTCGGGCGAGACGATAAAGCGAAACTGGTGGCGGTCGTCCCTGCCGCGCTCCTCGAATGCATTGAGGTCGGCTTGGTCGGTTAGGGGGCCGTAGCCCTGGCCCGGCTCACCCTCGCGACTGACACCGTCGCGCTCGATGTAGCGCAGGTGGCTGTGCGTCGAGCGTTTGCCGGCCTGGCGTAGGTTCACCAGGCGCGTCTTGATGGTGACTCGGCGGGCGTTGGGCGGCAGTTGCTGCGCGCTGAAGCGAGCAGCGACATGTCCGCGGCCGAGACGGGCGCCGGGCTGGAGGCCTGCCTTGCGCGGCTTGCCAGTGCCGGCCTTGTTGGCCTGGCGTAGCACCTGGTTGACGAAGGGTTGGCCACGTTGTTGCGGCTTGCCCGGCTGCGGGCGAAAGCGCAATTCATCATCCTGACGACTTCCCTTGCTCATGTTTAGACTCCTCCAAGTTGATAGTGGTACGGCGTATCAGGCACGCTTCCCGGCCAGTGAAACTGCAGGGCGAGCACCATTTCGACACCCGGCGACGCAGGTGCTGTGTCGCCGCCAACCCCCGTGCAGACTGCTTTTCGGGCCAACGAAGTGCCGCCCCCTTTTATCTTGCCCTCCGTTTTTTCCGTGCCTTTGCGCTTCTGGGCTGGGTAATCAGATGAGACGGATCGGCGACTTCCAAAGCTTCTGGTCGTCAGGCGAGGGCAAAGGTATTTGCAGCCAGGTGGCTCGCGACCGCCCCCGCCTATCACACGCTGTCGGCAGGCGGATCAACACGCAGAAGGTCTGTTCATCGACGCGGCTCCAGTCACAAGGGCTGCGCCCGGCCGATTATCGCGTTGACAGACACCGGGCCGAAGTAGCGGCTGTCGAATGACGCTGGGTTGCTGCTGAGCAGGAACAGCTCATCGCCAACCAGGCGCCGACAGGTCTGCCAGGTTGGTAGCGGGCGACCTTGTAGATCCCACCTCAAGCGCCTGGCAACAACAACGCCGTCGATACGTACCTGGCTGCCTTCCACGCACACTTGTTGCGGCGCCATCGCCGCCACAGTCTTCAGCAGTGGCACGTTCGTCGGTAGGTAGCCACGCTGCGCCGCCAGCGACCTTGCCTCTGGCGGCAGGCGAACCAGCACCAGATCGCCAGGCGCCAACGAGTCGGCCGGCGACATGCGGTACCAACCGACGGGCACGCTGACGGAGGCGTTGTAGATCAGCCGTGGTGGCGACGTCGTGAACGCCGCCCAACCCAGGGCGATCAGGCCGCCAGCTAGCAGCGCCAGTGGCCACCGCCCGCTGCGAGCACCCAGCATCATGGCGTGGCCTCGGGAAAATGCCGCTCCAGCACTTCGCGCAGCATCTCCGCCATCGTCACGCCGCGGTCGAAGGCCGCCAGCTTGATCCGTGTGCGCAGCGCCGGCGTCACGTCCAACGTCAGCCGGGCGCTGTAGCGCTCGACCTTGCCGTTGTCGATTCCAGCGCCTTGGCGTATCCAGGCTTCGGCCTGCGGATCGGTCGAGGGGCGTGCGCCGATACCGATGCGCTTGCTGCTCATGGCGACCACCTCAGCAACTCGTCGACCAGGCTGCTGATCTCGCGCGCAGCGGCGCTATCCGGTGCAAGTTCGCGGGCCAGACAACCGGCCGCCACGCTCTCGGCGAAGACGATACGCTGGCGTACTTCCGCCTGCAGCGCCGGTAGCGGTTGGTCGGCCAAGGCGCCGCGCGCTTCGCGGCCGATCACTGTGGTGCTGACACGGCGGTTGATGGCGAACGCCGCACGCAACGTAGGCCTGAACACCTGCGCCTCGCGGATCAGGTTGACCATCTCCGCACTGGCCCACAGGTCGTAGGGGCTGGGCTGCACCGGGATCAACACGCGATCCGCCGCCAGCAACGCCGAGCGGGCGAGGGCGGCGATGCGCGGTGGCCCATCGATGATCACGTGATCGGCGCGACGCGCCAGCTCCGGGGCTTCCTGATGCAGCGTCTCACGCGCCAGGCCAACGGCGCTGAACAACCTGGGTAAACCCTGCTGGCTGCGCCGCTGGGTCCAGTCCAATGCCGAGCCCTGCGGGTCGGCATCGAGCAGGATGACGTTCTGCCCGCGTAGGGCCAGTTCGCCGGCGATATGGGTGGCCAGAGTGGTCTTGCCCACCCCGCCTTTCTGGTTGAGCAGGGCGACGATCATGGGCGGCCCCCTCCGGCCAAACCGCCCCAATCAGCACCTGTCCACAAACGCGCGTCTGCCCAATAACAAGTTAGAGCTTTTAAGTTAGTTAAGTTAAGGGCGGCTGAAAGACACGCCAACCGTGGCCTGCAGCAGATTTTGTGCGCCTGATAGCACGAGGGTGATGCGCCTGATAGCACGTCACCGGTTGCGCCTGATAGCACGACTGCATTCACAGCTTTTCCGCAAGTTATCCCCGTGCCGTCTACGGCACGGGCCGGAAGGCGAGCAGTTCGGTCGATGGGGGCAGATGAACGACCTCCAGGCGATATCCTGGTAGCGACTGTCGGGCGACCAGCGCACGCAAGTCCAGGGCAAAGTCCGAATAGCGCGCCGAGCTGCCGGATTTGCGGTACAGATGACGAAAGTCGAATTGCCAGCCGTCCTCCTGCTTGCCGCCGTGCTTGCGCACCAGGCGGTACAGCCAGCGCTCGATGCCGCCGGTGAGGCGGAAGTAGGCCGGGTCGATGGTCAGCACCAAGGCCTGATCCAGCACGCCGCTGTAAAACCAGTCCGGCAGGATCAGCTCGATGCCCAGCGGCCGGCCATCCGCCGCGGCCAGCTCCTTCCACTCGTTGATCCAGGAGAAACGGTGCAAGCGCCGGCCCGTGGTCTCGCGGATGGAGGTGGCTACGCTGGTCGATTGCAGCCGGTCCAGCGCTGCTTTCAAGCGCTGGTAGTCGCGCAACGAGGTGCCACGGCCAATGAAGCGCAATATCTGATAGGGCGTCGCACACATCAGTCGCGAAGTGGGGATGCCCGCATCGCGCGCCTCGACGATCTGGCTGGCCGCCCAGATCAGGATGTCGGCATCCCAAATCGTGGCGATGCCATGCTCCAAAGTGCCCTCCACACGCACGGTCACCTCGCCCGAGCGAAAGTCGATCGGCACGGTGCGACGTGACTTGGCCAGCGAGAAGAACGGATGCGCCATTAGGTCTTGGGCATCGCGTGGCGCCATGTCGCCGGGTAGGGCGCGGAACAGATCCAGTTGTTCGTTCTGTGTAGGCAAATCGTGAGTCCGACGATTCATAAGCGAAGGTTTCACTGATCATCACGCTGTGCTCCCGGATGGCGGTCGATGTATTCGGGATCGAACGTGGTCTCGAAACTGCGCTCACTGGCCCAGGCTTCGAGATCGGTAAGCGCGTACATCACCCTCCGGCCGAATTTGTGAAAACGCGGCCCGCCACCGATCACCCGCTGCTTCTCCAGCGTGCGCGGTGACAGCCGCAGGAAGGCCGCAGCCTCGTTGTTGGTGAGGTAGCGAGGGGCTGGGCAGGTCTGTGGCGTCTGCGGCTCTTCAGCGCGCTCCACAGGCCGCATGGCATGCGCTGTCGGCCCGGCCTTGCGGTGTAGCGGGGCATCGAGATCGATGCGACGCGGGTGGCGGGAAAGATCGATTGAGTGCGACATGGTGGGTCCTCCGTTGACGTGGGAGGTGCACCGTGCGGCAGTCGTCGCGCTCGATCATGCCAGGTTGGGTCTGGGCGAATGCGCAGGTAGGAGAGGCGAGGATTGATACGGGGAAGGTCTGGACGCTGACCGGGTGCGACCATCTGAGCGCGTCACTGGCCTAGGCACCTCAGTGCATAAATCCCCATTGGCGAAGCCCTAAGGATTTACGGGTTTACGGCTTTCTGTAGAACCGGAAAATCGCATCGGCGGATTTCCGTAAATCCGTAAACGCGTAAATCCGCTTCCCCACAAATCCGTAAATTCGTGGATACGGATCGCCGGATTTGGGCAAAAACGTAAGACCGTAACGGTCTCAATCAACGGGCAGCACAACGTGGTTGCTCCGTGCGGAACACCGCGCGTTCGCCCCTGTGCATTAGCCTGCCGGGTGGGGCGCGCGGGTGGCCGGCAGGGCAGGGGCGCAAAAAACAAAGCACCGGGTCGCCCCGGTGCCTCGCGCTGGTTTAGCGATTCCAGAACACGTGCACCTGCTCGAAGCCAGTCTCCAGAGTGAACACGTCGCCGCCGTATTCCATGTCGCGGGCCATGGCGCGGTAGTCGATGTACATCGCCAGGTGCGGCGGAATGCTGCTGGTTTCCTAGGTCAACTCCTGGGCGTAGTCGGCTAACGATGAGTAGCAGCCGCAGTAATCTTCCTCGGCCGCTTTGCGCGCCTGCTCCAGATCGTTGCAGTGGGCGAGTAAGGTACCGCCAAAGTCAGGGTAGTCCTCGATAAAGCAGGCGATCTCGTGTGCTGTTTGCAAACCTTCGTATTCGCCCAGGGGATAGCCGTCAAAACCCTCGTAGTCGTGAATGGCATATTCCTCAGAGCCTTGGACTGGCGATGCCGCCAGCATGGCGTCGACCTGCGCCTGAATAGCCTCTAGCTCCTGAGTGGCATCCACCCAGGTCCCGTGCAAGTGCCCTGCGTTGTAAGCCGCAAGGTCAGCCACATAAATACGGATGTCTTCGCTCATGGTGTTCGCTCCTTCATCTCAAAGGTTCTGCGCTTGCAATGCGCATGAACCCCTGCCGACTAGGGCGACTAAGGCCGTCGTGAAAAAATCAGGAAAAATCGCGGAGGCTCCACCCAGCGCAGCGGCCGGGTGGATACCGTCTGTTTTTCTTGATTTTGAGGGGGCAAGAACCCCTGCGTTTTTGTCCTAGAACAGGTCAAGATCCCTAGCGATAAGGTAAGCCTATTCGGTTAGTCATCGTTCGAGAGCCATTGATTATATGTATCAAGAGAAGGACTGCGTCGTGGATTCAGCGGAGACCCTGTTACGGGCTTTCAAGAGATGGCGACTGAATTTCTCTCAGCAAATCGATGAATGCCCGGAGTACGGCTGACCTTAGGTGAACTACCGAGGCAGGCTGATCAACCTGGAGCTACCCCGCATCCAATCTTCCTCCGGCCTACCCGCGCCAGTATAAAAAGCCAACCGGTTTCTCAGAATTTTTCGCTTTTCCCAAGAACGTACAAGCAATGTTCAAGGGTGAACGCTTATGGTTTTTGCATGAAGCAACGGATCGTCGAAACAGCCTTCTCGGCGAGCAGATGGTACTCAATCTCAGGAAGGAATTAACAATATGGAAGCTGTAATTTCTCGCAAGCGGGCTGCGATCATTGGCTCGGGAAGCATCGGCATAGACCTAATGTACAAAGCCATGCGTTCTCCCCACCTGGACCTGAAAATGGTCGTGGGACGCAGCCAGGCCAGTGAAGGCTTATCCCGTGCGCGTGATCTGGGCATCGCCACCTCGGCCGAAGGCATCGACTTTCTGGCGCACCACGCAAGCGGCATCGACATCGTGTTCGATGCCACCTCCGCGCAGTCGCACCGTATCAACGACCAGTTCTTTCGTAAGGCCAACCTTATGGCCATCGACATGACACCCGCGAAGATTGGCGCGATCTGCGTACCCTCAATCAACCTCGACAGCATAGTCGCCGAGCGCAACGTGAACCTAGTGACCTGCGGTGGCCAAGCGAGCATTCCGCTGGCCTATGCCATCGCCCAGGCTTTCGACACGCTGGAGTACATCGAAGTCGCCTCGACAATCGCCTCTGACAGCGCGGGCATGGCGACGCGCGAGAACATCAATCAGTACATTCTCACTACCGAGCAGGCGCTGCGGCAGTTCAGTGGTACTGGGAAAAGCAAAGCGGTGCTGAACATCAACCCGGCCAAGCCCGGCATCAACATGCAAACCACTGTATTCGCAAAGGGGCGTTACCACAGCCTGGAGAAGGTGAAAGCAAGCGTGCGGGAGATGGTTGTCCGTGTTCAACGCTACGTGCCGGGCTACGAAGTGGTGCTGGAGCCGGTGGAAAGCAAAGGCTACCTCACCGTGAGTGTGACTGTGCGCGGCAGTGGCGACTACTTGCCTGCCTATGCTGGCAACCTCGACATCATCAATTGCGCTGCCATCGCGGTCGCCGAATTCAACGCTGTAAGCTGGGAGCGGACCGCCGCATGATTACCATCACTGACTGCACCCTGCGCGACGGCAACCACGCCGTGCGACATCAACTGAGCGAGTCACAGATTCGCCAGTATGCCAAGCAGGCCGATGCCGCCGGCGTCGATATCATTGAAGTTGGCCATGGTAATGGGCTGGGTGGATCTTCAGCGCTGCTAGGAACTAGCTGCCTGGCTGACCGCGACATGCTCGAAACAGCCCGGTCGGTGATCAAGAATGGCCGCCTTGGGATTCATTTCATTCCCGGGCTGGGTACCTCCACCGACCTTTCGACCGCCATTGAGGTCGGGGTAGATGTGTTCCGCATCGCCTCGCATTGCACCGAGGCCAACGTTACAGCGCCTTACATCGAGTCGGTGCGCAATCAGGGTAAGAGCGTGTATGGCGTACTGATGATGAGCCATATGGCCGAGCCCGCAGAGTTGGCGCAACAGGCTGCGCTCATGGCCAGCTATGGTGCCGATGCCTTAATACTGATGGATAGCGCCGGTTACCTAGCCCCCGACGACGTACGCTGGCGCGTGCAGGCAATCCAGGAGCTGACTGACATCAAGCTGGGTTTCCATGCCCACAATAACCTTGGTTTGGCGGTGGCCAACTCGATGGCTGCGGTGGAAGAGGGCGCTGAATTGCTTGACGCCTGCATCATGGGCTTTGGCGCCGGAGCGGGAAACACCCAGTTGGAGACCTTGATCGCCGTGCTCAATCGTTCGGGCTATCGCACCCGCTGCACCTTCGATGCTGTGGCCGGGCTGGCGCATGCGTCGCAGCAGTACCTAGATTGCCTGACCCCGCACATCGGCACCGCCAACATTGCCAGCGGTATCAATGGGCTGTTTTCTGGATTCGCGCCGCACATCAAACGTGCGGCCGAACAGTTCAAGGTTGATGAGTTCCAGCTTTACCGCTTGCTAGGCCAACGCCAACTGGTGGCGGGGCAGGAAGACATCATCTTGGAGACCGCCGCCAGGCTGTCTACCACACACTAAACCCAGCTTCAGGTATCGAATCGATGGCTGCCATTGATAAGCAGGGCCTTCGCTCGCCCATGATTCATGAAAAAGTCGCTCACTGGGCGGCCTTGACCCCCAATGCAGTTGCCGTTCGCAGTGCATCGGAAACTTTGACTTACGCCGAATTAGATCGGCAGTCGTCAGCCCTGGCCGGTTACCTGCGCGAGCAGGGCATCGGCACTGGGAGCCTGGTGGGGGTGTATTTCCAACCCTCGCCCGCCACGCTGTTGTGCATGCTCGGCATCCTTAAAAGCGGGGCCGCATACGTGCCGTTGGACGTCGCCAACCCCTCTGCCCGGTTGGCACAGATGATTGGGCAACTTGCCGACCTCAAGTTGATCTTCACCTCGGCGCCGTTCATTGCCAACCTCGGTGGACAAGCTGTGCCTGTGGCCGACATCGAGCAAGTACGCATGCTGTTGGAGGGGCTGCCGGTGGCCCAGCCGAGCCATTGGCCAGTGCAGGAAAACACACTTTGCTACACCGTATTCACCTCCGGGACCACCGGAGTGCCGAAAGCGGTGGCTATCACTCACCGCAGCTGGGCGAACCTGATTGATTGGCACGTACGCGAATACGGCCTGGGGCAGGACTCTAACGGAATCCTGGTATCTGCTTACGGTTTCGATATCTCTCAACGTAGCCTGGTCACGCCGCTGTACAGCGGGGCGGCGATCTCGCTGACGAGCAGCCGCATGTTCGATGGCTACGAAATCGCGGGTTTGATCGAACAGCACCGGGTCGCCAGCATCCATCTGGCCCCCAGTTCGTTGTACCTGATTCTTCAGGCGGGGCAGGCCGGTGAGCAATTGGCAAGCCTGCGGCACTTGTTCATTGGTGGTGAAGCCCTCTCGACCGCTCGGGTAGTGGAATGGGCCAAAGGCAAGGGTGCGGCGTGCAACCTGATTCACCAATACGGTGTGGCGGAATGTACCGACGTAGCCACCTGCCACCGCATGGTCGATTACGCCACCTACCTCACTGACGGCATCCCAATGGGCGAGCCGGTGGGTAATTGCCGCGTCGATGTGCTTGATGAGCATGACTGCCCTGTGACAGTCGGCGAAACCGGTCAGATCGTGATCTCCGGCATGGGAGTGGGCCAGGGGTACCTGAACAACCTCACGCTGCAGGCCGAACGCTTTAGACCCATGACCGTCGACGGCGTGACTCGTGCCGCTTACTTCACTGGTGACTACGCTCGCCGCAAAGCCGACGGCAGTTTCATTTGCGTGGGGCGGCGCGATAACCAAATCAAGATCCGCGGCATGTTGGTGAACCTGTCCGAAATCGAGAACGGCGTACGCAACGCGCTAGACGCCGTTGAGGACGCGATCGTGCTCAACACCCAGGCCCTGCCAGGTCAGGAAGCCGAACTCACCGCTTTCGTGACCACCTCCGACGAACTGCCAACCCTACACGATATCGGTCGCCAGCTCTCGGCACTGTTGCCCAACCACATGCACCCACGGCGATACGTGGCCTGCAAACAGTTCCCCCTGACGCAGAACGGCAAGATCGACCGCCAAGCTCTGTTGAATATGGGCTGAACAACCCGTCACTACCAATAAGGAGTTTCACATGACACAGATGGACCAAAAAATATCCGCTACCACCGGCCTGCCGGCTGGTGCGGTGATCACTGATGATATTCAGGCAGACATCGAATCGTTCGAGCGCAACGGCTTCATCGGCCCGATCAAGCTTTACGAGCCCGAAGAAGCGGCGGAGATCCTGCGGGCCTTGCGCGTGGCCAACCACGACCGCTCGCACATCCTGTACGACAACAACATGAACTACGACCGCCACTTCGATATTCCCGAATTGTCGCGGCACATAATGCACCCGACCATCCTCAAGTATCTGCGCGGCATTCTGGGTAGCGACCTGCTGTGTTGGCGTTCGGAATGGTTCGCCAAGTTCCCAGGTGGCCGCGGCACCGAGTGGCACCAGGTGCGCGACTACAGCTATACCGACGGCAACCCGCTGATCGTGCCGACAGAAACGGATTGGAATGCCTACATCGACCTAACCGTGTGGACCGCGTTCACCCCGGCCACCAAGGAAACTGCGTGCATGCGTTTCCTGCCTGGCTCGCACAAGAAGTTCTACTACGACGAGAAGAAGAGCGTCGCTACCGGTCGCAATGGTGATTACCAGCACTCCAAGACCGACACCGGCTTCTTCGGCTATGACTTCTCCGAATTCAAGGTCGACCCGGCCTGGGATCCGGAAAGCGCCAACCCAGTGGACATGGAACTGCAAGCCGGCGAATGCGTGATTTTCACCGCCTCCTGCGCCCATGCCTCGCACAACAACACCAGCGAACGGCAAACGCGCCTGGCGATCTCCGGCCGTTACGTCCCTACCCATGTGCGGGTGTATCCAGACCTGTCGAGCTACAACGCGCATGGTGAAACCTTCGACCTGGCTAACTACGCCACCGTGCTGGTGTCCGGCGTCGACACCTACGGGCACAACCAGGTGCGCAGTGCCAACAACCGAGATCAGGCGTTTTCGTTCGCCGCAGTGGAGGAGAAAGTCCCATGCTGAATGCCATTCATGAAATCTGCGCCAAGGCGCTGGATTACCCGCAACTGAAGTTGGACGACGACTTCTTCGACGTGGGCGGCCACTCATTGATGATGGCCGAGATCCAGCGCCAACTTCACGAGGAGCTGAAGGTGCAGATCGATATGGAATCGCTCTTTCGCAACTCGTCGGTAATCCAGCTGAGCAAGGCCATCCAGCCGTCGTTCAGCCAGCAGGCGGGTTAATGCCGGTGGCCGGCCGTTATCAGTCGGCCACCCCCTCAAGGAGATAGGAAGATGAAGACCTTTGCGTTGCTGGAGCACACTCACGGCAGTGAGCCGGCAGACCTGACACTCAAGAGGGCGTCGCTGTTCGCTGCATTCATGAGCCGGGCCACCCAATGCGTGCCGGTCAATGCCGACGCCGTCGCCGTCGCCGCGCAGCTGAACCGCTTGCTGGAAAAGGGCCATGTGCATTTCAACGCCTTGGACGGGGGCGCTTTCGAAGCCTTCTATGGCCCCTCGTGCGAGGCCACCGCACAGATATCTACACGCATTCCCTTCTGGTCGGAAAAAATCGTCGCGAAAATCCGTAAAAGCGTGCGCCAGTCGCAGGGTGCAATCTGCTCGCTGCAACTGTTCGATGCCGAAAACAGCATCGATGTGTTCGTGACCGATTGGAGTTCCTGCACTGCCGCGTGCGCCATCGCTGTGCACAAATATCATTGGTTCACACGCAACCTCGCCGACCGGCCCGATGCGGACAACTACTTCACCGGCGCTTATGTGCGCAACCCGCTGACCGGTGATTTGATGTCGGTGTGGGTCGCTGATTGGGTCAAGCCTGATTTCGGCACCGGTGCCGTGCTGGTCAACCCCGCCCACAACAGGACCGACCTGGATTTCGCTCGGCGCGTAGGTTTGCCGATCCGCTTCGCGCTGTCGATCGAGGCGCAGGCTGATGAGCATGCGATGCCTGTTCCTCCAGTACTCAAAACCGGCCACGCGGTGCGGGCGGGCTTTCTGGACGGCAAACCTGCGCCTCAGGTGCACAACGAAACGGTCAACGTGTTGCTGCGCAAGGGCAGTGCACGGACGCATGAAGACAAACGCATCCCTGGCGAAGCCATCGCCCGCATAGAACCCACTACACCCGAGCAGGCGCAGCTGTACTGGAACCCGCACCTGGGCACATTCCATGAGCATGCGGTGCAAGGTCTGCCGGTTCGCGTCGAGTTTAGCGCCAGTTTCAAGGCCGCAGTGACCACCGTCACCCATCGCCCGGACCACCTGCAAGTGGATGCCTCTATCCAGAAAAAGAACATTGGTGTGCTCGCCGCACTGATCTTCGACCTGGGGGGATTGGAGGCTTTCGTGCCATTGACGCTGCTCGAATCGGTCGAGTATTCCGGCAGCCGCGCCGACGGCGACCAGGCTGTGGACCTGGCGCTGCTGGTGGGTGAAGAACCGGAGAAAGTGCTGGTGATCCGCAAGGCGCTGATCGACCAGATCGACAGCTTTCTTAGTGGCTGCCAGAAGCTTTCGGCCCGGCTCGGCGAAAACGGCACGCTGCCGCCGGATCAGGTGAACACCTTACTAGAACATGGAGACGCGGTATCGGCGTTCCGCTCCCTGTACCAATGGCAAAGACAAATGGTCGCCAACGATGAAGTGATCGACCAGTGCGTCTACACCTCGGTGCTTACGAAGCTCGGCGTTCGGTCGGCTTGAACTAGGAGATTATTTGATGGAAATTTTTCTCTACGCCTTCAGTGTGATGTACAGCCCCGGGCCGGTCAACGTGATGGGCTTGAACGCTGGGCTCACCGGCCAGTTCCGGCGCACGGTTGGCTTTTTCATCGGGGTGGGCTGCGCTATGTTCGCGCTGTTCCTGATCTTTGGTTACACCGGCGAGGCCTTGATCTCGCGCTCGGTGCTGCCTTACATGGCCTTGGTGGGCGGCCTATACACCCTGTACCTGGCGTTCAAGGTGTTCACTTCCAAGGTGGTGCTGCCGGGCAAAGTGAACTCAGCATCGCCGACCGATAAACCGCTGACGTTCTGGAACGGCTTTCTGATCCAGGCCTTAAACCCCAAAGGGATGATGGTGGTGCTGCCGATCACCACAGTGATGTTCCCTGCGGCCCACGTCACTGGCATTAGCATTGCCGTGGTCTCGATCATGATCGCGCTGGGGGGCGCCGGTGCCCCGGGCATCTACTCGTTCCTGGGCGCGGTGCTAGGCAAGCGCATCACCAAAGAGTCGTACTTCAATTTCTTCAACCGTTTGATGGGTGTGGGGCTGGCCGTATGCGCGGCCTTCATGCTTCACGACTTCTACATTCATGTTCAAGGGGGCTGAGATGATCAAGCCAGACACTGCGGTCAATTGGAATGCCGTCGACAAAGAGCAGTTGGGGGACTTGATCGTGCGCCAGATCGTGCACGGTGACGAACTGATGATGGTCAAGCTGACGATGAAAGCTGGAGCGGTGGTCAAACACCACAGCCACCCCAACGAGCAGATGACCTACATTCTCAAGGGCAAGATCCGCTTCACCCATGGCTGGGAGATGGAGCAAAGCACCGTATTGTGCGCCGGCGACGTGCTGCACCTCGCGGCCAACGTTCCGCATGCCGCCGAGTGCCTGGAGGATACCGTAGACCTGGACGTGTTCACTCCATCACGGCGTGACTGGTTCGCGGCCAATGGCAACGATTACTTCGCTCAGTCTGCCGAGGCTGGTCATGACTAGCCCGGCAGTGAACAAGTGGCTGCACCGGACCGTACAGCCCGAGGCACGTAGCCGCCTGCTGTGCTTCCCCTTCGGTGGCGGCAGCGCCTCGTTCTATCGCGACTGGCAAGCGCGGCTGGGGCCAGAGGTCGAGGTGTGCGCCGTGCAACTGCCGGGGCGCGAGGCGCGCTTCGCTGAGCCGTTCTTCACCCAGATCGACGAACTGCTACCGCCGTTGGCGCAGGCGCTGTCGGGCCTGTTCGACCTGCCTCTGCATTTGTTCGGCTACAGCCTGGGGGCTGGGATCGCGCACCGGTTCGCCAGCTACTGCGCCGAGCATTACCCGGCCGCACGCATCCAGTCCCTGACCGCCTGCGCCAGCTCCGCAGCGCTGGGTAACCGAGTCAGCGCCTCCGCCATGAGCGACGAGCAGTTCCTGGCG
Source organism: Pseudomonas cuatrocienegasensis (assembly GCF_900110925.1). GTDB lineage: Bacteria > Pseudomonadota > Gammaproteobacteria > Pseudomonadales > Pseudomonadaceae > Aquipseudomonas > Aquipseudomonas cuatrocienegasensis. The sequence goes on along the minus strand of NZ_FOFP01000029.1, from coordinate 13,829 downwards.
TACATCCATGCTTTGGGCGGCTTGCCTGGTGAAGTAGCGGATAACCCTGGCTTGCGTGCAATCGCCCTGAAAACGCTGCGTAATGATTTTGCGCTCTCCGAAAGTATCGACCTGCCCACAGCAGCCCCGGTAGCGCTGCCGATCCTGGCGATTGGCGGCGACCACGATCCCTCGGTGCCGGTTGACGGGTTGCAGGCCTGGGCTGCCAAGACCACTCAACCTACGCAGCAGCAGGTATTTCCCGGGGATCACTTTTTCGTTCGCCAGAACCTGCCTGGTGTGCTGCAAGCCCTGCGAAGCTTCGCCGCCGTGTGACCACCAGGAAGGGAGAACAACTGTAATGGACTATCTGACTGCTTCGTTCAATATCGCTGCTGGGGCCGCGTTGATATTACTGATGCCGGGACCTACCAACACTTTGTTGATGACCTCCGGCTACACCAGCGGGCCCGCCCGCACCTCACCGCTGATCGCCACCGAGGCGTTCGGCTACAGCATTGCGATCAGTGTCTGGGGCTTCGTGCTGATCGCGCTGGCTACGCGTTACCCCGACCTCGGCATCGGTTTGAAACTGTTGTGTGCAGGCTACCTGGGCCTGTTGGCCTACCGCATCGCCTCGCTGAGGCAGTTGGCGAGCGAGCCAAGGGGCAGCGTGGTCAGCTGCCGTGCACTGTTGATGGTCACGCTGCTCAACCCGAAGGCGTTGATATTGGCGTCGGTGGTGTTCCCCCGCGAGGCGTATACCACCGTTGAGCGCTTCGGTTGGGCGCTGCTCTCGTTTCTGCTCATCCTGGTGCCGATCGGTTTCACCTGGGCATGGCTGGGCACCGTGGTGAGCCGCACGCCCCACCACAACGTCCACCGATGGGTGCCCAAGCTGGTCGGGCTTTCTCTCATGTCCTTTTCCGTTTACCTGACCTACTCGGCCCTAAAATGAACGTTTTTGACAGGTATCGAACTGTATTTCGCAGCCACGGCGCGCCCTCGGTGCTCGAACACGAGCCGCTTGTGCTGAAGCCATTGGCACCCGGCCAGGTGCGTGTGCGCAACGAGGCGGTCGGAGTGAATTACATTGACACCTACTTCCGCTCCGGGCTGTACCCACCGCCGTGCCTGCCCTCTGGGCTGGGCACCGAAGGTGCCGGCACGGTGGTGGAATGCGCGACTGGCACCCAAGGTTTCGATGTGGGTGACCGCGTGGCGTACGTGCAGTCCGCCTTGGGAGCCTACGCCACCTATCACACCGTGGATCAGCATCGGCTGGTTCACCTACCCGACGACATCTCCTTCACTACCGCCGCGGGCGGGTTGCTCAAAGGACTGACGGTACTGTGCCTGTTCAACCAGGTCAGCCAACCCCGGCCTGGCGACACGGTGCTGTTTCATGCGGCCGCCGGCGGGGTTGGGTTGCTCGCCTGCCAATACGCTAGGTGCCGTGGCATCCATCTGATCGGGGTGGTATCTAGTACTGCCAAGGCAGCGCAAGCTGAACAAGCCGGAGCATGGGCCACTTTGCTAGCCGATGAATCCATCGCTGACCGAGCGCGGGCACTGACTGGCGGCGAGGGCGTGCGTTTCGTTTACGATTCAGTCGGCCGCAGTACCTGGAGAGCCTCGCTTGACGCGACAGCTGCCCGCGGCCACCTAATCAGCTTCGGCAATGCCTCCGGGCCGGTCGAGAACGTGGCCCTAGCCGAGTTGGCACGGGCGGGGTCACTGACCGTCAGCCGCCCGATGCTGTTCGACTACATCAGCGATTCGGCATCGTTGCAGGCGTTGGCTGAAACTTTTTTTCAGTGCCTTCGAGATGGCATGGACGTGCACATAGGCGCTACCTTCTCCCTGGCCGACGCTGAGCGTGCGCACGTGCTGCTGGAGAGCCGTAAAGCGACAGGCTCGATCGTGCTCATTCCTTGATAAGGTTTTTTATGACGATCGACCAATGGCCTTCAAGCTGTAGGGTCCAAATGTTAATTTGGCTTATCGCCTCCTTCAAATTCTTCATGCGATACGCCCAAGATGGAACAACTTGCTAAGGATCAGCGTCATGATTGAACTGCCTTCTTCCAAAGACTGGGTACGGCACCTCCATCCGTCGTCCAAAATGGAGCGATTGGAGGCTTTTTTCAGTGGGCATGGTTTCGATCCGCACCGGCATGACACCTACGCAATCGGTCGCACCCTGACAGGTGTGCAGAGTTTCCGTTACCGCGGCGAGGCACGTAACAGCTTACCGGGCAGCACCATGGTGCTGCATCCTGACGAAGAGCACGACGGCCATGCCGGCAGTGAGTCAGGCTTCCGCTATCGCATGCTCTACATCCCCCCGGAGCTTGCGCAGGAGGTGCTCCACGGCAAACCCTTGCCCTTCCTCAAGGGGGGCATTTCGAGCGATCCGCAGTTGGCCGCCGCTGCTGATAGTATCCTTAATTCGCTCGACGATCCGGTCGACTCTCTAGCTGAGGACGACGCGATTTTCCAGCTGTTCACCCGGCTACAAGCCATGTGCGGTGGACAGCCAGCAAATAATGGCAATTGCTTCACGGCCGCAAACCTTGCGCGTGAATATATGAACGACAACCTACATTTGCCCGTGAGCCTTGATGACTTGGCCGAATGCACAGGGCGTGACAAGTGGAGCTTGTCGAAAGACTACCGGTTGTACTTCGGCACTAGCCCCCACCGCTACATCACTATGCGCCGCCTGGACCTCGTGAAAGCGTCGATCCTGTCGGGGCGCCCACTGAGCGAGGCATCGGTAGACGCCGGCTTTTTCGACCAGAGCCACATGAGCAGGCACTTCAAGAACGCGTTCGGCGTATCGCCGGCACGCTGGTGCCGCTCCCGCGACAGGGCCTTAGGATAAGCCGCGCGTATTCTGATCGGTATACAGGGCCTGCACAGCCTGCCTACGAATGGCAGCACAGCATCTGACCCTCGTAGCAACGTTGAAGGCCCGTGGGGGAGTTCTCAAGAACCCTCCTTGGCATGCTTATGCCCGCGTGAAGAGGCAATAAAATAAAACATGAGGAACGAGGATATGGAAGATCCGAAACTTGACTGGGATGCGCTGGGTTTCAACTATCGCAAAACTGATTTGCGTTATGTGTGCCACTGGCGCGATGGCCAATGGCAAACTGGCTACCTGACTGAAGATAACCAACTGCACTTGAGCGAAGGGTCCACGGCCTTGCACTATGGCCAGCAGTGTTTCGAGGGCATGAAGGCCTACCGCTGCAAAGATGGCTCCATCAACTTGTTCCGGCCTGACAGAAACGCTGAGCGCATGAAGCGCAGTTGTGCGCGACTGCTGATGCCCACAGTGTCTGCTGAGCACTTCATCGACGCCTGCAAACAGGTAGTGTGTGCAAACGAAAGGTTCTTGCCGCCCTATGGCAGCGCCAGCTCCCTTTATTTGCGGCCATTCGTAATCGGCGTGGGCGACAATATCGGTATCCGCACCGCGCCCGAATTCATCTTCTGCGTATTCTGTGTTCCGGTGGGGCCGTTGTTCAAAGGGGGACTACAGCCCAGCAACTTCGTGATCTCCGACTACGACCGGGCTGCTCCCAACGGTACTGGCGCCGCTAAGGTAGGAGGCAACTACGCTGCTAGTTTGTTGCCTGGCACTGAAGCACGGGCAGCGAACTTCGCAGACTGCATTTACCTCGACCCAATGACGCACACTAAAATTGAAGAAGTCGGTTCGGCTAACTTCTTCGCTATCACCCACGACAACACCTTCGTCGCCCCCCGTTCACCCTCAGTGCTGCAAGGTATCACCCGCGCCTCGCTGCTGGAACTGGCCAGTAGCCGGTTAGGTCTTCGTACGGTCGAAGACGACGTGTATATCGATAACCTAAGCGCGTACAAGGAAGCCGGAGCGTGTGGAACGGCTGCCGTAATCACCCCCATTGGAGGTATTCAGTACGGCGGTCGGTTGCACGTGTTCCACAGCGAACATGAAGTGGGGCCTTTCACTCAGCGGCTTTACGCCGAGTTGATGGGCATTCAGATGGGCGACATCGAAGCACCGGCTGGTTGGGTCGAGAAATGTGACTGCCCCGCGCCGCAGTGATGACCGTAGATGTTTCTATTGATACTTCCTGAGTAGCTCTGTCGTACAGTGGGTGCTGTTAAAGTAGCTGAAACACTCGCCGTTTGTGGCTGCGACAGTCAGAGTGCCGTTAATCAAAGACTGCTTTCCGGATGTTCCAGTTGCAGATGCTTTGCAATCATTCCCACGTTCCGTGCCAGGAACGGAGGTTCACGTGGCTCTATCTGGTTATGAAATGGTGGCGATGCTATACAACTGGAGCGTGATCTGAGTTTGGAGGAGCAGAAAAACTCTGTTTGAGGAATTATCAGCGCGCCCTTGTTGGTTGAAGGAATTGAAAAAGACTACAGGGCAGAGACGCATGAGGTGTGGTGGTGTAACAGTATCTAGGTGCAGGTTTTTGATAAGTCATGACCTTACTATTATCGGTATTCGGGAGTAGATCTACTAAACCAAGCTATAGTGATCGTTGCGACGCGTCGAGGACAGGCGTAGGGACTTAGACGGTCTGCTTCGATTATTAAAATTTGAATAAGGCGCATGGATGGAAGGTGTAGTGGGGTATTTACAAGGAAACAAGGTTAAGGGGTTGGTCGTGCTAATGGTTGTCAACCTCTTGCTTGTGTTACTAGTTGCACGTGCAGGTTTTTTAGTAGGGGTTGTCTCAATCTACGTATTGTACTTTGCCTTATGTACTTACGTGTTTACTCATTTGTCTCCCAGACGGTGGGAGGTAAATGTGATTTTCTTTCTCTATATCTGCGCTTCTGTTGTGCTGATACTGGGTTTTACCGGTGTGTCTTTGTTTAATAATGTCTTGTTCTCTATTCCTGAGCAGGAAACCTATGCGCTGAATTTTTGGAAGCACTTCTATTTTTCCGCTGCTATGTTTACTGCACTAGGATTCAGCGATTACCAACCGGCCACTACAGAGGCGCAATTTTTTGTTGTGGCGCAGAGCCTGCTGGGCGGGGCGCACTCTGTGACGTTTATCTCCATCATTCTCATGCATTCAAACTGGACGTTGAAGTCTGAAGAACGTCCAGGTCTTCTAGGCTTGGATGGCTCTTTAAAACAGCAACTGAGGCTCATTGAACAGATACCGCAGTTGGTGCTCATGCTCAAAGTGGTGGTTGGACTTTTATTACTGATTCTTTTGGCGCTTCTGGTGCTGGTGTTCAGGTAGCGAGCTTTTGCCAGCGTTGATGGACTGTTGTCAGTCAGGTACGGCCACTCTGGCCTACTCGACATGATCAGAACCTGCGACCTGCTGCATCTGATCCAAGAAAACGGCGGTCACTGGACGGTGGGGATAGCAGCCAAGGAAGATGAGCCGGCTGAACACGCTGCGAACGCCTGAAAGGGCGCAGCAAATAGGGGGCTCAGCCCCCTTGGTTCATAGCAACTCAAGCTCGGCGAAAGATACGGTGCGTTGGCCTGCCACGATGATGTGATCCAGCGAGCGGACATCGACCAGCGCCAAAGCTTCCTTCAAGCGTTGTGTTAGCGCCTTGTCAGCCTGGCTTGGCTCAGGATTTCCGCTTGGGTGGTTGTGCGCGAAGATCACTGCTGCCGCGTTGCAGTGAAGTGCATCCTTGACCACTTCCCGAGGGTAGACCGAAGCGCTATCGATACTCCCGCGAAACATCTCAATGTACTGAATCAGTTGGTGCTTGGCATCCAGAAACAGCGCCGCGAAAATTTCATGTTCGAAGCCTGCCAGCTTAGCGACCAGGTACTCCTTGACCAGTTCTGGCGACGTGAAGGCCGCACCACGTTGGACCTTCAGATCGATGACCTTGCGAGCCGCCGCCAGGATCTGATCGGCCGTGGCCGGCAGGTAGCGACCTTGTTCGTCGCGAATCAGCAGGGATGCGTCAAAAGCGAGAGAAAGCTGCGACATGATCGTGCTCCGGTTACTCGGGCGACATTGCCCGATTCCCGGCCAGCACGGCGCAGCGCAGCAGTCAGGGGGCGACAGCCGGCTCGCCGCAAGCGCGCCCTGCGCGCGCAGCCCTTGACGGCGAGAACGCCGTGATAGGGTGAAGGGAAACAGCAAGACCGCCATTCCACCTCTCTAATGGGCACCGACAGCAAGCGCAGCGCGCAGGCCCTTAAGGGCCGGAGGCGTTAGGGATCAAAGCCGGTTGGCCGCGATTCGGCACGAAGCGCGGGGCGCAGCCCACGAGCCCGACGGCGGATACGCCGGAACGCTATTGCTTAGGCGTACTCGGCCGTCGGTAAGTGCAAACAGACCCGCAAAGAACGGTTGCTGATCGAGATGGATCGGGTAGCAGCCGGGGAGGGGCTGATTGTCCAGTTAAAGGGCAGTAAAGAGCTTACGGATCAGTCTTTGAGCCCTAAGCGCAGCCATTCAAAGGACGTCTCTGGTCTGCCGCTCTCCTGTCAGCATTGAAGGGGTTAAGGCCTGCGTGTACTGTATGTGCATACAGTTATTTTGAGTTCGCTGACATGCCCGATCCCTGGCAATCCCTTGCATCTTCAGCTCGTGTCCCTAGGCGTCATCCGTTGCCGGGCAGGTCCTGGTGCACTGTGCTGACCTCAGGTTTTCCCCAGGTAATGGCGAGGCGAGGGTAATGGGCGCTGTCGTAGCGCTGGATGATCTGTTGCAGCAACGACGGATCTGGAGAGCCCAGCCGACGCCATTGCCGGCGAGTGCTCAGCCCACAGGGCATGCAGCGTTGGATGCGCTGCTGCCAACGGGTGGCTGGCCCGAATCGGCGTTGAGCGAGATCCTCATACCCAGCGAAGGGGTCGGTGAGTTGCAGCTGTTGTGGCCGACCCTGGTGCGGTTGACCCGCAGTGCCGAGCGGGTGGTGCTGGTGGCTCCGCCCCATGTGCCGTACCCACAGGCCTGGCAGGCCGCCGGGGTGGATCTGCGCTGGCTGGTGATCATCCAGGCCAGCGGCCCTGATGCCCTATGGGCGACTGAGCAGTGCCTGCGCTCGGGCAGCTGCGGCGCGGTGCTGTGCTGGCCGCAGCGGGCCGACGACCGCGCCTTGCGCCGGCTGCAGGTGGCGGCGGAAACCGGGCAGACCCTGGCCTTTGCTTATCGCCCGTTGCAGGAGGCGGTCAACCCCTCGCCGGCGGCGTTGCGTATTGCCGTCGATGCGCGTCCGGCGCAGTTGCGTGTGCTCAAGTGCCGCGGTGGCTTGCCTCCGTCTGCCGCCATTCCGCTTGCGGCGGGGCAGTGAGGTAAGCATGCGCTGGGCTTGTGTATTGCTGCCGCAACTGGCACTGGATGGCGTGCTGCGTCGCTGCAGCGATCCCGACGCACCGCTGGCGCTGGTCACCGGCACGGCGCAGCGCCGGGTGCTGCAAACGCTCAACCCGGCGGCCCGTGCGCTCGGCCTGCGCGCCGGGCAATCGCTGACCGCTGCCCATGCGTTGACCCGCGACTTCACCCTGGTCGAGTACGCACCCGAAGAGATCGAGCGCTGGCAGCAGTTCCTCGCGGCCTGGGGCTATCGCTTCAGCTCCCACGTCAGCCTGTGCTACCCGCGCACCCTGCTGATGGAGATCGAGTCCAGTCTGGCGCTGTTCGGCCCTTAGCCCCGTTTCGAGGCGCGCTTGCGCGAGGAACTGACAGCCTTGGGGTTTCGTCACCGCATCGTCGCCGCGCCGAATCCACTGGCCGCGCGCATTCTGGCCAACGCCTATGACGGTCTGGCCATCGCCAACGACGCGGTCATGCGCGAAACGCTGGGCAGGATGCCCGTCGAACGCATTGGTCTGGCCCGCGAGGTGGCCACGGCCTTTGCCCGTATGGGCCTGCGCACCCTGAGTCAGGTGCTGGCGCTACCGCGAGACACCTTGGCGCGGCGCTTCCCGGCCCAGGTGCAGCAGCATCTGGATACCTTGCTCGGCGAGCGTGCGCTGGCCCTGGAGTGCTACGTGCCGCCGGACCGATTCGATGGGCGTATCGAGCTGAACTTCGAGGTCGAATCGCATCAGGCCCTGCTGTTCCCGTTGCGCCGGCTGACCGCCGACCTGGCCGCCTTCCTTGCCGGGCGCGATAGCGGTGTGCAGCGCTTCGCCCTGCGCCTGCAGCATGCGGATGCCGCGGACAGCATCATCCAGATTGGCCTGCTGAGTGCCGAGCGCGACCCGGCCATGCTCTTCGAGCTGGCGCGTGGCCGCCTGGAACAGATGCAGGTGGTCGCGCCGGTACGTGGGATGCGCCTGCTTGCGCGCGACCTGCCGGCCTTCGTCCCGGAGCACCGCGAACTGTTCGACGAGCGCCCCCAGCAATTACTGCCTTGGGAACAACTGCGCGAGCGGCTGCGTGCGCGCTTGGGCGACGAGGCGGTGCAGGGTCTGCGCGCCCAGGCCGACCATCGTCCCGAGCATGCCTGGCAGGTGGCCGGCGATGACAAACCCGGACCCATCCTGCAAGGCCCGCCACGCCCGGGCTGGTTGTTGCGCGAGCCCATACCGCTGCGCGCATCCTGGCGGGTCCCGAGCGTATCGAATCTGGCTGGTGGGACGGTGGCGACGTGCGCCGCGACTATTACCTGATCGAAACCCGCTCCGGGCAGCGTGCCTGGGCCTATCGTACGTTCGGCGAAAGCGGTCCGTTTATGTTGCAGGGTTGGTTCGCATGAGCGGGGGGTACGCCGAGCTGCATTGCCTATCCAACTTCAGCTTCCAGCGTGGTGCCTCCAGCGCTCGCGAGCTGTTCGAGCGGGCCAAGCGTCACGGTTACCAGGCCTTGGCCATCACCGACGAATGCACCCTGGCCGGCATCGTGCGCGCCTGGCAGGCTGCCAAGGCATGCGAGTTGCCGCTGATCGTTGGCAGCGAGATGCGGGTCGAAGATGGCCCCAAGCTGGTACTGCTGGTTGAGAACCTCGCTGGCTACCAGCGCCTGTGCCGGCTCATCACCCTGGCGCGACGGCGCGCGGCGAAGGGTGAATACCGTTTGCTGCGCGAGGACTTCAGCGCGCCGCTGGAGGGCTTGCTAGCATTATGGATCGCCGACGAGGTGCCAGACCCAGCACCTGGGCAGTGGCTGCACAGCATGTTCGGCGAGCGCCTGTGGTTGGCGGTGGAACTGCACCATGGCGCGAACGATGCGCAGAGCCTGGCGCACCTGCAGGCGCTGGCCGCCACGCTGGGCATACCGATGGTGGCCTGCGGTGATGTGCACATGCATGCCCGTGGCCGACGCGCCTTGCAGGACTGCATGACCGCCATTCGTCACCATTGCACGGTGGCTGACGCCGGTCAGCGGTTGTTCGCCAATGGCGAACGGCATTTGCGTTCGCGCCAGGCGCTGGCCGAGCTTTACCCGCCGGAGCTGTTGGCCGAGACGCTACGCATCGCCGCGCGCTGCACCTTCGACCTCGGCCAGTTGCGTTATCAGTACCCCCGCGAGCTGGTGCCTGAGGGCCATACGCCGACCACCTGGCTGCGCGAGCTGACCGAGCAGGGCATGCGTTGGCGCTGGCCTAAGGGCATCCCGACCAAGTGCCGCGAGCAGGCTGAGAAGGAGTTGGGGCTGATCGCCGAGCTGGGGTATGAGAGCTACTTTCTCACAGTGCACGATATCGTCCAGTTCGCCCGCAACCAGAGCATCCTCTGCCAAGGCCGCGGCTCGGCGGCCAACTCGACGGTGTGCTACGTCCTGGGCATCACCGAGATCGACCCGGCGCGCATGAACATGCTGTTCGAGCGTTTCCTCTCCAAGGAGCGCAACGAGCCACCGGATATCGATGTGGACTTCGAGCACGAGCGGCGCGAGGAAGTGTTGCAGTACGTATTTCGGCGCTATGGCCGGGGCAGGGCGGCGCTTACCGCCGTCGCCAGCACCTATCACGGTGCCGGCGCGGTACGTGATATCGCCAAGGTCCTCGGCCTGCCATCGGACCAGGTCAACGCCCTGGCTGATTGTTGTGGGCGTTGGAGTGATAAGGAGCCGCCGCTCGAGCGGCTACGTGAAGCCGGCTTCGATCCGGACAGCCCGGTACTGCGCCGGGTACTGGCGCTGACCGGCGAGCTGATCGGCTTTCCCCGTCACCTATCGCAGCACCCGGGCGGCTTCGTCATCTCCGAGCAACCGCTGGATACCTTGGTGCCGGTGGAGAACGCGGCCATGGCCGAGCGCACCATCATCCAGTGGGACAAGGACGACCTCGACCTGGTCGGCCTGCTCAAGGTCGACATCCTCGCTCTCGGCATGCTCAGTGCAATGCGGCGCAGCTTCGACCTGATCGAACGTCATCGGGGGCAGCGCTGGACCCTGGCGACCCTGCCTGCGGAAGACCCCGCCACCTACGCGATGATTAGTCGCGCCGACACCATCGGCGTGTTCCAGATCGAATCGCGCGCGCAGATGGCGATGCTGCCACGTCTGCGGCCGCAGACGTTCTACGACCTGGTGATTCAGGTCGCCATCGTCCGCCCCGGGCCGATTCAGGGGGACATGGTTCATCCCTACCTGCGCCGACGTAACGGCGAGGAGGCGGTCGTCTATCCCTCCGCGGAGCTTGAGGTCGTCTTCAAACGCACCCTGGGGGTTCCGCTGTTCCAGGAGCAGGTCATGCAGTTGGCGATAGTCGCCGCCGACTACACGCCGGGCGAAGCCGATGAGTTGCGGCGTGCCATGGCGGCGTGGAAGCGCCACGGCGGCCTGGAGCCGCATCGCCAGCGCCTGAGCGAACGCATGCTTGAAAAGGGTTACACGGCGGACTTTACCGCGCGCATCTTCGAGCAAATCAAGGGCTTCGGCAGCTATGGTTTTCCGGAGTCTCATGCGGCCAGCTTCGCCTTGTTGACCTACGCCAGTTGCTGGCTGAAATGCCACGAGCCGGCCATCTACGCCTGCGCGCTGATCAACAGCTGGCCAATGGGTTTCTACAGCCCCGACCAGGTGCTGCAGGACGCTCGCCGTCACGACATCGAAGTGCGCCCGGTAGACGTTGGCCACAGCGAGTGGGATTGCTCGCTGGAGCCAGACGAGGAGGGGACCTTGGCCATTCGTCTGGGCCTGCGCATGGTTCGAGGATTCTGCGAGGAGGATGCTCGGCGTATCGAAGACTCCCGGCGCGAGCGGCCCTTCGTCGATGTCGCCGATCTCTGCTACCGCGGCGGGCTTGATGCCCGTGCGCGTGAGCTGTTGGCCGATTGCGGAGCCTTGCGTGGCCTGGCCGGGCATCGCCACAGCGCCCGCTGGGCGGTGGCCGGTGTTGAGGCGCAGCCACCGTTGTTCGCCAACCTGCCGGCGCGAGAAGAGGCTCAGGTAGCGTTGCCATTGCCGACGGTGGGCGAAGATCTGCATACGGATTACGCCACCGTCGGCACCACCCTGGGCCCGCATCCACTGGCCATGCTGCGCTGTCAGCTCAAGGCCCAACGCTGCCGCAGTTCGCGCGATCTGCTCAGCGTCGAGCAGGGGCGCAACGTCAGCGTAGCCGGCCTGGTGATCGGCCGGCAGCGGCCACAGACGGCCAGCGGGGTGATCTTCGTCACCCTGGAGGACGAGTACGGCATGGTCAATGTGGTGGTTTGGCACGACCTCGCTGAGCGTCAGCGGCGGGTATTGGTCAGCTCGCAATTGCTACGAGTGGATGGCCATCTGGAGTCCAAGGACGGCGTGCGTCATCTGATCGCGGGGCGTCTGAGCGACCTGACGCCGCTACTGGTTGGGCTGGATGTGCGGAGTCGGGATTTTCAGTGAGGCCGGGGCGCTTGGCAGGCAGGAAAAGGCTGCCGCTAAGGGCAGCCATAACGGGCCGGAGTACATCAGCAGTAAGCTTGCTCTCTGGGCGGAAAAGCACGGCGTTCGTGGAGTATATCCAGCCAGGAAATCCACAGCAGAACGCCTACGTCGAGCGCTACAACCGTACGGTGCGTTACGACTGGCTGGGGGCATTATTTGTTCGAGTCGATCACTGAGGTGCAGGAACATGCAACATCTCTGGATGTGGACATACAATCACGAACGGCCAAACATGCCCTAGGAGGCATCACCCCCAAACAGAAGTTGGCCCGCGCGGCCTGACCTATATTTCTGGCGAGTGCTAAAAATGGGGGGGTTCAGTTTCGGCATCAGCTTGATCCTGGCTGGTGGATCAGATCCGTTCAGCCACCAACGGTAACTATGCGCTGGGCAGTTCAAGGTTTACGGCAGAGGTTGAACGCGTGCTGGGGCGGAGGGTGGCCGTCTTTTGCTGGATCACGTACAGATGGCCATCGCGCACGTCTTCAAACTTCATCGACAGAATGTCGGCGCGGCGCTGGGCGGTGATCAGCGCCAGGTCGATGGCATTGACAGTGTGCCGCTTGCGCTTCTTCTCGATACGCGCGATGGTGCACGCAGCCGGGTTGTCGACGCACAGTCCTTTGGTGACCGCGTGGTTAAAGATGTCGATCAGGTAGGCCCTGGCCTGCTTGGCCGCCCGCGCGGGCAGACTGTCGAGCCGCTCGGCCACCAGCTACTGTTGCAGGAATGAGCAGGTTTCGTTGGTTGCAGTAAGGTGGCTACCGTCCTCGCTTGCCGATGTGAATCCGCGCTTAAAGGTCAGGAGGGTCCGTCCGCTTCCTTGATCTGTGACATAGATGAACCGGGCGACTTGCATTTGATCAATTCCGCTGCGGTCTTGGATGTTGAGTGTGATCTTCCCTTCCTTCTCGCAGCGAATCGAGAAATCCTTGGAGTCTGAGCCTGGAACCATAATGCTCTGGGCTTGGGCTTGAGTGATGGTTCCCGCCAGGCTAATCGCGGCGATGGCAGCGGCCAATTTGAATCCTTGCATGGTGTGCTCCACTGTAATGGTGAAGCAGTAGTTTATGCGCGGTGGCATGTTGACGCCATATGGTTGGCGCTTAAGTGGCTCAAATTCTTGCTCAGGCTGTTCTGATGCGACTGCATACCGAGCCATAGGTCGCTATGGTTGCCTCCGTTGGGAAAGTGCTACGGCCCTTCGCGCCGTTGTCCTAGTGGAAGAACGGCTCCCCCACTTCGTCGCTTACCGTTCTGAACTGGGTGCAGGTGACCACAACGGTTGTTTGTCCTGTCGATGCACTGGCATGGTGTGGAAGGGCGGGTGGACCTCCTCGATACTCCTTTCGTCAGCGGCACCTGGTTCTATTAGTGGCGAGCGGCTATGAGGTTGCGAAGCCACTGAGCTGCTTACGGAGTGATTTCGTTGTAGTAAGCGGCGAAGGTTGATCCTTTCCGGCGTTAGTGCTGGCCAGTAGCGTGATTCCGTGGAATGGGGTATCAGTGCAATACCGGTATGGTGCCGGAGGAGATGTTGTATGTCAGAGCGTCCTCCAGATTTTCGAGAAAAAGCGTTAGAGCTGATTTCAGATGTTCAGGAAAAGGCGCTCGCGCTTTAATCTGAGCTCTTTTAGATGAGGGGGGGGTGATGTCCGACACTTGATTAGGCTGTGTCAAAAGACTGCATGGGATAACCTTGCTCCACATTTCAACTGAAGCTGCGAACTGAACGATGGGATTTGAACAACTAGCTGAGTTACGCGACCGCCTGCGGGCCGAAAAAGTGCAGGTAAAAACTGATAGTACGAAGCAACGTACGCGAAAACCTTCTTCGCAGACGAAGCTTCGGGAGCAAGACCCTGCGGTCGAAGCGATCTGGCTATTACAGAAGCACTTTCCATTGGCCTTTCCGGTCAATCCTGACCCCAAGGTTCTGACCTTGCCCCCGAAATACGTACCCCATAGCCCGTGTCATGGGTTGGTTTTTTGAAGCTGTGAAGCGTGCCAACTATGTTCGTATTGCGTTGG